>JAGIAZ010000039.1 GCA_017744605.1 Sphingobium sp. | reverse complement strand
ATCTTGCGGACATACTTGCCCTTCGAGCCCGAGGGCTTCGCCTTGACGATCGCATCGACGAACGCATCGAAATTCTTGCGCAGGTCGGCAGCCGAGAAGCTCGCCTTGCCCAGGCCCGCGTGAACGATGCCGGCCTTTTCGACGCGGAACTCGATCTGGCCGCCCTTGGCCGCCTTGACAGCTTCGGCGACGTTCGGCGTCACGGTGCCGAGCTTCGGGTTCGGCATCAGGCCCTTGGGACCCAGCACCTTACCGAGACGGCCGACCAGGCCCATCATGTCGGGCGTGGCGATGACGCGGTCGAAGTCGAAATTGCCGGCCTGGATGTGATCCAGCAGGTCTTCGGCACCGACGATCTCGGCGCCCGCGGCCTTGGCGGCATCGGCTTTGTCAGCGCGGGCGAACACCGCAACGCGGACGTCCTTGCCGGTGCCGGCGGGCAGCGTCACAACGCCGCGGACCATCTGGTCGGCGTGACGCGGATCGACGCCCAGGTTCAGCGCGATTTCGACGGTCTCGTCGAACTTGGCGGTCGCATGGGTCTTGATCAGGCCGATCGCCTCATCGACGCCGTGCAGCTTGTCGCGGTTGACGGCGGCCGCGAGGGCCTTTGCCTTCTTGCTCTGCGTTGCCATGGTCTTAGCCCTCCACCACTTCGAGGCCCATCGCGCGAGCGGAGCCTTCGATGATCTTCGTTGCGGCCTCGATGTCGTTCGCATTGAGGTCGGCCATCTTCGCCTGGGCGATTTCGGCCAGCTGCGAGCGCTTGATCTTGCCGGCCGATGCCTTGCCGGGCTCCTTCGAGCCGGACTTGAGGTTGATCGCCTTCTTGATCAGATAGGTCGCCGGGGGCTGCTTGGTGATGAAGGAGAAGCTGCGGTCGGCATAGACGGTGATGATGGTCGGCAGCGGCGTGCCCTTGTCCATCTTTTCCGTCGACGCGTTGAACGCCTTGCAGAATTCCATGATGTTCACGCCGCGCTGACCCAAAGCAGGGCCGATCGGCGGCGAGGGGTTGGCGGCTCCAGCGGGGACCTGGAGCTTGATATAGCCCGTAATCTTCTTGGCCATGTCTACTCACTCTGTAGAGGACTTGTCCGCACGCGGGCGGGCAGGTCCGGTTCAAGTTTAGCGGTCAAACGGTCCGGCCGAGGCCGGTCCTCCCGCGCATGCTCGCCGAATTCCGCCTGCAAGGCAGCTTCGGCAAGCGCGCGCCTATAGCGGCTTTTCCGAAAAAGGGAAGAGGGCCGCTCAACGGCTGCGATGGCGCTCGGTTTCGATGCCGATCCGGCGTGCCTTCAGCAGGTCGTGGCGTGAGAGGATGCCGATGACCCGCTGCGAGGCTGGATCGACGATCGGAATGCGCCCGATCCCCGTCTCGACCATGAGGTCGGCCACGATGCCGATCGGCGCGTCCGGTGTTGCGGACGGCTGCGAGGCGTCGGAGATGAGATCGGCCAGGGGCGTTTCCTTCGTCTGTTCGCTCACCTGCCAGCGCAGCGCGTCCGACCGCGAGACCAGTCCGAGCAGGCGGCCTTCGGCGTCTACGACCGGATAGCTGCGATGCTCGGCTTTCCGCCCGAAGAAGTCGACCGTCTCCGCGACGGATGCCGATCCCGGCAGGGTCTGCGGCTGCGGCGTCATGATGTGGTTCGCCTGCAGGAAGTCGAAGGCGTCGACGCTATACTCCTGCATGATGTGGCGGCCTCGGCGCGAGATCTTCTCGGTGAGGATGGACCGGCGCATGATGAGCACGCTCACCGCATAAGCGGCGATCGATGCGGCCAAGCTCGCGGGCAGGCTGTCATAGTGACCGGTCAGCTCGGCCGCGAACATGGCGCCCATCAGGGGAGCACGCATGGCGCCGCTCAAGACACCGGCCATGCCCAGCATCGCGCAGAAGCCGGGGCTGATTCCGAAGGCCAGGCCGATGAGCGAGGCGCAGGCGCCGCCAAGGATGAGCAGCGGGGCGAGCACGCCGCCTGACGTACCCGAGCCCAGGGCGACCAGCCAGACCATGCCCTTCACGAGGAAGAGCGCGAGCATGACGCGGGTCGCGAGCGATCCGTCGAGCAGCGCCTGGATGCTCTGATAGCCGGCGCCGAGCACATGGGCATCGATCAGGCCACCGATGCCGACGATGATCGCGCCGAGTGCCGGCCACCACATCCAGTGAACGGGCAAGCGGTGGAACAGGTCCTCGATCCAGTAGAGCAGATTGGACAGCAGCACGGCTTCGAGGCCGACCATGAGGCCGATGCCCGCTGCGATAGCCATGCCGGACCAGCCCGACAGCGCAAAGGCCTCGAACGGGAAGAGGGCGCCGTTGCCAATGAGCAGGGGCCGCCAGGCGAGCGATACGAGCGCGGCCACCACGACCGGCACGAAACTGCGCGGCTTCCATTCGAACAGCAGCACTTCGACCGCCAGCAGCACCGCCGCGACGGGCGTGCCGAAGATCGCGGTCATGCCTGCCGCCGCGCCGGCGACCAGCAGTGTCTTCCGCTCAGCCGCACTGAGATGGAAACATTGCGCGAACAGCGAGCCTATGGCGCCGCCGGTCATGATGATCGGACCTTCCGCACCGAAGGGGCCGCCGCTGCCGATGGAGATGGCCGATGAGAGGGGCTTCAGCAGCGCCACCTTGAGCGAAAGCCGGCTCTCGCCATAGAGCACCGCTTCGATGGCTTCGGGAATGCCGTGCCCGCGGATCTTGTCCGATCCGAAGCGGGCCATGAGGCCAATGATCAGGCTTCCCGCGATCGGGATAACAATCACCGCCAGCCCCACCATGCTGTCGACAATCTGGCTCGGGGCGACCGACAGCCTGCCGAACCAGAAGAGATTGGTGGCCAGGGCGATCAGCTTGAGCAGACCCCAGGCCCCGAACGCGCCGCCCGTCCCGACGATGAAGGCTGCGGCGACCAGCATCAGCATCCGCCGGTCGGCGCTGTGATCGGCAAGTTTGTGCGAGGTAGAGGGTGAGGCGGTCGCGGCCATGATGCTATATCCAGAGCGTTGGCGGCCAGTTATATCGTAATACGATATATATCAACGGGGTAAGGACGAGCATGAATGAGACGGCGTTGTCCGATGTGGACTATGCGACTTTGGCGGATTTCCGATATGTTTTGCGGCAGTTCCTCTCGTTCAGCGAGAACAGGGCGGGGGAGGAGGGGCTTACCGCCCAGCAGCACCAGGCGCTGCTCGCGATCCGCGGCGCCGAATCCGGCAGGGCGACGATCGGCTATGTGGCGGAGCGGCTGATCCTCAAGCCGCACAGCGCCAGCGGGCTGGTCGAGCGCCTCGAGGCTCTGGGGTTGCTTGTGCGATCCAGTTCGGCGACGGATCGGCGGCGCACATTGTTGGCGCTGACGGCGAAAGCCGAGGCCATTCTTGCCCGGCTGAGCGCGACTCACCGCGAGGAAATTCGCCGGATCAGACCGTTCTTGAACGAACTGCTGGCGCGGGCGGGGGCGTGAGGCAGCCGATGGAGCTATAGCGCGGCGTCTCAAGCCGTTCCTGCATGTCTATGCCGGCGGCGCGCCTGCCATCGGGGCTTGCAAGGGCGTCGGCTTTCGGATGCACGGAGACGCGATCGTCACAACGTTCCGCCAAGAGCCCGAATGGCGCCGATAGGAAAGCCGCCGTGCATCCCTGCGCGGCGGCTTTCCGGTTTCCTCGACAGGATGGTGTATCAGACCGGCTTGGCGCCCGGGGTGCCGCACTTCGCGAACTTGCCCTTTGCATCCTTGCAGACCTTCGGCTTCGCGACGGGCTTTTTCTCCGGGCATTTGGTGAACTTGCCCTTGGCGTCCTTGCAGGGCGCGGCGAGCGTCGGCGCGCTCATGACGAGGCCGGCGGCGGCAAGTGCATAGAGGATTTTACGCATGGGAATCCCTCCTTGATCAGCTTTGTGCTGAGGCAGGTAGGATTATTCCTCGTGAGATGAACCGCAGCTTTCCCGCGACGGCGCGTGCATAGAAAAAGGCCGCTCGCGCTCGACGCGTGGCGGCCTTTTCCCGTGTCGTAGCGGTAATGCTATTTCGAGAGCTCGACTTCCTCGAAGTCGAGCTCGACCGGCGTCGCGCGGCCAAAGATCGAGACCGAGACCTTGACGCGGTTCTTTTCGAAATCCAGCTCTTCGACGGTGCCGATGAAGCTCGCGAACGGTCCGCCCATGACCTTGACGCTGTCGCCGATCTCGTAATCGACGCTGATCTTGTGGCGCGGCTGCGCGGCAGCTTCCTCGCGCGAGCTGAAGAAGCGCTGGGCCTCGCTCTCGCTGATCGGCTGCGGCTTGCCCATCGAGCCCAGGAAGCCCGTCACCTTCGGCGTGTTCTTGATGAGGTGGTAGATGTCGTCGTTCATCGCAAGCTTGGCGAGCACATAGCCCGGCATGTTCTTGCGCTCGACCTGGACCTTCTTGCCGCGCTTCACCTCGGTCACCGTCTCGGTCGGCACTTCGACCTGTTCGATGAGCTGATCGAGGCCCATGCGCTGCGCCTCGGCCATGATGGAATCGCGGACCTTGTTTTCGAAGCCCGAATAAGCGTGGATGATGTACCAGCGCGCCATCTTGTCTCTCAAACCCTCAATCTAGAATAGTGGTTGTGCGATCGGCCGTCAGCCCGCCGCGAGGCTGAGCAGCATCTTGACGATCCAGCCGAACAGGCTGTCGATGCCGAAGAAGAAAATCCCGAGCAAGCCTGTCATCAGAACGACCATGAAGGTCGTCATCATCGTCTCGCGACTGGTCGGCCAGACGATCTTGCGCGCCTCGGCCTTGACCTGGTTGAAGAACTCCATCGGGGATGTCTTGGCCACGCTCTGTTGCTCGCTTCGTTCAGTATGAATCTCGTTTTCCGGACAGGAAAAAGCGGACCGCGCCGGACCTATATTTGCCCGACCAGCCCGCCGCCTCGTTCCGGAACCGTCATGTGCCCCTACGCCGCTTGGCTTTCAAGAGCAAGTCCGTCTGAGCTCAGGAGGTTGGGCCAAGGGTTGGCATGTCGCCGGCTGGCAGGGGCGATAGGACTCGAACCTACGACATTCGGTTTTGGAGACCGACGCTCTACCAGCTGAGCTACACCCCTGCGGCCGGCGAAGGCAGCGCTCTTAACGCGGACGGTGGAAGGGCGCAAGCGGCGCCGCGCGAAATTTGCGTCAGCTCGAGAGGGTGCCCTCGGCGATCAGGATTTTCGCCACGCCCTGCAGATCGTCGTCCCACATCAGGTGCCCGGTTGCCAGTTCGTGCACCGTCCAGGCCGGGTCGCTGACGATGCGGTCGCGGAACTTGGTGAAGGTGGTGGGCGTATTGTTCGTCGCGTAGAGATAGACGCGGCGCCCGATCCGGCCTTCCTCGCCGCCCAACTTCACCGGTTGCAGCAAGGTGAGCAGCGGATGGCCCGTCACGCGCCGCTCGCCGACCGGGAAGAAGGGCTGGGAGAGCCCCGGACTGCCCCGCTGCCCGTCAATATAGGCCTTGCGCTCGAAATCGCTGGCGATGTCCCACAGCGCCTCGCCATTCTGGGGCAGGAAGGCGTCGACATAGACGAGCGTCCTGATCCGCGACCCACGCAGCGCCGACACGCCGGTAATGACCATGCCGCCATAGCTGTGGCCCACAAGAATGACATCATTCAATTGTTCGCAATCAATCACTTCAACGACGTCGTTGATATGATCTGTGAGCGTGATCCCGCCATGGGCGAGGTGGGCGCGTTCGCCAAGGCCGGTCAGCGAGGGGACGAACACGTTATGGCCGGCCTGACGGAGTATGCGGGCCAGTGGCGTGTACATGTAGCTGCCGCCCCAAGCTCCGTGCACCAGCACAAAAGTCGCCATCATCCTCTCCTCTTTGCCGTCTCCCATCGCGATACGGTGTCGGACGGCCACAGGCCAGCGCAAAGGCGCATTGTTTCGCTGCTTGAGCCGCGACGGCGGCGCGCCGCTCTGCTAGGACGCGAGTCATGGCGATCGATCTGCCGATCCTCCTGCGCGCCTATGCTGCCGGCCTCTTTCCGATGGCCGATGACCGCGCTGCCCAGTCGGTTTTCTGGGTCCAGCCGGAAAAGCGCGCCGTGTTGCCGCTCAACGGCTTCCATCTCTCCAGGTCGCTGCGCAAGCTGATCCGCACCGACCGCTTCACCGTGACCGCCGACAAGGCCTTTGCCCAGGTCATCACATTGTGCGCCGAACGTGCGCAGGACCGGCCTACGACCTGGATCAACGAAGACATCGAGGAAGCTTTCCTGCGCCTCCACAAGCTCGGCCTCGCGCATAGCATCGAATGCTGGGAGCCTGGCGAGGACGGCCCGCAGCTCGTCGGAGGGCTCTACGGGCTGGCGATGGGACGGGCCTTTTTCGGCGAGAGCATGTTCAGCCGGGCCGACAATGCCTCGAAGGTGGCCATGGCCTGGCTCGTCGCACGCATGCGCGCCGGGCGGTTCACCTTGCTGGATTGCCAGTTCATGACCAGCCACCTCGCCTCGCTGGGCGCGGTGGAAGTGGATGCGGAGGCTTATTCGGCGCTGTTGGACGGTGCGCTGGCGCCGGGCGAAGGCGTCCCGCCGGACTGGGGCGCCCTCGACTCGCTCGCATTGCCGAGCGCTTCATTGCCGCCGCCCTCGAGGCCGGCCTTGCCCGCGACCTTGACCGTGTCGGAGCCGGTTTCCGGCCAGCTCATCGCGCAGCTCATCACCCAGACGTCGTAGATCGGATGCTGGACCACGTTGCGGTCGGGCCGTTCCTTGAACAGCCAGCCGGAAAAGATGCGGTGCCATTGATTGTCGCGGCTTTCGCGCACGTCGAGCTGCACGAAGGCGCCGGTCTCGGGCACTTCCTCCCAGGGCGCGGTCTGCTCGCACGCGCGCAGGCGGACGATCGCATTGTCGACGCGGAAGGCTTGGCCCGGCTTCATCTTGAGTGTGCGGGTGATGCCGTTGCGCTTGTTGAGGATCCGGATTTCAGCGACGCGCTCGGCCATAGGCGTGCCGGGCAGGCCGCCATTGCCGGTCATGACGGCATTGCCGGCCACTTCCCGGGGGCTGCCGGCATTGGCATCGTTGCCGGGCGCCTGGCGGGGGCCGCAGGCGGCAAGGGCAAGCAGAGGCGAAGCGAGAAGAGCGGCCACGACGAAGCGGCGGCCCGGCGCGACGCACCGGAAGGACGTCACGCGTCCGGCGTCCAGGCTTCGTAGTCGCCGGTTGCTATCTGGCGGCGGCCACCGGCCTCGATGGCGCCGGAAGGACGATAGGCCAGCGGCGTGCCGGTCATATTGGGCGTGAAGTCCGTTTCCCAAGTGCGGGGCGGCGGAAGATTGCTGTCCGGCACGCCCTCGATCGTGTGGTGCAGCCAGCCATGCCATTCGGCCGGCACGCGGCTCGCATCATTGGCGCCCTTGTAGATCACCCAGCGGCGCGTCAGCCCATTGGGATCGATGCTGCCTTCGAAATAGATATTGCCCTGGTGGTCCTCGCCAACCCTGGTGCCCTTGCGCGCAGTCCAAAGCGAGGTGCCGATGGTGGCGCCGTTCCACCAGGTGAAGATCTTGCCGAGAATGCCCATGGACAGAGCGCTTAGCCTCTCGGGCAGGGGGATGGCAACGGGGAAGTGGATGGGTGAGACTGCCTTCTTCGCCATGCTGAACTCGTTTCTGGATCCATGGTGCGAGATCCGAATGGATGCTGAAACAAGTTCAGCGTGACGGACAGACTAGAAGCTGGGATCCGGCATCTCGCCCGGCGCCGCATTCACCCATCTTCGCGCCATTGCCATATCATGCCCGGCGCGCAGGAAGGTCGCGATCTGCTTTTCACGCAGGGCCCGGTCGGGGGCCTCCTGTGCGAAGGGACCGATATGCTTGCGCCGCGCCAGCCGTTCCGCCGCCGCCCAGCGCTCCGCTTCATCGGGGCTCGCTTCGTCGCGGACCGCCTCGTCTATGCCGTCGATGGCCAGCTTTTGCGCGATTCTGCGGGCCCCCAGGCCGCGGCGCTGCATCGCGCCCGACGTCATGGCGGCATAGGCCGCATCGTCGACATAGCGCAGCGCGGCCATGCGGTCGGCAATGGCGTCGACCGGGGCGTCGCCGTCCTCCGCCCAGCCACGCTCGCGCAACTTTCTGTGGAGATAGGCGATTAATTTGGCACGACTGGTTGCGTAGCGGCCGGCATAGTGCAGGGCGAGCGCTTCAAGCGCTTCATTGTTCAGCGGTTTTGCGACGCTTTTTTGACGCTCGCGTCCGGCGCGCCATCTTTGTGCCATAGTCACAGCCATAAAGGCGTACACCGGACCGCTGCAAGCGAAGGACGAGGGGCAGACGCTCGCCGCGCTGATGGTCCAGCCCGTGGGCTGGCCAGGTGGAGATGGGGGTCGAACAAGAAGAAGGGTCTACAGATGCAGCCAACTCCGACCGAAGATCGGCTTGAGCGACGTTTCGCTGACTTTGCCACTCTGGGGGAAGCGCTGGACTATGCCGCGACGGGTGTGCGCGGTCTCAATTTCCACGATCCGCGGGGGGTACTGACCCGTCCCTATCCGTTTTCCGAGATGCGGGCCGACGCCATTGCCTGCGCGCATCGCCTGATCGCGCGCGGCGTCAAGCCGGGCGACCGCATCGCGCTCGTCGCCGAGACCGGCGCCGAGTTCGCGCAGAGCTTCTTCGGCATCGTCTATGCCGGCGCATGGCCCGTGCCGCTGCCCCTGCCGACCAGCTTCGGCGGCAAGGAGAGCTATATCGACCAGCTTTCCGTGCAGTTGCAGAGCTGCGATCCGATGCTGTTCCTCTTCCCGGCCGAACTTGCCGAAATGGCGGGCGAGGCCGCGCGCCGTCTCAAGATCGAGCCGCTGACGTTCGAGGATTTCCTGGCCGCCGACGCCGCGCCCTGCGACCTGCCGCAGGCGAGCACGGACGATGTCTGCTATCTCCAATATTCGAGCGGCTCGACCCGCTTCCCGCATGGCGTCGCGGTCACGCACAACGCGCTGCTCGCCAACCTCGCCGCGCACAGCCACGCGATGCAGCTGATCCCGTCGGATCGCTGCGTGAGCTGGCTGCCCTGGTATCATGATATGGGCCTGGTCGGCTGCTTCCTGTCGATCGTCGCCAATCAGGTATCGACCGACTATCTCAAGACCGAGGATTTCGCGCGCCGTCCGCTGGCATGGCTTGACATGATCTCGCGTCATGAGGGCACGACGGCGAGCTATTCGCCGACTTTCGGATACGACATCTGCGCCCGCCGCATGTCGAGCCAGACGCGAGCGTCCGAGCGTTTCGACCTGTCGCGCTGGCGGATCGCCGGCAATGGTGCGGACATGATCCGTCCCGACGTCATGCAGGATTTCGTCGATGCCTTCGCCGAGGCCGGCTTCAGCCCCAAGGCATTCCTGCCGAGTTATGGCCTCGCCGAGACTACGCTCGCCGTCACCATCATGCCGCCGGGCGAGGGGATCATCGTCGAGCTGGTCGAGGAGACGGAGCTTTCCGGCGGCGAGGCGCCGCAGGACCGTCCGCAGCGCTACCGCGCCATCGTCAATTGCGGCAAGCCGGTCATGGGGATGACCGTGGAAATCCGCGACGACTTCGGCGGCATCGTCTCCGACAAGACGATCGGCAAGGTCTGGACGACCGGCAATTCGCTCATGGCCGGCTATTTCCGCGATCAGGAAGCGACCGATGCCTGCATGGTCGACGGCTGGCTCGATACCGGTGATATGGGCTATCTTTCAGATGGTTACCTCTACATCGTCGGCCGTGCCAAGGACATGATCATCATCAACGGCAAGAATCACTGGCCCCAGGATATCGAATGGGCCGTGGAGCAGCTGCCGGGCTTCAAGCAGGGCGACATCGCCGCTTTTTCGATCACCACGCCCGGCGGCGAAGAGGCGCCGGCCGTGCTCGTCCATTGCCGCGTGTCGGACAATGAGGAGCGCGCCCGCCTGCGTGACGAGATTCGGGAGCGCGTCCGTTCGATCACCGGCATGAACTGCGTGGTCGAGCTGATCCCGCCGCGCACGCTGCCGCGCACCAGTTCCGGCAAACTCAGCCGCTCCAAGGCGCGCAAGCTCTATCTTGCCGGCGAGATCGTGCCTTACGACATCGCGGCCTGAGCGGTCGGAGCCCCTTCTTTTTTGGAAGAGCCGCACCTGCTGGTCGATAACCAGATGGGTTTGTCGTGACGGGCTGAACGGCAAGCCGTCGTCGATATCTGGACAGCCCGATGTCCGGTTTTGTCCGCGCGACGCCCGTTATCGATGTTACCGATCTGGTTGGCTTACGCGGTGTCGCCGTTAGCTGACAGCGATGACCGGCTTATCGCCCCCCTCGTCATTCCCGCTTTTGCGGCAATGACGATGATGGGCTTTTAGTCTTGTGCCAGCTTTTGCTCGATCAGCGTCCAGAGCGCCGCGAACTCGCGTGCCGGCGCACTCGCCGGAGCAAAGGCGCCGAGCGGCATGCGCTTGATGCCCATCTGCTCGACGATGCTCGCATAGGGCACGACCGGCCAGTCGGGAGTCTCGGTCAGCGCCACCTGATGGAGCTTGCGCCGCCGGTCGACCATCGAGAAGACGGGCAGGATCGGCGGATGCTTGCCGCCGCGCTGGATGAGGAAGGTCGACAGATCGTCCAGCGTCTTCTGCACCAGCGGCGAGGGGATTACGGGAACGACGAGCAGGTCCGCCGCGTGCAGAACCTGGTCGCTGGTCTCGTTGAGGCCAGGCGGGCAGTCGAGCAGCACGCGGTCATAATGCTTGTCGAGATTGTCGAGGAGCCTGGCGAGGCGCTTGCGCTTGCCCAGTTCGATCAGCACGCGCTCGAGGTCGCGCAGCGAGCTGTCCGCGGCCAGCAGGTCGAGTCCGTCGATGATGGTCGGGCGAACCAGATCGTGCGCATCGACATCCCTGGTGAAGATCGCCTGCGCGGCATCCTTCGCCTTTTTCGGCGGCTGGAGTAGCCATGTCGCGGCGCCCTGTGGGTCGAGGTCCCAGAGCAAGGTTCGGCGCCGCGAACGCACGGCCGATGCCCAGGCCAAGTTGACTGCGAAGGTCGACTTGCCGACGCCGCCCTTCAGCGCATGCACCGCAACGGTCTTCATCGCGTTCTTGCTCATCACCCATCCTGACCAGCTCCGCGCATGCGGACGTAGCAGTGATGGGGCTAGGGCGCCATCTTTGCAGTCTTGTGACGCTTTTGCGTCGCCGCGATTACAGGATGTCGCGGACTCGCTCCGGCGGACGGCCGAGGCGCACACCCTTGCCGGTCTCGACCAGCGGTCGTTCGATGAGGATGGGGTCGGCGACCATGGCGTCGAGAATGGCGTCGTCGCTGGCGTTGGTAAGCGCCTTGGCGCCGTCCTCGCCCTTCCGCATCCCCTCACGCGGCGTCATGCCGGCCTGTTTGAACAGCGATGCAAGCTTCTCGCGCGTCGGCGGTGTCTTCAGATAGTCGACGATCTCGACCTCGACGCCCGGCGTGCCTTCGAGGATCGCCAGTGCCTCACGCGACTTTGAACAGCGCGGATTGTGCCAGATGGTCGCTTTCATGAGAAATCATGTCCTTTCCCACTAGATCGAGTAGGTCTCGATGCATCCGATTTGCTGCCATTGACCATCACGAAGCTCGTAGTAGCAATTGCCACCGCCACCGAGCTGCGGTCCTCCGAACCAGCCGCCGGAAATGATGGCACGACGACCATCCTTGGAGAGCCCAAAGGCCGAGAAAGGAATGCCTTCACCCGGCTTGTGAAGCCGCCTTCGGCCATCGGGACATGTGAGGGACGACGGAAGCGGTTGAAGATCAGCGTCGTCGTCCCACTTCTTCAAAGCCGCCATTTTGCTCCTGTCTTCTTCAAAGGCGACGGTACCGAAAGGCCCCCATTGGAGATGCCTGCTCACCGCGCAAAGTGCTGTTGTGGCAGCCGCACTCAATGGCGGAGGTAACGGATGCGTCGCGCAGCTTTCGAGCGCTATCGCTCCCAACAGAGCTGCGCTGACCGATGAATTGCGCATAATTCGATCCCTCGCGCGCCAACCAATTTCCGGAGCGACGTCACTCCGCCTTCTGCCGGTCCAGCCACTCTTCGAGCCATTTGATCGAATAGTCGCCATTCTGGACGTCAGGGTCCGCAATGAGCTTCTGGTGAAGCGGGATCGTGGTTTTCATGCCCTCGATGACGAACTCCTCGAGCGCGCGTTTGAGGCGCATGAGGCAGCCCTCGCGGGTACGGCCGTAGACGATCAGCTTGCCGATCATGGAGTCGTAATAGGGCGGCACCGAATAGCCCTGGTAGAGGGCGCTATCGACGCGGACGTGCATGCCGCCGGGCACATGGTACATGCTGACCTTGCCGGGCGAGGGCGCAAAGGTCTGCGGGTCCTCGGCATTGATGCGGCATTCGATCGCATGGCCGGTGAAGACGAGATCGTCCTGCGCCACCGAGAGCGGCAGGCCGTCTGCAATGCGGATCTGCTCGCGAACCAGGTCGAAGCCGGTGATCATCTCCGTCACCGGATGCTCCACCTGGATGCGGGTGTTCATCTCGATGAAGTAGAATTCGCCATTCTCGTAGAGGAACTCGATGGTGCCGGCGCCGCTGCTTGCGGGGGTGACGCCTGGGGCACGCATGCCCCAAGAGCCG
>JAGIAZ010000038.1 GCA_017744605.1 Sphingobium sp. | reverse complement strand
GAAGTGGACGTCATCATCCTCGAGGTCGACGAAGAGAAGCGCCGCATCAGCCTCGGCCTCAAGCAGGCCCAGCAGAATCCGTGGGAAGCCTTCGCCGAGAAGCACCCGGTCGGCTCGACTGTCGAAGGCGAAGTCAAGAACGCCACTGAATTCGGCCTGTTCATCGGCCTCGACGGCGACGTTGACGGCATGGTCCACATGTCCGACATCGCCTGGGGTCTCTCGGGCGAGGACGCGCTCAACCTGCATCGCAAGGGCGAGGCCGTCACGGCCATCGTGCTCGACGTCGATGTCGAGAAGGAGCGCATCAGCCTCGGCATGAAGCAGCTCGAAAAGGGTGCGCCTGCCGGCGGCGGTTCGTCCGCACACGGCCTTGCCAAGAACGAAACGGTCACCGTCGTCGTTCTCGAAGTCCGCGATGGCGGCCTCGAAGTGCAGGTCGGCGAAGATGGCCCGACCGGCTTCATCAAGCGCAGCGACCTTGGCCGCGACCGCGACGAACAGCGCCCGGACCGCTTCCAGGTCGGCCAGAAGTTCGACGCCATGGTGACCGGCTTCGATCGCTCGAAGAAGCCCAACTTCTCGGTTAAGGCGCTGCAGATCGCCGAGGAAAAGCAAGCGGTTGCGCAGTACGGTTCGTCGGATTCGGGCGCATCGCTCGGCGACATCCTGGGCGAAGCGCTCAAGGCGAAGAACTGACCTGACGCTACGATATCGGGCCGCCGAGACGGCCCAGATAGAGAGGCCGGCCGATCCCAGATCGGCCGGCCTTTTTCATGTTCCATGCAGCGGCGCGCAAAGGCTGCAAATCCGCTTGATTTGCCGCCAAACAATGGCACATCTTCTGTCACGGAGCAGTCATGAAAACGGCTTGATGCTCTTGGGGGAGACGCCGAAAGGCCGGCTCGGCAAGTAGAAAGATATCGGTATGATTCGTTCGCAGCTCGTTCAGAAACTCGCCACCCAGAATCCCGAGCTCAATCTTCAGGAGATCGACAAGATCGTCAGCCTGATTTTCGATTCCATCGGCGAACGGTTGGCGACAGGCGGCCGCGTCGAGTTGCGCGGTTTCGGCGCGTTCACGACGCGCGCGCGCGAAGGTCGGACCGGCCGCAATCCGCGCACGGGCGTCGCCGTGACGGTGCCGGCAAAGCGAGTGCCGCACTTCAAGCCCGGCAAGGAAATGCGCATCAAGCTCAACGCCTGACGGCGGCGCGGCGTCTTCCGGCGGCGGGCGACAGAATCAGTTTTCGAACAGAGCAGCCTTGCGGGCTGGCCACTGCCCGTGCGTCATGGCATGGGCGCAGCATTCCACGCGGACGTGGCGAAACCGGTAGACGCAGCAGACTTAAAATCTGTTTCTCACTGAGAGTGCGGGTTCGAGTCCCGCCGTCCGCACCAATCCCTTGTTGGCCCACACCGTCGGCCGAGCTAGGATTGCGACGGTTACCGGCAAGAAGGTCAGGCGCACGTGGCACGAAAGGCGGCATTCGCGGCAATTTGCGCCGGCTCCTTGACCATGCTGTCGGCCCTCTCGGCCTGCGGCGGCGGCGGTCCTGCACGGCCTGTCGTCGTCGACATATTCGGACATTCATCCGAACTGGCCGACCCGATCCGTTATGAACGCGTCATCGCCGCCAAGACCGTGCTGGCCGCAACCGCGCAGGGACTGGTCGCTTTCGACGCACGCGGCGAGGTGACCGGCGCGCTCGCCGAGAGCTGGATCGTTTCGGACGGCGGCCAAAGCTACATCTTCCGCCTGCGACGCGCCAAATGGGCCAATGGCGACCCCGTGAAGGCCGATGTCGTCGCCCGGCTGCTGGAGCAGCGCATGCGCGCCTGCCCGGACATGATGGCAGGGCTCAAGCCCGAAGTCCGCGCCATGACCGACCGGGTGATCGAGATTCGGCTCGACACGGCCCTGCCCGCCTTCATCCAGCTCCTGGCACAACCCCGGCTGGCCATTCGCACCAGGGAAGGCGGCACCGGCCCCTATGTCGGCAAAATGCTGCAGCGGCGGCTTTATCTCGAGCCCGCCTTCCTGACCCAGAATGCGGCAGATGGCGACGCAGCGCACGCAATCCTGCCGACCGAGCGGCGGACCCTGCAGACCGGCCGGCCGGCGCTCGTCATGGCGCGCTTTCAGGATGGCCAGAGCGACCTCGTGCTGGGCGGGCGATTCCAGGACTTGCCACTCATCCCGGCCACGCGGCTTGGCGCGACCGATGTTCATGCGGATCCCGCGCCGGGCCTGTTCGGTTTCGCCATCATCGGCACGTCGCCGTTCCTGGCCGACCGAACCGTGAGGGATGCGCTTTCCCGGGCGATCGATCGCGCCCAGCTGGCAGCCGCACTCAATCTTCAGGGGTGGACGACGACCGTCACGCCTGTCCCCGCGCAGCTCGATCTGGCACAGGCTCCAGCGGTGCCGGATTGGGCCGGCGCCTCCATGGATGAGCGCCTCGCCTCGGCCCAGGCTGCCGTCAATGCCTGGAAGGCCCGCCACGGCGCCTCACCGGTCCTGCGCATCGCCCTTCCCGCGGGATCGGGCGCGACCCTGCTCTTCCATCGGCTCGCCGCCGACTATGGCGCTCTGGGCCTGCGCATCGAGCGCGTCGCCGCCGACGCGCCGGCGGACCTCAAACTGATCGACGAGGTCGCGGGCTTCGATAGCGCGCTCTGGTATCTGGCGCGGCTGGATTGCCCGATGGACATCGCGTGTGATCGCGACGCGTCCGCCTCTCTCGACCGGGCCCGCAGCGCCGAAAACCCGGCCCAGCAATCGGCGATGCTGAGTGACGCCGAGCGGCTCATCGTGGCCAATGCGGGCTATATTCCGCTCGGTTTGCCCATACGCTGGTCGCTCGTCAGCCGCCGCCTGAAAGGCTTCACGCCGTCGCCGCGCGCAACGCACCCATTGAACAGCCTGCTGGCCGCTCCCAATTAAGGCGCGTCAGATACAGGAGTGTTTTGAAGATCATGCCCGGTTTTCGTCCCGATAGCGAAGCCTTTGCCACGCGGTTCGACCGGATGGCAGGCCAGATGCCCGGCCTGGGACGCGATCCGCAATCGATCCGCCAGCGCGTGGAGATGATGGAACTGGTGCTTGAGCGCGCGTTCGTGCTGCCCGGCCTCAACAGGCGCGTCGGTCTCGACGCCGTCGTCGGCCTGATCCCGATCCTGGGCGACCTCATAACCGCGGCCATGGGCGCATGGATCGTATGGGAAGCCCGGAATCTCGGCATGTCGCGCTGGCAGATCGCGCGCATGTCGGCAAATGTCGGCATCGACACGCTGATCGGCGCAGTTCCGCTGGTCGGCGACATCTTCGATCTCGCCTTCCGCTCGAACAGCCGCAACCTCAAGATCATCCGCAAGCATCTCGACCGCCATCACCCACGGACACGGATCATCGACATGTAGGCCCGCGCTGCGGACAGACTCTGTCGGCAGATTTTACACATGGCCGCATGGTTAAGGGATGCTTCCCCATCATGACCGGCAGGCGATCGTTCCTTGCCGAGATTGGCACGCGGATTGCGAGAGTGAAGATACACCCAAAGTGAAGATACACCCGATGCCCAGGGGGATGTGGCTCCCGGTCTCCGCGCCCATCCCCCGCTTCGCCTCCGAGGACGGAAAATCAGTGCATTACCGCATAAGACCGCGCTGTCATGGCGTCATCGGGCGCGGAATGTTTTGACGGTGTGTCGCAGCGCTCAGGCGCCGGCGACACCCTGGTCGGCCATGAGCTGCTGGAGCTCTCCGGCCTCATACATTTCCATCATGATGTCGGAGCCGCCGACGAACTCGCCCTTCACATAGAGCTGGGGAATGGTCGGCCAATCCGAATAACCCTTGATGCCCTGACGGATATCCTGGTCCTGCAGGACATCGACGCTGTCGAAAGCGACCCCGAGACGGTCGAGGATGGCGCAGGCCCGGCTCGAGAAGCCGCATTGCGGGAAGAGCGGCGTCCCCTTCATGAACAGCACGACATCGGCGCCTTTGACGATGCCGTCGATGCGGGCGTAAACGGGATCAGTCATCGAATATGCTCCTGGGCAGCGGGACAGCTCCTCTTCGGCGCAGCCCATCAATCTCGAATGTTCAATTGGGGACCGCCGTGGTCAGTTGCAAGGCATGGAGCACGCCGCCCATGCGCTCGCCGAGCGCCGCATAGACTGCGCGTTGCTGCGCCAGCCGGCTCATGCCCCGAAACGTCTCCGACGTGACGCGCGCCGCATAATGATCGCCATCGCCGGCGAGGTCCGTGATCTCGACCGCGGCATCGGGAATGGCGGCGCGGATGAGCGCCTCGATCTCATTGGCCTGCATCGCCATGGCGGACGCGCCTGCCTCAGCTCTGCTGCATGAACTGGCGGCGCGCCTCGGCCGCCTTCTCGCCAAGTGCAGCGCGGACCCGGGCCTCGTCCATGTCGACACCGGCAGAAACCAGGTCGCCAAGCACCTTGCCGATCACGTCCTCGTCGCCCGCTTCCTCGAAGTCGGCCTGCACGACCGCCTTGGCATAGGCTTCCGTTTCTTCCTTGGTGAGGCTCATCAAGCCCGCCGCCCATTCGCCGAGCAGGCGGTTGCGCCGCGCGGTGATGCGGAAGGCAAGCTCCTCGTCGCGGGCGAACTTGGCCTCGAATGCCTTCTCGCGGTCGTCAAAAGTGGTCATGGCCCAGGCCCCCAAAAATCGGTGCGAATCTGTTGTTACTTAGGAAGCTGCTCCGCGCAAGGCAACGCGCGAACCGTTCTTTCAGGCAGCCGCCGGCACCAGCCAGGGCCGGCGCTGCGCGTCCGCCGCCTCGAATGCCGAAATCGCGTCGCGGCGCTCCATGGTCAGCCCGACCTCGTCGAGCCCGCCCATCAGGCAGGCCTTGCGGAAGGGATCGATCTCGAAGATGAAGCGGTCCTGGAAGGGCGTCGTCACCGTCTGGTGCTCGAGGTCGATGCTGATCGGATCGGTCTTCGCGACTTCGACGAGGCGATCGATCGCAGCCTGCGGCAGGACCACGGTCAGAATGCCGTTCTTGAACGCGTTCCCGGAGAAAATGTCCGAAAAGCTCGGCGCGATGACGGCCTTGACGCCCATGTCGATCAGCGCCCATGCCGCATGTTCGCGGCTCGATCCACAGCCGAAATTGTCGCCCGCGACGATGATCGACGCACCTGCGTACCGTGGGTCGTCGAAGATATTGCCGGGTTCCTTGCGCAGGCCCTCGAAGGCGCCTTTGCCGAGGCCGGAGCGGCTGATCGTCTTCAGCCATTTGGCCGGGATGATGATGTCCGTGTCGACATTCTTCATGCCGAACGGATAGGCGCGGCCCTCGACGTGATTGACGGGCTCCATGGGGGCTCAGTGCGACTGCTTGGCGGCGTGGGCGTCGGCGGCGCGTCCGAGCGCGAAGGCGACGCTTGCGCTCGCCAGAGCTCCAAGGGTCAGGATCCAGAAAATCTTTTTCATTCAGCTGCCTTGCTCTTGATCCTTAACCATTAGGCCCCGGACATCGGTAAGTCGACCGTTAATCGCAGCGGCCGCGGCCATGGCCGGCGAGACGAGGTGCGTGCGCGCACCCGGGCCCTGGCGGCCCATGAAGTTGCGATTGCTGGTCGAAGCGGAGCGTTCGCCGCTCGGCACCCGGTCCGGGTTCATGCCGAGGCACGCCGAGCAGCCCGGCTCTCGCCATTCGAAACCCGCGTCGAGGAAGATGCGGTCCAGACCTTCGGCCTCGGCCTGGCGCTTGACCAGACCCGAGCCCGGCACGATGAGCGCCTGCTTGATGTTGGGCGCCGTGTGGTGGCCCTTGAGCACCGCCGCAGCGGCGCGCAGATCCTCGATGCGGCTGTTGGTGCAGCTGCCGATGAAGATGTGCTCGACCGTGACATCTTCCATCCGCTGCCCGGCATGGAGGCCCATATAGTCGAGCGACCTGGCGGCGGCGACGCGCTTGGCGGGGTCCTCGAAGCTCTCGGGATCGGGCACGACATCGGTGATGGAGACGACATCCTCGGGGCTGGTGCCCCACGTCACGTTCGGCGCGATGTCGCCGGCGTTGAGCCGCACGACCTTGTCGAACACCGCGCCTTCGTCGGTCACGAGCGTCTTCCAATATTCGACCGCGGCGTCCCACGCCTCGCCGGCGGGGGCCATGGGGCGCCCCTTCAGATAGGCGAAGGTCTTCTCATCCGGCGCGAACAGGCCCGAGCGCGCGCCTCCCTCGATCGCCATGTTGGCGACGGTGAGGCGTCCTTCGATGCTCATGTCTCTGAAGGTCGAGCCGCGGAATTCCATGACGTGGCCGGTGCCGCCCGCAGTGCCGATCTTGCCGATGATCGCCAGGATCAGATCCTTGGGCGTGACACCGTAGCCCAGCACGCCGTCGACCTCGATCGCAAGCGTCTTGGAGCGCTTCAGCAGCAGTGTCTGCGTGGCCAGCACATGCTCGACCTCGCTGGTGCCGATGCCGAAGGCGAGCGAGCCGAGCGCGCCATGTGCCGCCGTGTGGCTATCGCCGCAGACCAGCGTCGTGCCGGGCAGCGTGAAACCTTGCTCGGGGCCCACGACATGGACGATGCCCTGCTCGGGCGCGACGGCGCTGAAATATTTGACGCCGAACGCCGGGGCATTCGCTTCCAACGCGGCAAGCTGCTGCGCGCTCTCCGGATCGGCGATGGGGATGCGCTGTCCCGCCGCGTCCAGACGCGGCGTCGTCGGCAGGTTGTGATCGGGAACCGCCAGCGTCAGGTCCGGCCGACGCACCGCGCGGCCGGCAAGACGAAGCGCTTCGAATGCCTGGGGACTGGTCACCTCGTGCACGAGGTGACGGTCGATATAGACGAGGCTCGTCCCGTCCGACCGCGTCTCGATGACGTGGGCGTCCCAGATCTTCTCGTAAAGCGTTTTGGGTGCAGCGGTCATGGCAGCGCGGAAATAGGCCAATTGCGCGTCATGACAAGCTTAAATCAGCCTGAGCCGGCGCTTAGCGCCGGAGCTGCGTCCTGAGATAGGCCTGGATCGAGTCGATCTCGGGGTCCGTGAGCGCGTACAGGCCCTTCCGGCTCGCCTCGCTCATCAGGCCGACATCCCGGTTGCCGACTGCCTTGCCCGTGCGGAGCAAGGTCCGGAGAGCGGCGGGGTCGTAGCCGGCGACCATGGCGGCGAGCGGCGGCGCGGCATGTCCGGTCGCAGGTTCGATCTTCTCCCGGTCGATGAGATGGCATTCAAGGCACACCGTCTCGACCAGATAGCGGCCGATATCAGCCGGGCGGCGCCTGGGCTGGCCACCGGTCCGGGTGACGGAGTCCTGAAACTTGCCGATCAGGAGGCCGAAGCGACCGAGCGGCCCGACCTCTTTCGGCGCGACCTTGTCGAACGCGCTCGTCTGCAGCGAGCGCATCCAGCCGATCAGCCTCGCCAGATCCTCGTCCGAGAGCCGGTTGAGCGCCTGTGTCGGCATCATGAACAGCGGTCGCGCCTCGATCGAAACGCCATTGCGGATCGCGCGAGCAAGCTGTCCGTCCGTGGCGTTCTCGGCGACGCGGGCGAGCGCAGGCGCCGTAATGCGGGCAATGGCGGGCTGGTCGAAAGCGAGGCGTCCCCGCGCGTCTCCGCCATGACAATCGAGGCAGCCCTCGATCCGGGCGAGACGACCGCCCTCCAGAATGTCGAGCGGATTGGTGGCGGCCTTGATCTGCGGCAGTTCAACATCGGCGCGACGATCGAGCAGCATGGCCGAACCGCCGTAAAGAACCACAAGGGCGAGCGCGGTCAGGCCGACGAGAGTCGTGATGCCGCGCCTCACCCAACGCATCGGTCGCCCCCTTGCCTCGGATGTCTCCACGACATCCGACCGCGACCTTAGCTCTCCATGGGATGGGATGAAAACATTATTAACCTCGAATCAACCATGACCGATAGGCCTGGCGAGATCGGCCTCGATCGTTCGCGCCGCCAGGAAATAATGGATGGCGGCCCAGGCATAGAAAGCGGCCACGGTTGCCATGGCGAAGCCGAGCGCCACACCCGGATCGATACCCGATGCCGTATAATGATCGCTGATCGCGCCGAGGGCGAGCGGTCCGAGCCCGCCGGAGATCAGCGTATAGATCATGCCGGTGAAGGCGGTGCCCGTCGCCCGCATGCGCGGCGCGAGCATGTTCTGGAAGGTGCCGGCGGTGGGACCGAGATAGGTGAACTGGATGAGCGCGCAGACCGCCACCAGCGAGACCAGCAGCGTCGGATTGTCGCGGGTGATCGCAAAGACATAGAGCGGCGCGGCGATCAGCATCGCCACGGCGGGGAACAAGGCGTAGCCGCGCTTGTTTCCCCGGGCCGCAAGCCGATCCGAAATCCAGCCTGCGCCGGTCATGCTGATCGCTGCCGGCAGGCTGGCGACAAGGCCCGCGACCGTACCGGCCTGCACCAACGTGAAGCCGAAGCGCCGGGTGAGATAGGCCGCGAGGAAACTGTTGAGACCAAAGCCGATCGCGCCGGCGATCGTCGAACCGATCAGCATGTGACGCATGGTCGGCCAGGCCCAATAACGGCGCAGAACGGTCGTAAGCGGCGGCACCTCGCCCGCGTTCGCCTGCTTGTCCTGGCCGCCGCGCACCGGCTCGGCGATCAGCAGGATCAATGCGATCGACAGGAAGACGCCGGGAATCGCGGCGGCGACGAAGGCATGGCGCCAGCCATAGACCTGCGCGATGAGCGCGCCGCCCGTCGCCCCCAGGAAAGCGCCGATCGGCGTCGCGAGGCCGAGGATCGAGATGACCGTCGTCCGCTTCTCTCTCGGAAAATAATCCGAGATGACCGAAGCCGTCGCCGGCAGGCCGACCGCCTCGCCCACACCCACGCCGATGCGCGCGAGCAGGAGTTGCACCATCGACCCGGCAAGGCCGCAGGTCGCGGTCGCGATCGACCAGAGCAGCGTGCCCAGCGCGATCAGGCTGATGCGATGGCGGCGCTCGGCCAGCCGTGCCACGGCAATGCCCAGCAGCACGTTGAGCGCGGCGAAAGCCAGGCCGTTGAGCAACCCGATTTGCGTGTCGGTCAGCTGGAACTCTGCCTTGAGCGGCTGCACCAGCACATTCATGATGATGCGGTCGATAAAACCGACGGTCGCGATCGCCGTCAGCAGTGCGAGCGCCAGACGCGGACGCTCCTTCGCCCAAAGCATGCCCCCTCCTCCGATTGTGTCTTCTCCGGGAAGCCTTGTCGCGCAGCCTTGCTACACTGGCAAGCCGGTTCGGGCGGGATCGGCGGCGTCGGGCCAGGCCTTGCGGCGACCGGCTCGCCAATTGACGAAGATCGCGGGGATGCGGATCAGCATCAGTTCGCCGTGGATGCGCAGATCGACCAGCCTCTCCCACCAGCGCGGCTGCCGCCTGCCATTGCGCGCGAGCCAGCCTTCATAGGGCATCCAATGGCTGGGCTCATCCCGTTCGATGATCTCGAAGATCTTCCGGAGCTTGCCGTCGGCCAGCACATGGCGGTTGCGCAACAATGTCTCGACCTGCCGCATGCCGCGTTGCTCGGTCAGCATGATGACGCGGCAGAGCTTCTCGAACAGCGCCTCGTCGGCGACGATTTCGGCGGTGTCCAGCTCTTCGATCGAGCGACCGAACATGATCGAGATGAAATGGTCGATATGGCCGAAGGTCCGGTCGACCGCGATCGGCATGCGCCCTTCCAGCTCGAAGTAGCGCTTGAACATCTGATAATGCTTGTGCTCGTCCGCCCGGTGCTTCTCGACCTCGGCGATGAACGCCCTATCGTCGGGGCAGCGCGCGCGCACCGCCTCCAGCACGCGGTCCAGACTCGTGTAGCCGCGATGCTCGTTATAGATATAGATCGACGCCAAAACATCGAGATAGCGGCGGGCATAAGCGGCGAGCATGGGATCTGAAATACGCCTCCCGACGCGCACTCACAATAAGCGACGCTTCGACGCGGCGTCACCATATGTGCAAGTACGTGCGAGCCGCCGCGCGGTTCAAGCCGTCGCCAGCGCGACCTCATAGTTCGCGGTCGTCTTCTGGGCGACTTCCTCCGCCGTGACGCCGGGCGCCAGCTCGACCAGGCGGAACGGCGAATTGTGATCCGCGCGCTGGAAGACGCAGAGGTCGGTGATGATCATGTCGACCACGTTGCGGCCGGTCAGCGGCAAGGTGCAGGCCGGGATGAACTTGGGATCGCCGGTCTTGGCCGTATGTTCCATGACCACGATGATCTTCTTGACACCCGCGACCAGGTCCATGGCGCCGCCCATGCCCTTGATCATCTTGCCGGGGATCATCCAGTTGGCGATGTCGCCCGTCTCGCTGACCTCCATCGCGCCCAGCACGGTCAGGTCGATGTGACCGCCGCGGATCATCGCGAAGCTGTCCGACGAAGAGAAATAGACCGAACTGGGCAGCTCGCTGATGGTCTGCTTCCCGGCATTGATCAGATCGGGATCGACATCCTCGTCATAGGGAAACGGCCCGATGCCGAGCATGCCGTTCTCACTCTGCAGCGTCACTTCCATGCCCGCCGGAATGTGATTGGCGACCAGCGTCGGAATGCCGATGCCGAGATTGACGTAGAAGCCGTCCTGCAGCTCCTTCGCGGCGCGCGCGGCCATTTCATCGCGAGACCAGGGCATTATTTCGTCTCCTTCATAGACTCGGAGCCAAGCCGTGCTCGTTCCTCATCAAAGCCTTGCAATATCCGCCGAAGCGCTTCGTCTTCGGAAATATCCCTTGAAGCGGCGTAGCCGGCGGCCGCCGTGTGGATGCTTTCGACGAGAAGCGAGCCGAGCAATTCAGGGTCCCAGCGGTCCTGAAATCCCACCAAAACGTGCGAACGCCCTTGCCTCGCGCTCACCCAGAAACGTGCTAGCTCGAAATAGTCGTCGGTTAGTGTCGGGCTTTCCTTTACCGAGATGGCGCCCGGATGCTCAGCTTTTCTACCGAAGCCAATCACGGCTGCGCGCCTTCGGCTGGAACGCTCCACCGCTTGTCCTTCGGGAACACATCGTCGAAGCCGCCCTTGAGGCCGGTTCCGTAAACAGGATTGGGCAGCAGGAACCAGCCCGCGCCCCAGAGCCGCGAAGCCCAGCTGCTCGACACCTCGTCGCGTCGGCCCTTCACGCTCATGCCCTGCTGATTGAGCAGGTCGGAGAAGTCGCCGAGTTGATCGCCGCCCATGGCGATCACGCAATATTTGGCTGCGATCACGGCACGGCGGCCGTCCTTGGCGCTGCCCATAGTGTCGTCGCCCTTCAGGAACAGCGTTTCCTTGTGAACGGCGTCACCAAGCCCGGCAAACTTGATCGCAGCGGCGGTCTGGGCGGCGTTCTCGGCCAGACGGTTGGTGTTGAAGATCACCGTCACGCCCATGCGGCGCAATGCATTGACCGCAGCGACCGCGCCAGGGACCGGAGCGACCTTGTCGGCACCGGTCTTTTCCCACTTGTCCCAGACCTTGCCGTCATAGGGCCTGCCGGACGAGGCCTCATGCCATTCCTCGCCGAGATTGAGGATCATCGTCTCGTCAACGTCGAACACAGCCGCCAGCGGCTTGTTACCGCAGGCTTCGAAACGCGGCGCATCAAGGGTGGAACCCTCGGCCAGAATGACGCTGTCGGCGGGCCGCTTCGTCACCTGCGTCTGCGCAAAATCGGTGAGCGAGCGATACGCCGCAATGGACAGAGCGGCTGCTTCGCCCGAGCCGTAGAGATATTGCATGGTGGGCGGCGGAGCTGTCGGCAGGGCCGGGGGCGGCGGCATGATAGCCGGAGACGGCGGCGCGGCCGCCGGGGCCGGCGCCGCTGCTTGCGGGGGTGACGCCTGGGGCACGCATGCCCCAAGAGCCGCGAAGGCAAGCAGCGATGCGGACGTCTTCCCCCGCATGATCACGCTGCCTCGTGCGGCCTGGTCGTGCGGAATTCGATCTTCTTGTCATAGGGCGCGCCGACGATCATGCGCTTCACATAGATGCCCGGCACATGGATCGCGTCCGGATCGAGGCTGCCCGTGGGCACCACCTCTTCGACTTCCGCCACGCAGATCTTCGCGGCCGTCGCCATGGGCGCATTGAAGTTGCGCGCGGTCTTGCGGAAAATGAGGTTGCCGCTCTCGTCGGCCTTCCAGCCCTTGATGATCGCAATGTCCGCGAAGATGCCGCGCTCCAGGATATAATCCTGGCCGTCGAAAGCCTTCACTTCCTTGCCCTCGGCGATCAGCGTGCCGACACCGGTCTTGGTGTAGAAGCCGGGAATGCCCGCGCCGCCGGCCCGGCAGCGCTCGGCCAGCGTGCCCTGCGGACAAAACTCCACCTCGAGCTCGCCGGACAGATATTGCCGCTCGAACTCCTTGTTCTCGCCCACATAGGAGCTGATCATCTTCTTGACCTGCTTCGTGCGCAGCAGCTTGCCGAGCCCTTCGCCGTCGACGCCCGCATTGTTGGAGGCAATGGTCAGATCCTTGACGCCCGAATCCCGGATCGCGTCGATCAGGCGCTCGGGAATGCCGCAGAGGCCAAAGCCACCGGCGCAAATCTGCATGCCGTCGAACAACAGTCCATCGAGCGCGGACTTTGCATCGGGATAGAGCTTCTTCACGGACGACTCCCTGCACGGACTATGGCTGTGGGTTCACACTGCCCATATGGCGCGCGCGCGTACCCGTCAAACCCGCTATTTTCGTTCGATCTCGAAGGATGGACTTGTCGCCGCTCCGGTCGATCAGGCCCGTTTCAGCCGCTCGGCTATGCTGTGCCAAACGGGGTCGCGCTTGCGGCGCAGAATGTCGATCGCGGTCCTGCCGTCCCGGTTCGGAATGTCACCGCGTGCGCCCGCCGTGACGAACATCTCGAAAAACTGGGCGGGCGTGCCTTTCTTCAACATGACGTGCAGAGCCGTGTTGCCTTTCGAGTCCCTATAGTCCGGACTGCATCTCGCCTTGAGCAATTCCTCGGCACCCAGGAAGCGACTGAATTTCACCGCGTCGAGCACGGGGTTCGAATCCTCAGCCACCTCCTCCAATGCTGCCCCATGCTTCACCAGCAGGCGGATCATCTCGAGATCGTTGTATAGCATGCCGCGAACAGCGAATGATCCGGCGACGCGCCACGCTCCAGCAAATGCTTTGCGAGTGCGGTGTTCGAATTGGCCGTGCAGTGCCAGACCGGCGTTGCGCGAAATTCCCCTTCGGTGAAAGCAGCGTCGTCGATCGCGAGATGATCGAGCAAGACGTCGGCGGTGCGAATGCTGTCCTCGACCGGCCCCTTGGGCTTGGCCATGCAGCAGATATGCAGCCAGTTGCGGCCACGCTCGTCGCGAAAGGCAAGAATAGCAGGATCGGCTTCGACCGCCGCTTTGACGCCTGCCCAGTCATGGGCCCGAACCAGTTCGTTCATGCGCGTCTTCGAGACCATCACCGCTCCCCTCACCCCAGCCATGCAGGGAAATGAGGGCAATGAAAAGGGCCGCCCGGGCGAGGCGGCCCTGTGGACAACACTAGACGTGCTGCCGAAAAGTCAATTTCAGAGCTTGTCGATCGCGCCTTTGACGGCACCTTTCAGTTTCTGGGCCGCGCCCTTGAGCTCCTGCCCGACGCCCTCGGCCTTCACGGCGGAATCGCCTACAGCGTCGCCATAGGCTTGTTTGGCACGACCGGCAGCCTGGTTGCCCGCGCCTTTGATTTTGTCGATCATCTCACCCATCATTCTTCTCCATCGTGCGGAATGAGGTCCGCTGTCGGTGGAAACATATGCGAGCGGCGGTCGTTCCCGATCAGATCAATCCGGCAAGCGGGCTCGAAGGATCGGCGTACATGCGCCGGCCCATGCGTCCGGCGAGATAGGCCATGCGCCCCGCCTCGACGGCGGCCTTCATGGAAGCGGCCATCAACACCGGGTTCCTGGCTTCCGCGATAGCCGTGTTCATCAGCACGCCGGTGCAGCCCAGTTCCATGGCAAGCGCGGCATCGGAAGCCGTGCCCACACCCGCATCGACCAGCACGGGAAGCTGCGTGCCCTCGACGATCAGGCGGATCGTCACCTTGTTCTGGATACCGAGGCCCGAACCGATCGGTGCGCCAAGGGGCATGATCGCGACGGCACCGGCGTCCTCCAGCCGTTTCGCGGCGATGGGATCGTCGACACAATAGACCATCGGCTGGAAGCCTTCCTTCGCCAGGATCTCGGTCGCGCGGATGGTCTCGACCATGTCGGGATAGAGCGTGCGCGCCTCGCCGAGCACTTCGAGCTTCACCAGGTCCCAGCCGCCCGCCTCACGCGCCAGCCGCAGCGTGCGGATCGCGTCCTCGGCCGTGAAGCAACCGGCCGTGTTGGGGAGATAGGTGATCTTTTTCGGGTCGATGAAATCGGTCAGCATCGGCGCCTTGGGGTCTGACACGTTCACGCGGCGCACGGCAACGGTGACGATCTCGGCGCCCGCCGCTTCCACGGCCGCGGCATTCTGCGCGAAATCCTTGTACTTGCCGGTGCCGACGATCAGCCGCGAGCGGAAGGTCCGGCCGGCCACGCTCCAGCTGTCGTCGGCCAGGTTCGTCCTGCCATCGCCGCCGCCGACGAAATGGACGATCTCAAGCTCGTCGCCATCCTCGACCAGGACATCGCCGAGCGTCGAGCGCGGCACCACGGCGAGATTGCGCTCGACCGCGACCTTCTGCGGGTCGAGGCCGAGTTCGTTGGCGAGTTGCGCCAGCGTCAGACCCTGCAGGATCCGGCGATGCTCGCCGTTGACGAAGATCTCGATCGTGCCGTCGACGCCCATGGTGCGCTTTTTCACCTTTCGCTTTGAGAGCGGTAAGAGCCGCCATATAGGGAGCGCACGTAGAGTATTTCCAGAAAAAGTGGATACCGGTTTTCGCCTGGAAATGCTCCACACTGAATCCTCGCAATCAATAAGGACAGCTGGATGGCGTCGCAGCGCAAAATCTTCGTCTTGAATGGCCCCAATCTCAACCTGCTCGGCACGCGCGAGCCGGAAATCTACGGCTATGACACGCTCGATGACATTGCCGAGCGCATGGAGGACGAGGCGCGGCGCGCGAACGTCGAGATCGATTTCCGCCAGTCCAACCATGAGGGCCATCTCGTCGACTGGCTGCACGAGGCAAATGCCGAAAGCGCGCAGGCCGTAATCCTCAACGCCGGCGCGCTGACCCACACGAGCCTCGCGCTCTATGACGCCATCCGCTCGATCAAGGTGCCGGTGATCGAGGTGCATCTCTCCAATCCCGCGGCGCGCGAGGCCTATCGCCATCACAGCTATGTGGGCATGGCGGCCAAGGGGTCGATCACAGGATTCGGCCCGATGAGCTATATGTTGGCCCTCGAGGCCGCGCTCGAATTCGACTGAGGGAAGCATTCCCGAAGCACCGAAGGGCTGTTGCCTTCTGGGACGAAGCGCAATAGGCCCCTTCCCTTATCGAAAAGAGAAAAAGACCTTTCCAAGGGAAGCTGATGACCGAAAAGTCGGAAAATGGATCGATGCAGGTGGACGTGAAGCTCGTGCGCGAGCTCGCCAAAATGCTCGATGCGACCAATCTCACCGAAATCGAAGTGGCCGACGGCGAACGGCGCATTCGTGTGGCCCGCAAGCCGGCTGCCCAGAATGCAACCTTCGCCGCGCCTGCTGCATCCGCGCCCGCAGCGATTGCGGCGCCGGCCGCAGCACCCGTGGCTGCCCCCGCCGCTCCGGCGGCCGAAGCGGCGCCGGCGGCGGATCATGCCAATGCCATCAAGTCGCCGATGGTCGGCACCTGCTATCTCTCGCCCGAACCCGAAGCGCCGACCTTCGTGAAGGTCGGCGACAGCGTGAAGGCCGGCCAGACGCTACTCATCGTCGAGGCGATGAAGGTCATGA
>JAGIAZ010000037.1 GCA_017744605.1 Sphingobium sp. | reverse complement strand
CGCTGAGAGACCTTACCAATCCAGGCCGAAAGGCCACTTCTTCAACAGAATCAGGTGAGAAGCGGACATTCGACCGGCAATTTGAGTTCCCCGATAGCGGTCGTTCGCTCAGCAGCTCCCCATATATGGGGAGCTGCTGATGGGCTTAGAACTCATTTCTTCGAAAGCTAAGCGCTCCAATTATATGCGTTTTCACAAGAATTTGCTGCTGAACGAAACACCGATCCAGCGCGGTTTCTGATAGATCGTAATGCTGCTCCAACCAGCATCCTGGCGCTTCTCGTTCAACAAGTTTCGAACGATCAGGTTGACGTCGAAAAGCCCGTCCTCCCGCCCGAATCCAAGCGAGAGGTCGGCGACCCCATAGGCATGTTGCACGCCGTAAGCGGAGAGGGCGCTGTCGCCATTCTGCTTGGACGTATAGGTGTATCCAGCGCTTGCGTGGATCAGCTTGTCGCCCAGCACCGGCCGTCGATAAGTGGCCGTAGCGTTGAACTGAACCTTCGGCGCATTTGGGAGCGTAGATCCGCTGATGTCGCGATATTTCACAGCGAGATTAGCATTCTCGGAGGGCTGGCCCGCAAACCGATAGTCGACATATTTCGCGTCCGTATAGGCGCCCGAAAACCGAATGGTCGCATATTTGATGCCGCTATAGGAGATTTGCGCCTCCACGCCTTGGGAGCGCACCTTCGGGACGTTGCCGGTCCCGCTCGTATAATAGAGCGTGCCGTCGTTTCGCAGTGCCGTAATCAGTGAGTCGAAGAAATAGACGCTCTGCTGGAAGTTCCAGATGTCCGATCGAAACACATCGGCGTTCAATACCAGATCGCCGTCGAGCACGTTGGCGCGCAGCCCCAGCTCATAGGTTAGCGTCCTCTCCTTCGCCACCGCCAGCGGCCGCGGCCCGCTGTTGTCCGGCAACAGGCCATTGAATAGCGAGATGCCCGGTTTCTCGCCATATTGCAGCGTGCCGTAAGCGGTCAGTTCCCGGCTGAACTCATTCCGAACGCTCAACTGGCCGGTGTAGAGGTTGCCCTCCCACGGTGTCGCTACGGTCAGATTATAGAGCGTGCCGAGCTGTGTCTGCCGGAGCGCCTTAGCGGCTGCAACTTGAGCAAGTTGTTGCGTGGTGAGGGCGCTATAAGTGGGGACGTTGAAGTATTGAGCGGCCACCGAATTGGCCAAGGCGATCTGCGTCGGGCTGTTCCCGGCCACGAGGGCGCCACTGGCGGTGCTGTTGAAGCCGCCCAGCTGCACATTGCCGACACTGACAGGATTCAAGGCCTCGCCATAGCCCTGATCCAGGGGCGTTATGCCTTGCGTCACCTTCCGCTTTTCGCGGGTGAAGCGGAAGCCCGTGGTCAACGTGAGCCGCTTCGAAAGATGCCAATCGACCTGCGCGTAGGCGGCCTTGCTGAGGTAGTGAAGGTAGCTCTGGTTTCCGACGTAGAGCCGATTGAGGGCATTGCCTAACAGCACCCGGCCGGCGGCATTGGCATCCAGCGTGTTGTACTGCGCCGCGTTCGCGTTGAACGCGCCAGCGTCGCTGCCGTAACGGGTGCGGCTCAGTGAATCAGAATTACTTTTGAGGAAGAACACCCCCGTAGTGTAATCAAGGAGGCCATCGCCAATCTCGCCCTGGAGCTTGGCCTCGGACGTGAATTGTTCGTAGGTCGTGATGAAGCCGCCGTCTTTGGTAATGTCGAATGGTGTGCCATCGTCATTGCCCGCCAGGAAGTAGCTGTTTCGCCAAGATGCAATCCAGGAAAAGGTGTGTTTTCCGAAGTTCCATTCGAGGTCGCTGAGGGCGCCCTTGCCACCGGTGGTGATAGCACGAACCGCGTCGAGATTGGGATTGAACGTGTAGTAGTCGGTCGCGGCGTTGTAAGCGTTCTGTTGGGTGAACCACCGGCGCCCCAGCTTGGTCACCGCCGCTGTCGCTTGATCAACCAAAGCGCCGTTTGCATAGTTCAGCGGCGTGGGCTTACTGAACGAAAGGCCGTTGATATACTCGTTGCCGTTCGGAGCCAGATCATATTGTAGCCTGAGACTCAGATCTTTGGTCGGTGTGAAGAGCAACTGCGCGCGCCCATAGGTGCGGTCGACATTGGGAAAGCTCTGCAGGCCCTTCACGTCGATGAACGAATTCCACCAATTGCCATTCCGCTGGTCCCGCATGGCGGTGATGCGGAAGGCTAACAGGTCCTCGATGATCGGCCCGCCGCCTTCGAACTCCGCACGCAGCGCGCTGTTTTGACCGACGGTCAATGAAGCACTGGCGTCGGGGGTGAAGCTCGGGTGTCGATTGACGACGTTGATCTGCCCTACGCTCGTTTGACGCGCACCCGTCGTACCTTGAGGTCCTTTCGTCACGTTGATCTGCTCGATGTCGACCAGGTTTATATTATCGCCCAGGGAGAGCGACGCATACGGGACGCCGTCGATCACCAGACCGACCGAGGGGTCAATTGTGTCGCTGCCGGCACTGGCCGTCAAACCGCGCAACGAGAAGCTGCCGGTGCGCGCATTGCCGTCGTTCCAACGAACGTTGCCGAGCCGGCTCAATGCATCCGGAAGACTGACCTGATCGAAGATTTTCAGTTCGGCCGGCGTGATGACGGCAATGGATTTGGGCACGTCCTTGAGCGCGTCCAGATCTGCAGCCGGGCCGTTTTGCCCATTCCCCGTAACGATAATGTCAGGTCCTGAACCGCTGGCTGCGGCGCGCTCGCCTCCGCCGTCATTGGCATCCGCAGCCAGGAACGGCTGCGGTATCGCAGAAGGTGAAGCGGTACGCGATGGCGGCAGGGATGCATCCGCCAACTGGCCTCCACCGAGAGCCGCCAGACGCCTTCGCAGCAGCTCGTTTTCATTCTTGAGGGCAAGATTCTCGCCCCGCAGGTCAACAGCCTGCGCATCGCCGTTTCCTTGGGCAAATGACGGCGAAGAGGTTGTTGCGATCGCCAAGGCAACGCCGACGTAGAGAGCGCTCCTTGCGGCGCGAAAGCGCGGGGAGGGCGCATGGGTTGCGATATTCATGACAGTGATCCTTCTGAAGCACACGGCTCCTCACCCCGCGGACCAGTCGGTCGCGACGAAGATTTCAGGCCATGTTGGGTGCCTGACGGTCACCCTGATTTTGGAAGTCCGGCTGCGGCCTCCCCGCATGGGGCCGGCCGCCAGCCAGGCGGTAAAAAGGGGCGTCTTCGCCTCGACCGAACTAGCGAGCGATCACCACAGCATGGGCTGGGACGCCCACCGCACCACCGCCGAAGCCAGCATTGTTCTCGACGCAGGTGCGCTCGATCCATTCGACCGAGACCGGTGCTCCAGGGCGGTTCGCCACCGACACCTCGTAGTTCCAACCGTCAGGCCTATCGGTGGTGGTGTAGCGTCGCACCGGAATGGTCGCGGTCCAAGGACGGGAATAGACCGTCGGGTCCGTGATCGTGACTACATAATTGAAGCGCTTACCGTCCGGCTGAAAGACGAAGCGTTCGGCGACCGTGGCGTTTTCGCTCATGAAATTGCCATTGCGATCAAACAGTGCCTTGCCGTTGTTGTTGGTCGTATCGACGACCAGCGTGTTGCCTTCCCAATGCCCGCGGGAGTCTCCCTGCCAAAGCTTGATCGATGGATCGAGATGGGGCGAACCATCGAGATGGATGAGACGCCAGCCCGAATTGAACCACAAGAACACCTTGCCGGAATATTGGCGGATCTCGAAGCCGTGCCAGGTAAACGTCTTCGGCACGCCGGCAGGAGCGCATCTGACCAGCGGCTCGATGTAGCTTTCCTGTACGGGATTGTCGGCATGCTTGGCAAAATCCTGCTGGAGCGCGCGGGCTGCGGGCAGATAGGGGATCTCACCATCGGCTGGATCGGTTACGCGGCTGGGTGCGTGCGGACGATCGGGACGCAATTTACCGCCTTGTGGGTCCGTGAAGTTCTGATGATTTCCGATCGTGTTCGACCAGAATCCAGTCACATCCGGCTGGCCGTCGGCCGTGCGCGGACCGGTCCAGGCGCCCGATGCGATAGCAGGGAAGCTAGTCTCGCGCGGAAGCCCACCACCCGGGCGCGGCGTTTGACCGCTGGCGTCCTGGGCACCGTTGCCGCGCTGTCCATTTTGCGTTGGCTGAGCGCCCTGAGCGAATATCGGTGAGGCAAGGACGAGCGCGAGCCCGCCCAGCGGCGCAGTCCAAGTGAAGGTCTTCATTGTTGGCCATCCCTGTGCGGATAGTGGTCGGCATATTCGAGCGTGAAGCAGTAGTCCTCAATGAGCTTCAAGCCCGGCTCGCGCCGATTGAGCTGGATATTGATCGTCCAGGGCCTGCTGTAGACCTTGGGATCGTCGAGCGTGGCGGAATAGAGGATGGTGTTGGCGTCGCGGAACTTCCAGCGCTCGACCACATGCAGCTTGTCGCTGTGATAATTGCCGGCGCGGTCGAGCCAGGTGTCCTCGTTGAAGCCGATGATATCGACGACCAGCGTATCGCCCTCCCAATGCCCGCGAGAATCGCCGAGCCACAGCTGCGGATCGGGATCGTCGGGATGCAGCGAGCCGTCCGTATGGATGTCTCGAACCTGATTACCGAACTGATGCACCAGTGTCAGGCTGGACGGGCGCTGCAAAATCTCGAACGGTGCCTGGTAATAGACTCCGCGCGGCACGCTCAGGGCAAAGCAACGCAGACGCGGGTCGTCCGTCGTCCGCCGCTCGAAATTGGCCTGACGCCTCGCCAGCGCGGCTGGCAAATAAGGGATGCGCCCGCCCTCGATCACGCCCGGGCTGGGAGGCGCGTCGCGCCGGCCGGCATGCGGTTCCAAATCATAGTCGGCTTCGCTCAGGGTCTGCCAGATGCCCGAGAAATCGGGATGGCCATCACGCGCGCGGGGGATGCCGTCCGCACGAGCGGCCTTGGATGTCGCGGGTGCTTTGGCGATGCCAGGCGACATCGCGCTCGCGACAAGGATCGCGGCCAGCGCGGTCACTGCCACGCTCTTTTTTGTAAAATTCGCCATGGGTCAGTTCGCCTTGATCACGGGCTCGTCGGGAGCGCTGCCGGTGCCGATGGAGCGACCGTCAGCCAGCGTCGTCTTGGTGGCATGCCCGAATGGACCGCCATTCTTTGACCTGAAGCCGGCGAGCGTGATGACGACGCCGGGACGAAAGTCCTGCTTGGTGAGCCCGGCGTTATCCAGGCTGGCCGGCGTGCCGAACTCGAAGCCCCAGTTGGTGACGGTGCCATCGGCGTTCTTCACGTCGATGAAGATCCAGCTATGCGGATTGACGAAACGCAGCTTGGTGACCGTCCCTGTCACCTTGACGGGCTTCGCCGCGTCGAATTCGGCGGCAAAGGCGTGGTGGGCCTGTGAAGGCGACGCAACCAGCCCCAATGCGGTGGCGACGATCGCCGTCGCGGTTTTGGCAATAGACTTTTTCATGACGCTAACCACCCTGACTTGTTGAAATTTCAGCCCTAGATTTTTGATTTCATTGAAAAGCTATGGAGACGGCGTTCCCGCGCCAGATAGGCGCCGCACCGGCGACGGGAGAGCACCGGAATTCGAAGGAAGCGGCTGGCCGGGTTGGGCAGGAATCTGCGCAACGCGCTGTCGCCGTGCGTTGCCATCGGTACGGCCGAACCAATAAGAGCGGCGCGCGATGAAAACCAAAGGCAACTGTTCTCGCGTTGATCGTAGTCTCGCTCATATTCCCCCTGTGGTCTGCTCGGACTCTCCAGGGTGAGATAGAACTAATTTTTGTAAACCAAACCGATTATTTCGGAATTACTTATGAGGTTTTCTTCGAAAGGGGGCAGATTGTACAAAAAAGGAAGCGCACAGATTTCGCCCTGCACTCACCAATGTATCGGAATTTCTTTACTTAGCTAAAGCCGATCCATCGCCCACCGAGGGCAACCGTCAGCCAGGCGACAACCGTCCCGATTGCCAGAAGCTGCGCAAACGGATCGGCGCTTTGGACCGCGGAGGTCCGGCGTTTCGCAACGAAGACCAGCGCCAGAAATATTGCGGACACGATGCCGAGCAGCGTGGCGCCTGCAGCAAGAATTCTTGTACTCGCAAACAGCCAGATGCCTTCTCCCAGCAGTGCGACGCCGATCGTAGCGAGCGCGATTTGAAACGCGCGACTGCCGCCGCGCAATCGGCCGCCCAAGGCAAAACCGAATAGCACCGCCGCTCCGAGCGCCAGAATCTTGACGAAGAAGGATCCGTTGCCAACCAAGGTAAGCGCGGTTGCGATCGACAAGAAGATGCCGCTCGAAACGCCCCCAAGTGTACCGACGCGCAGCCACGGTCGCGTGAGGCTCTCGACTTGCGCAATCGCGACATCACCCAGCGTGACGCCCAGCGTGCGCAGCGCCAGCACCAATGTCGCGCCGCCCACCAAAACCAGGAACAGCAGGTGGGAGATTTCCACGAGCGAGAAGAGCCACAGCGTCTTGTTCAGCTCTTGAAGGCTCGGATTGTGCAGGATGCTGTCGGCCAAGTTTTGGGCGCCAGGCACGGAATTGGCGAATGTGACGACCTTCGGGGCGCTCATAGCGACACGTCCTTTGCGATCGCCGCCAACGTCGCCTTCTGGCCATCGCAATCGGCTATTGCCGCAACGAAAGATTCAGCTTTGGCACAGGTGAAACGCTCGTACGCCATGCCCCGGCCTGCGCCGATCACCAGTACCCAGGATAGCAGCGAAAGCGCAGCGGCCAAGCGCACTGTTGTGGGCGGGCGAGGTACATCGTCCCACGCTGCCTGACTGGCCTGCACGCGGGCATGAAAGATGAAGATGTTGACCGCAGCGAACAGCAAAAACAGCAGTTTCAGGCGGAAAGCGAAATTGTGATAATATTCGAACGGCTTGCCGAAAAAGACCAGCGTTCCGGTGATCACCAGCACAGCAAAGCCGCCGACCGTCAGCGGCAGCAGACTCCGGTTTATGCGCGAGATCGGCGTGCCGGGCAGCACGAGCCCCAACAGCCGCAGATCGACGAACAGGATGCTGCCCGCAAACACCGTCAGCGTCACCACATGGGTGGCTTCGAGCCACATCCACCAATGAACAGACCCGAGCAGTTGCGCGCTCCAGGAAGAATAGCCGTCCAGCTTGCCGGATGCGTCGAGCTGGGAACCCATCTGATATTGGAGATACGCCATCCAGTTCGACAACATTGCGATGGGGTCCTGACAGTCGGTGAGGGGCGAGAGGCCAGGTCGGCCGAGTGAGTGCGAATGGCTAAATTCAACTCGCGATAAGGCGGCGCGCGAACGACAGGAACGAACGAATCCGCACAAGCTTATGACCAACGTCGTTAAGCCGCGCGCACGGTGGCACCGTGCCTTCGTGGCTGCTCGCCGTCATTGTCCGGGGTATTTCGGCACGACTTCAAGCGCCGGAGCAAAGCGCCAGTGGCATGCCACGCAGGCGGCGTTGACCGCGTTCGAGGCCTTCTGCAGGGCGGCATAGTCCTGCTTCTTGGCGGCCTGGGCACTGGCATTGGCAGCAGCGCGCAGGCGGGCGATATGCAGCCGCCATTCCGGGTCACTCTGCTGCACGACCGCAGAGCCCTCCAATGCATAGGTCAGCTCCCTCAGGCTGAGGGAGTCGCTCTCCGCGTCTTCCCAATCCTTTTCCGTGACCGGCCGGCTTGAATGGGTGCCGTTCGCATCGATTTCCTCCGCGCTCCACGCCCAGAGCTGCTCGGCATTGCGTTGGAGGACATGACCCATGAACTCATCGAGCGGCAGTTGCGAGCGGGCGGCCGCAGGGCGAAGCAATGGCCGCGCCGCGAAGCCGGCGACGACAACCAGTATGGCCAAAGATCCAAGAAGGATCGGCGTGCGGTGTTTCATTGGGACTCCTCGGTTTCGAACCGCGTCCGCCAGCGTGGCCGATGGTTCATGGAACGTCATGCCTGGAAGCGGCGATCGTGAAATCTGGCCCGCCGATATGCAGATCGGTGCGCTCCGAAAAAGAAGACGGGTCTTCCAATTGACGAAAAGATCTTGTGGCTGTCAGCACCGCGCGCGGCACCCGAGGCGCCAGCATCGCGATCAGATCATAAGCATAATTATGCAAAAGGGAGCCCTTCAGTAGGGCGACCTTGCTCCTCATCCGTGGAAACAGCCGGTGCGACCCCGGCAGCGTCACCAGCCCAGTCTGGTCTCCATTGATCATCGCCATCTCGGCGACGATGCCGACACCCATGCCGAGGCGCACATATGTCTTGATGAACTCGGCATCCATGGCGGTCAGGCGGAGATCGAAATCGAAACCTCTGTCCGTAAACGTCTGGGCCACTGCGCGGCCACCGGAAAAGTCGCTGTTGTAAGTGACGATCGGAAAGTCCGCGATGTCCGCGAGCGAGGGAGAAGCAAGTCGAGTGAGCGCATGAGCCTCCGGTACGATCGCGACGTGATGCCAATCGAAGCAAGGCACCGCCAACAGACCGGTCGTGTCACTGACCGCTTCGGTTGCGAGACCGAAATCGGCTTCCCGCTTTAGCAGCATGTCGGCAACCTGACGGGGTGTGCCCTGGCGCAACTCGACGGCTACGTGAGGAAACTCGCGCGCAAAGCGCAATAATACGGACGGCAGCACGTAAGAGGCCTGATTGTGCGTTGCAGCAATGGTTAGATAGCCTCTGTCGGTCGCGAAGAATTGCGAGGAAAGCCGCTTCAAATTGTCGGCCTCCCTAAGAATCGCTGCGATCACCTCCGTCGCCTGGGCACCTGCCTCGGTTAGACCGACAAGGCGCCTGCCGCGCCGCACGAATATATCGATGCCTAGTTCCGCCTCAAGCTCGCGGATCTGTCGACTGATGCCCGATTGCGATATGAACAGCTGATTGGCGACAGCTGTAAGATTGAGATCGTGATGTGCCGCAGCGGCCACGTATCTCAGCTGCTGCAACTTCATCGATACCCCACGGATCGCACCTATTCCCGACCGCGAGGGGATTACCGAATTTATCTATTAAAATAATAGACTTTGTTGTTCTAAGCTTCGTCCTGTTTTTGCTTACGTGTGTTGACTGATTTGGTTCTGCATCCCCGTGGGCAAGCGGCGGCGGTCGACCCGTTTTACTGGAAGCACTCCAGCAGGAATGTCCGACTGCCGACATCGACCGGCGATTCGAGCGAAAAGCGGCTTGCCGCTTCTGGATGCCATCAGCGGACAGTCCAGAACGTCCGACAAAGCGGATGCGCAGCCGGGCTCGAAATTCCCGTATTGGAAATCCGGCTCTTAAAGGGTGAACTTTGTATTTTTTGAGTCGACTTTGTTTTTTGAGCGGACTTTATTTTAGGTCCACATTCGCCCCGATTTGGCGATTTCTTCTACTCAACAGTAACCGATTTGGCGAGATTGCGCGGCTGGTCGACGTCCGTGCCCTTGAGGACGGCGACATGATAGGCGAGCAGCTGGATCGGCACGGCATAGACGAGCGGTGCGATCAGCGGGTGCACCTTGGGCATGACCAAGGTCGCCATGCAGCCCTCGCCCGCCGCCTCGACGCCGTCATAGTCGGAGATGAGCACGACCTTGCCACCGCGGGCCTGGACCTCTTGCATATTGGAGACGGTCTTGTCGAACAGCGGCCCCGACGGGGCGATCACGATGACCGGCACGGCTTCGTCGATGAGCGCGATGGGCCCATGCTTCATCTCGCCCGCGGCATAGCCCTCGGCGTGGATATAGCTGATTTCCTTAAGCTTCAGCGCGCCTTCCAAGGCCAGCGGATAGGCCGTGCCGCGTCCGAGATAGAGCACGTCGCGGGCCGGCGCGATGAGCGGCGCGATCGCCTGCACGGACTCGTCATAGGCAAGCGCAGCGTTGATCGCGGCCGGCGCCTCGGCGAGATGGCGGACGATCTCCTTCTCGTCCGCCGGCGACAGCCGCCCCTTGGCACGCGCCAGATTGGCGGCAAGTGCGGCGAGCACGGCGAGCTGGCAGGTGAACGCCTTGGTCGAGGCGACGCCGATCTCCGGCCCGGCATTGGTCGGCAGCAGCAGATCCGCCTCGCGCGCCATGGTGCTGGTCGGCACATTGACGACAGCGGCGATCTTCTGCCCTTCGGACTTGGCGTGACGCAGGGCCGCGAGCGTGTCCGCCGTCTCGCCCGACTGGCTGATGACCAGCGCCAGCCCGCCCGGCTCCATCACCGGCTCGCGATACCGAAACTCGCTCGCCACATCGATGTCGACCGGCACGCGGGCGAATTGCTCGAACCAATATTTGGCGACCATGCCGGCATAGTAGCTGGTGCCGCAGGCGACGATCGTGACACGGCTGATCGAGGCGAGGTCGAAATCCGGCACCGGCAGCGAGACCTGGTCCTCCAGCCGGCGCAGATAGGCGCGCAGCGTCTGCGCCACCACGACCGGCTGCTCGTAGATTTCCTTCTGCATGAAGTGGCGGTGATTGCCCTTGTCGATCATCGCGCCGGAGACGCCGGAGACCGTCACCGGCCGCTCGACGGGCTTGTCCTGCTGGTCGAAGATCTTCGCGCCGTCGCGATCGATGACGACCCAGTCGCCCTCCTCGAGATAGGCGATCTGCTGCGTCAGCGGCGCGAGCGCCAAGGCATCCGAGCCGAGATAGGTCTCGCCCCCAGATTCTTTGGCGCCATAGCCGACGACGAGCGGCGAACCGAGGCGCGCGCCGATCAGAAGCTCGGGATGCTGGCGGAACAGCATGGCGAGCGCAAAGGCGCCGTGCAGGCGCGGCAAGACGGCGGCGACGGCCTCCTGCGGACTCTTGCCGGCCTCGACCTGTTCGCTCACCAGATGCGCGACGACCTCGGTATCGGTTTCGCTGGTGAACACGCGCCCGCGCGCCTGCAACTCCTCACGCAGCGGCTTGAAGTTCTCGATGATGCCATTGTGGACCACCGCCACTTCGTTCGTCGCGTGAGGATGGGCATTGCTGGTGGTCGGCGCACCGTGCGTCGCCCAGCGGGTATGCGCGATGCCGGTGTTTCCGGGCAGCGGCGAGGCGGTGAGCTCGCGCGCGAGATTGGCGAGCTTGCCCTCGGCGCGGCGGCGCTCGATCCGGCCGTCGACCACCGTCGCGATGCCGGCCGAATCATAGCCGCGATATTCGAGCCGCTTGAGGCCGTCGAGCAGCCTGTCCGCAACCGCTTCGCCACTCACGATACCGATGATTCCGCACATGGACTTAGCCTTCTGCTGTTTGAAGTTTGTAGGAAACGCTGCGCACGCCCAGCATGTTCGCCGGGAAGACCGACGCGTTCCGCGTCACGAGAATACGGCCCGAAAGCTGGGCCGTGGCAAGAATGATCGCGCTCGGCAAGGGGAATGCCCGGCGCTGGCTCATCAGCATGGCGGCGCGGCCGGCGATCTCGTCGGATATTTCCACGATATTGAAATGGCGCAGGAAGCGCTCGATGCGGTCGCCGTCATCCGGCAGCGCCTCGGCCATGATCTCGATCCAGCTGACACGGCTGAGATAGCGGCGCTTGCAGGATTCGAGCTCGGCCTGGGCCGGGCCATGTCCCCGCAGCGCATCGAGCAATATGCCGGTATCGAACAACGCCTCGCTCATGAGCGGTGCTTCGCGCGTTCGGCCCAGATGCCGAAGAAAGCGTCCAGATCGTCGCCCTTCGCATCGGCGCGAAAGGCCGCAACTGCCTCGCGCAGCAGCTGCGCGCGCGACGTGCCCAATTCGGCCGCACGGGCGTCCAACCAGGCGATATCGTCATCGGGAAGGTCGGCGAGGACTCGCATGATATGCTGATATCATATCATGATATCGATGCAAGCCGGTTTGCGAAGAATGCAACTGTGCGGCTGCAAAGGCTTGCACGACCATGGCTGCATCGAGGCTGAACGGCGATGGGAACGGAAAGAATGGAGATGGCACCCGGCCACCTCCATTCCCTCCCACAACTTCTCCGCCACATGCCGGGAGTAGGGCTCCTCGACGGGCATGAGCAAGTCGGCAGTGCGCTGCCCCCACGGCAACACACCGGCGGCTCGAGGCTCCCTACGAAGCCCGCGCCGACTTTGAAAATGGACAACCACTGCTCCCACGCCCAGCGGCCGCCAGCTATCGGCTGTCCGGTCAGCGGTCCCGTTTGGAACGGGCCCCCCTGACCTGGCAGCATCTATGGCAGTGCGCAGGGATTCGTATTGGAAAGATTCGACGCCTGCGACGAACCGTTGCCGCAGCGTCCGGACGGTCAGCCTTTGCGTTCGGCCTTCCTGGCCGCCATTTTCGCCCGGAAGCGCGCGGCCCAGCCCGGCTTTTCCTCCTGGGAGGGACGAACCAGCACGAGCGAATCGCCGCTGACGTCGCGAGTCACGACGCTGCCGGCCCCGACGATCGCGCCGTCGCCGATGCTGACCGGCGCCACCAGGGCGCTGTTCGAGCCGATGAAAGCGCCCGCGCCGATCTCCGTTTTATATTTGAGGAAGCCGTCATAATTGCAGGTGATCGTGCCCGCGCCGATATTGGCCTCGGCACCAACCGTCGCATCGCCGATATAGCTGAGATGGCTGACCTTGGCGCCCCTGCCCAACGCCGCGGCCTTGATCTCGACGAAATTGCCGACCTTGGCCTTATCGCCCAAGCTGGCGCCCGGACGCAGCCGCGCAAAGGGGCCGACGGTCGCGCCGGCACCAACTATGGCGCCTTCCAGATGCGAGAAGGCGTGGATCACGGCACCGTCCGCGACCCGCACGCCGGGCCCGAAGACGACATTCTGCTCGACCACGACGTCCCGGCCCAGTTGCGTGTCGTAGGAGAAGAAGACCGTCTCGGGCGCGAGCAGCGTGACGCCCGCCTTCATCGCCTCGATGCGCCGCGCCGCCTGCCAGCCGGCCTCCACCGCAGCGAGTTCGACACGGCTGTTCACCCCGGCGACTTCCTGCGCCTCCACCTCGACAACGACGCTGTTGCGGCCATAGGCTGCGGCAAGCATGACGATGTCGGGCAGATAATATTCCCCCGCGGCGTTGTCGTTGCGGACGCGGGCGAGCAGCTGGAACAGGTCGCGCGAACGGACGGCCATCAGGCCGCTGTTACAGAGGTTAACGGCCCGCTCTTCCGCGCTGGCATCCTTATATTCGACCATGCGCGCGATGACGCCGTCCGGGCCGGCGAGGATGCGGCCATAGGCTGCAGGATCTGCGGGCCGGAAGCCGAGCACGACGCAAGCCGGCTCTTCCGCTCCGTGCAGCCGATCCACCATGGCTTGCATGGTCTCGGCGCGCACCAGCGGCACGTCGCCATAGAGAATGATGACGTCGCCCTCGAAGCCCTCGAGCGCGGCCTCCGCCTGGCGGACGGCATGACCGGTGCCATGCTGCTCGGTCTGAACGGCGATGTCGACGCCGAGACCCGTCACGGCCTTTTCCACCTGCTCGCGCCCTGCCCCGACCACGACGACCTGCTTCACCGGATCGAGCGCCTTCGCCGCGGCGAGAAGATGCAGCAGCATCGGCCGCCCCGCGATCGGATGCAGCACCTTGTGCAGATCGGACTTCATGCGCGTCCCCTGGCCGGCTGCGAGGACGATCACGGCGAGAGGCGATGTATTCAAGGCGGGCTTCCTGCTCCGAGTGGGTCCGAATGTGGAAGGCCAATTGCCATGTTTAGCTTGATCGCGCCACTGGCCAGAAGGCATGAGGCCGGCCATGACGGATATACCCTTCGACATTGTCGGCTTCGATCTTGACGGCACGCTGGTCGACAGCGCGCAGGACCTCGCCAATGCGGTCAATCACGCGCTCGGCGAGATGGGCCTGCCGCTGCACACGCTCGACAATATCAAGCGCTTCGTCGGCAACGGCGTGCGCGTGCTGATGGAGCGGGCGCTCAAGGCCGACAATGCCTATTCGGAAGACGCGATGCAGGCGGCCATGCCGCTGTTCACCGACTATTATTCGGCGAATGTCTGCGTCCACACGACACCTTATCCGGGCGCGGTCGCGGCCTTGAACACCCTCAAGACGCGGGGCGTCCGCCTCGCCATCTGCACCAACAAGTCCGAGCGTTTCACCCTGCCGCTGCTCGAGATGCTGGGCCTGCTTCCGCTGTTCGACGCGGTCGTCGGCGGCGACACGCTCGGCCCCGGCATTCTCAAGCCCCAGTCGGCTCCCATCCTGGCGATGGTTGAGCGTGCGGGCAGCGGGCGTACCGTGTTCCTGGGCGACACCTCCAACGACATCGTCGCGGCCAAGGCCGCCGGAGTCGCCAGCGTCGCCGTGCGCTTCGGCTTCGTCGACGATGCCGACAGCCTGGGCGCCGACGCCACGCTGGCGCATTTTGACGGGCTCGTCGGCCTGCTCGAAAACTGGCCGCGCTGATGCCCGCAATTTCGATCGCCGGGGCCGGAGTATTGGCCATCGCCGACTCAGGTGAAATCGCATAACGCGGTCTGCTATGCGGCTCTGGTTCGACAGGACGGTATGGATTGTGCTGGCGGCCGTGCTGTCCGGCACGGCTGCCGTCTTCGCCCTCACAGCAAGCGTGGAAGCGACCGCCGCAAGCGCGCTCGCCGGCCTGGTCGCGCTCGCGATGCTCTACGACGCCGTCGAGCGCGGCACCATCCATGCAAGCCCATCGCCTGCCGAACCCGCAGCGCCTGCCGATCCGGATGTCGGCGCCGACGAGGAGCTGGCCCTGCTGATCGAAGCCATGCCCGAGCCGCTGCTCGTCGTGCATCGCGGTCGGGTGGAACAGTGCAACGCCGCCTCGCTCGCCCTGCTCGGCGCGCACATAAAGGGCGAGGACATCCGCCTCGCCCTGCGCCATCCCGCGGCCATCGACCTGCTGAAGCGCGCACTGGCCGGACCGGGCGCCGAGCGCGTCGACATTGCTGGCCTCGGCGCACCCGAACAGCTCTGGGAACTGACAGTCCATCCGCTGTCCCGGCAGCGGCTGCTCCTCTTGTTGACCGACCGGAGCGGGAGGCAGGCGGCGGAAAAGATGCGCGTCGATTTCGTTGCCAATGCGAGCCACGAGTTGCGCACGCCGCTGGCCGGCATTCTCGGCTTCATCGAGACTCTGCGCGATCCGGTGGCGGGCTCGGACGCCGCGACGCGCGAACGCTTCCTCGGCATCATGGACGGCGAAGCGCGTCGCATGCAGCGGCTGGTCGACGATCTCATGTCGCTCTCGCGCATCGAGGCGGAGAAATATCACCTGCCCAACCAGCCGGTCGCAATCAAGCCGCTCGCCGACGAAGTGGTGCAGGTGTTTCGGCAGAGCCAGAACAAGCATGCGCACGATATCGTGGTCGCGATCGATCCCGACCTGCCGCCACTGTGCGGCGACCGCGCGCAGCTTTCGCAGATCCTCCACAACCTCATCAGCAACGCGCTGAAATATGGCGCCCCTGGCACGGAGATCGGCGTTGCCGCCCGCCTGCTCCCCCACGACATGGTGGAGCTTTCGGTCAGCGATCATGGCGACGGCATCGCGCCCGAACATCTGCCGCGCCTCACCGAGCGCTTCTACCGGGTCGACTCGAGTCGGAGCCGCGCCATGGGCGGAACCGGCCTCGGACTCGCCATTGTGAAGCATATCGTCCAGCGTCATCGCGGCCTGCTTCATCTCGACAGCAAGCTGGGACAGGGCACCACGGTCCGCGTCGAACTCCCTGTTTTCGTGGGCACAACGCGCAGGCCCGACCAAGCCGGCGCCGACGGCGCCTGAACCGGCCTGGGCGACCGTCACAAAACTGCAATGCAATTGTCACATTGGCGCGATGGTGGGACCGTAAGGCTGATCCCACAGCGTGCACTCAAACGTCGCCAACAGGAGAAAATTACATGCGCTACGCGCTCATGGCAGCATCGGCGCTGATGCTGGCCGGCTGCCAGAATCAGGCTTCTTCCGGCGGCGGCTCGGCCGCGCGCGACCAGATTCGCGCCGTCGGCTCCTCGACCGTCTTCCCGTTCGCCACGGCCGTTGCCGAACTGTTCGTGCAGGGCAACCCCGGCATGAAGTCGCCGATCATCGAGTCGACCGGCACGGGCGCGGGCATGAAGCTGTTCTGTGCCGGCGTCGGCGCCCAGCACCCCGACATCGAGGATGCCTCGCGCCGCATGAAGAAGAGCGAGTTCGAGCAGTGCAAGGCCAATGGTGTCACCGACATCGCCGAGATCCAGATCGGCGTCGATGGGCTGGCCTTCGCCGAATCGATCAAGGGTCCGGGCTTCAAGCTCACGCCCAAGCTGATCTACGAGGCGCTTGCCGCCAACCCTTATGGCAAGGGCCCGAACAAGGCGAAGACCTGGAAGGACGTCGATGCGTCGCTCCCCGCCACGCCGATCAGCGTCTTCGGTCCGCCCTCGACCTCCGGCACGCGCGATTCGCTCGCCGAGCTCATCCTGACGGTCGGCTGCGAGAGCGATGCGGCGATGAAGGCGCTCAAGAAGAGCGACGAAGCCAAGCACAAGCAGGTCTGCACGCAGATCCGCGAGGACGGCGCCTATGTCGACGCCGGCGAGAACGACAATCTCATCGTGCAGAAGCTCGTCGCCAATCCCGACGCGCTCGGCATCTTCGGCTTCTCCTATCTCGACGCCAATCGCGACACGCTCAAGGATGTGCCGCTGAACGGCATCGCCGCGACCTATGATACGGTTGCCAGCGGCAGCTATCCGGGCGCGCGTCCGCTCTACATCTA
>JAGIAZ010000036.1 GCA_017744605.1 Sphingobium sp. | reverse complement strand
GTTGTATTTGTCCATCACTCTGCCGCGAATGTCCCCTCTTGCCAAGTGGCGAACACGTGGGCGGCGAAACTCGCTATGATCTTGTTTAGACGGCGTTAGAGCACCGGTTCGCATCCGGACCGGAAATCGCCCGATCGCCTCTGTTCATTGACTAGATCGGATGTGCCGGCGCGACGGCCCGTTGTCTTTTCGAACGAATTGAGGCACCAATCATTCGAGCGGCAATGATCCGCTTTCTGCCAGGGGAGACGGACGTGGCCTATCGCTTTCGCATCAACGGCAAGACTCGCGACGTCGACGTACCCGGCGACATGCCTTTGCTCTGGGTGCTCCGCAACGAGCTCGGCATGGTCGGCACCAAATTCGGCTGTGGCGTCGGCATGTGCGGCGCCTGCACCGTCCATCTCGACGGCGAGGCACGACGGTCCTGCCAGACCCCGGTCGCATCGGTCGGCAAGGCCTCGATCACGACCATCGAGGGCCTGGGCAGTACACCCATCGGCGCCAGACTGCAGAAGGCCTGGCTCGACAAGGATGTGATGCAATGCGGCTATTGCCAGGCCGGCCAGCTGATGTCCGCGAGCGCGCTGCTCAAGACGACGCCCAATCCCACGCATGACGAGGTCGAGCAGGCGATGGCCGGCAATATCTGCCGCTGCGCCTGCTACACGCGGATCAAGGTCGCGATCCTCGAAGCGGTTGCCGAAACCGGCAGGGAGAAGAGCCATGCTTGAGGCAGCCCTCGATCGCCGCACGGTTCTCCGCGTCTCCGCCCTCGCCGGCGGCGGCATGGCGCTCAGCGCCGCCATCCCGCTCGACGCGGCCACGACCGGCGCCGCACCGGCTGCGGCGCCCCGGCTGCTCAACGCCTTTGTGAGCATCGGCTCCGACGACCGCGTCACCATCGTCAACAAGAACCCGGAATGCGGCCAGGGCATCAAGACGATGCTGCCGATGCTGATCGCCGAGGAACTGGACGTATCCTGGGACCAGGTCGACACGCGGCAGGCCGACGCCAATGCCAGGCTCTATGGCAACCAGGTCGCCGGCGGCAGCACGTCCACGCCGACCAACTGGCTGCCGATGCGACAGACCGGTGCGGCGGCGCGCCTTATGCTAGTGCAGGCCGCGGCCGACCTCTGGCAGGTCCCGGCAGATGGCCTCAAGACCTCCGCCGGCAAGGTCATCGATCCGGCGAGCGGGCGCAGCATCAGCTACGGCAAGCTCGCCGATGCCGCCGCCAAGCTCACGCCGCCGCCCGTCGCCTCGGTGAAGCTCAAGGATCCGAGCCAGTTTCACATCATCGGCAAGGCCAAGGGCGGCGTCGACAGCCCCAGGATCGTGCGCGGCGAGCCGATCTTCGGCATCGATACCAAGCTGCCCGGCATGCTCTACGCCGTTTATGAGCGCGCCCCGGTCCATGGCGCCCGGCTCGTCTCGGCCGATGTCACAGAGGTGCTCAAGCAACCCGGCGTCAAACATGCCTTCACGGTCAAGGGCGGCGAAGATCCGGTCGGCCTCATCGATGGCATCGCCATCGTCGGCACCAACTGGTGGCTGATGAACAAGGCGCGCGAGAAGCTGCGCGCCAACTGGAACACCGGCGACTGGGCCAATCATGCGAGCGCCGGCTACACCGCCAGCGCCAAGGCCATGCTCGACAAGGGTCCGGAGGAGGTCGTCAAGGCCGACGGCGACGCACCCGGCGCCGTGGCCTCAGCCGCAAAATCCCTGACCGCGGACTATTTCTACCCCTTCATCGCGCATGTGCCGATGGAGCCGCAGAATTGCACGGCGATCTACCGCTCCGAGGGCACGATGGAAATATGGGCGCCGACGCAGCTGCCGGGCAATGGCCTGAACGGCGTCGCGACGACGCTCGGCATTCCCGCCGACAAGATCACCTTGCACATGACGCGCATGGGCGGCGGTTTCGGCCGGCGGCTGATGAACGACTTCATGGTGCAGGCCGCTGCGATCGCCAGGCAACTGCCGGACGTGCCGATCCAGCTCATCTGGAGCCGCGAGGACGATGTCCGCAGCGACTTCTTCCGACCCGCGGGCTGGCATCGCCTGAGCGCGGGACTGGATGCCAACGGCAAGCTGGTCGCCTATGACAATCACATCGTCACCTTCAGCCGCAACGGCCGGGTGGCGCAGGCAGCCGGCATGAACGGGAGCGAATTCCCGCAAGGGCTCGTGCCCAATTTCCGGATCGGCCAGTCGATGATCGAGACGATGGTGCCGACCGGCCCGCTGCGCGCCCCTTCGTCCAATGCGCTCGCTTATGTGAACCAGTGCTTCCTCGACGAAGTGGCGGCTGCGGGCGGGACCGATCTCGCGGCCCTCATGTACCAGATCCTCGGCGACACCAGGCCGCCCGGGGGTACGCAGGGCTCCGGGGGCCGGCGATCCGGGTTCAACAGCGGCCGTGCACGCAGCGTGATCGAGAAGGCCGTCGCCATGTCCGGCTGGCCCGGACCTTCCACTGCCGGCCGCGGCAAGGGTCTCGGTTTCTATTTCAGCCATCAGGGCTATTTCGCCGAAGTCGTCGAGGTCAGCGTCTCGCCCGAGGGCGTCGTCACGCCGCACAAGGTGTGGGTCGCGGGCGATGTCGGCAGCACAATCATCAATCCCACCGGCGCGCTCAACCAGGTTCAAGGCTCGGTGATCGACGGCATCGGCCAGGCGCTGGCGCTGGCGATCACGCTCAAGGATGGCATGATCGAGCAGACCAACTTCCAGGATTATCCGTTGCCGCGCATGCCGATGTCTCCGGAGATCGAAATTGAATGGGTGATCACCGACAATCCGCCCACGGGACTCGGTGAACCGGCTTTGCCGCCTGTCGTGCCGGCACTGGTCAACGCGATCCATGCGGCGACCGGCAAGCGCATCCGCTCCCTGCCGATCGACGCGAACGCCCTGAAGACAGTTTAGGATCGCAGCCCGAGGCTGGAAGCTGATCCATCGACGTCGAACCGGTCGTCATTGCGAGCCCGGCTTTAGCTGGGCGAAGCAATCCAGGGGGCGGGCAAGACCGGCCTGGATTGCCGCGCGACTGCGTCGCTCGCAATGACGATTCAACCCCTGCCGAAGCGGAGTCCGAAGGCCTGAGGCGGCGACATCCCCATCGAAGATTTTGCCCTTCGCCATCTCTGCCATGCGCCTCCGGAGTGGCCGTTTTCCAGGCCATGGCCGGGTGTAGTCGCCGTTTCGGCCACGGGCCGGAACGTCCACGCCGCTGGCGGGTTTCTCAAGAAACCGACAGATCGAGACAGGCCATGTCGAACAGCAAGGACGCGGGCGCCTTTGCGCCACCCATCTACCATGGCGATCAGGATGAGGATCGCCTGCCCTATGAAGGTCCGGCCATCCGTACGCACCCGGCGAAGAATAACCGCGGCCGTCGCGCACCCTCTGAAGGCAGCGGTGTCGTCATCGGCTCTGGCGCGTCGGCGGGCGGAACCAGCGGCATCGAAGAGGATTTCGACGACGATCCGGTTGGCGGCGGTGGCGTCATCCCAACACCGGCGGAACCGAAGGTCAGATAGAACGCACAGCCTGACCGGACACCGCCATCACAGCCATTTCTGCGCGACGGTGATCAGTGCCCAGAGCGAGAGGATGATCGCCAGCCAGGCCGCGCCCAGCGATGCGATCCTGCCGCGCGGAAGGCGGCGCAAAGCGAGGCTGCTCGCCACGAGGACGAGCCACAGGCCGAGATAGATCCCGCTTGCAATCTGGCCGCTGCTCAAAGCGCCCCTCCCCGGTTCACGGCCCTTATATTCAGAGCCGGACGACCTGACCATCATAGCCGGGCTCGACGCCGGGCGGAAGAGAGGCGCACAATGTCCTGTAGTCCATGCTCTGGTCCATATGCGTGAGGATCGCGCGGCCAGGGCGGATCGTCGCGATCGCATCGAGAGACATGGCAAGATTGGGATGCGTGGGATGCGGTTTCTCGCGCAGGGCGTCGATGACCAGCAGATCGACGCCGGCATAAAGCGCGATCATCTCGTCGGTCATGACGTGGAAGTCGGTCGCATAAGCGGCCGATCTGCCGGCATGATCGAAGCGGAAGCCTGATGAATGGATCGTCCCGTGCGGCTGCGCGACCCAGCGCACCGCAATATCGCCGATCATGGTCTCGCCCTCGCCCATCTCGCGTGCCGCGACCGTCGCGCGATAGCCCTCGCGGCCGTCGAAGCAATAATCGAACCGCGTCTTGAGCCGGCGCAGCGTCGCCGGATGGCCGTAGCCGGGCACGGGCGTGCCGCGATGATGCATGAGCTGGCGCAGGTCGTCGATACCGTGCGTGTGATCGGCATGATCGTGCGTCCAGAGCACGGCGTCGATGTCGATCACGCCGGCGGCAAGCAGCTGCGCGCGCATGTCGGGCGAGGTATCGACCAGCAGGCGCGTCGTCTCGCTCTCCACGAGGATGGAGACCCGCGTGCGGGCATTGCGCGGTTCTTGAGGATCGCATTTGCCCCAATCGCCACCGATGCGCGGCACGCCCGATGAGGTGCCGCTGCCCAATATGGTGACGCTAAGGCTCATGGCGGCGGTTCATCCCGTCAGGCCGTCGCCGGTGCAACGCATTTCGAGAAGAGCGCGAAAAAATTGTTCGTGGTCTGGAGCGCCAGATCCTCGAGGCTTTCGCCGCGCAGGTCCGCCAGGAACCGCGCCGTATCCGCCACGAACGCCGGCTCGCATGGCTTGCCCCGGTGCGGCACGGGCGCGAGGAACGGCGAATCCGTCTCGACCAGCAGCCGGCGGCCGGGAATGTCGCGCGCGGTCGCTTGCAGATCGGCCGCATTCCTGAAGGTCACGATGCCGGAAATGCTGATATAGAGCCCAAGCGCCAGCGCCTTTTCGGCGAAGTCCGCGCTCGCGGTGAAGCAGTGGATCACCCCGTGGAAACTGCCGCGCTCCATCTCCTCGGTCAGGATATTGGCGGTATCCTCCTCGGCATCGCGTGTGTGCACGATGAGCGGCAGGCCGGTCTCGCGGGCCGCCGCGATATGCGCGCGGAAGCTTGACCGCTGCCGGTCGCGGTCCGAATGATCGTAATAATAATCGAGGCCCGTCTCGCCGATGCCGATGACGCGCGGATTCTCCGCCGCCTTCACCAGCCTCGCCGTGTCGATATGCGGATGCTCGTCGGCTTCATGGGGGTGGATGCCGACGCTGGCCCAGACATCGCTCTCGCGCTCGGCCAGGCCGATCACGTCGTCCCATTCCCACTCGCGCGTCGAGATGTTGAGCATCGTGCCGATCCCCGCGGCCCGCGCGCGTTCAATCACCTCGGCCTGATGCTCGACGAGGCCCTTATAGTTGAGATGGCAGTGGCTATCGACCAGCATCAGACGTCCTCGCTATCCTCTGCCGGCATTTCCAGCCTCGGGAAGAGCGGCGTCGGCGTTGCGACCGTGAACCCGGCGGACTGCAGTTCGGCATACCAGTTCGCAGCCAATCCTTCATAGGTCCGCGCGTCGGCCGGCACGCCGATATGGTCGAGCAGTTTCGCGGCGCTCCCCGGAATGACCGGCTGGATGGCCACGGCAAGCCGGCCGATCGCCACATAAAGCGTCGCCAGCACCGCCTCCATGCGCGCCGGGTCGGTCTTGCGCAGTGCCCAGGGCGCTTGCGCGTCGATATATTGGTTGCAGGCGAAGACCGCGCGCAACCAGGCCTGGATCGCCTCGTGCGGCGCCAGGCGCTCGAAGGCGGCCGGCATGTCGGTGCCCGCGGCCTGACAGACCATGTCGAGCAGGATTTCGTCATCCGCATTGGCCGTGCGGACTGGAAGGCGGCCCTCGAGATTCTTGGCGATGAAGCTCAGCGTCCGCTGGGCCAGGTTGCCGAATGCATTGCCGAGCTCGGTATTGGCGCGCTGGACGATCGCTTCGGTGCTGTAGCTGCCGTCATTGCCGAAATTGACCTCGGCAAGCAGGAAGTAACGCAACTGGTCGACGCCATAGCGCTCCGCCCAGTCGAGCGGATCGACGACATTGCCGAGCGACTTCGACATCTTGGTGCCGCGATTGAGCAGGAAGCCGTGGCCGAATACCGTCCTGGGCAGCGGGATACCGGCGCTCATCAGGAAGGCCGGCCAATAGACCGCGTGGAAGCGGACGATGTCCTTGCCGATGATGTGGACGATATCGCCGCCGTTCGGCCAGTAGCGCGCCATGCGCTCGGCATCGTCGGGATAGCCGCAGCCGGTGATATAGTTGGTCAGCGCGTCGACCCAGACATACATGACATGATCCGGCGATCCCGGCACCTTGACGCCCCAGTCGAAGGTGGAGCGCGAGACGCTGAGATCCTGCAGCCCGGCCTCGACGAAGCGCAGCACTTCGTTGCGGCGGCTCTCCGGCTGGATGAACTCGGGACGCTCGGCATAGAGCTTCAGCAGCGGTTCCTGATATTTGGACAGCCTGAAGAACCAGCTTTCCTCGACGGTCCATTCGACGGGCGTTCCTTGCGGCGAAAGCTTCTCGCCATTCTCGCCCTCGACGATCTCTTCCGCGCCATAATAGGCCTCGTCGCGCACCGAGTACCAACCCTCGTAGCGGCCGGTATAGAGATCACCGGCATCCGCCATGGCCTGCCAGATCGCCTGGCTGGCACAGTGGTGGGCGGGCTCGGTCGTGCGGATGAATCGATCATAGCTGATGCCAAGAGTATCATCCATTTCCTTGAAATAGGACGACATCTCTTCGGCCAGCTCAGCCGGCGTGATCCCGCGCGCGCGCGCGGTCTGCGCCATTTTCAGGCCATGCTCGTCGGTGCCCGTCTGGAAGTAGACATCGCGGCCCATCATCCGCGCCGCCCGCGCGATCGCATCGGTGGCGATCGCCTCATAGGCGTGACCGATATGCGGTCTGCCATTCGGATAGGAGATGGCGGTCGTGATGGTGAAAGGTCGTGACATGACGTGCTGCGAGATCCTGCTGGCTATGGCTCGGAACGATTGACTGACCATCTCAAGAACGCGGCCAGCTTGCGAGCGTTTCTCTAGAGCATGGCATCGAAGAGTGGGAACCGGTTTTTCACGAAAGTGATTTGGAGACGGAGAGCGCCATCTCGCCAATGTCCGGATGCACGGCAAAAGAAAATATCTCGGCGACCCGCTCAATCCGCCTTCAATCGAACACGATCCGAAGCGAGAGTGAGCGGAATGCACGTTAAGTCGAATTTTCAAGCACTTCCGACTCAATAAAGAAAAGACTAGCTCTAATCGCAAGCAGTCAGGCCTTGATGATGCCAGCCTTCAAGACCGGCAGGGATCTGTTTTTGCATGTCAGGAGTTTTATCGTGAATTTTCGAAAGTCCCTTCTCCTCATCGCGTTCGCGGGTCTTTGCTCGCCGGCGCTCGCCGATCAGAACGCGCCGGACACGAAAGCCGTCGGGCCTTCACCGGCTGCGCCCGCTCCGAATCCGGTGACTCCAAGCGAGATCGTGGACCGGGAATTCGCCACCTATGATGCCGACAAGAGCGGCGATCTCAATGTCGCAGAATTTTCCGCCTGGGTAAGCAAGCTTCGCAAACCGTCCGCCGACGGCACGCCGCCCGCGGATTCACAGACTTGGTCCGCGAACCTCTTCGCTCGCGCCGACACCGATCACAATCAGCTGGTCAGCAAGACGGAGATGACGGCGTTGCTGGCCAGCGCGGCGAGGGGTTGATCCACACACGGCCCCTTTGCCTCGAGCGCTCCTCCCTCCTCCCACAAGGGAGGGGCGCTCATCACGCTTCGGCGCTGAGGCGGGAGATCGTCTCGCACAGCCGATAGACGAGCGCACCGGGTTCCAGTTGGAGCGGTGTGATGGCGCCGGCGCTCAGCCGCCGCGCTTCGTCGTAAGCCGCAAGGCCTCGCGCAAGCGCCCGGCCCTCCGCTCCGCGCGTGCGCTGGGCAATGAACCGTGGCACCAGATCCACGAAGGCCTCGAGGCGAGGCCGCGCGGAAACAGGGGATAATGACTGGGCAAGGCGAGCGCGCTCGCCCTCCGCCCTTCGGTCGCCGGCGGCGATCAGGACGAGCGCCTGCTCGAGACCGGGCAGGTCGAGCGCCCTGATCGCCAGGGCCTGGCCGGGCGATCCCTCGGCGCTCCTGCCGAGCGTTGCGCGTTCGGCAGCCGGCAAGTCCGGCATCGCATCCGCCAGCGCGAGCGCCATGGCCTCGTCGTCGAGCGGCTGGAAGCGCAGCATGCGGCAGCGCGAGCGGATGGTCGGCAGCAACCGCCCCGGCGCATGGGCGATGAGCAGGAAGACCGCGCCCGCCGGCGGCTCCTCCAGATTCTTGAGCAACGCATTCGCGGCGCCGGTTTCCAGATCGTCGGCACTATCGATCAGGATCACGCGCCGCGATCCCATGGACGGCGCATTGTTGAGCAATCGTGCGAGACCGCGCACCTGGTCGACATTGATATTGCGCGCCAGTGAGCCGCCCTCGCCCTTCTTGTCTTCCTTTTCGAGCCGCTCGAGCCGCACGAAATCGGGATGGGCGCCCGCGTCCATCAGCTTGACCGCCGCATCGCCGTCGCCCGGTGCGAGCCGATCCGTCGGCACGGGCCGTCCTGCCCCGGAAACCAGCAGCCTTTTGGCGAAATCGGCGGCAATGCCGGCCTTGCCGACGCCCTGCGGCCCGGCGAAGATCCAGCCATGATGCATGCGCCCGCTCTCGGGCGCGGCGATCAGCTCCCCGATCTGGGCGTCATGGCCGCGCCAGATCGTCATGCCAGCCAGTCGTCGAGCGCAGCCAGCAGGCGCAAGGTCACCTCATCCGGGCTTCCCGAGGCATCGATCTTGCGGAAGCGGTCCGCTTCCTCTTCGGCAAAACGCACGAACGCCGCGTCCACCGCTGCGTGGAAATCCGCGTCGCGCCCGCCGATCCGGTCGGCCATGCCGCCGTCCCGCGCCCTTGCGCGCTGCTCGGCCTCGCCGCCCGGAAGCGCCAGCAGCAACGTCCGGTCCGGCAGTAGGCCGCGCGACCCCACCTCATGGAGCGCCACGATGTCGCCATCGGTCAGTTCGCCGGTCGCGCTCTGATAGGCTCGGCTCGAATCCAAGAAACGGTCGCAGATCACCCATTTGCCGGCATCGACCGCCGGCATGATCGTCTTTTCGACATGATCTCCCCGGGCGGCCGCAAAGAGCAGCGCCTCGGCCCTCGTGCTCCAGCGGTCGGCGTCACCGGACAGCAGCAGCCCGCGGATCGCCTCGGCGCCCGCACTGCCGCCCGGCTCGCGGGTCAGCAGGACGGAGATGCCCCGCGCTTCCAGCGCGGCCGCAAGCGCGCGCGCCTGCGTCGACTTGCCGACGCCCTCGCCGCCTTCCAGAGTAATGAAGCGGCCCCGTGCCATCAGCGCGTCCTTCGGTCAGCCGAAGAAAGACAGGAAGCCGGTCCACAGGCGGGCGAAGAAGCCACCTTCCGCCACAGCCTCGCTGGCGGCGAGCGGCAGCGACTGGGGCGTTCCGTCACCCGCATCGACGACGAGATGCGCCACGACCTGACCCTTGGCGATCGGCGCCTTCAGCGGGCCATCATAGGCGACCTTGGCCTTGACCTGGGCGGAGATATTGTTGGGGATCGTCACGGCGAGCGTGCTCGGCGCGACGAGATCCACCTGCCGTGCCCATCCGCCCTGCACTTGCGCCGTCCCGACCTTGGCGCCGGCCTTGTACAGCGGCTGCGCCCGCCAGGCCTTGAAGCCCCAGTCCATGAACCGCACCGATTCCGAGATGCGGCCGTTGAAGGTGTCGATGCCGGCGACGACCATGACGAGGCGCCGGCCGTTCTGGCTGGCCGAACCGGTGAAGCCATATTTGGCCTCGTCGGTGTGGCCGGTCTTGAGGCCGTCCGCGCCCGCGACTCGGCCGAGCAGCGGATCGCGATTGTCCTGGCTGATCTCGCCCCCGCCGATCCGGTTGCCCCAGGTGAAGCTGGGGAGCGAATAATAGCGCTTGTAGAGATCCGGGAAGTCCTGGACCGTCGCAGCCGCCAGCTTGGCGAGGTCCCGCGCGGTGACATAGGTCACGCCATTGTCCGGCCAGCCGTTCGACGTGCCGAAATGGCTGTTGGTGAGGCCAAGCCGCCTGGCTTCGGCATTCATGAGATCGGTGAAGCTCTGCTCGGTGCCCGCAATGCCTTCGGCGAGCACGACGCAGGCATCGTTGCCCGACAGCGTGACGATGCCCTTCAGCAGATTGTCGACACTGACGTTCGAATTGACCTCCAGAAACATGCTGGACCCCTGGTTGTTCCATTTCTTCCAGGTATCCGGTCGCACGTTGAAGAGCTGGTCGGCCTTGATCCGCCCTTCCTTGATGAGTTTGAAGGCGACATAGACCGTCATCATCTTCGCCATCGATGCCGGCGGCATGCGGCGATCGGCGTCCCGCGCATAAAGCACGCGGCCGGAGGACAGGTCGACCATATAGGCGATCGGCGCGGTCCCGTCGAAGCTCGGCGCAGCCGCCGAGGCAGACCCGGCAAGCAAAGGAAGCGCCAGGGCGAAAATCTTGAAATGGTTCATGCGTGGTCCGCTCTCGGTCGGTGAATCGCGGGCCGGCGAAAGCCGCCCCTCGCCTCGTCCTAGTCCGGTCCTGTCCGCCTGCCTAGCCCCGGAAACGCCTCTTCACCGGCTGACGGCATCGGCCAGCAGACCGACCGACAGCGCATAGAAATTCGAACAATTATAGTCGAGGATGACCCGGTAGTTGCTGGTCAGCAGATAGGCCGTCTTGCCCGGCCCGTCGGGTTCCAGCAGCGTCGCCATCATCCTGTCGTCAGGCCATATCGCACCCGTCGGCGTGACACCCAGCGCGCGCCACTCCGCCATGCTCAGCCATTTGCTGTGCCGCTCGAACACGCGCGGGCAGCGTGGCGCGGTGGTCTTGCCTGCGACGGCCTTGCGGTCGAGCCCGGCGGGCACGCTCACGGCGAAGCCCCATGGCTCGCCCTTGCGCCAGCCGGCGCGCTCGAAATAGCCGGCGATCGACGCCAGGCCGTCGGGCTGGCTGGACCAGATGTCGGCGAAGCCGTCACCATCGGCATCGCGGGCATCGCGCAGATAGACGCTGGGCAGGAACTGCGGATAGCCGGTCGCGCCGGCATAGCTTCCGACCAGCTTCTCGCGCGGCACCCCTTTCTCCATCATCTGCATCGCGGCGAGCAGCTCGGGCTCGAACAGGGCGCGGCGGCGCCCCTCATAGGCCAGCGTCGCCAGCGAGCGGATCAGGTCGAAGCTGCCGTTGACGCTGCCATAGCTCGTCTCATGGCCGAAGATGGCGACCATGATGCCCTCCGGCACGCCGGTCTCGGCTTCGAACCGGGAAAGCAGCGCGCGGTTGGCGGCATAGACCGTGCGGCCGCGCGCGATCAGCGCCGGCGTCACATGCTGGCGGCGATAGGGCTCGAAATCGGGAATGGGTGCATCGAGCGAGACCGGCCCCGCGCCGCGGTCGAGCATCACCACCCGGTCGTTGACCGTCAGCGTCGCCGTCGCGCGGTCGAAGGTCTGGTCGGACACGCCCAGCGCCCGCGCCTTCCCGCGCAGGCCCGCAATATAGCCCGCGAAGCTGTTCGGCGATGGCTGGACCACGGCGCCCGGCTCGCCAAAATTGACGCCTTGCGCCACCACCATCGACGACGGACAAAAGCCAAGAACCAAACCGGCGCACAAGGCTGACGTAAAACGGGGAAACCGCAGAGAAGCTTTCATGCGTCCAAGATGATCCCGGCGCGGCCAGGAAACAAGCCATGGCCGACAATCCGCCCGTCATGCACCATGAATCGAGTCCCGCGCCTCGCTTGCCGTGCCCCAGCTTTTCGACTAGCGCGAGCGGCGCGCGGAGAGGTGGCCGAGTGGTTTAAGGCAGCGGTCTTGAAAACCGCCGTGGGTGCAAGCTCACCGTGGGTTCGAATCCCACCCTCTCCGCCATCGGATCAAGCGACACAAAAGAAACGGCCCTCCCCGGGGAAGTTGGGGGAGAGCCGCCAGGATTTAGTCGCGGAATTGCGTCAGAACTTGTAGCTCGCGCCCATGTAGAAGCGGCGACCGATCACGTCATATTGCGACGAGTTGTAGCCGCTGCCGGGCAATTGCCCGAGAGCCGGATTGTTGCCGCGGTTGAAGTTGCCGAGAGGCGGCGCCTTATCGAACAGATTGTCGACACCGAAGCGCACGACAGCCTCGCGCATGATCGTGACGGTGCCCGAGAGGCTGAACAGATCATAGGACTTGTAACCGGTCGTTTGATTATTCGTGCTGGTTGCCGCCGCGGACTGTTCGATCTTCGGCTTGTGCTGCCACTGAAGGCTCGCGCGGAACGGACCGACCGAGTAGCTGAAGTTGGCCAACAATCTCCACCGATAGGAACCACCGGAGGTGCCGACTTCGCTATTCGGCCCCAGAGTACCGGCATAGTCGATCAGGGGCAGGACGTTGCTGTCCGTCGTCGTCTTGAAGTGGTTGAGATAGCTGAACTGGATATTCTCGCTAAAGGCACCTGGGATCGGAAGCCCCACATCCTTGAACGTGACGCCCCAGTCCGCCTGCACGTCGACGCCATCCGTCTCGACGCGGCCGAGATTGGAATAGGTAATGCGCACCAGTCCCTGCTCGCCTGTGCTCTGATCGCGCAGCACCAGCTTGCACGGATCGGTCATCTCGTAATTGGGATTGTAGTTCTTGGAGAAGCACAGGCGCGAGGCGACGCCGGGGCTCTGCTGTGCAATACCGTCGGACAACTGGATGTTGTAATAATCGACCGACAAGCGGAGGCGCCGCAGCCAGGGGCTATCGAATGGTGAGGAGATCACCGCACCGATCGTAAAGGTTTTGGCGGTTTCCTGCTTGAGATTGGTATTGCCGGTCAGAAGTCCGGTCACGCTGCCGCCCGCCGTGGGATAAGTCCGGCCCTCGCGATAATATTGCGTGGCGCCCTCCGTTCCCATGATCTGCTTGCAGAGCGCCTCGACCTTCGCGCCATCGCCATTAATGTTGCCGCCGCCGGTCTGCACGCCCGCAGCGTTCTTGATCGGTGCGGCGGTGTTGGCGGAGTAGTTGCCGAAGCCCGCTGGCGCGACGGTATTGCCGCGCGAGCAGGGGTCCCCCTCACCCGAGATGAAGAAGATTTGCGTCTGAGCAGTGAAAAGTTCCCCTAGGTTCGGCGCACGACTTGCGTTTTGATAGCCGCCGCGAAAGCGGAACCAGTTAACCGGCGCCCATTCGGCATTGATCTTGTAAGTACCGACCGAACCGATCGTGCTGTAGTCGGAAATACGATAGCCGACCTCGAGATTTAGCGCCTTGGCGAACGGTAGATTCGACAATACCGGGATCAGAAGTTCGCCATAGGCTTCTTTCACGTTGATCGAGCCCTTGGTGTGCCCTTGCGCGAAGATGCCGTTGACCGCATCAAGGAAATTGCCGCCATCCGTCACGGAGCTGTCCGGCGTAAAGTCGATGCTGTTCTTGCGATAGGCAGCACCGAAAGCCCCACGCAGCTGGCCATAAGGCAGGTCAACCAGGCCGCCCTGGATATTGGCCTCCACCATATCCTGCTGGAGCCGGTTCTCATTTTGAGTATCGACCGACACGGCTTTGACGCAATCCGACGTCCAGGCGCGCTCCACGAAGGGGTTCAGACCACTCTTGCAGCTTGCGGTTGTGCCGTTGAAGCCGTTGCCGGGCGGGAGTCCGTTACTGATGGCCGAAAAGTTGACGCCAAAATTGGGAGCGCTCATGATCGCTCTCCAGCGCTCGCCGGACACGAAACCGAACTGGTTGCTCTTCGCCACAGTTTCGCCGTGCGACGCCGTGATGTCCCAGGTGAAGTCGGTGCCTGGGATTCTGCCTTCGAAGCCGGCCAGTACCTGGAAGGTAGTGGTAAAGTTATCGGTCTTGCGACGGCCCAGCTGTTCAGGCGTGACATTCACCTGGAACGGCGTGTTGACGGCCGACGAATAGGTCTTACCGGCGTAAGTGATGGGGCCGTTATAGGGAGTGAAGGGGCTGGTCGGCGTACCCGAGCCGACAATCACCTGTCGATTGTCCAGCAACGCGGTGAGTTCCGGCGGCGTCGGGAAGGCCTGCGAATTGGTGCAGCCGCCCATCACTGGGCAGTTCAGTCCATATTTGCCGCCTGGCAGATATTCTGCCGCTGTTTTGCCGAAATTCGGGTTGGCGATCATCGCGGTACCGGTGGCATTCGGGACAACCGTGCGCTGATCGACGGAGTCGGGAATGCCGAGGGCCGCGTTGCCGTGATAAATGTCGCTGCCATGGGGGATCACGGTGCCAAACGTGCCGAGCGCTGAAGCATAAAGCAGCAGCGAAGGCGTCTGGGTGCGGGCGAAGGTCGATTGGCCGACGAAACTGATATCTTCGGTGATATCGAACCGGCCTTTGGCAAAGAAGGTCCAGCGATTCTGGGAAGACGACAGAATCTCGTCCAGATTGTTGTCCGCCAGAACCCCGGTCGCGAGCTTCTTGCGCGCAAGTCCATCAATCTGACCCGTGTAACCATAGAGCAACGGCACAAAAGTGCGGTTTGGACCGGTCGAATCCGCGAAGGTCGTTGTGGTGGCAAACAGGGTCTGATCCGGATTAATATAGAGCGAAGTGGTCGTCGGGATGTTGACGGGCACGACGACGCCGCCCGCTGAGGTGGCGGTCCTCGGAGCCCCCTTGCCGGCGAAAGTCGCCGAGCCGCACACACCGCCCTGGAAGAAGGCATTGATGCAATTCTGGTTCGGGCCGGCAAAGACGTTGATGGGGCCCGTCAGGTTGTTGCCGGCGACATTGCCCGTACCAGTAAGGAACGACACGTAGTTTTCTGCCAAGAAGAGTTCCGTGCCGGATATGTTGGGATTGCGGAATGTCGCCTGGAACCAGGGGCGGTCCTTGCGCAGAATGATGTTGCGGCTGTAGCGCTCGGCACCCATCATAACGTTGCCGCGACCACCGGCGACATTGGCGCCGACGAGAAATGCCATGCGATATTCGGTGCCGTCGCCGCGCTGCGTCGTCGAAACCTGGCCGTCGATGTTCACGCCCTCGAAATTCTTCTTCATGATGAAGTTGACGACGCCGCCCACCGCATCCGCGCCGTAGGTCGAGGATGCGCCGCCTGAGATGATCTCGACGCGCTCGATGGCCGCCGAGGGAATCGTGTTGATGTCGACCACGCCAGTGCCGTTGATCGGCGTGGGGCGACGACCATCGATCAGCACCAGGTTACGATTCGAGCCGAGCTGGCGAAGGCTAACCGTCGAGGCGCCGATGGTGTTGTTGGCATTGGCCTGAATGTCGCCGGTGGTAAACTGTGAGAGGGCCGGCGAGAATTGTGGCAGCTTGTTGAGATTGGCTTCCAGGTTGATGGCTGCACTCTTCTCGAGAAGTTCGGAGTCGACCGTCACGATCGGACTGGTCGCGGTATAGTCCTTGCGGGCGATGCGCGAGCCGGTGATGACGATCGCTTCGGTTGGTGTGCTCGCCTCGCTGGCGGCGGTGGTGTTCTGCGCCGTTGCGGGCGTCGAGAGAGCCGCTGCCGACGCGATCGCGCTCGTAGCGAGCAAGGCAGCCAGTGAACGCTTATGATTATCCTTATGGAAATGCCTCATTTGCATAGTCAACCCTCTCCCATAACCAACAGACACACGAAATCGTGCGATCATTTTGCGTGACCGTTCTGATTATCATTCATTATGGGAAGTCACTGATCACGTTCCCGCGATCCCTGTGCGACCATTATCGTCACAAGATCAGAAATTTCCCCCAATTTTCGGAATCTTCCGAATTTTTACAGGCCAATGCAACGGATCAACGGGTTATATCACCCATAGGTCAAAGATTATAACTCTGCTTTACTTGCAGTCGCGGCGAGCGTGAACGCAGGCCAGCAATCGCCGGCATGATCGACCATCCGTGCAATTCGGAGGAGAAACCTCCATTTTCGGCGTGGAAGCACCTCGGCAAGGCCAGGCGAATCGGAGCCGCCTTTCAGTTCAAGACGAGCCGCCACGCATGGATATCCCGAAAAACTGTTAGCTTTCTATCTGAAAAACAGGCGCTTTTTCAAAAATTTCTTTTCCCGGCCTCGGCGAGATGAATGTGCAATGAACCGCGAACATCCCGAAAACCAAGCCGTTACGCGAGGAATCATGAGAATTCGAACTGTTGCAATCCGGCAGCAGTTCAAGGGGACGAATGCTCTGCGCCGATACCCCCTTGCATTGGCCCATAGGGCCATGATTACACTCGTAACCGCCCCTTCAATGATAGCGATAATCTTCTCGGGGGAGTTCGATGGGCCAGCCTGACCGCGACTTCACATTAAGGCAGTTGCGTACATTCATTTGCGCCGCGCGGGCGGGAAGCTTCAGCCATGCGGCGGCCGAACTCGGCATTTCGCAGCCGGCGGTGAGCGATCAGATCGCCCTGCTCGAGGACAGGCTGGGGCACACGCTGTTCGTGCGGCGGCTGGGCACGACGCCAAAGCTCACGGCGGAGGGAATCAAGCTCCTGGAAACCGCCGGGACATTGATCGACACCAGCCAGTCGATGCGCTGCGAGGAGGTCAAAAGGCAAACGCCTCATGTCCGCATCTGCATCGGACCGCGCGTGCTGGAACTCTATCTCAAGCCCATGCTGCCGTCGCTCTATCTCGATTTTCCGGGCCTCAGCATCGACCTCGTTCCGCAAACTGGTCAGACCGACATCCGCTCTGCACTGGAGCGCGGCCGGATCGACCTGGCGGTCTACACGCTCGAGGCCATTCCGGCAGGCTGGCAGAACTGCAGAATGATCGGCGAGATCATGATGGTCATGGCCGGTCCTCCCGGCACAAGACAGAGGCTGGCGTCGGGCGACGTCGAGATGAACGACCTCCAGTTCATCCTGCCGACGGCGGGGAAAATGTTGGAAAACCGCCTTGAGAAAAGCCTGCGCGAACTCGGCGTCAATCCCCGCAAGCCGATCATCTTCCTCGAATTCGCCGATGTCATCCAGAGGATGGTGGAAGACGGCCAGGGCGTGACCATGCTGAGCTACGAGCAGCTGGCAGGCAGGATCGCGGCGGGCCGCCTGGAGATTTTCGGACCCGCGCTGAACTCGCTCAAGCGCGTGGTCGCGCGCTCGGACCACGCCTCGCACGCGGCGCGCGTGATCGAGGAGCGCCTCATCAAGGCCATGACGGGACCACCGCCCGGCATGGCGCGCATCTAGGCGCCAAAGGGCGGCCTCGGATATTGGCGCGGGGGCGCTACGGGGCGCCTCTTTCCTGTCAGCCCAGCGCCTTCTTCAGCAGCTCGTTGACGATGCCGGGATTGGCCTTGCCCTGCATGGCCTTCATCGTCTGGCCGACGAAGAAGCCGAACAGCGCTTCCTTGCCGCCCTTGTAGGCCGCCACCTTGTCGGCATTGTCGGCGAGCACCTTGGCGACAGCGGCCTCGATGGCGCCGGTGTCGCTGGTCTGCTTGAGGCCCTTCTCCTCCACGATCTTGCCGGCCGGTTCACCGGTTTCCAGCATGATCTCGAAGACCTGCTTGGCGATCGTGCCGGAAATGGTGCCGTCGGCGACCAATGCCAGCAGTTCGGCGCCCCGCGCAGGGTCGACCGGGCTGTCCTCCAGCGATTTGCCGAGGCGATTGAGCGCGCCGTAAAGCTCGGACAGCAGCCAGTTGGCGCTGGCCTTGGCGACCTCGCCCTCGCTCTTCTTCTGGATGCGCGCGCCCTCGGCGAGCAGTGCTTCGAACCAGCGGGCTGTCTCGGCCTCGGCGGTCAGCGTCGCGGCATTATAATCGGACAGCCCCAGCACCTCGACATAGCGCCTGCGCTTGGCGTCCGGCAACTCCGGAAGCGAGGTGCGGCACGCTTCGATGAAGGCCTCGTCCAGCTCCAGCGGCAGCAGGTCCGGATCCGGGAAGTAGCGATAGTCGTGCGCGTCCTCCTTGGAGCGCATCGAGCGCGTCGTCCCCGTGTCGGGATTGAACAGGCGCGTTTCCTGCACGATGCGGCCGCCATCCTCGAGCACATCGACCTGGCGCTGCGCCTCATATTCGATCGCCTGCATCACGAAGCGGACCGAGTTGACGTTTTTCGTCTCGGTGCGGGTGCCGAATTCCTCGCCCGGCTTGCGCACCGAGACATTGACGTCCGCGCGCATCGAGCCTTCTTCCATATTGCCGTCGCACGAGCCGACATAACGCAGAATCGAGCGCAGCTTGCGCAGATAGGCGCCTGCTTCCGCGGGCGAGCGCATGTCAGGCCGTGAGACGATCTCCATCAGCGCCACGCCCGAGCGGTTGAGGTCGACATAGGAGCGCGTCGGATGCTGGTCGTGCATCAGCTTGCCGGCATCCTGCTCGACATGAATGCGCTCGATTCCGATCGACTTGTCGGCGGGAATCCCGGCCTTTTCGTCCGCATCGATGGTCAGTTCGCCCTCACCCACCAGAGGATGGTAGAGCTGGCTGATCTGGTAGCCCTGCGGCAGGTCGGCGTAGAAATAGTTCTTGCGGTCGAAGCGGCTCCAGCGGTTGATCTGCGCGTTGATCGCAAGGCCCGTGCGCACCGCCTGGCGAATGCATTCCTTGTTGGGCACGGGCAGCATGCCGGGCATGGCCGCGTCGACCAGGCTCACCTGGCTGTTGGGCTCGGCGCCGAAGGCCGTTGCCGCGCCGGAGAAAAGCTTGGCCTGCGATACGACCTGGGCGTGGACCTCCAGGCCGATCACGACTTCCCAGTCGCCGGTTGCGCCGTGGATGCGATAGCTTGTCTCTGTCATGGCCTGTGTCACGCTTTGCCCATCTGATTATCTGTCCTGATCTGCGCCCGTGGCGCAACGACCGTTGCGCCGGGCGGCACGTCTTCGAGCACCAGCGCGAGCGCGCCGATACGGGCGTGGTCGCCAATCGTGACCGCGCCGAGCACGCAGGCGCCCGCAAAGAGATCGACATGGCCGCCGATCCGCGGCACGCCGCCCTTCACATTGGTGCCGACTGTCACATTCTGCATGATCAGGCAATTCGGCCCGATCTCGGCATCCGCATGGACCACGATGCCGCCGGGATGCGGCATGACGAGGCCGCCGCCGATGCGCGTCGTGATCGGGATGTTCGCGCCCGTCACGATGGTCCAGAAGCGATGCCGATAGTTCGCATATCGCCGTCCGAGCATGGCCAGAAGACCGGAGCGCCCCTCATGGCGTTGGTAACTCCGGATCGAGGCGATGAGCGACTTGGAGGGATCCCAGCGAAGAACCTTCTTCTCGCGGCTCCAATCGGGCACCTCGGCCGAAATGCCGTCTGCGAGGCGCTTGGCGGGAATCTCCGTCACGTCACCACCATTGATCCGGCCGTGCGACGAAACCGGCGCGCTGCTCGATGGCGAGGCCGGCATTGAGCACGATCTGCTCGTCCAGCGCCGGGCCGATGAGATGCAGGCCGAGCGGCAGACCGTCGTCGGAAAGACCGGCGGGCACGGACATGGCCGGAAGGCCCGCAAGGCTTGCCGGCACCGTGAAAACATCGTTCAGATACATGGCCAGCGGATCGGCCTGCTTCTCGCCCAGCGCGAAGGCCGCGCTCGGCGCCGTCGGCGTCAGCAGCACGTCGCATTGCTTGAAAGCCTCCTCGAA
>JAGIAZ010000035.1 GCA_017744605.1 Sphingobium sp. | reverse complement strand
AAGCCGACCAGGGGCGTCAGGACGACGTCGGGCACGACGGTGGCGGCTTCCTGGCGGGGCTGCGGGATCTTGAGCTGGCCGGGCACGAGGATTTCTTCCGGATGCCAGGCCGCAAATTCCATCTCGACGCTCGTGTCGGCGCCCAGGCGCGGCAGGCAGAGCGGGAATCCGCGCTCGTGAAGGAAATCGATGAGATTGTCGGTCGGCGCCTCGGAGCCCATCGAGCGGTAAATGGCGATGCGAGACCCCGGCGGGATCAGAGCCATGACGGGCGAGGGGAGAACGCGGAAGGAAAGGTTGCGGACCGAGGCCGGCAGCGACGCCACGAAGGCCTTGCGCCGTGCGCGGATCCGGGTGCGCAGGGCATTGCGTTCGATGAGGTCTGTCATTGCGCAGGATCCGGGGAAAAGAGTGACGGGACCGCCATGGCCGGTTGCTGGAATATCCTCTGACGCCAACACGTCAGGTGGGGACCATTTAGTTCGGACCAGGATCCGACCAGAGACAGCCCCCTAGGATGATTTATCGCCTCAGGGATGTTCGCTAAAGCTCGCACCGGGCAGTACCCGTCACCTGACTATCTAGGCGTTCAGCAGGTCGGCTGCAAGGCTGTCGCCGAGCGCTTCGAGCCGTTCGGCAAGGCGCTCCAGCGCCGCAAGCACGGCCGGGTCTTCCTGCGCCGATGCGGACGCGGGGGCGGCGGGCGCCTTTGCGCCGCTTCCAGCCTGTTGCTGATCGGACAGGGAATCGGCGAGCAGCAGGCCGGCAAACAGGAGCTGGCGCACTTCGGTGAGATGCGGACTGCCCTGCGAAACCTGATCGACACGCTCCGACATCATCCCGGCGAGCTTATGAAGCTGCGCTTCTTCGCCGTCGCGGCAATGGACGGCATATTGCCGGCCGCCGACCATGATCCTGACCTCGGCCATCAGGCGTCGCTCCGCGCTTTCTGGAGGTCGCCGATCAGCGCATCCAGGGATTTGAGCGCAGCGACGGCCTTCTCGCGGGAGAAGGGATCGATGTCGATGGGAGGTTCGGCATTGGCTTCCATGGCCGCAAGCCGCTCATCGAGCGCCCGGGCGCGTGCCTCGGCCAACTGCCGGGCGATTCCCTCGGCGCGCGACAGCGCCCGTTCGATCCGCCCGATTGCCTGCATCATTGCATCGCTTGCCATGGCTAGTCCTTAACATGGGGACGCGAAAACGGAAGCGCGTTATGCACGTCCGCCGGGACCGCAGGTTGACGCTCGTGTCCCAAACCGACATTGGAAGCCGCGCGGCGACTCGGTGCGGCTTTGCGTCCGCCGCATGAGATCCAAGTCGCCGTCCGGCGCGACCATCAGAGGGAAGCTTTCAGTATGTCCGTCACAGAAAAGCGCCTTGCCGACACCATTCGCGTGCTGGCGATGGATGCGGTCCAGGCGGCGAACAGCGGTCATCCCGGTATGCCGATGGGCATGGCGGACGTCGCGACGGTGCTGTTCAGCGATTTCCTCAAATATGACCCCGCCGATCCCAAATGGGCCGACCGCGACCGCTTCGTGCTTTCGGCCGGCCATGGCTCGATGCTGATCTATGCGCTGCTCTACCTGACCGGCTATCATGAGCCGACGATCGAGCAGATCGCCAATTTCCGCCAGCTCGGCAGCCCCGCTGCCGGTCATCCCGAGAATTTCGAGCTTCCCGGCGTCGAAGCGACGACCGGCCCGCTGGGGCAGGGACTCGCCATGGCGGTCGGCATGGCCATGGCCGAGCGTCATCTGAATGCGACGTTCGGCGACGAGATCGTCGACCACAGGACCTGGGTCATCGCGGGCGACGGCTGTCTCATGGAAGGCATCAACCATGAGGCCATCGGCCTGGCCGGACATCTTGGCCTGGGTCATCTCAACGTCCTCTGGGACGACAACAAGATCACCATCGACGGCGCCGTTTCCATGTCGTCGAGCGAGGACGTCAAGGCGCGCTACGCCGCCACGGGCTGGCATGTGACCGAGTGCAACGGCGCCGACTATGCCGATATCCGTCGCGCCCTGGCCGAAGCCGCCGCCGATCCGCGGCCGTCGCTTGTCGCCTGCCACACGCGTATCGGCGAGGGGGCGCCCAATCTGGCCGGCACCAGCAAGGTCCATGGCTCCGCGCTGGGCGAGACGGAAGTGGCCGCCACGCGCGTCAATCTCGGCTGGGATCTTCCGCCGTTCCAGCTTCCGGACGATGTGCGTTCGGCCTGGCTCGACATCGGCAAGCGCTCGCAGGCTGCTCATGCCGAGTGGAAGCTTCGTCTCGCAAGCCATTCGCAAAAGGACGAATTCATTCGCCGCATGGATGGCAGGCTGCCGGCGTCGTTCAATCTCAAGCCTTATCTTGAAAGCCTGATCGCCGAACCCAAGAAGGTTGCGACGCGCAAGGCGAGCGAGCTGGCGCTCGATGTCATCAATGTGCAGATTCCCGAGATGATGGGTGGCTCGGCCGACCTGACCGGCTCGAATCTCACCAAATCGAAGGATCAGACCGTCGCCTTTTCCAAGGCCGACTATTCGGGCCGCTATGTCTATTACGGCATTCGCGAGTTCGGCATGGCCGCGGCGATGAACGGCATGGCTCTCCATGGCGGCGTCATTCCCTATGGCGGCACCTTCCTCGTCTTCTCGGATTACGCCCGAAACGCCATCCGCATGGCGGCGATCCAGCAGATCCGCAGCATCTTCGTGATGACGCATGACAGCATCGGCCAAGGCGAGGACGGTCCGACCCACCAGCCGATCGAGCATGTCATGTCGCTTCGCATGGTGCCGAACCTCGAAGTGTTCCGCCCATGCGACGCCATTGAGACGGCGGAGTGCTGGGAGCTGGCGCTCGAGAAGGCCGACGGCCCGACGTTGCTGGCGCTGACCCGCCAGAATGTCGGCCAGGTCCGCACCGATATTTCGCAGAATTTCAGCGCGAAGGGCGGCTATACGCTGGTCGCCGCGGACGCGCCGAAGGTGGTGATCGTCGCCACCGGTTCGGAAGTCGAGATCGGTGTGGACGCCGCCAGGCTGCTCGGCGAGAAGGGCATTCCCGCCAGCGTCGTGTCGATGCCGAGCATTTCGCGCTTCCTCGCGCAGGATGCCGCCTATCGCGCGTCCGTGTTGCCCGAAGGTGCGCTGCGCGTCTCGATCGAGGCGGGCACGACCTTCGGCTGGAGCGAAATCACGGGCCTCGACGGCGTCCGGTGCGGCATCGATACGTTCGGCGCTTCGGGCAAGGGCGAGGCGCTTTTCCCTTATTTTGGACTGGACGCTCAGCAGATCGCCGACAAGATCGTGAAGGCGCTCGCTTAAATCCCCTTACGGAGGAGTTTGGACATCATGGCCACCAAAGTTGCAATCAATGGCTTCGGACGTATCGGTCGCCTCGTGGCGCGCGCCATTCTGAGCCGCACTGATCACGATTTCGAGCTGGTGGCGATCAACGACCTCGGCGACGCCAAGTCGAACGCTCTCTTGTTCAAGCGCGACAGCGTCCACGGCAATTGGCCGGGCGAGGTCTCGGTCGACGGCGACACGCTGATCGTCGACGGCAAGCGCATCAAGGTGACGGCCGAGCGTGACCCGGCCAATCTGCCGCACGCCGCCATGGGCGTCGAGATCGCCCTCGAATGCACCGGCATCTTTGCCGACAAGGCGAAGGCGAGCGCGCATCTCACCGCAGGTGCCAAGCGCGTGGTCATTTCGGCTCCGGCGACCGGTGTCGACAAGACCATCGTGTTCGGCGTCAATCACCAGACGCTGACCAAGGACGATATCGTCATCTCGAACGCAAGCTGCACGACCAACTGTCTCGCGCCGCTGGCAAAGGTCCTCAACGATGCCATTGGTATCGAGAAGGGCTTCATGACGACGGTCCACAGCTATACCAACGACCAGAACACGCTGGACCAGCTGCACAAGGACATGCGCCGCGCTCGCGCGGCAGCGCTGTCGATGATCCCCACCACCACCGGCGCCGCCCGCGCGGTGGGCGAGGTGCTGCCCGAGCTCAAGGGCAAGCTCGATGGCTCGTCGGTGCGCGTGCCGACGCCGAACGTGTCGGTGGTCGACCTGCATTTCGTCGCCAAGCGCGCCACCAGCGTCGATGAGATCAACGGATTGCTCAAGAGTGCGTCCGAACATGGTCCGCTCAAGGGTGTTCTCGGCTATTCCGACGAGCCGCTGGTCTCGATCGACTATAATGGCGATCCGCGCAGCTCGACGGTCGACAGCCTCGAGACGGCCGTGATCGACGGCAATCTCGTGCGCGTGCTGAGCTGGTACGATAATGAGTGGGGCTTCTCCAACCGCATGATCGACACCAGCAAGGTTGTGGCGGGATTGCTCTGACGGTTGAATAGAAGTCCGTTCGTGTCGAGCGGGCCGCAGGTGGCCGAAGGCCAGCTCGCGGCACGCGGCGCGCGACGGTTCCCGACTTCGCTCGAACCGAACGGAAAGGCCTGATCGTGTCCAAATCCTTCAAGACGCTCGACGATATGGGCGATATCGCCGGCAAAGCCGTCCTTGTCCGCGAGGATCTCAATGTCCCCATGCAGGATGGCGCGATCACCGACGACACGCGCCTGCGCGCAGCCGTGCAGACGATCGCCGAGCTGGCGGATCGCGGCGCGAAGGTATTGGTGCTCGCGCATTTCGGCCGCCCCAAGGGGCAGAAGTCGCCGGACATGTCGTTGAGCCTCGTCACGCGGGCGCTGGGTCAGGTGCTGGGGCGCGACGTGCAGTTCATTCCCGATTGCCAGGGCGAAGCCGCCGCAGCGGGTATCGCCGTCATGCGCGGCGGCGACATTGCGCTCCTCGAGAATACGCGCTTCCATGCGGGCGAGGAGAAGAACGACCCGACGCTGAGCAAGGCCATGGCCGCGCTGGGCGATCTCTACGTCAACGACGCTTTCTCCGCCGCACATCGTGCACACAGCTCCACCGAAGGCATTGCGCACATCCTGCCTGCCTTCGCCGGCCGCCAGATGGAGAAGGAGCTGGACGCGCTCGAAGCCGCGCTCGGCAATCCGCAGAAGCCCGTCGCGGCCGTGGTCGGCGGCGCCAAGGTTTCGACCAAGCTCGACGTGCTCAACAATCTCGTGGCCCAGGTCGATCACCTCATCATCGGCGGCGGCATGGCCAACACCTTCCTGGCGGCGCGCGGCGTGAATGTCGGCAAGTCGCTTTGCGAACATGACCTGGTGCCGACCGCGAACGAGATTTTCGGCAAGGCCGAGGCTGCCGGCTGCACGTTGCACCTGCCATATGATGTTGCCGTCGCGAAGGAATTCGCCGCCAACCCGGCGAGCTTGCGCATCTGCTCGGTCCATGAGGTCGCTGCGGATGAGATGATCCTCGATGTCGGCCCCGCCGCCGTCGAAGCGCTCGGCGACGTGCTGAAGACATGCCGGACGCTCGTCTGGAACGGCCCGCTCGGCGCGTTCGAGCTGGCGCCCTTCGACAAGGCAACCGTGGCGCTGGCGCAGACCGCGGCCGCGTTGACCCGCGAGGGCGCGCTGGTTTCGGTCGCAGGCGGCGGCGACACCGTCGCAGCGCTCAATCACGCCGGGGTGGCGGGGGACTTCACCTTCGTCTCAACCGCGGGCGGCGCCTTTCTCGAATGGATGGAAGGCAAGGAATTGCCTGGCGTCGCGGCGCTGATGCGCGCCTGATCCTGGCGGTGCTGACCCTTGTCCGCTGCCGTGACGTGCCTGGCAAGATGGTTGACCCGCTTGCATTTCACGCATGCGAGGCGAATAGCGATTCATCTTTGAGGCGGCTAACAGAATAGGGAGACGGATGGTGCAGCATTCCGACATGACCGCGAAAATGGCCAAGGGACACGGCTTTATCGCAGCGCTGGATCAAAGCGGCGGCTCGACGCCAAAAGCGCTGAAGGGTTATGGCATCGAAGAAAGCGCTTATTCGGGCGACGAGGACATGTTCGGCCTTATCCATGAGATGCGCTGCCGGATCATCCGCTCGGCGGCCTTCACCGGCGAGAAAGTCATCGGCGCCATCCTGTTCGAGCGCACCATGGACGGCTCGGTGGACGGCCGGACGATCCCTGCGGCGCTCATCGCGAAGGGCGTCGTTCCGTTCATCAAGATCGACAAGGGTCTTGAGGCCGAGGCCGACGGCGTCCAGCTCATGAAGCCGATGCCCGATCTCGATGCGCTGCTCGCGCGCGCCAAGGGGCTCGGCGTCTACGGCACCAAGGAGCGTTCCGTCGTGAACAGCGCCAACCGTGCCGGCATCGCCGCGATCGTGAAGCAGCAGTTCGAGGTGGGCCGACAGGTGCTCGCCGCCGGCCTGATGCCGATCCTCGAGCCCGAGGTGAACATCAAGAGCGCGACGCGCGGCGAATGCGACCGGATCCTCAAGGAAGAGATACTGAAGGCGCTCGACGCCATGCCGGGCAGCGACAAGGTGATGTTGAAGCTCAGCATCCCCGAGACGCCGGGCCTGTTCGATGCGCTGGTCGATCATCCGAGGGTGCTCCGCGTCGTCGCGTTATCGGGCGGCTACAGCCGGCCCGACGCCTGCAAGGAACTGGCGAAGAATCGCGGGATGATCGCCAGCTTCAGCCGCGCTCTGCTCGAGGATCTGCGCGCGCAGATGAGCGATGCAGAGTTCGATGCGGCGCTCGGTGCGGCGATCGGCGACATCTACGGCGCATCGGTCGACAAGGTTTCGGCCTAGCATGACCTATTCTCTCCCATGAAGGGGCGAGGACATATGCTAGAACGGATCGACATTCAGCGCTGAGGGCCTGCAAATGGTGGCTTTCCGCACGTCCGGTGCTCACGTACCAGAAGTACGCTGCGCTCCGGATCACGAATATCCACCATTGTCGTCACCTCATCATCTGAATGTCGATACGGCCTAGTCCTCCAACCCATCCAGCACGTCGCCGATCCGGTCGAGGCGCGCTTCCCATTCGTTGCGGCAGGCTTGCGCCCATCTCTCGATGGCGCGCAAGCCGTCCGGTTGCAGCGAGCAACTGCGGATGCGCCCCTGTTTCATCGACCTCAGCAGCCCGGCACGCTCCAGCACCCGGAGATGCTGGCCGACCGCAGTGACGCTGATACCGAGCGGCCGGGCGAGGGCGGAGACGCTGATCGGTCCCCGCGACACGTGCGAGACGATCGCGCGCCGCGTCGGGTCGCCGAGTGCGTCGAAAAGGGCGGCCGTCGCGGGGGTCATAGGGCCAGCGTCTCGGCGAGGCTGTCGAGCAGCGTTTCCCACCCGCCGCGCCGCATCTCCGGCCCGTCCGCACCTTCGTAGAAGACCGCCTGGTGAGTGAGGCGCAGGATCGAGCCATCGCCATCGTCGCCGAGCTCGTGGGTGATGAGCGCGCTCGAAATGCGGTTGGCCTGGAAGATGGTGGTCGTGCTCAGCACGAAGCGCTCGTCGGGGACGATATCCTCGAAGCGTCCGTCATTGACGATTTCGGCGCCGGGGAAGGGCGTATCGTCGCCCAGCAGGTATATCTGGTAGTCGCGTCCGCCGACGCGGAAATCGGTCTCGAACGTCTTGAAGGGATTGCGCCCGTGCGAATACCAGCGCTCGCGCAGGGCGGGTGCGGTGAGCACATGGAAAAGCTTCGCGCGGCTATGCGGATAGCGGCGCTCGATCGCGAATGTGTCGTGGACGGTGTCGGCCATGAGCGGTCTCCAAAAGTGAAGTTATAGCTTCACTAATCGAGGCCTATATCGAAGTCAACGCTTCAGTATGATGCGTCGATCGACAGTTCGCCTGCCTTGCGCCGATGATGTCGCGCGCCATCTCATGCGGCATCGCACTTGCTGCCTCGCGCCCCGACATGATTTGCGGCAACTTTGTGCGACCTTGTGATATTGAGAGATGGCCAAAGCGGGAGAAGCCCAATGACTGCCACGCTCGATGTCGCCGATATTCCGCTCAAGACGATCAGGGGCGATGACGCCACGCTTGCCGACTATGCCGGCAAGGTCCTGCTCATCGTCAACGTCGCCTCGAAATGCGGACTGACGCCGCAATATGAGGGACTGGAGAAGCTCTATCGGGACTATCGTGATCGGGGTCTCGTCGTCCTCGGTTTTCCGGCCAATGACTTCGCTGGGCAGGAACCCGGCGCAAACGACGAGATCGCGACCTTCTGCACGACCAATTTCGGCGTGGATTTCCCGATGTTCGAGAAGATCACGGTCAAAGGCCCGGACAAGCATCCGCTCTATGCGGGGTTGATCGCGCAGTCGGACACGCCCGATACGGAAATCGCCTGGAACTTCGAGAAGTTCCTCGTGAGCCGTGACGGCCATGTCGTGCGCCGCTTCTCGCCGCGCACCGAGCCGGATGATCCCGAGTTGATCGCAGCGCTCGAGGCGATGCTGTCGGGCTCCGCCGCGGCGGGCTGAACGGTCGGGCTTTTGTCGGTCGCGACGCTGCTCTATGGCAGCGGCCATGACCACATCTCCTTCCTGCCAGCTTTATCTCATCTCACCGCCGCAAATGGGCGCCGATTTTGCCGAGACGCTGCGTGAAGCGCTCGACGGCGGACCGGTCGCGGCCTTCCAGCTGCGTCTCAAGGGTGTGAGCGATGACGAGACCATACGCCTCGCCGAACCGCTGCAGCGCCTTTGCGCGGAACGCGACGTCGCCTTCATTGTCAATGACAGCATCGCGCTCGCCAAGCGCCTTGGCGCGGACGGCGTGCATCTGGGGCAGGGCGACGGTGACCCGAAGGAAGCGCGGCGTATCCTGGGTACGGCCGCCCAGATCGGCGTGACCTGCCACGACAGTCGCCATCTCGCGATGGAGGCGGGCGAGGCGGGTGCCGACTATGTCGCATTCGGCGCATTCTTTCCGACGGCCACCAAAACCGTCGCGCACCACGCGGACCCTGCCATCTTGACCTGGTGGTCGTCCCTGATGGAGGTGCCGTGCGTCGCGATCGGCGGGATCACGGCGGACAACGCCGGTCCGCTGGTCGAAGCGGGCGCGGATTTCCTCGCGATCAGCAGCGCGGTGTGGGGTCATCCGCATGGCCCTGCCGCGGGCGTAGCCGCATTCGGCAAGCTCCTGGGCTAACCATCGCCGCGATCAGCTGATTCTTGCTCTGCACCAACAGCGCTTCAAACCCCGTTCTCGAACATCGAGTTGGGATTGACCGGGTTCGCCGGGATCTCCTGCAGCACGTCCCAATGCTCGACGATCTTCCCATTTTCGATGCGGAAGATATCGCAAACCGCGAAGCCCGTGTCGCCCGGCCAGCGGATGACATGCTGGTGGGTCATGACATGATCGTCCTCGGCGAAGACGCGGTAGATCTTCTGCGTCGCCTCGGGGCTTTCGACGCGCACGAAATCGAGCCAGCGCTTCAGCGCGTCGCGCCCCGGCTCGGCCAGCGAGCTGTGCTGGAGATAATCCTCGGCGATGAAGTCGTCGACGAGGGTCTTGTCCATCGGAATGAGGACCTTGTTGAACAGGTCGATGACCAGCTGGACATTGGCTTCTTCTTGCGGCGTGCGCGCCATGCGTTCGTTCCTCTCCCGAATGTCCGGCCACGTTAGGACGCGGCAGTCCATCGGGCAAGCGCGCGGCGCTTGCCGTGGTCGGTCAACATCGCTAGAGGGCGCACCGGCTCTTTCCACCATTATGACATATAGGCAGGCGATCCCATGAAGATCAGCGGCGTGGACATCCGTCCCGGCAACAACATCGAATATGAAGGCAGCATCTGGCGCGCCGTGAAGATCCAGCACACCCAGCCCGGCAAGGGCGGGGCCTATATGCAGGTGGAACTCAAGAACCTCATCGACGGCCGCAAGAACAACGTCCGCTTCCGTTCGGCCGAGAGCGTCGAGCGCATCCGGCTCGATACCAAGGATTTCCAGTATCTCTATCCTGAGGGCGACATGCTCGTCTTCATGGACACCGAGACCTATGAACAGATCAACCTGCCGACCGATCTCGTCGGCGATGCCGCCGCGTTCCTGCAGGATGGCATGATGGTCCAGCTCGAAATGTACGACGAGCGTCCGATCAGCGTCGCGCTGCCCGAGACGGTCGAGGCGACCGTCGTCGAGGCCGACGCCGTCGTGAAGGGCCAGACCGCTTCGGCGAGCTACAAGCCGGCGATCCTGGACAATGGCGTGCGCGTCATGGTTCCGCCGCACATCGTCACCGGCACACGGATCGTGGTCGACGTCTATGAGCGCGAATATGTGAAGCGAGCCGACTGATGCGCGCTGGCAGCCCCCTCCTGCTCGCCGCAGCAACGCTTCTCGCCGCGTCCAACGCGCCGGTTTCGGCGCAGACCACGGCGCCGAAGCCCGCCGCGCCGGCGACCCAGCCCACCAAGGAGCAGATCGACGACGCCGCGTTCCAGATGCGCGTGCTCGTTGGCGCTATGAACTCCGACAAGGTCGAGGCGCCGGTCAAGGACGCGCTGTTCGAGTGTCTCTACCAGAACAGCTTCTCCAAGATCAGCGAAGGGATCGCCAAGGTCATTGCCCAGAATCCGGACAAGATCGCCAAGCGCGATCCGACCCAGGTGCTCACCGTCATGGCGGGGATTTGCGGCTATCGGCCCAAGCCGGCCGATGCTGCGGCCGCGCCCGCCAAGCCTGCTCCTGCTCCGGCCAAGCCCGGCGCGAAGCCGCAGGGGCGCTGACCGATGGTTTCGCATTCAGGCCTTCTGACCGTCATCGAGCGTGCCGCCCGCAAGGTCGCGCCGCAGCTTCGCCGCGATTTCGGCGAGGTCCAGCATCTCCAGGTGAGCCGCAAGGGCCCCGCCGACTTCGTTTCCATGGCCGACAAGAAGGCCGAGGAGACGCTCGTCGCAGAATTGAGCAAGGCGCGGCCGGACTGGGGCTTCCTGCTCGAGGAAGGCGGCGAGGTGGCGGGCGACCCCAACAAGCCGCGCTGGGTCATCGATCCGCTGGATGGGACCAGCAACTTCCTGCACGGCATCCCGCATTTCGCGATCTCGATCGCGGTGCAGGAGCCGCGTCTCGACGGCAAGGGCTGGGGCGAGGTCACGACCGGCCTCATCTATCAGCCGATTCTCGACGAGACCTATTGGGCCGAAAAGTCACGCGGCGCCTGGCGTCATGACCAGCGTCTGCGCGTATCGGCCCGCCGCGACCTGACCGAGGCGCTCGTGGCGACCGGCATCCCCTATCTTGGCCATGGCGATTTCGCGCAGTGGTCGCGCATTTTCGGTGCGATCGCGCCGTCGGTGGCGGGCATCCGCCGCTTCGGCTCTGCCGCGCTCGATCTCGCCTGGGTGGCTTCGGGCCGCTATGACGGTTTCTGGGAGAGCGGCCTTCAGCCCTGGGACGTGCAGGCCGGTATCCTGCTCGTGCGGGAAGCAGGCGGATTTGTCACCGATTATCGCGGTGGCACGGAGTCGGTCGAGCGGCGGGAAGTTCTCGCCGCCAACGACGCACTTCACTCCAAGCTGCACAAGCTGCTCGCCGGCGCGCTGCGCTGATGCGGCGCAGGGCCGGCCCGATTGCGCCGGCCCGGCTCGCAACGTCGCTCGCCGCGGCCGATAAGGCGTCGCGCCGAGCGCGCTTACGCCTCGACGGCTTCGCTGTTGAGCTGGATGTAGTTCTGCAATCCCATGCGCTCGATCATCTCGAACTGGGTTTCGATCGTGTCGACATGCTCTTCCTCATTGTCGAGAATGTGCTGGAAGAGATCGCGGCTCACATAGTCGCGCACGCTTTCGCAGTGGGCGATGGCGTCGCGGAGCACCGGAATGGCCTCATATTCGGTCTCGAGGTCGGCCTTCAGCACTTCTTCGACCGTCGCCCCGATGCGCAACCGGCCGAGCAGCTGGAAATTGGGCAGACCATCGAGGAACAGGATGCGCTCAGCCAGCTTGTCGGCGTGCTTCATCTCCTCGATTGATTCCTCATATTCGAACTTGGCGAGACGCGTGATGCCCCAGTGATTGAGCATCCGGTAGTGCAGGAAATACTGGTTGATCGCCGTCAGCTCATTCTTGAGGGCCAGGTTGAGAAATTCGATGACCTTATCGTCGCCCTTCATGGCTTTGCTCCATCATGCTGTCGGATGGCGGCTTCCTAGCATTGGGAACCGCTGAATTCACGCGAGAACGTCTCGCAGGACAAATCGTTCATGGCTCGCAACAGCGCGTAAAAACGCTGCTATTGCCAACGACACGCAGGAAAAAGGGTAAGCGCTCAGGCGGCGATGGAGCCGGGGAGCGAGATGCTGCGTCCCGGGCAGCGCCCGGCGCAACGGTCGCGCTCTTCGCTCATCACGTCTTCGGCATGGTCGAGGCAGGTGCGGCACTGCGGCGCCTTGCCGAGAATGGCGTAAGCGGCTTCGGGACAGGTCACGCCATGGCGCGCCACTTCCCGCAGTTCGTCTTCCTTGATGGCATTGCAGATGCAGACGTACATGAGTGTCCACATACGGCTGTTGCGAGGCATTTGCAATAGGGCTTGCCATGTTTTGCGACGGGCCGAGTGGCTCGTTGGCGCGCATCTGCGCCGCCTTTGCGCGCCTTTTTGCCAGCCCGATTGTTGCGAGTCATTCTCAGCTACCGAAGGCTTGCCTCGCACGTGCAGCAGTCCTAAAGCCCCGCGAAAGGGCCGTATTTGGCCGAGGGGAATTTTGTGGTCGATCTGTCGCAATATCTGCCGATCCTGCTGTTTCTGGCGGTCGCGCTGGGCCTCTCGAGCGCCTTCGTTTTCCTGCCCATGATCGTCGGTCGCCTGACCGGGGCTCACAAGCCGGATCCGGAGAAGCTCAGCGAATATGAATGCGGTTTCCCCGCGTTCGAAGATCCGCGCAGCCAGTTCGACGTGCGTTTCTATCTCGTCGCCATTCTCTTCATCGTCTTCGATCTTGAAGCCGCCTTCCTCTATCCCTGGTCGGTGAGCCTCAAGGACATCGGCTGGGGCGGCTGGCTCACGATGATGGTCTTCATCTTCGAGCTTGTGCTCGGCCTCGTTTATGCCTGGAAGAAGGGAGCCCTCGATTGGGAGTAGAGCTTGAGCGGCCCGGCGTGCTTGGCGCGCCCCAGAGTGTTCTGGCGCCCGCAACCCAACCGGATCCCGAATTCTTCAATGCGCTGTCCGCAGAGGTCAGCGACAAGGGCTTTCTCGTCACCTCGACTGAGGATCTGTTCACCTGGGCGCGCACCGGCTCGCTGTGGTGGATGACCTTCGGCCTGGCATGCTGCGCGGTCGAAATGATCCATGTGAACATGCCGCGCTACGACATGGAGCGCTTCGGTGCCGCGCCGCGCGCATCCCCGCGCCAGAGCGACGTGATGATCGTCGCCGGCACGCTCTGCAACAAGATGGCCCCGGCGCTCCGCAAGGTCTACGACCAGATGTCGGAGCCGAAGTACGTCATCTCGATGGGCAGCTGCGCCAATGGCGGCGGCTATTATCACTATAGCTACAGCGTCGTGCGCGGCTGCGACCGAATCGTGCCGATCGACATCTACGTGCCGGGCTGCCCGCCGACCGCGGAAGCATTGCTTTATGGCATCATGCAGCTGCAGCGGAAGATTCGCCGCGTCGGGACGATCGAACGGTGAGCGCTGTTCACTCCGCACCCCGCGTCGAGCCCATCGAGGGCTTGGCCGATACGCTGAAGGCCGCACTCGGCAGCGCCGTCTTCGCGATCAAGGACAAGAATTTCGAACTGACGCTGGGCGTCGAGCGCGAGAAGCTGGCCTCGGTCATGCAGACTCTGCGCGACCAGTTCGCCTATCAGCAGCTCATGGAAATCGCCGGCGTGGACTATCCCGACCGCGGGGAGCGGTTCGAGGTGGTCTATCACCTGCTGTCGGTCACCAAGAACCACCGCCTGCGCGTCAAGGTGCGCACGGACGAGGACAATCCAGTCCCGACCGTCACGCATCTCTGGCCGGTCGCGGGCTGGCTCGAGCGCGAAGTGTTCGACATGTATGGCGTGGTTTTCTCCGGTAATACCGACCTGCGCCGCATCCTCACCGACTATGGCTTCCGCGGCCATCCGCAGCGCAAGGACTTCCCGCTCACCGGCTATGTCGAGCTGCGCTATTCGGAAGAGCAGAAGCGTGTCGTCTATGAGCCGGTGAAGCTGGCGCAGGACTTCCGCAGCTTCGACTTCATGAGCCCTTGGGAAGGCGCTGAATATATCCTGCCCGGCGACGAGAAGGCGCATGGCCAGGCGCCGGGCGCCCCGACGCCGGCGCCCGCTCCGCCGCCACCGCCTTCGCCGGCCGCGAGCGGGCCGCCCAAGGTCGATCAGCCGAAGACGACTGTAAAGAAGAGCGATACCGGTGCGGGGGAGCCCGCCAACACGGTTGCCGCCAAGCGCAGCCCCGCCAAGAAGAAGGCCGATGCCGAGGCCGTGATGCCTGCCAAGATGCCGCGCACGCGCAAGCCCAAGGGTGGTGACGCCTGATGTCCGACTATATCGACAAGCTGGAGCATGTTGTCGGCGCCGACGATCCCGAGATCGGCGACACCGCGATCCAGAACTATACGATCAACTTCGGCCCACAGCACCCGGCCGCGCATGGCGTGCTTCGTCTCGTCATGGAGCTGGACGGCGAGATCGTCGAGCGCTGCGATCCGCATGTCGGCCTGCTTCACCGCGGGACCGAGAAGTTGATCGAGTACAAGACCTATCTGCAGGCGCTGCCCTATTTCGACCGGCTCGACTATTGCTCGCCGCTCGGCATGGAGCACAGCTATGTGCTCGCTATCGAGAAGCTGCTGAACCTCGAGGTGCCGCTGCGCGCGCAATATCTGCGCGTGTTCTTCGCCGAGCTGACCCGCATCTGCAATCACATGCTCAACCTCGGCAGCCATGTGATGGACGTGGGCGCGATGACGCCTAACCTGTGGCTGTTCGAGATTCGCGAGGACTGCCTCAACTTCTTCGAGCGGGCCTCGGGCGCGCGCATGCATGCGGCCTGGTTCCGCCCGGGCGGCGTGCATCAGGACGTGCCGCTCAAGCTGCTGACCGACATTGCCGACTGGCTCGACACCCGCCTGCCGCGCCTCTTCGAGGATGCGATCAGCCTCGTCGCCGACAATCGCATCTTCAAGCAGCGCAATGTCGACATCGCCGTGGTCAGCAAGGAGGATGCGCTGAAATGGGGCTTCTCCGGCCCGATGATCCGCGGCTCAGGCATCCCGTGGGATATCCGCAAGGCGCAGCCTTACGATGTTTACGACCGCATGGAGTTCGACGTGCCGGTCGGCACGCAGTTCGACTGCTATGACCGGTTCATGGTGCGCGTCGAGGAAGTCCGCCAGTCCGCGCGGATCATGAAGCAGTGCCTGAGCGAAATGCCGGACGGCCCGATCGCCTCCGACGACCGCAAGGTCTCCCCGCCCAAGCGCGGCGAGATGAAGCAGTCGATGGAAGCGCTGATCCACCACTTCAAGCTCTACACCGAGGGCTTCCACGTGCCCGCCGGCGAGGTTTACGTCGCGACGGAAAGCCCCAAGGGCGAGTTCGGCGTCTATCTGGTGAGCGACGGCTCCAACAAGCCCTATCGCTGCAAGATCCGCCCGACCGCCTTCAGCCACCTCCAGGCGATGGACTTCATGATGAAGGGCCATATGCTCGCCGACACCACCGCCGTTCTCGGCGCGATGGATATCGTGTTCGGGGAGTGCGACCGGTGAGACCGGCGGCGCTCTTGATCGGTCTTGCGGGCATAGTGGCTATGCCAGCCCATGCCCAACCGACTGCCGAGCCTTTGGAATACAGGGCCATGGAACGGATTGCGGCCGCTCTAAACGGGAAGGCCTCGCCGAAGTCAGTTGAAGTTTTTCTTCATCCTGACGCCAAGTTCATGGGGACCGCCGTCTATCCGTTCACAATCGCCAGCATGAGCGAATTCCTGAAATTGCGGTCGTGCGGTGCTGTAGAAGCGATTGATAATCAGCGTGTTCGTAGCATCGCGGCGATGACGAGCAAGTCAATGGACTCGGAGCCAGCCCGAGAAGCGACGAGTGGTCCTGGGCTTTGGGTCTATTGTGTAAGTTCGCAACGACTGGCCGCTCATGAGCTTTACAGCTTCTATTTCGAAAACGGGAAAGTGAAGCGGGTGTACTTCACGCTGGCTGTCGCTCCGCCGCCTCCCGCTTCAGAAGGGCTGTCGCTCCGCCGCCTCCCGCTTCAGAAGGAAAGCCCAGTGCCTGACGCAGCAACTCTTCTTTCCGCCGACGAACGCATCGCGATCGCGACCCGGATGATCGAAGCCTATAACGCGCAGGACGCCGACGCCTATGTCGCGTTCATGACCGATGATGCCTGCGAGGCGGGCTATCGCGGCGCGGTGGTCCGGGAAGGCAAGGAAGGCACGCGCACGGGCCTTGCCGCCGCATTCGCCAAATGGCCGCAGAACAGGGCCGAAATCCGCGATCGTCAGGCGATCGGCAATTATGTGCTGTTTCGTGAATATGTCACGCGCGGCCCCGCCAGCGACGGCTCGGAACTGGTCGAACCGTTCGAGGTGATCGCTGTCTATTCATTCGAGGGCGACAAGGTGTCGCGCGTGGAGTTCATCCGGTGAGGATTTCCTTTCCTCGTCCTGCCGGCAAAGGCCGGTATCCATTCTCCACGCGCGCGGTCGCATTCTGGACCCCGGCCTTCGCCGGGATGACGGCTGAAAATAAGGCGACGGTAAACTGATGGCTGACGCACCCCAGATTCCAGACGAGGCGGAAGTCCGCGCGCGGTGGGGCGGTTTCGCCTTCACCGATGCCAACATGGCGCGCGCCAGGGAGCTGATCTCGCATTATCCCGACGGGCGCCAGCAGAGCGCTGTCATGGGCCTGCTCGATCTCGCCCAGCGCCAGGTCGGCGCCGAGACGAACACGCAGGGCTGGCTGCCGGTCCCGGTGATCGAATATGTCGCCAGCCTGCTCGATATGCCGTTCATGCGCGCTTATGAGGTCGTGACCTTCTATACCATGTACAATATGGCGCCGGTCGGCCGCTTTCATGTGCAGGTCTGCGGCACCACGCCCTGCATGCTGCGCGGCTCGGACGACATTCTCCATGCCTGCAAGACGCGCGGCATGAAGAAGGGCGCCACCACCGCCGACGGCCTGTTCACGCTGACCGAGGTCGAGTGCATGGGCAATTGCTCGTCCGCGCCGATGGTGCAGATCAACGACGACAATTACGAAGACCTGACGGCCGAGCGGATGGCGTTCATCCTGGATGAACTCGCGGCCGGCCGTCAGCCCAAGGTGGGCACGCAGGAGCCCGGCCGCCATACCGTCGAGCCGCTGGGTGAGCCGACCAACCTGGCCGCGATGGTCAAGGCAAATCACGATTATCGGGGGGACTGGTGATGCTTCACGCAACTCCCGTCATTGCGAGGAGCCGCGGGCTCCGCGGCAATCCAGAAGTGGCGCCGAACGCTGGATTGCTTCGCTGCGCTCGCAATGACGAAGTGAAGAAGGAGGCCGCGCATGGCTGACGAGACCGCGCCGCCGCCCCCCTTCGTGGGGCCGCTCGAGGACAAGGACCGCATCTTCACCAACGTCTATGGCTACCAGCCGTGGACCCTGCCGGCCGCGCAGAAGCGCGGCGACTGGGACAAGACGAAGAAGCTGCTCGAGCTCGGCCAGGACCAGATCATCGAGATCATGAAAGCGTCCGGTCTGCGCGGCCGCGGCGGTGCGGGCTTCCCGACCGGCATGAAGTGGAGCTTCATGCCCAAGGAAAGCCGCGACGGCCGCCCGAGCTTCCTGGTCATCAACGCCGACGAATCCGAGCCGGGCTCGTGCAAGGACCGCGAAATCCTCCGCCACGATCCGCACAAGCTGATCGAGGGCGCGCTGGTCGCCGGTTTCGCGATGCGCGCGCGCGCCGCCTATATCTATGTCCGCGGCGAATATATCTACGAAGCCAAGGTGCTGGAGGCCGCCGTCAAGGAGGCCTATGAAGCAGGTCTCATCGGCAAGAACGCCTGCAAGTCCGGCTATGATTTCGACGTGTTCGTCCATCGCGGCGCCGGCGCCTATATCTGCGGCGAAGAGACGGCGATGATCGAGAGCCTGGAGGGCAAGAAGGGCCAGCCGCGCCTCAAGCCGCCGTTCCCGGCGGGCGCGGGCCTCTATGGCTGCCCGACCACGGTCAACAATGTCGAGAGCATCGCGGTCGCGCCGACCATTTTGCGCCGTGGCGCGGCCTGGTTCGCCGGCTTCGGCCGCGAGAACAACAAGGGCACCAAGCTCTTCCAGATCAGCGGCCATGTGAACCGGCCCTGCGTGGTCGAGGAATCGATGTCGATCCCGTTCCGCGAGCTGATCGAGCGCCATTGCGGCGGCATTCGCGGCGGGTGGGACAATCTGCTCGCGGTCATTCCCGGCGGCTCTTCGGTGCCGCTGGTGCCGGCAGCGGAAATCATGGACGCGCCGATGGACTTCGATGGCCTGCGTGCGCTCGGCTCCGGCCTCGGCACGGCGGCGGTCATCGTCATGGACAAGTCGACCGACATCGTCCGTGCCATTTCGCGCCTGAGCTATTTCTACAAGCATGAGAGCTGCGGCCAGTGCACGCCGTGCCGCGAGGGCACGGGCTGGATGTGGCGCGTCATGGAGCGCCTGCGCACCGGCGATGCGGAACCGGAGGAGATCGACATGCTCTTCCAGGTGACCAAGCAGGTCGAAGGCCACACCATCTGCGCATTGGGCGATGCGGCGGCGTGGCCGATCCAGGGCCTGATCCGTCACTTCCGCCCCGAGATCGAGCGCCGCATTGCCGAGCGCCAAGCCGGCGCGCCGGTCATGGAGGCGGCGGAGTGAAGATTGCGCTTGCCCTGATTGCTGCGATCGCCACGCTGCCTTTTGGACCAGCTGCTCAGGCGCGCGTGGGCGATGCCAAATGGGCGGCATGCGTCTGGAGCACGGACTCGCAGGCCGCCAGCAATTGGCTCGGTATGAAGGCGCCGGCGTGGCAGGATGCGTTCGGTTCGCTTTCCGAGTTGCTCGGGTTGCGACTGATCGCGCTATGCGACGCGACACCCGCTGATCCGAAGAAGCCCAATCGGCTGCCAAACTGGAAGGCCATGCAGCAAGCACTGAAAGGTTCGCAACCGAAAGGGGCATTGCCGACTGCGCCGGCATCTCCGATTAAAGCACGTATTTGCGAGTATCATGCGGTGAAGGGCGAAGAGCGCGCGCCATATCTTGCCGAAACAGTGCGTGTGGATGATCAAATCACGACAGTTGTTCATCAGGTATATTTTGATCAGGCGGGTACAGGTGCGGTGAACGTCGTCGACTATGCCGGCCGGAAGGTCAGTTTTCAGCTTGGCATGTCGCCGGAGCGCGGCGCGGCAGTTCGTATGCCGCAGGCCACCTTGATTGCGTCGCCCGCGGATGGTTACGCGTCCGAAAAGCAGTGTCGCGTCATCTCTATCGAAGGGACTCTTGTCGATGCCTAAGGTCAAAGTCGATGGCGTCGAGATCGAAGTCCCCGCCGGAGCGACCGTGCTCCAGGCCTGTGAGGTCGCGGGCAAGGAAATTCCGCGCTTCTGCTACCATGAGCGCCTCTCGATCGCCGGCAATTGCCGCATGTGCCTGGTCGAGGTGAAGCCTGGGCCGCCCAAGCCGCAGGCCAGCTGCGCGCTGCCTGCTGCCGACAATCAGGAGATCTTCACCAACAGCGAGATGGTGAAGAAGGCTCGCGAGGGCGTGATGGAGTTCCTGCTCATCAATCACCCGCTCGATTGCCCGATCTGCGACCAGGGCGGCGAGTGCGACCTGCAGGACCAGTCGATCGCTTATGGCCGCGGCAAGAGCCGCTATGACGAAAACAAGCGCGCGGTCACCGAGAAATATATGGGGCCCATCGTCAAGACGGTGATGACCCGCTGCATCCAGTGCACGCGCTGCGTGCGCTTCGCCGAGGAAGTCGCCGGCGTGCCGGAGATCGGCGCCATCTTCCGTGGCGAGAACATGCAGATCACGACCTATCTGGAGCATGCCGCCAAGAGCGAGCTCTCGGGTAATGTCGTCGATCTCTGCCCGGTCGGCGCGCTCACCTCCAAGCCCTATGCCTTCGAGGCTCGCCCGTGGGAGTTGCGCAAGACGCTGGGCATCGACGTGATGGACGCGGTCGGCACCAACATCCGCATCGACAGCCGTGGCCGCCAGGTGCTGCGCGTCGTTCCGCGCATCAATGACGACGTGAATGAGGAATGGGCGAGCGACAAGACGCGCCATGCCGTCGACGGCCTCGTGCGCCAGCGTCTCGACAGGCCTTATGTCCGCAAGGGCGGCAAGCTCATGCCGGCCGCATGGGATGAGGCGTTCGCCGCCATTGCCAAGGTCGCGAAGGATGCCAAGGGTTCCGTCGCGGCGGTCGCCGGCGACCAGCTCGACTGCGAGACGATGTTCGCGGCGTCCAGTCTCGTGAAGGCGCTGGGCGGCTCGCTGCTCGAAGGGCGCCAGGGCGGGCTCAGCTACGACACGTCGAGCCTCTCGGCCGTCAATTTCAACACCGGCATCGCCAATCTCGAAACTGCCGACGTGATCCTGCTGGTGGGCACGAACCTGCGCTGGGAAGCGCCGCTCATCAACACGCGCATCCAGAAGGCTGTGCGCAAGAGGGGCGCCAAGGTCTTCGCGATCGGTCCGGAAGTGGATCTGACCTACAAGACGACCTGGCTCGGCAATGATGCGAGCCTGCTCACCAAGCTGCCCAAGGATGTGCTCGACGCATTCAAGGGCGCGCAGCGTCCCGCGCTCATCGTGGGCGGCGGCGCGATCGCGATCGACGGCACGCATGGCGCGGCGCTGGCGCTGGTCGAGACGCTGGGCCTCGTCAAGGAGGATTGGAACGGCTTCAATGTCGTGCATCTCGCCGCGGCCCGCATGGGCGCGCTGATGCTCGGCTTCGCGACGCAGGGCGGCATCAACGCAGTCGCCGCTGCCGAGCCCAAGCTGCTCTTCCTTATGGGCGCGGACGATGTCGATCCCGCCAAGTTCGCCAAGAGCTTCAAGGTTTATGTCGGCCATCATGGCGACAAGGGCGCACATGCCGCCGATGTCGTGCTGCCTGGCGCCGCCTATACCGAGAAGTCCGGCACCTATGTGAACACCGAAGGCCGTGTCCAGCGCAGCGACAAGGCCGTCTTCGCGCCGGGCGACGCGCGCGAGGACTGGTCGATCCTGCGGGCGCTCAGCGATGTGCTCGGCAAGACGCTGCCGTTCGACAGCTTCGAGCAGCTGCGCGCGGCAATGGTCGCGGCTGTCCCGGCGCTCGGCGTGGAAGGCGTGGCCGATTATGGCTGGTCCGTGCCCAAGCTCAGCGCGAAACCGAAGGGCGAATTCGCCTATCCGATCAAGGACTTCTATCTGACCAACGCGATCTGTCGCGCGAGCCCGACCATGCAGCGCTGCTCCGCCGAACTTGTCCATGGCGAAACGATCATGGAGGCGGCGGAATGACCTCGATTGATACTCTTTTCCGTTCCCCGGCGAAGGCCGGGGTCCAGACTCGGCGCGAAGCGCCGATCGACGCGCAGCCGCGGGCTTCTTTCGTTTCGGACTGGGCCCCGGCCTTCGCCGGGGAACAGGAGGACATCGCATGACCAGCTGGTTCAATGGCCTCATGCCCTATGAATGGGCCTGGTTCGTCGCGACGATCATCGACATTCTTGTCATCGCGCTGCCGCTGATGCTGGCGGTCGCCATGATCATCTATGCCGACCGCAAGATCTGGGCGGCCATGGCGCTGCGTCGCGGCCCGAACGTGGTCGGCCCCTTCGGCCTGCTGCAAAGCTTCGCGGACGGCCTCAAGGTCTTCCTGCAGGAAACGATCGTCCCGTCGGCGTCGAACAAGGCCCTGTTCCTGATCGCGCCGATCATCACCTTCACGGTCGCGCTGATGGCCTGGGCGGTGATCCCGTTCCAGGCCGGCGTGGTGCTTGCCAACATCAATGTCGGCCTGCTCTATATTCTCGCGATCAGTTCATTGGGTGTCTACGGCGTCATCCTCGCGGGCTGGGCGTCGAACTCCAAATATCCCTTCTATTCCGCCATTCGCGCCAGCGCGCAGATGATCAGCTACGAGGTCTCGATCGGCTTCGTGCTCATCTGCGTGGTGCTGTGGGCCGGCAGCTTCAACCTTTCGACCATCGTCGAGAGCCAGAAGGGCTATTACGGCATCCTCAACGGTCATGGCTTCAACCCGCTGCTGTTCCCGATGGCGATCGTGTTCCTCATCTCCGCCATGGCCGAAACGGCGCGCGCGCCCTTCGACCTGACCGAAGCGGAATCCGAGCTCGTCGCCGGTTACCAGACCGAATATTCGTCCATGGCCTTCGCGCTCTACTGGCTCGGCGAATATGCCAACGTCATCCTGATGTGCACGCTCAACGCGGTGCTGTTCTGGGGTGGCTGGTTGCCGCCGATCGACTGGGCGCCGCTCTATTACATTCCGGGCATCCTCTGGCTGTTCGCCAAGATCCTGTTCTTCTTCTTCGTGTTCAGCTGGGTGAAGGCCACCGTGCCGCGCTACCGCTATGACCAGCTGATGCGCCTGGGCTGGAAGATCTTCCTGCCGCTCTCGCTGTTCTTCGTGTTCCTCGTGTCCGGGTTCCTGATGTTGACCCGCTATGGAGGCGTCTCGTGATTGCCTATTGGGTCAAATCCTTCACCCTCTGGGAGTTCGTGAAGGCGCACTGGTTGACCTTGAAGTATTTCTTCAAGCCCAAGGCGACGATCAACTACCCCTTTGAGAAGAACCCGATCTCGCCGCGTTTCCGCGGTGAGCATGCGCTGCGCCGCTATCCGAATGGCGAAGAGCGCTGCATTGCGTGCAAGCTGTGCGAGGCGATCTGCCCGGCGCAGGCGATCACCATCGAGGCGCAGCCGCGCGACGATGGATCGCGCCGCACCACGCGCTACGACATCGACATGACCAAGTGCATCTATTGCGGCTTCTGCCAGGAAGCCTGCCCGGTCGATGCCGTGGTCGAGGGGCCGAATTTCGAGTTCGCGACCGAAACGCGCGAAGAACTCATCTACGACAAAGCCAAGCTTCTCGCCAATGGCGACAAGTGGGAGCGGGCCATCGCGGCGAACCTTGCCGCCGATGCGCCCTATCGTTAAGCGCGGCCTGTCCTGAGGGGGATGACCAACCGGTGATTCAAGTTCTCGCCTTTTACCTGTTCGCGGCGATCGTCGTGGCCTCGGCCGCGATGGTGATCCTCGCGCGCAACCCGGTGCACAGCGTGCTCTGGCTGATCCTCGCCTTCTTCAACGCGGCGGGCCTCATGGTGC
>JAGIAZ010000034.1 GCA_017744605.1 Sphingobium sp. | reverse complement strand
GGCACCCAGAAGGCGCTGGAGATGAAGGCGATCATTCAGGGCGGCTCGACCATTGCCTCGCTCGGCGAGCGTATCCTGGGCCGCACCACGGCCGAGGACATCGTCGACAGCAAGGACGGCTCGATCCTCATCCCCGAGGGCGAACTGCTCGACGAAGCCATGGTCGCGAAGATCGAGGCCATCGGCGTGCAGGCGGTCAAGATCCGTTCGCCGCTGATCTGCGAAGCCAAGATGGGCGTCTGCGCCAAGTGCTACGGGCGCGACCTCGCCCGCGGTACGCCGGTGAACATCGGCGAGGCCGTCGGCGTCATCGCGGCTCAGTCGATCGGTGAACCGGGCACGCAGCTCACCATGCGTACCTTCCACATCGGCGGCGCGGCCCAGCTCAACGAGCAGTCGAACCTCGAAGCCGTCTGCGACGGTACGCTCGAGCTGCGCGACATGCCGACCATCCAGGACAGCAAGGGCCGCAATCTCAGCCTCGCCCGCAACGGCGAGCTGGCGATCATCGACGAGGAAGGCCGCGAGCGCGCCGTCCATCGCCTCCCCTATGGCGCCGCGATCCTGTTCAAGGATGGCGCCAAGGTGAAGCAGGGCGACCGTATCGCGGAATGGGACCCCTTCACGCAGCCGGTGATCACCGAGAAGCCGGGTATCGTGAAGTATGTCGACCTTATCGACGGCAAGACGTTGACCGAGCAGACCGACGAAGCGACGGGTATCGCGCAGCGCGTGGTGACCGAACATCGCGGTTCGTCGCGCTCCAAGGACGATCTTCGTCCGCGGCTCACCCTGCTCGACGATGCCAGCGGCGAAGCGGCGCGCTACATGCTCGCCATCGGCGCGACGCTCTCGGTCGAGGACGGCGCGCAAGTGCAGGCCGGCGACGTGCTGGCGCGCGTGTCCCGCGAAGCCGCGAAGACCCGCGACATCACGGGCGGTCTGCCGCGCGTGGCCGAGCTGTTCGAAGCCCGCAAGCCCAAGGACAATGCGATCATCGCAAGGGTCTCGGGTCGCGTCGAATTCCTCAAGGACTATAAGGCGAAGCGCAAGATCGCCATTCGTCCCGAGGATGGCGGCGAGCCGGTCGAGTATCTGATCCCCAAAAGCAAGGTGATCGACGTCCAGGAAGGCGACTACGTCAAGCGTGGCGACAACCTGATCGGCGGCTCGCCGGACCCGCATGACATTCTGGAAGTGCTCGGCATCGAGCCGCTGGCCGAATATCTCGTCAGCGAAATCCAGGAAGTCTATCGACTCCAGGGCGTGAAGATCAACGACAAGCACATCGAGACGATCGTCCGTCAGATGCTGCAGAAGGTCGAGATCACCGACGGCGGCGACACCACGCTGCTCGCCGGCGAGCAGGTCGACCGCGAGGAAATGGACGAGATCAACGCGAAGCTCTCGCCCGGCCAGCTGCCGGCGCAGGGCAAGCCGGTCCTCCTTGGCATCACCAAGGCAAGCCTGCAGACGCGCTCGTTCATCTCGGCAGCCTCCTTCCAGGAGACGACCCGCGTCCTCACCGAGGCGGCCGTCCAGGGCAAGAAGGATACGCTCATCGGTCTCAAGGAGAACGTCATCGTCGGCCGCCTGATCCCGGCCGGCACCGGCGCCTCCATGAACCGCCTGCGCATTGCCGCCTCGAGCCGCGACGCGGCCCTGCGCGCGGCCATGCGCGTCGCCAACGAAGCGCATCTCGTCGCGCCGCAGACCGCGGCCGAAGAGCATGCCGCCGAGCTGCGCGAGGGCCCGGAAGCAGCGATCGGCGACGATCCGCTGGGCGCCGTGCAGGGTGAGGATTTCACCACCGAAGAGCTGGATTGAGATCCGGCGTCCTTCGGGAGCTAAGACAACAGAAGGGCCCGCCGGAGCGATCCGGCGGGCCTTTGTTTTTGCCTGATCGATCGCGCCTGCCCCCTGACAGGCGCCGATATTGCGCTATCATCGCCGGCGAAGGGACCATGATGACGCCGGACAATCTGGACAGAGGGGATCGAGCACGCGCTGAACTGGCCGATCTGATAGACCTGCAGATGAGCCCGCTCGGCCTCGCGGCCATAGCGGCTCTCGCGCCGAAACGCGGCCAGACGATCCTCGATGTAGGCTGCGGCGCCGGCCAGACGATCCTGCAGCTCATGGATCGCCTCGGTCCTGATGGGCATGTCATCGGGGTGGATTTTGGACCGCGCGTTCTGGCGGTCGCCCGTGCCCGCAGCGCTCGCCTGCGGGGCGTAACCTTGCTTCAACAGGACGCCGCAACGCTATCATTGCCGGATGCTTGTCTGGACGGCATCTATTCCCGCTTCGGCATGATGTTCTTCACCGATACGATCCGGGCGTTCACGAACATGCGGCGGATGCTGCGGACCGGCGGCAGCCTCGCCTTTGTCTGCTGGCGCGCCGTTCGAGAAAATGCGCTGGATTTCGTACCGCTTGAAGCGGCGGGTCTGGACATTGCGGTCGATGAGGCGCCGTTCAGCCTCGCTCGATCGGCCTTTGTCGAGGAGGCACTTCACGCGGCAGGCTTCGATCGCATCCTGATCGAGCCGTTCGACGCACAGGTTTCCAGCGGTGGCATCGACGATATGCTCAAGGTCGTCATGCAAGTCGGCGCGCTTGGAAAGATATTGCGGGAACGGCCGGAGCTCCTGCCCGGCACGACGCCCCGGGTGAGAGCCGCCCTGTCGATGCATGAACATGATGGGCAAGTCAGCCTGAATGCCGCGACCTGGATTGTCTCCGCCATCGCAGCCTGACGACAGCATTGGACGCAAACGAAAAGGGCCCCGGAGACCGGAGCCCTTCTGAAACCCGATGGGGAGTCGCTCAGCCCTTCTTGAGGGTGAGGCCGCCGAAGCGCTTGTTGAAGCGCGCGACCTGGCCGCCCGTGTCGAGCAGGCGCTGGTTGCCGCCGGTCCAGGCCGGGTGCGAGCTCGGATCGATGTCGAGCGCGAGCGTGTCGCCTTCCTTGCCGTAGGTCGAGCGCGTCTTGAAGCTCGAGCCGTCGGTCAGCTGGACGGTGATGAAGTGATAATCGGGATGCGCGTCTTTTTTCATGTGTCTGGCTCCAGATATGGCCGGTTTCCGACCGGCCGGGGAGTTTCGGAAGCGCGCCCCTAGCGGGAATCGCGCGGGAAAGCAAGCCTGCGGCCCCCATCGACACCTCATCGAAAGCGAGGTCTCAGGCGATGAGGCGCGACCTTGCGCGAGATCCCGGCTTTCACCGGGATGACGACTTTGTGTCAGTCCTTCGGCGGATCGGCAATCATGGCCACGCATTGCGCCTCGGCGCAGAGCTTGCCGTCGATCGACGCCTTTCCGCTGAACTTGCAGATCGAACCGCGCAGCTGCGTGAACTCGACATGGAGATCGAGCAGATGGCCGGGCTCGACGGGACTCCGGAACTTGGCGCCCTCGATGCCCATGAAATAGACCAGCTTGCCCGTGCCGGCGAGGCCGAGGGATTCGATGGCGAGCACGCCTGCCACCTGGGCAATCGCCTCGACGATGAGCACGCCGGGCATGATCGGCCGTCCCGGGAAATGCCCCTGGAAGAAAGGCTCGTTGATCGACACGGCCTTGACCGCGTGGATCGAGGTCTTGGGGACCATCGAGACCACGCGGTCGACGAGCAGCATCGGATAACGATGGGGCAGCGCCGCCATGATACGGCGGATATCGAGCGGCCCGAAGGCCTCCGCCGCCGCCCCGATCACCTCTGTCTCTTCGGCCATGCCGGATCAGCGGCCCGACGGCTGCGGACGAGCGGGCTGCGCAGCAGGTGGCGTCGCGGCCGGCGGCGTGGCGGCGCCAGCTGCCGGTGCGGCAGCGGCCGGAGCCTGCTGCTGCTGACCCGGGCGCCAGCCCTGCGGCGGCACGATGCCGACCGTCGGCACGAGCGTGTTGAGCTCGGTGATCACCGCATTGGTGAGGTCGACACCCGGCTGATAGGCCAGCGTCGAATCTTCCTTGAGCAGCAGGTCGACCTTGCTCTTTGTCATGGTGCTCTTGAGCGCGTCCTCGAGCTTCAGGCTGATCTGTTCGATCACATAGCTCCGCGCGAGCGCGATGGGCTGCTCGAGCTGCTGCAGCTCGGCCTGGGCTTCCTGGCCGCGCTTCTGGAGCGCTTCATATTGCGTCTGCAAAGATTGCTGCTGTGCCGGGGTCGGCTTGGCGCCGGCGGCCTTGGCCGCTGCCTGCAGCGCGTCCTGCTTCTGCTTCAGCTCGGTCTGCAGCGCCGTGGTGCGGCTGTTCAGCGAGTCGAGCGCGGCCTTGTAGGTCACCTGCATCTGCTGGCTGGCGGTCTGGGCCGCGGCCGAGTTGCCGATGGCCGCATCGATATTGACCACGCCGATGCCAAGCTTGGACTGGGCGGCAGCCGGCGCGGCGGCCGCGACGACGAAGAGAGGCGCCATCGCGAGCGCGACGGAAGCAAGAAGTGCGTTTCTCATCAGAATTGGGTTCCTACGTTGAAAGTGACAAGCTTGGTGTCGTCGCCGGGCGCGTGCAGAAGCGCCTTGGCGATGTCGATACGGAAGGGGCCGAAGGGGGATCTCCAGTTCACGCCGAAGCCGACCGACAGGCGGGGCCGCGGCGTGTCGCCGACGAAGAATTCCTTGAAGCCCGACTTCGAGCTGCCGGATTCCGTCGTGCCCGCCGGGCATGGCTGGTCGAGCGTCGTTACGTCGGGGGCAGTGACGTCGAGCGGTTTGCAGGTGCGCGTGGTGTAGATCTTGTCGATGAGGCCGCCATTGGCATAGGTCGGCCTCCGCAGACCCCAGACGGCGCCCATGTCGGCAAAGATGCTGGGGCGCAGGCCCATGTCGCGCGCGCCCGCGCCGAGCGGAATCTCGAGTTCCATATGAGCCAGATACGAAGCACGACCGCCAAGCGCGTCGTCCGACCAGTTGTCGCGATTCTCGCTGACGCCCGTGATGTTGCCATTGGCGTCGGTGATATAGGGCTTGCGAATGATACGCGGGCCGACGCCGCGAATGTCGAAGCCGCGAATCTGGGGTTCGCCCAGGAAGAAGCGGTCGACGAGGCGGACGGGATCGCTGCTCTCCGTGCCGCTCTGGAACGACTTGATGTAGCTCGCCTGCCCGCTGACCGAGAAGATGAAGCCCTTGCCGAGTGGCCAGTATTTATCCGCCGAAAGCGTCGTACGGATGTAGGAGACATTGCCGCCCAGGCCGGCAAAGTCCTGGCTCAGCGAGACCGAGTAGCCGCGCGTCGGACGGATCCGGTTGTCGTGCGCCTCATAGACGAGCGAATATCCCAGAGTGGAGGTGACACGCTTGCCGATCGCATCGCACAGATAGCGCCCGCCCTTGAGCGGATCGCACGTATCGGCGGAGGAGTCGCCGGGGATGCCCGAGCCGCTCTTGTTCGTATAATAAGTATAGCGATCGAGCGTCACATTGTCGAAGGTGAGGCCGTAGCGCAGACCGAGCGACAGATATTCGGTGATCGGCACGCCGGCGCGGAGTTGGAAGCCGGTGCGCACCTGACTGTAGGTCGTGTTGCGGTTGTCGGTCGAATAATAGTTGAAGCTGTTCATGTCCTGGCGGAAAATGTCGAAACCGAGGGCCATGTTGCGGTCCATGAAATAGGGCTCGGTGAAGCCCGCCTGGATGGACTTGGAATAGCTCGAATAGTCGATGGAGGTGCGCAGTTCCTGGCCCATGCCGCGGAAGTTGCGCTGGGTGACCGACGCCGAGAGAATGAAGCGCTCGAGGCTCGAGAAGCCCGCAGAGAGCGAAAGTTCGCCGGTCGACTTTTCCTCGACATTGGTCTCGAGGACGACGCGGTCCTCCGCGGAGCCCGGCTTCTGCTCGACTTCCAGCTTCTCCTGGAAGAAGCCGAGCGAGTTAATGCGGTCTTGCGAGCGCTTGACCTGGAAGGTGTTGAACGCGTCGCCTTCCTGCAGGCGGAATTCGCGGCGGACCACCTTGTCCTGGGTCAGCGTGTTGCCGTTGATGTCGATCCGCTCGACATAGACGCGCGGCGCATTGGCGATCTTGAAGGTGATCGACATGGTGCGCGAATCCTTGTCGCGCTTGAAGTCCGGCTGCACGTCCGCGAAGGCATAGCCGAACAGACCCGCCGTCTGGTTGAGCTGCTCGACCGTGTCCTCGACGTCCTTGGCGTTGTACCAGTCGCCCTTGTGGAGACGCAGCGAACGGGTCAGGCCCTCGGACGAGAGGTCGCGCAAGTCGCTCTCGACCTTCACGTCGCCGAAATGATAGCGCTCGCCCTCTTCGATCACATAGGTGACGATGAAGTCCTGCTTGTTCGACGTGAGCTCCGCGACCGCGGAGACGACGCGGAAATCCGCATAGCCGTGTGTCAGGTAGAACTGACGCATCTTCTGCTGGTCATAGGCCATGCGGTCGGGATCGTAGCTCGTGCCCGACGAGAAGAAGCGGAACCAGCGGCCCTGCTTGGTCGCCATCTCGCCACGCAGTTCGCCATCGGAGAAGACGGTGTTGCCGATGATGTTGATCTGGCGGACCTTCGACTTCGGCCCTTCGTTGATCTCATAGACGATATCGACGCGGTTCTGGTCGAGCTTCACCAGCTTGGGATCGACGACGGCGGCGAAACGGCCCTGGCGGCGATACAGCTCGATGATGCGGGCGACATCGGCGCGGACCTTGGACCGGGTGTAAATCTGGCGCGGCGCCATCTTGATTTCGGGCCGAATCTTCTCGTCCTTGAGCCGCTTGTTGCCTTCCAGCACGATCCGGTTGATCACCGGATTTTCCTGGACGACGATCGTCAAGGCGCCGTTATTGTCGCGAATTTCGACCTTCTGGAACAGCTCGCTCGCGTAGAGATCGCGCAGCGCGGCGTCGAGGGTTTCATGGGTGTAGGTGCCGCCGACCCGAAGCTTGGTGTAGGTGAGGACCGTGTCGGCTTCGAGGCGCTGCGAACCATCCACGACGATCGACGTGATCGTCTTGGTATCGGCGACCGCGGAATTCGTCGGCGCGGGCGGCAGAGGCGCAGGCTGGGCAGCGCCGGCGGGCTGGTCCCCGGCAGGCTGGTCATCCGCATGGGCAGGCATGGCGGTGAGGCCGCTCAGCATCGTGCCGACGAGCAGCAATGCGGTCAGGCGGGATGTCTCACTTCTCGTCTTCGTCACAGTCAAACCCTGCATCCTCGCCACATTCGTGAAAGGCCCGGCGATATGTGCCAGGCCAAGCCGTTCCCCTGCCCTAACCGCGTCAGCCAATCAAGCGCGACAGGCCGCGCCACAGGCCGAATGAGCCCAAATCGTTGATCGTCACCAGCACCATCAGGCCGAGTAGCAAGGCCAGGCCCGAACGGAAGGCGATTTCCTGGACCCGGGGGCTGACCGGCCTGCGCTGGATGGTTTCGATCCCGTAGAAGAACAAATGGCCGCCGTCGAGCATGGGAATTGGCAAGAGGTTGATGAACCCCAAGTTAATCGAGATGAGCGCGATGAAGGAGATCAGCGCCTCCGGTCCCAGCGCCGCACGTTCCCCGGAGAATTGCGCGGTTTTGAGCGGCCCGCCCAGTTCCTTCACCGAGACCTGGCCCATGATGATCTTCGACAGCCTCTCCCACACCATGACCATGAGGTCGGCAGTCCGTTGCAGACCCACGACGGGCGCCTCGATCAGGCTGACCTTACGCGCCACTGCCGCCACCGGCATCACGCCGATCTGGGCGATGTGCGTCTCATTGCCGAATCGGTCCCGCTCGATGCGCTCGCCGATCGTGATCGGCAGGACGACCTGCTTGCCGTTGCGCTCCACGATCATGTCCACCCGCTCGCCGGGCTGGTGGTCGAGCGCGACCTTCAGGGCCAGCGCGCCGAAATCGGGAATGGTCTCGCGGTCGAAGGCGAGGATGCGGTCCCCGGGCTTCACGCCCGCGGCCTCGGCGGCGCTCTTCGGCACCACCGCGCGGACTTCGGCAGGCGTCACGTTTACGCCATACGCATAAGCAAAACCGGCGAGGATCAGCGCGCCGAACAGCAGGTTCACCACAGGCCCCGCCAGCACGATCAGCGCGCGTTGCCAGACCGGCTTCACGTGGAAGCAGCGGTTGCGCTCCTCCGGCGGCAGCTCCAGCCATTTGGGATCGGGCTCGCTGGCGACGCCCATGTCGCCGGCAAAGCGCACATAGCCCCCGAGCGGCAGCCCGCCGATGCGCCAGCGCGTCCCCCGCTTGTCGATCCAGTGCGCCACCTCCGGCCCGAAGCCGATGGAAAAGGTCTCGGCATGCACGCCGAACCAGCGCGCCACCCAATAATGCCCCATCTCGTGGATGAAGACGAGCGGCCCGATGACGAGCAGGAACGAGAGGATCGTGAAGCTGAAGCCAGGCGTGGGCATTAAACGGTCAATCCTTCGGCCAGGCGGCCTGCGATGTCGAGCGCCTGCGCACGTGCGGCGGCGTCTGCGGCGCGAACGTCGTCGAGCGAGCGGACGGGCGCGGCGTTGCTGCGGTCCATCACCGTCTCGACGGTGGCGGCGATGTCGAGGAAACCGATCCGTCCATCGAGGAAGGCGGCCACGGCGATTTCATTGGCGGCATTGAGGATCGCCGGCGCGCTGCCGCCGGCTTCGATGGCCTCGCGCGCCAGCCTGATCGCGGGAAACCGCACTTCGTCGGGCGCCTCGAAGTCGAGCCGGCCGATCGCGGCGAGATCGAGCGGCCGGCAGGGCGTCGCCATGCGATCCGGCCATGCCAGCGTATTGGCGATGGGAATGCGCATGTCCGGGCTGCCGAGCTGGGCCAGCGTCGAGCAATCGACGAATTCCACCATGCTATGAATGACCGACTGCGGGTGCACGAGGATCGCGAGCCGATCGAGCCCGACCGGAAAGAGATGATAGGCCTCTATATATTCGAGGCCCTTGTTCATCATCGTGGCGCTGTCGATGGTGATCTTGCGGCCCATCGACCAGTTGGGATGCTTGAGCGCCTCGTCCAGTGTGACGGCGCGCATGTCCTCGAGCGTCCTGGTGCGGAACGGGCCTCCGCTCGCGGTGAGCGTGATCTTGCGCACGCGATCGATGGCACCGCCGTCCAGACACTGGAAAATCGCATTATGCTCACTGTCCACAGGAAGCAGCGTAGCACCGCTTTCCTGAACGGCAGCCATCATGACATCGCCCGCCGCGACCAGCGCTTCCTTATTGGCGAGCGCGACGGTCTTGCCCTGCTTCACCGCCGCCAGTGTCGGCGCCAGCCCTGCGAGGCCCACGATCGCCGCCATGGTCCAGTCCGCGCCCATCAAAGCAGCCTCGACGAGCGCCCCCTCGCCCGCCGCCGCCTCGATACCCGTGCCGGCAAGTGCAGCCTTGAGATCGCCATAGCAGCGCTCGTCGGCAACGACGGCGAGCCGGGCATTGTGAGCGATCGCTGCCGCGGCCAGCTTGCCGACGTCGCAGCCGGCCGTGAGCGCCAGCACCTCATAGGCATCCGGATCGCGGCCGATCAGGTCGAGCGTCGAGCAACCGATCGATCCGGTCGCGCCGAAGATGGAGACGGTGCGCGGGGCGGTCATATGCTGAACGCCTTGGAGATCAGGAACGCGAAAATGGCGGCCGCGAGCAGCCCATCGACCCGATCGAACATGCCGCCATGGCCGGGGATCAGCGCGCCGCTGTCCTTCACGCCCGCGCGCCGCTTCATCCAGCTTTCGAAGAAATCGCCCGCCTGCGCAACGACGGCAATCGAGGCTCCCATGATGATGATGAAAAGGTCCGGTAACGCCTCGAAATATCGTCCATCATCAAGCGCATATCGCATGGCGAGCCAGAACAGCAGCGCCGATCCCGCCATGCCACCGCCAAGACCGGCCCAGGTTTTGGACGGGCTGATGGCCGGCGCGATCTTCGGACCGCCGATCAGGCGTCCCGAGAAATAGGCCCCGATATCCGTGCCGATCACGGCGGCCAGAACCGGGATGAACAGCGCCTTGTCATGAAGCATCAGCACGGCCGCGCAGCCAAGCGCTGCATAGATGCCGCCGATCGCCATCCAGATGCCCTTGGCGAACTCGCTGTCCGGGAAGCGGACGACGATGTTCCGCCATTCCAGCACCACCAGGAAGGCGACAAGCGCCACGAAGAAAGTGAACACCGTGCCGCCCATCCACAGCGCCGTGCCGGCAACGGCCAGCATGACGACCGCCGAAGCCGTGCGAATGGCGAGATCGGATTTGCGGACGGCGGCGGCCATCACAGCCCCCCGTAGCGCCGCTCGCGGCGGGCAAAGCAATTCACCGCCTCGGTGAGCGCCGCTTCGTCGAAATCGGGCCAGAGCGTCTCGGTAAAATAGAGCTCAGCATAGGCCGCCTGCCAGAGCAGGAAGTTGGAGAGGCGCTGCTCGCCCGACGTGCGGATCAGCAGGTCGAGCGGCGGCAGGCCGGCCGTGTCGAGCTGTGCGCCGATCAGGTCGGGCGTGATCGCGGCCGGGTCGAGCGAGCCGTCCGCCACCTGCGCGGCCAGCTTGCGAATGCCACGCGCCAGCTCGTCCTGCGATCCGTAATTCAGCGCCACGACCAGCGTCGAGCCCGTATTTCCGGCGGTCCTGGCGACGGCCTCATCGACCATCTTCGCCGCCTCCGGTTCGAAGGCATGATGATCGCCGATGATCCTGAGCCGGATATTGCCGTTGTGGATTTCGTCCAGCTCGGAGCGGATGAACTGCTTCATCAGGCCGGTGAGGTCGCTGATCTCCTCCTCGGGCCGCTTCCAGTTCTCGGAGGAAAAGGCATAGAGCGTGACACACTCGATGCCGAGCTTGTTGGCGGCGCGGAGCACCTTGCGGACCGCCTCGGCGCCGGCGCGATGACCGGCGACGCGCGGCAGGCGGCGCGCCTTGGCCCAGCGGCCATTGCCGTCCATGATGATGGCGACATGGCGCGGCAGGCCATGGTCCGGCACCGACGGCAGCGCCTTGCGCTGTGCACGGGCACGCGGAAAGATCATGATGCCCGGTCCCCTTGCGGCGCCCGGCGAGCGGTCATGTCACTTGCCAAGGATTTCCTTTTCCTTGGCTGCGGCCGCGGCGTCGATATCCGCGATCGTGGCGTCGGTGAGCTTCTGCACTTCGGTTTCCCGACGCTTGCGCTCATCCTCGCCGAATTCGCCCTTCTTCTCGTCGGCCTTGAGGCTGTCATTGGCGTCGCGGCGCACGTTGCGGGCGGCAATGCGCGCTTTCTCGGCATATTGCCCGGCGAGCTTGGCCAGTTCCTTGCGGCGCTCTTCGGTCAGATCGGGGATCGGCAGGCGGATGTTCTGCCCGTCGACGATCGGATTGAGGCCTAGGCCGGCGGAGCGGATCGCCTTGTCGACCGGGCCGACATTGGAGCGGTCCCAGACTTGCACCGAGAGCAGGCGCGGTTCGGGCGCCGAGACCGTCGCCACCTGAAGAAGCGGCATGTTCGCGCCATAAACCTCGACCATGATCGGATCGAGCAGCGCCGTATTGGCGCGCCCGGTGCGCAGGCCCGACAGATCGTGCTTCAGGGCCTCAACGGAGCCCGCCATGCGGCGCTCGACGTCTGCCTTGTCATATTGTGCCATGAACCTTCTCCGATTTTCCGTCGCGCTCAGCCGTTGCCGGCCGAAAAGCTCTCGACCCGGGTCGAGACGCCTTCGCCGCGCAGCACCTTGGCGAGATTGCCCTGCTCGCGAATGTTGAACACGATGATGGGGATATTGTTGTCGCGGCAGAGCGCCACGGCGCTGGCATCCATCACCTTCAGATTCTGACTGAGAACCTGATCATAACTCACTGTATCGAAGCGCTTTGCGCTCGCAACCTTCTTGGGATCGGCATCATAGACGCCATCCACGCTGGTGCCCTTGTACAGCGCGTCGCAGCCCATTTCGGCTGCGCGCAGCGCCGCGCCGCTGTCGGTCGTGAAGAAGGGATTGCCCGTACCCGCCGCGAAAATGACCACGCGGCCTTTCTCGAGATGCCGCGCGGCGCGCCGGCGGATATAGGGCTCGCACACCGTCATCATCGGAATGGCCGACTGGACCCGCGTGTCGACGCCGAGCTTCTCCAGGGCGTTCTGCATGGCGAGCGCGTTCATGATCGTCGCGAGCATGCCCATATAGTCGCCGGTCGTGCGGTCGAGGCCCTTGGCCGCACCCGAGATGCCGCGGAAGATGTTGCCGCCGCCGATGACGAGGCAGAGCTCCAGGCCGGTATCCTTGGCCGCTTTCACTTCCTCGGCCATGCGCTGGACGGTCTCCGGGTCGATGCCGAACTGGCCCGACCCCATCAGCACTTCGCCCGAGAGTTTGAGCAGGATGCGCTTGTTGGCAGGAGATGTCATGAGCGACCGGTTTTCCAATGCTGGATATGGGAGCGGCGCGGACCTTAGTGGGACCGCGCCGCCGTGCCAAGCGCCCTGTCGTACCGGGCGCGCAACTTTATGAGGAAGGGTCTCAGGCGCCCTTCGCTGCGGCCGCGACCTCGGCGGCGAAGTCGCTCTCTTCCTTCTCGATGCCTTCGCCGAGCTGGAAGCGGACATAGTCCTTGAGCACGATGGTCGTGCCGGCATCCTTGGCCGCCTTGGCGACGACATCGGCGACCGGGGTCTTGCCGTCGATCACGAAAGGCTGCGACAGGAGCGCATTCTCCTTGGCATATTTGGCGACCGCGCCATCGACCATCTTGGCGATGATTTCGGCGGGCTTGCCGGACTCGGCGGCCTTTTCCTCGGCGATCTTGCGCTCGCGCTCCAGAACCTCGGCCGGGATGTCCGACGCGTTCAGGGCGACCGGGAAAGCGGCCGCGACATGCATGGCGATCTGCTTGCCGAGCGGCAGCAGTACGTCGGCGCCGGCCGGGCTCTCGAGCGCGACGAGCACGCCGATCTTGCCGAGACCGGGGACGACGGCGTTGTGCATATAGTCGACGACCAGGCCCTGATCGACCGAGACGAAGCCGACGCGGCGCAGCTGCTGGTTTTCGCCGATGGTGGCGATATTGGTCACCAGCGCGTCGTTGATCGTGCCGCCGGCCGGATGCGGGGTCGCCTTGAGCGTCTCGGCATCGGCGATGCCGCCGGCGAGCGCGACGTCCGCGGCCGTGGCGACGAAGCCCTGGAACTGCTCGTTCTTGGCGACGAAGTCGGTCTCGCTGTTCACCTCGACGGCCACGCCCTTGGTGCCGGCCGTCTTGACCGCGACCAGGCCCTCAGCGGCCGTGCGGCTCGACTTCTTGGCGGCAGCGGCAAGCCCCTTGGCGCGCAGCCAGTCGATTGCGGCTTCCACGTCGCCATTGGTTTCGGAGAGCGCCTTCTTGCAATCCATCATGCCGGCGCCGCTCTTCTCGCGCAGGTCCTTGACCGCGGCTGCAGTAATCTCTGCCATGTTCACATTCCTCTTTGTGCGGATGCCTGGAGCTCTGAGCGATTGGAGTGGATCGTTCAGCGCTCCATATTTCCTTTGTTTTCCGCATTCTCCGAGCCGTCAAGTGAGTCCGGCCGACTGAAAAATGCGCCAGAATGACGAGCGGGCGCTCAGGCTATTCAAGCCCGGCGCCCTGCCCGCTTGTTATTGCGTGCGTTCGACGGCGCCTCAGGCCTCGGCTGCAACGTCTTCGACCGGCGGCTCGGCCATCGCGCCGAGATCCATGCCGGCAGCCTGGGCCGCGCCCTGGCCGCCACGGGTCGCCGCCTGGGCGATCGCGTCGCAGTAGAGGCGGATCGCGCGGCTCGCATCGTCATTGGCCGGAACCGGGAACGCGATGCCCTTCGGGTCGACGTTCGAATCGAGGATCGCGACGACCGGGATACCGAGCGTGTTGGCTTCCTTGATCGCCAGCTCTTCCTTGTTGGCGTCGATCACGAACATGACGTCGGGGATACCGTTCATGTCGCGAATGCCGCCGAGGCTCAGCTCGAGCTTGTCGCGCTCGCGCGTCATCTGCAGCACTTCCTTCTTGGTGAGGCCGTGCGTGTCGCCCGAGAGCTTCTCTTCCAGCGTCTTGAGACGCTTGATCGATGCCGAGATGGTCTTCCAGTTGGTGAGCATGCCGCCCAGCCAGCGATGGTTGACGAAATGCTGGCCCGAGCGGCGGGCACCGTCAGCAATCGCGTCCTGCGCCTGGCGCTTGGTGCCGACGAAGAGCACCTTGCCCCCGGCAGCAACCGTCGCGTTCACGAAGTCCAGCGCGCGCGCGAAGAGCGGCACGGTCTGCGAGAGGTCGAGGATGTGGATGCCGTTCCGCTCGCCGAAGATGTACGGCTTCATGCGGGGGTTCCAACGGTGCGTCTGGTGGCCGAAGTGCGCGCCGGCCTCGATCAATTGGTGCAGGGTGACGACAGGAGCCGCCATAAGTAAGTTCCTTTCCGGTTCGTCCTCTGGGGCTCAGTGACCGCAAAGCGGCACCGGTATGTAGCGAGCCCCATGTGGGTTAGGTGGGCGCCCTTAGGCGAAATTGCGCGGGATGACAAGTCCTCGAAAGCAATCCAGCGAGTTGCCTGGGCCGATGCAATTCATGTAAAGCTCATGTCGTAGACGGCAAGATACCCGATATGCGGGAGGAAGAGTCCGTCCGTAGGTGAAGCCAGGGGGACGCGATGAGCGCAGCCATATTGGCGACGCTTGCTGCGGGTGCAACACCGGACTGCCGGCCGATCAACGGCGCGCAAGCGCTCATCGAAGATAAGGCGATCCATTGGATCGTGGTCGGCGAACTGCATGGCACCGTCGAATCCCCGAAAGCCTTTGCGGATCTCGTCTGTCTGGCCGGCAGGTCGAATCGCCGGGTCGTCGTCGCGCTTGAACGGCTCACCAGCGAGCAATCTGATATCGACGCCTATCTCAAGTCGGACGGCAGCCCAACGGCGCGCGTCGCGCTGACGTCCGGCATGAATTGGCATTTGGAGACGCAGGATGGCCGTAGCAGCCAGGCCTATGCGGACATGCTCGAGCAGCTGCGGCTTATGTTCCGGGCGCGCATGTTCGAAAGCATCGTCACAATCATGCCGGCTGGCCCATTCGACAGCGCCGCCTATGAGAAGGAAATGGCGCGCGTGGTGCAAAGTGCGGCATCGACGCCCGATACGCTCGTGCTCGTCCTGGTCGGCAATACCCATGCCCGGATCAAGGAAGTGACGTTCGGCGGAACGACGTACATGCCGATGGCTGGCCTCCTCCCCCACCCGGGGACGCGAACGCTCTTCGTCGCGGCCAATGGACGCGGCACGGCGTGGAACTGCACGATGCCGAAAGGTGCAGAGAAGACGATCTGCGGAGTCAACCTGGCCATGTCCGGATCGAAAGAGTCCTCGTACGGCATCGGTCCGGCGACCAATCCATTCAATGCCTATGATGCCGATTTCTACCTCGGCGTCCCCTACACGGCCTCGCCGCCTGCCGTGGGGTCAAGCGCCCCCTGAAAACCGCCAAAACGGAATGAATTTCCTCCGGACTTGACGCGCTTCGAGAAATAGAACAAATAGGGAACATCGAGCGAGCGAAACTGATTCGGGTCAGAGTCCGACGCATCGCCAGAGGGAAAGGTTCGTCAGATGGTTTTCTATGCGATCGGTTCGCTCCTGTTCGGTTTCGCGCTGGCTGCTGCGCTGGCCACGATCATCGCCAATTTCGTCCACTATCGCGCGCAGATGCTCGCCGCGCTGCGCACGTTGAGCCTGGACAGCGTCCACGACCGTAAATCGACTGCATTCGCCCCTTACCCCCCGGGCACTGCGGTCAGGGTTCGTCTGGATCGTCCGGGTCGTCCGGCTCCGCGCCTGGCGGCGTAAGCCCCGCTCGCCGGCGGAGCCGGGCGTAGCTCATCACGCCAATCGGAATGAGCGCGAGATAGGCGGCGGCCAGGATAAGCAGGCTGATCCAGGGCGCGACCATCAGCATGGCCGCAAAGAGCCCGGCGGCGAAGATGGCGAAGATGCGCGCGGCCGGCGGGACGCGCAGCCGCTTCCAGCCCAATGTCGGCAGGTTCGAGATCATCAGCAGGGCCGTGAGCACGAGCCAGGGTGCGACGAAACGCCAGTCGCGAAAGATCGGCATCTCGGTCACGAACCATGCATAGATCGGCATGAGCGCGATTCCCGCGCCGGCCGGTGCCGGCACGCCGGTATTGAACCCGGCCGCCTTGCGCGGCTGATCAATGACATCGAGATGAGCATTGAACCGCGCCAGGCGCAGCACGCAGCTCAGCGCGAGGGCCAGGCAGATGATCCAGCCGAAGCGCGGATTCGCGTGCAAGGACCAGAGATAGAGCAGGATGGCAGGCGAGACGCCGAAGGCAATGGCGTCCGACAGCGAATCCAGTTCGGCGCCGAACCGGCTCTCGGCGCGCAGCAGCCGGGCGATGCGCCCGTCGATGCCGTCAAGCACGCCCGCAAAGATGATCGCGCCGACCGCCAGTTCCCAGAACCAGGTCGGCGACCGGTTGCCCGGCGGCGAAATCAGCGGATCGTTGCCCATGATGGCGAAGCGGATCGCCGTGAGGCCGAAACAGAGCGCCATGGCCGTGACCGCATTGGGCGCGACCTGCCGAAGTGAAATGCCGCGCCTGATGCGCACACGCCGGAGCGGCTGCTCAGCCACGAACGCCGGCCCCGCTCATTGCAGCACGCCGCCGACGGCGGTATCGTCGCCGAGCATGGCGAGGACCGTCTCGCCGGCCACGGCATGGGTGCCCAGCATCACCTTGGGCGCCGTGCCCGCCGGCAGGTAGACGTCGACGCGGCTGCCGAAGCGGATGAGACCGACGCGCTGGCCGGCGGCGATGATGTCGCCGCGCTTGACGAACGGCACGATGCGGCGCGCGACGAGACCGGCAATCTGCGTGAAGCCGATCCGAACGCCGTCGCCCCGCTCGACCAATATGTGCTGGCGCTCATTGTCTTCGCTCGCCTTGTCGAGATCGGCATTGATGAACTTGCCGCTCACATAGACGACATCCTTGACGGTGCCCGCGATCGGCGACCGGTTGATGTGCACGTCGAACACGCTCATAAAGATGGACACGCGCGTCAGCGGCTGATCGCCCAGCCTGTCCGGCCCCGCGAGTTCCGGCGGCGGCAATACCTGCTGGATCAGCGTGATGAGGCCGTCGGCCGGTGCGATAATCGCGCGGTCGTCCTGCGGCACCGCGCGAACCGGATCGCGGAAGAAGGCGAACACCCAGATGGTGATCCCGAGCATGATCCAGCCCAGGCTGTGGCTCACGAACAGGGCGAGAAGTCCCGCAATAGCGGCGGAAATCGCGCCAAATCGCTGCCCTTCCTTGTGAATGGCGGGGAAGTGCCACTTGACCGTCCCCTGTGCCGGCGTGCCGGGTTGCGGCCCTTCTGTCAGATTTGTCATGGGCCCAATCTAGGCGGGTGGCCTCGCCAGGACAACGCAGATTGTCCCCTGCGCGCAAAACACAGCCGTTCGCCCGTTGATCGCTGCGCCAATCGTGCCTAGGAGATTCGCGCACGACCCGTCCCCGGGCCGACCACATTCAACAGAGAAACGGACATCGAATGAGCAAGATCAAGGTGAAGAATCCTGTCGTCGAGATCGACGGCGACGAGATGACCCGGATCATCTGGGAATGGATCCGCGAGCGCCTGATCAAACCCTATCTCGACATCGACCTTCTCTATTACGATCTGAGCGTCGAGGAACGCGACCGCACCGACGACCAGATCACGATCGATTCCGCCAATGCGATCAAGGAGCATGGCGTCGGCGTCAAATGCGCGACCATCACCCCGGACAAGGGCCGCGTCGAGGAATTCGGCCTCAAGGAGATGTGGAAGTCGCCCAACGGCACGATCCGCAATATCCTGGGCGGCACGATCTTCCGCGAGCCGATCGTCATCAAGAACGTCCCCCGCCTGATCCCCGGCTGGACCGATCCCATCGTCGTCGGCCGCCACGCCTTCGGCGACCAGTATCGCGCGACCGACTTCCTCGTCCCCGGCCCCGGCAAGCTCCGTCTGGTGTGGGACGGCGACAATGGCGAGACGATCGACCGCGAGGTCTATCAGTTCAAGGCCCCGGGCGTCGCCATGTCGATGTACAATCTCGACGAATCCATTCGCGATTTCGCCCGCGCCAGCATGAACTATGCGCTCGACCGCAAGTGGCCGCTCTACCTCTCGACCAAGAACACGATCATCAAGCAATATGATGGCCGGTTCATGGACCTCTTCGCCGAGATCTTCGCCACGGAAGGTTTCAAGGAGAAGTTCGCCGAAGCCGGCATCGAATATCAGCATCGCCTGATCGACGACATGGTCGCCTCCGCCCTCAAGTGGAACGGCAAGTTCGTCTGGGCCTGCAAGAACTATGATGGCGACGTGCAGTCCGATCAGGTCGCGCAGGGTTTCGGTTCGCTCGGCCTTATGACTTCCGTGCTCATGACGCCGGACGGCAAGACCGTCGAGGCCGAGGCCGCACACGGCACGGTGACGCGCCACTATCGCATGCACCAGCAGGGCAAGCAGACCTCGACCAACCCGATCGCGTCCATCTTCGCCTGGACCGGCGGCCTCAAGTTCCGCGGCAAGTTCGACGAGACGCCCGAAGTGGTGCGCTTCGCCGAGACGCTGGAGCGCGTCTGCGTCGCCACCGTCGAACAGGGCAAGATGACCAAGGACCTCGCCATCCTCATCGGCCCCGACCAGAGCTGGATGACCACCGAGCAGTTCTTCGAGGCCATTCGCGTCAATCTCGAAGCCGAGATGGGCAGCTGGAAGTAGGGAAATAAGACCGACCCGGCCCGTCGATTTCGGCGGGCCGTGGGAAAGCCGGGGGTGACAAGGCGCGTTCGGGCGCGTTAGGCATGAACGCCATGACACATGACCCCTTCAGCAGCGCCGGCTATAGCGACGCGCTTGTCATCCTGGGCGCCGCCGGCCTCATCATCCCGGCCTTCGCCCGCCTCAAGATCAGCCCCGTCATCGGTTTCATCCTCGTCGGTATGCTGGTCGGCCCACATGGGCTCGGCCGCTTCGTGCCGCAATTTCCATCGCTTTATTATGTGACGATCACCGGCACCGGCGCGGTCGAGACCTTCGCCGAGTTCGGTATCGTGCTGCTCCTGTTTTCCATCGGACTGGAGCTTTCCTTCAAGCGATTATGGGCGATGCGCGGTTTCGTGTTCGGCCTCGGCGCGGCCGAACTCACGCTCAGCGCCGCGCTCATCGGGCTGGTCTTCGTCGTCCTCGGCAATAGCTGGACGGCCGCCATCGGCCTTGGCCTCGCCCTCGCCCTCTCCTCGACGGCGCTGGTGCTCCCGATCTCCGGCACACAGTCGCCGGTCGGACGCGCGGCCTTCTCGATGCTGCTCTTCGAGGATCTGGCGCTCGTGCCTATCGTGTTCGCGCTGGGCGCATTGGCGCCCAATGTCGGCAATGACGGCTGGACCAACCTCATCACGGTGGCAATCGAGGGCGTGATCACCATCGCGATCATGCTGGCGGCCGGGCGCTTCCTGCTGCCCAGGCTCTTCGCCCAGGCCGCGCGCGCCAAGAGCCCGGAAATCTTCCTCGCCGCCAGCCTGCTCGTCGTCATGGTCTCGAGCATGCTGACCGCCTTTGTCGGCCTCTCGCCCATTGTGGGTGCACTCGTCGCCGGCCTGCTCATCGCCGAGACCGATTATCATGGCGAAGTCGAGGTCATCACCGAGCCCTTCAAGGGTCTCGCGCTCGGTGTCTTCCTCATCACCGTCGGCATGGGCATCGACCCGATGGCGCTCCTTGCGCGCTGGGATGAGCTGATCGTGGCCGTGGCGGCGGTGATCCTCATCAAGGTCGTGGTGACCGGGCTGCTGCTGCGGATTGCCGGCGCCCGCAAGGGTGTCGCGCTGGAGACGTCGATGCTGATGGCCAGTCCCTCGGAAACGACCCTCATCGTGCTCAGCACGGCGGTGGCGGCGCGCCTTATCACCCCGGAAGCGGCGGGCTTCTGGCAAATGGTGACGGCAATCGGCCTGACCGTGACCCCCATTCTCGCCAGCGTCGGCCAGAACATCGCCCGCAAGCTGGAACAGCGCAGCGAGGAGCGGACCGAGACGGAGCCGGACGCGGCGCCCGGCGCGGTCATCCTCGGCTTCGGCCGGCAGGGGCGCATGGTGGCGGAACTGCTCGTTGCCCATGGCAAGAGCTACATCGCAGTCGACAGCGACAGCAACCTCATCGCCCAGGCCCGCCGCGATGGCTATAATGCGCGCTTCGGCGACGTTTCGCGCACCGACACGCTCGACCGCCTGGGTCTCGACCAGGCGCAGGCGCTCGTCATCACCATGGACGATCCGGTGCTGGCGCTCCGGATTACCAAGCGCGTGCGCAGTCAGGCACCGGATCTGCCGATCATCGTCCGCGCCCGCGACACCAATCACGCCGCCCTGCTCTACAAGGCCGGCGCCAGCGACGCCGTGCCCGAGACGCTGGAAAGCTCGCTGCAGCTGGCAGAAACCGCACTCATCGACCTGGGGCTCGCCATGGGGCCGATCATCGCCTCGATTCATGAGAAGCGCGACGAGCTGCAACAGAAGATCAAGACGGCCGCCCAGCTCGACCGGATGCCGCGCCTGCGCCGCTACCGCATCGACGAGGCGGAGGAGAGCTGAACGCGAACCGCCACGCCTGCCTCGCGCACGATCCCCTCGACTGGATCCACCACACCCGCGCCAGCGGAGCAGCGCCAGAGCTTTCCCGGAAAAACTGCCGCGATCGACGCGGGCCTCCAGTCCGCACGATGATATCGGGACTCCAATCCGGCATGCCTGAATCGTCATTGCGAGCGACGCAGTCGCGCGGCAATCCAGGCCGATCTTGCCCGTTCCTGGATTGCGTCGCCCAGCTTATACCGGGCTCACGATGACAAACGGTTCAACATCGATGATCGGCCGCTAGCGCCCAATGAGGCGGCGCTTCGCAGGGCTCGGCGGCTCGTCGATCTGGGCAGAACTCATCGCGGCCGGTTCTCGGTCCCTGCGCCCGCCGTGATGAACAGGGCGCTCGATGGCTCGGGAATATCGGCCGTGTGCCAGACGCCCGGCGGGTTGATGGCATATTCGCCGGGCTTGAGCTCGGTGGTCACCACGCCCTCCGGCATCTCCTGATGCAGGATCATATGGCCGGAGATGCAGTAGACCAGCTCGCCGCCGGCCGGATGTCGCTCCCAGCCCTTCCAGTCTTCGGTGAAGGGCAACACGCAGACGAGCCGACCCTCGGCGCCGTCGTCGGCAACGCGCCGGGCATAGTCCATATACCAGTTCATATCGCGGCCGAACGCGGGTTGCGGCACCATGCTGCCGCCGCGTCCGAGATGGATCGGAAATGTTTCCAGTGATGTGCCGGCCATGTCCTTCGCCTTCTCCCTTATTGGCAGCGGATGACCGGCCGGGCAGCCGGGTCAGCCCGCCGCGATCAATGCCTTCACGGCGTCCACGGCTTTCGCAGCCGCGGCGCCGTCCGGCCCGCCGCCCTGCGCCATGTCCGGACGGCCGCCGCCGCCCTGGCCGCCGAGCGCCGCCACCCCGGCCTTGACCAGATCGGCCGCATTCAGCCGGGCCGTCAGATCGTCGGTGACGCCCACGACAATGGTCGCGCGGCCGTCATTGATCGAAATCACCGTGCTGACGCCGCTGCCGAGCGCCTTCTTGTTTTCATCGACAAGCGCCTTGAGGCCCTTGGCGTCGAAGCCGTCGAGCAGCTGATGGCTGAACTTGATGCCGTTGACCTCGTCGGGCGCGGCTTCCATCGCAGCGCCGCCGCCCGATGCGCCGGCCAGCGCCAGCGCTTTCCTGGCGTCGGCAAGCTCGCGCTCGAGCTTGCGGCTTTGCTCGACCAAGGCGGCCACGCGCGTCGGCGCATCGTCCGGCGTGGTCTTGAGCGAGGCCGCGACAGCGCGCAGTTGCTCGTCGCGATGCGTGAGCCACTGGCGCGCAGCTTCTCCGGTCAGGGCCTCAATGCGACGCACGCCGCTCGAAACGGCGCTCTCGCCGACGATCTTGAACAAGGCGATGTCGCCCAGCGCGTGGACATGCGTGCCGCCGCACAGCTCCACCGAATAGGAGACCATGCCCTGCTCGGGATCGGTCACGCCCATGGAGAGCACGCGCACTTCCTCGCCATATTTCTCGCCGAACAGCGCCATCGCGCCGGCCTCGATGGCGTCGTCGGGCGACATGAGACGCGTCGAGACCTCGGCATTGCCGCGGATCTGCGCGTTCACATCCGCCTCGATCGCCGCGATCTGGGCCGGCGTCAGGGCCTCGGGATGCGAGAAGTCGAAGCGCAGGCGATCGTCGGCGACCAGGCTGCCCTTCTGGGTGACATGCGCGCCGAGCGCCTTGCGCAGCGCGGCATGCAGCAGGTGCGTGGCGCTGTGATTGGCGCGGATGCGGCTGCGGCGGCCGTGATCGACCGCAAGATGCACCGTGTCGCCAACATTGAGCGCACCGCTTTCGATGCGCGCATGATGGACATGGAGTCGACCGAGCGGCTTGGACGTGTCCTCGACCTGCGCGGCGAAGCCATCGGCGCCGGTGATCGTGCCGGCATCGCCCGTCTGGCCACCGCTTTCGCCGTAGAACGGCGTCTGGTTGGTGAGGATGGCGACCGTGTCGCCCGCCCCCGCCGTCTCGACGCGCGCGCCGTCCTTGACCAGCGCGACCACCTGGCCTTCGCCGGTTTCGCTGAGATAGCCGGTGAACTCGGTCGCGCCCTCGCTCTCGGCAATGTCGAACCAGATCTCTTCGGATGCCTTCTGCCCCGATCCTTTCCAGGCCGCACGAGCAGCGGCTTTCTGCGCCGCCATGGCCGCGTCGAAGCCGGCGCGATCGACGCCGAGGCCCTGAGCGCGCAGCGCGTCCTCGGTCAGGTCATAGGGGAAGCCATAAGTGTCGTAGAGCCTGAACGCCGTCTCGCCGGGCAGCGTGCCGCCGGGCGCCAGGCCGACGACGGCTTCGTCGAGCAGCTTCAGGCCCTTGTCGAGCGTCTGGCGGAAGCGGGTTTCCTCGCGCAGCAGCGTCTCTTCGATCAGCGGTCGCGCACGCACCAGCTCGGGATAAGCGGCGCCCATCTCCGAGACGAGCGCGCCGACGAGCCGGTGCATGAGCGGCTCCTGCGCGCCCAGCAGATGGGCGTGGCGCATGGCGCGGCGCATGATCCGGCGCAGCACATAGCCGCGGCCTTCGGCAGCGGGCAGCACGCCGTCGGCGATGAGGAAGCAGGACGAGCGCAGGTGATCGGCGATCACGCGGTGGCTGGCGCGCGCCTCGCCCTCGGCGGCGACCTTGGTCAGCGCGACGGACTGGGCGATCAGCGCCTTGAACGTGTCGGTATCGTAATTGTCGTGCACGCCCTGCAGGACGGCGGCGATGCGCTCCAGGCCCATGCCCGTATCGATGCTGGGCCTGGGCAGGTCGAGGCG
>JAGIAZ010000033.1 GCA_017744605.1 Sphingobium sp. | reverse complement strand
ACGAGGAACAGGTGAACATCATCGAGGTCTATCACCAGCGCGTGTTCACCTCGCTGCCGGCCAAGGGCCTGATCACCGACATCGAGTGCGAGACGCGCGACGAGGCGCATCTGCAGCGCCTGATCGCCGCGCTTGGCCAATCCGGTTATGAGGTGACGCCGGTCGAGCTCGCCTAAGCGACGATCACGGGGCGTCCAGCCCCCGCATCACCAGGCTGTAGTGCTCGTTGATCAGCGCCGAGCAATCGCAGGCCAGCGCGTCGAGCTTGCGCGGCTTCAGCACGATGATCGCGCCGCGCCTCGTGTCGAGTATGCCCTCCTGCTTCAGTCGGGCGACGACGCGCGTGACATAGGGCCGCCCAACGCCGAGAAAGCCGCCCAGCTGCGCCTGGGTGAGCGCCACTTCGGAACGGCCGGTGCGGCGGACCGCGGCGCAGAGCCAGCGCGCGGCACGTTGCTCGACGCTGTGGCGCGCATTGCAGGCGATCGACTGGAAAAGCTGCGCGACGATATAATCGGCATAGCGGTTGAACAGGGAGCCGATCCGGCGCGAACGCGCCTTGATCTGGTCGAGCTTGTTCACGGGGATGCGGAAGAAATCGCCGCCATGATGGACGCAGCAGCGCGCATAGGCCGGCAATTGTCCCTGGCTGACGATGCCGCCCACGGCGCCCTCCCGGCCGGTCATGGCGACTTCGATCGTCTCGCCGTCGGCCATTGGAACGAGGAAAGCGACGAGCGCGTCATGGCGCGGAAAATAGGCGTGATCGACGATGCCGCCCGGTTCATGGATGATACGGCCCGGTCCGAGACGGAGTTCTTCGAGATGCGGCATGATGAGAGCCCGGTCTTCATCGTCCAACATGCCGAGTAATTCGCTTCCAAGCAGACTTATGGTCTTCACAATCGGTTTCTTTCGCCCGTCCACAAATGAACTTACAGCCACCCCATATTGTGTAATTGGTTCGGGGCCGGCGTTGGTTCCCGGAAGCCGATGCCGAATCTGGAGCTTTTCCGGGAGAGGAGGGCGATGCCGGGCACCCGGCCAGGGGAGGCGGCACCGCTCACCTTGAAAGAAGAATATTGGCGGCAATCCCGGAGGGCATGTTGTCGAAGGCAGGACTTGAAGGCCGTATGCGGCACCTTCTCATCGTGGAAGACAGCGCTCTCCTCGCCATGGACATCGAACTCACCGCGATGGATCTCGGCCTCCAGCGCGTGTCGGCCGCAGCCGATGCCGGCGAGGCGCTCCGGCTTCTCGAAACGGAGAAGATCGACGCGGCGCTGGTCGACGTCTTCCTGGGCGGCGAAGACAGCCGGCTGGTCACCGAACGGCTGTCGGCACTCGGCATTCCCTTTGCGCCGATGACGGGGATTGGCGACCTGGAATGGCTTCAGGCGCAACTGCCCGGCGTGCCCATCCTCACCAAGCCGTTCACGCACGATCAGCTGGCGGACATCCTCGAACAGCTCTGCTGAGCCGCCTTTATACCAGGAAGGCGATCGTCCGGATTTCCAGGCTCTCGCGCGGCGCCGCGTCGCTCGGTGTGCCGGGGACTTCGATCGCGGTGTGCGCCGTGAACTGAACGGCATTCTGATCGGAATCATACAGGCGGAAGACAAAGGCCTCGTCGTTCTGCATGTGCGGCAACCAGGTCCAGCGGTGCGCCGGATCATATGCGAGGTTGAAGCCGAACAGCGAACGGCGCTTCGCGTCGCCGAGCCCGCCCACCACCTCGCTGGGAAAGAGATCGTCGGCCGAGACCGTGCTGGCGTCGCACAGGGCAAGCGGCGAACGCTCGACCGTCTTCAAGGGGCGCCAGACATTGATGAGCATGTGCCGCCCCGCGAGCAGGCGCTCGGCCTCATCCGTCTCGAAATGATCGAACGTGAAATCGCGCACCGTGCGCGCGCCATAATCGACATGTGCGCCAAAGGCCGGGAGATTGCCGTCCGCGCTGTTCGGCGCGTCGGTGCGGTACATGCCGCCGAAGCTGATGACCTTTTGCGCGCCGGTGAACCGGGCGACCAGTGCCTCGGCTTCCCGGCCGAATTGCGCCATGCGCGCCGCGGGATCCGTCATTCCGATGGCGTCGGACGGTTCGCTGGCGACGACGAAGCCGTTGCGGTCGAAGGCGAGGGCATCGATCTCGGGGCGCAGGTCGTGGACGTCGACCTCATGCGGCTCCTTGGGCCAATAGCTCGCCGCGCGGTCGGCGGCATTGAACACCGCGGATTCGCCGCGCACGACGTAGGTGATCTCGGTCCTGATCGCTGCCACTTGCCTCTCCCGATAATCCCCTCTCCCCTGAAGGGGCGAGGAAAAGCGCCCACCATTGTCTTTCCTCTTCGATCACCATAGCCTCCCCGCAAACGAGAAAGAAGGGTGAGGATGACGGACCATTATGATCCGCGTGCGGCGCTCGCCGCTCGCCCCATGACGGCGGCCCAATGGCTGATCATCGCGATCCCCGTGCTCATCAACATGATCGATGGCTACGATATCCTCGCCCTGGCGCAGGCGGCGCCGGTGCTGGCCAGGGAATGGAACCTGCCCGACAGCCGGCTCGGCGAACTGCTGAGCTTCAGCCTTGCCGGCATGGCGCTCGGCGCGCTGGGCGTTGCGCCCGTCGCGGATAATAAGGGGCGGCGCCCGGCCATCCTCTTCTGTCTCATGCTGATGAGCCTCGGCATGTTCGGCGCGGCGCTCAGCCACGGCTATTGGGGGATGGCTGCAGCCCGCCTCGTGACCGGCATCGGCATTGGCGGCATGACGGCGACGGCGGGAGCGGTCGCGATGGAATATGCAAGCGCCGAGCGCCGCGAGTTCGCCCCGAGCGCCGTCGCCTCGGCCTATCCGGTCGGGACGATCCTGGGCGGTATCGTCGCCATTGCGCTGCTGGGCGAATTCGGCTGGCGGGGCATCTTCTGGTTCGGCGGGCTGCTCTCCGCGACGCTGTTGCCGGTCGCATGGTTCTTCCTCCCGGAATCGCTCGAGTTCCTGCTGAGCCGGCAGCCCAACGGGGCGCTCGAGAAGACCAACAAGGTTCTGGCGCGGATCGACCTCCCGCCGCTCGCGGCGCTTCCGCCGATGCCGCCCAGGGCGACTGACAGCGGCGCCGTGCGCGAAATCTTCGCACCCGAGAACCGCGGCACGCTGTTGCGCCTCTGCATCGCGCATCCGCTCAACATGTTCTCCTTCTATTTCATCATCAACTGGGCGCCGCGCTGGGTGACCGACCTCGGCCTCTCGACGGCGGCCGGCATCGGCTACTCCATCTATGTCTCGATCGGCGGCATCTTCGGCGGACTGGTCGCCGGCTGGATCGCTGGCCGCGTGGGCGTGAGGCGACTGATGATGGTGACGATGTTCGGCATGGCGGCGATGATCGTGCTGTTCGGCCTGCTGCCTGCCGTGCCTCTGCTGCTGCTCGTCAACGGCGTGGCCCTGGGCGCGATGCTGTTCGCTTCGGCCTGTGGCTGCTGGCTCACCATCGCTTACGCCTTTCCGCCGCAGCTGCGCGCGACTGGCCTTGGCATCGCGACGACGGCGGGGCGGATCGGGTCGATCTTCGGTCCGGCGACGGCGGGCTATCTGCTGGCCGCCGGCATGGGCAAGCCGCTCATCGCCATCCTGCTCGCGATCCCGGCCGTTGCCGCCGCTCTCATCTTCGCAACGGCCCGTCGCGCATGAGCACGCGACGGCGAAGCACCCTATCCGTTAGGAAATTGCTGCTAGGCTCTTCGGCGTGCGTCGTTTCATGGTAAATTTTCTTTAATCCACGCGCAGATGGCGGCATAGTTGTGTGGTTGAGTCCGTGCCGATGGCGGCACAAGGGAGAAATTGTGAGCGCTGCATTCCGCTTCCCGCGCTTCTTCATGACCAATGCCGGTCCTTGCCCCTATTTGGCCGGCAAGACCGAACGGAAGGTCTTTACCGAGCTGTCCGGCGAGCATGCCTCCGAACTCAATGACGCGCTCGGCCGGATCGGGTTCCGCCGCAGCCAGAATGTCGCCTATCGACCGAGCTGCGCCGATTGCAATGCCTGCGTCTCCGTCCGCATCGTCGCGAGCGAGTTTTCGCCCAACGGCACGCAGCGCCGCCTCATCAGGCGCAACAGCGATCTCGTCGTCAGCGCCTGCAAGCCCTGGTCGACCGCCGAGCAGTTCGCGCTGCTCCAGCGTTATCTGCAGAGCCGCCACCCGACCGGTGGCATGACCGAGATGGACGAGGTCGATTTTGCCGACATGGTCGAGCAGTCGCCGGTCGACACCTATGTCATCGAATATCGCGAGCCCGGCGTCGGCAGCCGCCCCGGCAAGCTGGTCGGAGCCTGCCTGACTGATCGCCAGGGCGATGGGCTGTCGATGATCTACAGCTTCTTCGATCCCGACAGCTCCGATCGCATGGGCCTCGGCAGCTATATCATCGTGGATCATGTGCTGCGCGCCCAGCGCGCGGGCCTGCCCTATGTCTATCTCGGCTATTGGGTCGAGGGATCGGACCGCATGGGCTACAAGATCCGTTACCGCCCGATCGAGAAATTAGGGCGCAACGGCTGGGAGCGCTTCGAGGCCAGGGAAACGGACGTCAATGCCAAGGGCGGCCGTCAGCGCACCGATCCGCCGCTGACGCGTGACGCCGAAGGGCGCCTGCTTAAATAAGATTTCTCTTCAGCCCGTCCCGATCAGGGGAGGGATAAAAGAGGGAGCGATATGCAGTATCGCTCGCGTCAGCGATAGTCTGGTCCGTCCAACCCAATCCCTGGAGGAGAGGGCTGAGGACAAGTCAGCTTGCTGAAAGTAGGACAAAGGAAAGCCCGCATGTCTCCCCATCCGACATGCGGGCTTTGAGACCCCTCGTGTTTGCTGAACTCTAAATGCCAGCGGGCGCCAGTTCTTACCAACGCATTAAGCACGATTCTGCTATCGCGCTAAAAATCACAAAATTCCAAATGCTTCAGCCAGCGAAAGCAGGGGCGAGCGCGGCGCAAAGCGCTTCCAGGCCAGCCGCATCCGCCGCATCGAATCGCGAGACTCGCGGTGAATCGAGATCGAGCACGCCAATCAGGCGACCCTCGTGGATGATCGGCACGACGACTTCAGACGCCGACGCCGCATCGCAGGCGATATGGCCGGGAAAGGCATGCACGTCCTCGACCAGCTGTGTCTCGCGCGTCGCGGCTGCCGTGCCGCAGACGCCCTTGCCGAGCGGAATGCGGATACAGGCCGCCTTGCCCTGAAAGGGGCCGAGGACGAGTTCGGTGCCATCGAAGCGATAGAAGCCTGCCCAGTTGAGGTCGGGCATGAATTGCCAGATGAGCGCCGCGACATTGGCCATGTTCGCGATGGCATCCGGCTCGCCGCCCGTCACCGCGCGCGCGGCGGAGAGGAGGTCGGCATGGAGCGTCGCCTTGTCGGTGGCGCCAGGATGGTCCGGAGTGGGCGCGAAGTCGTACATGGCGTTCATCTAGGAAGTGCCCGGGCGCGACGCCAGTCTCTTATGGCTTGCAGGCCGAGCGCGAACGTGATTCACCGGCCCCGAACGGACAGACGGAGCGAGGACCATGGCCATGCCGGGTGAAGAGACCAAGAAGCTGGCGCGCGATGTCGGCCAGCGCAGCGTCGGCCAGCTCGAGGCCGGGCTGGCGCGCATCATGGGCGAGACCGGTGCGAACAATCGCTGGCTGCTCGGCGCGCTCGTGCTGCTCAATGGTGGCGGTATCGCGATCACGGTTGCGGAGACGACCGGGCTCGAACCGCGCGTGCTCGAGGGCGCGATCAGCCTGCTCGTCATGGGCGCCGCGCTGGCGGTGCTGGGCGCGCTCGCCAATGCGCTTTTGTCGCTGGTGCTTTCACGGCAGATCGGCGCGGCGAGCGCGCTCTGGACCGAGGTTGCCAGCAGCGGCGAGGTGAGCGAGACGGCGCTCAAGGCAGCGGCCAGGGTCCGCCGGACGGGCCTGGCCACCTCGCTGGTCACGCTGGGCATCGCCTTCCTGTCGCTCGTGCTCTTCGTCGGCGGTGTGCTCACGCTGGCATCGGGGCTTGGCGGGAAGGCCGCGCCGGAGGCCGAACCCACGCCGTCCGCCCAGATGAACGTCGGCACGCCGCCATTGCCGGAACGGACGCCCATCCCGACGCCCGCTTCGCCATCGAATGCGGTTCAGCCGGCGTCGGAGACGCCTGCTGCCAAGCCGGCATCCGAAACCAGGGCGCAGTCGGTGAAGCCGGAAGCGAAGACCGCGCCAGCCAGGCCGGCCGCGCCGGCTCCCAAGGTCGAACCAGTGCGGACGCCACCGCGAACGCCGCCGGCGTCGACATCGCCCACGCCGTCATCCGCGCCTGCCGCACCGGCGCCCGCTGCTGCGCCGGCGCCAGCGCAGCAACCCGCCCCGACACCCGCGACGAACTGATTCATCACCGTCATGCCCGCTTCCGCGGGCATGACGAAGGTGGCCTAATCCAGCCGGACTTTCCCCCGCCCAGCCTTGATGCCGCTGCGCGCTTTCTTGGTGTCGACGCGCTTCGCCTTGGCCGCCTTGCTCGGTTTGGTCGGCCTGCGCTTCCTGGGGACGATCGTCGCCTCGGCGATCAGGGCGATCAGCCGCTCGCGCACCTCGCGCCGGTTCTCGAATTGCGAGCGCGAGCCTTCGCTGCGCAGGATGAGGACGCCGTCCTGGGTCAGGCGCGAGCCCGCCAGCTGTGCCAGCCGACGCTTCACCGCTTCGGGTAATGAAGGCGACGCCGCGACATCGAAGCGCAGCACCACCGCGCTGTCCGTCGTGTTGACATGCTGCCCGCCCGCGCCCGACGCACGCGTCGCGCTTTCGGCCAGTTCGCTCTCGTCGATGCTGATCGAGCGGGTGACCTGGATCTGCGGCATCGCGCTTGCTCAGCCGGCCCTGTGCGGTGCGATTTCCGGCGCGGCATCCAGCATTTCGGCATCGGCGAAGCCTGCCTGCGCGAAGACCGCGGGAATGGGCGCCACCGCATCGATCGGCGCCTTGCCGCCGCGCGGCAGGACGAGGCGGCGGGCATGGAGCACCAATCCGCCGGTCCAGCCTGTCCCTGCGCCCTCGGCGCGATAGACCGGGTCGCCCAATATGCCGATGTTCAGACCGTTCAGCGCATGGGTGCGCAGCTGGTGCGTGCGGCCGGTCTCGGGCGTGAAGCGGACCAACGCCCGTCCATCCCGCGATGCAAGCACCCGCCAGTGCGTTACCGCCGATTTGCCCTTGGGATCCGGCACCATGCGCCAGCCCGCCTCGCGCGTGCTGGTCTTGCCGAGCGGCATGTCGATCGTTCCGCTCTCCGTTTCGGGCACGCCGTCGAGCACGGCGAGATAGCTCTTCTCGACCGTGCGGCCCTCGAAGGCGGCCGTGAAGCGTGCCGCGGCCTTCGGGTTGCGCGCGAGCAGCAGGCAGCCGCTGGTGTCGCGGTCGAGCCGGTGGATGAGCACCGGCCAGCGCGCAAAGCCGAAGGTCAGCCCCGCGAGATGATTTTCCATGGAGAGGCTGCCGTCGCGCGGTGGGTCGACGGGCAATCCCGCGGGCTTGTCGATGACCAGCGCCTCGCCATCGATGAAGACGGCGCGGTCGGCCAGCGGCGAGGGCAGCGGTTCGCGACGGCGGCGGGGCTTGGGATTGCTCATGGGCCAGCCTATAGGGCTTGGACATGCGGGGGAAAAGCATTGAGGCCGTCGGCAAGTCGGCGATTGCGATGCCGGTCGTCCGCGAGCGGCTCGATTGGCTGGATGCGCTCAGGGGCATCGGCATCATTGCCGTGGTCGCCGGCCATATCTGGACGCGCGGTGCCTTCCGCGACGGCATCTATTGTTTTCATATGCCGCTCTTCTTCATGGCCTCGGGCGCCGTGGCGCGCGCGGTGCCGACCCGCATCCTCGCGCCGCGCCTGCTTCTCGCGCTCGGCCTTCCGACGCTCAGCTTCGCCGTCCTGTTCCTCGGCCTCGATTATCTGGTCGAGGGCGCGCGACAGGTCCGGCCGATCTTCCCCGATGCGCTCACCGGCCTCTGGACCGTCCTGACCGGCATGGAGCGGTTGCGCGGACCGTTCGCGATTCTGTGGTTCGCGCCCTGCCTCATCGCGGCGCGGCTGGCCTGGAACAGTTTGCAGCATCGCCTCGATCCCGCAGGATTCCGGATGATGGCAGCCATGGCACTCGTGCTGCTCATCGCGTTGCTCGTCGATCGCTACGGCACAATATCGCCGCTCGGTCTGCTGTCGGTGCCCGGCGCGCTCATCTTCATCTGGCTCGGCCATCGTTGGAAGGATCGCAGGCCCGGCCTGCTCTTCAGCGCCGCGACGCTTCTCCTCGCGGTCCTCGCACTGGGGTTCATGCCGCCGCTCAACATGCGCGCGGGCGATCTCGGCTGGCCGCTGCTCGGCATCGCGGGTGCGGCGGCGATCGTCGACCGCATCGCCTGGATCGCGCGGCGGCTGCCGGACGGATTGACGCGCGCTTTGGCATGGATCGGGCGCAACTCGCTCGTCATCATGTTCCTGCATCTCTGCTTCGCGCATTATCTCGCACCTTATTTTCCCAAGGTCGTGCTGCTCGTCCTGGGCGTCGCCGGCCCGCTTTCGATCGGCGCGCTGATGCGGCGGAACCGTCTGGCGAGACTGCTGTTTCTAGGAGAAAGGTGAACTGGCCGGGCAAGGGCTTCGGCAGGGTCCGTCGCTTCTGGAGACCGCGACTCGCGGACTCAGGCCGGGTAATCTAAAATTAACCTTTTGCGTTCACACACCCTATGGTTAATAGTTGAGTTCGGATTTACCCGAAGCGGGAATGGCGTCCGAGACGAACAGAGGGCCTAGCATATGCGCGTGCTGCTGATTGAAGACGAACCGACGACCGCGAAGGCGATCGAGCTCATGCTCACGACCGAGGGCTTCAACGTCTATACGACGGACCTTGGCGAAGAGGGCCTCGATCTTGGCAAGCTGTATGATTATGACATCATCTGCCTCGATCTCAACCTGCCCGATATGCACGGCTATGATGTGCTGAAGAAGCTGCGCACCGCGCGGGTCCAGACCCCGGTGCTCATCCTCTCGGGTATCTCGGAAATGGATAGCAAGGTCCGTTCCTTCGGTTTCGGCGCTGACGACTACGTCACCAAGCCGTTCCACAGGGAAGAGCTGATCGCCCGTATCCATGCGGTCGTCCGTCGCTCGAAGGGTCATTCGCAGTCGGTCATCCGCACCGGCAAGCTGGCGGTCAATCTCGATGCCAAGACGGTCGAAGTGGACGGCAACCGCGTCCATCTGACTGGCAAGGAATATGCCATGCTGGAGCTGCTTTCGCTCCGCAAGGGCACGACGCTCACCAAGGAAATGTTCCTCAACCACCTTTATGGCGGCATGGACGAGCCCGAGCTCAAGATCATCGACGTCTTCATCTGCAAGCTGCGCAAGAAGCTCGCTCTGGCCTGCAGCGGCGACAATTACATCGAGACTGTCTGGGGCCGTGGCTATGTGCTGCGCGATCCGGAAGAGGGCCATGACGGCCTGACGGCTCAGGTCGCCTGATCCTCGCTTTTTCAGCGAACTACTCAGCAAACATGCGAAGGGCCGGCGGAGCGATCCGCCGGCCCTTTTCGTACCCCGGCGGCAAGCCGGTGATGCGGACCAATTATTTCAACAGGATCCGCTGATTGGATGACATCCCGGATCAAGTCGGCGATTATACCCTGACGGCTAGGAATAGGCGGTTCCCCGGCGCAGGCCGGGGCCCAGTCTCGACGCGAAGCGTCGAATACCTGCTATCGGACGCGCGTCTCCGTTCAGTCCGGGCCCCGGCCTGCGCCGGGGAACGGCGATCTGTTCGAATGGGATAATCACCGATCGAGTCTGGGTGTCGATTTGATCGGCGCCAGCTCGATTGCCTGCCCGCCGGGCCTCAAGCCGCGCTGCTCTTGCGCGGCTCTTCGGTTTCCTGCGCGTTCCGGCCGGTGGTCATAAACCAGCATTCGGTGCCTTCCAGGCCGATCGCGGTGAGGTGGCCGCTCGCATAGGCGCCGGTATCGATGCCGATACGGTTGGTCCGCATCTCGACATTCTCGCGGATCGAATGGCCGTGTACGATCATGTGCGAGTGCGGCTGCTCGAAGTTGAGGAAGTCGTCGCGGATCCAGTAGAGATCGGTGTCTTCCTGCTCCTGGAGCGGCACGCCGGGCTGGATGCCGGCGTGGACGAAAGCATAGTCGCCGATGATCGCATGGCTTTTGAGGCTGGCGAGGAAATCCTTGTGGCGCTGTGGTACGGCCATGTCGATGAGCTCCCACAGCGCGCCGGGCTCCATCTCCTTGATCGCGCGCTCGGCGATGCCGTAGCTGGCCAGTGTCTCGCGGCCGCCCACACCGTCGCGCAGAAAGAAGCGCACGGCCTGCTCGTCGCCGTTGATCGCCATCTGGAAGACCTGCTCATGATTGCCCATGAGGCATGTCATGTTCGGCCACCGATCGCGCAGCCTGATAATGAAATCAATGACCTGTCTGGATTGCGGGCCGCGGTCGACATAGTCGCCGAGGAACACGAGGCTGGTGTCCTCGCACTGTTCCCGGTGCCAGTCGTCGTGCCCGATCATGTCGAGGAGCTCGACGAGCAGGTCGTATCGGCCATGGACGTCGCCGATCGCATAGACGCGCCGGTCAGCACCGACTGACGGCGGTCCGGCGAGCATCTGGCGGTCCCGTTTGGAGCGCAGCATCTGGAACATCATGACACTATACGGGCCGAAAAGTGAACCGATATAGAATCGAGTTGTAATAAATTATGCGCGCATCGGTTCCCGCCCCGCGCGCATCGGTTCAAAGGCGCGGCAGCGTGACGCCCCGCTGGCCCATATATTTGCCTGCCCGGTCGGCATAGCTCGTCTCGCAGGGCTCGTTGCCCTGGAGGAAAAGGAACTGGCATGCCCCCTCATTGGCGTAGATTTTTGCGGGGAGCGGCGTCGTATTCGAGAATTCGAGCGTGACATGGCCTTCCCAGCCGGGCTCGAGCGGCGTCACATTCACGATGATGCCGCAGCGCGCATAGGTCGACTTGCCGAGGCAGATGACCAGCACATCGCGGGGAATGCGAAAATATTCGACCGTGCGCGCCAATGCGAAGCTGTTGGGCGGTATGATGCAGACGTCGGTCTTGCGGTCGACCAGGCTGTTGCGGTCGAAATTCTTGGGGTCCACCACCGCGCTGTCGACATTGGTGAAGATCTTGAACTCGTCGGCGACACGCGCGTCATAGCCATAGCTGGAAAGGCCATAGCTGATGCAGCCCTCGCGCCTCTGGCTCTCCACGAACGGCTCGATCATGCCCGTCGAGAGCGCCTGTTCGCGAATCCATTTGTCGGAAAGTATGGCCATGGCTCGTCGCTACCCGCCCGGACGCGCCAAGGTCTATCCCTTTTTCAATCGCGTCGGATCGGCGCCGGCAATGTTATGCGAGGTTCGCCGGACCGAAGGCATGCGGCAGCAGGTCGGCGAGCCGGTGGCGCGTGACGCTTTTTCCGTCGCCCGAGACGCACAGGATCGGAATCTCGCGTCCGGCGACGTCCTGCGCCTCGTTGAGGATCTGCCGGCATCGGCCGCAGGGCGTCACCACGGCGTCGCCCGCGCCGCCCATCGGCGCACCGGCGACGGCGATCATGGCGATCTCCGCAAGCCGGCCCTGCGCATTGGCCGCGGCAATGGCCACCGTCTCGGCGCAGAGCGACAGGCCGTAGCTCGCATTCTCGAAATTGCTGCCGGTGAGGATCGATCCGCCGGTCAGGCGCAGCGCGGCGCCCACGGCGAAGCGGCTATAGGGCGCATAGGCGTGGCGCATGGCCGCGCGCGCCGCGTCCGCCAGCTCCTGCTCTTCCGGTGCCAAGTCCATCATCATTGTCGTCCTAGGGCTTCACCACGTCCCATTCCACAGCGCCCTTGATGCCCGGCACGCGCTTCCATGTCGAGGCCGTCCAGATGACCCAGGGCCGCGTCGCATAGCCGGGCTTGAAGAAATCCTCCTCCAGCCAGAGCGTGCGGTTGATCCCCGAAGACAGCTCATAGGCGGCCTCGATCTCGCGGGTCTCGCGCAGGATCGCCGGCTTGCCGCTGTGCGCCTCGATCTGGTTGAGGAAGATGTTGAGCTCGGCGAGCAGCTTGTCGCGGCTCGGGCGCGCCGGGCAGAGCGGCGAGAAGGCGAGGGCGACGACGGGCGGCAGCATCATGTCCTGGCGCGGCACGGTCGAGATGAAGGTCGTCGACTGGTCGGTGGCGCTGGCGCAGAGGCTGTAGCGGTGGATCGCGCCATGTTTGAGACCCGCGGCGCGCGCGCCTTCGAGGTTGGCGGCGAACGTCGCGTCGCGCTCGTCGCGGCCCGACGACGCGACGATATAGGCGAAGTCCGCGCCGCCGAGGCGAACGGCGGTCCAGTTGACCGCGCCGGTCTCCGCCGAGACGGTGATGCCCTGCACCGGATAGCGGCCGCGCGACGGCGTCCAGCTCTTGAGCAGCCAGAACGTGCCGCCGCCGATGATCGCCACCGCCAGCGCGGCGGCGATGAGGATGCGCAGGGGCGTGACTTTGATCCGGCGTTTGCGGCCGGTCGCTTGTACGATGGTGATCATGTCAGTTCCGGATATGCAGGACGCAGATCAGCGTGAAGAGCCGCCGCGCCGTGTCGAAATCGACGGCGATCTTGCCGTCGAGCTTTGTCATGAGCAGCTCCGCCGCCTCGTTGTGGATGGCTCTTCGCGCCATGTCGACCGTCTCGATCTGCGCGGGCGTCGCCTGGCGGATCGCCTGGAAGTAGCTTTCGCAGATCGAGAAATAGTCCTTGATCGGCCGGCGGAAACTGGCGAGCCCGAGGATGACGGCCTCGAGCGGGCTGTCGTCCTCGCGCCGGATCTCGATGACGAGACGGCCTTCCTGCACGCTGATGAACACCTTGTACGGCCCGGCATAGCCATCCTCATGGCGGCGCGTCGGCGCAAAGCTGTTGTCCTCGATCAGGTCATAGATGGCGATGCGCCGTTCCTGCTCGACGTCCGCGTTGCGCCAGACGATCGTCTTGTCGTCGAGCGCGATATCGATGATGCGGGGGTCGGCCATGACCTCGAACCCCTATGCCTAGCGCTGCGCCGCGGCAAGGGGCGGAAGGTGCGCCTTCGCCGGGCCAGCCTCACGCGTCGACGAAGCGGCGGGGACTGAGACGCGGGCGGGAAACGCATTGTCAGACGCGGCGTCCTCCCGCTAAGTCCGGGCCATGCGCCTGTCCGACTGTCACAATATCGACGACTTTCGCAGCCTCGCGAAGCATCGCCTGCCCTGGCCGGTATTCGATTATATCGACGGCGCAGCGGACGACGAGATCACCAAGGCGCGCAACACGGCGTCCTATGCCGATTGCGATCTCGTCCCGCAGGTGCTGGCCGGCGTCGCCGAGATCGACCCGTCGGTCACGATCATGGGCCGCACGTCGGCGCTGCCGCTGATCCTCTCGCCGACCGCACTTCAGCGCGTCTTTCATTGGCAGGGCGAGCGGGCAGTGGCGCGCGCCGCCGAGAAATTCGGGCTTTGGTTCGGCATTTCCAGCCTCGCCACTGTCAGCATCGAGGAGATCGGCGCGGCCATCGCCACGCCCAAGCTGTTCCAATTCTATTATCATAAGGATCGCGGGCTCAACCGCTCGATGGTCGAGCGCTGCAAGGCGGCGAAGTTCGACGCGCTGGCCCTGACCGTCGACACGATCGTCTCGGGCAAGCGCGAGCGTTGCGCCCGCAGCGGCTTCACCTCGCCGCCGCGCTTCACTTTGTCGTCGGCGCTCTCTTATGCGATCAAGCCGCGCTGGGCGCTCGACTATCTGCTCCGCGAGAAGTTCGCGCTGCCCAATCTCGACACCCATGTGAAGCAAGGCAGCGGCGAGGCCGTCTCCATCGCCGGCTATTTCAATGCCATGCTCGAGCGCGGCATGGACTGGAAGATGGCGGAGCAGCTGCGTGAGGACTGGGGCGGCACCTTCTGCCTCAAGGGCATCATGAGCGCCGCCGACGCGCGCCGCGCGGTCGAGATCGGGGCGGATGCGATCATGATCTCCAATCATGGCGGCCGCCAACTCGACGGCAGCCGCTCGCCCTTCGACCAGCTCAGCGAGATCGTCGACGCGGTCGGCGGCCAGATCGAGATCATCTGCGACGGCGGCGTCCGCCGCGGCACTCATGTGCTCAAGGCGCTGTCGGTCGGCGCGAACTGCGCCTCGGGCGGCCGTCTCTATCTCTACGCGCTCGCCGCGGCGGGCCAGGAGGGCGTCGAGCGCGCCATCGCCATCCTCAAGGATGAGATCGAGCGCGGCATGCGCCTGATGGGCGTGACGCGCGTGGGCCAGCTGGGGCGGGATCGATTGCGTTGGCGCTGAGAGGCGTAGGGAAACGTGGGATACGCACCTCGATCGCCGGCGCCCGGATTGAGAATGTGAAGCTGCCACTTTTATGAACGCCCGGCGCTGACTGGGCAAAAAGCGGACCGTCCGGACATGACGCCATAGCCGACGTTTATCAGACTTGTGACAGAGCCCGCTTTCGCGATGTTGGCCGCAGTGCGGCACGATGGGGGTGCCAAAAGATGGCGGCCAGTACCAAATAATGGATCTGCCTTCGCCACTCGGCTCCGCTAATCGGAAGCGGCCGCTTCCGGTATGGCGCTTTTCTGGGGTTGGCATGGGTCATGCTTGGTTTGCCACATTATGGGAGGACCCGAGATGTTGCATGCAGCTGAAGAAGATCAATTGACTGATCGTCGGAACGTACTGAAGGGCCTCGCCGGCCTCGCAGTTGCGGGCACCTCGTGTTCTGCGTGGGCCAGCCCCAACATAGACGCATCGCAAGATTACCCCGGCGTATATTCCTCAAACGGCCGAGCGTTCGGGATCAGCCGGTTCATCAATGATGGCGGCGAGCGAGTCCTCCTCTTCACCGATTACAGCAGTGGAAAAGTACGGACACTGTTCCCGCAGCGCGACGGCAAACTGGTTATGGGCCCCGGCTTTTCGACGCCATCCCCGGTCGAATTCACTCTAAGCTTCGATCGGTGGGGTTCTATGCGAATAGAGGATCCCGCGGGCAAGGCCGAAAGTGCGGTACGCATTGCCACCCGTGATGTTCCGATCTCGTTCAAACGAGGGGGTGCCCTGCTGGCAGGCACGCTGATCCTTCCGCCCGGACCTGGGCCGCATCCTGCAGTCGTTCTCTTGCATGGTTCAGGACCTTTAACGCGCGACTCATTTGGCCCCTATCCGCGCTTCTTCAGCAGTCTTGGGCTGGCGGTGCTTATTTACGACAAGCGGGGCACGGGAGGGTCCACGGGCGTTCGGTTGGACGCATCCACCGGTCGACCTGCGATCCTGTCACCCTCATTCTACCCCGAGGACCTGCGTGCGGACGCAATTGCTGCCGTGAAGGCGCTTCAGGGCCGCGCAGATATTGATGCTCGTCATATTGGCCTCTGGGGATCAAGCGAAGGGGGAATGCTGACCACCCAAGCTGCCGCGCATTTCCCAGATATTGCATTTGTCATCAATTCTTCCGGGTTCATGGGAACACTGGCTGACACGATCCTTTACCAAGGCGTAGCGAAGATGCGCGCAGCCAACAAAACCGAAAACGAGATCGCCCAGGCGGTCGCTTTCAACAGGCAATGGATGGAGTCCGGACGCTCCGGAAGAGGCTTTGCCGAGTTTGCGCTACATCGCGAGAAGGTCATTGCCGCGGGCAAGCTGGACTGGCTCTTCTACGAAGACGCGGGGTTTACTTCGCAGGAACAACTGACTTGGGCGATGCGGCATATTCTCGATTTCGATTCCTTGCCTGACGCGGGTCGCGTCAAATGCCCGGCGCTCGGGCTGTTTGGAGAAAAGGATGTCCTTACGGATTCGCCCCGTGCTTCAGCGAACATGCTGCACGCGATGAAGGAAGGCGGCAATTCCGACGTGACCGTGAAGGTCATCCCTAACGCAGGACATTCACTGATGGAGGCCAGCGATCGTGGTTATATGGCTGAGGGGGTTTTTGACACCTTGCGCGCCTGGCTTTCAAAACGCGTGTGAGCACCGACGCGTGCTTCCAAGATCTTTGATAGTTGCATGCTCGAAGCGCTATCGTCTTTTCTGGCGCTGGATTAGGATGTGGAAAGCTGCCAGTCCGCTTTCAGGAAGTGGAGTGGCGTAACCGAAATCGGGCGTGTTGCTGCCCGCCCTCCACATCCCCTTTCCTACACGCCTCAATCCATCACATCTCATCCGTCCCCAACCCATGGAGGACGCGTCCCATGCCCACCGACACCCCGCCACTCGTGCCGCTCCGCCACCGCGCGGACGGCTGGACGCCGCGCCGCCAGTGCGCGTTTCTTCTCGTGCTCAAGCAGACCCGCAGCGTCACCCGCGCCGCGCGCGCTGTCGGGCTCAGCCGGGCTGCGGCGTATCGGCTGCGCGGCCATCCCGCCGCGCACGATTTCGCCATTGCCTGGGATGCCGCGATGCAATGGCCCCGGCCGTCATGAAGGGAAGACTTTTTTCGCCCCTGGGGGCGGCACTTTCAGAACCTTTGTCACCTTCCGGCCCGCCTCCCGAGGGTGCTCGTCCCCGCTCTTATCCACAGCTGTCCACACCCGGATTCCGGGCTGCAAAATGCGCGCTTGCATGCCCGCTCCAATGGGCTGAATGAGGGCGACCATGTCCGATCCCGTCCGCCTGAATCCGGTGCCCGATGCGCCCGCCGAACCGCGCTTGCCCCGCAATGTCGAGGCGGAGGCCGCCTTGCTCGGCGCGCTCATGATCGACAACCGAATCGCCGAAGACGTGCAGATGACGCTGGGGTCGCAGCATTTCTACGAGCCGCTGCATGGCCGCATCTATGACGCGATCCTCAAGCTCGTCGACCGCAACATGGTCGCCAATCCGGTGACGCTGAAGCCGCTCCTCGAGTCCGATCCTGCGCTCAGGGAGCTGGGCGGGCCCGGCTATCTCGCACAGCTCACCGGCAGCGGCGCGGCGGTCATCGGCGCGCGCGACTTCGCCCGGCAGATCTACGATCTCGCCCTGCTGCGCGAGCTGGTCGGCGTCGGCCGCGAGCTGGTCGACAAGGCGCTCGACACCTCCGAGGCGATCGACCCCAAGGGCCAGATCGAGGAAGCCGAGGTCGCGCTCTACAAGGTCGCCGAGCAGGGTGGCGAGACCGGCGGCGTCAAGACCTTCGCCCAGGCGACGCGGCTTGCCGTCGACATGGCCGAGAAGGCGCTGAACTCGGGGGGCCATGTCTCGGGCACGACCACGGGCCTCGACGGGCTCAACACCAAGACCGGCGGCCTGCACAACAGCGACCTCATCATCGTCGCCGGGCGCCCGGGCATGGGCAAGAGCTCGCTCGCGACCAACATCGCCTATAATGCCGCGCGCCGCTGGGTGCGCGACATGGCCGATGGCATCGAGCCCGCCAAGTCGATCGGCGCGCCGGTCGCCATTTTCAACCTGGAAATGTCCGCCGATCAGCTCGCCACGCGCATCCTCGCCGAGCAGTCGGGCATTTCGGGCGAGAAGCTGCGCATGGGCCGCATCAATCACAGCGAGTTCCAGGATCTCGTCCGTGCCTCGCGGGAGCTGCAGGACCTGCCGCTCTATATAGACGACAGCGCCGGCCTCACTATCGCCGCGCTCCGCACCCGTGCCCGCCGCCTCAAGCGCCGCCACGATATCGGCCTGATCGTGGTCGACTATCTTCAGCTGCTCCAGGGCTCGGGCAAGGCCAATGACAACCGCGTCAACGAAATCTCGGAGATCAGCCGCGGCCTGAAGACGCTGGCCAAGGAGCTTAACGTCCCGGTGATCGCGCTCTCGCAGCTCAGCCGTGCGGTCGAAAGCCGCGAGGATAAGCGCCCGCAGCTCTCGGACCTGCGCGAATCCGGCTCGATCGAGCAGGACGCCGACATGGTCTGGTTCCTCTATCGCGACGATTATTACGAGATGAACAAGGAGCCGGACATCAACCAGGATCCGGCCGCCTACACCGCCTGGCGCGAGAAGATGGACCGCATCTCGGGCATTGCCGAACTGATCGTCGCCAAGCAGCGCCACGGCGCGACCGGCAAGGTGCGCCTCCGCTTCGAATCCCAGATCACTCGCTTCACCGATCTCGCCGACGACGCCTTCGGCGATCACGACTGATCCGACGACGCTTGGATAGAAATCCCGTGCTCCTGCGTAGGCAGGAGCCCAGGGCGCAAGAACACGACATAACCGCCCTAGGCTCCTGCCTGCGCAGGAGCACTGGTTCTTCTTCTTCTTCTTCTTCTTCTTCTTCTTCCGGAACGCCCTCCCGATGACTGCCTCCTCCGCCCGCTCAGCTCTATTGCCCGTGCTTGCCTGCTGCGTGGCGATGGCCTGTTTCCAGATCGGCGCGGCGCTGGCCAAGCAGCTCTTCGTCTCGATCGGGCCGATGGGCACGGCGACGCTGCGCCTGGCGATCGGCGCAGCTGTGCTCATCGTCGTCACGCGGCCGTGGCGCAACTGGCCCGCGCGCGTGCCCGGGCTGGCGCTGCTTGGCCTCGGCGCCAGCGTCGCCGGCGCGATCCTCTTCTATTATCTCGCCATCGACCGCCTGCCGCTCGGCATCGCCATGCCCGTGCAGTTCCTCGGCCCGCTGGTGCTCGCCACCGTCATGTCGCGCGGCGTCATGGACCTGGTCTGGGTCGCGCTCGCCGCGCTCGGCATCTGGTGCCTGCTCGGCACCGGCGGCACGAGCGGCCATATCGATCCCGTCGGCATCCTTTTCGCACTCGGCGCGGCAGTCAGCTGGGCGGTCTATATCCTCGCCGGCAAGGCGGCGGGCGACGCACTGGGAAGTGCCGCGGCGCCGGCATCGCTCGGCATCGCCGCGATCATCCTGCTGCCGATCGGCACGGTCCATAGCGGGACGGCACTGCTCGATCCCGCCATCCTGCCGTTCGCCGCCCTCGTGGCCATCGTCTCCGCGACCATTCCCTTCTGGCTCGAGCTCTACGCCATGCCGCGCCTGCCGACCCGCACCTTCTCGGTGCTGATGAGCCTGGAGCCGGCCTTCGCCGTCCTGTTCGGGCTCGTCATGCTCGGCGAGCGTCTCTCGCTCGTCCAGACGCTGGGCGTCGCGCTGGTGGTCGGCTCCAGCATCGGCTCCGTGCTGACCATCCGCGAGAACGGAACCGCGGCGGGTCTCCAGTCATTGGACTAGGCGAGGAGAGGGCCATGAGCACACGTCGCGACATATTGATCGGCCTTGGCGGCACCTTGGGCGCCGCGGCGTTGGGCGTCCGCCTGTTCCCCGGCGAGGCCATGGCCGCCGAGCGGGCCTGCACGGCCGGCACAGTCACGCGCCGCCAGACCGAGGGACCCTATTTCAAGCCGAACACCCCCGCGCGCCGCAATATTCGCGAGTCCGCCACGCGCGGCAGCCTGCTCGTCGTGACTGGGCGCGTGCTCGACGCGCAATGCCGTCCCATATCCGGCGCGGTCATCGATTTCTGGCAGACGGGCGACACCGGCGGCTACGACACGCGCGGATTCCAATATCGCGGACACCAGTTCACCGATGCCGATGGTGGCTACGAACTGCTGACCATCCGGCCGGCCCAGTATAGCGAAGGCGGCGTGTTCCGGACCCCGCACATCCATGCGAAGCTTCAGGGCGCCGGGACCGATATGCTCAACACGCAACTCTATTTCCCCGATGCCGAGGCGACCAACCGCATCGACCGCATCTTCGATCCGAGCCTGCTGGTCAGCTTCGAAGGCAGCCGGGACGGCGCCCGGCTCGCCCATTTCGACTTCGTGCTGGCGCGGGGTAGAAGAATAGGGGCGGAAGAATGGCCGTCACCCCGGGCGAGCCCGGGATAACGCCGCGACAGGAATAGTGTGTCAGGCCCGCAACCTTGCCGCCGTCCGCTGGTCGATCCGCTTTTCCAGGATGGTGAGCGGCATCGCGCCATCGTGCAGGATCTCATGGAACCACCTGATGTCGAACTTGGCGCCCATCGCTTTTTCGGTCTTCTCGCGGGCCCGCATCCAGGCCGAATGGCCGACCTTGTAGCTGCAGGCCTGGCCCGGCATCGTGCAATAGCGCTCGACCTCGCGCTGGCTGCGGGGGCGGGCGAAGCCGGTGGTCGCGACCATATAGTCGGTCGCCTGCTCGCGGCTCCACTTCCTGGTGTGGATGCCCGTGTCGACCACGAGGCGCGCGGCGCGGAACAGATAGGATTGCAGATAGCCGGCGCGCTCCAGCGGATTCTTGTAGCCGCCCAATTCGTCGGCGAGATGCTCGGCATAGAGCGCCCAGCCTTCGCCATAGCCCGAGAGGAACGCCACCTTGCGCAGCGTCGGCATCGCGCCGGAGGCCTGCGCGGTCGAGAGCTGGAGGTGATGTCCGGGCACGCCCTCGTGAAAGGTGAGCGAGGGCAGGCTGTATTTGGGCCAGTCGCCGACATCTTTGAGGTTGATGAAATAGATCGCCGGGCGCGAGCCATCGAGCGCGGCGCGCTGGTAGTAGCCGTTCGAGGCGCCGTCCTGGATTTCGATGGGGACGCGACGAATCTCCAGCGGCGCGTTGGGCGGCGCGTTGAAATAGCGCGGCAGCCGCGCGGTCATGTCGCGCACGCCTTCGTTGAGCCCCTTGATGAGGTCGGCGCGCCCGGCGTCGGTGTCGGGATAAAGCTGGTCGGCACGCTTGTTGAGCGCGGTCAGCCGCTCGCCGACCGACCCGGTCGTGAGGCCATTGGCCTTGAGGATGCTGTCCAGCTCGGCCGAGATCGACTTGACCTGGTCGAGGCCCATCTGGTGGACCTGCTCGGGCGTCATGTCCGTCGTGGTCCAGTATGCGAGTTCGTCGGCATAGATTTCGTCGCCGCGCTTCACGCGCCAGATGCCGTCACCGGGCGCCGTGGTCGGCCGCAGCTTCTGGATGAGCGCCATCTGCCGGTCGAGCGCGGGATAGACCTTGTCGGCGACGATCTTGGCGGCCTGGCCGGCCCAGTCGCCTGCGATGTTGGCCGCCTTGGCGCGGTCGGCCAGCGACTTCACCATCGAGCAATCTTCCGGCCTGGGGTCGCGCAGCGCGTGCATCTGTCCCAGCGAGAGATCGAGCGACCAGCCCGGCGCGAGATAGCCGCGCGCCGCATAGGCCTCCTGTACCGCCGTGTCCTGATCGAGCGCCGTCGCCAGTGCCGAGAGCCGTGCCAGATAGGCGTCGCAATCGTCTTTCGTGGCGATCACATGGCTTGAATTGAGGAAGTCCGGCAGGTCGAAATAGGCGCCGCCCTGCTGATAGATGCGATAGGGCAGGGCGATGCCGGACAGATCATATTTCTGCGCGGGGATGAGGTCGCGCTCCAGCGAATAGCGGATGCAGTCATAGTTGAGCTGGTCGCGGTCGGTCAGCTTTTGGCCCTTGAAGCCGTCGAGCACGGCGAGCGATTTCCTGGTGATCGCCAGATTGTCCTGCACCGCCTGCAGGCTGCGGTCGTCCAGCCTGGACTTGAAGGACGCGCGCGGTCCCTTGTCGAGACCCAGCGACGTCGCGGTCTCTGGTGAGGCGTCGACGCCCATGTTGAAGATCGTCTCGAACGCGGCGTCGAGGGCAGGCGTCGTCTCGCCGGCTGCCTGTGCGAAGGCTCGCGGGGCCATGCCGGCCAGCGCAGTCGCGGCCGTGGTGAGAAGGAAGTCGCGGCGGTCCATGATGGGCAGCTCCAGCTTGAGGGAGCCCGCAGCCTAGACCGGTTTGGCATTGACGCAATATTCTATCGCATAGCCGCGCGACGGGATCGCCGCCGGCTGCTGTGCTATATGTGGTTGTCAGCGAAAGGAGAGCTGCAATGCGCGTGATGGTGCTCGTGAAGGCGACCGAAGACAGCGAGGCGGGCCTGTTTCCCGAACCGCAGATGAGCCAGATGCTCGAAGCCATGGGAAAGTATAATGACGCGTTGCGCGAGGCCGGTATCCTCATCGACGCCGATGGGCTCAAGCCGTCTTCGGCAGGGAAGCGCGTCGCATTCGACGGGGCGGAGCGTACGGTGATCGACGGCCCCTTCGCCCAGCCTCGCGAACTTGTCGCCGGCTATTGGATCTGGGACGTCAAGGACATGGACGAGGCCATCGCCTGGGTGAAACGCTGTCCCAATCCCATGCTCGGACCGAGCGAAATCGAAATCCGGCCCGTCTATGAAATGGCTGACCTGCGAGCCGGCGCCCAAGCCGACGTCTGAGCCGGCAGGCGCTCAGAACACGGGCATATTGGCGGGATCGTCCGGGTCGGCGATCGGCGTCGAGGCGGTGTGGATGCCGCACTCCACCTTGTCCCAGCCGCGCCAGCGTCCGGCACGCGGATCCTCGCCCGGCATCACCTTGCTCGTGCAGGGTTCGCAGCCGATCGAGAGATAGCCTTGCTCCTCGAGCGGATGGCGGGGCAGGTCGTGCGCGGCGAAATAGGCGTCAAGCGCGGCCTTGTCCCAGTCGCCGAGCGGATTGATCTTGAGGCGGCCGTCCTCGATCTCGAAGCGCGGCAAATTCTGGCGCGTGACCGACTGAAATGCCTTGCGGCCGCTGATCCAGCTGTCCAGCCCTTCCTTCGCGCGCTTCAGCGGCTCGACCTTGCGGATCTCGCAGCAGCCGTCGGGATCGTAGGACCAGCGCAGATTGTTCGGATCCTTCTGGAGGAGCACGTCGGCCAGCGGCGTCACGGCCTGGCTGTCGGTGAAGCCAAGATGCTTCACCAGCGTGTCGCGATAATCGAGCGTCTCTGGGAACATGCGCAGCGTGTCGACGAACACGACCGGCATCGCCTTGTCGGCCTGCGCAACCAGATGCAACAGCACCGCGCTCTCCGTGCCGAACGACGAGACGACCGCCACTTTGCCGAGAATGTCCTCGGCGACCAATGTCTTCAGCATTTCGCCTGCGGGCACGCCCGCGAAGCGCGCATTGAGCGCGTCCGCCTGGTCCTGTGTCCAGCGGGGTGCGGCGTCGATGCGGTCGATTTGGCGGGCGGGTTCAGCCATGCCGCAATTTCCAGATCGGTGTGCGGCCGTCACCGGACGACTGGTAAACATACTGCCAGCGGCCGAGCGCGGCCTTCAGCGCAATCGGATCAAGCGGCTGCTCAGGCGCGAAACTGTCGAAACCGCAACGCTGCATGAAGAAGATCAGGTCGACGAGCACGTCGCCGGTCGCCTTGATCTCTCCCTTGAAGCCGGCCTCGCGCAGGATGCGGGCGCTCGAGAAGCCGCGGCCGTCGCGGAACTTGGGGAAGTCGATCTCGACCAGGCGCAGCCGGTCGAGCATGGGGATCAGACGGCGCACATCGTCGCCCGCCTCGATCCGCACCGAGGTGGCGTTGGTCTGTTCGAAGAAGGCATCGAGCGACACTGCCGGTTCGTCGGTCGCTTCGTCGTCGCGCAGGCGCAGTACATCAAGCATAGATCGCCTCCTTGAACGGCTCCATGCCGATCCTGCGATAGGTGTCGAGGAAGCGCTCGCCGTCGGTGCGCTGTGCGAGATAGACGTTGGTCGCCTTTTCCACGGCGTCGACGATGCCGGCCTCATCGAAGCCGGGGCCGGTGATCTTGGCCTGCGACACGTCCTCCGCGCCCGATCCGCCGAGCAGCAGCTGGTAGTTCTCGGTGCCTTTCTTGTCGACGCCGAGAATGCCGATATGGCCGGCATGGTGGTGGCCGCAGGCGTTGATGCCGTAGGCCGGACGCAGATAGTT
>JAGIAZ010000032.1 GCA_017744605.1 Sphingobium sp. | reverse complement strand
GGCCAACGAAGCCTCGATGATGCTCGCCCATGAGCGCGGCCCCTGCCCGGACGCCGCCGACCAGGGCGTGATGGAGCGCTTCAGCTGCAAGATGGCGATCGCGCCGACCGCGTCGATCAGCATCATCTGCGGCGGCACCTCGGCATGCATCGAGCCGATCCCGGCGAACATCTACACGCACAAGACGCTGTCCGGCAGCTTCGTCGTCAAGAACCCCTATCTCGAGAAACTGCTCGCATCGAAAAGCAAGGATTCGACGAACGTCTGGAATTCGATCCTCGAGAAGGGTGGCAGCGTCCAGCATCTCGACTTCCTGAGCCAGGAAGAGAAGGACACTTACAAGACCAGCTTCGAGATCGACCAGCGCTGGCTGATCGAGCTGGCCGCGGACCGCACACCCTTCATCGACCAGGCGCAGTCGCTCAATCTCTACATCCCCGCGGACGTGGAGAAGTGGGACCTGCTGATGCTGCACTTCCGCGCCTGGGAGTTGGGCGTGAAGTCGCTTTATTATCTGCGCTCCAAGTCGATCCAGCGCGCCGGCTTCGCGGGCGGCGTCGAGGCGGACAACACGCCCGAGCTCAAGAAGATCGACGTTGAGGAAACCGACTACGACGAATGCCTCGCCTGCCAATAGGCCATGGCGCGCGCATTCACCCCGGCAACCCAAGAAAGTGGCCCGGCCCTCATTGGGAGGACCGGGCCTGACACTCGTAACCGAAACGTTCTGCGAGGCGCTCCGGTGTGCAAGTGCCTTTTCGTTAAAACCGGGCGACACTCAGTGTTCGCCGGAGCCGGAGCCGGAGCCGCCCATTCCGCTGGTGCCGAAAAGCTTGTTTTCGTAGCCAGGCAAATCGCTGGACCCCGCGCTGCCGCCGGCATTCGCGCCGCGGTCGCCGACCGCCTGACGCGCTGCGGGACTATCGCCCGTATTGGGCTTACGGCCGCCCATCGTCGCGTCTTCAGCCGCACTGTCGCCGGCATTCGCGGATTGGAGCTGGGCATCGGATCGGCCCATGCTCGGCAGCGGCGTGCCCTGCTTCAAATAGACGCGGCCGTCCGCGATGCGGTCCACGCTGTCGAGGTCGATATAGTGATGCGACCTGTCGCGCGAATCGCTGCGGGTCAGCTTGATCTGGTTGCCCTCGATCTCGTCGACAGTCCCGATATGACGGCCGGTGGAATCGGCGACCTCCATATGTTCCTTGATGCGCCATTTCTCGAACATGCCATCTCTCCTGAAAAGGGGGTTCGCTCCTAAAATGATCGGGATAGCCAATCTGTTCCGGAGGAATTTCCGCGACTTGGCGCAGGTCCGGACTGGCGCAATCGCTGCACGATTTGGCGCCGTTTCGGCCGCCCTGCTGCTCGCCGGATGCGCCCGCCAGGCCGCGGAAACGGTGAGCCAGGCACCGGACACGCCGGGCTTCTGGCTCGGCCTCTGGCATGGCTTCATCTTCCCGGTCGCGTGGCTCTGCTCGCTCTTCGATCCCGGTGTCGCCATCTACGCCGTACCCAATAATGGCGGCTGGTACGATTTCGGCTATTTCATCGGCATCGTCTTCCTGGGCGTCGGCGCCAACAAGACCAGGACGGTGACCAGGACCGTTTATATCGACCGCCTTGGCGGCCGCGTGATCGATCAGGAATGACCCGCGCCGCACTCGTCATGGCCTGCGTCTCGGTCGCCTCGGCAGCAGCGGGTGCCGCCATACTCCTCATGCCTGCGCGCAGCGAACAGGGCGTCTATGGCAAGCGCATCGCCGGGACCATGTTCTGCGCCATGGCGCTCATCCTCGCGCTGTTCGCCTGGGGCCTCGAGAGGATGGCGGGATGAGCGACTGGCTTGGCAACTTCAAGACGGTGCAACTCTACCGGGGCGTCGGACCGGTGCGTTTCTGGGGAATGATGATCAGCTTGATTGTCTTCTTCGGCGCCTGGGCCGGGATCGGCGTGTGGCTCGAAAGCCGCGTTGGCTGGCCGGAAGCCTATGGCTTTCAATGCGGCGGACGTGGCTGCATTTTCGCAGACATCTGGCACAGCCCATTACTGCTTGGCGGCAATCTCGATGAGCTGGAGCTGTTTGTCTGGATCTGGTTCCTGCCGACCTTGTTCATTGGCGCCATCGGCTGGGCCGTTGCCTATGCACGCATGAAAGAGCGCCGTCGCAACACGATCATTCCGCTCGACCCCAATGAGTAGGGGCGATGAACTACGCCCGCGTCAGGACATGCGCATGAATGAAGGCGTCGACATGGTCTGCCCAGTGCCGGCGGTCGTGCACGTCCAGTTCGTGCGGCATGGCTTTCTGGGCAGCGGCGCGGAACGTGGGCTGCTCGTCGATCAGGCGCTGCGCCAGCGCAGTGAAGGCCGTCGCGTCGCCAGGCTCGCACTCCAGCACGGCCTCGCGCCCCTCGACATATTCGCGCGTCGCGTAAGCGTTGGTGGTGATCATCGGCAGGCCGAGCAGCTTGGTGGCCACGAGGGTGATGTGTCCGCAGCAGGTTTCGCGCGTGGTCAGCGGCACGAGCACGCCGAGGCTGTCGGTCGCGATGCGCCAGACGCGCGCGAGCGGGATGTTGAACAGCACCTCGACATGATCGGGCACGGCGACGCCCGCCATGCTGTGCGGCCGCGCAATCACGACCATCTTCATCGCCGGGCCCAGCCGTCGCGCGGTCTCCATAAGCAGCGCGAAGTCGCGCCCTTCGCCGCCGATGGCGCAGAGATAGGGCTGATCGCCGGCAAGGCCGGGCTCCGCCTGGACGGGCGGCGTGTCCTGCGTCCACATCACCGGCGCGAAGCGCTCGGGCGCGATCCCGAACAGGTTGGAATAAAGCGCGCGCTCATGCTCGGAGAAGATCGTGAACTGATCGACGCGGGCAAGCGCCTGGGACATGTAGCGCAGCCGCATGCCATCGGGCCGGTTCGTAAAATTGAAGGCGAAGGCGAGATGCGGCGCGGGGCGGCGCAGGGTCGCCATGGCCTGCGAGACGGCGGCGCTCATCAGCGGCAGATGCGAGATGACGAAACACCCCGGCTTGACCGCCAGCGTGGCCTGCAGCGCGGCACGATAGCGCGAGAGGCGCACGCCCCGCACATTGCGCTCGATCGCGTTGGACGGCAGACCGCTCAGCCTGATCCAGTCGAGCGGCGCCTGTGTCGCGAGATGCGTGAAGGCATCGTCGGCGGGCGTCAGGTCGGGCACATTGATGACGGCAAGGCGTCCCTGCCTGTCGGGCGATGGCATAGTGATCATTCATCCCGGCAAGAGACGGCAGTTGCAGGCGAGCCTAGCGGAAACCGCCCGCTGCCCGCAAGAAGCGCCGCCCGCTTGCATCTTTCGGAAGCGGTATCGATATCCGTGGATAAGCTGTCGCCCTCCTAGACTTTGTGCCAAATCGGCGTAGCATACCCTTCATCTTGAATTTTTGCTTTCAGTTCCGGAGCCAGACCAATGCCACTTCTCCAAGCCTCCAAGGTCTACAAGCCCTTCGAATATCCCTGGGCTTATGAATATTGGAAGCGCCAGCAGCAGGTGCACTGGATGCCCGAGGAAGTGCCCCTCGGCGAAGATTGCCGCGACTGGGCGCAGAAGCTCAGCGACCATGAGCGCAACCTGCTGACGCAGATCTTCCGCTTCTTCACGCAGGCCGACGTCGAGGTGCAGGATTGCTACCACGACAAATATGGCCGCGTGTTCAAGCCGACCGAAATCAAGATGATGCTGACCGCCTTCTCCAACATGGAGACGATCCACATCGCGGCCTATTCGCACCTGCTCGACACGATCGGCATGCCCGAGAGCGAATATTCGATGTTCCTCGAATATGACGAGATGCGGGCCAAGCATGACTATATGCAGCAGTTCGGCGTTGACAATGACGAGGACATCGCCCGCACATTGGCCATGTTCGGCGGCTTTACGGAGGGCATGCAACTCTTCGCCAGCTTCGCCATGTTGATGAACTTCCCGCGCTTCAACAAGATGAAGGGCATGGGCCAGATCGTCAGTTGGTCGGTGCGCGACGAAAGCCTGCATTGCGAGGGTATCGTCAAGCTCTTCCACGAGTTCGTGAACGAGCGCGGCTGCCTGACCAAAGCGGTCAAGGAAGACATTATCGACTGCTGCCAGAAGACGGTGCGGCTCGAGGACGCCTTCATCGATCTCGCCTTCGAGCAGGGCCCGGTGCCGGGCATGACCGCCAAGGAGATCAAGCGCTACATCCGCTTCATCGCGGACTGGCGCCTGGGCCAGCTCGGCTTCTCGCCCATCTACATGATCGAGGAGCACCCGCTCCCCTGGCTCACCCCGCTGCTGAACGGTGTCGAGCACGCCAATTTCTTCGAGACCCGCGCGACCGAATATTCAAAGGGCGCGACCCGCGGCAATTGGAACGAGGTCTGGGATTCGTTCGACCGGCGGAAGAAGCTCCGCGCGAACGATGGCACGGAAGCGGTTGCCGCGGTCGAGAAGACCGGCAGCGATGACGACATGTTCAAGCAGGCGGGGATCGCGGCAGAGTAAAGCTTCAGTGGGGGTAGAGTGGGGTGGCTACTCCCTCCCCATCTCCCCAGTCTCGATCCCGTTGAGCTCGGCGTCCGACCACTTCCCGCCGCTCGTCGCAGCGCCCGCCACCGGCGCGTCCGGCTTCACGACATCCTTCATCGGCACGCCTGGCACCTCGGGAGTCGTGACCAGCGTGGGGTCGCGCTTTTGGGTCTCTTCGCCCGTCTCCCCGCTCTCGATGCCGCTCAGTTCCGCATCCGAATAGCGCGGCGCGGACTTGGGAAGATTGTCCTGACGTTCGTGATAGGCGTCGCCTGGCGCGGCCTTCTGATAGGCCTGCGCCAGGCCGGTATCCTCATGTCGTTCGCCACCCGTCCCGCCGGCGTTGTTCGCCGAGGTGCGACCCTGGTCCTGCGTCATGTGCGTGCCCTTTCCTCAGTTGCGCCTTGTTTACGATCGTGGCTCTCGTCGTTGACGGCATCGCTGGCCGAGGTGCCCCCCCGGCCGACGCCCTTGACGGTCGCGCAGGCCGTAAGCGGCATCATGGCGGCGATCGGCGGAGCGGCGATCATCTTACGCATGGTCGGCTCCTTTACCGCTTCTGTCGTCTCCGAAAAAGAACGTATGGACGCACCGCAGGTTGCCCAGGCGACACACGACTTCCAAGGAATCGCAGAAACTCACGGAAAACCGCGCCTTTCTGGCGGATGAACCGCGCGTTCCCGGGGCATTCAGGAAACGAAGTGCACCTTCCACCCGTTCCTCCCTCGCAGGGACGTAAAGAGACAGAGACAAAGATCAGGAGTGAGAGACATGTACAAGGCATTCCGAAACAGCCTCGCCGCCCTTACGTTGGGCGCGACCGTGCTGGGCGGCGTGACCGCGACGCCGGCCTTTGCCGACCGTCATGACAATGACCGCCGCGGCGACTGGCGCGACGACGACTATCGTGGGGACCGCCACGACAATGGCCGTCATAATGGCTGGTACAAGCATGACCGCGACCGGGACCGCGTCATCGTGATCCGCGACCGTACGCCGCCCCCACGCATCATCTATAGCTATGACTATGATCGTCCGGATCCGCGCTACGGCCGCTATTATCAGCCGAACCGCTATTATCGCGGCGGCTATGCCCCGATCCGCGTGACGCGCGAGACGCGCATCTATTATGGCGACGATGGCCGCTATTATTGCCGCCGCAGCGACGGCACGACCGGCCTGATCGTCGGTGCCGTGCTCGGTGGCGCAATCGGCGACCGCCTCGACCGTGGCCGTTCCAGCGTGCTCGGCCTGCTGCTCGGCGCCGGTGCCGGCGCTGCGATCGGCCAGTCGATCGACCGCGGCCAGGTGGTCTGCCGCTAAGAGATAAAGTTCCCCACGTTCGGGCCGCCTCCCCTCATCCGACGGCCCGGATGCATTCCTCTCGAGGGACGACATGGCCGGCATCGCTACGCGCGGTGCCGGCCTTTTTCGTTAGCCTTTATCCCGATGCATATCGTTACCCCGAACTTGATCGGCGATTATACCCTTAAGACAAGGAATAGGCCGCTCTCCGGCGCAGGCCGGGGTACAAACTGAACGGAGACGCGCGTGCAATGGGCGGGCATTCGACGCTTCGCATCGAGACTGGGCCCCGGCCTGCGCCGGAGAACAATTATCTGCTCAAACGAGAGCATCAGCAACTTGATCCAGGGTGCCGACTGAATTTGGGGACAGGCCGTTAGCGTGCGGGGAGGTTAAAGCGACCCTTCTCTCCTCACCCTTCTCCGCCTTCGTCGGGCAGAGGTTCGCCGCCATAATCAGGGACCGAGCCGTCCTCGTCGTCCATATTTTCCTCGCCGTCGAAGGCATCCGTGTCGATCCGGCCACTATTGTCCATGTCGGTCATGTGATCGACCACATCCTGCGCGTCATCGGGCAGGATCCGGGTGGGATCGGGGCGGCCGCCATGAACATTGCCCTCGCCTTCGCGCGGTCGCTCACCGCGGAACAACGCCTCGTCGGCAACGGTCTGAGCCTGGCTCGCGGTGTCGTCCTGCTCGACATTCTGCCGGTCGGGATCGATAGGCGGCATCCTTGCTGCCTGTACTGCCGGGAGCGCCACCGGACTTGCGCTGGTCGGTCATGCGCGGTCCTCTTCGCGGGAAGGAAAAGCACTCGTCGGCGCGTCCCGCCGGCCGCCTCGGCCCGACGAATTTATATTGCGAAGCCGGAACGCAAGACACCCATCGCCGTTCCCGGCTTAGGGCGAACGGGTCATGAGAAGAACCGGCAGGAGAGTGCGGGATGGAACATGCCACCATCGAGGATCACCGGCGCGAGAAGCGTGCGCTCATCGAGCAGATGCTGACCGAGCCCTGGCGTGATTGGACGCGCGAAGGCGAGCGTGTCGTCGTGCTCCACGAGGTCATCGTCGCCGAGATGACACGCCGTCCACACCCAGCCCCGTCCACGCGCTGAAAAGGGGCCAGAGATTGCTCTCGGGCCCCTTGCGCCAGTTGGTCGCCGGCTAGCGCCAGCCTATTTGGCGCCGATAGCCTGCGATCCGGCCTCGCCGACGGACTCGATGTCGCGGCCTACGCCCTTGACGGTCGCGCAGGCGCTCAAGACGAGCGACGCGCCGATCACCAGGGCATAAAATGCTCTCATTCGCATGGGCTTTCCGTTCTTTCTTCTCAGGGTCTCCAGCGATGGAACGCGTACGAACCCGATTGGTTGCCGGGGCGCTTTCACCGGACCGAGGACCGGTTTTGACCTGAGGATAGGGCTCAATCATGCTATGATGAGTCGCCTGCCACAGACCCCGAACGCAGCGGGAGAGCCGTGATGGATACCGTTGAATTTGCCGATCATGTGAAGGAGTTGAACGCGCTCCGGAACAAGATGCTCGCCTTCCCCGAGGAAGACTGGCGCCGCGAGCGCCAGCGCGTTGCCCAGCTCGAGATACTCATTGCCGACGAAACCCGAAAACGGGCCCACGCCTGATTGGCACACGGCTCGTTACATGGCGGAACGCAGCGGCGTCTCGTGAGATATGGGAGTCCCCCTTTACAGCCGGAGTGTCATCATCATGGACCCTGTCACCATATCGGATCGCAAGAACGAGTTGCGTGCCCTGCTCGCCACCATCAAGGCGCATCCGGAGCATGATTGCACGCGAGAGCGCAAGCGTGTCCGCATTCTCAACGAAATGATCGCCGCAGACGAAGCGCGTCACGTCCGGGCCTGATTCGGCCGCCCATTTCGCGCGTCGATCCGGACTCGCCTCACCGTCCTTCCGCCCCGCCCCGTCGCAGGGGCCTGTCGTTATGCACACAAACAGACTGTTCGTTTCCCGTCAGCCCGTGCCATAGGCAGAGGGCCTGCGAAGAGAAGGGGACGGGAAAGCCATGACGATAGAGCGCTGCCAGCGGATTTCCGTGGGCTTGCTGTCAGCTGTCGCCTTGCTGGGCATTGCCGGTTGCGGTCCCCAGACCCCGCCGCCCAAGGTCGAGAATATCGTCGTGCCGCTGCCCGAGAATGTGCAGGCCGAGCCGCCACCGCCCGCGCTGCCGCCCGAGCCGGTACCGCCCGAACTGGTCAATGCGAGCCGGGGCGAGGATTTGTGGCATCTGCGTTCCGCACTCAATGTTGCGGCGCTGATCTGCGAGAACAAAGTCTACACGTCGCTGGTGCCCAATTATAACCGCCTGCTGACCGTCCATAAGGCACTGCTCACGGCCGCCGTGCAGACCGAGCTCGACCAGTTCAAACAGATCGACAAGAAGAAGTGGCAGGCGCTCTACGACACCCACATGACCAAGCTTTACAACCAATATTCGCTCACGCAGCAGCGCGACAAATATTGCCGTAAAGCGTCGCAGATTGCCGGAATCGCCAGCGATCTGACGGCCGAGGACCTCTCGAAGCAGGCGACGGAGATGATCTTCCGCCTGAACCTTGCCGGCGAGATCAACCAGGCGCTGCTGAATTGGGGACCTCCGGGATCGCCGGTGGCCGCGTCGACGCCGAGCGTCCAGTCGGTATCGTCAGCCAGGCCTTAGAGCGGTGTGCTTTTAATCTGCAACGCTCTTATCCGTTCGTGTCGAGCGAAGTCGAGACACCCATCGGTCTTGCGCTACAACGATGGGTGTCTCGACTTCGCTCGACACGAACGGAACGGTGGGTCAGATTTTAGGCTCGATGCTCTAAAGAGCGGCCTGCCAGTGGCGGATAGCGCCGATCGGCCATGCGAGCATCAGCACGTTCAGTGTCAGATTGTCGCGAATGAGCAATAAGGTGCCCATTTCCATAGCCAATGCGAGCCCCAGCGTGACCTTCCAGGGCAGCGTTCGAGCCAGTCCGAAGCCGATCACCATCATCGTCACGTCGCTCATGCTGTTGAGGACGGAATCGCCCGTATAGCCGATCGCGATTGTCGCTGCGCGATAGCGGTCGATGATGATCGGCGAATTTTCGAGCAACTCCCAGCTACATTCCACGATCACGGCGAGCAGCAAGCGCCAGCGCATCGCGAGCTTTGGCAGCGCGAAACGCAGCAGCGCGTAAAAGATCATGCCGTGGATGATGTGACTGAAGCTGTACCAGTCGGCGAGTTGCTGGCTGTTATCGGGCGTCTTGACGCCGCCCGCCCACAGGCGCACCTGTCCGCAGGTACAAATCCACACACGGCCCATGACGTGCAGCGCGAACGCCACCGCCGCCATCACGAGAATGATGACGCCACTCGCGCGGAATGCCGATCCGCGCATAGCGCCCGATCTCACTTGTTGATGGCGTCCTCACCGGCCTTGCCGACGGATTCGATGTCCCGCCCGAGCCCCTTGACCGTCGCACAGCCGGTCAGCAGCAGGGCGGCGCCCGCAAGAGCGACAATGAGGCGCGAGGTTTTCATGGGCGATCCTTCCGTAGGTCCAGTTCCGAGTTCCCATTGCTTTTCCATAGTCGGAACCCAAGCGCAATCGTCGCGCACGCCATCGCAGCCCGATAACGCCACCGATTGACGCCGCGCGCATCTCGGTGCAACAGCGGCCATGGCCGAAAGCGACACCGTCATTGCCCAAAACTCAGCCAGCGGCTTCCGTCGCCGCGGCGTACTCTTCGTTCTTTCCTCGCCCTCCGGCGCGGGCAAGTCGACCATTTCACGCAAGCTGCTCGCGGATGACCCCGGTCTGACCATGTCGGTCTCCGCTACCACGCGCCCGATGCGACCGGGCGAGCAGGACGGCGTCGATTATCATTTCGTGGACCTGCCCAAGTTCAAGGAGATGGTCGCCAACCACGAATTTCTCGAATGGGCACACGTCTTCGACCATCGCTATGGCACGCCGCGCGCGGCCGTGGACCGCGTGCTCGCCAGCGGCAATGACGTGCTCTTCGACATCGACTGGCAGGGCGCGCAGCAGCTCTATCAGATCGCCGGCGGCGACGTTGTGCGTGTCTTCATCCTGCCGCCCTCGATGGTGGAACTCGACCGCCGCCTGCGCGCCCGCGCCACCGACCCGTCCGATGTCATCGACCGGCGCATGGCCCGCGCGCAAAGCGAGATCGCGCACTGGGACGGCTATGACTATGTGCTGGTCAACGACGATGTCGAAGCCTGCTTCCGGAACGTGCGGACCATCCTGCATGCAGAACGCCTGAAGCGCAGCCGGCAGACTGGCCTTATTGGCTTCATCAGGAAGTTGAACACGCCGGTTTAAGTTCTCCTCCCTCACCCCCCAAGGAGTGAGGGAATTTTGTTCAACCGAACAGCTTCTTCGCGATCTCGGCCACATGCCTGCCCTGGAAGCGGGCACCGGCCAGCTCGTTCTCGCTCGGCTGACGGCTGCCGTCCGGCCCGGCGAGCGTGGAAGCACCATAAGGCGTCCCGCCGCTGACTTCGCTCATGATGACATTGCCCGGAAAGCTGTACGGCAGGCCCACGATCACCATGCCATGGTGGAGCAGCGTCGTGTGCACCGACTGAATGGTGGTTTCCTGGCCGCCATGCTGGCTCGCTGTCGAGGTGAACGCCGCGCCGACCTTGCCGACCAAAGCGCCCTTGCCCCACAGTGCGCCGGTCTGGTCCCAGAAATTGCGCATCTGCGCGGACATGTTGCCGAAGCGCGTTGGCGTACCGACGATGATCGCATCATAATCGGCAAGATCGGCCGGCACGGCCACGGGTGCTTCGTGGTGCTCCGGAAGCTTCATGCCGGCGGCCTTGGCAACGCCCTCCGGCACCAGCTCCGGCACGCGCTTCACATCGACCGTGACACCGGCAACCTCTCGCGCGCCCTCGGCGACGGCCTTCGCCATCGTCTCGATGTGGCCGTAGCTCGAATAGTAAAGGACGAGGATGCGCGCCATGTCACTGACTCCCTGGGATTTGGACGGCGACCGTCTTGTCAGTCCTTCAGGGCCTCCGCAAGCACGGTAACGTCGATCGGCTTGACCGGTTCCGGCTCAAACCTGCGGCAACAGCGCCTTGGTCGCTTCGATCGCGCTGCGATAGGCCTCTTGCCGCGCGGCGCTCCAATAAGCGAGTTCGCTCAGCGGGATTTCGACGCCGCTCACCGCACAGAGCACGAAGCGGCCGGGACGGACGACCTCATAGTCGGCCGCCCGATAGCGCAAGACCGCAAGTCCAGGAAGATCGGGCGCGCGCATCATGAGGCTCAATCCCCCGTCAGGATGCGGTCGACCAGTTGCTTCACGGTCGGCACGAATCCGTTCGAATAAAAGGGGTCCTGCTTGAATTTATAGGCGCCATGACCGGCGAAGACGAGATTGTTGTCCATATTGCCGTGATGAACGGCGTCCTGCAGCGTCTTCTGGATGCAGAAGCTGCGCGGATCAGCGAGATAGCCGGTCGAGAAGTCGTCATGATCCTTCCACGACGAGAAGCCGCAATGGGACAGGCAGCCCATGCAGTCGGCCTGATCCTTGCGGATGACGGCACGTTCCTCGTCAGTCACGAAGACCAGCGTGTTGTCCGGCGTCTTGAGCGCGCTCTCATAGCCCTGCAGCACCCATTCCCGGGCACGCAGCAGATCGTTGCGCGTCACCCAAAAGTTGCGGCCCTTGACGCCAACGTCAAGTTGACAGACGTGATCGCCGGCCTCCTCCATCGAAAAGGCGATCTGGCGCTCCGAGCGCGCCTCGAGGCTGCGCAGGAACGGATTGCGGATCGCCGAGCTGTAGAAGCCGGTCGGCGAGAAGCGGTGAAGCAGGATATCGCCCTCATCGAGGGTGGTCAGCTTGTCCTTCCACTCCTGCGGAATGGGGCTTTCCTGCGTCAGGAGCGGACGCGTGCCGAACTGAAAGGCAATGGCGCCCAGCTCGGGATTGTCGATCCAGTGGTTCCAGTCGCGCAGATACCAGACGCCGCCGGCCATCACGATCGGCACGTCATCCGAAATGCCGCCTTCGCGCATCGTCTCGCGGAGCGCCTTGACGCGCGGATAGGGATCCTCGGGCTTGGTCGGGTCTTCCGCGTTGGACAGGCCGTTATGGCCGCCGGCAAGCCATGGATCTTCATAAACCACCGCCGCAAGCCATTCGGCCGCCTTGTGATAGGCGCGCTTCCAGAGCGCGCGGAAGGCACGGCCCGAACTCACGATGGGAAGATAGCTGACGTTGTACGACGCCGCGATCTCCGAGAGCTTGTAGGGCATGCCGGCACCGCATGTGACGCCTGCAATCATGCCCTTGGTGCGCTCGAGCACGCCTTGCAGCACGCGCTGCGCGCCGCCCATCTCCCAGAGGATGTTGATATTGATCGCGCCCTTGCCCCCGGCCATCTCGAAGGCTTTGCGCACCTGTTGCACGGCGCCTTCGATTGCATAGGCGATCAGCTCTTCATGGCGCGCGGCGCGCGTCTTGCCGAAATAGATCTGGGGGATGAGATTGCCATCGGCGTCATAGCTGTCGGCATTGACGGCGGAGACCGTTCCGATGCCGCCGGCCGCCGCCCAAGCGCCGGAACTCGCATGATTGGAGACGGCGACACCCTTGCCGCCTTCAATGATCGGCCAGACCTCTCGACCGCCATAGACGATCGGCTTAACGCCCTTGAACAATCGAAGCTCCTTCGTAGCGCCCTCGCAAGCTGCCCCCGCCCGCATAAGGCGCGCGCCATAGCAACTTTTGCAGGCCTTTGCGCAAAAAATCGCCAGCTGCGCGATCGTTGCTCACAATAGCGCCCCTTCCCGTCCGGCCGCGGCCCCATATAAGCGCGCATATAGTTCAAACATCACGCTTTCGTCAAAGCATTGCCCTGCCCGGCGCTGATTGGCGAAGCCAAGTTGCTCCCGCAACGGCCCTTCCGATGCAAGGCGAGTCAGCGCCCTGGCAAGCGCGACATCGTCGTCCCGCGCAACGATGAAGGGCCGATTGGTCGCCGCGAGCATGTCCGAAGCGTCGGCCCCTTCCGTCGCGATGACGGGCAAACCCGCCGACATCGCCTCGGCGAGCTTGCGCGGATCGGGATCGCCCTCGGCGAGCAGGACGAACAGGTCGAGCGCGGCGAGATAATCCCGCGGCCGCGGCAACCCGCCTGGCGCCAGCAGGTCGCCCATCCCGAGCGCCACCGCCCGTTTCGCGAAGATGGCAGCCTCATGCGGCGCATCGAGCAGCACGAGCCGGAGCTTGTCCTTGAGCGCGGACGCGGCGCGGAGAAGCTGCTCGATCATCTGCGGCGTCGCATCCTCGACGCTCGCGCCGACGATCAATCGCCCATCGGCCGCAAGACCGGGAATCTCGCTGGCGAGGCGCGTCCCGGCATAGGCTGCGACATCGATACCGTCCGGGATCTGCTTCACATGAGCGGCGGGCTCGTGCCACTGGTCGATGGCAATATGGGCAAGGCGGCCGGTCGGCACGACCAGCGCACGGGCCGCCGAAAGCGAGTAGCGGCGGTAGATATCGCTGCCAAATCCCAGCGGACCGACGGCAGTGAGGTCGCTGCCGTCCTCGTGATGGATGAGAGGGGGGAGGCCCATCAGCAGACCGAACAAGCGCTGGGTGATGACGCCGTCGATCGCGCCCCAGCCGAAACTCAACACCAGATCGTAACTGCGCATGAGCTGGGCCAGCGCAATGAAGCGGCCCGGGCCGCCCTCGGGGCCGAAGGTGGGTTGATCGAGGAATTGCACCGGGACTGTTGCGTCGATGCCGGCACGGGCAGCATCCGCCCCAATCTCGGCGATCAGCAGGTCGTGCCGCGCCTTGCTGCCCCAATGATTCATCAGCTTGACGACGCGCCGATCCTTCGCACTGCCGGCGAAGCGGCCGTGAAGCTGCAGGATCGAGAGCGGTCCGCCATCCTGGCGCGTGCGTGCCATCACGATGCAACCGGCAGTTCTGCCGAGACGCGCTCCAGCAGCCGGTCGATTGCGGCAGCTGCCTCGGGCTCCTCGAGCGTGGGCGCGTGCCCGACGCGCGGCACGACCGTCAGATCCATCGACGGCACCTTCGCCTTCATCGCGGCAGCAGTTTCCGCTGAGAGAAGGTCGCTTATGGCGCCGCGCACCAGCGCCAGCGGCGCGCCCGATAGCGCGTCAAAGGCAGGCCAGAGGTCGACGCCGACCTCGCTCCCGGGAACACGGAAAGGCTCGGCAATGCGCTGATCATAGTCGAGCACCATCCGCTTCTGGCTGTTGAGGCGATAAAGCCGCTTTGCGAAACGCAGCCAGTCCTGCAGCCGCCATTTGGGATAGACGACTCTCTGCGCCTCGGCGAGCGCACGCGCCGCATGGACCCAGGTCGGCTGTGGTCCGCCGGTGCCGACATGAGCCCTGATGCGCTCGAGGCCTGCCGGCGTGATTTCCGGCCCGATGTCGTTGAGCAGCGCCCCGGCCATCACGCCTGGGCGCGTCGCGGCCAGCAGCATCAGCATGATGCCGCCCAGCGACGTGCCGATGCCGATGAACTTCGACAGCGCAAGTTCGTCGAGCAACGCGATCAGATCCTGCAGATAAACAAGCGGCACATAGGTCATCGGATCCTTGGCGTAGGCACTTTCGCCGCGCCCGCGCAGCTCGACGCAGAGGACGCGCCATTCGCCGGCAAGCCGATCGGCAATGGGCTCGAAATCGCGGGCGTTGCGCGTCAAGCCCGGGATACAGAGGATCGGCGGGCGGTCGTCGCGCCCTGGATAATCGCGATAATGGAGGCGCAGATTGTCCTGCGACCACCAATATCTGTCCTCATAGGCCGCCAAGCTTGTTCCTTTCCATCCTCCACTCCCATATTGCCGCATGAACATGAGCCTGCAAGCTGACAATTACCGGCCTGAGAAAGCCATTGACGAAATCGCCGATTTCATCGCCGATCCGGTCGTGCCAGCGGATTTCCCGCAGACGGTCCTGCGTTTCCGCAACGATCGCGCCGCCGCGACAGTGGGTCTGGCGAACCTGAGCGATGCGGAGTGGATCGCCTATTTCGGGCGGTTCGAGCCTTTGCCGGATGGACAGCCGGGGCCGTTGGCACTGCGGTATCACGGCCATCAGTTCCGCGTGTATAACGCGGATCTCGGCGACGGGCGCGGCTTCACATATGCGCAATTGCGGGAGTCGCGGGCGGCAGGCGGGCGCCTGCTGGACCTCGGCACCAAGGGTTCGGGACTGACGCCCTGGAGCCGGACGGCGGACGGGCGGCTGACGCTGAAGGGCGGCGTGCGGGAGATTCTGGCGACGGAAATGCTGGAAGCGCTGGGCGTTACGACCAGCAGGACCTTCTCGCTGATTGAGACGGGTGAGCAGTTGGTCCGCGGCGACGAACCCTCGCCGACGCGCTCGGCCGTGCTCGTGCGCCTGTCGCATGGGCATATCCGCATCGGCAGCTTCCAGCGGCTTTTCGCGCTTGGGCAGACCGAGAATATCGGGCGGCTGGTCGACTATTGCCTGCGTCACTTGCTCGCGATCGAGCCGGGCGCCAATCCCGCAATCACATTGCTGGAGGCGGTGGTCGCCCGCACGGCAGATCTTGCTGCGTCCTATATGGTCGCCGGATTCGTCCATGGGGTGCTCAACAGTGACAATATCGCCATCACTGGCGAGAGTTTCGACTACGGGCCGTGGCGCTTCACACCCTATTGGAGCCCCGGCTTCACGGCGGCTTATTTCGACCAGAGCGGGCTCTACAGCTTCGGGCGGCAAGCCGAGGCGATCCACTGGGACGTGGCACAGCTCGCCCATAGCCTGCAGGGCCATGCCGAGCTCGACGCGTTGGTCGAAATCCTGCGGCGCTTCCCCGCGATCTATGAGGAGCAGCTGATCTCCCGCTTCCTGTGGCGCGCTGGCCATGATGCGCCCGACGACGCCACGGCGCGCAGTTTCGTGGAGGCCGCTGTCATCGCCCTGCGCAGCGGCGAAACGCTCATCGACCGCTTCTTCCTCGACGGGCGGCGGGGCATGCTTCCGGCGGAAGCTTATTCCGGCGACGCATGGGACAAGGTGCGGCTAGCGCTAGCCGCGCTCAAGCCGACGCCCGGCGGTCTCGATCATGCCTATTGGTCCAGCAAGACGCCCTGCTCGATGCATATCGACGAGGTCGAGGCGATCTGGGCGACGATTGCGGATCGGGACGACTGGCAGGCGCTGCACAACAAGGTCGCGGCAGTGCGGGAAATGGGCGCAGCGCATGGGCGAGCGCCTCGGTCGATGAAGCCGCGTGCCATCACCGCCTGACGCGCCTCGTCGACCAGGACGTTCTCGCGCCGCGTCGCATCGTCGTGAAAGCAGGTGCCACGGATTTCGCCGTCATTGTGCTGGAGCGTGTCGACGAATTGGATCGGACGAGGGACGCGGAATGATTTCGCCATGGTAACCATGTGTCGACAACTTCGCGCTAAACCCTCCCCATGTCGTCCATGCTCGCATCCTATGAGCCAGCCACCGGCGCGCTCCTCTGGGAGGGCCAGGCCAGTGATATTGCAGACGAAATCGCCTGCGTAGAGCGTGCTGCCCCAGCCTGGGCGAAGCTGCCGCTGATCAGCCGCATCGAGACCGTGCGCCGCTTCGCGCATCATGTCCGCGACAATGAGGACAGGTTCGCCGACCTGATCTCGCGCGAAACCGGCAGACCGCTCTGGGACACGCGGGCGGAAATCCACGCACTGACCATGTCGGTCGACCAGGCAGTGATGGCCGTCTCCGAGCGGGCCGGAGCGCGGCGGCTCGAGGGCGCCATGGGCGCACGCCAGACGCTGCGCCACCTGCCGCTCGGCATCATGGCCGTGATCGGCCCCGCCGCCATGCCGGCGAAAATCCCGACGGACCAGATCGTTGCCGCGCTGATCGCGGGCAATGGCGTACTGTTCAAACCGTCTGAAAAAACCCCGGTGATCGGCCAAGGCCTGGTCGATCTCATGCACGGCGCCGGCATCCCCGAGGAATTGGTCCGCTGCGTCATCGGCGGCCCGGAAACCGGCGCGACACTGGCCGCGGACGACCGCATTCACGGCGTGCTTTTCACCGGCTCGACCATGACCGGCATCGCCATCTCCCGCGCGCTCGCCGGACATCCGGAAAAGCTGCTCTCGCTCAATATGGGCGGCAACAACGCCATCGTGGTCTGGGATGTCGCCGACATCGCCAGCGCCGCCGTGCTGATCGTCCAGTCGGCCTTTGCCTCGAGCGGGCAGAACTGCCTCTCCGCCCGACGCCTCATCGTGCGCGACGCCATCGCCGACACGCTGATCGGCGAAGTCGTCCGGCTCACCGACCAACTGCTGGTCGACCATCCCCATGCCGAGGATTCGCCCTATATGGGCCCGCTGATCGACATGCACGCGGCCGACTGCCTGACCGACGGCTTCCTCTATTTGATGAGCAACGGCGGCCGGCCAATCCGCCACATGAAACGACCGATCGAGGGCCTGCCCTTCGTGACGCCCGGCATCATCGACCTCACGGACATGAAGGCCCGTCCGCCCGACGTCGAATATTTCGGCCCGCTCCTGCAGATCGTCCGCGTCACGGATTTCGAGGCAGCGATCGGCATCGCCAACGACACGCGATACGGTCTCTGCACGGCGCTGATCGGCGGCGGCCCCGAGCATTTCGACTATTTCCTGGCGATGAGCAAAAGCGGCATCGTCAACTGGAACCGTCCGACGACGGCGACGCCGGTCTCGGCGCCGATGGGCGGCACCGGCTATTCCGGCAACCATCGCCCTGGCGGCAGCTACATGGCCGATGCCTGCGCCTATCCGGTCGTCTCGGCCGCCTTCGACCAGCCGCGGGCCCTGATCGGGACAGGATTGCGGCAGAATGCGCCGCCGGAAGCGAGCGCCAACGCGGCGTGAGCGGCGCCCTCCCCCAGCCTCCCATATTCGCAAGTCATGTTGTTTTTCTCCATAGATGCTCGGGGAAGAAGCCAATGTGAGAATTCACCCGCCCCTATTGGTGCTTGAACTGCTGAGCTTGGGTTCGAAGGTTAAACCGCTCAACGAGCGAGCCCGATTGAAGTCGCCTTTTCATCAATAGACAGTTCCCCGGCGAAAGCCGGGGCCCAGTTGCGAAGCGCATCCTGCCGAAAGCATCTGATCGAGCGAGGGAGCCCCGGCCTTCGCCCGGGAACAGCCAAATTGACGCTCAGGGCGCCATCAACGCCCCGCGCGACAGGTCGAGCTTCGCCGCCGGGATCACCACGACATCGGGACGGATCTTCCTCAGATCGTCGATGAAGTCGGCGGCCTTGCCCACCACCACCACCGATGCGGCCTGCGGCGTGACATAGCGCTTGGCGACATCCGTCGTGGCGCCGGTCGTGACTGCGGCATAGCGCGCGGGCAAGCGCTCGGACTCGCTCGGCGGCAGGCCCTGCAATAGCAGTCCGGCCACCAGCGTGTTGAAGCCGTTACTCGTCTCGATCTGGCGCGCGAGGGCGCCGTCGAGATAGAGGCGACGCTTCTGCAGCGCGTCCTCCGCCGCCGGATTGGTGCCGAGCGCGCCGAACTGGTCGAGTATGACCTGCACGACCTCGTCGGCAGTGCTGTTCTGCGTCTGCGCGGTAGCGTTGAGTACCGGCGCGTCGGCGCGCGAAGGCAGCGCGCTATAGGCGCCGTAGCTCAGGCCCCGCTTAGTGCGGACCTCCTCGAACAGGCGGCCATTGGAGCCGACGCCGAGCACGCTGTTGGCGAGCACGAGCGAATAATAGTCCGCCCCGGCACGCGGCGCACCACGCACGCCGACATAGACCGCGGCCTGCCCGGCTTCGGGCAGATCAACCACCACCGTGCGCGGCGCAGAGGCCGGGCCGGCGGGATTCGTCACGCGCGGCGCCGCGGCAACGTTGCTCTTCCAGTCACCGAACAGCTTGCCGACGATCTGCTGGGCTTTGGCGGGTGCAATGCCGCCGCTGACGATGACCGAGGCGGTCGAGGGATGCCAATGCGATGCGCGCCAGGCCAGCAAATCCGCACGGGTGATCGCCGGGATCGTCTGGAGCGTCGCGACCGAACCATAGGCCGCATCGCCATAGAAAACGCGCGAAGCGGCCATGCTCGCGAGCGTCCCCGGGTCCTTGAGCGCGACCTTGAGCGAGTCGATCGCGCGCGAGCGCTCGCGTTCGAGCTCGGCGTCGGGATAGGAGGCGTTGCGGATCACGTCGGCAAGCACCGCGCCCGCCTGTTCCAGATTGGCGACCGGCGCGGTCACGCTGAACACCACGCCGTCGGGCGACGGGGACGCGCCCATCGAGGCGCCGAGGCTCTCGAGCTTGGCGGCGATCTGCTCGGCGGTGCGGGTCGGCGTGCCCTTATTGGCGACCTCGGCCGCAAAGCCGACGAGGCCGGCCTTGCCCGCCGGATCGGTCGCCGTGCCACCGGGCATGACCACGCTCATCGTGGCGAGCGGCACGTCGCCGGTCTGCGCGGCGACCAGGCGGACGCCGTTGGACAGCTTGCTCTCGACGATCCTGGGCTGCGCGATCGCGGGTGCGGCCGTCGGCGGCGGCGGCGCCTGGCGCTGCGCTTCCGGGTTCAGCTTCGCCGGCTCGCCGGTCGCGGGCGGGATGGTATTGAAGCGCGGCATGGGCGCGGGATTGGCCCAGGTCGAGCGATCGCCGGAGCCTTGCGTATAGGTGAACTGCACCACGCTCTGCGGATCGAGCCACGTCTTCGCGACGCGTTGGACATCGGCGGCGGTGACCTTGGTGATAGCCTGCAACTTGCGGTCTGCGGCATGAGCGTCGCCGACGGAGACGAGTGCTTCGCCAAGCTCGAAGGCACGGCCCGAGGCTGTCTCGCGGCTGACGAGCGCGGCGGCCAGCAACTGGTTCTTCGCTTCGATCAGCTCCGCCGCGCTGATGCCGCTGCTGCGCACGCGCTCCATCTCGGCCGCGATGATGCCGGCGACCTCGGGCAGCGACGTGCCGCCCTTGAGGATCGCGAAGGGCGACATGAAGCCGCCTTCCTGGTTGCTCTCGAAATATTCGGAAACCTGGACGGCTTTACCGGTGCGGACGAGCGCATTGTAGAGGCGGCTGTTCTCACCGGTGGAGAGGACGGCATCGAGCACGGTGAGCGCGGCAATGTCCGCGTCCGCCGCCGGGGGCAACTGGTAGATCGCGCCGACGGCCGGCAGGGGCACATTGGGGCCAGTGCCGTTGACGACACGCGGCTTGGTGCGGCGGCTCTCGCGGGTGGCAATGTCGGTCGTGATCGGATTGGCGCGACGAGGAATGGCCGCGAAATATTTGTCGACCAGCGCCTTCAGCTTGGCCGGATCGAAATTGCCGGCGACGATCAGGGTCGCGGTGTCGGGGCCGTAAAAAGCCTTGTGAAAGCCGCGCGCATCGTTGAGCGTAGCGGAATCGAGCTGCTCGATGCTGCCGATGCCGGTACGCCGCTCGGGCAGCACATCATAGGCGTTCTCGGCCAGCAGATAGCGCTGCATGATGCCGTAAGGCGGAGCGAGCACGCGCTGGCGCAGTTCCTCCTTCACGATGGAGCGCTCGCGTTCGAACACCTCGTCGTCGACCACCGGACGGGCCATGCGCTCGGCATGGGTCCAGAGCATGGTCTCGAGATATTCGGCGGGGACGATCTCGTAATAGTTGGTGCGATCATCCCCGGTCGAGGCGTTACGCTGACCGCCCACATCCTCGGTCAGGCGGTTGATCATGTTGTAGGGCATGTTCTCGGTCTTGCGGCTCAAGATGTGCTCGAACAGATGCGCAAAACCGGAACGCCCCTCCGGGTCGTTCTTGGAGCCGACATCGTACCAGACCGAGGTCATCACCGTGGACGTCTTCTTGTCCGGGATCGCGATGATCGTCAGGCCGTTCGCCAGCTTCCATTCGGTGAACTGGATCGGCGGTGCGGTGAGGGCGGGCGCGGACCTCGCGGCCTTCTTCTGCGCGGCGAGCGGCGCAGCCAAAGCGAGGGCAGCGAGGGCGCTGCCGGCCAATGCGAATGTTTTGAAGCGATTTGTCATGGCGCAGGACGTTATGCCTCTGCGCCCCGCTTCTCAAGCCGTTCGCATCTTGCAAAACGAGTCTCGCGGCCTTTCGCGTCAGTTCTTCTTGCCGACGATGACGCCGCTGCCCTGGCCGTCCGCACCGGTCAGCAGAAAGGTCGATCCGACTTCCGCAGCCTGGGGACCGTAGAACTGGCCCTGTAGCGTCGCGGAATAGCCGTTCATCGATGCTGCGTCCGACGTGCCGGTGAAGGCGCTTGTGCCGCTGCCGATCGTGCCCGACCCCAATATCGCACCGAAGTCCTTGGTCGTGCCGTCGGCGATATTGCGGCCGAGGGGAGTCATGCTGAAGTCGATCGTACCGGCAGCGAAATCGGCCACGATCGCGCTGCCGCCGCCGAGCGTATAGACGCCGCTATTGCCTGCGAACAGGCCATCGAGCGTGGTCTTGTAGCTGCCCATGCCGTTGATCGGCATGTCGCTGGGTGCCGTCTTGATGCCATAGACGAAGAAGGTCGTCGCGACATCGGCGGACGAGCCCGTCGTGTTGGTCGATTGCCAGCCGCCATAGGAGGCATAAGTGAGCGCCAGCTTGGTGTTGCCCGTTCCCGGATTGAACAGGGCCAGGTTGTCGGTCCTGGTGCCGCTCGTCTTGCTGTAGGTGGAGATGGCCGGTGTCGAATCCGTCGCGCTGCGGTCGGCGGAGGAGAAGCTGGCATCCGGAAGCTGGCCATTCGCGATCGTGTAGGACCCGGTCGATGCATCATAGCGCACCTGGACGGCGCCCCCGGTCTGAGGCTGGCGATTGCTCGTCGCAGCGTTGCTCGCGGCCGCGGTGAAGCGATTGACGACACCAAGGCCTTCAAATGTCTGGCTGACCCGCAGGTTGGTGAGGGTCGAATTGGTCCCGCCAGTGGGAGGCGACACGGGCGTGGGCGTCGGGGCGGGCGTCGAACTCACGCCCTCGGTGCCGCCGCCGCCACAAGCGGACAGAAGACAGGCCGCACAAATACTTCCGGCAAAAGCGGCAAAACGCATCGGGGTCTCCAGGGGAGTGAGGCCCCCAGATCGGCGGCTTGGTTAACGCGGTCAACGCGTGCGGGCCGATATGTTGCTTTTTGACGTTGAGCCATGGGAACCGGCCGATGATGAGCCGCCCAAGTTTGGCTTAGCGTACCTAAAGTAAGCCTCATTTGCGGTTCAAAGGGCGCATGAGCATCTAGCGCCTCATGGCGCATGCTGAGTCCTTTTCGGCCGGAACGGTCTATCTCGTCGGCGCGGGTCCGGGCGACCCGGATTTGCTGACGCTGCGCGCCGCGCGGCTGATCGCGCGCGCTGGACTCATCGTACATGACGGGCTGGTCGATCCGGCCATTCTCGCCCTCGCCCGCCCGAACGCCGAACTCGTTTCCGTTGCCAAGAGCCGGGCCAATCACACCATGCCGCAGGACGCGATCAACGCGCTGCTGGTGCGAGAGGCGCTGGCCGGGCGCGACATCGTCCGACTCAAGGGCGGCGACCCCCTGATTTTCGGCCGTGGCGGCGAGGAAGCAGAAGCCTGCCGCGCGGCAGGCGTTGCGATCGAGATCGTGCCCGGCATCAGCGCCGCGATCGGCGCTGCGGCGGCTGCGCAAATCCCGCTGACCCACCGCGACAATGCCAGCATCGTCACGTTCGTGGCGGGCCAGTGCAAGGGGCTCTCAGATCAGGACTGGGCCGGCCTTGCCGGCAGGGGTCGCACGCTGGTGATCTACATGGGCGTCAAGACCGCGCCGCAGATCGCCGAGAAGCTGATGGAAGACGGCCTCGCCCCGGATGTCCCCGTAGCGGTGGTCGAAAATGCCAATCGCGCGGCCATGCGCGTGCTGCGGGCGCCGCTGGCGGGCCTGCCGGCCTTGGTCGCACGCCAAGGGGTGAAGAGTCCCGCCTTGATCATTATTGGCGACGTAACCGCGCGGGACAACACCGCGCTCGAACAATTGGCGCTGGAGGCCCAGGAATGAAGGTATTGGCGCGATGAGAATTTTGACGGGCAACGACCTGCGCACCGGCGCGGTCATCTGGTGGACGGGCCGCGACTGGTCGCTCCATGTCGAGGACGCCGTCGATGTCGGCGACGATGGCGAGGGCATATTGACGCGCGAGACCGCCGCCTGCCGCGTCAATGGCGGCTATTCGCTGGAAGCCGAGCGCGACGCGGTCCGCAGCGTCCGCCCGCTGCATATCAAGGATCGCGTTCGTGCCCTTGGCCCGACCGTCCGCCCCGACCTTACTCTCAAGCCGGCCGAACCCGACGCCGGAAGCTGGGTGATTTAAGCCATGTACCGCTATGACCAATATGACCAGGCGATGGTCGACACCCGCGTCGAGGAATTCCGCGACCAGGCTAACCGCCGCATGGCCGGAAAGCTGACTGACGACCAGTTCAAGCCGCTGCGGCTCAAGAATGGGCTCTACCTCCAGCTGCACGCCTACATGCTGCGCGTCGCCATTCCCTATGGCACGTTCAACTCGCGCCAGATGCGCAAGCTCGCACATATTTCGCGGGTCTATGATCGCGGCTATGGCCACATCACCACGCGCCAGAACATCCAGTACAACTGGATCAAGCTGGAAGAGGCTGCCGACATTCTCGCCGAGCTCGCGTCGGTCGAGATGCACGCCATCCAGACCAGCGGCGAAAGCATCCGCAACGTCTCCGCCGATCAATATGCCGGCGCCGCAGCGGACGAGATCATGGACCCGCGCCCCTGGGCCGAGTTGATCCGCCAGATGACGAACTTCATGCCGGAGTTCAGCTATCTGCCGCGCAAGTTCAAGATCGCGGTCACTGCCTCCGCCGAGGATCGCACTGCGCTGCGCTGGCACGATTGCGCGGTACGGATCGTCAAGAATGATGCGGGCGAGATCGGCTTCGAAGTCTATGCCGGTGGCGGCATGGGTCGTACGCCGTTCATCGCCTATCGCATCCGCGACTTTCTGCCGACGGGCCAGTTCTTCTCATACCTGCAGGCGATCCTACGCGTGTGGAACCGCAATGCCCGCCGCGACAACATCCACAAGCAGCGGATGAAGATCCTCGTCCACGAGCTGGGCGAAGAGGAATTCCGCCGCCAGGTCGAGGAGGAGTTCCAGAACTTCCTCGGTCAGGGTGAGGATTTCCCGCAAGCCGAATATGATCGGATCGCCGCCTATTTCGCACCGCCGCCATTCAAGACGGGCCTGTCGGACGATATAGGCTATGCCGACGACCCCACCTTCGCGCAATGGGTCCACCGCCAGACCGTCCAGCACAAGGCGCCGGGC
>JAGIAZ010000031.1 GCA_017744605.1 Sphingobium sp. | reverse complement strand
GAAATCACTCGCGTGCCGGCAATTTCCATGCATGAGCGTATGGAAATCACTGGCGCGTGAGTGATTGGGACTGGCGCGCGAGTGATTGGAACTGGCATGCCGGTGGCGAGCGGTGGTGCGATCGCCCCGCCATCGTCATGTGGTGGAGCCTGTTGCCGCAGGTGCCGATGACGAGCTGGATCGTGCTGGTCGCCGTCCGCATGGTTTCGACGCGCCTGCCGCTGGTGCCGAACAAGGACCTTGCTTTCGCCGCCGTGACCGTCGCGCTGATCGGATCGCATAACGACATAGCGCCGGTGATCGTCATGATCACCACCATGGTGCTGCTCGCCAACATCGTCGTAGCGATCGGCATCAGCCTGCTGTCGTGGGGCGAGGCGCTCAACCGCCGGCGTCTGGTTCGCGCATAGGTTTCGGCGCGCAGCCACTTTGGTGAAATGGCGCTTCCGCCACCGGCGGAAACGAATTGCCCCCATGGCGGTATCGCACTAGCCTTTCGGCCAAGGAATATTGGGGGAGGGCGCATGGCAACCGCTGTGAACAGGGGCGCCGTCGGACGACGATTGCAGCCGAGTTTTCATCTCTGGATGACGCTGCTCATGGCGGCGTTCGTCTTCGCCGGCTTCGGCATGACCTATATCGGTCCGCTGGCCGTCGGCACCTTCAAGCCCGCGCCGCCCATCGTACACCTGCATGGCATAGTGCTGTTCAGCTGGATGGTGCTGCTGGTCACCCAGTCGCTGCTGGTCAACGCGAGGAACGTGCGGCTGCACCGTTCGCTCGGGACGTTCGGCATTGCGGTGGGGACGCTGGTCGTGGTCATGAGCGGGACCATGCAGATCGTCGGCGCCTCGACCACGACGCTCAGGGGCAGCGGCCCCGGCGTGTTCTTTCTCGGCTTCGTCGCGCCGCCCAGCTTTGCGATCCTGTTCGCCATGGCGATCCGCGCAGTGCGGACGCCGGAAATCCATCGCAACCTGATGCTGATCGCGACGATCAGCATTCTGATGCCTGGTATCAACCGCGTCTACATGAAAGGCGTGGGGCTCACCTATGTGCCCTTCTTCCTGACCTATCTCACGATGGACGTGATGCTCGCGCTGGTGCTCTGGCACGAGCGCAAGGTGACCGGCCGCATCAGCCGTACGACCTGGATCGGCGCGGCGATCGTCTTCGTGCCGCAGCTGTTCCTCAAGCTGGTCTCATCCCAGCCATGGTGGTCCGAGCTCGTCTATTTCATGGGCTCGCTGGTCTATTATCGCCATCCGGCGTGACGATGCTCAGGCTGAGGCGAGCTCCGGCGCCTGCCAGAGATGGCAATGCCAGCGCGTGTCATCGACGACGATGTCGTCCAGCCGCGACCAGCCCGTACCCTGGACATGGCGCGCGAGACCCTGGGCGCGCTTTTCATAGGCGGTCACGAGGATGCGTGGCGCCAGACCCTTGAGTGCGTCCAGAACGCGGGCGGCATCGGGCGCATAATAGAGCATCTCGCAGGCGGTCGCGATGTCGAAGCGGCGATCGCCCAGAAGATGGCCGGCGTCTTCGGCGCAACCGACGAAAAATTCCGCATCGAGCGCTGTGCTGCGCGCCCGGTTCACCGCGGCTTCGCTGACCTCGATCCCGGTCACGCTGCCCGCCACCTTCAGGAGATGCGCGGTCTGCTCGCCTTCGCCCGATCCGATCTCGAGCAGGCTGCCGCAATTGGGTGCGATCTGCGCGATCATGGCATTGGTCAGGGCAAAGCGCTGGTGCTCGCGCGGCGAGGCGAGCTGCCAGGGGTCTTCGAGCAGGTAGAGCCGGTCCATGCGACGATAAGGCGCACGTCGGAACCACAGGCCGGAGCGCAAGGCCTGCCAGTTCCGTTTGAGCCGGGCGACGATGTTCGCCAACGGCATCACCTGCATGAAAACCGCCTTTCCCCCAATAGCCCATAGCAGCGGGCTTCAGGTCAAGAGACGTCGCGGGCGCACTCCATCCGCAAGGGCGTGGATTGTTTCGTCAATTTTTATTTAACCGCGGTGCGGATCGGCGCCGGCGGCGGCGTTAAGTGCATGGGGGCTGCGACGAGGACAGGTTGTCGGCTGTGAAGGGGGCTTTCGGTCGACTAAGGCAAAACCCACATTTTGCACCTTTCCTCGTCGCCCCCCAACTTGAGTGCGGAGTGGGGTGCGATGTTGCTGGAAGCCACCGATCAAGTCAGCGTTTATGAAGAGCGTCTGCGCGAACGCCGCGCCGTGGCCGCTCTCGAATATTGCGACTGGACGGTCGTCATTCCCTTCTTCAATGAGGCCGACTTCCTGCCGGCGACGTTGCGAAGCGTGGCCGCGCTCGAAGGGGCCTTCAATCTCGTGCTGGTCGACAACGGCTCGACCGACGGTAGCGGCGACATCGCCCGGCATACCTGCAAGGCGCTCAATCTCGCCCATAGGCTGATCGTCGAGCCTTGCCCCGGCAAGGTCCACGCGTTGCGCGCGGGGCTGGCGCAGGTCCGCACCCGCTTCGTCGCGACGTTCGATGCCGACACCTATTATCCGCCGCATTATCTGCTCGCGGCCGGCAGGCTGCTGAACAAGCCGGGCGTGGTCGTGGCCGGCGCCTATTTCACGCATGCGGCGCAATGGGCGCGGCGCGACGCGTTCACCGGCGTGCACATCGTGGCGGCGGGCAAGCTGTTCTCGCACCAGTGTCATGCCGGCGGCGCAGGACAGGTCTTCAACACCGAGGTGCTGCGGCGCGCGGGGGGCTTCGATGCCAATCGCTGGAACCTCGTGCTGGAAGATCACGAGATCATCCACCGCGTCGGCCAGCATGGCGAGATGGCCTATGGCATGGACTTTTATTGCCATCCCTCGCCGCGTCCGCGCGATCGGGAGTCGATCCGCTGGACGCTCTATGAGCGGTTTCGCTACCATTTCGCCTCGCGCAAGAGCCAGGGCCGCTTCTTCTACGATTTCCTCAGCACGCGACTGCGCGCGCGCAAGCTTTCAAGCGAACGCATCCGCGAGCGGCAATTCCAGGCCGAGCCCGCGCCGTCACCCGAAAACGCCGCGCGTCTCGTCATCTGCGCTGACGATTTCGGCCTGACCACCGCCATCAGCCGTTCGATCGTCGCGCTGGCGGGGCAGGGCAAGCTCAACGCGATCAGCTGCATGTCGGTCTGCCCGGGCTGGAAGAACGATGCGATATTGCTCAAGCTGCTGCCGAAGAGTGTGCAGATCGGCCTTCATGTGACGCTGACCGAGGAAGAGCCGCTGACGGCGATGCCGGTCATGGCGTGGAATGGCCGCATGCCGGCGAGCAGCGAGCTGGAAAAGCGTGCGTTGATGCGCCGGCTGCCGCTCGGAGAGATTCGCAAGGAAGTTGCGGCGCAGTTCGACCGGTTCGTGGACGTGTTCGGCCGCCCGCCGGACTTCGTCGATGCGCATCAGCATGTCCATGTGCTGCGCGGCATTCGCGAGATCATCATGGCCGAGACGGCGCGCCGGGCGCCCAAGGCCTGGGTGCGTAGCTGCGTCGACCGGCCGTCGGCGATCTTCTCCCGCTGCTTCCCGGTGAAGGCGATGATCAACAGCATGCAGTCGCGTGGCGTCCGCCGGGCGGCCGCGAATCATGGCCTGGTCTGCAACGACAGCTTTGCCGGTTTCTACGATTTCTCAGGCAATTATCAGGCGCTGTTCCCGCAGTTCCTGGAGAAGCCGGGGCAGTTCCACCTGGTTATGTGCCACCCAGGTGGCGGCCATCACAAAGCCGATGTGATCGCGCGAGCCCGCCGGGACGAAGCGGCTGCATTGCGCAGAATGCCCATTCATGAGATGGCTGCAGCGCGCGGGCTGCATTTCGAGGCCGCAATGCCAATGAGTTGAAATGGGTGGTTTGAAGGCTGTTTTTCTCGAGCAGCGCCCAATGCTGATGCGGCTGATGACGGCGCGTCTGGGCAGCGCTGCCGATGCCGAGGACATGTTGCAGGATCTCTGGCTCAAACTGGAGAGTCTGCCGGAGCAAACGCTCGACAATCCTGCGGCCTATCTCTTTCGCGTGGCAACCAATCTTGCGGCGGACCGGCGCTTATCGATGGCGCGGGCGGTCGCGCGTGACGGATTGTGGTTGAGTGCTCAGCCGGGCTCGGAGGAATTTCCCGATGCCGAGCATGTGCTGCTGGCCCGCGAGCGCCTGTCCGAGGTCGAAGGGGCGATGGCGGCAATGCCTGAGCGCATGCGCTCGGTGTTGTACATGGCGCGTGTCGAACGACGACCGCAGAAAGAGATTGCGCAAGTGCTGGGGATTACGGTGAGTGGCGTCGAGAAGTTGCTAAAGCGCGGATATCGGAAACTTTTGGATCTCGATGAAGAATAAAAGTGCGGATTTGGACAGTCGGCGACATCATATAAGCGAGGAGACGTGCATTTGACACGGATTGCTGACCAGATCGCCGATCAGGCTATCGACTGGCACCTGCGTCAGGACGATATGGACGCGTCTGCGTGGCATCGCTTCGTGGAATGGCTCGAGGCTGATCCGCGTCACGCCGAGGCTTATGATCGCATCGCGCTGGCTGGTGGCGCCGCCGGGATCGTGCAGGCGCCGAAACTTCCTGAGCCCGCCAATGACCGCGGCTATTCGGGCTGGAATGTCGGTCGCTGGATGGCCGGCGCTGCCGCATGCGCCGCGGCCGTTGTGGCGGTGGTCGTCCTGCAGCCCGCCAAGCCCGATATCTATACGGTGCAGACGGCATCCGGCGAAACCAGGCAGGTCGCGCTGGGCGACGGCAGCCGCGTCGAGATTTCGGGCGGAAGCCGCCTGTCCTTCGATCGCGCTCATCCGCGGCAGGTGACCGTCGAGCGGGGCGCGGCGCTGTTCCATGTGCGCCATGACGAGTCCGATCCCTTCATCGTGCGCTCGGGTAGGCTCGAAGTGCTCGATGTCGGCACGGTGTTCAATGTCGCGCGAGACGGCAAGCGTTTCTCCGTTGCCGTCGCCGAAGGTTCGGTGATGTTTCAGCCGAAGCGCGAAGCCGTGACGCTCGCGGCCGGCGCTGCATTGTCGGTCGACGAGGACAGGCGCGAAGTGCAGGTCGTAAAGGTCGATCCCGGCCTGGTCGGCGGCTGGCGTACTGGGCGCTTCGCCTATTCCGCGACGCCGGTCTCGCAAATCCTCGACGAAATCCAGCGTCTTTATGGGACAAAGGTTGTAGCCGATCGCGGCTTGTATGCCCGCCGGGTTACCGGCATGATCACCCTGTCAGGAGAGGCGCAGCGGGACGTTCCCCATATAGCGTCACTGATCGGGGCGAATTGGCGGGCGGATGGCGAGCGTTGGGTTCTCACGCCGGTTGGTGAAAACCGGCCTTAGGCTGGCATTCCCGCTTACCCTGTCGTTGGGATGGGGCTCTCAGGCACAATCGCAATGCCGCAAGATCGAAATTGCTGCGGGTACCCTCGACCGCGCCCTGATGAGCCTTGCGAGCCAGACCGGCGCCGACATCGCTACCAGCGAAAACGGCATTCGCTTGGCCCGGTCCAAGTCGGTGTCGGGCTGTATGAGCGTGTCGCGTGCGCTTGAGCGGCTGACACGCGGCTCGGGCTATCGGGCCGTTCCCGTGGTGAATGGCGGTTTCCGGATCGAGAAAGTGCCCGTGTTGCGCGCGGTCGAACCGCAGCAGCCCAAAACGCCGATTGCCGAGGCCGGCGAGCAGCCCGACATCATCGTCACCGGCGCCAAGCAAAAGGTGGCGTTGCTGCGTTTCCCCGGCAGCGTGCAGATCATCGACAGTTCGGATTTCTCGCGCGGCGTCGGGCGAGCTGCGACGCTGGACGATCTCGCCGCCATGTCGCCGATCATGCAGAAGACCGAACTCGGCATCGGTCGCAACAAGCTCTTCATCCGCGGCATTTCGGACAGCAGTTTCAATGGACCGACGCAGTCGACCGCGGCCGTCTATTTCGGGGATGTGCAGCTCAACTATTCCGGCCCGGAGCCCGCCATTCACCTGGCTGACATGGAACGCGTCGAAATTCTCGAGGGGCCACAGGAGACGCTGTACGGCGCGGGCGCGATTAGCGGCATCGTCAGGCTGGAGCCCAATCCGGTGGAACTCGACCATATCCGTGCCTTCGCGAACGGAGGAGCGACCTTCACCGAAAGCGGGGCACCGGGCTACGATCTTGACGCCATGGTCAACCTGCCCATCGTGCGTGACGAGATCGGCCTGCGGTTCGTCGGTTATCGGATGAGAGATGGCGGCTATATCGACGACAGCTTGCGCGGCGCAAGCAACGTCAATCGTACCGAAACGGTCGGTGGCCGCGTATCGCTGCGTATCGAGCCGGGCGACGGCTGGTCGCTGGTGGCCGGTATGCTCAGTCAGCGGATCGAGGCGGATGATGCGGGTTATACCGAGAGGGTCGTCGGCCCGCAGACGCGGCGCTCATTCATACCCCAACCCTATCGAAGCACCATCACCCTCTGGCGCGCCGTCCTGCACAAGAGTTGGGGCAGCGGCCTCGAGATGGTCTCCGCGACCGGGTTGGTACGCACGGGCAGTCGCGACAGCTTCGATGCCACGCGGCTCTTCCCGCTCTTTGGCCCGACCATCTATCAGGTCGAGGGAAACGGGTCGCAATTGAGCCATGAGACCCGCTTTTCGCGCACGGCAGACAATGGCATTTCCTGGATCGGCGGCATCGCATTGCTCTATGACCGCAACGAGCAAAGCCGCGTCATCGGCGCGGCGACCAATCCATTCGAGATCATCGGCGTCAACAATGTGACGCGCAGTGCCTCCGCTTTTGGCGAGGTGACCGTTCCGGTGACGCCGCGTTTCGCGGTGACCCTCGGCGCGCGTGCAACCCTGGCGCAGACACAGGGCGAACCGACCCTCACGCCGACAGCCGAACCGGCTGAGCGGGGCAATTTGCTGAAGCGCATCCAGCCTGCGATCGCCGCATCGTGGCTGTTCGCGCCGCGGCTTGCGGCCTTTGCGCGCTTCCAGACCGGCTATCGCACCGGCGGTGTCGCCGTGGCGCGCGGCATCGGTCGGATCGCAAACTATCTGCCGGATTCAATTGCGGTCGGGGAAATCGGCATACGCCGCGAGCGCAGCGGTCAGCGCGGCCTTTCCATCTCCTCGACGGTCTCGCTGGCGCGCTGGAAGGAGATCCAGGCCGATCTCTACAGCCGGTTCGGTCAACCCTATACCAACAACATCGGCAGCGCGACCATCGTGGCCGTCGAGGCGTCGGGCGACTGGATCCCGTTGGAGGGGCTGCGTGCCAGCTTTGCTTTGCTCTGGACCGAGAACAGGACCAGCGGCGCGCTGGCGGGCACATCGGCCGTCCAGAACCGCCACTTACCCGACACACCGCCTTTCTCCGGCAATGCGCGCCTCGATTATCACTGGTTAAACCGGGATGGCCACGAATTCAGCGTGGGGACGTCGGTCCATTATGTCGGGCGCTCGGTCCTCGGCACCGGCAGCTTCCTCGATCTCAGCCAAGGCGATTATGCGACTTTCGCCGCGGCCGCGACGTGGCGGTGGCGTAAATTCGACGCGAGCATCAACATCGACAATATCGGCAACGATATGTCGAGCCGCTTCGCCATGGGTAATCCGCTTACTTTCGGATTTCGCGAGCAGACCGTCCCGTTGCGGCCGCGCAGCATAAGGCTTGCCGCCGGCATGCGCTGGTAATCGAGCCGATTTGAGCTGCTCGGCGGCATGTAGCTGTTGTCAATTTGCTGCTGCCGGTTAAGCTGCTCGAAACGGGGAGAGGGGCGCCATGAGCGAGAACAGCGACGAGTCGACTGCGGGAGGTGTAGGTCGCCGTGCATTTTTGGGCGCGGCGGCGTTCGGCACGGGCGCGGCACTGGCGGGATTTGGCGGCACGGCAGCCGCCGCCGCGACCGATCGCGCAGCGGGCGCGCCCCAGGTGGCTTTCCCCGACAAGTTCGGGGCTTTCGGCGGCGGTGCACCGGGCACCAACAACCGCACTGAGATGGATCTCTATGACTGCGAGGTCGAAGGCAAGCTGCCCATCGACCTCGACGGCACCTGGTTCCGCGTCGGGCCCGATCCGCAATATCCCAAGCCCGACAAATATGCGGGGGATATCATGTTCGACGGCGAGGGCCATGTCTCGGCCTTTCGTTTCAAGAATGGCCATGTCGACTACAAGACGCGCTACGCCAAGACGCAGCGCTGGAAGGCGCAGCATGAGGCGCGGCGCTCGCTGTTCGGCATGTATCGCAATCCGACGACCGACGACCCGAGCGTCAAGGGACTTTCGCGCGGCACGGCCAACACGCAACTTTTCGTCCATCACCAGAAGCTACTCGTGTTCAAGGAGGACAGCCCGCCGGTTTACATGGACCCGCACACGCTGGAGACGATCGACGATTACTATACCTTCGGCGGCAAGCTGAAGAGCCAGACGCATACTGCTCACCCCAAGATCGACAGCGAAACCGGCGAATATGTGAGCTTCGGCTATGAGGCGAACGGCCTCTGCTCGAAGGACATCCACGTCTTTTCGGCGGACAAGAAGGGGGCCGTGAACTGGGCCGTGACGGTACAGGCGCCTTATGCCGGCATGATGCACGACTTCGCTGTCACGCAGAAGCACATCATCCTCTATCTCACCAATATGGTTTCAGACATGGATCGTATTCGTGCTGGTGGGGTTCATTTCTCTTATGACAGCAAGATGCCCTGCTATCTGGGCATTATGCGTCGGGGCGGCGACGGCAAGGACCTCAAATGGTTCACCGGCCAGAACCTCTTCTGTACGCACGTCATGGGTGCTTGGACCGACGGCGACAAGGTGACGGTGGACATGGACGGCGGCGAGGGGAACCAGTTCCCCTTCTTCCCGAGCCTGCGCGAGCCGTTCGATCCGCTGAAATCGATTGGCCTCATCCGCCGCTTCACCGTCGATCTCTCGAGCAAGACCAACGACCGCTACCAGACGGAGACGATCTATCCGATGATCAGTGGCGTGCTGTCGCGGCAGGACGACCGTTATCACACGCTCAAATATCGCTGGGGCTTCATCAACAGCACCGGCGGGCCGGGCAAACCTGCGGGCTGGGCGATCATCGACCATCAAGAGGGCAAGACCCAGCAGTGTTCGGTGCCCGATTATTCGCTTTCGGAAATGACCTTCGTGCCGCGCAAGAAGGGCGCGCCGGAAGGGGACGGCTATCTGATCGGCCTGGGCGGCAGCCAGAAGGAAGCAGGCCGCAGCGATCTCATCATCTTCGACACCAAGGCGGTCGCGGAGGGCCCGGTCGCGCGGGTCAAGATGCCGTTCAAATGCGTGGGCCAGGTCCATGGCTTCTGGGCCGACGCGGCCGATCTTCCCGCCGAGCGGCAGGCGCGCAAGATATGATCGGAGTGGACGGGGGAAAGCCTGCTCGTGCTCCCAGTCTGGACGCCCTAGGCTCCTGCCTCCGCAAGAGCGCGAGGATTGGGTTGATTGCCAGCGTCGCGCTGCTCAATCTGTCCGCAACCGATGCGAAGGGGCCAGCGCAGGTCGACCAGGCAAGGATGCTTGCCGCCGACAGCAATCCCGGTGAGTGGATGAGCGGTGGACGGACGTTCGACGAGCAACGCTTCTCGCCGCTGAAGCAGATCAACGATGGCAATGTCGGGCAGCTCGGCCTCGCCTGGTATGCCGACATCGATACCGAGCGCGGCATGGAATCGAGCCCGATCGTCGTCGACGGTGTGCTCTACAACGTCCAGCCCTGGAACATCGTCACGGCGTTTGATGCGAAGACCGGGCGCAAGCTCTGGACCTATGATCCGCAAGTGCCGCTCAAATATGGGCGCATGGCCTGTTGCGACATCGTGTCACGCGGCCTCGCGGCGTGGAAGGGCAAGATCTACGTCGCGGCGCTCGACGGACGGCTGATCGCACTCGACGCGAAGACCGGCAAGCCGGTCTGGTCGACCCTGACCGTCGACGACACGGATCGGTCCTATACGATCACCGGCGCGCCACGGGTCTATGAGGGCAAGGTCATCATCGGCAATGGCGGCGCCGAGCAGGGCGTACGTGGCTACGTCTCGGCCTATAATGCCGAGAGCGGCAAGATGCTTTGGCGCTTCTTCACGGTGCCGGGTGAGCCGGCCAAGGGCTTCGAGAACAAAGCCATGGAGATGGCCGCCAAGACCTGGAGCGGCCAGTGGTGGAAGCCGGGCGGCGGCGGCACCGTGTGGGATGCGGTTGCCTATGATCCGGCTCTGCATCTGCTCTATGTGGGCGTCGGCAACGGCTCGCCTTGGGCGCAGAAATTCCGTAGTCCCGATGGTGGCGACAATCTCTTCCTGGCCTCGATTGTCGCGCTCGACCTCGATACCGGTCAATATGTCTGGCACTATCAGACCACGCCGGGCGAGCAGTGGGATTATACCGCCACCCAGCAGATGATCCTCGCCGACCTGACGATCGGCGGAAAGCCGCGCAAAGTGTTGATGCAGGCGCCGAAGAACGGCTTTTTCTACGTACTCGACCGCAAGACCGGCGAGTTGCTCTCCGCCCAAAAGTTCTCGCCGATCAACTGGGCGACCGGCGTCGACATGAAGACCGGCAGGCCGATCGAAAATCCGGCAGTGCGTTATGGCGAAGTGCCGGTGCTGGTCTCGCCGGGCGCGGGCGGGGCGCACAATTGGAATCCGATGGCCTACAGCCCAGTCACCAGGCTGGTCTATATCCCGGTGTCCGAGACCTACATGGCCTATGCCGCGGCGACGAGCTACGACCTCGACAAGCATCAGGGGCTGGGCACCAGCTTCTCGGGCTATGACGCCGAGCGCAAGAAGATCGCCGAATATGCCGACGCGCATACCAAGGGCTGGCTTAGCGCCTGGAACCCGGTGACGCAAAAGGAAGTCTGGCGGGTCGCCTATCCGCTGAACGGCAGTGGCGGCACGCTCGCAACGGCGGGCAACCTCGTCTTTCAGGGCACGATCAGCGCCAGCATGGCCGCCTATCGCGCCGACAACGGCAAGAAGTTGTGGGAAATGCCGGCGCAGAACGTGCCGGTCGCGGCCCCGATCACCTATATGGTTGACGGTGAGCAATATGTCGCGGTGAATGCCGGTTGGGGCGGGGGGCTCGCCCATGTCGAGCGGTCCAAATATACCAGCCTGTTCCTCGGCAAGCCGCGGCTGCTGGTCTACAAGATCGGCGGCAAGGCCAAGCTGCCGCCCATGCCCGCCGCATCGCGGATCGTGCCCGAATTGCAGGCGCCGCCCAAGGTGACCGGCACGCCGGAGCAGATCGCGAAGGGCGAGAAGCTCTACGGCGCGAATTGCGTGCTCTGCCATGGTGTCGCCGCGCGCGGCGGCGTCAAGGATTTGCGCCATATGAGCTCGGCGACGCATGGCGAATTCCTCGACATCGTGCTGGGCGGCAAGCGCGCCGTGAACGGCATGGCAAGCTTCGCCGACACCATCTCGAAGGACGATGCCGAAGCCATCCACCAATATGTGATTGCCCGCGCCAATGCCGACTGGGAGGACAGCGGCAAATGAGCGAAGGCAAATAATAGCGAGGGCAAATGAGGGAAGGGATATCCATGTCGAAGATCCGCAGGTCGGTCATTGCCGCCGCCGCGACACTGATGCTCGCAGGAGGAATGACCATGTCCGCAGAGGCTTCACAGCCCAAATACGGCGCCAATTACGGCAACGACCGCGCCCAGATCGAGGATCTGATGGCGCGCTATCTCTTCGCGATCGATTATTTCGACTGGGATGCCTATGTCGCGACCTTTGCGCCCGACGGCGAACTGACCTTTGCCAGCGGCACCAGCAAGGGACGCGAGGCAATCCGTGCGGCGGTGACCAAGTTCGCGGAAGGGATCGGCCGCGTCTACCATACGGCCGATGGCAAGCCGGCGAAGCTGCGCCATATCATCCTGCAAACGTCGATCCGCGTGGAAGGCAATCATGCCTGGGCGCGTTCGGTGTGGCTGGAAATGGCCAATCACGGCCCGAACGACGAGCCCAAGATCGGCACCTACGGCCTGTATGAGGACGAGATGGTGAAGATCAACGGCCAGTGGCTCTTCTCGAAGCGCAACGTGCTCAACGAATTCCTCAAGGGCCGCAATTCCGGACCGGGCAATCCGGTAGGCGATATGGACAAGCTCGCTGCGGCGCTGCTTGCCGGCAAGAAATAGGCACGCAGGTTTCGTTCAGGGGGCGGTGAGGGGAGAGGGGTTGCGAGCGGCCCAGAAGGCCGCCCCTCACTTCTTCGCGACGTGGGCGATGTAATAAGCGATGTCGGCCACTTCCTTGGGGCTCAACTGACCGCCAAAGGCTGGCATGGCGCCCTGACCATTGGTGACGCGCGCGGTAATGAAGTCTTCGGTCAGGCTGGCATTGCCGTCGAGCGAGGGACCGACTGCACCGTTCGATTGGGCATCGGAGAGCGTGTGGCAAGCCGCACAGCCCCAGTTGCTGAAGAGTTCGCGGCCTCCCGCGATGCGCGCCTGATCCAGCGCCGCCGAACCGGCTGCTGCAGTTGCCGGGATCGTCGCGGCGGCGGTCGGGGTGGCAGCAGGGGCGGGCGCCGGCTGGCTCACGGCTTCGCTGGATGGCAGCATGCATGCCGACAGGATCGCCAGGGTGCCGACCATCGCAATTCCCAAACCCGCACGCTTCTTCCCGGTCCGTTGAGACACGCCGCTTCCTTCCTCATGTGGTGATATCGTTCTGGGCCTCGACGAGGCCGTAGTTGACAGAATCTACTTAGAAATGCCACGGTGTCAACCGTCGACCAGACTCGGTTGTGCGGCCTGCGGCGAGAATGACACAGTCCGGCGAAGACGGACAAAGTCATCGCAGAGGCGCACGGAGATGTTGTCAACTTGGCATCATCTCGTCTAGGCTGGCGGCGCCGGCGGACGTGGGTCTCGACCGGCCGACAGAGTCTGTTGGGGGGATACCGGGAGTGCTTAGAGAGATGCGCATGCATTTGCAGGGGCGCGGCGCGCGCCATGGTCGCGCAGTTCGGCTGGCGGTGGCCCTCATGGCCGGGTGCTGCGCCACTTTGCCGTCGACGGTGGCGGCCAAGAGCTTCGATTATGCGACCTGGGACAGTTACCTCGGCGGTGCCGAGTCGGCGCAATATTCGTCTCTTAACCAGATCACGACGGCGAATGTGAAGGATCTCAAGGTCGCATGGACCTTCGAGACCGGCCCGGGCTCGGCGCCCGCCTTCGGTCCGCTGGTCGCCAACGGCACCATGTACGTGACCGCCCGTGACAGCTTCGTGATCGCGCTCGATCCCGCCACTGGCAAGGAAAAATGGCGCACCGAGGTCAAGGGCCGGCTCGGCTCGCGCGGCATGAATTACTGGCAGAGCAAGGACGGCAAGGACAAGCGCCTGATCTTCCTGAGCGGCGGTTTTCTGCGCCAGATGAACGCCGACACGGGCGAATTCATCAAGGGCTTCGGCATGGCTGCGGGCGAGGGCATCGACATCCGCACCGGCCTTTCGGGCGACATCAGCAAGATGCGCCCGCTGCAGACCAACAATCCTGGCCGCCTCTATGGCGATCTGATCATCATGTCGCTGCCGGCGGGCGCATATGACTATGCGTCTTCGCCGGCCGACATCCACGCTTACAACATCCTCACCGGCAAACTCGCCTGGGTCTTCCACGTGAAGCCCGAAAAGGGCGAGGCCAATTATGACAGTTGGCCCGGGAAGGACCGCGACCGCATGGGCGGTGTCCATAACTGGTCGGAGTCGACCGTCGACGACCAGGCGGGCGTGATCTACATCCCGACCGGCACTGCGCGTTACGATTTCTACGGCGGCAACCGTCCCGGCGACAATCTCTACGCCAACTCGATCCTCGCGCTCGACGCGAAGACCGGCAAGCGCCTGTGGCATTTCCAGACGGTCCATCACGATCTGTGGGACTTCGACATCCCGCTGGCGCCGAAGCTCATGACGATCACCAAGGATGGCAAGGATATCCCGGTGGTCGTCCAGGCGACCAAGCAGGGCTTCGTCTTCGTGCTGGATCGCAAGACGGGCGTGCCGATCTGGCCGGTCGAGGAACGTCCCGTGCCCAAGTCGGACGTGCCGGGTGAGAAGGCCTCGCCGACGCAGCCGTTCCCGACCTGGCCCGAGCCGTTCACCCGCCAGGGCAAGATCACCGAAGCGGACATCAATCCCTTCATCCCCGAGGCGGACAAGGCCAAGATCCGCGCGCTGCTGAAAACCGCGCGCAACGAAGGTCTGTTCACGCCGCCGAGCCTGCAGGGCACCTTCTCGCTGCCGGGCCATAATGGCGGCGCCAACTGGGGCATGTCGGCGATCGATCCGGTCAACCATCGCTTCTACGTGGTCGACCGCGTGCTGCCGACGCTGGACACGCTGGTGCCCGACAAGCGGCCGGAGGCGATCGCCAACATGCCGAACGGCGGCGGCGACGTGACGCCCTATCAATCGCCGGTCAACTTCAACCTGCAGAGCAACGGCTTCGGGCTGATGGGTCCGCCATGGTCGTCGATCACGGCCTATGACATGGACACCGGCAAGAAGCTCTGGAACGTGCCCAATGGCGAAGTGAAGCCGTTGGCCGACCTCGGCATCAAGGACACCGGCAGCCATATCGGCCGGGGCAATCCTGTGGTGACCGCGGGCGGTCTGTTCTTCAACGCCACGTCGAGCGACCGCAAGTTCCGGGCGCGCGACAGCGCCACCGGCAAGACGCTCTGGGAAGCCGACCTGCCGGCCGCATCGGAAGGCATTCCGGCGGTTTATGAAGTGAATGGCCGCCAGTTCATCGTCATCCCCGTGGGGGGCGACGGCCTGTGGGCGCCCAGGCTGCCGCTGCCGAAGGCCGGTGCGAACCAGTATATCGCGTTTGCGCTGCCGGAGGGCAGTGCGCCGCCCTCGACGCCAGCGCTCGCGCCGGAGTTGTCACCGGCAAAGGCGAAGGCGAAAGGCAAGTAATGCCGGCAACAGCCGGTCCTGACTGGAATCGCGGCGCCGATTGCGTCATTCTCGGGCGCGCCGCCCTGGAATGCGACTGGCAGAGTCGCAACGACATAACATCATCGCGTGCGCCCAGCGCCGCCAAGGAGAAGGCACTATGAAACCACATCTCAGGACGCTGATGAAATCGGCCGCGCTCGCCGCGACGGCACTGACCATCTCGCTCGCCACCACGGCTTCGGCGCAGCGTGGCGCCCCTCCGGGGCCGCCGCTGCCGCCCGCGCCGAGCGAGGCCGAAGCGCCGCAGCTCTACAAGGTTGCGCCGATCCCGGCTTTCAACCCGCCCCGCACCGGCTGGGGCCATCCCGACCTGCGCGGCGGCTGGCCGATCGACAGCCTCGGCAGCATCAACCTGCAGCGTACGCCCGCCCAGGGTCGCCGCGTCTACCTGACCGACGCCGAATATGAAGCGCGCGAGAAGCAGACCGACCGCTCCAAGGACGCCGCCGCCAACGAGACCAAGGCCAACAAGCTCGGCATGGGCAACTGGGTCGAGAGCTTCGCCGTTGGCAAGCGTACCTCGCTGCTGATCGATCCGCCAGACGGCCGCCTGCCCCCCATGACGGCCTATGGCCGCCAGATGGAGAAGCTCGGTCGTTCGAGCTGGGTCAATGGCCAGACCTATGACTGGACCACGGACTTCGACAACTGGGACCGCTGCGTGACCCGCGGCTTCCCTGGCTCGATGCTGCCCTTCCGCTACAATAACGGCGTGCGCATCTTCCAGGCTCCCGACAAGGTCATCATCGATCTCGAGATGATCCATGACTCGCGCATCATCTGGCTCGATGGCCGCAAGGCGCCGCCCGCCGAGGTGACCAATTATATGGGTTTCAGCCGCGGCCATTGGGAAGGCAATACGCTGGTCGTCGAGACGACGAACATCCGTCGCGGCGCTTCGCCGCTCAACATGGCCACCATCGGTGCGCCGCCGAACAACATTGTGCCGATGAGCAAACAAGCCAAGGTGATCGAGCGCTTTACGCTCGCGAACAAGGACACGCTCGTCTACGACATGACCTACATCGATCCCGAGGTGTACACGGCACCGTTCACGACCCGAATGGAGATCCCGAGGAACGACAAATACGAGTTCTTCGAATATGCCTGCCATGAGGGCGACGTCCAGGTTCGCAACTACATCAACTCGTCGCGCGCGCTGCGGGCTCAGGCCAAGGCGGCTCCGCCGCCGGCCGCACCGGCTTCGGCGCCCGCAGCGGCGCCTGCTGCACCGACGCGGCAGTAAGAGGAACGGGCTGACAGGAGGATATCATGACGAGACCTTCTGGACGCCTGCTCCAAGCATTGATGACGCCGGCGCTTCTTGCGTCGGCGTCTTATGCCCTCGCACAGGGCAAGCCTGTTTCGGCGCAGGATCAATGGTCGCCGCAGGGGAGCGATCTGGTCACCGTTCCTCCAGTTCCGCAGGGCTACAAAGCTCCGAAGACGCCTTGGGGTGAGCCCGATTTTCGCGGCGGCTGGCCGGTCGATCATCTCAACATGACGCCGCTCCAGCGCACGCCTGCGCAGGGTACCCGCTATTTCCTCAACGATGACGAATATGCCGCGCGGCAGAAGCAGATCGGTGCGACCGAGACGCGTTACGATACCGAGCAGAAGAACAACAAGCTCGGCATGGGCGCGTGGATGGAGCCGGGCAAGGCGAACCGCCTGACCTCGATGATCATCGATCCGCCGAACGGACGCGTGCCGGACCTGACCGACGAGGGCAAGCAGCGCTCCAAGCTCATGAAGTCGGACGACCTGCCCGGCCAGACCTTCGACTGGGTGGACGATTTCGACAGCTGGGACCGCTGCATCACACGCGGCATGCCCGCCTCGATGTTCACGATCAATTACAATAACGGCATCCGCGTCTGGCAATCGCCGGGCCTGGTCGCGATCCAGCTGGAGATGGTGCATGAGACGCGCATCATCCCTACCGACGGCCGGCCGACCATTTCGCGCAACATCAACAACTGGCTGGGCGAGAGCCGCGGCCATTGGGAAAACGGCAACACCCTTGTCGTCACCACGACCAACTTCAAGCCGGGACCCTCGGCCACCAATGTCGGCACATACGGTTCGCCTCCAGGCAACGTCACGCCGGTCAGCACCGAAGCGGTCATGACCGAGCGCTTCACGATGACCAGCCATGACACGATCAGCTATGACATGACCTGGAACGACCCGACGATCTTCACCAAGTCCTGGACGACGCGTCTGCCCTGGCGGCGCAACGACAACTATCAGATGTTCGAATATGCCTGCCACGAAGGCAATGTGCAGGTGCGCAACTTCATCACAGCCTCGCGCGCCAAGCGTGCCCAGGAGGCCGCGAAGAAGGCCGACCCGCAGTGATGCCACGCATGGCTCTAGCCGCCGGGCCCGAATCGATTCGGTCGTTTTTACAGCAACTTGGGTGTTGCAATTGGATTGGCGTCGTCACAGCGACTGAGACATGTTCGAATATATCTGCCGCGAAAGCGACGTGCAGATCCGGAATTACGTGACAGCCTCCCGGGCCCAGCGGGCACCGGGCGTGGCCAAGGCAGGGGAATGACGATGCGACACATCATAGCGCGGCGCGTGGCGCCTGCGATCATCGCGATGGAACTGCTCGCGGTTCCGGCCGTGCTTTATGCGCAGTCAAAGCCAGCCGCGGCGGTGACCAAGGCCTATAAGCCCAAGCTCACGGCCTGGGGTGAGCCCGACCTGCGCGGCTCCTGGCCGATCGATTTTCTGAACGGCGTGCCGCTCCAGCGCGACCCCAAATATGGCGATCGCGCGCAGCTCACCGATGCCGAATATACCGAGAGCCTGAAGAAGCAGCAAGGCCTGCAGGCGCGCTACGACAATGACGACAAGGCTGGCAAGATCGGTCGCGGCCACTGGGATGAGGCCGGCGATGCCAACCGCCAGACCTCGCTGATCGTCGAGCCGGCCAATGGTCGTCTTCCGGCGATGACCGAGGAAGGCAAGCGCCGCTCCGCGCTGATGCGCTCGAGCTGGGCGCGCAACCAGCCTTTCGACGCGCCGACCGATTTCGACACATGGGACCGCTGCATCACGCGCGGCCTGCCGGCGTCGATGCTGCCGATGCACTATAATAACGGTATTCGCGTGTGGCAGTCGCCCGGCATCGTCGCCATCGAGCTGGAGATGGTCCACGAGACCCGGATCATCCCGACCGACGGCAAGTCACCGGCCGTGCCGCGCCAGATCTCGAATTGGATGGGCGAGAGCCGGGGTCATTGGGAGAATGGCAATACGCTGGTCGTCGAGACCACCAATTTCAAACCCGGTCCCTCGGCGACCAATGCCGGCACGGTGAACTCGCCGCCGGACAACAAGACGCCGGTCAGCGAGTCCGCGCGCTATACCGAGCGCTTCACCATGACCGGCCCGGACACGGTCAACTATCGCGCGACATGGAACGATCCGGTCGTCTTTACACAGCCTTGGACGGTGTCCTTCGATTGGCGTCGTAACGAGAAGTACGGCATGTTCGAATATGCCTGTCACGAAGGCGATGTGCAGATCCGCAACTTCATTACCTCCTCCCGTGCGCAGCGCAACGGGGGACAGAAGACAGCAGCGAAATGAAGTCGACGCCGGGGCAGGCCTCCGGCGACCAGGACATGGCGAGCCTGAACGGCCTCGCAAGGGAGAGGAAGCAACGAATGTCATTCAAGTCCATAAGCCGGCGGGTCGCGTTCGCGTCCGTCATTCTTGCAAGCGCCTCGATGGCGCAGGCGGGCATCGACAAGCCGGTCAAGACGGCGCAGGGCCTGGTCAAGGGCGCGGCCGCGCTGCAGCCGGGCGTGACTGTCTTCAAGGGCATTCCCTTCGCCGAGGCACCGGTCGGCAAGCTGCGCTTCATGCCGGCCGTGCCGGTCAAGACGACCTGGAAGGGCGTCCGCGACGGCAGCAAATGGGGCAATACCTGCGTCCAGCCGCCGGCACCGACGCGCGCGATGGGCGTCAACCAGGCGACCGACATGCCGGATTCGCCGAAGATCTCGGAAGACTGCCTCAATCTCGCCGTGTGGACCGGGGCCAAGGGCGCAGGAGAGAAGCGCCCCGTCATGGTCTGGTTCTATGGCGGCGCCTATGCGGAAGGCGGCAACTCCATGCCCTTCGCGGACGGCAGCAAGCTCGCGGCCAAGGGCGCGATCATCGTCTCGGTCAATTATCGCGTCGGCGCGTTCGGCTTCCTGTCGCACCCCGATCTGACGGCCATGTCCGGCCATAATGCCTCGGGCAACCAGGCGCTGTCGGATGGCATTACGGCGCTCCAGTGGGTGAAAGCGAACATCGCCGCATTCGGTGGCGACCCGAACAACGTCACCATCTTCGGCCAATCGGCCGGTGCCTGCATCACCGCGGCACTGACGGGTTCGCCGGTGGCGAAGGGACTTTTCCACAAGTCGATTTCCCAGAGCGGCGCCTGGTCGGGCTTGAGCCCCGCTGTCATGGGCAGTCGTGCCAATGCCGAGAAACAGACGGCCGCCGCGATGGAGAAGGCTGGCATCAAGACATTCGCCGATTTGCAGGCGGCCCCCGCCGAGATCGTTGCCAAGCTGGGTCGTGCCCAAGGCATCATTGTGGATGGCTGGATCGTCCCCGAAGACCAGTCGAAGACCTTCGCCGAAGGGCGCCAGAACAAGGTCCCCGTGCTCGTCGGCTCGAACAAGAACGATTTCGGCGGCGGTGGCGGTCCCGCGATGACCCTGGATCGCTGGAAGACGAGCGCGGCCCAGCGCTGGGGCGAACTCGCCGAACTCGGCCTCTCGGCCTATCCCGCGACGACCGATGCCGAGGCTGCGGAAGCCGCCGGCCGGACCGGTCCCGAAGGCATGAACTGGTTCATGCATCATTATGCCAATGAGCAGGCCAGGCAGGGCCAGGCAGCCTATGTCTATCAGTTCGTCCATGCTCCGCCGGTCGCCGAAGGCGTGAAGAGCCAGGGTGCCACCCATGCCTCGGAACTGGCTTATACGTTCGGCAATCTGGAAGCGCCGCGCGAAGTGCCCGACATCAGCTCGCCGGCGATCGCCAGCAAGAGCGCGCCGGATCTCAAGCTCGCTGACCAGATGATGAGCTATTGGGTGAATTTCGCCCGCACCGGCAATCCCAACGGTGCTGGCCTGCCGCACTGGGCGAGCGTCAAGGAAAGCAAGCCCAATGAGGCAATGCTCCTCGAGGCCAATGACAAGTCGACCGTCGCCGCAGCGATGAGCCCGGACGCGGCCAAGCTGTTCGAAGCGCTCTTCCAGCGCAACGTGATGGCCAAGCTGAAGTAAGGCGTTGCGCGATACGAAAAGGAAAGGGGGCCTTCCGGCCCCTTTTTTCGTTCTACCGTCCCCGAAGAGAGGGCTGGCTCCGTTCACAGCGGCGGTTGGTAGACGCCGAGCGTGAAGCCGATGAAGCGACCGCAGAAGATCACCACGATCCAGAAGGTCAGCGACAAGGCCGCGGACAGCCTGACGCTGCCGGGAACGGCAAGGGCGCTGTCCCAGCTGGCAATGGCGCGCCATGGACCACGATGCAGCACCGCCATGTTGATGCCGGCGGCCGCCAGCATCGCCATCTTCACGAGGAACCAGGGGTTGACCATATAGGTCGCGGCCTTGCTGACGAACATTAGCAGGCCGGTAATGACGGCGACCAGGAACGCCAGCCAGGTGAGCCAGAGCGTGTCCCTCGATATCGAGCTTGCGGTCCATTTTCGCGAGGTGAGGCCGAGCAGGCGAAGGTCCATGATGGCGATCGTGCCGATGACGGTCACGACCGCGAAGACATGGAAGGTTTCGATGAGCGGGAAGGCGACTTCCGAGCTGGCGATGGATTGGCTCAGGCTCGAATTTTCGATGCTTTGCCAAAGCGATTGCAGGATCATGTCTCTTCCTCTCTCAGGCCGGCGCGTAAGCGATCCAGCGGCCGCCGGCCATGACGATGCACCACAGGATGATGAGTATGGCTGCGCCGGCGCGGATTGCGCCCCGGCCGTTCGACGAACGGTCCCAGCCCGTCATGCGCGCCCGTGCCGACAGGTGAAACCAGGCGGTGATGAGCACGGTGATCAGCAGCGCCGTCATTTTGATCCAGAAGAACGGGTTGACCATGTTGCGTACCGGTTCACTGACCAGCAGGACCATGCCTGAGGCGATCAGCGCGACGAGGGCCCACCAGAGCCATGGCATGTAGCGCTGCACCGTCTCGGGCACGCTATGCTCGCCGCCGACGACCCCGAGGATGCGCAGGTTGACCATCAGCGCCGAGCCGAACAGCACGCCGATCGCCAGGATATGGATCGACTGAAAGCCGGGAATGGCGACGAAGTGACTCTGCAGCCACTGGCAGGCAGCGGTATTTGAAAGCCAGAGCGAGAAATCGACGACCCATGTGGTCCGCAACCACTCGGTCATATGAAATAGCGTGTCGAAAAATGACATCGGAGACGACCTCTCCCTTTTGAAAGGGCCGGGTGCGGGAAAACGCGTCGGCCAGCTGTTTGCGTTCGCTGGCTCCGATGATTCGCTACCAGCGTGACTCCATCCAGCAGGAGAGGGGCCAGCACTCATTGAACTGGATCAAATTTGCGGACTGCAGGTGACTTTGTCCGAGTCGCGCGGCGGTGTCGGCGCGCACGAAAAAGGGCCCCTGCCGCAGCAGGAGCCCTTATTTCTTGAGCAGCCTTTTGGGCCGGCTGCCCGTCAGAAGGGCAGATACTTGTCCAGCGTGAAGCCGATCATGCGGCCGCAGCAGATCACGCCGATCCACAGCAGCAGCGACAATATGCCCGCGCGCCTCACGCTGCCGGGAATGGCCGGGGTCGTGTCGAAATTCCGGACATTCTTCCAGGGGATGAGGTGGAAGGCGATCATGTTGAGGCCGGCCAGGCCCATCAGCGCCATTTTGCTGAGGAACCAGGGATTGACCATGTAGTAGGTCGCCTTGCCGGTGAAGAGCAGCGCGCCGCTGATGGCCGCGACGACGAAGGCCGTCCAGGTCAGGGTGAGCGTGTCCTTCGACACGGCGGTGAGCGGCCGGCCCTTCGAGGCGAGGCCGATCATGCGCATGTCCATGACGGCGATGGTGCCGAACACGGTCACGATGGCGAAGACGTGAATGGTCTCGAAGGTCGGAAAGGCCCAGGCCGATTCCGCCATGTAGATGCCGAGAGCAGAGTCCTGAATGGACTGCCAGAGAGATGGAAAGAACATCGTTTTATCTCCCTTACATCGGCGCGTAGGCCATGAACCGCCCACCAGCCATGATGAGAAGCCACAAGATGATGAGACCGTAAGCGCTCGACCGAATCGCGATGCTGCCGCTCGTCGTGGCGTCCCAGGTCGGCGAGGTCTTGGTCTTGCGGCTGACCGTCTTCAGATGAACGATGCTGACGATCATGGCGACGACGAAGAGGACGATCTTGATCCAGAAGACCGGGTTCACCAGCAGGCGGACCGGGTCACCGAGCACCATGCCGACGCCCGAAATGAACAGGACCAGCAGCGACCACTTCATCCACGGCAGGTAGCGGTGCGCGGATTGCGTGACCGTTGTATCGGTGCCGCCGCGGCCCACGAGCCGCAGGTTGAAGAGCACGACCGAGCCGAAGCCCATCGCGATCGCGAAGATGTGAATCATCTGCAGGATGGGGACCATGAAGGAGTGCGACTGCACCCACTCACAAATCTCCTTGGTCGAGAGCCAAAGCGCGAAATCGACCATCGGCGTGGTTCGAATCCACTCCGTCATTGCGAATACTGTGTCGCCAATTCCGGCCATCAGTGCATGCCTTCCCTATATGAGGCCTTCGCTGCGCAGCGCATGGCCGGATCCTTCCTGTTCGCATTATCGTGCTGGCGAAATAAAGAAATTAGCAAGCTAATGACATTCCGCCAAGCATTTTGATGCTCCGGATGTTAGCCAGCTTCACCCCTCTGATGCGCGACGTAGCCCAAGGGACACATTGTTGTCAAAAACAACTAACATCCCGATTCCGGACATTGTCAAACTGGTCGACTCCTTCTAGGCCGGGTTCGGAAGTGGACGGAAATAGCTTTCTTGTCGGACGGAAGCTGGCAAGTTACGAAACGGTTCTAAAACGTTATCGAACCTGGGGGAGGGAGACGCATGCGGGTCGCAAGAAGCTTTAACTATGCTGCTTCGATTGCGTTTTTGATGGCGGGCGCCGGCATGGCGCTGGCCAAAATGCCCGACGGCGACTGGCAGACAATCAATCGCGATCTCGCTTCCACGCGCTTTTCGCCCCTGAACCAAATCAACAAATCCAACGTCGCGACGCTCAAGCAGGCATGGAGCTACACGACGCGTTCGTTCGGCACGGCGGTCCCGCTGGTCATCGACGGCACGATGTATCTGCCCGCCGGCAGCCGCCTGATCGCGCTCGACGCGGATAGCGGCAAGGAAGTGTGGACCTATTCGTTCCCGGCTGGCGCGGCGCCGACGGCGAATGCCGCGTCCAGCGCACGTCCGCCTGCGACACCGACTTTTTCGACTCGCGGTCTCGGCTACTGGCCGGGCGACGCGAAAACGCCGGCCCGCCTGCTCGTGATGAGCGGCACCAAGCTGATGGCCTTCGACCTCAAGACCGGTCAGCCGGTGACGAGCTTCGGTGACAAGGGCGCCGTCGATGTCGGCGTGGGCTATGGCGGTACGCCGACGATCAGCGGCGATGTCGCCATGATCGGCGCGGCGACTCTCGAGAACCCGATCGGCGTGCCCGGCAACCCCCGCGCATTCGATGTGCGCACCGGCAAGAAGCTCTGGGAGTTCCAGACCGTGCCGCACAAGGGGCAACTCGGCGCCGATAGCTGGCTTGCGGACAATACGGGCCGTTCGGGCACGAACATGTGGGGCTTCTCGGCGCCCGTCGATGAAGCGACCGGCACCATTTACGTCCCGCTCGGCTCGCCTTCGCCTAATTATTGGGGCGGCAGCCGTCCCGGCAGCAATCTGTTCGGTAACTCGGTCGTCGCGCTTGACATGAAGACCGGCAAGTACAAGTGGCATTTCCAGACGGTGCATCATGACCTCTGGGATACTGATCAGCCGACTGCCGGTCCGCTCATCGACATCACGGTGAAGGGCAAGAAGCAGAAGGGCGTGATGGCGGTCAACAAGAGCGCCTTGTTCTTCGAGCTGGACAGCAAGACCGGCAAGCCCTTGCAGCCGGTCGAGGAGCGTCCCGTGCCGAAGGGCGACGTGCCGGGCGAATATTATTCGCCGACCCAGCCTTTCCCCGTGAACACCCCCGCGCTCAGCCGCAACTCGATGACCAGGGCGGATATCGTGACGGCCGACGATACGACTGCCGAGCATGCCGCCGCGTGCCAGGCGATGTGGGACAAGGCCGGCGGCTATCGCAACGACGGGCCCTATACACCCTTCTATTTCCACAAGGCGGGCGATCCGCCACGCTCGACCATCCAGCTCCCCGGCGGCACCGGCGGCGTGAATTGGGGAGGTCCAGCTGCCGACCCCACCACCGGCTGGGTGTTCGTGAATGCACAGGCAACTTCGCTGGTCGGCTGGACCGAGAAGGTGGAGGGCGACAAGTCCTACAGCTTCGACGCGACGGTGCCGGGCGACTATGACCGCGCCAGCGTCGACGGCAAGGGCCCGTTCTTCAGCTTCTCCGCGCCGATCAGCGGCAAATATGACGCCCAGGGTCGCGGTCAGGGACCGAGCCTCAACTGCTATAAGGGCCCCTGGGGCCAGCTGATCGCGATCGATGCCAATACCGGCGCGATCAAGTGGAAGGTTCCGCTCGGTCTTGTCGAGGGCCTGCCCGAGGGCAAGCAGCTTCAGGGCAATAGCGGCAGCGCCGGTCCGACCGTGACGGCCGGTGGCCTCGTCTTCGTCGGCGCCACCAACGACAAGCGTTTCCGGGCATTCGATGCGGCGACCGGAAAACAGTTGTGGGAGACCATTCTTACCAATAATGCCAATGCCAATCCGATGAGCTATCGCGGTCGGAGCGGCAAACAATATGTCGCCATCAACGCGGGAGGCGCGATTGTCGCCTACGCGCTTCCATGACCAGAATTAAACGGGAGGATCTTTCGCGGATGAAACAGTATCTGAAGCTGGCCGCCGCCACGGCGCTCGTCGTCGCCGGCACCACAATGGCCCATGCGCAGGCCAAGAAGCCGGCCGCCGCGGCCGCAGCAAAGCCCGCTGCCAAGCCTGCCGCGCATGCGTCGGCTGGCGGCACCCTGCTCGGCGGTCACCCGAACCTCAACGGCATCTGGCAGGTGATCAACGAAGCCAATTACAATCTCGAGCCGCATGACTCGTCGACCTCGAAGGCCGGTGAGCGTCAGCTCGGCGCCATCGCGGCCAATCATGGCGGTCTCGGCGTCGTCGAGGGCGGCGTGATTCCGTACAAGCCGGAAGCGCTGAAGATCCGCGACAGCTATCGCGCCACCGCGCCGAAATACGACCCGCATGCGTCTCCCTCCCCCAGGTTCGATAAC
>JAGIAZ010000030.1 GCA_017744605.1 Sphingobium sp. | reverse complement strand
AGGGACAGGGGCAATATGTCCAGAACGCCTCGATCCATAATACATATAGCCGCTGCGTGACCGTGCATGGCACCAACAATCTCAGGATCGAGAACAACGTCACCTTCGACACCGTCGGCCACTGCTTCTTCCTCGAGGATGCCGTCGAAACCGGCAACCAGTTCGTCCACAATCTCGGCATCCTCACCAAGTGCCACCCAGACGGCAAACCCTGCGTGCCGACCAACCTCGGTCCTGCCGGGTCTGTCGCCACGTCACAGCCGGGTGTCTCCGGACAGTCGGCCAAGGACATCCTGATCCCGTCCGACAACACCGCGTCGACCTTCTGGATCACCAACCCCGACAACATCTATCGCGACAATGTGGCGGCGGGGTCCGAGGCGATCGGCTTCTGGTTCGCGCTTCCGGAGAAGCCGACCGGCGCGCATGAAGGCAAGAACCCCAATGTCTTTCCGCGCCGCACGGCGGTGCGGGAGTTCAGCGGCAATACCGCCCACTCGAACTTCGACGGATTCATGTTCGATCGCGGTCCCAAGGCGGATGGCACGTTCAGCGTCGGCGGCAGCAATTACCATCTGGCCTTCGCCAATCCCGCTGATCCGAACAGCCCGATGAAGGGATCGGTCTTCGCCAATTTCACCAGCTACAAGAACCGTCATGGCGGCGTCTGGGGTCGCGGCGAACTGCACCTGTTCCCGAACCTGCACGTGGCCGACAATGCGGTGGGCTTCACCCATGCGGCGTCGGCCGTGGGGCGCACGGCCTATACATCGCGGATCACCGACGGAATTTTCGTGGGTGAGAGCGCCAACATCGGCACGCCCACGACGAAGGCGGAAATCGCCTATGGCCGCAGCATGCCGAACGACATCGCGGACTTCCCGATCCGCGGCTATGAATATTACGACATGCGCCACGATGTGGTGAACACCAGCTTCGTGAACTTCCAGCCCAACGGCACGCGCAACGCGGCGGCGATCTCCTACCTCATGTACACCAGCTTCGGCATGAGCAGCGAGAACGCCATCGAGGGTGCGAAATTCGTCAATTCCAGGCCGGTCGATTTCCCGCAGGTGGTGCGGAAATGGTCCTCCGATTTCGGGCGCGGCAATGCCTGGAGAGGCGCGGCGATCCACGACAAGGACGGCTCGGTCGGCGGCGTGCCCGACAGCTATATCGTCATCGACAATGGCATCGCCAACGACGACCAGGCCTGCCAGCTCAGGCCCGACTGGCATGCCGCCGTGTGCAAGGGCGACTATGGTCACTTCAACATCGCCGGCAATTTCGGCTTCGGCAGCGAAGCCATTGCCGATCCCGTCATGCTCAGCCGGAACGGCCGGCGCTATGAATATACCGGCCAGACCACGATCCGCAGCGGTGCCGAGGTCAGGGTCGAGACCGGCAAGAAGGACCTGTCCCTGTCCCTGAACGAAATGGACGACGGCTCGTGGGTCATCTTCGAGCTGCCCGGCTTCAGCGCCGCCGGTGGGGGTGTGCAGCAAGCCAGCCTGGCCGCGCTGCTCGAGGCCAAGGTGACGTCCTACTTCCCCGACAAGGGCAAGCTGTGGGTCAAGCTCGTCGTCGACAACGCTGCCGGCCAGACCGTCATGATCGGCAGGCCCGGGGCGGGCGTGAGCACGGTTGGACCCGGCCCGGGCGGCGCGTTCGCGGCGGGGGCAGGGCTGACCGTCACCAGGTAGGTTCAACGGCGCTGATGGAAGAAATGCCCTCGGCGTCAGTCACGCGCCGGGGGCATTTTTGTGGCTATGTGAGGTGGGTTCGGAACAAAGGTCCACGCCGTAGTCGACACGCCGGGCTTGTCGATCCGCTTCACCCTCGGCCCTGGCCAGCAAAACGATATGGCACCCGCCTGCGAACTGATCCGGGGCATCCGGCTGGCAAGGTTCTCACCGATCGCTTGCCACCTCCATCCACCCGGATCAGACTGGTGAGGATCTTGTGGCGGGCAGGGGGAGGCAGTTCCAATGGAAACGGCTGATGGCGCCGGCAACCATATCCGCGATCGGGCGCTCACCGCCGTCGATCTTGCCGCGACCTTCGTTCTCGCAACGGAGTGCGCGCTGACCGGCGTGCGCGTGGATTTCGATCTGTTCGGCATCCTTGTCCTCGCCTTTGTCGGTTCGGTCGGGGGCGGTGTCACTCGCGATCTTCTGCTTGGCGAGCATCCCCCGGCGCCGTTCCGCGACTGGCGTTATGCCGCGCTTGCCGTGGCGGCGACGGCCTGCGTGCTGGGAGCGTCCATCGTGCTGGGGCGGGTGGGCAATCTGACGCCGCCGGTTGCGGTCGATATATTCGAGGCGGTCGGCCTCGCGCTTGCTGCGACCGCCGGCGCGCGCAAGAGCATCGATTACAAGCTCAACGGCGCCAGCGTTGTCGTGATCGCGACGGTCAACGGATGCGGCGGCGGAATCTTGCGCGACGTCCTCTGCGCGAAGGTGCCGCGCGTCCTGCATGAGGATTTCTATGCCACCGCGGCATTGGCGGGCGCGACGCTGATGGTGGTGCTGATGAAGCGCTTCGGGCTGCGCAAGGATCTCGCGGGTACGATCGCCGGTGTTACGATCTTCGCGCTGCGGACAGCCGCCTTGCTAGGGGCATGGCGGCTGCCGCATTTGCGCTGAGGGTGGCTTGACCGGGGTCACTTCACCACGCGCTGTTCGATCACCTGGTCGAGCGTCCAGCGGATCGATGAGCCGTCGGCGGGCGGATTGGCGATTTTTTCCTCGATGATCCGCAGGCGATATTCGATCCCCGGCTGCGGATCGAAATCGACGATCCGGTCATAATGGAGCTGCCAGGGATCGCTGGGCCGCTCGCGGACCTGCAGGCAGGTCATCGGGCCGACGCCCGTACAGGGTTTGCTCTCAGCCGACACGTAGATGAACTTGCGCGGCGCATCGGCCGCCGGCTTGTGCGCGGCGCGATAGGTGAGCGTCTCGCCTTTCGCGGTGCGCAGGATGAGGCGATCACCCTCGACCCGCCAGGTACGGACCGCCGCGAGGCTGCCCAGATAAGCGCGCTCATGGCTCATCGCCGGTTCCGGGCAGGCCATCATGGTCGAGGCGAATTGCCCCTTGCCGCTGCCGAGGCGGATCGTCCTGCCACTCACCCGATAGGCGCCGCCCGCGCCATTGCACATGGTGCTGGTCGAGAAGCGGCCATTCTCGAAATCGAGACGGAGGCGTTTCCCGTCCGGCACCTGTCCCGCGCTCCATGCGACGAGATCCCAATGATGGGAAGCAAGCGCGGATGTCGCGGCAGGGCGCGAGGCCGGCTTCGTTGCGGCACTGGCAGGGATGGCCGACACCATGACGGCGAGGCCGATGGCCGTTTGCGCGAACGGGCGGTCGAAGATCATATGAAACGTCCTTTCATTTGCCGACGCATCTACGGAAAGATGGCTGAATGGCGCATTTCAAGGCGGTTGCCCAATTGAAATCAAGCGAGCGGCGTCCCGATCTCCGCAATCTTACCGAGATTCCAAACGCTCGCCCGCTGGGTATCCAGACTCGTCGTGATGATGAGCGGGAGGCGCCCCCTGATGCTTTCGGCTGCAATCGCTTCAGGCAGCGTTTCGTCAATATAGAGATCGACCAACTCTCGCAGACGATTGTTCGCGAGTGGACCGGAGGTGGCGAGGATGCCGAGCGGGCCAGCTCCATCGACCAGGCTGGCGGCGATGCCGCTTGTGTAGAGTTCGCGAAGAGTCGGATCGTAAGGGGTTCCGAGAAGCGCGAAAGGCGCTATCAGCGCCCCCGTGCTCACCCCGGATACGGTTGAGAATATGGGACGTGTGCCCGCATCGGAAAGTCCGGCGAGCGCCCCAGCACCGAAAGCGCCATCCGCACCTCCCCCCGAAAGCGCGAGGTAAGTGATCTCACCATTGATGGCGATCGGGGGGCGGAACTTCTTGAAGTTGTCGCCTGGGGCGTCGGCGAAATACCGGAGACCTGTCAGGTTGAGGACTTTGGGCTGCGTCGCTTCCGTAGCCGAGTAATGCACACGCGGATACGGCCGATAGGTCGCAAGGAACGACACAGCCCAAGATACATGGCGAAGACGAAAGACAGTCATAGCCTTTTTTCCAAATCACCGTGCAGGTTTATTCTGGCCCGACAGCGACAATGCCTTGATGCCTGCCCGCATAAATGCCTCAAGGCATGTAATGTCATCACGGTCGGCGTAGGCGCAAACATCGCTTGTGACCCACCGCCTTTCGTCCGCAAACCACATTGTTATCGAAAAGTCCGGCATGTCATCTCTCCTTAACAGGCGGCTGTTCGCCAAGCCCACCAATCAGATTATTCCTCGTAGCTTCAGGCCCTTGCCAACTTGTCGATAGTTGCTTTCGCCATCTTGGAGTGCTTGCTGGCTTGTGTGGACGGAATAATGGCCGAGCACGAGATCGTGCGGATGCTTCGCGGCAGCGCCGAGAATGAAACGGGCATCTTGATCGGCCTGGAACACGATCGCGCCGTCACCATGCTCGAACACCACCAGTTCGCCGCTCGCCACTGTCTCGGGCACGTTCACCGCGCCCGAATGGACCGCGATCCAGGCGACATCCTGGCCGGCCGGCGGATCGAAGCGCCACACCTCTCCGGCCTTCAAGATGACATCGAGATAGGTCATCGGCGACGGTGCGGGGATGGGACTTGTGATCCCTTCCCATTGTCCGAGGATCACGCGGACAGGTCCGCGACGGGGAAAATTCTCCGGGCTGAGGTAACGGCTCGTGGCGGGGCCGTTCTCAAGGCCTGGGGGCAGCGCCACCCAGAGCTGGTAAACGGCGCCGGCCTCCACGCCTCCGCCGCTGTGCCACGCACCTCCAGCCGCCTCGAACCATTCGACCGCACCGCTTTCGAGGACGCCCTTGGCGCCAGTGCTGTCGGCATAATGGATCGCTCCGTCGAGAATGAGCGTGAGTGTCGCGATGCCCGAATGGGGGTGCCAGCCGAACCCGGCTTTCTCGAAGGCATCGGCTTCGAAGCGCGCCCAATCGAGGAAAACGAACGGCTTGATCAGACCGCCGAGATCGCCAGGACTGACGAGCCGGGTGACGGGGCCGTGTTGCCGCCCGCCTGTCCGGTGAACGATCTTGCGGATCGCGGCGGGCACGACTGGGGTGCCTAGTGGCGTCGAGGCATGAAGCGTTGTCATGATGTTATTTCCTTATGTTTCGCGTAGGCGGGCATCGACCGATGCTCGCGCTGTCGATCAGGCGGCTTCGCGAGCCGTCTTCAGCGCCTGGGACCACCAGGCCATGTCGTTGAGAAGCGCGCCCGCGGCCTGTTCGAGATGGGGGAAATCCTCGAAGCTCTTGCCCTGCTGCCAGATGCCGAGAAACTCGACCATGCCCATGTGAACGGCGTTGCGGACCGGCGCCATCTGCAGTTCGACGGCGACCATGCGGAGCTGCTCGATCGCGCGCGCGGCGCCGACACCGCCATATCCGACGAAGCCGATCGGCTTGCGGGCGAATTCGGCGAAAGCATGGTCGAATGCGTTCTTGAGCACCGCGCTATAGCCATGGTTATATTCGGGCGAGACCACCACCAGCCCATCGAATGCGGCGAGCTTGGCGCCCCATTGCTGGGCGACCTCGTTGGTCGGAGGCGCCCAGGCGGGCGAGACCGGCTCATTGAAATGCGGCATGGGATAGTCGCGCAGGTCGACGAGTTCGGCCGTAAGATCATCGCGCCGCCTGGCGATGCCCTCGAACCAGGTGGCGGGCTTCTCGCCGAAGCGCCCCTCGCGGGTGGAGCCGAGGATGATGCCGATATGCGGAAGATTGGCGGACGTCATGATTGCACCTCAAATGTGGAAAGGGATTGAAGGAAGGAATGATGGGGGCCGCGCCGCCTCAATTCTGGGATGCGAGCGCGCCGCGCCTGCGCCAGTCGAGCGCCAGCGAACCGGGCGTGGTCGCGGCAAGGATGATGAATCCGCCGGCGAGGCCGATATTCTTCAGAAGCGTCAGCGGGTCGCCCATATGCGCGACGAAGCCGGTCGCAACACACCAGATGGCGAGAAGGACGGCGACCGTGCGGGTCTGATATCCGGCGACGAGGGCGAGGCCGCCGACGACCTCGCACAGGCCGATGAGATAGACCATCAGGTGCGGGGCCGGCAGGCCGACCTGCCCGAGCATTCCCGCCATCTGTGGCCCCATCATGAATTTGAGGACACCGCTGAACAGGAACAGGAGGGACAGCAATATGCGTCCGGACAGCAGCGCGATATTCTTCTGCGCGAAGGTGACGTTCTTATCCATGATCGTAATTCCTTGTGTTCGATGTTGCTTGCTTTCGTCGGCGACGCCGGACGCCCGCGGATGAGTTGGCGGCGAGGCGCTGTGACCTTGTCAGGAGGGTCCGGCTCAGGCCGCGATGGCGAGCCGCCAGCGGGCCATGTCCCTGAGAACGGCGTTTTCCTCGTTCCGCTCTTCCAGACGCGACGCGAGGACGTCGCCGATCGAGAGTATGCCGACGAGATGCGGGCCATCGACGACCGGCATGTGGCGCAGCCGCATTCGGGTCATGAGAGCCACGACGTTCTGGAGTTTCTCGTCGGACCGCACGAGCGGAAGGTCCCGGACCATGATGTCCTGCGCGAACAGCTTCATCGCGGCGGCGCCGTGCCTGTTCAACGCGGAGATGATTTCCCGCTCGGATATGATTCCGGCGACGCCGCCATCTGCATGAACGATGACGACCGCGCCGATATTCTCGGCGCGCATGGTGCCGATGATCTCGGTGATGGGGGTGTCAGGGAAGCGGCTGATGACACGGCCGTTCTTTTGGCGAATGATCTGATCGAGTGTCATGGGTTGGGACTCCTTGGTTCAAGGGGCTGAAAGCCTCTGAGCCAGGACATAAGACACTTGCCATTCCGCGATTAGACGGGAAGAATGGATATTACTTACTCATAAATGGAAAGATGGCATGGCGGGGATGCAACTGGACGATATCGCCCTGTTCGTTGAGGTGGTCCGGCATGGCAGCTTCTCCGAGGCTGGGCGCAGGCATGGTATGCCGCCCAACACCGTCAGCCGGCGCATCGACCAGTTGGAGCAGGCCTTGGGCGTCCGGCTGATGCAGCGATCGACTCGGCGCCTGACGCTCACCGATGCCGGGCACGATCTGGTCGAGCGTTGTGCCGTGGCCGTGGATAGCATCCAGCAGGCCAGCCAGGACATCATCGCGGGGGTCGAAACGCCGAGCGGCCTGGTCCGTGTCGCGGTAGCGGCGGACTTTTTCGATTTCTACCGGATGGAATGGATCGCCGAGTTCCTGGAGGCTCATCCTCTGGTGCGGCTCGATTTCGTTCTGAGCGATTCGACCGTCGATCTGATCTCCGATGGCATCGACGTGGCGATCCGCGGAGACGAGACGCGCAACCCGAATTATGTGGTGCGGCGAATCCAGAATCTGACGATCGGGCTGGTCGCCAGCCCGGCTTATCTCGCCGCGCGCGGCACGCCGGAGGCATTGCAGGATCTGGCGCACCACGATTGCGTCACATTCTCGCACGCCCGGAATCCGGCAAGCTGGCGCTTGCGCGGCCCCGATGGCGCGGAGACGGAGGTCGCGGTGAAGGGGCGCTTCATGGCGAACACCGCGCAGGCGCTGCGCAAAGCCACGCTCGAGGGGCTGGGCATTGCCTTGATGCCTGTCATGGTCGCGGCGGATATCGCCTCGGGTCACCTTGTCCGCGTTCTTCCCGACTATCAGCGCAGCAATCTCGGGCTGAACATCGTCTATCCGAGCCGGCGCCATCTGCCGCGTGCCGTGTCGGCATTTATCGACTCAGCCGTCGACAAGATGAGAACCGGACTATTTGCCGCAGGACAATTAACCGAAGCGCACGGTCCTATCCTCAAAGACTGATCTCCAATCGTTGGAGACAAGATACGCGCACCGGAAATCGTGAAAACTGAGAAAGATATGATTGGACTGTTCAGGTAAATCGAACAAGCGGCGCGCGTTCTAGGCGGCGTGGACAAATTGTCGCGCGAACGGATTGCGTCTGATCTTATGGCTGCGCTGAGCGAATAATGTTAACCAGCGCAAGTGCGTTCTCGACAGTTCCAGTCCAGCACCACACACCTGAAAGCCCTGTGATCGGGATGTTATCCGTCCGTGTGTCATCGGCGGCCTGAGCGATCTGGTCCGACACGCTTTCAATTGACTGCTCCCTTCTCAACAGGGTGCTCCATTCGATTATCGCGTGCTCGTGATCGGTTGCCCAAACCTGCGAGATGTAGGTTCCGCCCTTGTAGTCACAGACGATCGTGAAGAGGTTCAGGTCCATCAGGTTGACATATACGGTTCGGTTGGCTGCCGCCATAATTGCGCCGACAAAGTTGACGTGACCACCAAGGCTTGATTCAAGTCTGCTTTTCGGAGGCAGGTTTGAGCTGGGGCGATCTCACCGAAGTGGAATGGCGCATTCTGAAGGGCTTGTTGCCGATTGAGCCCGAGAACCGTGGTCGAGGAAGGCCGCCAGGGCAGAACCGCTCAATCATCAACGGCATTCTCTGGCGGCTCCGATGTGGCGCTCCTTGGCGCGATGTTCCGCCCAAGTATGGCAGTTGGAACACAATCTATCGCCGGTTCCGGCGTTGGAGCGAGGCCGGGGTCTGGGAGACCGTGGCGGTGACACTGGCCGAGGTTATGGCGGACAGCGGTCACTATAGCATCGATAGCACCACAGTCCGCGCCCATGTCTCCGCAGCGGGCGGAAAAGGGGGGCTCGTCGACGCGCTCTTGGCCGCTCGCGGGGCGGGTTCACCAGTAAGCTTCACTGTTTGGCTGATGCCCTCGGAAGACCTCTCGCCTTCCTCCTGACGGTCGGCGAGGCAGCAGACTGCAAAGCGTATGATGACCTCATCGACCTACCAGAGCGGGGACCGGTCGCGCTGCTCGCTGACAAAGGCTATGATGCTGACGCCATCCGCGCCGACCTTGCCGAACGGAAGATCGAGGCAGTCATCCCCGGCAGATCAAATCGGCGCGTGAAGATCGAGCATGACCGTGCGCTCTACAAGCAGCGCAACCGCATCGAACGCATGTTCGGCCACCCCCAGATCAACCGCGCCATCGCCACGCGCTATGATCAACTGGCCAACAGTTTCCTTGGCATGGTCCATCTCGCCACCGCCAGATACTGGCTCAAATTTGTCCACGCCGCCTAACATTGCTGTCCTGCAAAATACTCGATCAGCCAACGTCCCGCTGGTCCCGGCGGGTCGTTCGTCCGATAAATCGCGTGGAGCTGATAGGTGCCTGACCCGATTTCGGGAATGTTCAGCCGAACCAGATTGCCGCGCGTCAGATCGTCGCGCACATTGGGTTCGGGCATATACCCCCAGCCGACTCCAGCGAGGAGCAGCGCATGTTTCGTGCCGAGATCGACGAGCCGCCAACTCTCGGGTGAATAAATGCCCGCATCGCGTCCCTCCTCGAAGGTCGAGCGCACGGTCAGGATCATCTGCCGGTGGCGGCGCGCCTCACCCTCTCTTATCTCGGCGAGCTGCGCCAACGGATGCGATGATGCAGCCACCGGAATCATCTCCACCCCGCCAATACTGATCATCTCCAGTTCCGACGTTGCGATATCCATTCCGCCGCCGAAACCCACTGTCGCCTGACCCTTGCGGACCATCTGCGCGACGGCGCCCAGCGCCTCGGCGGAAAGGTGGAGCTTCACGGTTGGATAGCAGGCTTCAAATGCTTGCACCGCCTCGGCTAACCGCGCGGTAGGGAACATCACATCCACAACCATAGCGACCTCGGACTCAAGGCCCTCATTGAGGCCTTTCACCGTTGCCCGAAGATCATCGATACCACCCGTGACAGCCTTGGCCTTCGATAATATCGCCTTGCCCGCGTCGGTCAGGACCGGCTTCCTGGTATTTTCGCGATCGAATAACTTGATGCCGAGCTGCAATTCAAGATTGGCGATCGTGTAGCTGATTGCCGATGTTGCGCGACCGAATCTGCGTGCCGTGCCCGCGAAACTCCCAGTCTCCACGATCGTCAGGAATACGCGAAGCTGGTCGAGACTGGGGGTGCCGATTGCGGGCAATGTTCGATTTCCCTGAACAACTGAAAGGGGCAACTTACAAATTTCTCTCAGCGTTGGAAAGCGCTGCAATCCGAAAAACCGGCGCCGCAATATCCGATCAGGCGTGTCTGGATGGGCGATGGAGGGATACGAGCGTTACCGAAAGGAAGCCTGCGACGATCGTTGAAATCATCAGATCCTCAACGACTTGCCACATCAATGTCGTAAGAATGGCGGTGATGGCCACCAAAGCAGCGACAGGCAGAAGCGAAGACCATCCCTTTCCAGCAAGCCGCGCGCTGCCTGCGACGTGTCGATCGACGAACGCACGGATCTCGCGACGATCGAGAGCGTCAAACCCCGCCTCCGCGATCCTTGATTGCTCTGTCTCATCGAGTGCCGAACCGTTCAGGCGATAGAGGATCGCGTAGCGGCGGGGCGCTTCCAGTCGCGGGTCGGCGAGGCTGTTCTTCCTGCTATGATCGCCGGTCAATCGCATGGCGATCCGCATCATCCTGCCAGCTTTCTTGAGCGAGTTTTTCTGGTCGCCCAAGGAAAGGCGGATGACTTGGCGATGGAGCGGGGTCAGACCGCCGCGAACAGGAACCCGTGCTGCAATCGCCGGCATATCCAGCGATTGCGTCGCGTCCTGCAATTGGATGGTGGAATGAAACATGGGAACCTCCGTTCCTACCCTTTTTGATCTTCCTCACTGTCCGAATAAACCGTGAAAATGTTCATCAAAACGTTCAGTGTATTTGAACAAATGGATGGGGCCTTCTGATCTCGATCAAGCTTGGCGATCCGCTGTCGATCAGGGACTCAAAAGCCCCGTCCGAAGCGGTGCGCTGCTGCTAAATCGATTTGGACTGAAGAGTTCGGCCGCTGATCTGGATAATGACTACGTCCACCGGCTCGCATGAGAGGCATCTGTATGAAGGGAAAAAGTGCCGGTCCCGTCGGGGGCGGACGGGACCGGCGATCTACCACTGCGCAATGCCGCGGTGGTCAGGGGCGCTGGGAGGGGGGAACCGCAGCGACAATTTGGAGATAGGACGTCCGTCGGGATTTAAAAAGAAGGATAATGTCGACCGATATGTTCAGGAAAATTGAACGATGGAAAGGTCCATTCCCGGTTTCCGGTTGAAGCTAATTTTTGCGCAGTTCGGTCAGCTCCGGCTATAAAGCGGAAATGACGGGTTTCCCCATCTCGGCCGAGGTGCCGCAGGCCATTTCAATAATGGAACGGCCAGCCTGATCGCCGCCGGCATCAGTGCGGTCGCCGGTATCGCTGCGCTGTCCCTGCTGGAACCGAAGCGGTTAAGCTCCGAATAGCTCGCGCTAACGCGGTTAGCGCACCGGACGAATGCGGCGGTCAACCGGAACCTGCTACGCCTCTCATGGAGGCGAAAGCTTCGGCCATCATTCAAAATCACTGAATATAATGATCAATTTTATGCAGCTTATTTGATCTTCGTATCGCTTCTATCTCCAACGGCATCGCAGCACTTCCAGCGATGGCCGCACCTCAAGGTGCATAGAATATGGAGAAGAATAATGCGTATGATCACCTCAACGGTTGCTGCCCTGGCGGTAGCGCTCACGGCAGCGCCCGTGATGGCACAGAATTTCAATGGCCCGTATGTCGGTGTCCAGGGTGGCTGGAGCGACGAGAAGGTCCGCAATCCGAATACCGACCTTGGCGTCGCCCCGATCGACGCGTCGCGCGGTTCGGCAGTGTTCGGTGCTTTCGTCGGCTATGATCATCAGGTCGCGAGCCGAGTGGTGATCGGCGTCGAAGGATCGTTCAACTTCAATACCAAGGACACGCTGCGCTCGACCACGAGCGGCGTCATGATCGACCCGAAATATTCGTTCGATGTGACCGCCCGTGCCGGTTATCTCGTCACGCCCGACACCTTGGTGTATGTCCGCGGCGGCTATGCCAACGAACGGGTACGGACAACCCTCACCAGTGGCACCGGCGCCGCCTCCATCTCGGAGAATCGTGACGGCTGGCTCGTTGGTGGCGGCGTGGAGCGGATGATCATGCCGCATGTCTCGGCCCGCCTCGAATATCGCTATACTGATTTCAGCAAGGGTCATGATCGTTATGATCGTCACCAGGCGCTCGCCGGTATCACATACCGCTTCTGAGCATGAGAATAGTCCGTCCAGTCATCTTCAATCAGAAGGATTCTCGATCAGACACAACAGACTCGAGTTGGCCTTGAATGACCCCGCAACGTAGGAAGTTGCGGGGTCATTTATTGGCACCGAGGGAACATTCCCAAATCTAGCTCGTCGTCCAAAAAGCTCGTGCCTTTCCGATGATGGCCTGAAGTGTGTTCACGCAGCGCGCCGCAACGCCCGCGCCGTCGCTCACTCCGCCCGATGCGCCGGAGCCGCGAGCGTCGTCATCGACATAGGCGCGCGCGAGATATTCCTTGTCGATCCGGTCCATCTCCCAGCGGACACTGCCCCAATCGTGCTCGTCCCGTGCGGCATAAGCCTGCGATGCGGCCACGGTCGGGCCGAACAGCATCAGCGGCGGCAGGCAAGGCTGCGTCTTACGCATGGGGCTGCACTCCCTCGCCGATAGCCGGGCGGATGGTCTGCTGTGCGTCATAGGCGACCGAGATCATCCTCGCGCGGCGGCGCGGATCAGGACTGCGGCATGGTGCCGGGGCGAAGATAGGCGAACATATGGGTCACATAGTCCGCCTTGCCGATTTGGATGCCGTGATGCCGGAGGATCGCATAGGCGGTCATAACGTGGAAATAGAATTGGGGGAGCGCCCAATCGCGGGCATATTGCTCGGCGGTCAGATCGAAGATCATGCCCATGGGCAGCGCGTGCGCAATGGGACGATCGGGATCGCCGTCGAGCGCGTCCGGTGCGAGCGCATCGAGAAAGGCGATGGTCTCATCGATCCGTGCCCGCGCATCGGCGAGCGTGCCGGGATGCTCACCGGCATTGCGGCCCGCGTTCAGCAGCGTTTCCAGCGAGGCCGGGAAATCCTCGCCCCGCAGCCGATGCACCCCTTCGCGCGCCTGGACGCAGGCGAAGGCGATTTGCGTGGCGAGCGGGAACATATCGGGGGCGAGCCGTGCGGACAGAAGCGCCTCGGCCTCGGCGGCGGGAAGCTGGTCTTTCGCCTTGTCGAGCAGGCCCAGGAGCGTCCGCAGCATTTGCGTATAGGTCGGGACAAGCAGATCGGTCAGGGTCATGCGCTCTCCAATGGTATCGAATCCTTCCGTCAAACACTAGCTGCGTACCGTCTGACTGACCACCGCTGCATCAGGGCTTCACGCGGGTGCGTGTTCAACCTTCGATCCAGCGCTGGACAGCCTCGGCGCTGTCCGCCGGGGTGGTGTTGAAGCAGATGCTCGCCGACGGAGCGAGCCGGTGAACCCGGTTGATGACCCGCTCGAACAGGGGAAGCATATTGGGTGGCTCGCGCAGGCCCGCGCCGATCAGGACACAATCGAAGGCGCGCGCGGTTAGCGCCTCTTTCAACATCTGCTCGCCCGCATCGTCGGGGGAGATCAGGCAATCGACGACCTCAAGCCCCATGTCGCGGATGCGGTCGGTCTGCTGCCTGATATAGGCGACGATGAGCGCGGGGGTAAGCTGCGGGAATTGTGAGAAGTCGGCGAATTCGGGATCGAGCCCGACCGCCAGCACGGCTTTTGTCGTCATATCTGGCTTCCTCGTGGTTCCGGCCGCGCTGTCATGTTCGGTGCGCGCGGATCAGCAGCATCATGGGGCGTTCCACTTCTTCCGCGAGCGCCGGTGTCTCGCCGATTTGCTCCGCCGTGGGCGCGAATTCCTCCAGCGCCTCGATTGCGAAGCCGGAGGCGATCAGCGTGTTGACTGTTCTCGCCAGGGTGCGGTGATATTTGACGACGCCTTTTGCGAACCAGTCGGTGCGCCGTTCGCCTTCCAGCGCATAGCCGTTGACCGGCCAACTCTTCCGGCCGTCCCCGTCGGTGATCCAGTCGGGGTGAGTGGCGGCCATGTAGATCGGATGCTCGATGGTGAAGACCAGCCGGCTGTCCGGGGTCAGAGCGGCATGGACCGCACGGATCAGCCGCGCGAAGTCCGCGACATAATGAAAGGCGAGCGCGCTGAAGGCGAAATCGAAGCCCGCCGCAGGCAGCTCGACCGATTCGAGATCGGCGATTTCGTAGGTGATTGCCGGATCGCGGGTGTCCGCAATCGCGCGATCGATCATGTTGCGCGACAGGTCTATCCCGGTGACAGAGGCCGCGCCTTGCTCGCGCATCCACCGTGACGTCCAGCCGAAGCCGCATCCCAGATCGATGATGCGCTTGCCCGCAAGATCGGGGATGAGGCGCCGGACCATCGGCCATTCGGGTGCGCCGGCAAGCCCCAGGGTCTGGCGGGGAAGGGTGCAGTAGCCGCGAAAGAAATCGGGATTGTCGTAGATATTCTGCGCCATCGCACCAGCCTAGACCGCATAGCGGCCCCTGTCGCGCATGGTGTGGCAGGTCATGGCCGCGCCACGATCGATTCCCCCGACAGTCCGGCAAGGAACAGGCCGATCTCCTTCTGGGTGAAGGGCCTTTCCAGCATCGGGCATCCCGATCGCTGGAGGAAGCGGTCCGCAGCCGAGAGGAAAGCCGGTGTCAGGCCATGGGCGCTGCGTCACCGATCACCCTGACCGACTGATTCGCTGCCGCCGAGCGCCCATTGTTTCAGGTTATCGGCGCGGAAAAACTTTTCCCTGAAACAGAAGAAACATTCGCGAAATCGGGCCGAAACAGAGGTGTGCCAAGCTCCTCTCATCGAATTTGCAGAGGAAAGGCGAAAACCCATGAGCACCAATTTTCAATCAGCCCTGTCGGCGGATCCTATCGACTATGACGGCATGGACTTCGGCAATATGGGCTGGCGCGCGCTTTATACCCGTTTCGACGGGGAGATCGGCCGCAAGCCGTTCTGGATCGGCTTCGCCGGGTTGATGGCCTTCAACATCGCGATGATGGCCGTGGTCGGGCTGCTCGTCTCGATCCATCCGATGCTCAATAACCTGGCTTATCTCGTGTCGCTTGCGCTGCGCTATCCCTCGCTCGCGCTCAATGCGAAGCGTTGGCACGATCGCGGCAAGTGGGGCTGGTGGTCGGCAGTGCTGCTGGTTCCCTTCTTCGGGGCGCCTTATGCACCCTATGATCTGGGCATCCAGCCCGGTGCACCGACGCCCTATCGACCCGCGCGCTGAAGCTCACGGCAGGATCAAGACAAAGCCCGGGGCGGGACGATCCGCTCCGGGCTTTTCGCATGTCGGTACACCCCAATAGGACCCGACACGCGCGACGGCTCAAAAATTTTTCTGCGCCGCGATCCGTTTCCGCCCGCCGCTTCGTCATGGGGATTGTCAGAAGCGCGAAGGAGAAACGCGATGTCCGATCAGTCGGTCACCTTGATAAACATTTTGAAGGTCAAGCCAGGAGACCAAGGCACGTTGGTCGCACTTTTGAAAGAGAACACGGAAACCGTGATCCGCACGCTCGATGGCTGGAAATCGACCCGGCTGATCGCCGCGGAAGATGGCGGGGCTGTCGTCATCTATTCCGAATGGGAGGGCCCTGCGGCCGTCGATGCGATGCGCCGCGATCCGCGCATGGCGGCCTATTTCCCGAAGATCGGTGCCTTGGCGAGCCTTGAATCGACCACGGGTTCGCTGGTGTTGAGCGAGACCCGGTGACCCCAAAGAGCAGGCCCCTGCCATACAAGAACGGAGGAGGCCTCCAATGGCACGCATGGTTATAATCTATAGGAAGCCGGCTGACGTCGAAGCGTTTGAAAGGCATTATTTCGAAACGCACGTCCCGCTCGTCAGAAAGATACCGGGATTCAGAAAATACGAGATCAGCCGGGGGCCGGTTGCGGTCCTGGCCGGATCGCCCGATGTCCATCTGGTCGCGACTGTCTATTTCGACGACTTTGAGGCCATGAAAAGGGGTTTTGCGAGCCCGGAAGGCCAAGCGGCCGGGGCAGATCGGCGAATTTATGCGCCCGATGATTCGGGGGTTCAGATATTCGCCTTCGACGACCACGCCGTTTGACGGCGAGGCGATACCAGAGGCGGCAGGTTGATCATGAACGAGAACGAGTTTGAGGGGCGATTGAAGGCGCTGCGGCCGCGGCTTCATCGCTACTGCGCGCGGATGATCGGGTCCGCGATCAGCGGCGAGGACGTGGTGCAGGATGCCCTGCTGAAAGCTGTTCATGCGCGGGACGAAGGCGTTGCGGTCGACAATCTGGAAGCCTGGCTGTTTCGCATCGCTCACAATGCGAGCCTCGACTTCCTGCGCGGCAGCGCCCGAAAAAGGATCGTTCCGCTCACCGAAGACATTGAGGCGCCGCCGATTGTCGAGGCGGACATCGTCGCGATCAGCTTTCGGACCTTTCTGCAATTGCCTGAGCTTCAGCGCTGTGCGGTGATCCTGAAAGATGTTCTCGGCCATTCGGTCGAGGAGATAGCGGATGTTGCCGAATGCTCTCCGGCAGCCGCCAAATCCGCGCTTCAGCGTGGACGGACAGCGCTGCGGCGACTGGCGAATACGCCCGAAGACATCCGGTTGCCGCTGATGTCCGACTCGGACCGGCAAAAGATCGCCGCCTTCGTCGACCTGTTTCGGAGCGGCGATTTCGATGCGATCCGCGCTCTGCTGGCAGATGACGTAAAACTCGAACTGGTGAATCGCCTCCATTGGGAGGGACGCGACAAGATTGCCCCTTATTTCACGCGCTATGCCGAAGAAACCAAATGGCGGTTCGCGCTCGGTGCGATCGAGGGGCGGCCGGCGATGCTGGTCTTCGACGCTGCGGGTCCGATGGAGCGGCCTGCACATTTTGTCCTGATCGATTGGTCGGAAGAGAGGATCGCTTTGATCCGGGATTTCCTGTTCGCGCCTTATGTGCTCGAAGCCATAGATTGGGTGCGGCTGGGCTGAGATGTCGCGGCATGTCCCGGCGCCAGGCTCGCCATCGAGGTATCGCGATGACGGATGAGGTGACATTTCGGCCGGTCGCGCCCGACTGTTGGGAGGATTTCGAAAGACTCTTCGAAAGCCGTGGAGGCCCCAAGACATGCTGGTGCATGGCTTGGCGAAGCATGGAGGAAGTCCCGACCGCGGAGCGGCCGGCCGTCGCCAAGAAGTGTGAGATGAAGAGGCGAATTTCATCGGGAGAGCCCGTCGGGTTGCTCGGCTACATCAATTCGGAACCTGTCGCATGGTGCTCGGTCGCGCCCCGGAGCTCATATCGCGCATCAATGAGCGACGTGAAGCCGGGCGATGAAAAGCAGGAGATCTGGTCGATCGCGTGTTTCTTCGTGTCGCGGCCCTGGCGTGGGCAGGGGATGTTTCAGCAATTGATCGCCGCTGCGGAGGACTATGCCGGCAAGAGCGGCGCGACAATGCTCGAAGCCTATCCCGTCGATCCGGATTCCCCGAGTTACCGCTTTGGAGGCTACCTGCCCGCTTTCGCGCAGGTGGGCTATGCATCGTGCGGCCGAAAGGGCGTGCGCCGGCATATCGTGCGAAAGACGCTCAGCCGAAACCAAGCGAAATAGCCAGCCATTTCGGACACGCGTGCCGCGCCGCCCCGCGCTCAATGCGTCACGCAGGGCATTTCTGGAAATGGGCGCGTCGAGCGATACGCCGGTCGGTGGTTTCTCGTTACGGCGCCGATCCGGGACAAGGTGCTCCCGCGGAACCCCAGCGCCGGATCACCGCCGCGCTCTCACATCTAAGTCATTGAAAAATGGTGGACGCACTAGGGCTCGAACCTAGGACCCGCTGATTAAGAGTCAGCTGCTCTACCAACTGAGCTATGCGTCCACTTTGCCGGATTTGCAGTGCCTTGATGAGGCGCTGCTCTGCGGTGAGCGGCGCCGTTAGCATGGGGTCCGGGGCTTGCCAACCGAAAAATGGGGGCAGCGCGGATTCTTGCGCGTGGGGCTTTTCAGGTCCAGCGGCCGCTCAGCGTGTCGCGGTTGCGGTCGATGTTCCGGATGATCCCGATGCAGAGCATCACGGTCAGCATCGAGGAGCCGCCATAGCTCATGAAGGGCAGGGGAATGCCGACGACCGGCGCCAGGCCCATGACCATCATGAGGTTGATCGCGACATAGAAGAAGATGGTGGAGGCGAGTCCCGCCGAGACCAGCCGCGCATAGCGGTCCTCGGTGCGCTGGGCGACGCGCATGCCCCAACGGATCAGCAGGAACATGCCGCAGATGATGGCGACGCCGCCCAGCATGCCCCATTCTTCCGCCATGGTCGCGAAGACGAAGTCGGTGTGACCTTCGGGGAGATAGTCGAGATGGCTCTGCGTTCCCATGAGGAAGCCCTTGCCGACGATGCCGCCCGATCCGATCGCGATCTTCGACTGGCTGATATGATAGCCGGTGCCGAGCGGATCGCTCTCCGGATCCATGAAGATGAGGATGCGGTTCTTCTGATAGTCGTGCAGGAAACTGAACGCGATCGGGACGAGCGCGGCCCCCGCCAGACCCGTGCCGATGAAGAGGCGCAGCGGCAGACCGGCCAGGAACATGACGATGACGCCGCCGGCGGCGATCATGATGGCGGTGCCGAGATCGGGCTGGAGCAGGACCAGCATCGCCGGCAGGCCGATCAACGCGAGCGCGGGCCAGATGGCGTTGATCGTCCTGATCTGGCCGATCGGCAATATGGAATAGAAGCGCGCGACGGTGAGGATGATCGCCACCTTCATGAGCTCCGATGGCTGGAATTGCATGAAGCCGAGATTGATCCAGCGCTGGCTGCCGCCGGCGATGCCGCCGATCAGCTCGACGAGCACAAGCGCGATGAGCAGGACGGCATAAATGGGGAAGGTGAAGTCGCGGATAAGCTTGAGCGGCAAGCGCGAGATGATCTCGACCATCACCACGAAGACGCCGAAACGCGCGAGCTGCATCCCTGCCCAGGGCATCAGATGCCCGCCTGCCGCACTGTAGAGAACGGTCGCGCCGAACAGGGCGATGGCGGTGAGCAAGCCGTAGAGCTTCCAGGGCATCCGCGCGATGCCCTCGGGGACGACCTCTCTCATCGCGGGGCCTCCGGTGCGGCCGTGGGCGTGGCGCTGGCCGGATCGACGGTGCTCGGCGGGTCGGGTATGCCCTCGGGCTGCTCTTCCGGCACAGGCATAGCCTCGGCGGCATTGCCGGCCGCAGTGGCGACATTGGGCACATCGGGCAGCGGCGCGAGACCCTTGGCGATACGATATTCGTTGAGCTGCCGCTCGAGGCGATCCTGCGGCGTTCCGCCCCATTCCTTCTCGAAGGCGTCGAGCTTCTGCAGCGCCTTGGCCGGATCATAGAGATAGGTGATGCAGTCGCCCGCGATCATCGGGGAATCCTGGATGCGGTTGGTATGGCCGCCATGCTCCAGCACGACCGAGATGGCATAGCGCGGATTGTCGAAGGGCGCGAAGCCCTGGAACAGCGCGTGATCGCGAAGCTTGAAGGGCAGCGAGGCATTGCTGCGCACGCCGCCGGCACGCTCCGACATGGTGATGGCGCGGACCTGCGCCGTGCCGGTTTTGCCGGCGAGCAGCACGTCGGGGATGGAAAGTCGCGCCGCGCCGCCCGTGCCGCCGCCGTTCACCACATCCTTCATCGCGTTGCGGATGACGGTCAGATGATCGAGGCTGACGCCCAGCGGCTTGCCTTCATGCCGTTTCCCGTCCGCCAGGAAATGCGGCATCAGATCGAGTCCGGTCGCGAGGCGCGCCGCCATCACGGCCAGCTGTGTCGGATTGACGAGCATATAGCCCTGGCCAATGGTGGCGTTGACCGTGTCATAGGGCTGCCAGGCCTGTTTATATTTGCGCATCTTCCAGGCCGGGTCGGGCACTGTGCCGTAGCTCTGGCTGGGGAAGGGGAGATCGAACTTCTGCCCGAGGCCGAGCCGGCGCGCCATGGTCGCGATGACGTCCATCCCGATCTTCTGGGCGAAATAGTAGAAATAGATGTCGCAGCTCTGCTCGATGGCGCGATGCATGTTGACGGTCCCGTGCCCGCGCCGGCTATGGCAGTGGAACACGCGATTGCCGACGCGCAGGCCGCCCGTGCAGACTGTTGTCTCGTCCGGCGACAGGCCCGCGCCGAGGAAGGACAGGGCGACCATCGGCTTCACGGTGGAGCCCGGCGGATAGAGGCCCAGCAACGTCTTGTTCCGGAGCGGCAGATGCTCGTCCTTGTTCAGCATCTCATATTCGAGATGCGAGATGCCGTCGGAGAAGCTGTTGGGATCGAAACTGGGCATCGAGGTCGAGGCGAGGATGTCGCCGGTCAGGCAGTCGACGACCACGACCGATCCGCTCTGCGTGCCGAGCCGTCGCCCGGCGAACTCCTGCAGCCCCGCGTCGATGGTGAGCTTCACCGGCTTGCCGGGCACGTCGGGCCGCGTCTCGAGATCGCGGACAATGCGGCCATGGGCGGTCACTTCCGCCCGTCGCGCGCCGGGCTTGCCGGTGAGCAGCTTGTCGAGCGATTTTTCGAGCCCGTCCTTGCCGGTCTTGTAGCCGGGCGTGATGAGCAGCGGATCCCGGGACTTCCGATAGTCTTCCGCCGAGGCGACACCGACATAGCCGATCAGGTGGCCGACCGACGGTCCGGCGGGATAGAAGCGCGAATAGCCCTGGGCCGGGGCGACGCCGGGCAGGTCGGCGATGCGGATCGAGACGGCCGCGAACTGCTCGTAGGTCAGGTCGTCTGCGACCTGCACGGGCTGGAAACCGGCGGCCTTGTCGAGATCCTCGTTGATGCGGTCGACGATATTGGGATCGAGCTGGAGCAAGCTGGTCAGCTCCTTCATCACCCGCTCGCGATCCTGCAGCCGGTCGGGGATGATGTCGACGCGGAAATCGGTGCGATTGCTGGCGAGCGGCTTGCCGCTACGGTCGATGATCCAGCCCCGGCGCGGCGGGATGATGGTCAGATTGACGCGGTTGCTCTCGGAAAGCAGCCGATATTTCTCGTTTTCGGCAATCGCGATCCAGCCCATGCGGCCGATCAGCAGACCGCCGACCCCAAGCTGTGCACCGCCGAGGAAGAAGGCCCGGCGATTGAACGTGAAGGTCTGGCTGGCTTCGGTGACCAGCTTCTTCGGGCCTCGCGCCCGCTTGCTCAGGATCTTCACGGCAGGCGCCACCTGTCCAATGCCGCGCACATGCGCACGACGAGCGGAAACAGCGCGATGCTATAGGCGATTTGCGGAACGATCTGAACCACCGGTCCGCCATGGCCGCCGAACGTGACGAACAGCCAGCCGAAGAACAGCACGAAGCTGACACCCAGCGCAGCCGTTACCCAGTCATGGCGATAGTCGCGCCAGAAATGGCGATTGCTGTCCACTTCCAGCGCGAGCAGCACGGCCGTCCACAGAAAGACGGCGCTGCCGGCGGGAGCACCGCTCATCATATCGTCGAACAGGCCGAGCGGCAGGCCGATCCACAGCGGCCAGATGTCCGCGCGCAGCAGCCTCCAGGCCATGAAGATCATGAAGCCGAAGGGCGGCAGCAGTGGGGTTTGGGCGATGATCGGCAGGAGCGAAGGCAGCATCGAACCGATGAGCACGACGACGATCGGCGTCCCCCTGATGTGAAGAACGTGGCGGTCGCGCGCGAGCCGGCTTTCAAATCGGCCGTTCATGGAGCCGGCGACGCCTGCCGGCCCTCGGTCGCGGCGGTGTCAGGCTTGCCGTCCGCCGTTGGCTTATAGGGGCGCTGCACGGCGACAAGCTCGATCCGCGACGGGTTGGCGAGCGGGATCGCGACAGCGCGATCGCCCTCCAGTCGCGCGACCACCGCAACCGGGATATTGGGCCGGTAGAGCCCGCCGATGCCGGAGGTCACCACGACATCGCCGGGCTTGAACGGATTGCTCTCGGTGTTGAGCGCGCGGATCTCGACAGTGCCGTCGCCGCGCCCGCGGCTGATGCCGGGCACATTGTCCTTGGTGCGCCTGACGGGCACGACGTTGCCGTCGTCGATGATCATGAGGACATCGGCCGTGTTGGCGCCGACCCGCAGGACGCGGCCGACCAGACCCTCGGGCGCGCGGACCGGCATGCCCGCAGTGACGCCGCGCGCGGCGCCGATGTCGAGGCGGGCGATGCGTGCGATGCTGCCGGCGGTCGAGCTGATGAGATGCGCCGCGCCCACCGTGTCGCTCTCGACCTCGGTGAGGCGCAGCAAGCGCTTCAGGCGGGCATTTTCCTCCCGGATGGCCTCGGCTTCGATGAGCTTGGTGCGGTTGGCGTCGACCTGGCGCCGGAGCGCGGCATTCTGCGAGCCCGCATTGACATAGGCGCTCACCGCCTCGTCGGCGTTGCCGATGCCCAGGATCAGCGATTTGAGGCCGGAGGCGACGGGACGTGTGACCTCCGCTGCGGTCGCACGAAGCGCCGAAAAGCCTGCCGGATCGGCAATCGAGATGATGAGCATGAGCAGCCCGACCAGCGCGACCGCCACGGCGATCACGTAGCTGGCGAACAAGCCATATTGCGCTTTGCGGTCCGCCCCGGGGCGCCTCTTGCTGGGCGGCGCCATATCCTAACCTCCGGTGCTCAGGCGGTCTGGAGCACGCCGCGGAAGACCGGATCCTCCATCGCGCGTCCGGTGCCGATCGCGACGCAGGTCAGCGGATCCTCGGCGACGGAGACCGGAAGGCCGGTGGCGTCCCGCAGCTCCTCGTCGAGCCCCTTCAGCAGCGCGCCGCCGCCGGTGAGGACGATGCCCTGATCGACGATGTCGGCGGCCAGTTCCGGCGCGGTATTCTCCAACGCGATGCGCACGCCCTCGACGATGGTGCCGATCGGTTCGGCGAGCGCCTCCGCGATCTGGCTCTGGTTGATCGAAATTTCCTTGGGAACGCCGTTGACGAGGTCGCGGCCCTTGATGTGGATCGTCTCGCCGACGCCGTTGGCGGGCTTGCGCGCAATGCCGAACTGCTTCTTGATCCGCTCCGCCGTGGCTTCGCCGATCAGCAGGTTGTGATGACGGCGGACGTAGGAGACGATGGCTTCGTCCATCTTGTCGCCGCCGACCCGCACCGACGTGGTGTAAGCAAGGCCGCGCAGCGAGAGCACGGCGACTTCGGTCGTGCCGCCGCCGATGTCGACGACCATGGAGCCGATCGGTTCGGTCACCGGCATGTCGGCACCGATTGCGGCCGCCATCGGCTCCTCGATCAGGAACACCTGGCTGGCGCCGGCATTGCTGGCGGCGTCGCGAATGGCGCGACGTTCGACCGACGTGGAGCCGGACGGCACGCAGATCACGATCTCGGGGAAACGCAGCATGCGGCGATGGCCATGCACTTTCGAGATGAAGTGCTTGATCATCTGCTCGGCGATGTCGATGTCGGCGATGACGCCGTCGCGCAGTGGGCGGATCGCCTCGATGCTGTCGGGAGTCTTGCCCATCATCAGCTTGGCGTCGTCGCCGACGGCCTTGACCCGCTTGATGCCGTTCAGCGTCTCCACCGCGACCACCGAAGGCTCGTTCAGGACAATGCCCCGGCCGCGCACATAGACGACGGTGTTCGCCGTGCCCAGGTCGATCGCCATGTCATGCGAGGTGAACTTGAACAAGCGGGTGAAAAACGACATTGATTGTCCTGTTCTTGCCTGGCGCGGCAGCGTGCCTGATGAACTCGCCCGAATGGGATGTCCGCTGGCCTTGCCCGGCCATTTTGTTAAGAAATGGCGCATCTGAGGCTCGCAGATGCCGCTCGCTTGGTCTAGTCGAATTTGAATGTCAATACGCCGCCTCCCCGAAACACTCGTCAATCGAATTGCTGCCGGCGAGGTGGTCGAGCGGCCGGCGAGCGCGCTCAAGGAACTCGTCGAGAATGCGCTCGACGCGGGCGCCCGGCGCATTGGGGTTTCGCTGGCGGGCGGCGGCATTTCCGGCCTCTCCGTCACGGACGACGGCATCGGGATCGCCCGCGACGAATTGCCGCTCGCGCTGGAGCGCCATGCCACGTCCAAGCTGCCCGACGAGCATATCGAAGCGGTCGAAACGCTCGGATTTCGCGGCGAAGCGCTTCCGTCCATCGCCAGCGTCGCCACACTCGCCATCGAGAGCCGCCAGGCGGGCGCGGATGGCTGGTCGATCCGCTGCGACAATGGCGTGCTGGAGGCCGTGCAGCCTTGCGCCACGCCGCCGGGCACGAGGGTACGCGTCGACGGGCTGTTCGCCCGCATTCCCGCGCGCCGCAAGTTTCTGCGCAGCGAGCGATCGGAATATGCGGCCTGCCTCGACATCGTCCGCCGGCTTGCCATGGCGCGGCCGGATGTCGGCTTCAGCCTCGAGCATGACGGGCGGCGCGTGCTTTCGCTCCCGCCGGAGCAGGATCGCGAAGACCGTGTCGCGCAGCTCATCGACCGCGAGTTGGCGGACAATCATGTGATTGTCGCGCTCGAACGGGAAGGGACGATGCTCACCGGCGTGGCGTCGTTGCCGACCTTCCATCGCGGCGCGGCGGATCATCAATATCTGTTCGTCAACGGGCGGCCCGTGCGGGACAAGCTGCTCGTGGGGGCCGTGCGCGGCGCCTATGCCGATTTCGTCGCGCGCGATCGGCATCCCGTGCTGGCGCTGTTCGTCGATATGCCGCTCGGCGAGGTGGACGTGAATGTGCACCCGGCCAAGACCGAGGTGCGCTTCAGGGATCCGACCTTCATCCGCGGCATGATCGTCTCGGGTCTTCGCCGCGCGCTCGATCAGGCGGGCATGCGCGTCGTGCAGCAGCCCGATGCCGCATCGACAGCGCTCTGGCAGCGCGAATTCGTTCCGGTCGAGGGCGAGACGCAAGCGCCGATTCCGCCGACATTCTCACCGACCTTCGGCGGCCAGGCCGGGTGGGGGCGGGTTCGTGAAGCGCAGGCGCGCTTCGCCGGTTTCGAGCCGGCAGCGCGCGCCGAAGCGGCAGAAGCGCTGCCGGTTGCGAGTGCCGACCATCCGCTCGGCGTCGCCCGCGGCCAGGTCGCACGCACCTATATCGTCGCCGAAGCGGAGGACGGGCTGGTCATCGTCGACCAGCATGCCGCCCATGAGCGGCTCGTGCTGGAGCGCATGCGCAAGGCGCTGAGCAACGGCGCCGTCGCGCGCCAGACATTGCTGCTTCCCGAAGTGGTCGAGCTGGATGAGCCGGCGTGCGACCGCATCGAGGCGCGCGTGGACGAACTGGCCGAGCTGGGCCTGGAGGTCGAGCGTTTCGGCCCGGCCGCCATTCTGGTGCGCGCCGCCCCGGCCATGCTCGGTGCGGGCGACATTCAGGGGCTGGTCCGGGACCTGGGCGACGATCTTGCTGCGCTGGGCGACGCGATCAGCCTGAAGGGGCGCCTCGATCTCGTCGCGGCGACCATGGCCTGCCATGGTTCCGTCCGCGCCGGCCGCGTGCTCTCCGTGCCGGAGATGAACGCGCTCCTGCGCGAGATGGAAGTGACGCCCCATTCAGGCCAGTGCAATCACGGCCGCCCGACCTGGATCAAGCTCGCTCATGGCGACATCGAAAAGCTGTTCGGACGACATTAGCATCTGAAACGCCGCACTGGCACCTGGGTGTTCTGATGTTGTCCGTTATTGCGCGGCAGTCGCCGGTGTCAGGTTCCTGACCCGGCCGACCGCCGGAATCTCTCGGACCGGCACGGCCTTAATCCAGGCCTCCAGGGCATCGATGTCGGCGCCGCTGGTGACGACATCGCGGCCTTTGCGGAAAATGGTGAAGCTGTCGCCGCCACTGGCCAGGAAGCTGTTGACCGCGAAACGATAGTCGGCGGCGGGATCGATGGGCTTGCCGTCGATCGTGAGATCGAAGATGCGCGAGCCGAGCGGCCGGGTCAGGTCATAGGAATAGCGGACATTGGCGGATGGCGAGAAGGCCTGGTCGAAGCTCTGGCCATCGAATTCCTGCTCAAAGACGGATTTCAGGTCGGCGCCGCTCAGCGTCATGGTCTTGAGCTCGTTCGCGAAGGGCTGGGTCGCGAAGATCGCGCCGAAGGTCACGGTCCTGTCGTCGGCGACGATGAGATCCGCGCGGATGCCGGTGTTGTTCATCAGCGCGAACTGCGCGCCCGACGACCTGGTGGCGGCCAGTTGCGCGTCGGCGATGAGATTGCCCAGCGCGGATTCGTCCGTCGCCTGTTTCGGCTTGGGAGTCCCGCTCGAAACCTTGCCGATCGGCCGCTCCTTGGCCGACTTCACCGCGTCGACATATTTGCCCACATAGGCGGCGATGTCGGCGCGTGGCGGGAATTGTTCGTACTGCGGCTTGACCGTCACCAGGCCTCGCGTGCCTGTATAGGCTTCGCTCTGGACCATCACATTGTCTGCCCGCCTGGCGACGACTTTCCTCGTGGCCGGGTCGATGGTGAGATCGATATCGGTGATATATTCGCCCCAGAGGCCTGCGCTCGTGACCAGGATCGGCCGGGTCGGATCGATCGCGCCATAGTCGCAGACATAAGCCCAATGCGTGTGACCTGAGACCACGAGGTCGACGCGCGGGTCGAGCCTGGCGAGCACCTTCAGCAGGTCGCCCGAGACGCCGCCGCAGCTTTTGTCGTTGGCGCCCACCTTGGTGTAGAGGCCCTGGTGGATCAGGACCACAATGGCGTCGGCGCCCTGCGCCTTGAGACTGGGCACGAGCGCGTTGATCGTCTCGGCTTCGTCCTTGAAGGTGAGACCCACGATGCCGCTCGGGTTGACGAGGGTTTCCACGTCCCGAAGGGGCAGGCCAATGATGCCGACCGTGACGGCATCGCGCCCTTTGCCGAGCTTGCGGAGGGCGGTTGCGGGGAACAGCGTCTTGCCGCTTTCTGTGACGACATTGGCCGCGAGAAACGGGAATTGCGCGCCGCGAAAGGGCTTGTCGACCTGGCAGGGCTCGCGCGAGGTGAACTTCTGGCAGCCGCCATTCTGCATGCGCAGCAGCTCCTGGCGGCCGCGATCGAACTCATGATTGCCCAGCGCATTATAGTCGACGCCGATGCGATTCATGACCTCGATGGTCGGTTCGTCGAGGAACAGCGAGGAGGTGATCGGCGAGCCGCTGATCATATCGCCGGCGGACAGCACCAGGGTGCGTGGGTTCTTCGCCCGATAACGGTCGATAGCGCTCGCCAGATAGGCGGCACCACCGACCGGAACGCGGATCTCCTCATCCGGGCGGCCCGACGGCACATCGACCGATTGGCGCGGTATTTCGAGATTGCCGTGGAAGTCGTTGAAACCGATGATCTTGACGGTCACCGGCTGGGCCGGACTGCTGCTGGCTGTCTTTGGCGGTGTGGCGCAAGCGGCAAGCAGGGCGACGAGGAGAGCGGGCGCAAATTTTCGGACCATGGCCGGAAGCTTGGACCGTCTCCGTTACAATGACAAGACGTGCGCCACGCCCTCAGTGGCCGAGCGATAGCTTCGCGAAGACCGTGTAGCCCCAGGGATTGCGGCCATAGATCCGGTCTAGCGCGGCGGGTTTGCCGTAGAGATTGGCGCTGCCGCCCAGCGTCAACGCGAAGGGGCCGTCACCGAGCCCGGTATGCCAGGCATAGCCGGCCTGGAACTTGCTGATTCGGAAGGGGCGATCGTGCAGCGGATCGCTGTGATCCGGCACGAGTTCGTCATTGTCGACATTCTCGAAGCGGACGAACAGGCTGTGATGCCTGGACAGATCATAGTTCGCCTCGACGAGCCAGGCCGTCAGCGTGGGGCCCGGCGAGCGGTCCTTGGCAGAAAAGGCCGCCGTCGCCGAGAGGGGACCGTCGGCGTAGCTGATGCTCGCGGTGGTGCGATATTCGTTCTCGCCGACATGGCTGCTTTCCGGCGCCTTGATGAAGCCATGGCTCAACTGCGCCGACCAGTTGGGCGTAGGATTCCAGCTCAGGCGCGCGGACCAGCTGTCGAGCCTGGGCGTCTCGATGTCCCAGCGGTTTTCGTCGGGTTCGGCGCCGCGAAAGACCGAGCCCTCGATCTGCCAGTGGGGCGTCGAGAGGCCGGTGGTGACGACACCATAGGTGATATGGGTGGAATCGAACCAATGGTGGCTGATCGGCGGCTCGGGATTATTCTTCGCGGAGCCGCGATGCATGAAGGCGCTGGGCCCGAGCGCCGGTTCGCCGATCGGGCCACCGTAGAGGAACAGGCTGGCCTTCTCCCCGATATTGACATCGACGCGCGCGCTCAGTTCCATGAACAGGTCGTGGGGATGCTGCCGATCGACCAGCGGCACGCCGCCAGCGGTCTCGCCGGTCGCGAACAGGTTGGGATAACCGCGCGCCGATAGGGTCGGTTCGAGGCTCATCATGGATCGCAGCTGTACCCGGCCCCAACCTGTCTCTCGCTCGCCCGAGAGCATCAGCATCGAGGTCGAGTAGAAGAGATCGTCGCCGCGCGGCCCCTTGTGGTCGGTGTAGGTGCCGGTCACATAGCCGTGCGCCATCACCATCCAGTCTCCGGCCGGTATGTGCAGGCCGCGCATCTCTCCTTCCGCGCCGGGAAGGCGCGCAGTGCCGGAGCCTTCGGCAAAGCTGGGAAAGCTGGTGCATTCGTCCGCGTTTTCGCCTGACCCCGTCGATGCAGCTGCTTCGGTGCGCGGACAGGGGCCGAAATAGAATTTGGTCAGCTGGCTGATCACGGACCTGTTCGTCCCGCCATGATCCATGCCTGGCATTGCCGAATGGTCCATCCCGGGCATGTTCGGGTCCATCTGGCCATGATCCATCTTGCTGTGGTCCATGCCCGGCATGTCGGCCATGTCGTGATCGGTCGTCTGGGCTTGGCCCGACGCCGCAGTCCCCGCGAGCAGGCTCGCGAGCGCTATCGTTACTGTCTTCATTGATTTGATCCCGTCTGAAGTTCGAAAAGCGAGCGAAGTTCAGACGCGGGCTCGAGGTGGAGGCGGTTCTGGCGCGGCATTGCGAGCGAGAAGAAAAGCCGTATCGGCCGGCCGTTCGTCGTGCGTCCTTCCAAGGATCGGCGCACTGACAGGCCTGTACAGGCGAATGTCGATCGGGGCGATGCAGCCGATGCAGTCATGATGAGCCGTCTGCACGGGTGAAGGCTTGCCGTGCCCGTGATGATGCCCAGCCATGTCATGCGTCATGGCGTGACTGTGCTCGGTATTTGGAAGGTGTGACGATCCCTGCGCCGCAGGCAGAGCCAGCAGCAGCGCCAGGAGAATGCGAAACAGCCGCGTCACAAAGCGATTATCGCACATCAGGTGGCTGCCATCCAGATCGCCATGGCGACCATCATCACATTCTCCGTCAGCGAGACGAAACCGAGCGGCACATTGCTGTTGCCGCCGACGCAGGCGCATTTGAGCTCGCGCCTGTCGATATAGACGGCCTTGAACACCGACACCGCACCGACCGTGCCGATGAAGGCGGCGAGGGGGACCGAGATCCAGTTCAGGGCGTGTGCCGTCATGAGGATGCCCGCTAGCCCCTCGGCGAACGGATAGACATAGCCATAGGGCACCCAGCGCCGCGCGAGCAGGTCATAGTTCAGGAACATCGTCGAGAAGCGCTCGATGTCCTGGAGTTTCAGCAGCGCGAGCACGCACATGGAGAAGGAGATGAACCACTCCACCGCCATGACCGTGAAGGGCGTGCCCATAGTGGCCGCGCTGACGGCAAGCGCCATGAGGGCCGTCATGGCGAACAGTGCGATGACCGGCGTGTAGCTGGTCTGGCCGGGCTCCGCGACGGGCCTGCCGAAATGCCGGCGCAAATCGTCATAGCCGCCGATCCGCTGGCCATCGATGAAGGTCTGCGGCGTCGTCTTGACACCGTGCTCGGCCTTGAAAGCGTCCGTCTCGGCGCGCGTGCGCAGCCAATGGTCGTGCACCGTGAAGCCCTCGGCCTTCAGCAGATGCCGCGCCTTGAGACCATAAGGGCAGATATGGTCGGGCATGACCATGCGGTAGAGTTCGGCCGTGCGGGACATTCGCGGAAATCCTCTTGGTTCGACGCGTGATTCGTCGTCCGCTTGCCGCTATAGCCTGCGGACCATGGTACGGAGTCAACATATGGCGGGCCTTACGGTTTCGGAACTGGCGCGAGCAGGGGGCGTGGGCGTCGAGACGGTGCGCTATTATCAGCGGCAGGGCCTGATGCCGCGCCCGCCGCAGATCGGCCGTTCAGGGGCGGGCATCCGCCATTATGGCGAACGCGACGTGCACCGGCTCAATTTCATTCGCGGAGCACAGGCCGCCGGCTTCTCGCTCAAGGAGATCGCGCAGTTGCTTCAGCTGGAGGAAAGCGATGATCGGGCCGGGGTCAGGCGCGTGGCGCGTCAGCGGATCACCGCGCTCGACATGGAGATTACGCAGTTGACCCGTGCGCGAGATGCCCTTGAGCGCCTTGCGGGGCAATGCGAGCGCACGAAACAGGGGCCGTGCCCGGTGCTCAGCGCGTTCGATCCGCGCTGATCCTTCGGCGCTTCAGCTGTGCAGGAAGTGCATGACGTCGCCGTCCTGCACGACATAGGTCTTGCCTTCGGCGCGGAGCTTGCCTGCCTCGCGAGCCCGGGCTTCGCCGCCGAGCGTCACATAATCGTCATAGGCGATGGTTTCGGCGCGGATGAAGCCCTTCTGGAAATCGCTGTGGATTTCGCCGGCGGCTTCGGGCGCCGCTGCGCCCTTGTGCACGGTCCAGGCGCGGGCTTCCTTGGGTCCGACCGTGAAGAAGGTGATGAGGTGCAGGAGGTCGTAGCCGGCGCGGATGATCCGGGCGAGGCCGGCTTCATGCAGGCCCATGGCTTCGAGAAATTCGGTCCGCTCTTCCGGCGCCATCGTGACGATATCGGCTTCGATAGCGGCCGAGACGATCACGGCCTGCGCGCCTTCGGCCTTCGCCTTTTCGAACACGCGTGCGCTGAAGATATTGCCGTCAGCCGCGGCGTCTTCCTCGACATTGCAGACATAGAGCACGGGCTTGGAGGTGAGCAGCTGCGCCTGGCTAAAGATGCGCTCTTCCTCGACATCGTTGAGGACGGTGAGGCGCGCCGGCTTGCCCTCGCGCAGCAGGTCGAGCGCCTTGCCGAGCACCGTCGCGCCGATCTTGGCTTCCTTGTCGCCGCCGGTCGCTCGCTTGGCGAGGGCGGGCACGCGCTTCTCGAGGCTTTCGAGATCGGCAAGCATCAGCTCGGTCTCGACGGTCTCCGCGTCCGCAACGGGATCGACGCGATTGTCGACATGCTGGATGTCGTCATTCTCGAAGCAGCGCAGCACATGGACGATGGCGTCCACCTCGCGAATATTGCCGAGGAACTGATTGCCAAGACCTTCGCCCTGCGACGCGCCACGCACGAGGCCGGCAATATCGACGAAGGCGAGCTGGGTCGGGATGATCTTCTGGCTGCCGGCGACGGCTGCAAGCTTGTCGAGCCGCGAATCCGGAACCGCGACCTGTCCGACATTGGGCTCGATCGTGCAGAACGGATAGTTGGCCGCCTGCGCCGCCTGCGTCTCGGTGAGCGCGTTGAACAGCGTCGACTTGCCCACATTGGGCAGCCCGACGATCCCGCATTTGAAACCCATGTGGGTGGCTCCCGAGGGACGCGTTTAGAAGAAAATGGTCGGGGAAAGAGGATTCGAACCTCCGGCCCCTGCCTCCCGAAGACAGTGCTCTACCAGGCTGAGCTATTCCCCGACCGGAACCGACACATCGCTGTGCCGGCAAGGCAGGCGAGCCCTATAGG
>JAGIAZ010000002.1:31778-198248 GCA_017744605.1 Sphingobium sp. | reverse complement strand
GCATTACGAACCCAAGCATCCGGTGATGAAGTGGGTCGACGAGCCGGGAATGTGCAGCGCCCAGATGTGCATGATGATGACGCCCGCGATCACGAACGGCAGCAGATAGTGCAGCGAGAAGAAGCGGTTGAGCGCCGCGTCGCCGGGCGCGAAACCGCCCAGCAGCCAGGTGTGCAGCGTGTCGCCGATCAGCGGAATGGCGCTGAACAGGTTGGTGATCACCTGTGCGCCCCAGAAGCTCATCTGGCCCCAGGGAAGGACATAGCCCATGAAGGCGGTCGCCATCATCAGCAGGAAGATGACCACGCCCAGCAACCACACCATCTCGCGCGGCGCCTTGTAGCTCGAATAATAAATGCCGCGGAAAATGTGGATGTAGACCACGATGAAGAAGAAGCTAGCGCCGTTGGCGTGCGCATAGCGCAGCAGCCAGCCCGAATTCACGTCGCGCATGATATGCTCGACCGAATCGAAGGCGACGCCGGCGCTCGCGGCATAATGCATGGCGAGAACGATGCCGGTGACCAGCTGGATGGTCAGCGCCAGGCCGGCGAGGACACCGAAGTTCCAGAAATAGTTGAGATTGCGCGGGACCGGATAACCGGCGCCGACTGCATTGAAGACGAGGCGGGGAAGCGGAAGCCGCTCGTCGACCCACTTCATCACCGGATGCTTGGGTTCGTAATGCTCAGCCCAGGGAAAGCTCATTATCTTGGTCCTCAGCCTACGAGAATGGCGGTTTCGGAGGTGTACTTGTACTTCGGCACCTCGAGGTTCTTGGGCGCCGGGCCCTTACGAATGCGAGCGGCCGTATCGTAGACCGAGCCATGGCAGGGGCAGAAATAGCCGCCATATTCGCCACGGACTTCGCCCTCGGCTGCGCCCAGCGGCACGCAGCCCAGATGGGTGCAGACGCCCATGGTCACCAGCCACTGTGTCTTGCCGTCCACGGTGCGCTCTTCCAGCGTCTGCGGATCGCGCAGCGTCGACGCATCGACCTTGTCGGCAGCGGCGATCTCCGCCGGCGTCAGATGCCGCACGAACAGCGGCTGCGAACGGAACACGGCCTTGACGGCCTGGCCCGGCGCGATCGCCGAAAGGTCGACCTCGGTGGTGGCCTGTGCGAGCACGTCGGCGCTCGGATTCATCTGCGAGATCAGCGGCGCCAGAACGGCGAGGCCGCCGACACCCGCGAAGCTCACGGCGGCGACATTGATGAAGTCGCGGCGACGGATGCCCTCGCCTTCTCCATTCACCGCTTCTGCTCCTTGCACTTCTGTCGCCATGCGCTTTGCCTAGCCTCCTTATACCCGGCGGCACGAATGACGGCCGCCAAGCTCAACCCCGTACGGCGGCCGCTGGGATCCTTCTCGCTGGCTTGCAGCGTGGCTTCCTGAAAGGAAAAACCGCGCGCCCCCTGAGACGATGCGACACACCGCGCGCCGAGAACCCCCCGGCGCGTCCGGGCGCCTGATAGCGCCCTTGGCCGCGATTTGCCAACCTCGAATTTTCGCAGGCGCGGCGCTTTTTTGACGCATATGCGACGGGCCTCGCCGCAGGCCTGAATTCCGGCTAGCAGAGCGCCCATGCGCATTGCCCTCTATCAGCCCGACATCGCCGGCAATGTCGGCACGATCCTGCGGCTCGGAGCGTGCTGGCAGGTCGGCGTCGATATCATCCTGCCCTGCGGCTTTCCGGCGTCCGACACACAGCTGAAACGCGCCGCCATGGACTATGGCCGGCATGTCGACGTGACGCGCCACATTGATTTCGAGGCCTTTGCGGCAGAACGGCTGGGAAACGGGGCGCGGCTGATCGCATTGACCAGCGGCGGTGAGGCGTCCCTCTACGACGTCCGGTTCCAGGCCGGCGACATCCTGCTCATGGGCCGCGAGAGCGCAGGCTTGCCGCCGGAATTGCACGACCGCGCGGACCTGCGCGTGCGGATTCCGATGGCGCAGGGCTTCCGGTCCTTGAACCTCGCGGTCGCATCGGGCATCGCACTCGGTGAAGCGATGCGCCAGACGGGCATGTTCCCGGCCTGACCGCACGCGCGAGGAGGCTTTCATGAGCCAACATATCGAGAATCAGCGCATGGGCGGCACCGAATTCCACGTCGATCTTTCGAATTTGACCATCGTCAATGCAAACGTCGAGGGCCTGGCCATCTGTGCCAACGACATTCACGCACTGCTCCAGCCGCTGCTGGAGCGCCGCCATGAGGCCCGCAAAGGCAATTGATGACTGACATGACGACCGAGATTCGCCCCGCCCTCGACGATCAGCAACAGGCCGCGCGCGCCTGGTTCGAGAGCCTGCGCGACAGGATCTGCGCCGAGTTCGAGGCGATCGAGCGCGAGGCGGGCAGCGATGCGTCGTTCGACTATCTGAGCTGGTGGCGCGAGAGCGACGGCCAGAGCGAAGGTCCGATCGAGCAGGGCGGCGGCGGTGGCGGCACGCGCGGCGTCATGAAAGGCAAGGTCTTCGAAAAGGTCGGCGTGAACGTCTCGACCGTGGGCGGCGCCTTCGCGCCCGAGTTCGCCAGGACGATCAACGGCGCGGAAGACAATCCCGCGTTTTTCGCGACGGGAATCAGTCTGGTCGCACACATGGCCAATCCGCATGTTCCCGCCGTGCACATGAACACGCGATTCCTCGTCACGACCAAGCGCTGGTTCGGCGGCGGCGCCGACCTCAATCCGCCAATGCCCTATGAAGAAGACAAGGCCGACTTCCACGGCGCGTTCAAGGCGGCCTGCGATGCCCACGGCGCTGATTATTACGACCGCTTCTCGAAATGGGCGGACGATTATTTCTACATTCCGCACCGCCAGGTGCATCGCGGCGTCGGCGGCATTTTCTACGATCATCTCGAATGCGCTGACGATAGCGCGTTCGACGCCAATTTCGCCTTCACCCGCGCGGTCGGCGAAGCCTTTCTCGACATTTTTCCGCGCATCGTGCGTCGCCGCATGGGCCTGCCCTGGACGCCGGCCGAGGAAGCGCATCTACTCGAATGGCGCAGCCGTTATGTCGAGTTCAACCTCGTCTATGACCGCGGGACGCTGTTCGGCCTCAAGACCGGCGGCAATATCGACGCGATCCTGATGAGCCTGCCGCCCCGCGTGACGTGGGGCTGATAATCCGGGTCAGCCGTTCGCCCCGGGCAGCCAAGGCGAGGGTGCTGGTTCCGTCGCGGCGCGATAGATGGCGGCCGACAGGAGCGCCAGAAACGCGGCCAGGCCCGCCGTGACCAGACCCGAGACGATGCTGACGACCAGCGTGGCCAGATCCTTGGACAACACCAGTTCGCCGACCAGCCCGACCAGCGTGGTCGCCACGAGGCTGATGATCTCGGCGGTGACATAGAGCACCACCAGCATGAGCATGATTCGCCAGCCATTGCCGCTGGTGAGAGCCCAACTCCGCCGAAGCTGTTCGATCGGATTGCCGCGCTGCTCGGCAGCCGCGACCGGCGCGATCAGGCAGAACCGCGCAATGACGTACAGGCCGGGCAGGACGAACAGGATGACGCCGATGCCGAAGGCGATCCCCTGCACCATGTTCGCGACGAAATAGCCGGGGATGAGCAACAAGGCCGCCTTCAACGATTCGCCGACGGTCAGGCGTTCGGGCCGGAGCAGCAGGACCAGCATGGTCAGCAGAGCGAACGAGACGGCCAGGCTGAGCCCCAACAGAACCGCCCAATTATCGGTATAGACCTGCAATGCGAGGCGGAGCATCTGCTCCTGGGGCAGATCCTTGGGCGGCGCTTCGGGCACCTTCATCAATATGCCGCCCACCACGCTGGGCAGGAGCACGAACATGCCCGAGATCGCGGCCAGCAAATCCTTGTTGGCGGCTCCCATGGCCCTCGCGTCGTCCCAGACCCGATTGAGATCGATCTTGCTCACACAGTCACTCCGTTGATGCCCCAAGCGATAGGCAAAATCTCGGGCCATGGCCAGCACCCAGGGCCGGCAATTTGGGCACTGCTTGCCAAGCGGGCCGACGCAGCCCATGTCGCAGCATATGTCTCGACCAGGGGTCAGCGCCCAACCCACTCAGGTTCCCGTAACGCTCGACGGCGTCGAATGGCGCATCGACGCCGGATTGACGGATTATGATGCCGCCTTGGCAGAGATGGAAAGCCGCGCCGCCGCCATCGCGAATGACGGCGCCGGCGAGCGCATCTGGCTCCTCGAACATCCCCCGCTCTACACCGCCGGCACCAGCGCGAAGGCCTGCGACCTCATCGACGCACGCTTTCCGGTGCACGAGACCGGGCGAGGTGGCCAATATACCTATCATGGGCCCGGGCAGCGCATCGTCTATCTGAACGTCGACCTCGGCGCGCGCGGGCGCGATATCCGCCGCTTCGTGCAGGCGCTCGAACATTGGACGATCGCCGCGCTGGCCGATCTCGGCGTGGAGAGCTGGACGGCGGACGGTCGCATCGGTATCTGGACGCGCGGACCGGGACCGGGCGGCGCCGAAGCCAAGATCGGCGCGATCGGCGTGCGCGTGCGCAAGTGGGTCACGATGCATGGCCTGTCGATCAACGTGGCCCCGGACCTGTCCCATTATGGTGGCATCGTGCCGTGCGGGATTGGCGATCTCGGCGTCACCAGCCTCGCGGCACTGGACAAAAACAATGACATGGCTGCGCTCGACGCGGCGCTCCTGGCCCACGCTCCGGCGATGCTGCGGGCAATCGGCGCTTGAGGTGAATGGACGCTAACCCTAAGTATGGGAACTTGGTGGCTGGATAAGGGGGTGGTCCACATCGGGACGACCGGCCGCGCGAGGGAGAACGGAATGTCGGGACGCGCATATCTGAGGGGCTCAGGGCTGATCGTGCTGGCAGCGGGAACGTTGCTGGTTGCGGGCTGCGGGCAGAAGAAGACCGCGACGAGCAATGTCGTCGAGATGCGCGACATGGAAGTGGTCGACGGCACGACCAATGACGAGATGACCGATCTGGACGCCGTGCGCACCAATGGCGTGGGCACCGGCAATGGCGCAGGAAACGGCGCCGCGCCCGCACCCAAGACGCCAGGCACGGAAAAGCCCGCGGCCGACGCCGAGGCCGTCCCCAGCGAATAGCTATTTCAGGCCGAGCAGCTTGTGCGTCTGGAGCGTGAGGCGCCAGCGCGGATCGGCCATGACCAGCGCGATTGCGGCGTCCTGCGCGGCCTGATTATCGGCCTCGTTGCCGCAATCCATGGGCTGGACGAGATGGGCGCCGAAATCCCAGCCGAGCAACTCGGCAGGATCGATGCCCGCCTGCGGCCAGACCAGCTTGAGCTCGTTGCCCGCGCGCTGCACGATATCGCTTCCGGCCTTGGGACTGATGCAGAGCCAGTCGATGCCGGGCGTCGCAGGCAGCGTGCCGTTGCTCTCGACCGCGATCTCGAAACCGGCGCCGTGCAGCGCCTCGACCAGCGCCGCATCGAGCTGAAGCATCGGCTCGCCGCCGGTGATGACCACGAAGCGCTCGGCGCTCCCATTATCCCACAGCGTCGCCACAGCCTGCGCCAACGACACGGCATCGGCGAACTTGCCGCCATTCTCGCCGTCCGTGCCGACGAAATCCGTATCGCAAAACCGGCAGATGGCACTTGCGCGGTCCGCCTCGCGCCCAGACCAGAGATTGCAGCCGGCAAAGCGCAGGAAGACGGCGCGGCGTCCGGCCTTCATGCCCTCCCCCTGCAGGGTCAGGAACATCTCCTTGACGGCATAGCTCATCGTCAGGAGCGCGCGGCGTAGCGCGTCGGATCGGCGAGACCCGCTTCCTCGAAGCCTTTCGAGCGCAAGCGGCAGCTGTCGCAATGGCCGCAATGCAATCCCTCGGGCGTCGGATCGTAGCAGGACCAGCTCATGCCCGCGTCGAGGCCGAGCCGCGCCGCTTCCTTCGCGATGTCCGCCTTGGTCATATATTGCAGCGGCGCGCAGATGCGCACCCCGCGGCCCTCGACGCCGGATTTCGTACCGAGCGCGGCCATATGCTGAAACGCGGCGATGAAGTCGGGCCGGCAGTCAGGATAGCCAGAATAATCGAGTGAGTTGACGCCGATATAGATGCGGCGCGCGCCGGAGGCTTCGGCGAGAGAGAGTGTGAGCGCCAGGAAGACGATGTTGCGGCCCGGCACATAGGTGTTGGGAATGCCCTCCTCGACACCGTCCTTGCGGACAGCCAAGTCCAGCTGCGTGAGCGACGAGCCGCCGAAAGCGGAAAGATCGATCGGCAGCTCGATATGGCGCTCGACGTCAAGCGCCGCCGCGACGCGCCGCGCCGCCTCGATCTCGATCCGATGACGCTGGCCATAATCGATCGTGAGCGCGACCAGCCGATCGCCCGCTTCGCGCGCGAGTCCGCCTGCGACCATGGAATCGAGGCCACCGGACAGCAGCACGACCGCAAGCGTTTCATCGAGGATTACAGGTGAAGTCGACATCGGGCGCCGCTAGCCCAAAACTGCCCCATGCGCCAGAGCCGAGCCGCGACGCAGCCTTAGCGAAGAGCGGCGGTGCAGGTGCCGAGGCGGCGCGCCTCGTAGCGGACCGCGAAGGGCCGGCCGCCGGAAATGCCCTGCGAATCGATCTGGACCAGCCGCGCGGTTTCGACCCGCAGCGAGGTACGGCCCTGGCCCCGCGCCGCGCAATCATAAGAGACGGCGGCATAATCGCCCGCGTTTTCAGTCGTGAACTGCTTGCAAACCGGCGTCGGCTGCAGCGGCTGGAGAAGCTGGCGCAAGTCGGTGACGCAAAGCCGCGTCGGCTGCGACGTGCGGCCGATCTCCCTGAACTCCCAAAGGCCGGTTTCGAGCGAGCCGAGCGCTGTGGGTGCGGGGGCCTGGGCAGGCGCTTCGGCGCCGATGCCGAGCAGCACCAGCGCGGCAAAGCCAGCCGCTCCTTCCCAACGCATCATGCTTCAAATCCCGCCTGTTCCGACCCGCCGCGTCCGGCAGAGTGCGAAAGACTACACATGTCGCCAGGCAACACATATGGCAAAATGTGAATCTTACTGAACACACGGCGCCTCTCGGACGTGAAGTGTCTCACTCCGCGGCGGAAAGTTCGGCAAGAGAGATCGGGAAAATGCGCGAGCAGAACGCGCAATCGACGGCAATGATGCCGGCCTCGTCCGCCATGTCGACTCGTTCACGCTCCGCAAAGCGGCTGAGCACGCTACGGATATGGCCGAGCTCGCAGCGGCAACCCTTGCTGATCGATTGCGGCTCGAGCACGCGAATCTCGCCATCCTCATGGAAGAGCCGCCAGGCGATGTCGCTCATCGGCAGGTCTGCATCGGTAAGCTCGGCGTCGGTGAGCGTCTGCGCCATGATCGAGACATGCTCCCAGTCGGGATGATCGTGCCGCACATGCAGCCGCTCGCGGCCGACCTCGCCTTCGGGCAGATGTTGCAGCAGCAGGCCCGCCGCGAGGCAGCCCTCGCCCGGGTCGTGGCGCACGGTGATGTGGCAATGGCTCGGGATCTGCTCGGATTGCGCGAAATAATGATCGGCCGCTGCGGCGAGGCTGGCGCCCTCCAGCGGCACGATGCCCTGGTAGCGCTCGCCGGTGGTCGCGAGGTCGAAGGTGAGAGCCAGGAAGCCCTTGCCGAACAGGCCGAACAGCGTCGGGTCCTCGCCGAGTTCGGCGAGTCGGTCAGCATCGAACTGGGCATAGCCGCGGACAGCACCGCCCTTATAGTCGGCGACGAGCAGCGAAACGACGCCTTGCTCGGTCTGCGCCTGCAGCGTCAGTTGGCCGGCCTCGTCCTTGAGCGTAGAGCCCAGAAGCGCGGCAAGCACCAGAGCCTCCGCGACCAGCCGCTCGATCACCGGCGGATAGCTATGAGCGGACAGGACGTCGTCGAGCACCGGCCCCAGGCGCACGAGACGGCCGCGTACATGCCGTGCCGGAATGGTGAAGCCGAGGATCGTGTCGAGGGGGAGCGGGGAAGCGGGATGGGTCACGGCGCCTAGATAGGCGCGGCGAACCCGAATGTCAGCCCAGCTTGCCGAAACACCAGAGCAGCACGGACTTCTGCGCGTGCAGGCGGTTCTCGGCCTCATCCCAGATCAGCGACTGCGGACCGTCGATGACATCGGCGGTCACCTCCTCGTCGCGGTGCGCCGGCAGGCAGTGCAGGAATTTCGCGCCCGGCTTGGCCTGCGCCATGAGGGCAGCGGTCACCTGATAGGGCATCATCGCCTTGAGCTTCGCCTCGCCGCCGGCCTGGCCCATCGAAATCCATGTATCGGTGACGATGATGTCCGCGCCCGCCGCCGCCTCACGCGGATCGGCAACGACGCGGGCACGGCCCTTGCCGAGCGCAACGGCTTCATCCTCCGGCTGGAAGCCCTGCGGGCAGGCAGCGACCATATCGAAATGCATGAGGCCGGCCGCCTCCATGATCGAGGTCAACACATTGTTGCCGTCGCCCATCCAGGCCCATTTGCTGCCGGGCAGCGCAAGACCGTGCTCGACCACGGTCTGCAGATCGGCGACGATCTGGCAGGGGTGCGAATAGTCGGTCAGGCCGTTGATGACCGGGACATCGGCATGTTTTGCCAGTTCCTCGATCTTGGCGTGATCGTCGGTGCGGATCATGATCGCGTCGACCATGCGCGAGAGCACGCGCGCCGTATCCGCGATCGTCTCACCGCGGCCGAGCTGGGTGGTGCCGGCGTCGAGAATGAGCGAAGTGCCGCCGAGCTGCCGGATCGCCATGTCGAACGAGACGCGGGTGCGGGTCGAGTTCTTCTCGAAGATCATGGCAAGCGTCCGCCCGGCCAGCGGTGCGTCCTTGTCCGCCGCGCCCTTCGGCATGCCCGCGCGCGCGGCCTTGCGGTCCATCGCGTCGTTGATCATCGCGGCGATGGCATCGCCGCCCGCATCCGTGAGATTGAGGAAGTGCCGCATCAGTTCGTCCCGCTATTGCCCATGATCCGCAGGCCGGATGCCAGCAGGGCGAAACCCGATATGCCGGCGAAACCGAGCCGCGACGTGACAGCCATCGTAAGGCCCACGCCCGTCAGGGATGGATAGAAGAAGATGAGGACCAGGCACGCCGCCAGCAGCAGGCCACCGCCCACTGCCAGTGCGAGGCCGATAGCCCTCATCCGCGTCATCAGGCCGTCTCCGCCACCTTGAAGCTCGCCGCGCCTGCGGAGAGCTTCTCGATCGCTTCGGCGATATGGCCTTCCTCGATGACCAGTGGCGGCAGGATGCGCACGACGTTCTCGCCGGCCGACACAGTGAGCAGCCCGTGATTGTCGCGCAGATGCGCCACGAAATTGCGCGCGTCGACGTCGGGCTTCAGCTTGATGCCGAGCATGAGGCCCAGACCGCGTATCTCCTCGAACACATGGTCGTGGTTGGGGATGAGCTGCTCGAGCGCGCCGCGCAGCCGCTCGCCCTTCGCCGCGACACCCTCGAAAAAGCCAGGTTCCAGCATGACGTCGAGCACGGCATTGCCGGCGGCCATGGCGAGCGGATTGCCGCCATAGGTCGAGCCATGCGTGCCGAAGACCATGCCCTTGGCGGCGTCTTCGGTGGCTAGGCAGGCGCCGAGCGGAAAGCCGGCGCCGATGCCCTTGGCGACCGCGACGATATCCGGCTTCACGCCGTAATGCTCATAGGCGAAGAACTTGCCGGTGCGGCCATAGCCGCACTGCACCTCGTCCAGCACCAGCAGCAGACCATGCTCGTCGCAGGCCTTGCGCAGGCCCTGGATGAAGTCCGGCGTACCGGCCTGGAGACCGCCCTCGCCCTGCACCGTCTCGACCAGGAAGCCGGCGGTGTTCTCGTCGATCAGCGCCAGCGCGGCGTCGAGATCGTTGAACGTCACATAATCGAAGCCGGGCAGCAGCGGCTCGAACCCGTCGCGCATCTTGGGTTGATCGGTCGCCGAAATGGCGCCGAGCGTGCGGCCATGGAACGCATTCTTGAAGGTGATGAGCTTGTGCCGCTGCGGGTTGCCATTGGCATAATGGTGGCGCCGCGCGGTCTTGATCGCGCATTCCACCGCTTCCGCGCCGCTGTTCGTGAAGAACACCGTGTCGGCAAAGCTGTTATCGACGATGCGCTGCGCGAGCGCCTCCCCCTGCGGCGAACCGTAGAGATTGGAGACATGCATGAGCGTCGCGGCCTGATCGGCGATCGCCTTCACGAGATGCGGGTGGCCGTGGCCCAGCGCGTTGACGGCGATGCCCGCCGCGAAATCAAGATAGCGCTCGCCGCGCTCGCCGATCAGATGACAGCCTTCACCGCGCACCGGACGCACATCGCACCGGGGGTAAACGGGCATGAGCGGGGTGATCGACTTTGTCGACATGGGGAAGGCTCCTTTCTCGCACGGCGCTTAGAAACGGAAAAAGGCGGCCCGTGCGAGGCCGCCAATCGTCAGGCCGCGCGTATAGCCTCGATAGGACAGCGAATCAATGAGCGGCGGCGTTACTTCGCCAGCCACGCCGGTGGCCGGCCCGGCGGCTCGTCCCAGCGCGGGATTGAAGCCCGCGCGTCACGGCGCGACGGCCAGAAACTGTGCCGCAACATCATCGAGAACTCGCGCGGCGGCGCCGGATCAGCCTTGCCGCGCAGCAGCCGAACCGGAAAACCGATGAGCCTGCCGGCGAGCCAGGCCAGATTTGCGGCGACAAGGCCCGCGATGCCGTTGGCACGCACGAAATAACGCCGCCGTGCTTCATAGCGATAGGCCGGGAGCGGACGCACGGCAGCCTGGATACCGCTCGCGACGCCGGTCGCGGCGCCACCGATGTGCGTGACCCGGCTGGCCGGGACGGACCAGAGCGCCCAACCGGCATCGGTCAGGCGGTGCATCAGTTCGACCTCCTCGAAATAGAGGAAGAAACCATCGTCGAAGAGGCCGGCCTGGCGCAGCGCCGTGCTGCGAAACATCATGCTGGCGCCGGTGATCCATTCCGCCGGCCCGGGTGCGGCGAATTCCATCAGTATCGGCTTGACGCCGATCCACGCGCCAAGCCGGCCGAGACCGACGCCGTGCAGGAACTCGCGGCCCGGCGACGGGAAACGAAAAGCGGACCCGGCAATGCGGCCATCCGGCTCGAGCAACTGGCTCCCCACTCCGCCGATCTTCGGATCGCTTTCGATGACCGAGAGCAAGGCCGCGATGGCGCCCGGCTCGACGATCGCGTCGGGATTGATGAGATGGATATAGTCTGGCGGGTCGTCACGCTGCAGGAGGCGCAGCATCGCCTGGTTGTTCGCCCAGCCGAAACCGCCATTGAGGGCGAGGGGCAGCACCGTGACCCAATCCGACCATGGCGGCTGCCCGAAATGCGCGGCGAGCTTTTCCACCGAACCGTCGCCGGAATTGCCGTCCACGATGAAAAGGTCGAACGGCCCTGCCGTCTCGCGTTCGGCGGCCAGCGCCTCGACGCAGCGAATGGCCAGGTCCGCCGTCCGGTAATTGACGGTCACGACAGCGAGCTTGGGCGCAATGCGAGGAGCCGGAGCCATGCGCTCAGCGGATAGGTGACGACCCGGTGCGGGTCAATCTTGCGCGTCAGCGCGCGTAGCTTGTCGCCACCGTGCCGCCGCCCAGCGGCTGCGGCTGGTGAAGCGCCGCAACAGCGCGCGCGACGGACTGCATCAGTTCCCAACGCTTGGGAATGGGCAGGCGCGTGTCGCCGATCATGATGGCAACGGCATAAGAGGAGCCGTCTGGCGCCGTCATGATGCCGACATCGTTATAGCCGACCTGACGAGCGCCGAGTTCCTGGCCCGTGCCGGTCTTGTGCGCATAGCTCCACCCGGCCGGCACGCCCCCCTTGATGCGATTGGGACCGGTATGGGCCTCGCCCATCGTCTCGAGCAGGAGCGCAGTCGAGGTCGGCGACAGCATCTGCCCGCGCTTCAGCTTGGCGAGCGCGCCGACGATGGCGAGCGGCGATGCGCCGTCGATCGGATCGGCGGCATAGGCGTTGAGTGCCCGTTCACGCTCCGCCAGCGGCAATGCGTTGCGGACGGAATAGAAGCGGCGGCCGAGCGCCATGTCCTGCGACCAGGTGATGCCGGCGGTCTGGCTTTGCAGCAGCCGCTCGCCCGGGCCGAAGCGGACATTGGAAACGAAACGCCGCGCCAGGAAACCACGCACGGCGTCAGGACCGCCGACCGTGCGCAGCACCGAATCGTTCGCGGTGTTGTCGCTCTGTGTCATCGCCCGGGTGAAGAGGTCCGACAGCGTCGTCTGATAGCCGGCGCCCTTGACCATCGCAGCGACGGGCTGGTGGAACAGTGTCAAGTCCTCGGTGCGGATCGTGACCGGCGTGGACAGCGTGACCTTGCCGCGGTCGATCGCGTCGAACATGGTCATCGCCACCCAGAGCTTGGACACGCTCTGCTGCGGGAAAAGCTGGCTGCCGTTGAAATCGACCGCCCAGCCCTGGTCGACCGACTGCACCGCAATGCCGACGCGACCGGCGAACTGGGCACCGAGCGACTGGATGAGAGCCGCGAGCGCCGGGCTGCCGGGCTGGACCTGCTGCGGCGCGAGCGTCGGCATGGAGACGATCTGGGGTGCGGCGTAGGCCGAGGCGGCGCGCGTCGGCGTCGCTTCATAGCCGCGTGCCTCGACGCCGGAGGTCCGCATCATCGGGACCGCCAGGGCGGTGGCCATGCACAGGAACGCCGCGCCGCCCACAAGGACGCGGCGCGCCCTGGAGGCTCGGGGCGCCTTGCGGCGCAAGGTGAAAGCGACCCTGTCCATATGCTTGTTCTGCGCCAAGGAGAGTTAACAGTCGAAAAATACGCGCAAGCTTCGTGCGACACGCGGATTCCATATTGCGACGAACCGAGTCGGATGAGCGGTAAATGACGGAACGCGCGACGAAATTCGATGAGGATGACTCTTTGACGGGAATCAATGTCGCAGCGCCGGACTCGGCCTAGCCCATGCTCACGCCAAGCAATGGAGAACGGCCATGAGCATGCAATTCCCCACCGAACAATTTGCGCAGGCCAAGGCCGTGCAGATGCCGCACCGCGGCGAATATGGACGCACGTTCGACCTTCATCCGGCGCTCTTCGCACTGACCTTCGGCGCCTACATCGCCTATATCGCGATCATGGCGGCAGCCTTCGCCGATGCCGACATGGCAATCCCGGTCGCCATCTTCGTGATCTTCGTCGTGGCCGGCTTCGGCACCCCCGCACTCTGGGCCAAAGTTGCCGCGCCTGCCCCCGGCAAGCCGCCGGTCTGGGCGACTTTTATCCGCGAGGGCTTCGAATGCCTGACCGGCCATGTCAGTGCCGAAGGTGCGATGGTGCAGGTGCTGATCATGCCCGCGATGCTACTGTTCTGGGGGACTGCCGTTGCGATCATCGCAGCGTGCGTGCGCTGATCCAGCGCGATCAGTCCACCTTATCCTGAGGGGCGCGAGGCTCGGCCTTCGCGTCCTTTTTCTTGTCGTCCGCGATCCTGGCGCTTTCCGCCTTTAATGGCCGCGACACTGGACAGACCTCTTGAACGAAGCCGTTGAGCGTGTTGGCGAGATGATCCGGCACCAATCGGTAGAAGACATACTGCCCACGCTTCTCGCTGGTCACGAGGCCGGCATTCTGCAGGATCGAAAGATGCTGGGACAGCGCCGGCTTCGACATGGAGAAACGCGCGGCAATCTCACCCGCGCTCAGCTCGGTATGGGCGAGATAGGCCAGAATCTTGCGGCGGGGCGCAGAAGCAAGGGCATCGAATACGCTATGCATGCCTAATAATTAAGGAATTAGCGAACTGCTTGACAAGATATGATCGTTATTTAATTAATTACCTAAATACGAAATCGGGAGAAATGGTCATGCGCCGAGTCGACAGAGTTGGATCTATCGTTGCCGCAGAAGGCGCCAGCCCCGTCGAGGGTCTTGTGCGATGGGACCCGGTCCATTCGCTCTGGCATGGCTCGATGCTGCTCGCGACATTGCTGTTCGGCGCGGCGACCGCAACACCCGGCACCCTCCTGCTCTTCATCCTGACAACCGGCGGCGGTCTCCTGCTCGGACACAGCGTCGGCTTCCATCGCCTGCTCATTCATCGCAGCTTCGAGACACCGCTCTGGCTGGAGCGGACGCTGGTCTGGATCGGCACCTCGGTCGGCATGGGCGGCCCGCTGTGGATGATCCGCACGCACGACATGCGCGACTGGGCGCAGCGGCAATCCTGCCATCCTTACCTCGCGCACCGCCGGCCGATGCTGATCGACGCCTGGTGGCAGATTCACTGCCACCTCGTGCTCACACATCCGCCAGTCTTCGACCTCGGCGCGGCGGGGCGCGATCCATTCTACCGTTTCCTCGAATGGACATGGATGGCACAGCAAGTGCCGATCGCTCTGCTGTTTTTCGCGCTTGGCGGCTGGGGATGGGTGATCTGGGGCGTCTGCGCACGCGTCATGATCTCGACGACCGGCCACTGGTTCATCGGCCATCTGGCGCACACGCGCGGGCCGCAAAGCTGGCTCGTCGCGGGCGCGGGCGTGCAGGCGCATGACGTCCCCTGGGCCGCCCTCCCGACCATGGGCGAGGCCTGGCACAACAATCACCATGCCTTCCCCGGCTCGGCGCGGATCGGCCTTTATCCCGGCCAATCCGACTGGGGATATGTCTTCATTCGGCTGCTGGCACGTATGGGGCTGGCACGAGACGTCGTGTTGCCCGAGCATCTGCCGCCGCGGAATCTATTGTTCGTGCATGATCACGGCACCAGCACCGTATCCTGCGCGGTCGGCAGCATCTCGGGATAGTCGATCGTATAGTGCAGGCCGCGGCTCTCCTTGCGGTGGAGGGCAGAGCGGATGATGAGGCGAGCAACCTCCAGCAGGTTGCGCAGCTCGATGAGGTCCGGAGTCACGCGGAAATTGCCGTAATAATCGTCCACTTCCTTCGCCAGCAGGTCGGCGCGGTGCTGGGCGCGTTCGAGCCGCTTGGTGGAGCGGACGATGCCGACATAGTCCCACATGAAGCGGCGGATTTCCTTCCAGTTGTGCTGGACGATGACCTCCTCGTCGCTGTCGGTCACGCGGCTTTCGTCCCATGCCCGGATCGCGGGTGGCGCCGGCAACGCGTCCCAATGGGCGCGGATGTGATTGGCGGCCGCTTCGCCGAAGACGAAGCATTCCAGCAGCGAATTGGACGCGAGGCGATTGGCGCCATGCAGGCCGGATTCCGTCACTTCGCCCGCGGCATAAAGCCCCGGCAGGTCGGTGCGGCCGTCGAGATCGATGACCACGCCGCCACAGGTATAATGCTGCGCCGGGACCACCGGGATCGGCTCCTTGGTGATGTCGATGCCGAGATCGAGCAGGCGCGCATGGATGGTCGGGAAATGCTCCTTGATGAAGTCCGGCTCGCGATGGCTGATGTCGAGATGGACATAATCGAGGCCGAGGCGCTTGATCTCATGATCGATGGCGCGCGCGACGATGTCGCGGGGGGCAAGCTCGCCGCGCTTGTCGAACCGGTCCATGAACCGCTTGCCGCCACCGGGCACGCCGGGGGGCAGCTTCAATTTGCCGCCCTCGCCGCGCATCGCCTCGGTGATCAGGAAGTTCTTGACCTCGAGATTGTAGAGGCAGGTCGGATGGAACTGCATCATCTCCATGTTGGAGACGCGGCAACCGGCGCGCCAGGCCATGGCGATGCCGTCTCCGGTCGCGCCGCGCGGTGCGGTCGAGAACAAATAGGTGCGGCCGGCGCCGCCTGACGCAAGGATCGTCGCGCGCGCCACGAAGGCGTCCACGCTGCCGGTCTTGCGGTTGAAGGCATAGACCCCCCAGACATGGCCATCGCCCGAATAGCGCTCGCCATGGCGCGAGGTGATGAGGTCGATGGCCACCATGTCCTCGACCAGCGTGATGTTGGGATTGGCCTGCGCCGCCTTGACCAACGCCTGCTGCACCGCCGCGCCGGTCGCGTCGTCGACATGGACGATGCGGCGGTGCGAATGGCCACCCTCGCGGGTCAGGTGCCAGCGCTCGCCAAAGTCCGCGCCGTCGTTGAAGGGCACGCCGAGCCGGGCGAGCCGTTCGATCGCAGCCGGTGCCTCCGACACCACGAACTCGACCGTGGCGCGGTTGTTGAGGCCCGCGCCCGCGATCATCGTATCCTCGACATGCGCCTCGAAGCTGTCGCCAGCGTCGAGCACGGCGGCAATCCCGCCCTGCGCCCAGCTGGTCGAGCCGGAATCGAGCGTCCCCTTCGCCAGCACCAGCACCGTATGCGTCTGCGCAAGGTTGATCGCAGCGGTGAGGCCGGCAGCGCCGGAGCCGATGATGATCACGTCGTGAGAGGAGGAGATGAACATGGCGGTCGCCTTATCAGCACGATCCAGGTGCGAATGAAAGTCTGCCGCGCCGTTACGGACATGCATGCGCGCGCCGACTGGAAGAATCGTCCTTAACGCCGATACAATCGTCCTTAACGCGCGTGAACCATTTCCCGACCGGTGTTAGCCCATTGTCGACGTGGGGACGTTGCCGGGCTTCGAGCCCGGCGCGTGAAAGGTATGACATCAATGATGGCCGTTCTTGCAGCCGGTGCTGCGGCAGCGTTCGCGATTCCGAATTCGGTCCTTCCGGCCGAGCCGACCTGGGCGATGATGATCCTTGGCATCGGCATCGTCGGCAGCAGCATGCGCCGCCGCAAGGTCGACATCGCTTTCGCCTGATCTCGAGGGACGAACTTGTGGGAGGGGCCGTCGGTCGCAGGATCGGCGGCCTTTTTCGTAAAAAATCCGCCTTTTATTGACACTGGAAAATGATTTCCGGACAACTCACGAAAGCCCGAAATTAAGGGCTATAGTGTGGGAGAGAATCTTGCGCGCGAGATCCATTTTCGTCGTCGCAGCGGCCATGGCTTTAACTGGTGCAAGCGCTTCACCAAAACGGAGCGTGGATGTGACTGAAGCCTTGAACTTTGCCGATGTCAAAAATTGCGTTTTTTCCGAGCGAACTGAAGCAATCTTCAAGGCGATGCTAACCCCGGTCGCCAAAAGTCGACGCTGGACGACCGCGCCCAAGATTAGGCTGGGCGCCATCTCGATACCCACCAAGCGCATGGTTTTCGACAGGAAGGACGTGGAGCCCGGCGGCAAATTCTACGAGGTGAAGGCGCCCATGCCACCCGGCGTGCGTTGGCATGGGCTAAGCCTCATCAGTATCGAACGCCAGCAATCCGACTATATCGGGGTCGACAATTTCGGGCAGCGGACATTCATCTTTTCCGAACCACCCGCCAAGGTGCAGGCGGTCATGAAGAGCATCGGCGTCCAGGTTCCGCTCGCGCCGAAATATCAGGAATTCGATGACGGCGGCTGTGGCGGCGCCATGTCCGTAGCCGCCGTGAAACAGGGGACGGCGTTTGCGTGCAACTGGGGCTGCTAGGATCAGGCCGCCCGCGTCAGCTTCAGGAACACGTCTTCCAGGTCCGGATCGCGCGTGCTCACGTCGACGATGCCGAAGCCCTGCCCCTGGATCAGAGTGATGACATCGCCCGCGGTGGCGCGGTCCTTCATATAGGTGACGGCGAGAATCCGATCGCCGGCGCGCTCGACCTTCTCGAAGCGGTCATGATCGGGCAGGTCCGGCACGTCGCGGTCGACCGTCACCTCGACCACCTTCTCCTGCGCCATGTTCACCAGCTCGCGCGTCGGCTTGTCGGTGACGACCTTGCCATGATTGATGATCGCGATGCGGTCGCAGAGTTCCTCGGCTTCTTCCAGATAGTGGGTCGTGAGCACGATGGTGACACCGCCGCGATTGAGTTCGCGCACATAGGCCCAGAGCTGCTGGCGCAGCTCCACGTCGACGCCTGCCGTTGGCTCGTCGAGCACGAGGATCGGCGGCGAATGGACCATCGCCTTGGCGACCATCAGCCGCCGTTTCATGCCGCCGGAGAGCGAGCGCGAATAGGCGTTCGCCTTGTCCTGGAGATGGACCGCCTCCAGCAACGCCATCGAGTGACGCCGATCCCTGGGCACGCCATAATAGCCGGCCTGGATTTCCAGCGTCTCGAACGGCGTGAAATAGGGATCGAAGGTGATCTCCTGATTGACGATGCCGATCGAATTCTTGGCGTTGCGCGTATGTTCGTCGATGTCGAAGCCCCAGACGCGCGCGCTGCCGCTGGTCTTGTTCACCAGGCCCGCAAGGATGTTGATGATCGTCGACTTGCCTGCGCCATTGGGACCGAGCAGGCCGTAGATCTGCCCGCGCGGAACGGTCAGATTGACGTTATCGAGGGCTTGCTTGCCGCCCTTATAGGTCTTGCAGAGGTCGATGAGCTCGATAGCGGCGTCGGTCATATCGGCGCCTTAGAGCAACCCACCGATAAAGAGAACCGTTCGTGACTCATGCCAGCGGGGAGAATGGGGAGTTGGGCTCTTATTTCTGCCCAGCCAGCGCACAATAGCGCGCGGCGGCCAGGAAATCGTCGCGGCGGACGGCAAGCCGCGCCGAGGCCTCCTCGTCCTCGCCCCATTGCTCGGCCTGCCAGCGCTCGTCGAGCGTCGCCGCATCGAACAGCGCCTCTGCCTCGATCTCTCCCTCGAGATAAGCCAGCATGCCGACAAGCGTGCCGCCGATCTGCGTGAGGGTCGCTGCCCCCGCGAGCAGCCAGGGATCGATGGCGTCGACGACCGCGGAGAGGCGCGCGAGAGTCGCAACGGGCTGGTCGACCGGCATGATGCCGTCGGTGACGATGAAGCTTACATCGTAACGGCCCCGCGCCCAATCGAGCAGCGGATCCCAGTCCCGCGCCTGGAGGACGGCCAGCTCGGGCGGCTCGCCTGCGCGATAGCAGAACAGGTCCGAAGCGCTATACGCCGCGATCTGCGCGCGAAAATCGGCAAGCGCAGGGAGCACCCGGTCGATGGTCGCATTGGCGAAGCCGGTCATCGGCATGGACCCGGGATGGACGGTGTCGCCCTGCGCCGACCATTCGGCCGCGATTACCTCCGCCAGCGCTTCGCCCGGCACGACAAGCGCCGCGCGCGCCGGCGTTTTCACCGGCCGGCCGTCGAGCGTGATTGCCCACCCGTCCGGCCCGGCCAGGGGTTCGGCCAGCTTGTAGAAACGCTTCATGACCTGTCGTGGGGCGCAGTCGTGGGCGTCGGCGTTGCCCATGCGCGCGCCAGCAGGCGCGGCACGACCAGAAACTGCGCGAAGCCGAAGAGCGACACGACGAACCCGATCCACCTCGCCTTGTCGCCTTGGGCCCAGCTGAAGCGCTGCAGCGAAATGGCGATGCCGAACATCAGGATGAAGGCCCCCGCCAGCCGGAACAGGCTGATCGCGAAGAAGCGTTGCTTCGCTATGGCCGCGCTACGCGCCGCATCGGGATCGGAGGGAATGTCGTTCATGCCAGGCCGATATGGCGAGCGAGTTCGGCACTGTCCATGGCAACGCTGTGTGCGCCCGCATTCCGGAGCTCGTCGACCGTATGATAGCCCCAGCCGACGCCCAGCGCCGCGACGCCGGCAGCCCGCGCCATCAGCATGTCGAAGCTGGTGTCGCCGATCATCACCGCATTTTCCCGCGCCACGCCGGCATCGCGCAGAGCCGTCTCGATCATCGATGGATGCGGCTTGGACGGATGGCGGTCGGCCGTCTGAAGGGAAACGAAACGCTCCAGCACGCCATGGTGGGCGAGGACGGCATTGAGGCCGCGATCCGACTTCCCCGTTGCCACGGCGAGCAGCCAGCCCTGCGCCTCCAAAGCATCGAGCAACGCGCCGATGCCGTCATAGAGCGGTTCGCGCAGCGTGCCGTTCGCGCGCATCTCGAAGAAGCTGCGCTTATAATTCTCGACCATGACATGGTGAAAGCCGGCGTCGGCCTCGGGCAGCAGCCGCGCCATGGCGTTGGGCAGCGACAGGCCGACGATGGAGAGAATCTCCGCGCGCTCCGGCCGGGGCAGCGAAGCGGCGTCGAAGGCGCCCTGCATGGCGGAGACGATACCGTGCTGGCTGTCGACGAGCGTGCCGTCGCAATCGAAGATGGCAAGTCGGAGAGTCATGCCAAAGGCCCGTTGCAGAGGCGGCGCAGAGATGCAAGCCGTCGGCTGGTCCCGGCCCGGCGTTTCGCCGCCGTGCTTTCATGCGGTCGTGCCGACGGACAGAAACGGCCCCTGCGCGCAGCGCGGGGCACGCGATGGGATAGGCCGCTGCGGTCAGCCAGCTCCGAGACATTGCGGGATGCCAGGATCGGTGCAGCCAGTTCGCGCGGCGGCGGCAGGCGCTCGACGAGTCGATCGATCACCCGATCTTCCGTCCCGATCAGCGCGGCGAGAGGGCCGGCCTCGTCCAACGCATCTCCCGATAATCCATCCCCGTCCCCCAAAGCACCCATGGCTTTCGGCCTTGTCGCTTTCGTTCAAGACCCGATGCTGAACCCGGTCTATCGAAATGCCAAGCCACAAGGCCAGATATGGGCCAGATATGGGAGAGCACGATGAATCGAACAGTTGGCTTCATACTGGGTGCCGGACTGCTCGCCCTGGCGGCGAGCGGCGCGTCGGCCGGTGATGCTGAATTGCCGGGCTGGATGGCCGGCGCCTGGCACGAGGAGAAGGCCGGCAGCTGGACGGAGGAATATTGGTCGGGGGACCGCGCCGGTCAGATGCTCGGCATGAGCCGTTCGGCGCGCGGCGGCAAGCTGGTGAGTTGGGAAGCGATGCGGATCGAGACCGATGCCAAGGGCGAGGTCGTCCTGCTGGCATCGCCGGAAGGCAGGCGACCGACGCGCTTTGCATTGGCGTCGGCCAGCGCGAATGCCGTCACCTTCGCCAACCCGACACACGATTATCCGCAGAAGATCGCCTACCGGCGAGACGGCGCGCGGCTCATCGCCGAAATTTCGATGATGGACGGGTCCAGGGCCATGCGCTGGATCTATGAGCGCGCCGGCTTCTAGCCGCGCTTCGGCTTTCCGCCGCCCGGGCGCTTGCCGCCTGGAGCGGCACGGCGTCCGGCCGGCGATTTACCCGCGCCCGGCTTGGCGCCGCCGCCGGGTTTGCGCTGTCCGGAACCGCCGGGCTCGCTGCCGCCGCGCGAGCGCCGCTCGCCCTTGCGGGCCTTGCGCGCATCTTTGGCCTGGGCGCTGGCGGCCCGCTTCTCGGCTGCCTTCCTCTGCGCGCCGCTGGGCTTCAGATCCTCGTCGAGCGGCAGATCGCCATCCTCGAGGTCGAAGCCGAGATCGGCGAGGCTCTCGCGGAAGTGCGCAGGCAGGTCCGCGCGCACGTCGAGCGGCGATCCGTCGGGATGGTCGATGCGGATGCGCCGCGCGTGCAGATGCATCTTGCGGCTGATCGTGCCGGACAGGAACGCGTCCTTGCCGCCATATTTGCCGTCGCCGACGATCGGATGGCCGATCGCGGCCATGTGGACGCGCAGCTGATGGGTGCGGCCGGTATGGGGCTGCAGCTCGACCCAGGCGGCACGATTGCCGGCGCGCTCGATGACGCGATAGCGGGTACGCGCGGGCGCGCCCTCCTTCTCGTCGACATGCATCTTCTCGCCGCCCGTGCCCGGCTGCTTGGCAAGCGGCAGATCGATAAAGCCGTCAGTGATCGACGGCACGCCCATGATGAGCGCCCAATAGACCTTGCGCGCCGTTCGCGACGAAAAGGCCTTGGCGAAATGGGCGGCCGACCGCGAGGTGCGAGCGAGCAGCAACGCGCCCGACGTATCCTTATCGAGGCGATGGACCAGCTTGGGCCGGTCGTCGCGCTCGAACATCAGCGCATCGAGCAGCCCGTCGACATGCTCATGCGTCTTGGTGCCGCCCTGCGTCGCAAGGCCGGGAGGCTTGTTGATCACGATGGCCTGCGCATCGCGATGAATGACCAGTTCCTCCGCAAAGGCGAGCTGGTCCTCGGTCAGCACCGGGCGCGGACGAGCCTTCTTCCCCGTGGTCGCGGCCACCGGTTCCAGCGGCGGCACGCGGATCGTCTGGCCTTCCGCGAGACGATCGCCCGGGCCGACGCGCGCACCATCGACACGGAGCTGCCCGGTGCGCGCCCAGCGCGAGACGATCGCGAAGCTGGCGTCCGGCATGTGACGCTTGAACCAGCGATCGACGCGGATACCGTCATCATCGGCCGCGACGCGAAACTGGCGGACGGCGGACGGATCGGTGCTCTTGTTGATGCTCATGCCACAGCCCGCATGATGCCGAGACCGACCGCAAGTGCGCCGACCGAAGCCAGCACCGACGCCAGCGCATAACCGGTCGCCGAAAGCCATGCGCCGCGCTCGATCATGAGCAGCATCTCGAGGCTGAAGGACGAAAAGGTGGTGAAGCCGCCGAGCACGCCGACCGCGACGAACAGCCTCAACTGCTCGCCGCCCTGTGCCCGCGCGGCCAGCCAGCCGACAAAGAGGCCCATGACCAGTCCGCCGATGATATTGACCCCGAGCGTGCCCCACGGCCAGGCCCACATAGGATTTGGGCCGAACAATCGCCCGGAAACGCGGCCATATTCATAGCGCAGCGCCGAGCCGATGGCGCCGCCGGCCATGACGAGAAATATATTCATCATCCCAATGGCCCTAGCCGCTTTTGGGCGCGGCGCAAACCGGGCAGTGCGATGTGTGCGGCGCGGCGGTCCGTGCCGCCGGCCTCGCCGTTCGCTTGATGCAGACGCGCGTTCCCGGCGGGAACCCGGCTGTCAACCAACCGTTGCGAGTCGCTTTTCTCCGGCAAGGCGCATCATCGCGCGCTGCAGCTTCTCGAAGGCGCGCACCTCGATCTGGCGCACGCGCTCGCGCGACACGCCATAGACCTGGCTAAGCTCCTCGAGCGTCTTGGGCTCCTCCGCGAGACGCCGCTCCTGGAGAATATGCTTCTCGCGCTCGTTGAGATCGTCCATCGCGTCGAGCAGCATGTCGTGACGCACGTCGCGCTCCTGCGCGCTCGCGATCGTTTCGTCCTGCAACGGGCGGTCGTCGACCAGCCAATCCTGCCACTGGCCTTCGCCATCCTCGTTCACCGAGACATTGAGCGAGGTGTCGCCGCCCATCGCCATGCGGCGGTTCATCGACACGACCTCGTCCTCGCTGACGCCGAGATCGGTGGCGATCTTGGCGACATCGTCGGGATGCAGGTCGCCGTCGTCGAATGCCTCGATCTGGTTCTTCATGCGGCGCAGGTTGAAGAAGAGCTTCTTCTGCGCCGCCGTGGTGCCGATCTTCACGAGGCTCCACGAGCGCAGGATGAATTCCTGGATCGAGGCGCGGATCCACCACATGGCATAGGTCGCGAGGCGGAAACCGCGGTCCGGCTCGAATTTCTTCACGCCCTGCATGAGGCCGATATTGCCCTCGCTGATCAGCTCGGCGACGGGCAAGCCATAGCCGCGATAGCCCATGGCGATCTTCGCCACGAGCCGCAGGTGGGATGTCACGAGCTGTGCGGCGGCCTCGGGATCCTGATGTTCCTGATAGCGCTTGGCGAGCATATATTCCTGCTCGGGCGTCAGCAGCGGGAACTTGCGGATTTCCGACAGATAGCGATTGAGGCTCGCATCGCCGCCAAGCGCGGGAATGGTCGCCGGGACATTGCTGGAACGAGTCACGAGGTCGTTGTCCTTTCGCGGCGCGAATTGAGGGGGCGCGCGCCGACTCTGCTTATGGCGCAAGGTGACTGAACAGGCGCTGCATGTCATCCGCAATCGGACTTTCAAAGCTGACAGCCTGGCTTGTCACCGGGTGGATGAAACCCAGGCGCGCCGCATGCAACGCCTGGCGGTGGAAATCGAGTTCCGCGAGCAAAGCCTTGTGAGGGCCGCCCCTTCCATAGGCCTGATCGCCGAGCAGCGGATGGCCGACATGGGCCATGTGAACACGCACCTGGTGCGTGCGGCCCGTCTCGAGGCGGCATTCGACCAGCGCAGCCTTGTCGAGCCGCTCGACCGTGCGGAAATGGGTCACGGCGTGCTTGCCCCGCCCGTCGCGCTGCACCGCCATCTTCTGGCGATTGGCGTCCGAGCGGCCGATCCATGTGTCGACCGTTCCCGCAGGCGGAGCCGGGACGCCGCTGACGATGGCAAGATAGCGCCGGTCAATGCTGTGATCCTTGAACTGCCTGGCCAGGCCTTCATGGGCCCGGTCGGACTTCGCAACGACGAGGAGACCGGAGGTGTCCTTGTCGATGCGATGGACAATGCCTGGCCTAGCAACGCCCCCGACGCCGGAAAGTTGCCCGGCGCAATGATGAAGCAGCGCATTGACCAACGTTCCGTCCGGATTGCCCGCCGCCGGATGCACCACCATGCCGGCGGGCTTGTCGATGACGATGAGATGCTCGTCCTCGAAGGCGATGACGAGATCGATCTGCTGCGCGACCGCTTCGGCCGGCGCCGCCTCGGGAATATCGAGCGCAAAGGCGGTTTCCGCACGGACTTTGAGCGATGGATCGTTGACCTGCGCGCCGCCAGGGCCCGTCACATGGCCGCCGAGGATCAGTGCCTTCACGCGCTCGCGCGAGAGCTCCGGCACCAGTGTAGCAAGCGCGCGGTCGAGCCGCACCCCATGCAACGCGGACGTGATCTCCGCATAAATATTGGCACTTTCCCCAGCCACTGCCTACAATTTGGGGATGCTCCTGCGTTTATCAAGGACTCTCGCAAAGGCGATCCGAAGCGAAATGGAAGTAGCCGCCCCCCGGGAATGCTGCGGTCTGATGCTGGGCGACCGGGCAACGATGCTTGTGGACGCGATCCTGCCCGCAACCAACGTCGCGCCCGATCCGCTGCACCGGTTCGAGATCGATCCCGCAGCGCTGCTCGGCGCCTATAAGGCGGCGCGCGCGGGCGGGCCGCAAATCATCGGCCATTATCATTCGCATCCGCAGGGCGAAGCCATGCCTTCGACCATCGACGCCGCCATGGCGCAAGGCGACGGCGAGATCTGGCTCATCGTCGGCAAGGACGGCGCGATGCGGGCATGGCAGGGATCGCAATCCGGCGCGCTTCACGGCCGTTTCAGCGAGGTCGAAATCGAAAGCAGCCTTGCGCGTGCGGGCGTGGACCGGCATTAGGACGGCCCATGAACGAGATCGATTATGCAAGCCTGCTCTGCTCGCGCCTGTGCCATGACCTGCTGAGTCCGGTCGGCGCCCTCAACAACGGCATCGAGCTGCTTGCCGACGAGACCGACCCCCGCCTTCGCGAACAATGCATGGCGCTGCTGGTGGACAGCGCACGCACCACGGCCGGCAAGCTCAAATTCTTCCGTCTTGCCTTCGGCTCAGGGGGCGGCTTCGGCGAGGAAATCGCGGTCCACGAAATCCGCATGGCGCTCGAGGGCATGTTCCCCTCGGACGGCAAGCTCGAAGTCCACTGGCTGATCGATAGCGAGGGCCTGCCCAAGTCGGCCGCCAAGCTTCTGCTCAATCTCGCCCTCATGGTCGGTGAAGCCCTACCGCGCGGCGGCACGCTGACGCTCGGCAGCGAACGGCGCGACACGGTCGTCGAGATCGTCGTGCGGGGCGAAGGGCCGAGGATCACCTTTGCGGAGGATCTGCGCGAAAGCTTCGCGCCGGGCGCGAGCGGCCAGGCCGTGACGACCCGTACGGCGACCTCCTATCTCATCCGCTCGCTGGTGACAGAGGCCAAGGGGCAGCTCGCACTTTCGGGCGCGACGGATCCGTTCCTGATGTTCGGAGTGAGCCTCCCGGTCTGACGCCGGAGCAGAAATCGTCCATCCTTAACTGCGATTTTTGTGTGAACGTCGGAAAACTGCTGCTTTCTGGGAAATGTTTGCACAAGTTTGAACATTCTCTATCCGTTCCGCTCCCATTTGAGGATGGCCGCATCGCCTAGTTTCTGCTGCGAACGCTGCTTCGCGTAATGCTCGACCATGCCAAGCGTCTGGCCGCTGATCGCCGCCGTCTCAGCGACGGAGCAATCGTTTTCGAGCAGCGCGATCACGGCGTTCTTGCGGAGGCCGTGCGGCACGATCTTGACGCCCTTTTCCAGCGCCCACGCCTGCAAATCCTTACGCAGGGTGATCTTGTTCAAGCGACGGCCATCGGCTCGCGTAAGGATCGTCAAACCACGTTTCGATGCCGACCCAAGCTCTGCAGCCAGCTTCTCATGAAGTCGGATCGAAAGGGGCTTGTTGGTCTTTTCCTGAGTGACGGTGATCCTGCCATCCGCGATGTCCGACCATCGCATGCCGCAAACATCGCCGATTCTCTGCGCCGTGTAATAGAGCAGATGCACCGCCAAGCGAACGCGCGCATTGTCCTCGCCTAGCGCCTCGACGATTAGCCATTCTGGCCAAGGCTGATGCTCGCCAAGATCAAAAGGCTCCAGCCCCAAGCACGGATCGTTTGCAACATGGCCACGATCTCGCGCCCACGCATATAAGGCTCGGATGACAGCCAGGAGGAGGTTGGCCGCTGCGACTCGATTACCCTTGCGATCGAGCAGCATTGTCACGTCGCGGCGTTCAATTAGGCCGGCAGGGGCCGTGGGCAGTGCCTCAGAAAGTTGACGCAGATAAATGTCGTAGGTCGCCTGGCTGGATTTCGCGAGCTTCGCATATTTAGGGCTGGCCTGATAAAGCGCGACCAGGTCCGGCACGGACATGACCTTTGACACTTGTTCGCGGCGCGCGCGATGGCCGAGCATAGCCGCATATTTCGATCCGAACTCGGGCGCATCGATCCGCCCAAGAGGCGCATATATGCGCCTACCCTTGGCGTCCCTCTGTCCTGTGTCGAAATAGCCGTAGAGCGCGCCCCGAGCGCGCACCCGCTTAAGATAGCGAAGAGCCTTACCCCCGCGCATAGAGCGGCTGCGAGGCGCGCCAATCGTCGATCGCCTCCCCCGTGATGACTTCCACCATGCTATCGACGGCGCTGCGGCTCCAATGTTCTGCTCTGCCGATCTTGACCGGCAGAGGCAGGCGCCCCGCCGCGACCTCTCTCTCGATGTCGCTGGGCGCCATGTCGAGATAGCGCGCCAGCGTCGCTTTGCGCATGAGGCGCGGCCAATCTGGCGCAGCCGGCCTCACGCGGTCGCCGCCTGACACAGCGTGGCACAGCGAGGATCTTTCAGGTCGAAAGGGAAACCCTCGTTCGCGGGATCAATGCGTTCGTGGAGCTTGTCTGGCCACGCCCACAGGGTCTCGATACGAACGCCGCGTCGACCGACGACTGCAACCTCGACACCGCCGCCAATGCGATGGGCAGGCGTCTCCCAATTTTCCATCAGAATACGGCGCTGCGTCCGGATCAGTTCCGCACCATCACGAAGCGGATCGAAACGGTTCGGCTCCACGAGATCATCGAGCGTCCATCTACCCAATGACAAGGAGGCTGTGGCGACCGCTGCAATTCTCGGATGCATCCGGAAGGGCTCGTCAGCGGCGCCGTCAGTCTGTGTATTGATCGTCGCCAGAAAAGGTGAACCGGTCTTACGGTCCCATATACCCAGGTGAGCTTGCACGGGCCTGTCGATATGGCGGTCCTGCATGTGTTGGAAGGCCTCAATGACGGCTTTTGCCAATGCCCGTGGCTCGCTCGGTTGTCGTTGTTCAATCACCGAAATGACCAGACGGTACGCAGGAAAGATGTCCATCCCGGCGAGGGTGATCGCCCAAGGAAACGCCGTTCCGCGAATTATCTTGCACATCGTGCCTATCAGCTTTCCCGCCTCGTCGGTGATAGCGCGGTCGGCCATCATGTAGCAGCGTCTGCCCTGAACTGTGCTGATCAAACAGGTCATGGCGGTGGCACCATCGACGAGAAGGACAGCGCCGGTGCTGATGGACGCAGCTCGCCAAGCGGCGAAGGCCTCGGGCTTGGCAACCCCTGCGTTACCGGCGGAAGGCTGGTTGCCCCAATACCCGCAATCGTCGCGATCGAGCTCAGAGTCGCCGTAGTCCCGGCCGCAAGGCCGAGCGTCGGCCCCAATGCAGCCCCAAAAGTTGCAACCGTTGCGACAGCTCCGACAACGATTGCGGCTGTTCGCAAAACCTTCACCTCGACGCCTCCTGTCCGGTTTGCGTTGCGCGCGGGTTCCAGCCTTCAATCTGGCGAACCTCGTTGGGATCGAGCACCTGATGTTCAAGCGCAATGCCGTGCGCCTGCCAGCGCGTCGCCGGGTCGCCTCTCAGAAAGCCGGAAAGGTCTAGTTCGAGTTCATAGTCGGCCGAACTGGAAAAGACGCTACGCGCGAATTCTGCCTCGATGCGCCTCGCCCAAGGGGCGAGGGTGAACATCGCAAACCAACGCCCCGCAGTCTCGCTGTTGGTGAACGTATTGTGGCTGTAGTCTTGCACCAGAGGCGGCGGTACCTGATAGATGCGGCAGATCTCCTCGATGCCGAATTTGCGTGTTTCCAACAACTCGGCATCTTCGGGGCTGATCTGGGCAGCTTTCCATTGCATGCCGCCATCGAGGAGCATGATCGTCCCTGCCTTCGCGGGTCCGATATAGCGCTCTCTGAGAATTTCCCGGAGTGCGAGACGCTGAGTCACGCCGATCGGGGAGGGGCTTTCGATGACGCCGCCCGGCATTGCGCTGTTGTCGAGGAATTTGCGGGCGAAGGTGTTGCTCGCCTGGGTGGCCGCCACGACATCGGCCGCCCGATTGAGCCGGGAACGGCCGACCAAGCCATCGTCTGTCCGATCGCGCAGGTGGATGACTTCGCCGGAGAGAAGGCGCCAGCCCTGCCCGCGCCCGTTGTTAATGTCATAGGCAAGACGGCCGGACCGGAGCTGCGAGACCGTCACCCAAGTCCATGGAATGAATTCGAAGCCCGCGAGGCCTCCATTTGCGTGGCGCTTGATCTCGGCAAGGCCGTTGCCAGCGAGCAGTGTCGAAGCAACCAGATGCTCGACGAACTCCGGCCAGGTCATTGCGTCCGACACGCCGAGGCGCGTCAAACGCGCCAGAGGATGGCCGGCCGCTTCCACGCGGCTATCGCCTTCGCGGCGATAGACCAGCGCCGGAATCGATGCCAGCGAACTGGCGATGACGGTCGAGCAGGCCAGCACCGCAGACAGGTTCTCCGCCGCCCTAACGTTCCCTGCGCTCGACCAGCCCATGTTGGACGCGAGGGCCGCCCAGGACGGATCAGCCCCATCGCGGCGCTCGTAGCCCATGCTCGAGAAGAGACGCTCGATCATGCCCATGCTGCCAGCTCCGCAATGATGAGCCGGCGACGCCGAGCGTCCGACCCTGACGGATAGGGACGCGAGCGCAATGCGAGGCTGGTGTCGGGGTAGGCCGGATGGGCGCTCACCACGCTTATTTCGCGCAGATCCAGGTTGACCAATGTCCGCCGCTCGCCTTGCCACCTGTCGCCGCCAGCCGGTACGACGAAGCCGAACGACATGCCGCCCAGGTCTTGGCGCTGCGCCAGCTCCAACACGTCCCGGCCCGCCTGCGTATCAGGCAGATCCAACGAGAAGCCGAGGCCTTTGCTGTCTTCGCTGAGACGGAGGGTGCCGGAGCGCGTACGGCCGAGCACGCGAGCGGGGTCGTGATCCATAAGGGCCAGCACATCCCCGGCAATTGCGCGGGCGAACGCGCCCGGCGCGATCGTTTCCACGATCGAGCCGATGCGCGCTTCGCTTCCGAAGGTTGCGGCATAGCCCTCAAGCCGGCGCCCGCTTGCGCGAACTTCGGCAAAGGCGCGCCGCTCAAGGGTTGCCGCGGTCATGCCAGATTGCCCGTCAGGCCGGTGGCCGACACGAAAGATGCCTTGTGGCGCAGAGCGCAATCCACCGTCGCCATGGCGCGGATCGAAATATTACCCTTGCTGTAGGCCGTGCTTTCATAGGGATTCACGAGAATGTCGATCTCGCTCCAGAGACCAAGCAGCAGCTCAGTCCAGTCGGCATAGATCAGGCCATGCTTGTTCCCCGACGGGTTGAGCGTCGTCGGCACCTGGTTAGAGAAGGTCGCCGGCTCGCCATGGAAGAGTTCGGACAGAGGAATCGCCCGGCCGGTCGTGTCCTTGATCTTGAGCACGCTCGCCTTGACACCAGGCGTGCCGAGGAAGCCGCGACGTGCTGCGACATTGGCGATGTCGGCCTTGCCGATCATGTCGGCGGCAAGATCGGCCAGATTTGGCGCCGTGAACGCCGCTGTCTGGATACCGCTGGTCGCCAGAATGCCCGTGGGCTCGTTGCTTCCGCCGCCCAGGATAGCCGCCTTGTCGATCGCGAGTGCAAGGTTGCGGGCGAGCATTGTACGCAGCAACGCCTCAACGTCTGGCGAGGACTGCATCACCATGTTGCGCGACCATTCGCTGAGCGCGCCGGCATGCTTGGGAGACAGAGTGACGCTGTCGAAGGTCGCGTCGCCGCTGGAGAGCGCCGAATTCTCCGCAACCCACCCAATGGCCGGAGATCCGGTTTCACGCGGGATGTCGACATTGCCAGTCAGGCCGCTGAGCACCGTCGCACCCATGCTGCGGACGACGCTGCTAGCGACAAGGGCCGAGATATACTGCTCGGGGCGATGATCGGTGGCCACGATTGCCGACGCGCCCGACGTCGTGGTGACACGCGTCTCGAAAATTTCCGTCGGGATCAGGATGCCTTTTGGCGCAAGCGCGGCGCGCTTGATCAGTTCGGGCTGCACTTCGCGCTCGAAGCCCCAATCCACGCCCTGGATGCCGGCAGCGCCGGCAATGGCACGGCCAAGGTTGAAGCGTGATCGGATTTCGCCATCGAGCTGGACATCGCCGTTGATCGGACGGCCTTGCTCCACACGCTCGGCAGCATCGATCTTGCGCTGACGGTCGAGCTTGCCATCAAGGGCGCGCAGCTCGGCCTCTGCGGTATTGAATGCATCATTGTCATCGGCACCATGCGCCGAGTTCATGCGAGCGACGATCGCCGCCCGCTGTTCGATCAGTTCACTCGTCTTCATGCTTCGGTCCTTCAATCTGGCCGGGGCACGAGGCCCCGGCACGGTGAGTGCCCACTGTCTCTCGACGTTGGCATAAGGGTGCGACGTTGCTCGATTGACCGTCATGAAAGGCATTTGACGCGCCTGTCCCCGCACGGATCGGGCTTCCCGCTGTTGGCCGCGCCGCGCCGGCCTCGGAGTTTGCGGGGAATTCAGTCATCATCCGGGCCGATGATTGAGCGCTCCTCTTCAGTGTAATGAGCGATCAGAGCGCGAATTTTCGCGATGTTGAAGGTGGTCGTCTTTCGGATGTCAGACCCGCTGAACAGAACCTTGTCCCAATCGTCGGGGGCGGGAACCAGACTCGTCGGCACCGCCGTTCCGTGGTCGGGGCCAAAGTAATCCTGCACGTAAGTGATCGACTTCTCGTCGGGATGCAGACGAGCCTCCAGCGCGACAGCACAAGCCACAGCACCAGCGCGGCGCGCATCAAGGCCATCGTCCATCAGTTCACGAAAGAGCCAAAGAGCGATCATGTCATCCGGATCGAAAAGCCGTGCCCGGCCGGGCACGGTCTTTGGGGCGCACTCGAAATGTCCGGCTGCAACGTGCTCGTTGAAGCGGTCGCGGTGCACGCGTGCCACCCGGCAGGCGGCAATCGTGGTCAGTTTGGGGACAACGGCCATCGTAAACTCCTCTTGGGTTTATCAAGAGGTATACATATCTCTGGAAATAATCAAGAGCTATTTCCAATTATGGGCGGGGATGATTGGGAACACCTCGTTTACGCCGGAAAAGCTGGCGCCGAGTCGGCATCATAGGTTCATGGCAAAGGCGATAACCTACCGTTCTCTGCTCTATAGTGCCATTCCATCCCCGCCAGCGCTGGATGCGACGTAAACACCGATCTCTCCGAATTCGTCCACGGTGATGCGCCCGGGCAGTAGGGTCGGAGAACTCAGGGATACGAAAATCCTCATCCCACTGGCTTCCAGAATGAGCGCCATTGTAAAAATACGTGCCGCAGCCATCGTCGCCAGCTTGACAACGATCTTGGTCGCCATCTTCGCTGTCATCCGGATCGCCAGGCCCGGCGTCGAGTACCAAGAATCTGGTGTCATCATCATGCGCGGCGCAACAGTCTTCGTCCCCGTCCTCAAGGTCGGCGTCGCCGTCGAATTCGTCGAGCAGCGTGATAAGGGTTTCGATGTGGGCTTCAACATCGGCGCGCGTGACGACGCACCGCGAAACGGCTAGATCGGACATAGCTTTACCCTCGCTAACAGGGTTGAGGTTAGAGCCGACGTGAGGGGCCTAATCCTTGCGTCGGCTCGCAATAGCTGCCATCATATATTCACGATGTCAATTGACGATGGCAGAAAATCAAAGCGAGGGCGTCCGCCGGTCAATGCGACGGCGGTCCAAGTGAGGCTGCCGCCCGACCAACTTACCACACTTGATAGCTGGATCGCGCGCCAAGAGAGATCGCTTTCACGGCCCGAGGCGATCAGGCTCATTCTGCGTAATTCGATCGGCTGAGATGACCCTGTCCTATCACCCTCGCGCGGGGGAAATCGTGCTCTGCAACTATGCTACGGGCTTCATCGCGCCCGAGATGGTGAAGCTCCGCCCCGTGGTGATCGTGTCACCGCGATTGCGCCGGCGAGACAATCTCGTTTCCGTCATTCCACTCAGCACAACAGCGCCCGATCCCGTGGATCAGCATCATTGCCAGATCACATTGGCCATCCCCTTGCCCAAGCCGTTCGACACGCCGATTATGTGGGCAAAATGCGATATGGTCGCTACCGTGGCTTTAGCTCGCCTCGACAGATTTCGCGATGGCCGCCATGCAGGCGGCGGCGCGCGGCGCTTCACGACAGGCAAGGTCAGTGACCTGCAGCTGGCCGAGATTCGCAAGGCGATGCTCCACGGCCTCGGCCTGAGTTCATTGACGATTCATCTCTAATTGCCTATATGCGCGCTGTTCCCGCTCTGCTTTGGCATCGGGCTTGAAGACTGTCTCTTTACCGGGGCAGCGGGCCTCACGCTGGCGATAACAAGCTTGTGAGGCTGTCGATGTGTTCGGAAAGGCTCTGCCCTCGGGTGGAGCCTTTCGCGTATCAAACCCACTCGATCCCGGCCCCACGATACACCTCCGGCCCCTCATCCTTCGCCGCTAAGCCGCACGCCATGATCAACGCTGCCATGCCGTCGATCCGGTCGATCGAGCGCGACTTGCTCGGCTTGCGCCCGCCGGCGGGATCTGTGTCGAATATCAAGTTCGAAGCGTTCCAGCGCAGCACTGGATGCATGGCATGGCGCAGCTTGCCCTCGATTAGCGCGGTTTCGAAAGCGTTGACCGCCGGCCCCATACTGGCAAAGCCCTGCCCCCAGTCCTTCAACGGCAACTCAGGGATGCCTTCACGGTCGAGTATGGCGCGCAGCTCGGCCATGCCCCAACGGTCATAGGCGATCGCCTTCACGTCGAAGTCCTGGCAAACCATGGCGAGCCGCTGAGCGATGAATGCTTTGTCGATCGCAGCGCCCGGCGTCGGCTCGATGAAGCCCTGTCCGGCCCAGGTGCGGTAGGGGACGCGGTCCTGCTCTTCCTTGAGAGCCAGCCCTGCTTTCGGGCACCAGAAATAAGGCAGAACGGCGCCGCCGTCCTCGGGAAAGAACAGCACCAACGCTGACAGGTCGCGCACGCTAGAGAGATCGAGCCCGGCATAGCAGGGCCGCCCGCGCAGCGCCGCGATGTCGACCTGTTCGCCACATGCATTCCACTCGGCCGGGTTTATCGCCTTCGGCTCGGCATCCACGCGCTGGTTGAGATGCAGATTGCGGAAGGCGGGCTCGAATGTGGGCATGCGCAGTGCCTTCTGCGCCTCCTCACGGATCGTCTGCTCGTTGACGAACACGCCTAGCGCGGGATTGGCCGCTGCCCAGGCCTCCGGATCGTCGAGCGCGGCGTCTTCGTCCGCTGCGTAGATTGCGCCGTGGAAGGACGGATCCTCGATCTCGCCGGCGCCAATGCGGCCCGCGTAATCGACCAGCTCGCTCATAATGTTTTCGGCATGGGGGCTTTGCGTGCCGATCGTGAGCATCAGCGGCTCGCGGCGCTTGGCCATGCTGGTGCGCAACACGTCGAACAGTTCGCGGCCCTTCCACTGCGCCAGCTCGTCGCAGATGACGAAGCTCGAGGCGAGACCGTGAACGGCGGCGCCGTCGCTCGCGAGCGCCCGATATTTCGAGCCGGTGATCGTGTCCTCGATCTGCTTGTGAAAGCGCTGGACGTTGAGCCGGGCGGCCATCCAAGGCGACTCCCCGATGATGGCTTCCATCTCGGCAAAGATCAGCGCGGATTGGTCGCGTGTCGCCGCGGCCGAGTAGCACTCGCCGCGCGGCTCGCATTCCGGGCCGATCAAGTGGCAGAGACAGAGCATGGCAGCGAGCACCGTCTTGCCCTGACCGCGCGCCACACTGAGCAGGCCGGTGCGCACGCGCCGATTGCCCTCGTCATCCGTGGCATAAACGGCTTCCAGCCAATCCCGCTGAAACGGCAGCAGCTGAACGCGATCACCCGCGCCGAAGCCCTTGGTGATCGGCAGGCTCTCGACGAATGCAATCACGCGCTCGGCGCGCGTCATGTCTGGCAGCGTCCAAGGCTGCGGTGCGCCGGATACCGGGTTGAGATCGAAGAGATTAGGCGTCCGGTCCTCCGCCATCTTTGCAACCTGGGCGAGGCGCCCGGCACCGGGTCCGCGCCTACCCATGATCGTCCTCCTCGCCGTATCGAACTAACTCTGGATTTACCTCGGATGTTGGTCTTAGCCGCTCAGGCCTGAGCGATTTTGTGGACCAGTCATGAGCAGGATCCAGCGGCATCCCGCTTGCATCGCACCCACGCCTCGGCTTGTTCGTCCTGACCGCACCTGCTTCCACGCCGCGTGCCGTCTTGGCGCCGTGGCACGACGGGCAATAGCTCGCCAGTCCATCGTGACCTGGGAAGGGATGGCCGCCAGCGCTGATCGGAATTCGATGATCGACAGTGTTGGCCACCCGAATGAAGCCCGCCGTCTTGCAGTCCTCGCAAAGCGGGAACCGTGCGAGGTGAGCGCGCCGCACCCGCTGCCATTGCGCGGTGTTGTAGGGCCAGTCAGCCATGACGCGCCCCGATCTGCCTGGCCAATGCCAGCATCTCGCGACGCAGTTCATCGCGCCGTTCGAAGTAGCGTTCAGGGTTTTGCCAGTCTGGAGACAGACGCCCGAGACGCTGAGCCACGTTCAGTGCCCGATCGGCGAGCGCCTCATCCGTCATGGTAGCCTCCATCCGGCCAATCGAGCCAATCGTCATCGCTGTGCTGGTCGGGCGAGAGCGGGAGGGAAAGCCCCCCTTTAGGGGGCTTCCCTTCCGCACTCACCCTCGCCGAACCTTGCAGCAACCCTCCCGCAACCGTCCCGCAAGCATTTTCAATGGGTTGAGAGTTATCGGGCACGAACCGTCCCGCAACCGCCCCGCACACGTCGCTGGGAACCATCCCGCAAGCATTTTCAATAGGTTGCGCTAAGTCTGGCGAACCGTCCCGCAACCGTCCCGCAAGAGCTATCCCGCGCACGAACTTGCGGTCCTGCCCTTGCCAAAGCGGCTGATCAGCGATGATGTCTTCGAGATGAAGAAGGCGCTCCATCGCGGCCTTTAGAGCTGTCAGCGAGAGCCCTTTCGCGCTTGGCATGGCCGCCATAACCTTAGGGGCATAATTGCCGGCGTGGGGGCTGTGGCTCAGCGCCCGACGTTCTTTCGCCGCTTTGCCGAGGCAGGCGAGAAAGATCTCATTCTCCCTGCCAGCCTTGCTTGCGCCCTCAAGGCTCTCAGACCAGATCGCAGCATCGTCATAGGGCCGGAATGCCCCTTCCTGCCAGCGTAACCGGATCTCGTCGCCGACCGTCGCGTAATTCGACTTTTCCCGCGACAAGATGCGAAGTGACGGGTCTGCGCCGCCGTCCTCAGCCTTGGGGCGCGTGATATACATGCGCGATCGGACGTGGTTTTCCCAACCCATCACTCCCGAATATTGAGAGCCAGCTTTGGATGGATGCGCGAGAAACAGGACCGACCCGCAAATGCTTCGCGCCAGCGCTTCCAGCGCATTTAGGAAAGTGAGGACCAGTGCATCGTCATTCTTGCCGCCCGGCAAGAGGTGGCTGACATTGTCGAGGACCACGAAGAAGATCGCTTTGTCTTTACAGATATTTTCGATCTCACGATAAAGAGGCGAGGTTTCGATTTGGCCATCCGGGTGATAGCCAATGAGCGCGCTGTGGAGCTGGCCAACCCGCGAAATGAGATACAGCTCGCTATTAAGGTCCGCCATCCGCACGCCGAGCGATGCACATATCGCAGCCTGGCGACGGTGCAGCTCAGGCATGTCGTCCTCACAAGTCAAATAGAGGGCGCGCTGCTGGCGTACCCCCACACCGTGGAACGGCAAGCCAAGGGCGACATGCGTAGCGAGCTGCTGAGACAGTAACGATTTGCCGGCGCCACCGGGGCCGCTGAGCATCGTCGCGCGCAACGCCGGCACCCATTCGTCGACGATCCAAATGCGCTGCGGCAGCTCCTTCCCTTCCCAATCCGATGGACGGATCAGACGCATGCTATTCGGAAGGGTCGCGCCCGGAAACAAGGCCACATTATCCGCCATGGCACGGACGGCCGCCGGTTTGCACACGACCTCGCAAGCCATTGATATGAAAACGAGCCGTTTTCACAACGAACCGCACGAATTTGGCTGCACTTCGTCGCTCAGAGTTAACTGCGATTTAAGGGGCCCTGGCCGATGACCGGCGCTCGGGTCACCGCAGGTCGCGACATGGACGAAATACTCGCTGAATTCATCGCAGAGACATTGGAAACGCTGGAGGTTCTTTCCGGCGAGGTTGTCGCATGGGAAAGCGATCCGACCGACAGCTCGCGTCTCGACGCGTTTTTCCGTTTTTTCCATACGGTCAAGGGCAGCTGCGGGTTCCTGAACCTCCCCCGCTTCGAACGCCTCGCCCATGCCGCCGAGGACGTGCTTGCGGCGGTCCGCCGCGGCGAGCGCACGGCCGACCCGGCGACCGTCTCGGCCGTGCTCGCGGTCATGGACCGGATCGGCGAACTGGCGCGCGGCATCGGCGAAGGCGAAGAGTCGATCGTTCCCGAAGCGGTGGACGACGCCTTGCTCGACGCGCTTGTCGAGCATGCCTGCTGCGCGACCGGGACTGAAACCGGCAAGGCCGCCGATCTCGCCGACCCCGCCATCGAAATCGAGGCCGCGGCCATGTCCGCCGACCTCAATCCCGGCGCGCGCGGCCGCGAACGTGCGCCGCGCACGATCCGCCTGCCACTGGCGCTCGTCGACCAGCTCATGAACGGCATTTCCGACATGGTGCTGGCGCGCAACGACCTTGCCCGCAAGATGCGCGGCCGTGACTCGGATCCCGAGCTGGAAGGCAGCTTCGAGCGCCTGTCCGCCAACGTCGCCGACCTGCGCGACATGATCTCCAAGACCCGCATGCAGCGCGTCGACCGTCTGTATGCGGCGGTCCCGCGCATGGTCCGCGACATGAGCCGCGACCTCAACAAGAAGGTCAGCCTCGAACTCGACGGCGGCGACGTCGAAATGGATCGCGAGATGATCGAGATGGTCGTCGATCCGTTGACCCACATCGTGCGCAATTCCCTCGACCATGGCATCGAAGAACCGGCCGACCGCGCCCTGGCCGGCAAGGGCGAAGCGGGCTTGCTACGCATCGTGGCCCGCCAGTCGGGCAATCAGATCGTCATCGAGATCGCCGATGACGGCCGCGGCATCGACCGCGCGGCCCTCATCGACAAAGCCATCAGGATCGGCCTCGTCACGCCCGCCGAAGCCGCCACGCTGACCGACGACGACAAGCTGCAGCTGATCTTCCATCCCGGCCTCTCCACCGCGAAGGCCGTCACCGCCGTCTCGGGCCGGGGCGTCGGCATGGACGTCGTCCGCGCCAATATCGAGCAGATCGGCGGCGTCATCGGCATCGAGAGCATTGCCGGGCGCGGCACGACCATCACCATGCGCGTGCCGCTGACGCTCACCATCATTCCGGGCCTCATCGTGCGCTCGGGTGGCCATTATTTCGCGATGCCGCGCGGCAACGTCATCGAGCTGCTCCACCAGAACAGCGCGATGATCGCGATCGAGGAGATAGGCGGCGCGCGCATCGCGACCATTCGCGGCGAACCTTATTCGCTCGTCGATATCGAGGATGTGCTCGGCCTGACGCACACCGCGATCAAGGGACCGCGCACGCTGATGCTCATTCGCTCGTCGGTCGGCCAGCCTTATGTGCTCGGCGTCGAACAGGTCGAGAGCAACGAAGAACTCGTGATTCGCCCGGCCTCTCCGCTTGTGACCTCTGCCGGTCTCTTCGCCGGCATGACGCTCCCGGACAATGGCCAGCCGATGCTGCTGCTGGACGCGGCCGGCATCGCCCAGAGCGCGAAGCTGCCGTTGCGCGACGCCCGGCGCGGTGCCGCGACCGCGAGCAACGGGCCCCAGGGCGCTGGACGCGACGAGACGGTGCAGGCGTTGGCCTTTGCCGAGCGCGACGGATCGCGCCGCCTCATTCCGCTGGCCATCGTGGACCGCGTCGAGGATGTGGAGCCCGATCAGGTCGCAACCTGCAACGGCCGCGCCTTCGTGCGGATCGACGGCATGCTGCTCCCCGCGCTCAACGCCGGTGCGGGCGTTGCCGAGCCGGTCAAATCCCTCCGCCTGCACGCGGGCCGCGACGTGCTGTGCTACCTCATCGGCGACGTGCTCGACATCATCGACGTGCCGCCCAAGCTCGACGTCATCCTCAACGAAGGCCGGGTTGCCGGTCTGGTCATGGTCGGCACGCAGCAGATGGAAATGCTCGATCCGTTCGCCCTCTTCGCCGAGGCCGCTCGCGGGGCCGCCGAGGCCGGTGTGGCGCGTCCTGTCCATTGCCTGATCGCCGATTCGGACGACGCCTGGCTGAGCGGCATCCTCGCGCCGCTCCTGCGCCAGGCCGGCCATGAAGTGACCATCGGCGCCGCCGGCGAAGCCACGCCGGACATCATCCTGTGCTCCGGCGCGCGCGAAATCGCCACGGACAAGGACGTACCGATCCTCACTCTCAGCGATGATGCCGAGGCTGCCGGGGCCGGCGCGGTCTATCGCTACGACCGTGACCGCATCATGGCACGGATCGCCGAACTGGCCGCACGGAGGGCCGCATGACCGACAATCTCTTCCTCTTCGCGACCATCGCCGACACGCCCGTGGCCGTGCGCGCGAGCGAAATCGAGGCTGTGGTGCGGCTGGGCGATATCGTGCCGATTCAGCGGGTTCCTGCCCATGTGCGCGGCCTCGCCGCCCTGCGCAGCCGCGTCTTGACCGTGATCGACATCGAATCGCGCATCTTCGGCCGCGCCATGTCGATCGACAGCCGACCGCTGGCCGTGGTGTCGGACGTGGCCGCACACACTTACGGATTACTCATCGAGACCGTCAGCGACATTTGCGAGGCATCGGGCGGCGTGCAGCCGATCCAGGGCCGGATCGACCGACATTGGGCGCCCTTTGCGACGGGCCTCGTCGAACGCGAGGGCCGCAGCCATCTGCTCCTCAGCATCGCCGACTTCGTCAACACCCCGAGCGCTGCCCAAAAGGCGGCCTGATCATTTACCGATCACTTATATCCTGCTGATAAGACCGGGGCACCAAGGGCCAAGTAAAAGAACATATCAGAGAGTTGCTACTCATGCCTAACTGCCTCGTCGTCGATGATAGCAAGGTCATCCGCAAGGTTGCCCGTCACATTCTCGAATCGCTCAATCTGAGCGTGAGCGAGGCCGGTGACGGGCGCGAAGCGCTGGAAATGTGCGATAGCGCGCTACCCGACGTGGTGCTGCTCGACTGGAACATGCCGATCATGAACGGCCTCGACTTCCTCAAGGAACTCTCGCGCCGCAATTTGAATCAGCCGCCCAAGGTCATTTTCTGCACCACCGAAAACGGCGTCGATCATATCCGCGCCGCCGTCGATGCGGGTGCCGACGAATATGTGATGAAACCCTTCGACCGCGACACGCTCGAAAGCAAACTCCAGATCGTCGGCGTCCTCTGAACGGCGCAAGGCATGGGGCCGCGACGATGGCTGGGCGAAACAAGACGGGGTTTGCAAATGAAACCCGGCCCGGCAGCGGGACGCTCCAGGTCCTGATCGTCGACGACAGCGTCGTCGTTCGGCGCATCATGGCGAAAGTGCTTGCGGAAGACTCCCGCTTCACGATCGCGGGCGCCGTCGCCAGCGGTGAGCAGGCCGTCGAATTCGCGCATGCCCGCCATGTCGACCTCGTGCTGCTCGACATGAACCTGCCGGGCGAGGATGGCCTCTCGGTCCTCGGCAAGATCCTGAGCCACGACCGCGAAACCCTGGTCGTGCTGCTTTCGGCCGCCCTGCGAGAGGGCAGCGACATGGCGCTCAAGGCCCTCGCCATGGGCGCAAGCGACGTCATCGCCAAGCCGGCTGCCGGTCATTTCAGCCCGTCCTTCATCGCGCATCTGCGCGACCGCCTGCATCATCTGACGCCCGCAGCCGAGCGCGCGCGGACGCCCGAACTGGACGATCAGGCCGCCGCGCGGCTTCGTCCGCTCGGCACGGTCGTGCGCGCCGTCGCGATCGGCGGATCGACCGGCGGGATCAGTTCGTTGACGGCGGTGATGGCCGGCTTCAAGGGCCACGTGCCTGTGCCCATCTTCATCACCCAGCATTTGCCCGCCAACTTCCAGCCACTCTTCGCCGAGCAGCTTCGTCGCACGACACATCTGCCGGTGGTCATCGCCGACGACGGTATCGAAGTGAAGGCGGGCACGGTCTATATCGCGCCAGGCACCGCACATCTCTCGCTCTATCGCAGCGCCACGGGACTCATCGCCATCAAGCACAGCAAGGAGGCCTGCCTGCATGGCGGCTATCCGGCCGTGGACCCGATGTTCCGCGCGATCGGCAATGTCTACGGCACGGGCGCGTGCGGCGTCATCCTGTCCGGCATGGGCCGCGACGGTCTCGCCGGAGCACAGGCGATCGCAGCGGCCGGCGGTTGGCTGATCGCCCAGGATCACGCGACCAGCGCCGTCTGGGGCATGCCCGGTTCGGTGGCGAAAGCGGGGCTGGCCAGCGCCATCCTGCCGCCCAATGCCATCGCCCAGACCATCCTGCGGCAGCGGCAGACAGCGGCATGACGATCCAGACCCCGCATAACCGTTCGGTCGATACGCTGGCGCGCCTGCTCGAAACGCATACCGGCCAGCAGCTCTCCGAGGCGCGCCGCTGGCGGGTCGAGACCTCGCTGCGACCGCTGCTGCGCAATCATGGCCTGCGCTCACTCGACGATCTCGTCGGCGTTTTGGGCCATGCTCCGGCCGGCCCGCTGTTCGACCAGACCATCGATCTCATGCTCAACCATGAAAGCAGCTTCTTCCGCGATCTTGCGGTCTTCCAGTCGCTGAAAACCGCGATCCTGCCGGAGCTTCACGAACGCAACGCCAGTGAAAGGCGTCTGCGCATCTGGTGCGCCGGCTGCTCGACCGGCAAGGAAGCCTATTCGATCGCCATGGCGCTGAAGCATATGGGCGATGTCTGGGACGGCTGGCGCATCATGATCCTGGGCACGGACGTATCTCCGCTCGCCATCGATGAGGCCAAGCGCGGACGCTACACCCAGATGGAGATACAGCGCGGCCTCGCCATCAGCGATCTGCTGCGCTGGTTCACGCCCATCGGCGAATATTGGCAGATCAAGGACGAGCTCCGCGAAGCGGTCAATTTTCAGACCGACAATCTGCTGGAGCCCCGTGCCGTCTCGGGCGACTTCGATCTGATCCTGTGCCGCAACGTGCTCTTCTATTTTCAGGACGAGAAGCGCCAGATCGCGTCGTCACGGCTCATGCATCACAGCCATGACGGCACCTATCTGGTGCTCGGCGCGGGCGAAACCCTGGTCGGCCAGGATACCTGCTACACGCCATGCCCAAAGCATGGCTGCATCTACCGATGCAACGAACCCAGGCGGGGCTCGCCGACAAGCGACGGTTCGGCAGGTTGCGGCCATGCGACACGAAGCTGAACGAGCGCTTCCGCCGACGCGCGTCATGAGCTAGGATCGATCGACATTCAGAAGATGGCGAGCCGAAAATGTTGGTTTTTCGCGACCCGGAGCGCAGCGTGTTCATGGCACGTGAGCGCCGGAAGCGCGAAAGGCTGCCATTTGCAGGCCGCCGGAGCTGAATGTCGATCGATCCTGGGGCAATGTCCGCTCGAGGAGCGGGAGGGTGCAGAAACTTGGCTTTTGATGCGTCGATGATCGAAGCGCCGTCGCCCAATTTCGACGAGCGCACGCAGCCGGTTTCGATGCTCGTCCTGCATTATACCGGCATGCCCGACGCCGAGAGTGCGATCCGCTGGCTCGCCAATCCCGAAAGCAAGGTGTCCGCGCATTATGTGGTGACGGAGGACGGCCAGATCGTCCGCATGGTCGAGGAGAGCAAGCGCGCCTGGCATGCGGGCCGCGCGTGGTGGCGGGGAATCAGCGACGTCAACAGCGCGAGCGTCGGCATCGAGATCGTCAATCCCGGCCATGAGTGGGGCTATCGCGACTTTCCCGAGCCGCAGGTGGCGGCGCTCATTCCCCTGATCCACGATATTATGAGCCGCCATGGCATCACGCGCGGCAACGTCGTCGGCCACAGCGACGTCGCACCCGCGCGCAAGCTCGATCCGGGCGAACTCTTCCCCTGGGGCCGCCTCGCGCGCTTGCGTCTCGCTTTGCCGCGGCCCACGCGCAACCTCATGGATCCGCATTGGTCGGACGGCGCCTTCATGCTGGCGCTGGAGCGCTTCGGCTATGACATTGCCGAGCCGCAGGCCGCCGTGGTCGCGTTTCAGCGCCGTTTCCGCCCGGAACTCATCGACGGCATCATCGATGGCGAATGCCGGGCGATCTTGCTGGCACTGCTCCTGCCGCGCCCCCGTGGAGACGACTGATATGGCCCGGCAACCGAAGGAACCCGCACACACGGCGATCCGGCGCGACAATGCCATCAAGATCGTGGTGGCGCTCGTTCTCGCGCTGGCGGGGCTCTGGATCATCTCGGGTTTCCTGCGCGCGCTCATCTGGGCGGGGATCATCGCCATCGCGATCGACCCGCTCTACGCAAGGCTGGAGCGCAAGGCGGGCGGCAAGCACCTCTCGATCCTGGCGGCACTGGTCACGATCGCCATCGCGCTCGTCCTGCTGGTGCCGATCGTCATCGGCATTTCCGAGGCCGCCGTCGACGCCTCGGCCGTCATGAGCTGGCTCAACCATGCTGAACATAACGGCATTCCCGTACCCGCCTGGGCGAGCCAGATTCCGGTTGCGGGGCCCGCGCTCGCCGACTGGTGGCGAGCCAACCTCGCCACGGCGGAGGGCGCGCAATTCCGGCTGCATCAGTTCGACGCGGCCTATTGGCTCGAACACACCAAGGTCATCGGCACCGGCGTGCTCAATCGCGCCATCATCTTCGCCTTCACGCTGATCGCGCTCTTCTTCCTGCTGCGCGACCGCGATTCCGTCGTGGAGCAATTCAGCACGGCGGGCGAACGGCTGCTCGGCGCGACCAGCGAGCGGATCCTGCAACAGACCGTTCGCTCGGTGCGCGGCACGATCGACGGTCTGGTGCTGGTCGGCTTCGGCGAAGGCGCGGTGATGGCGATCGTCTACGTCGCGCTCGGCGTGCCGCATCCGCTGCTGATGGGCGCGCTGACCGCCGTGGCGGCGATCATCCCCTTCGGCGCGGCGGTCATGTTCGCCATCGCCGCCGGCGCGCTGCTCGTGCAGGGATCGGTGTTCGGCGCGATCGCGGTCATCGTTGCCGGGCTCATCGTGCTCGCCATCGCCGATCATTTCGTCCGTCCGCTGCTCATCGGCAACGCGACCAAGCTGCCTTTCCTCTGGGTGCTGATCGGCATTCTCGGCGGCGTCGAGACCTTCGGCCTGCTCGGGCTGTTCGTCGGTCCGGCGACCATGGCGGTGCTGTTCATGCTCTGGCGCGAGTTCGTGCGAGGCGGGGTCGCGGCCTGATGGGGGTGACGGCGCGCTTGCGAGCGCCTATATGCCCCCTTCGCCAGGCGGCCGGGCGATCGCGGCGGGTTTTCGGACCCGGCGAGGAAAGTCCGGGCTCCACGAAACAACGGTGCCGGATAACGTCCGGCGGTCTCGGCCCGGAGCGATCCCGGCCGGGATCAGGGACAGTGCAACAGAGAGCAGGTCACGACAGGCCTCGGCCCCGTGAACAGTGAAAAGGTGCGGTAAGAGCGCACCGCGCGGACGGTAACGGACGCGGCTAGGTAAACCCCACCGGGAGCAAGACCGAATAGGGGCGGCGTGCGGCTTCGGCTGCGGGGCATGTTTCGGCCCAGTCGCCCGGGTTGGTTGCTTGAGGCCCGCAGCAATGCGTGCCCTAGAGGAATGATCGCCCATCCGGCCGAGCGTCCGCAAGGATACGGCGGCCGGAGGACAGAACCCGGCTTACAGGCCGCCTGGCAAATATCCGCTGGTGCGGCGAGCGGCGCCGGCCCGGAGCCGATGAATAATCGCAACGCAGGCGAACGGATTTGCGTCGCAGCGGGCGCGCGTTACAGTTGGGATGTATGGCACGAGCAGGTCGAACTTCGGATTGGGGCTTTCCGCGCTGGCGCGGTTATGGATCCGCACGCGAAGCGCAGACGGTACGCCTGTGCGACCGGCACGGCTGCGACAGGCCCGGCGAGTGTCCCGCGCCCAAATCGCCCAACAGCCCGGACCGCTGGTATTTCTGCCAGGATCACGCCGCCGAATATAATCGCGGCTGGGATTATTTCGCGGGCCTCGACGAGGAAGAGCGCAACGCCCGCATGCATGACGAGCAGCGCGACGCCTCCGGCTATCGGCAAAGCGCGCACCATCAATGGGGCGGCCCTGGCGACGGCACCCGCTCGCGCGACGAAATGCGCGCGCTCGATGTGCTGGGTCTCGAAAACGACGCCGATTTCGAGGCGGTGAAGCGCAGCTGGCGAACCCTCGCCAAGCAATGCCATCCCGACCTCAAGCCCGGCGACGCCGAAGCGGCCGCCCGCTTCCAGGCCATCCAGGCCGCCTATGACGTGCTGCGGCTCGCCGAAGAGCGGAAGAGCTGGCGGCCGGGCTGATCGGTTACGTCAGGGCGGTCTTCGCCATCGCAATGGCCTGGCCCCTGTCCTGCAACGGACCAACCGGGTTCGCTCAGTCCTCGCTTTCGCCGCGCCCCTTGAAGCCCTGCGCGACCACATACCATTCGACCGAGCCCTTGCGGCTGGCAGGCGGCTTGGCGTGCTTCACGGTCGTGAAGTTGCGCTTGAGGATCGCCAGCAGGTTCGTGTCGGTGCCTCCGGCGAACACCTTGGCGACGAAGTCCCCGCCCGGCACCAGCGTCCGGATCGCGAAGTCCGCCGCCGCCTCGACGAGGCCCATGGTGCGCAGATGATCGGTCTGGGCATGACCCACGGTGTTGGCGGCCATGTCCGAGACGACGAGGTCGGGCGCGCGTCCCAGCTCGGCGATCAGCCGGTCGGGCGCCTCGTCCAGCATGAAGTCCATCTCCAGCAGGACGACGCCCGCCAGCGGTTCGACGGGCAGCAGGTCGATGCCCACCACGGCGGCATGGGGTGCCAGCTTGCGGGCGACCTGGGCCCAGCCGCCCGGCGCGACACCGAGATCGACAATCGCTTTCCTGCCCCTCAGCAGCCCGAATTTCTCGTCGAGTTCGATGAGCTTATAGGCCGCGCGGCTGCGATAGCCTTCCGCCTTCGCCTTTTTCACATAGGGATCGTTGAGTTGCCGGGCGAGCCAGCGCGTCGACTGGGCCGAGCGGTTGCGTGCCGTCTTGACGCGCGTGCGGCCGGCGCCGGTGCCGCGCGTCATGGCTGGCCTCCGACGCGCCGGCGCCCGCGCTTGAGGCTGTTGCTGTCGAGCAGGCCGCGCAGGATGCCTTCACGGATACCGCGATCCGCGACCCCCAACCGATCGGCCGGCCAGATGTCGAGAATGGATTCGAGGATCGCGCAGCCGGCCACGACGAGATCGGCGCGTTCTTCCCCGATGCACGGCAGCCCCTTGCGCTCAGCCATGCTCATGCCGGCCAGGCGCGAGGCAATCGATCGCATCTCGGCAGCGGGCACGATCAGCCCATCCACCGCGGCGCGATCGTAGCGCGGCAGGCCGAGGAATACGGTGGCGAGCGTCGTGACCGTGCCGGACGTGCCCAGCAGGCGTACCCTGGTATGGGCTGGCAGGCGCGCGGCGAACGGCGCAAAAGCCTTGCGCATCGTCTCGCGCATCGCGGCATAGGCCGCGGTCCGCCCCTCCGCGCTGCCCTCATGACCGCCGACGGTCTCGGTCAGCGAGACGACTCCCCAAGGCGCACTTTCCCAGTCGAGTATAGCGGCGCCGGGGCCATGGGCCGCACCTTCGGCGAGCAGCGCCAATTCGGTGGAGCCGCCGCCAATATCGAAGATGAGCGCCGGGCCCTCGCCCGGCTCGAGCAGCGATTGGCAGCCGAGCACGGCCAGCCGCGCTTCCTCGCGCGCGGAAATGATGTCGAGCTTGATGCCGGTCTCGCCATAGACGCGCTCGACGAACTCGGCGCCGTTCGCCGCCTGCCGGCAGGCTTCGGTCGCGACCGAGCGCGCCAGCACGACGCGGCGGCGGCGCAGCTTTTCCGCGCAGACGGAAAGCGCGGAAATGGTGCGCTCGATGGCCGCGTCCGAAAGCCGCCCGTTCGCGGCGAGCCCCTCGCCAAGCCGCACGATGCGCGAGAAGGCATCGACGATGACGAACCCTTCGCCCTCCGGCCGGGCAATGAGGAGGCGGCAATTATTGGTGCCGAGGTCGAGGGCGGCCAGATTGCCGCGCGCCATCACACCCTGCGGAGCAGAATCGGAGACCCTGCGCTGCTGCTGCATCGTGGCCGGCGAACGATCCCCGGCACGCGATCCGGTGGTCGCCTGATGCGACATGTCCGTTCGAGCCTTCCATGACCGGCGGGCTGTTCCGCCGGGACTTGGGCCCTTGCTAGTCGGGCGCAGGACGCGGTGCAAGTTTTGCAGTCAATCGCCGGTAACCATCTGGCAAGGAGCCCACCGTAAAGCGCTTGACCCATGGGGGCCGCAGGGCTATCTGCGCGCGCTCTCGATGCCCGATCGTCTAAAGGTAAGACAGCGGACTCTGACTCCGCTAATCGAGGTTCGAATCCTCGTCGGGCATCCAATTCCTCTCTCGATCCTCTCCCGTCTTCGCCTTCGCCTGCAAAGGCGCAGCGCCTTTTCCGCGTGAGATCGCGCGGTCCGTCCGCTTCACCTGCGGTTCATGCCGAATCGCCCAACGCGGCCCTGAGAATATAATGCGAATATAAGCGGAATAGACATTCTGCGGATGACGGAGGGGACATGATGAGTCGAGGCAATCGCGGCCGAACCCAGGCCGGTTCGCGCGCAACGCGCGGCGCGCGCTTGCTCTTGCATGCAAACAGTCTTAACCGTCCCGCCCCATGACCTGGTCCGGACGACCGGATTGCCCTGCCCCCCTTTCTACTGACGGATCCTCCAGATGCGCATCTTGAAGTCGACGACCTGCCTCACTCCGATCGCCCTCCTGCTGACGCCGGGCCATGCTGCCGCCCAGGTTTCGATCAGCACGGCCACCACGACGCCGGTGAGGACGTCGACCGCCAATAACGGCTCGGCAGCCGACATCAACATCACGAGCACCGGCTCGATCACGGTCAATGGCGGCGCTGCCGTGACTGTCGACAGCAACAACGCCGTGACCAACGCGGGCACGATCACGCAGGGCGCAGCGGACGGATCGATCGGCATCGACGTCGCTGCCGGCACCAACGGCGTGATCACCAACACCGGCACCATCAACATCGCGGAGACTTTCACATCCCCCGTTTTTGAAGGCACCAACGTTGTCAGCGGGAAGATTGCGCAAGCCAACAACCGCACCGGCATCTGGGTGCGCGGCGCCCATACCGGCAATATCCTGCAGACCGGCAGCATCTCGGTCGAGGGTCTCGACTCCGCCGGCCTCAAGCTCGACGGTGACCTGACCGGATCGCTGCTCACTGGCGGCGCGACCAAGGTGCGTGGGGACAATGGCGTGGGCATCCGCACGCAGGGCGTCAGCGGCAACGTCGTGATCGGCGGCGCGACAACCGTTGTCGGCAACGGCGCCCGTGCCGTCGACATTCGCGGCGACGTCGGCGGCTATGTGCGCATCGCCAATGCGGTCGGCCAGTCGAGCACATTCACGGACGACAATGGCCAGACCGTGAGCTTGGCCCGTGGCGACCTCTCAGTCGGTGCCCCGGCCGTTTCTGTCGGGGGCAATGTGGCGGGCGGTATCGTGGTAGCGGCCGCGCCGACGACGAGCGCGACCAACCCGGATGCGGATGGTGACGGCGTCGCCGACAATCTCGAGACCACCGGCGCGATCACTTCCTCCGGCAACGGTCCGGCCCTGCTGGTCGGCAATGCGTCGCGCAACACCACGCTCGGTGCTGTTGCGGGCGACGGCCACGGCCTCGTGGTCGCAGGCTCGATCAACGGCAACGCCATTTACAGCAGCAACAATGCGACCGCGCTGCAGATTGGCGGCCTCGGCGGCAATGTCACCGTGACCGGCGGCATCAAGGTGACCGGCGCCGTCATCGCGACCACGATCGATCAGGGCGCAACGGCAATCGTGATCAATGCTGGCAGCAGCGTGCCGGTGCTCGACAACTCCGGCACCATCCGGGCGACGATTTCGTCACCGGGTCGGGGTTTCTCTTATGGCGTTCTTGATCTCTCGGGCACGCTGACGACGATCAACAACAGCGGCACCATCGCCGCCAACGGTACGGCGCAGGACATCGCCACCTTCGCGATCGACCTACGGAAAAACACCACCGGCGTCACGATCAACCAGTCCGCGCCCGCAGGCACAGCATCCGGCGCGGCGACGACGACGCTGAGCGGCATCAGCGGAAACATCATCACCGGTTCCGGCGATGACACCATCACCGCCACGGGCGGCACGATCGCCGGCAACCTGTTCCTGGGCGGCGGCAATAATACGCTCAGGCTGAGCAATGACGCCATTTACGGCGGCAAGGCCGACTTCGGCACCGGCACGGCAACGGTCAGCTTGGCCAACACATCGAAGTTCATCGGCACGGCGATATTCAACAATGCGCCGGCCACGATCACGCTGGGCGACACGGCCCTGTTCAGGGGCGACATCACCGGCGGCTCGAATCTGACGGTCAATGTGAACGGCGGCACGCTCGAGGCCGGCGGCACGGCAGACGTCAACATCAAGACGCTCAACGTTGGCGCCAATGGCACGATCAAGGTCGATCTCGACACGACCAACCATAGCAACAAGAAGTTCATCGTCGATTCCGCGACCTTCGCCACGGGCTCGAAGGTTTCGGCGAGCATCAATTCGCTCCTCGATGCAGCCGGCACTTACACGGTCCTGTCCGCCAACACGCTCACCGGCATGCCGGCGCTCTCCAGCGACCAGACGCTGCTGCCCTTCCTGTTCAAGGGGTCGCTCGGCCTCTCGTCGACCGGCAAGGACATCCAGCTGACCATCGCCCGCAAGACCGCCGCCGAAGTGGGCCTGAACCGCGCGCAGTCGCAAGCATTCGATGCCATCCTCGCGGCGGCGCCGGCGGACGTGCAGGTGGCGCAGAGCCTGCTTGGGGCCGCCGACCTTCCCACCCTGCAGAGCCAGTTCAACCAGTTGCTGCCCGACCATGCCGGCGGCAATTTCGACTTGCTGACGCAGGGCTCGCGTCTCGCCACGCGGCACTTGGCCAACAACAACTCCGTGTTCGAGATCAGCAAGCTCGGCGGCTGGCTCGAGCCGATCAAGTGGGACGGCTCCAAGCTGAACACCGGCACATCCGGCTACAAGACGAGCGGCTTCGGCCTCTCGATGGGCCTGGAGCGCGAGGTGGGCTTCGGCCATGTCGGCCTGACGTTCAACTACATGTCGGGTTCGAACAAGGACAAGAAAAACGCCAACCACAAGATCGACGCCAATGCATATGAACTCGGCGCGTTCTGGCGGACAAGCTCGGACGGCCCCTTCTATGCCTTCGCGCGCGGCAGCGTGGCGCTGGCAAAGTTCGACAGCACGCGGATCTTCGTGGGTGCCGACTCGACCAACACCGCGTTCAAGCGCGACTCCATGGCGAAGTGGAACGGCCGTCTCTATTCCGCTTCGGCCGGCGCCTCCTACGAGCTCGACCTGGACGACCGCGTCGGTCTCAAGCCGATGGTGATCTTCGATTATTACCGCCTGCATGAAAAGGGCTACACCGAAACCGGTGCCGCCCTCACCAACGGCAGCGACGCCATCGACCTCACCGTCGCACCGCGGACCAGCACGTCGTACAGCGCCAAGACGACGCTGACCGGCATCTATCGCTTCGGCCCGCGGACCAAGGAAGGCATCCCGCTCACCATCGAATGGGAAGGCGGCCGCCGCAACATCATCGGCGGCGCGCTGGGCGATACGACCGCGCATTTCGCGAACGGCGCCAACTTCACCATCACGCCCGACAAGCTCGACAGCGCCTGGATCAGCGAAGTCCGCCTGCTGTCCGGCGGCCTCGACTATACCTGGACCCTGGCCGGCGGCCTCGAGCAGACGAAGGGCAAGCCGAACTACAATGTGAGCTTCTCGCTCGCAGTCGCGTTCTAAGCGAGCCTGCAACACAACCTCCCGTCATGGCGAAAGCCGGCGGGAGGTGGTGATTGCGCCCATCGTGCAATATGCGGGGCACCCCGGCGCCTTAACCAGCCCCGCTCACGCTTCGGCAACGGCACGGTGGCACAATGCAGGCATGTTCGGCGTTCGCCTGTCTTCGCTCTTCACCAGCCGCTGGATGGCACTGGCCTGGGCTGGGCTGATGTGCCTCACGGCCATCGAATTCGCGGGCGAGCAGGGCAAGACGGACGATGCGGTCGCGCCGAACGCCGAAACCGCCGCCGAGACCGCACAGGCCGTCAACACGGCAATGGCCGCAATGCACTGAACCTGGCCGGCATTGCCCCCACCGGCCATCCTCCTATGTTGCGTGAATGGCTGACGCTCCCGCCAACCGCGCACTGACCCCCGCCGAACGCGCGCTCGCCGCCGGCATGTTCGGCACCGCCATCGATCTCGGCAAGGTGCGGATCCTGCGCCGGCGCTGGTGGCCGTTCCAGCCCCGCAATATCGTCATGGCGCCGCGCGGCCACATTCATTTCCATCCGGAAAGCCATTGTTACCGCGCCTGCTTCGGCGCGGGCGATCTCGACGACCAGGGGCTTTTCATCCACGAGATGGTCCATGTCTGGCAGCATCAGTCGGGTATCAGCCTGATCCTGCGCCGCCACCCCTTTTGCCGCTATGACTATGAGTTCGAGCCCGGAAAGCCGTTCGCACGCTATGGCATCGAGCAACAGGCCGAGATTGTGCGTCACGTTTTCCTGATGCGGCAGGGCCGGCGCATCGCCGGCAAGCCCCCGCTCGCCGAACTGGAAGCGATATTGCCGTTCGGAAGAAGCGCTTAATCCAGGCTGTTCAGCGTGTGATAGCTGCCGCCGTGGAAGAGCAGCGGCGTGCCGTCACTCACCCGTTCCAGCGCGCGCACCGCACCGACCACGAGCACATGATCGCCCAGCTCGATGACCTTCTCGATACCGCATTCGACCCAGGCCAGCACATCGTCGAGCAGCGGCAGGCCGCCCGGGCTGTGGCCATGGCTGACGCCGTCGAACTTGTCGCCGCCCCGCGCGGCGAAGCGCCTGCACATGTCGAGCTGCGCTGCGGCCAGGATATTGACGCAGAACGCGCCGGTCTTCTCGATCTGCTTCCAGCTGGTCGAGCGCTTGTCAGGCATGAAGCCGGCCAGCGGGGGATCGAGCGAGATGGCCGTGAATGTGCCGACGGCAAGACCCCAGCGCTCGCCACTGTCCGAAACGGAGGTGATGACGCTGACACCGGTCGGGTAGCTGCCGAGAACCGTCCTGAAATGCCGTGGATCGACCAAAATCTCCGCCCTTCGCTCCGTCCGGTGTATCTCGCCGGTGTATCTTGACTGTCCCGGACAGTGTGCGATTCGACCGGCCTTATACGCATAATCGCTGATAGGGCTGAAGCCCGACCCGCATTATGCACCTTAAAGGCATGCAAGCCTCACTCAATAGCTTACTAACAACTTGACAGGGTGGACCAATCAGTCTGTGTTCGATACTAGTCTCGAAAGCCCTCCTTCGGAAAAAGTCAACGTGCAACGTCTCCTACGCCGGAATCCTATTGCCTCCGGAGCAGCCATCTTGCTGCTCGGCCTTGCGCTCTCGAGCTGCGGCAAGAAGCAAGGCGGACCTGATCGGGACAGCAAGCCCAAATCGGTTGGCTTCGTGGTGGCGAACCAGGCGGACGTGCCTGTCGAGACGGAGCTTCCGGGACGGACCAGCGCCTATCGCACCTCGGATGTGCGGCCGCAGATCAACGGTATCATCCAGCGCCGCCTCTTCACCGAAGGCGCGCTCGTCCGCGCCGGCCAGCCGCTCTACGAGATCGACGCCCGGCCTTACCAAGCCGCCTTCGCCGAAGCGACGGCCAACCTCTCCAGTGCGCTCGCCAATGAGGAAGCCGCGCGCGCGGTCGCCGAGCGCTACAAGCCGCTCGCCGCGATCGAGGCGGTCAGCAAACAGGACTATAGCAACGCGGTGGGCGCCTACCGGCAGGCCAGCGCCGCTGTCGCGCAGCGTCGCGCGCAACTCGACACCGCGCGCATCAACATGCGCTACACGTCGGTTCCCGCGCCGATTACGGGCCGCATCGGCCGCTCGCTGGTCACGGACGGCGGCCTGGTCACGGCCAATCAGGCGACGGCGCTGGCGCAGATCAACCAGCTCGACCCCATCTATGTCGACATCCAGCAGAGCGCCGCGCAACTGATCGCGCTGCGCCGTTCCTTCGGCAAGAATGACGGCGGCGCGGCCGACGTGAAGCTCAAGCTCGAGGACGGCACCGACTATGGCCTCTCCGGCCGTGTCCAATTCGCCGAAACCATCGTCGATGAGCGGACCGGCACGGTCACGCTGCGCGCCCAGTTCCCCAACCCCGACGGACTGCTGCTCCCCGGCATGTTCGTGCGCGCACGGCTTGCCCAGGCAACGCAGCGCGGCGTGTTCCTGGTGCCGCAGGCGGGCGTCCAGCGTGACACGCAGGGCCAGCCCCAGGTCTGGATCGTCGGCGCCGGCAACAAGGCCGAGCTGCGGTCGATCGTCGCGCCGCGCACGCAGGGCCCGAACTGGGTCGTGACGGAAGGCCTCAAGCCGGGTGAACGCATCATTGTCCAGGGCACCAACAATCTGAAGCCTGACCAGGCGATCAAGCCGGTGCCCGCGAGCGCGCCGCAGCACGTCGGGCCTCCCGCCAGGGGTGGGGCCGGCGGCCCGGGACAACCCGGACAGGCACGCTGAGCGCGCGATGATCTCGCGTATTTTCATCGACAGGCCGATCTTCGCCTGGGTGTTGGCGATCATCGTCATGCTCGGCGGCATCGGCGGCGTGCTCAACCTGCCGGTCGCGCAATATCCCGATATTGCGCCGGTGCAGGTGCAGGTCAGCGCCAATTATCCGGGCGCCTCGGCCGAAACCGTGGAAACCAGCGTCACCCAGATCATCGAGCAATCACTGCAGGGGATCGACGGCCTGCTCTATTTCAGCGCGTCCTCGACCGCCTCCGGCGGCGTCGGCATCAGCGCGACCTTCACCAAAGGCACCGATCCGGACATCGCGCAAGTCCAGGTGCAGAACCAGATCCAGTCGGTGATCGCGCGCCTGCCCCAGCCGGTGCAGCAGCGCGGCGTCGTCGTGCGCAAGTCCAATCCGGACCAGCTCCTCACCGTCGCGGTCTACGACAAGACCGACAAGATGAGCTTCCGGGACATCTCGGACTATCTGTCCTCGAACCTCCAGGATCCGATCGGCCGTATCGACGGCGTCGGCAACACCAACGTGTTCGGTTCGCCGCACGCCATGCGAATCTGGCTCGACCCCAACCGCCTGGCATCGTTTCAGCTCATGCCTGCCGACGTGATCAGCGCGATCACAGCGCAGAACAATGAGGTCGCCGCCGGCATCATCGGTGACCAGCCCGCCGCGCCCGACCAGTATCTGACCGCGACTGTCCGCGCGCAGTCGCGCCTGCAGACGGTCGAGCAGTTCAGCAACATCATCCTCAAGACAACCGCCGACGGCGCCACGGTTAAACTAAGCGACGTTGCCCGCGTCGAAATGGGCTCCGACGGCTACGGCATCAACATCCATGTGAACGGCCACAATGGCGCCGGCGTCTCCATCAACCTCGCACCCGGCGCCGACGCGCTGACCACCGCCGAGTTGGTCAAGGCCAGGGTCGCGGAGATGTCCAAGCAGTTCCCGCCTGGCCTCACCTACGCCTTCGTCAATGATTCGACCGACTTCATCAAGCTGTCGATCAAGGAAGTGGCCTGGACGCTGTTCGAAGCCATCATCCTGGTCGTGCTGGTCATGTTCCTGTTCCTGCAGAACTGGCGCGCGACGCTGATCCCATCGATCGCGGTGCCGATCGTGCTGCTCGGCACCTTCGGCATCCTGTTCGCGTTGGGTTATTCCATCAACACGCTGACCTTGTTCGGTCTCGTCCTGTCCATCGGCATGCTGGTCGACGATGCCATCGTCGTCGTCGAGAATGTGAAGCGCCTGATGGAAGAGGATCCCAACCTCTCCGCCCGCGACGCGACCATCGAATCGATGCGCGAGATCACCATGGCGCTTGTCGCCATCGCGCTGGTCCTCTCCGCCGTGTTCGTGCCCATGGCCTTCTTCGGCGGATCGGTCGGCGTCATCTATCGGCAATTCTCCGTTACGCTGGTTTCGGCCATGCTGCTTTCGATCGCCGTGGCGCTCGTGCTGACGCCGGCGCTCACCGCGCATCTGCTGAAGCAGGCGCCGCAAGGCGATAACGAAGCGCAGCCCGGCTGGTTCGATCGCCATGCGCCCTGGTTGATGCGCCCCCTGCGTCGATTCGGCGACGGCTTCAACAGGCGTTTCGCGGGCGCCGTGCAGCGTTACTTGAAGGCCGTCAAAGGCATGGTCGACCGCAAGGCCCGCCCGCTGCTGATCTATGCGCTGGTCGTCGCTTTGCTCGTGTTCCTGTTCCATCGGCTTCCGACCGGTTTCCTGCCCGTCGAGGATACAGGCATCGCCACCGTGACCTTCCAGCTGCCCGCCGGTGCCACGATCAATCGCACCGCCCAGGTGCAGAAGGCGATCGAGGACTATGTGAACAAATATGAGTCCAAGAACGCGAAGACCTTCTTCACGATCGCCGGCTCAAGCGGCGGCGGCGGCGCCAATGGCCAGAATGTCGGCCGCGGCTTCATGGCGCTCAATCCCTGGGACGAGCGCCCTGGCAGGGAAAATACCGCACAGGCCATCACGCAGCGCGCGACGCGTGCGCTCTCGGGCCTGCGTGACGCCGAGGTGTTCGCCGTGCTGCCGCCCACCGTGCGCGGCCTCGGCCAGGCGAACGGCTTCACCATTGAGCTGCTGAACAGCGGCAATCTCTCGCGTCAGGACTTCGCAGCAGCGAGAGACCAGTTGCTCGCGGCGGCGCGCAGCGATCCCACCCTCGCCGCCGTCCGCCTCTCCGAACTGCCGTCCCAGCCGACGCTGGACGTCAAGATGGACTATAGCAAGCTGACCGCGCTTGGCCTCAACATCGGCGACGTCAACAACACGCTCTCGACCGCCTGGGGCGGCCGTTACGTCAACGATTTCGTCGATGCCGGCCGTGTGAAGCGCGTCTGGGTGACGGGCGATGCGCCCTATCGCTCGAAGCCCGAGGATCTCGGCCAATGGCAGGTGCGCGGGAGCAATGGCCAGATGGCGCCTTTCTCCGCTTTCGCGACGATCGGCTGGAGCAGCGCACCGTCAAGCCTGTCACGCTTCAACGGCATCCAGTCCTATGAGTTCAGCGGCCAATCCGCACCGGGCTACAGCTCGGGTGATGCGATGGACGCCTTCGAGAAGCTGGCCGCGCAGATCCCCGGAACGAGCATCGCCTTCTCCGGCCTGTCCTACCAGGAACGAATGTCCTCGGGCCAGGCGCCGATTCTCTATGCGATCTCGCTGCTCGTTGTGTTCCTGTTCCTCGCCGCGCTCTACGAAAGCTGGTCGATCCCCATCGCGGTCGTCCTGATCATTCCGCTCGGCCTGATCGGCGCGGTGCTCGCCGTCACGCTGCGCGGGCTCGTCAACGACATCTTCCTGCAAATCGGCCTGCTGACCACCATGGGCCTCGCCGCCAAGAATGCGATCCTGATGATCGAGTTCGCGGAGCAAGCGGAGAAACGCGGCGAGCGCATCATCGACGCCGCGCTGGAAGCGGCCCGGCTGCGCCTGCGCCCGATCCTCATGACCTCGATGGCGTTCATCTGCGGCGTGTTCCCCCTGGCCATCTCGAGCGGCGCGGGAGCCAACAGCCGCATCGCCATCGGCACGGCCGTGGTTGGCGGCATGCTGACCGCCATGTTCCTTGCCATCTTCTACATCCCGCTCTTCTTCGTGATCGTCCGCCGGACGACCCGCGATGTACTGAAGATGATGCACGCCAAGCTCGCCGAGCGACGCGCCCGCCGGAGTGCGGCACTGTGAAGGTGCGTGCGACCGTCCTGATCGCCGCGCTGCTCGCCAGCGGCTGTTCCATGGCGCCCAAATATGAGCGGCCACAGGGTGCTGCGCCGGCCAGCTTCCCGACCGGTGACGCCTATGAGGCGCCATCGAACGAAACGCTGCCGGCGATCGACCGCGCCACCATTTTCAGGGACACGCGCCTGCTGGGGCTCATGGAGCAGGCGCTCACCAACAATCGCGACCTGCGCGTCGCCGCCGCCAATATCCTACGTGCCCGCGCCCAGTTCCGCGCCCAGCGCGCGGCGCTCTTGCCCGAGCTCGACGCAAACGGACAGGCCCAGCGCGTCGAGAACGCGGCCACCAGTGCAACGACGTTCTCGTCCAACCTCTCGGTCCCGGCCTGGGAGATCGACCTGTTCGGCCGCATCCAGTCGCTGAGCACCGAGGCGCAGGAACGCTATTTCGCCAGCGAGGCCACGGCGCGCGCCACGCGGCTTGCCTTGCTGGGCGATGTCGCCAATGCCTGGCTCGCTTATGCCGCCGACAAGAGCCTGCTGACGCTTGCCCAGAATACCGCGGACAGCGCCAACAAGACCCTTGGCCTCGTCGATGCGCGGCTCAAGGGCGGCATCGCGACGCGCGCCGACTATGCCCAGGCGCAGACGATCCTCGCCAATGCGGAATCGGATCTCGCCCGCCAGAAGACGCTGGTCGCGCAGGACCTGAACCTGCTCACGCTGCTCGTCGGCGCGACCGTCGATCCCCAATATCTGCCCGAGAGCATCGAGCAGGCCGGCGCGACCATCGGCGAACCTCCGACCGCCACCAGCACGGAAGTCCTGCTGCGCCGGCCGGACGTGCTCTCGGCGGAATATAATCTGCGGGCAGCCAATGCCGATATCGGCGCGGCGCGCGCGGCGCTCTTCCCGCGCATCAGCCTTTCGGGCCTGCTCGGTCTGGCCTCGGGATCGCTCGAAGGCCTGTTCGGCGACGCAGGCCGCTCGGCGCTGCAGGGTACGGCCGCGGCGAGCTATCCGATCTTCCGCGCCGGCGCCGGCCGTGCCAATCTCGCCGCCAGCAAGGCCTCACGCGATGCCGCGCTCGCCACCTACGAAAAGGCGATCCAGACTGCGTTCCGCGAGGTCTCCGATGCCCTCGCCCGGCGCGGCACGATCGATGATCAGCTCGGTGCCGACACCCGCCGCGCCACGGCTGCCGGCGAGGCCTTCAACATCTCGGATGCGCGCTATCGGGGCGGTATCGACAGCTTCCTCGTGAACCTGGATTCGCAGCGCAGCCTCTACACGGCGCAAAAGACACTGGTCGCCACCCGGCTCGAGGCGGCTCGTAACCGCGTCGCGCTCTACCGGACGCTTGGCGGCGACGCGCTGACACCGGCGGCCGACGAGCCTGCGGCCGCTCGATAACCTGTGCTCCTGCGAAGGCAGGAGCCTAGGGCGATATGGCGCTACCACGCCCTGGGCTCCTGCCTTCGCAGGAGCACTGGGATTGATGCCTTAGTCTTCGACCGCCAGCCTCGTCGCAGTTTCCCTGATCAGCGCGATCATGTTGGGCAGGCCCTGCGTGCGGTTCGAGGAGAGCTGGCGCTTCAGGTCGAACGGCTCGAGCGCGGCCTCGATGTCGAAGCCGGCGACGTCAGCCGGCATGCGGTCCTGCACGGTCAGCAGTACCAGCGCGATGATCCCCTTGGTGATTGCAGCATTGCTGTCGGCCAGGAAATGGAGAGCGCCGGCACTCGTACGGGTCGGATAGACCCAGACCTTGGCGGAACATCCGCGCACCAGCGTCGCGTCGGTCTTGAGCGCATCGGGCATCGGCTCGAGCGCACGGCCAAGGTCGATGAGCAGCCGGTAGCGCTCATCGGCATCGAGCAGTTCATAATCGTCCTGGATGTTCTGGAGCGTCGCGGTCATGCCGCCCCATATAGTTGGAGGTGGCAAAGAGGCAACGAAGTCACGAAGCGAACCTGGCGGACCTTTCTTCGGCGTCTCCGTTCGTGTCGAGCAAGCCCTAGGCTCGCTCGACACGAACGGGATCCCGCGTGTTAGAGGTCTACGCCGGAGGCGATGGCTTCGAGCTTGCGGATGCGCTCCTTGAGATCCGCAAGGTCGATGCGGGCGCCCGCCGAAAGCGGTGCCGGGTCGCCGAGCGCCGTGTAACGCGCGGTCAGTTCCATTTCGGTGCGCTTCAGCGCCAGCCAGCCGTTCCAGATCCTCAGGCCGACATAAGCGGCGATGAGGGCCCAGCCCGTCAGCACGATGGCGGCTGTCGCATGGGTGATGATGTCGATCTGCGTAATCATGGCCGATCCTTCCCTGGGCGGCCCCGCATGAGGGGGCGGGCCGCGCTCAATCCATCTGCTTCAGTTTCTCGAATTCACGGTCGAGCGAGCTCGACTGGTCAGTGATGAGCCGCTCGAGCACGGCGACGCGCTCCTTGAGGCCACGCACGTCCTCGCGCAGCCGGCCGATCTCCGGATCGGGCTGCTGAGATTGCTGCATCATCGCCATGCTCCGCATGATCCGCTCATGCTTGCGCCCGCCGCCGCCGGTGAAGATCGCCTTCAGCACCCCCGCGATCGATGCGATCGCGATGATCGCGACCAATGTTTCCCCGAAACCCATGCTCTGCCTCCATCCTGCGGCGCGCCATTCTTCGGCTGCTTCCGCTCAATTCACCCGCTGGTCGCGCAGCTTTTCAATCTCTTCCGCGAGGCCCGGTCCCTCGTCGGTGACGATGCGCTCCAGCACCTGCACGCGTTCTTCGAGACGCTCATTATGGGCGGCATGTCGGGCGGCACGCTGTGCGGCCTCGGACCCGAACAGGGCCAGCTCCTTCTCGCGCAGCTTCAGCTTCTCCTTCTGATAGGCGAAGACGAGTCCGCCGATGACCGGGATGCCGATCACGATCATCAATATGCCCAGAACGAAAACACCCGCTCCCATGATCGCTCTCCGCTCAGTCCGCGCGCATGTCGCGGACAGGAGGCTGCATGGGGGGGTGGTCCCGCAGCTTCTCGATCTCCATGGAGACGTTGAGGCCCTGGTCGGTGACGATGCGTTCGAGAACGCGCACGCGCTCTTCGAGCTGGCGGGTCTCGCTGGCGTGGCGCGACGCCATCTCGGCCTCCTGACCCTGCATGCGGTCGATCTGCTTTTCCTTGATGCGCATGCTGTGCTTGAACACGCCCGCGACGATTGCCGCGATGGGGATCAGAACCCAGATCGTATGTTGGTCGAAGATCATCAGTTGCTCCTCATCCTGGCCAGCTCTGGCATATCGTTCACGCGGTCGATGTCCTCGGCGAGACCGAGGCCGCGATCGGTCACGATCCGCTCCAGCACGCGGACGCGCTGCTCCATCCGCGCGCCGTTCGCGGCGTAGCGAGCCGCCTTCTCGGCCGCTTGCGTGGCCGCGAGCTCGATCTGTTTCTCGCGCAGGCGGATCAGCTTGTTGATCGTCACCGACGCGATCGCGACGATCGGGATGCAGACGCCGATCAGCGGGATGATGAACGTATAATCCATGTCCGTCGTGCCTCCCTTCACTCGTCTACTCGTCTGTCAGTTGCTCGGACCGCGCAGGCTTTCGATCTCGTTCGTCAGCCGGAGCGACCCGTCGGTGACGATCCGCTCGACATTGCCGAGCCTGTCCTTGATCGAACCGAGCTCGGCGCGCAGCTGCGCATTCTCCTGGCTCAGCAGCCTGATGCGCTCGATGGTCTCCTCGTTCTTCATGGGGTAGATCGGCTTGCCCCAGCTGCTTTCCAGCGGATAGCCGTTGCGGACTCGAAGCCAGGTGGTGAACACCCAGCCGGCGATGCCGGCAAAGCCCAGCGCCATGCCAAAGCCGATCAGCGGCGGCAGGTTCTGGACGAGGGCCTGGGCGGTATCGTTCATGGTTCAAGCTCCTCAGTCGGCAAGTCTGTCGATGGCGCGCGCCGTGCGCTCGGCCGGATCGGTGACGATGCGCTCCAGCACCGCGATGCGTTCTTCCAGGCGCGAGACCTGACCGGCCAGGCGCTCATTCTCGCTGGTGAGCAGCTGCACCTTGCGGCCGTCGTCCAGCGCGTCGGGCAGCATCTCGCCACGCCGCGCCGCCCGCCGGGCCATGCGCCGGCTGTGCCGGTCGTGGATGGGATAGCCATGCCTGGCCTTGATCCACATCGAGAGCGTGCCGCCCAATATCGAGATCGCGATGATGCACAGGACGAAAATCTGACCACCGTTCATTTGCATGTCTCCCCGTTGGCGGGCCGCGCTCAGCGCAGCTGCTCGATCTCGTCCGCCAGGCTCTGGTTACGGCTCGTGTAAAAGGTCTCGATGTCGGCCAGCCTGCGGTCGATCTCGCGATATTTGCTCTTCACCTCGCGGGTCGTGCGCTTCGGGTTGACGCGCGTGCGCTGCCAAAAGCGTTCGTCATCCTGATCGACGTAGAGATCGCTGGGTTGATCCTTGGCGAGCCAGGCAATGGCGAAATAGCCCGGTATGGTGAGCCAGGCCGCACCGCAGAGAGTCAGCAGCACAGTGGCCACGCGAACCCAAAGGGCATCCACGCCGGCATAGGCAGCGAGACCCGAGCAGACGCCCAGCCATTTGGCATTGCGCTTGTCGAGATAGAAATTCGTGCGACGGGGCATCATAGCTCAGTTCCTCCCTTCGAGCCGCCCTTCCAGGCGATAATCGTCGCTCGCGCCCAGGCGCGGCGCGCGGAAATCAGGATGGTCGGCGGCGATGATCCGCTCGACGGTGCCCAGCCGCTCTTCGAGCCGGCGGGCGGTTTCGTACATCTGGTCGAGGAGCGCCTCGTCCTCGTTGGTGATCGACGTCGATTTCTTCCACTGCGTGACATAGTGGAAGATGATCCACGGCAGCGCGATGAACAGGGTCGCGCAGATGATGACGGCTTCCATCGCTCAGCCCTCGCTCTTCCTGGCCTGTGCGGCCTTCAGCGCTTCGAGCTCGGCCTCGACCTTGTCGTCGGCCTGCAGGTCGGCAATCTCTTCCTCGAGCGTCTTGGGCGCGCCCAGGCTCATGGCGTCGGCGCGGCCTTCGGCGAAGTCGACACGGCGCTCGAGCTGGTCGAAGCGCGAGAAGGCATCCTGGACCTTTTCGCCGGCATACATCTCACGCACGCGAAGGCGGTTCTGCGCGCTTTCCATGCGCGTCATGAGGCTCGACTGGCGCGCGCGCGCTTCGCGCAGCTTGCTCTGCAGCTTGGCGATATCCGCCTCGGACGCCCGGAGCGCGTCGTCGAGCACGGTGATCTGGGCCTTCAGCTGCTCGGCCATGTCGCCGGCCTTCTGTTTCTCGATGAGTGCGGCCTTGGCGAGATCCTCGCGCCCTTTGGAGAGCGCGAGCTGCGCCTTCTCGACCCAGCCTTCCTGAAGCCCGTCGAGCTTCACGATATGCCGGCGCATTTCCTTCTGGTCCGCAATGGTGCGGGCCGCCGAAGCGCGGACTTCGACCAGTGTTTCCTCCATTTCCAGGATGATCATGCGGATCATCTTGGACGGGTCCTCAGCCCGGTCGAGAAGGTCGGTGACGTTGGCCGCGATGATGTCGCGCGTACGTGAGAAAATGCCCATTGGATAAATGCTCCGTAGAGAAGGGGTTGTCGGGGCGGGCTGAGGGGCTTGCCCGCCCCGACGGTGCACGCCATCCGCTCCACGAGGGAAAGGAGCAGCCTGGCGGGTTTCGTTCATGCAATCAGGTCCTGAGCGGCATTCGGGGCCTGGACGTTGTAGGCCGGGCCCACCGAGCCGATCACCATGGCGGTGCTCAGCAGGAGCGCGAAGAAGCTGGCCATCAGCCTGGCACCGAAGAGGTTGTTGTTCATGGTCATGTCCCTGTTCCTTTGTTTCTCTGAAATTCCGTTCGCCGTCTGGCGGCTTGTCCCATGCATCGCAAAGAGCGTGCCAATTTCAGAAACCCGCAGAAAAACGCGGGTTGTTTCTGTGTTAGGTGGACAAAACACATATTAGCCATTGCCGAGAAGTGGGAAATTCCACTAAGTATTGGCAATGGAGAAGGTGACGCACTTTATTGGCCAGTCCATCGCCTTCCTCGACGCGGTCGAACTGGCCGGCCGCGCCGCCGAACTTATACGCCCCGTGCTGGTCATTGGCGAGCGTGGAACCGGCAAGGAGCTGATCGCCGAGCGCGTCCATCGCCTGTCCCCGCGCTGGGATGGCCCGTTGATCGTCATGAATTGCGCGGCGCTCCCCGAGACCCTGATCGAGGCCGAGCTTTTCGGTCACGAAGCGGGCGCCTTCACCGGTGCGACGCGGGCCCGCCCCGGCCGTTTCGAGGAAGCCGACGGCGGCACGCTCTTTCTGGACGAATTGGGGACTCTTTCCATGGCGGCGCAGGAGCGTCTGCTGCGCGCGGTGGAGTATGGCGAAGTGACCAGAATCGGCAGTTCCAGGCCGCTCAACGTCGATGTCCGGATCGTCGCCGCCACCAACGAACATCTGCCCGACGCCGTTGAGGCCGGACGCTTCCGCGCCGATCTCCTCGACCGCCTCAGCTTCGAGGTCATCACGCTGCCGCCGCTGCGCAGCCGCGAGGGCGATGTCGAGGTGCTCGTCGAGCATTTCGGCCGGCGCATGGCGACCGAGATGCGCTGGCCGAGCTGGCCCGGCTTCTCGCGCGAAGCCATGTTGCTGCTCGCCAACTATCCCTGGCCCGGCAATGTCCGCGAACTGCGCAACGTCGTCGAACGCGCCGTATATCGGTGGAACGATATCGAACAGCCGATCGATGCGATCCAGTTCGATCCCTTCGCCTCGCCCTGGAAGCCCGAGCCCATGCCGACGCACAAGCCGGCAACGAGACCGACCGCAGCGCCGCATACCGAGGCCGCGAACGACGAAACGCCCATCAACGGCGCGGCACTACGCGAAGAGGTGATCGCGGCGATGCTCGACGAGATCGACGACTTTCGCGGCGCCGTCGATGCGCATGAGCGCGCCATCCTGAACCGGGCGCTCGAGCGGTGCCGGTTCAACCAGCGCGCCACCGCCAAGGCGCTGGGCCTCAGCTATGACCAGCTGCGCCACTGCCTCAAGAAGCACGGACTGCTGCAGGCGACCGGCTGACCATGACGGCCAGCCGGCGCCACGCGATCAGCCGCCGTTGAAGTTCACCATGCAATAGAGCATCGCGAGCGACAGCAGCGTGTTGGTGCGCGAGGCCATCATCGCGACGGTGGCTGCCCTGGCTTTGGCGGCATCTTCGGCCGGCACGAGGCCAAGCGCCTTCTTCTGGTTGGGCCAGATCACGAACCAGACATTGGCGGCCATGATCAGTGCCAGCCACATGCCGATGCCGATCAGGCGATAGGCGGAATCGAGCTTCAGCGCCGCGACGAGATAGCCCGGCCAGCCGCCCGTGGTCAGCGCCACCGCCGCACCGGTCAGCACGGTGAAAAGCGCCGCCCAGCGGAAGTAGAACAGCGCAGCCGGCGCGATATGCTTGGAAACGCCGGGCTTCAACTCGGCCGGGATGCTGGGCATCGTCGGGATCTGCACGAAATTGAAATAATAGAGCAGGCCGATCCAGGTGATGCCGAAGAAGAGATGCAGCCAGCGCAAAGCCGCCTGGAGGGCGTCGGCATTGGGCCCGACGCCATAAATAACCGCGATCGCCAGCAGCAGCCCGACCAGCAGGACGAGATGAATATTACCGAAGAACTTTGCCATCACACGCTCCCCTCACGCGGGGACCGTGGATCAATCGCCCATCTTTGCCCCCAAGACCGGGAACTCTAGGAAAATCGCAAGCCCCTGTCACATTGAAATTTGCTTGGGGCCTGAACGCGAGAACTTGTTTGTGGCCCCGTGCGTTCTGGACCAAGGGACGAGGACAACTTGCCCCGCGGACGCACGATCCGCCGCCGCCAGAGACATTTGCTGCCGGCGCACCATCAAATGGAGAAGCCCCCATGGCCTTTATTCTGCCAGCGCTGCCCTACGAGAAGACCGCTTTCGGCGAGGCGATGTCCGCCGAGACCTTCGATTATCATCATGGCAAGCATCACCAGGCTTATGTGACCAAGGCCAATGAACTGGTCGCCGCAGACCCCGCCCTGCAGGGCAAGTCGCTGCTCGAGCTCATCAACGCCTCCAAGAGCGGTCTCTTCAACCAGGTCGGCCAGATCTGGAATCACAGCTTTTTCTGGCAGGGCCTGAGCCCCGAAACGCAGGAGCCGACCGGCAAGCTCGCCGACCTCATCAAGGAAGGCTTCGGCTCGGTCGATGCGCTGGTCGAGAAGCTGAAGGCCGAGGCGGTCGGCCATTTCGCCAGCGGCTGGGCCGCGCTCAATCTCAAGGACGGCAAGCTCGAGGTCACCAGCTATCACGACGCCGACACGCCGGTCGCCCATGGCGCGACGCCGCTCTTCATCTTCGACGTGTGGGAACACGCTTATTATATCGACTATCGCAACGCGCGGCCGAGCTATGCGGACACGATCCTCAAGAAGCACATCAACTGGGCGTTCGTGGCCGAGAATCTCGACGGCAAGGGCGCCGAGCGGGCGAACCAGCCGGGCTAAGCCTCTCCTCTATGCTTTCGGCTCGATCGGAACGAATATGTTCGATCGAGCCGGGCAGGGTCAGCGAGGGACTTTACCAGTGGTCACATAGGTTTCCTGGTCGGCAGCGAAGATGCGGCGGCCATTCGCGATATTCCCGTCAACCTCGGCAGCAGCAGCCGCTTCCGTGCGCCCATTGGCCATCGCGAACTTGATGGCTTCAACCCGGAACCGCGCCTCTTCCGATTTGCAGCTTGCAGCAAAGCCTTCCTTGAATTTGGCCGGATCCATTTTGGTCGTCATGCCCATTTTCACGGTCGCGATCAGACAGCTCGTGAAGCCATTCGCCGCAGTTGTGAACGCGGCGGCGCCATCGGACTCCTGCGCGCCCACCGGCACGCTGCTGCCCAAGCCAAGAAGCACGATCGGCATCAAAGTCCGAAACCTCTGAAGCATTCTTTCCTCTTTTTTCCTGTCCGCTAACTCAGCCGCTCGATCGTCTCGCGATCGAGGCCGCCGGGGATGACCATGACCGGGCAGGGCAACGAACCGGCGTCCTGGCCGGCAAAGTGCGTGACCAACGGCCCTGGCGCGCCCTTGGGCGCAGCACCCAGCACGAGCGCGGCGATGCCGGACTCTTCCGCCAGAACGCTCTTCACCGCCGCCACCGGATCGCCGGTCTTGACCGTGATCGCCGGTTGCACGCCGGCCTCCGACATGAGCGTCCCCGCCGCGCCCATCACCAGCGCTTCCGCCCGGGCGCGCGCTTCGGCTTCCATGGTCGCTTGCACGGCGCCCCACTGGACGAACTCGGGCTTGGGCACGAGCGCGAGAATATGAACGCCGCCATTCGTCTTCGATGCGCGCCGCGCGGCGAAGAGCAACGCGGACTCCGCTTCCTTGCTCGCGTCGACGACGACCAGATAGGTGCGCTTCATGGCGCGGCCCCCTCTTCTGTCTTTGCAACGTGGTGATTGAATTTCGCCATTTATGCAAGCGACGGCCTTGACCCGGAAGGTCAAAGAGTGAAGGTGACAGCGATTGGTTCCACCTCGCTCGAAGACAGGAAAGCCGCTCGGATCATGGCCATCAACATCCAGATGCCCGCTCTCTCGCCGACCATGGAAGAAGGAACGCTCTCCAAATGGCTCGTGAAGGAAGGCGACACGGTCAAGTCGGGCGACGTCATGGCCGAGATCGAGACCGACAAGGCGACCATGGAATTCGAGGCGGTGGACGAGGGCGTGATCGGCAAGATCGTCGTCGCCGAAGGCACTGACAATGTGAAGGTCGGAACGGTGATCGCCGTTCTGGTCGAGGAAGGCGAGGCCGTCCCCGCCGCCGCGCCGGCCGCGCCCGCAGCAGCCCCCAAGCCCGAACCCGAAGCCGCCAAGGCAGCGCCTGCCCCGGCCGCGCCCGCGCCCGCGCCCGCGCCGGTTGCAGCGCCGGCGCCGGCGGCAACCACATCCTCGGGTGACCGCGTCAAGGCGAGCCCGCTCGCCAAGCGCATCGCCGCGCAAGCCGGCGTCGATCTCGGCGGCGTCAAAGGCACGGGCCCCGGCGGCCGTATCGTCAAGGCGGACGTCGAAGGCAAGTCGGGCGCAGCGGCTGCTCCTGCACCGGCCGCCGCGCCATCCGCGCCCGCACCGGTTGCTCACGCGCCCGTCGCCGCGCAGGACTTCGGCATTCCGCACGAAGTCGAGAAGCTCTCGAACATGCGCAAGACGATTGCGCGCCGCCTGACCGAATCGAAGCAGACGGTTCCGCACATCTACCTGACCGTCGACATCCGCCTCGACGCGCTGCTCAAGTTGCGCGGCGAGCTCAACAAGGCGCTCGAACCGCAGGGCGTGAAGCTCTCGGTCAATGACCTGCTGATCAAGGCGCTGGCCAAGGCGCTGCTCGCCTGCCCCAAGTGCAACGTGCAGTTCGCGGGCGATACGCTGCTCAAGTTCAGCCGCGCGGACATCTCGGTTGCGGTCTCGATTCCCGCCGGCCTCATCACCCCGATCATCGCCGACGCCGGCACCAAGTCGATCAGCGCCATCTCGACCGCGATGAAGGACCTCGCCGCCCGCGCCAAGGACGGCAAGCTCAAGCCGGAAGAATTCACCGGCGGCACGGCCTCGCTCAGCAACATGGGCATGATGGGCATCAAGCAGTTCGAGGCGGTCATCAATCCGCCCCAGGCCATGATCATGGCGATCGGCGCCGGTGAGCAGCGGCCCTATGTGGTCGACGGCGCGCTCGCCATCGCCACCGTCATGTCGGCGACCGGCAGCTTCGACCACCGCGCCATCGACGGCGCGGACGGCGCCGAGCTGATGAAGGTCTTCAAGGAGCTGGTGGAGGCTCCGCTGGCGCTCCTGGCGTGATCGCAGTCCGGGTCGAGAGCAACGGGTTCGTCCCATACAATCGCGCCGCGGTGCATAGCCTTTGGGGCTGCAAACACGTGTGGCGTTTGGAGGAGTTCGGCACCGGGCTAACGTCCGAAGGTCCGCACTTTAATTTTCAATTGCCCGATACGATCCGTGGTGGCGGAACACTGGGCGCTCTCAAGGGAAACCCAAGACGTTATTTTGCGGAAGCGCCGGGGCTGTTGGGCCAAGTCGATTTTTGCTCAGGGGCGCCTGCCAGGGACGGCACCGAAAGCTACGAAATTGCAAAGCTTGAAGCCCGTTGGGAGACCGAGGGCCCAACGGTTATTGTCACGGTCGACATCGAACTAGGTGCGGGAATCGCCGACACAAATGCGGTCATAAATCGCCATGGTGAGCAATACCGGATTGTTCTGCACGTTCCGCCGTGCGACCTTCCAGATTATCTTGAAATCGAGCGCTACTCCCTCAGCGATGCCCACAAAATCGAATGGCAGGATAATCTAAGCGCGCTTCTCATGAAGAGATTTCAAGTCGACCTGACTCACGGCTCCGCGGAGAGGTCGGGAGCCGCCCATGGCTGACGCCTCCACCGCAACACCCCCCACCCGCTGCCCCGCCGTGCGCGTGGTCGCCATGCCGGCGGACTCCAATGCTTATGGCGATATTTTCGGCGGTTGGCTGCTGAGCCTGATGGACAATGCCGCCGGCCTGGTCGCCGCGCGGCGTGCATTGGGTCGCGCCGTGACCGTGGCCATGGATGGCATGCAGTTTCTCGAGCCGGTCAAGATCGGCGACGAAGTCTCGGTCTATGGCGAGATCATCCGCGTCGGCCGCACCAGCATGACCATCGCCATCGAAGCCTGGCGCCGCGCCCGCCACCAGGACGCGGTGGTCAAGGTTACCGAAGCCCATTTCACCTTCGTTGCCGTCGATGAGAGCGGGCGCCCGCGCGCCGTCCCGCCGGCGACAGTGCCCGCCGATCCATCCTAAATCAGAGAACCAGGAGCCCTACCGTGTCCGAATCCTATGATCTCATCGTTCTCGGTTCCGGCCCCGGCGGCTATGTCGCCGCGATTCGCGCGGCACAGCTTGGCCTCAAGACCGCCATCGTCGAGCGCGAGTTGCTCGGCGGCATCTGCCTCAACTGGGGCTGCATCCCGACCAAGGCGCTGCTGCGCTCGGCCGAAATCTTCCATTATATGCAGCACGCCAAGAATTACGGCCTGGCCGCCGAGAAGATCAGCGCGGACCTGAACGCCGTCGTGCAGCGCTCGCGCGGCGTCGCCAAGCAGCTCAATGCCGGCGTCACGCATCTCATGAAGAAGAACAAGATCGCCGTGCACATGGGCACCGGTACGATCACCGCGCCGGGGAAGCTCAGCGTGACCGACAAGGATGGCAAGACAGCCGAGCTCATCGCCAAGCATATCATTGTCGCCACGGGTGCCCGCGCCCGCGACCTCCCCAATGCGCCCGCCGACGGCAAGCGCATCTGGACTTATCGCCACGCCATGACGCCAGGCGAGATGCCGACCAAGCTGCTCGTCATCGGATCGGGCGCCATCGGCATCGAGTTCGCCAGCTTCTATCGCGACATGGGCGCGGAGGTGACGGTCGTCGAGATGATGGACCGCATCGTCCCCGTCGAGGATGCCGATGTGTCCGCCTTCCTCGAGAAGCAGCTCGTCAAGCAGGGCATGACCATCCTCACCGGCGCCAAGCTGGAGGAGCTCAAGGCCACGCCGACCGGCGTGACCGCCAAGATCGTCGCCAAGGACGGCAAGACTGTCCCCGGCGACTATAGCCACTGCATCGTCGCCATCGGCATCGTGCCGAACACGAGCGACATCGGTCTCGAGAAGCTCGGCGTCGAGACGGATCGCGGCCACATCAAGACCAACGGCCTGTGCGCCACCAACGTCCCCGGCATCTGGGCCATTGGCGACGTGACGGCGCCGCCGTGGCTCGCGCACAAGGCGAGCCACGAGGGTGTGACGGCCGCGGAGGCCATTGCCCAGGCGCTCGGCAACAAGGACGTGCACCCGCACGCCATGGACCCGCGCAACATCCCGGGCTGCACCTATTGCCACCCTCAGGTGGCCAGCGTGGGCCTCACCGAAGCCAAGGCCAAGGAAGCGGGCTATACGGTGAAGGCCGGCACCTTCCCGTTCATCGGCAATGGCAAGGCGATCGCGCTCGGCGAGGCGGAGGGCTTCGTGAAGACCGTGTTCGACGCCAAGACCGGCGAACTGCTGGGGGCGCACATGGTCGGCGCGGAAGTGACCGAGCTCATCCAGGGCTATACGGTCGGCAAGCAGGCCGAACTGGTCGAGACGGATTTCATGAACACCGTCTTCCCGCACCCCACGCTCAGCGAGATGATGCACGAGAGCGTGCTCGCTGCTTATGGGCGAGCGCTGCACATCTGAACACGGCCGACTGTCACGGATTGCAAATCATGCGCGCCGAGTCGCTGGGACTCTGGCATGTTTCCTCCGCATCATGGCGCGACATGGCCCGCAAGCACCGTGCATGTCCGGATTTTGCCCCGGCGTTGCATCTTTGCCGCAGCGCGATATAAACCTTTGCGCACTGCCGAAAAACGGCGGGCCAAGGCCAATAAGACTGCTAAGGCGCGAAAATGGATCGGTCTGAAAAGGCCGGGCGGCGCGGCATCTCGGGCACGGCGACAGGCGGAAGACGGACATCGTCATAATTCCGCAATCTGCCAGCCCCAGTGGCCGCGCAGGAGCGAGCGAGGGGGCTGCGTGTCCTGCAGACAGGGCGGCTGGTTAGCCGCGGCAAGACAGCGGATTTCGCCCGCGAATTCGATCAGATCCTTTGACCAAGGGGCAATACATGAACAAGTTTCGCATACTTCTCGCGGCGACCGTTGCTGTGTCGCCGTTCATCGCCACCGCAGCCTACGCCCAGTCTTCGGGCACGATCGACTTTGACGAGCCGATCATCATCACCGGCGCGCGCGTTCAGGGCATTGAAGGCGTCCAGCTTCCCGACACCAGCAAGGCCAAGGGCGTGCTGACCCAGGAAATTCTCTCGCGCGGCACGGTCGGTAATACGGTCCTCGATTCGATCAACATCATTCCAGGCGTCAGCTTCCAGAACAACGACCCGTTCGGCAACGCCGGCGGCACGCTGACCGTTCGCGGCTTCGGCTCGGACCGCGTCTCGCTGACCTTCGACGGCGTTCCCCTGAACGACACCGGCAACTATGCGGTCTATTCGAGCCAGCAGCTCGACTCCGAGCTGATCGAGCAGGTCAACGTCAACCTCGGCTCGACCGACGTCGACAGCCCGACCGCCGCGGCTTCGGGCGGTACGGTGAATTATCGCACCCGCCTGCCCTATGACAAATTCGGCCTGACCGCCGTCGTCGCCGGCGGCGATTACAAATTCTACCGCATGTTCGGCTCGGTCGACACGGGCGAGTTCGGTCCTTGGGGCACCAAGGCCTTCTTCGCGGCCAGCAAGACCGGCAACCGCAACGTGTACAACGACCTCGGCAAGATCGATAAGCTGCAGGTCAACGGCCGCGTCTACCAGGAGTTGGGCAGCAATGGCGACTTCATCTCGGTCGCTGCGCACTATAGCCAGAGCCGCAACAACTTCTTCGGCTCGCTGCCGCTGCGCTTCGACAAGACCAATTTCGACGGCTCCATCCGGACGGTGGGTCCGGACACCACGCAGCGCTTCCCGACCAATTCAAGCGAGCGCTCCTATTCCGTGGCGGGTTGCACCACGCTCGACGTGACGGTTACTCCGGGTTTCGCCGATCCGCGCACCACCTGCGGCACGCTCTACGACTTCCGCTACAATCCGTCGAACACCGGCAACCTGCGTATCAGTTCCCGCTTCCACCTGACCGATAAGCTCGTGCTGACCGTCGATCCCAGCTATCAATATGTGAAGGCGAACGGTGGCGGCACGACCTCCGTTACTTCGCCCGCTCGCGAGGGATATTATGATCTCGATCCCGCCAGCACGCCCGGAGTTCCGGTCGCCGATCAGTGCACCAAGGTCCTCACGGGTGTTGGCCTGAATTGCCAGGCGGGCTATTTTGGCGGGGCGCCTTATTTCGGCCGCGACCTCAATGGCGACGGCGACATCCTCGACCAGTTCACGGTGCTCGCCCCCAGCCAGACCCAGACCGATCGTTATGGCGTGATCAGCTCGCTGCGTTACGACATCAATGACAACCACACGGTCCGTATCGCCTATACGCTGGACTATGGCCATCACCGCCAGACCGGCCAGGTCGGGTTCCTGATGCCGAACGGCCTCGCCCAGGATGTCTTCCCGGTCAACAATCCGCAGAGCTCGCGGAGCCTCAACGGCGCAACGGCCATCCTGCAGAAGCGCGACCGCCTCTCGCTTGCGATCCTCAATCAGGTCGCGGGCGAATATCGCGGCAAGTTCGGCGGGCTCACCGTGACGCTGGGTCTTCGTGCACCCTTCTTCACGCGCGATCTGACCAACAACTGCTTCACCAGCAGCGCCGGCGGCTTCGTCGAGTGCTTCGGCACCGATGGCCAGATCCCGGCGAACGTGGCGACGCTGCGTCCGACTTGGGCGCCGCCGCAGAATCGCGTGCTAAAGTACAACAAACTGCTGCCCAACGTGGGCCTTGTGTACAAGTTCACGCCGGCCGCGTCGGTCTACTTCAACTATGCCAAGGGCCTGCAGGTCCCGAGCACAGACTCGCTCTACAACAGCTTCTTCTTCCCGTTTGGCTCGGCTGGCTCCAAGCCGGCTCCCGAAACGACGGACAGCTTCGAGCTGGGCGGCCGCTACACGACCCGCACCCTGCAATTCCAGGGCACGGTCTGGTACACCAAGTATCTGAACCGCCTGGCTTCGGCTTATGATCCCGATCTCGATCAGACGATCTACCGCAACCTCGGTCAGGTCGATAAGTGGGGCATCGACGGCAGCCTGTCCTGGCAGCCGATCAAGCAGCTGACCTTTTACACCTTCGGCTCCTACATGAAGTCGAAGATCAAGGATGACATCCCGCAGTTCGAAACGTCCGGCGGCGCGATCATCTACACGCCGACGGCCGGCAAGCGCGAATCGGGCGCTCCGGTGTTCCAGGTCGGTGGCCGCGCCCAGGTCAATCTCGACCATGTCAGCTTCGGCTTTGAGGGCAAGCGCACCGGCAAGCGCTACGTCTACGACAACAACCTGCCGACCTTCCGTCGCAACACCGACGGCTCGGACACGATGATCTACGGCGCCGTGGCTCCCGGCTACACGCTGTTCAACCTCGACGTTCGCGCGTCGCTGGCCATTCTGGATAGCAACCTGAACAAGAGCTATGTTCAGTTCAACGTCTCGAACGTCTTCGACAAATTCTACGTCGGCGGCTTCGGCGGCGGCCTGACCCAGACGATCAACCGCAACAAAACAACCGGTGCGGTCACGGGCTACGGCAATCCGGGCTTCGTGCAGATCGGTTCGCCCCGCGCGATGACGCTCTCGCTGCACCTGCAGATGTAAGCGACGGCGCTACGAAATATCGAGGGGCGCGGGCAGCGATGCTCGCGCCCCTTCTTTTTGCCGGATTGCCGGACCGTGGGCCGGGCCGGCCAATGTCAGGCCATATCGAACCGGCTCAATAAAGGCAGTCGTCCAGGCCCTGCCCGCGCACGGCCCGCGCGTTGCGGGCGATGGCATTGCCGTGGCGGCGCGTGAAGCCGTTGGGCGCGACCACGGCGCGCTTCTTCGGCAGCGGCAGCACCGCAGCGAGGCGCGCCGCCTCACCCGGAGAGAAGCGGTCCGCGCCATGATGGAAATAACGCTGGGCGCCCGCCTCGACGCCGTAGGTGCCGATACCGGTCTCGGCGACGTTGAGATAGACTTCCATGATCCGGCGCTTGCCCCAGATCGTCTCGATGAGGACCGTATACCAGGCCTCCAGCGCCTTGCGGACATAGCCGCCGCCCTGCCAGAGGAAGACGTTCTTGGCGGTCTGCTGGCTGATCGTGGAGCCGCCGCGGACGCGCCCGCCCCTGGCATTGCGCTTATAGGCCTTCTCGATCGCCGCGACGTCGAAGCCATGATGGGTGCAGAATTTGGCGTCCTCCCCGGCGATGACGGCGCGCGGCATGTCGGGATCGATGTGCGAGAGGGAGGTCCAGTCCCTGGTCATGCCATTGCTGTCGAACAGCATGGTCAGCGTGAAGGGCACCGGCACGAAGCGGTAGACGCAGACTTGCAGCAGCGTGACCGCGACGAAGATCAGCACGGCCTTGACGATCCAGACGATGATGCGCCGGACGGTGATCTGGCGCTTGCGCCGGCGGGATGTTGACGCGCTGATCGTGGCCATGCCTCTTAGTGACCCGGGAACGCGGTCGCCTCGAAGCGGACCGGCTCGCCGACCGCTTCATTGGCCAACTGGTTTTCCCACATCACGCGATGGCCGCGAATGATCGTGCCGACCGGACGGCCGGTGAGGTTCATCCCCTCGAAGGGCGACCAGCCGCAGCGCGAGGCGAGCCAGGCGCCGTCGATCGTCCAGCGCGATTTGAGATCCACGACGGTGAAGTCCGCATCATAGCCCGGCACGATCCGTCCCTTCCCGACCAGGCCGAAAATGCGCTGAGGCCCGGCACTGGTCAAATCGATAAAGCGCTGCAGCGTCAGCCGCCCCGCCGCGACATGATCCAGCAGCAAGGGGACGAGCGTCTGCACGCCAGGCATGCCGCTCGGGCTTGCGGGATAGGGCTTGGCCTTTTCGTCCCTGCTATGCGGCGCATGGTCCGATCCGAGCACGTCCGGCACACCCTGGTTGAGCCAGTGCCACAAGCCGTCGCGATGCGCCCCGCTGCGGATCGGCGGGTTCATCTGCGCATAGGTGCCAAGGCGGGGATAGGCCTCTTCGCCAGCCAGCGTCAGATGCTGCGGCGTCACCTCACAGGTCGCGATATCCTTGTTCTGCCCCAGAAACTCCAGCTCCGCCGGCGTCGTGATGTGCAGCACATGGATGCGCCGCCGCGCCTCGCGCGCCAGCTTCACGATGCGCCTGGTCGCCAGCATCGCGCTTTCATCGTCACGCCAGACCGGATGGCTGGAGGGATCGCCCTCGACCCGCACATCCTTGCGCGCGTTCATCCGCGCCTCGTCCTCGGCATGGATCGCCACCCGGCGCCGGCCATGCGCCAGCACGCGCGCCAGCGCCTCGTCTTCGGCCACCAGCAGACTGCCGGTCGACGCGCCCATGAAAATCTTGACGCCCGCCGTGCCCGGGATCCGTTCCAGTTCGGCCAGCTGCTCGGCATTGTCGCCGGTCGCGCCGACATAGAAGGCGTGATCGCACCACATGCGGTGATGGGCACGCGCGAGCTTGTCGTGGACGCGCTCGGCGGTGTCGGTGTTGGGATTGGTGTTCGGCATCTCGAACACCGCCGTCACACCGCCGAGCACGGCGGCACGGCTGCCGGATTCGAGGTCTTCCTTGTGCTCCAGGCCCGGCTCGCGGAAATGCACCTGGCTGTCGATGACGCCGGGCAGCACGTCGAGCCCGGTGCAGTCGATCACCTCGCCCGCGTCGCCCAGCCTGGTGCCGATCGCGGCAATCTTGCCGCCGATGACGCCGACATCGACCATGGCCGCCGGCCCGCCGGGCAAATGCACCGTGCCGCCGTTCAGAATGAGGTCATAGGTGCGCGCCATGATGAAGCCTCTCTTGGCTGATCCGTCTCGCTCACCTAACTAAGTTCAATGCATCCGACCACCCTTCACGACCGCGCTCTCATCCGTATCGGCGGGGAGGATGCGCGCGCCTTTCTCCAGGGGCTGCTGACGCAGGACACGCTCGGCCTCATCGTCGAGGCACCGCGCTGGGCGGGGCTGCTCTCGCCGCAGGGCAAGGCGCTGTTCGACATGATCCTGTGGGCGGACCCAGCACGGCCCGAGGACGTGCTGATCGATTGCGAAGCGAGTCGCGCCGAGGCGCTGATCAGGCGCCTGACGATCTATCGCTTGCGCCGGCCGGTCACGATCGCGCTGGAGCCGGGCCTGGCTGTGCATTGGAGCGCGGATCCACAAGAGGAAGCGGCGCCCGATCCTCGCCTCTCCGCGCTGGGCTGGCGCTGGCTGGCGCCCGCCAACGATGGAGACGCTTCGGCCGATTTTCGGCGGCATCGGCTGCATCTGGGCGTGACCGAAGGTGTCGCGGAGCTGGGCGAGGACAAGACACTCTGGCTCGAATGCAATGCCGAGGAACTGCATGGCGTCGATTACGCCAAGGGCTGCTATGTCGGCCAGGAGAACACCGCGCGCATGCATTACCGCAACAAGGTCAATCGCCGCCTGGTCGTCCTGCCGATCGACAAATCGGATCCCGCCCGCCAGCGCAACATCTGGCCCGATCTCGGCCTTGCGCTCGATCATCGGCCTGTCGATACGCTGACCGGCATCGACCTTCCCGCCTGGCTCGCCGGCGCCATCGCAGACAGCCCGGCCGACTGATGATCCGTCCCCTTGTCGCGCGCCTGCTGGCGGTTTTTCTGCTGCTCTGCGGTGCGGCTGCCCGTGCCGATATCCCGTGGGACATCGTCAAGACCATCCCGCATGATCCCAAGGCGTTCACCGAAGGGCTCTTCGTGGCCGACGGGCTGCTCTATGAAAGCACCGGCCTCAACGGCGAGTCCGATATCCGGGCAATGGAGCTCGCGACCGGCAAGGTGGTTCGCAAGGTCGATCTCGAAGCCAAATATTTCGGCGAGGGCATCGTCCCCTGGAAGGACAAGCTCATCAGCCTGACGTGGCAGAATGGCCAGGGTTTCGTCTGGCAGCGCAGCACCTTCAAGAAGCTCTCGACATTCACTTATGAGGGCGAAGGCTGGGGCCTCACCACGGATGGCAAGCGGCTCATCATGAGCAACGGCTCATCGAGCCTGCGCTTTCTCGATCCCGAGACACTCAAGCCAACCGGTTCAGTCGCCGTGACCTGGCAGAAGCAGCCGGTCGGCTATCTGAACGAGTTGGAATGGGTGAACGGCTTCGTCTACGCCAATATCTGGTATTCGCCATTGATTGCGCGGATCGACCCGAAGAGCGGTGCCGTCACCGACTGGATCAATCTCGCCAGCCTCGTTTCCAAGCACAGCCGCAATCCCGACATGGTGCTCAATGGCATCGCCTGGGATGCCAAGACCGGCCTCCTCTATGTGACGGGCAAGAACTGGCCGCTGATCTACGCGCTGCGCCTCAAAAACTAGGCGCTTCGCTCGCTAGCGATTGACCTCGATCAAGGCGGCCGGCCTCCCGGCGCTCTAAGCCATCCTCAACAGGCCGGAACGGAACCAGGACCGGCATCGGTCCTGACCGATCGGTCGGAAGCAAACTTTGCACAATGCCCGGCCCACCGTCCGGGTCATGGGCGGCGTGCGAAGCGGGGGCCTCCTCTTGGCAGCAGAGGGGGCCTCCAACTTCTTGCGCGAGATGGATTCAGCTCGGCTTGCGGGCCTTGTCGATCGCGTCCTTGAGCGTCTCGTAGCTGACGGCGCCGTAGAAGACCTGGTCGCCCACCACGAGCAGCGGCGTGCCCTCGGCCTCGAGGCTCTGCGCGAGTTTGATGTTCTGGGCGAAAGCGGGATTGCGTGCCTGATTGGCCAGCTCAGCCTTCACCTTCGCTGCATCCAGCCCGGCTTTCTTTGCGGCATCGAGGATGGTGTCATTGTCGACGCCGTCCTCGGCGTACATGGCGGCGTGGAAGGCAGCAAAGCGCCCCGATTCCGCCGCCAGGAGGCTGACCCGGGCAGCCGGCACGCTGGCCTCGGAAATGATCGGCAGCTCGCGATAGACGACGCGAAGGCCCGGATCTTCCTTGATCAAGCGGGCAATGGTCGGGACAGTCGCGCGGCAGTAGCCACAGGCATAGTCCATGAAGGCGACCAGCGTGACATCGGGCTTTGGGGCGCCTTCCCAGGCACCGGCATAGGGCGTTTCGAGGGACGACCGGTTGGCCTCCACGAGGCTCGCCACGCGCTTCGTCTCGAGCTTGACCATCGCCTCGCGAACGATCTCCGGATGCTCGAGGATGTAGTCGCGCACAACGGCCTCGATCGCCGCCTTGTCGCCCACGGGCAGGCTGGCCGGCTGCGTCGCGGCATAAGCGGCGGCAGCGCAACCCGCCGCCAGGAGTCCGATCAGCGCGTAGGTGCCGGCGCCGCGTTTCGGCCGTGCCCATGCGGCACCGCTTGGCGTCGCCAGCGCGCCCATCATGGCCCGCCCGGCCCTGAGCAGCGTCCCGAATGCCTGACCGCGCGTTTCGCTCATCTCTTCTTGCCTTTTTCCATGGATGCACGCGAGGTCATCGCGATGTCCTGCGCGCGCAGATAGTCCGACGAGCCGGCCGGAATACCCGCCAGCGCCGTCTGCGCGAAACGCAGTGCCTGCCCGTTCTGCCCACTCAGCTGATACTGCTCCGCGCTGGCCAGCGCTGCCCGCGCGGTATCGCCCTTGCGCGCATAAACCGTGCCCAGCACATACCAGGCGAACGGATTCTCCGTATCCCGGATCACCGCCGTGCGGAGCACCTGTTCCGCTTCGTTTAGATATTTGTCGTCTTCCGTCGCGATCATGGCGTGACCCAGCAGCGTCGCGATGAGCGGCTGGTTGTTGGATCGCGCCACGGCCTCGCGCAAAGCCGGGATCGCCTCCTGCGGCTTACCGGATTCGAGCAGCACCTGGCCCTTCAATTCGAGAAAATAAGGGTCATCCGGCTGGGCTTTCAGCAGCGCATCCACCTCCGCCACGGCCTGCTCGGGATAGGCGCCCTTATGATAGGCGAAGGCACGGGCATAATGAGCCGGGATCGACTGGTCGCTGACGGGGTAGAGCTGGAGCGTGCGCTTCGGCTCTCCGACGAAGCCGATGAGCTTGGCCTTCACCCTTTGGAATCGCGCTTCCAGGGCGGGATCGGTCTTGGTGGACCAGGCCGGGTCGCTCTCGCAGGTCTGCTTGAGCGTCGCGATGCGTTCCGCGCTGACGGGGTGATCGTGACCATAGTCGTCCACGTTCAGGTAGAGCCGATACTCCATGTTCTGGAGCTTTTTGAAGAAGTCGAGAAAGCCCTTGCAGCTGATCTTGGCCGTCGCCATGTAACGCGCCGCCGCAGCGTCGGCGCTGGCTTCCTGCTCCCGGCTGAACGCCAGAAACTTGCCGATCGCAGCCTGCTGACCGGCAGCCATGATCCCCATGCCGGCCTCGCCGCCACCTGCTGCGATCGCCGCCGCGCCCAGCAACATCGTCACGAGCTGGATGGCCGTCGCTTCCTTGATGCCCTCGGTCGAGCGAAGGACGTGTCCGCCCTCGATATGACCGAGTTCATGGGCAATCACGCCCTGCACCTGGTTCACATTGTCGGCCTCGCCGATGAGGCCGCTCAGGATCCAGACGATTTGCCCCCCCGCCGTGAAGGCATTGATGCTGGGATCGTTGATCGTGAGAATCTGGACGTTCCGTTCGTCCAGTCCCGCCGCCCGAACGAGCGGCGCGGTCGCGTCGTGGATCAGCGCCTCGGTTTCCGCGTCGCGCAGCACTGTCTGCGCAACGGCCGGCTGCGCTGCGAGCAAGCTGCCCAGCGTCAAAAAGGCCAGTGCGCGCGAAAAGAGCTTACGGACAGAGGGACGGGCGGAGCTCGGCATGGTTCGCGCTATGCGCGGCACTGCCTGAACCCCGCCTGACGGCATATCGTCAATTCCCGAACGTGCGCTGCCACCAGCCACGGCGCGGCGAATCGGACGAATCATCGTCGTCCCCGTCCATTGCCTCGACAGCTTCGAGCGCCGGATCGGCCTCGACGGTGTCACCGCCATTGGCCTTGGCCGACGCCTTGCGACGGGCGGGCTTCTTGGCCGGCGCCGCTTCCTCGACGACCTCGGCCGCCGGTGCCGTCTTGGCGGCTGCCTTGCGGCGCGACGGCTTCTTGGCCGGTGCCGGCTCTTCCGCTGCCGCTTCGGTCAGCTCGGATGAGACCTCGACCGGAACGCTCTCGGCTTCCGCCGGCGCTTCGGCTTCGACGGCCGGTGCCTCGTCCTTGCGCGCACGCGGACGGCGGCGGCTTTTGCGAGGCGCCTCCTCAGCGGCGTCGGGTTCGGCGGCGACCGCTTCGTCCGCAGCTGCGGTCTCGGCGGCGACTGCCTCCTCGACCACGTCGCCGGACTCGGTGCTCACGGCCTCGGCCTGATCGCCGCCACCACCACGACGGCGGCGGCCGCCCCGGCGGCCGCGACGGCTACGACGTGCCTGGCCTTCGCCGGATGCTTCCTCGGTCGCGGCAGTCTCGCCTTCGCCTTCAGTCTCATCACCGTCTTCATCGGACTCGCGGGGCGCGCGTGCTTCGCTTCCGGCGCCCTCACCTTCCTCGTCGCGACGGCCACGGCGGCCGCGGCGGCGGCGCTTGCGCTTGTTGCGGCCATCGCCGCGATCCTCGCCACGCTCGTCACGACGCGATTGCTGTGCCGGGCGTCCGTCTTCTTCCTCTTCTTCTTCCTCGTCCTCGACCTCTTCGATGTCGTCCTCAGGGTCTTCATCGACGATCGGTGCGTAGGTCACCTGGGTCGTCGGCCTCGGCCCACCGGCTTCGACGGACATGCGCGCGCCTTCGACTTCGCCGTCGGGAAGGATGACGATGGTCACGCCGTAGCGGTTTTCGATCTCATCGAGCTCGCGCCGCTTGGTGTTGAGCACGAAGAAGGCGGCTTCCTGGCTGGCGCGCAGCGTCACGATGCTGCCGCGGCCGCGCGCGGCCTCCTCTTCGAGCAGACGCAGCGCAGAGAGACCGGCCGACGAGGCGGTACGAACCAGGCCCGTGCCTTCGCAATGCGGGCAGGCCCGGGTCGAGGCCTCGAGCACGCCGGTACGCAGCCGCTGGCGACTCATCTCCATGAGGCCGAAGCCCGAGATGCGGCCAACCTGGATGCGCGCGCGGTCGTCCTTGAGCGCTTCCTTCATCGCCTTCTCGACTTTGCGGATGTTGGAGTTGTGCTCCATGTCGATGAAGTCGATGACGACGAGGCCCGCCATGTCGCGCAAGCGCAGCTGCCGGGCAATCTCGCGCGCGGCCTCGATGTTGGTCGAGAAGGCGGTTTGCTCGATATTGTGCTCGCGCGTCGAACGGCCCGAGTTGATGTCGATCGAGACCAAAGCTTCCGTCGGATTGATGACGAGATAGCCGCCGGACTTCAGCTGCACGACCGGGTTATACATGGCCGCGAGCTGGTCCTCGACGCCGAACCGCTGGAACAGCGATACGGCATCGGCATATTGCTTCACGCGCCGGGCATGGCTCGGCATCAGGAGCTTCATGAAGTCCTTGGCCTGGCGATAGCCTTCCTCGCCCTCGACGATCACCTCGTCGATGTCGCGATGATAGATGTCGCGGATCGCACGCTTGATGAGGTCGCTGTCATTGTGGATCAGCGCCGGCGCGCCCGACTTCAGCGTGTTCTCGCGAATCTCGTCCCAGAGGCGGGCGAGATAGTCGAAATCGCGACGGATCTCGGTCTTGGTCCTCGACAGTCCGGCCGTGCGGACGATGCAGCCCATGGTGCTGGGCAGCTTCATGTCCGCGATGATCGACTTCAGCCGCTTGCGGTCCGCTGCATTGCTGATCTTGCGCGAGATGCCGCCGCCATGGCTGGTGTTGGGCATGAGCACGCAATAGCGGCCAGCAAGGCTCAGATAGCTGGTGAGCGCCGCGCCCTTGTTGCCGCGCTCTTCCTTCACGACCTGGACGAGCAGCACCTGGCGGCGCTTGATGACGTCCTGGATCTTGTAGCGGCGGCGCAGCGCCATGCGCTTGCGGCGCAGTTCGTCGGCGGCCTGGTCGTTGCCGCCGTTGCGGCCGCGGGGCCGGCGAGACTCGCCGCCTTCCTCGCTGCCCTCGCCGTCGGACGGGGTTTCGTCCTCGTCGTCATGGCCGGGGCGCTCGACTTCCTCGACGGAGCCGGCGTGATCGACGACTTCATCATCGTCATCGTCATCGTCGTCGGCTCGCAGCGCCGCTTCCTCGGCCGCATGCTGCGCTTCCTCGGCGAGCAGCGCCTCGCGATCCTCACGGGGAATCTGGTAATAATCGGGGTGGATTTCCGAAAAGGCGAGGAAACCGTGGCGGTTGCCGCCATAGTCCACAAACGCCGCCTGGAGCGACGGCTCCACTCTGGTCACCTTGGCGAGATAGATATTGCCCTTGAGCTGCTTGTGCTCAGCGGACTCGAAATCAAACTCCTCGATCCGGTTCCCCGTCACGACCGCGACCCGGGTCTCTTCCCGGTGGCGCGCATCGATCAACATACGCATTGTCATTCAAATTTCTCCAGCCGGATGCGGCTGCGCCCCTGCGGGACGCGGCGCGATCCGGCGCAATTGGGGGACGGGCGATCAGGCGCGCCGTCTTGCGGAGCGGCCCTCGCAGGTCCCGGGTTTCAGTTTTGAGCTGCGCGTCTGTTGCCGAAACAGTGCCGGCCTTCATGCCGGCGGGCTTGCAAATCGCCCAAGGCGCCGCGTTCGCTACAGCGCGCCATGGCCGGTTCAAGCTCTGCTCCATGCAACATCAACCTGTTTTATCGCCCCTGAGCGCGAAGTGCCTGGGCGATCAATCCGTCCGTCCAACCTGCCGATCAGCCTTGCAAAGCGTCCGCATGGCGGCAGATTGAGCCGGACTGGCTAGCGCTAGCAGGGCTTGACCCGAAGGGCAACGGCGAAAAGCTGCAGCCGATCACGGCTTTGCGCCGCGAATCGTTGGGGCTGGACGGATATGGCCCTGTCGCGGCATCAGGAGCGTCATGCTGTTCCTGGCCACATCTCTCGCGCTCCTTTCATCGCCTTCCACCCCCCCGGACATGCGTCCTTCGGTCAACGCGGCCATGGCCAAGCGCCCACTGCGGAATATCGGCATGAGCGTGCGCATGCGGCCGATCACGGAAGGGCCGCCGATCCCGAAAATCCAGGGTCCGAGCAACTCATCGCGCCCCCTCGTCGTCATCGATCCCGGTCATGGCGGCCACGATCCCGGCGCGCGCAACGTCAAATCCGGCGCGCTGGAAAAGGATGTGACGCTGGCAGTGGCCATGGCGCTGCGCGACGAGCTTCTGAAGAGCGGCCGTGTGCGCATCGCGCTGACCCGGGAAGATGACAGCTTCCTCGCGCTCGAGGAACGCTTCGGTCTTGCCCGTGATATGGGCGCGGCGCTGTTCATTTCAATCCATGCCGATGCGTCGGAAGAGACCGGCGCCCATGGCGCGACGATCTATACCCTTTCCGACGTCGCGTCCGACGCCGAGGCCGAACGGCTCGCGGCTCGCGAGAACCGCGCCAACGTCCTGGGCGGCGTCGATCTCTCCCGAAAGAGCTCCGCGGTCTCCTCGATCCTCATCGACCTCATGCAGCGCGAGACCATGGCCTCATCCGCCAAGTTCGCGGAACTGCTGCATCGCGAGACCGCGCCTGACCTCACCTTCCGAAACCCCTGGAATCGCCGCGCCGCGCTCGTCGTCCTGCGGGCGCCGGACACGCCATCGATCTTGTTTGAGACCGGCTACATCAGCAATGATGCGGAGGCCGAACAGCTGCGCAGCGTCGAGGGCCGGCGGAAGCTTGCCGAAGGCGCGGCGCGCGCCATCGCCATCTATGCCGCGACGCTGGACAGCAGCAGGCGCGCAGATCCGCCCCGTTGACAGCATGGTGGCGTGGCCGTTCACCGCAAAAGCGGTTTTCTCACCCGCGATACTGAGCTAGGGCGCTGGCATGAACGAGCCGACCAGTGGACCCACGCGGATCATCCTTCGGCGCCATGACCTGATTGCCGCGGCACGGGACCGTTTCCGTTCACTGTGGAGCCGACGGCGCTGGCGCTGGCTGACCATCGCGGCGGGCGGGCTGCTCGTCCTCTATTTCCTCTTCTGGCTGCTGTTCGCGCGCAGCCTGCCCGACGCCCGCACATTGCTCGACTACCAGCCGCCGCTGCCCACCGTCGTGCGCGACGTCAATGGCGAGCCGGTCTACAGCTATGCGCGCGAGCGGCGCGTGCAACTGCAGTACAGCGATTATCCGAAGGTCCTGGTGAACGCCTATCTGTCGGCCGAGGACAAAACCTTCTTCAGCCATCACGGACTCGACTTCCCCGGCCTGGTCCGCGCCGCTGCGGGAGGCGTGATGAGCGGGTCGACACCCCGCGGCACCTCGACCATCACCCAGCAGGTCGCCAAGAATCTCCTCGTCGGCAACGAGGTCAGCTATTCGCGCAAGCTCAAGGAAGCGGTCCTGGCATGGCGCATGGAAGGCGTGCTGACCAAGCAGCAGATCCTGGAGCTCTATCTCAACCAGATCTTCCTGGGCCGGAATGCCTATGGCGTGCAGGCGGCCGCGCGTGCCTATTTCGACAAGGATGTCGGCCAGCTCCAGCTTCACGAGGCCGCCTATCTCGCCATCCTGCCCAAGGGTCCGAGCAACTATCGCCCCGAGGTCCACATGGACCGGGCACTGGAGCGTCGGAACTGGGTGCTGGGCGAGATGCTCAAGAATGATTTCATCACCCAGGCCCAGCATGACCAGGCGGTCGCCCAGCCGCTCGGTACGGTGGCGATGCGCGGCACCAGCTACCAGCGCATCGGCGGCTATTATACCGAGGAAATCCGCCGGCGGCTGATCCAGCTGTTCGGCGAGAATGCCGAAGACGGGCCGAATAGCGTCTATGCCGGCGGACTCTGGGTGCGCTCGCCGATCGACCCGAAGATGCAGGAGCTCACCACCAAGGCCCTGCGCAACGGCCTGCTGCGCTATGACGGCGGCCGTGGCTGGACCGGTCCGATCCGCCGCATCGATGTCGCGAAATGGCAGAGCGAACTCGCCGCCTCGAATCTCGGCCTCGACTTCGAGGAATGGAGCATTGCGGTAGTGATCGAGAAGAGCGGCGGCGCGGCGACGATCGGCTTCGTCGACGGGCAACGCGGCGTCCTCCCGGCGTCGGGTGCGCAAATGCCCCGGCGCGGCACGGCCACGTCGGCTTTCAGCATGCTGCAGCCCGGCGACGTGATCGCGGTGAAGAAGGACGGCGACAGCTTCGTGCTGCGCAGCATTCCCGCTGTCTCGGGCGGCATGATGATCGAGGGCGTGCACAATGGCCGCGTCTACGCCATGCAGGGCGGCTTCGACGCCCGCCTCTCCTCCTATAACCGCGTCACACAGGCGGAGCGCCAGCCTGGCTCCACCATCAAGCCCTTCGTCTACGCCGCCGCGCTCGACAGCGGCATGACCCCCGCCTCGATCATCATCGACGGGCCGTTCTGCGTCTTCCAGGGCGCCAATCTGGGGCAGAAATGCTTCAAGAATTTCGACAATAGGGGCGGATCGGGTCCGCACACCATGCGCTGGGGCGTCGAGCAATCGCGCAACCTCATGACCGTGCGCACGGCCGCACAGATCGGCATGCCGCGCGTGGTCAAGACGATCAGCGACATGGGCATCGGCAATTATCCGCCCTATCTCGCCAATTCTCTGGGCGCGGGCGAGACGACCGTCGAGCGCATGGTCAACGCCTATGCCGTGCTCGCCAATCATGGCCGGGCCGTATCGCCGAAGCTCATGGACTATGTGCAGGACCGGAACGGCAAGGTGATCTGGCCGGCCAATTGGCGGCCTTGCCAGAATTGCGCGATGCCCGACTGGGACGGCAAGCCGATGCCGCGCTTCACGCCGACCGGCAAGCAGCTGATGAACCCGATGACCGCCTATCAGGTCGTCCACATCGCCGAGGGCGTCATCCAGCGCGGCACGGCGGTGCGCCTGCGCGACATGAACCGGCCGCTATTCGGCAAGACCGGCACGAGCAACGGCCCGACCAATGTCTGGTTCATGGGCGGCACGCCCCACATCGTGGCAGGCCTCTATATCGGCTATGACCAGCCCCGGACGCTGGGCGGCTATGCCCAGGGCTCGACCATCGCGGTGCCGATCTGGCGCGAGGCGATGGAACCGATCATCAAGGACATGCCCAAGACGCCCTTCTTCGCGCCGCCCGGCATTCGCATGGTGCGCATCGAACGCCAGACGGGCAAACGCATCTTCGGCGGCGGCTGGCCGGCGGAGGATCCGCTCTCCGCGATCATCTGGGAAGCGTTCAAGCCCGAGAGCGAGCCGCGCCGCTCGATCCGCAGCGAGGAAGTGAAACCCGACGAGGAAGGCGCCCGCCTCGCTGCCGAGCGCGCCCGCGCCGCCGAGCAGAGCCGCGACTTCGCCGGCGAACAGGGCGGAATTTACTAGGCGATCCGCGCGGCTCCTGCCGGCGATTCCGCGCGAGTCTCGGCCGCGCCACTTGACCTTCTCGATGCGGCATCGCATCGGGCGGCGCTTGGCCCTATATGGGCATCGCAGCATCTGACGGAGATTTTCCATGCGCGCCGAAGCGCAAGCCCATGTCGACCATATCCAGGCCGCGCTCGCGCTGCTGCGGCGCTTCCTCGACTGGGACAAGGCGCTGCGCAGGCTCGACGAGCTCAACGCGCGCGTCGAGGACCCCACGCTTTGGAACGACCAGAAGCAGGCGCAGGAGGTGATGCGCGAGCGCACGCGGCTCGATACCGCAATCGCCGCGACGCGCGCCATCGAGCGCGACATGAACGATACCGTCGAGCTGATCGAACTGGCCGAGGCCGAGGGTGACGACGAACTCGTCGCCGAAGGTCTGGCAAGCCTCGCCGCGCTCGCGGAAAAGGCGGACAGGGACAAGGTCTCCGCTCTGCTGTCGGGCGAGGCGGACGGCAACGATACCTATCTCGAAATCCATGCGGGCGCCGGCGGCACCGAGAGCCAGGACTGGGCCGAGATGCTGCAGCGCATGTACCAGCGCTGGGCCGAGAAGCGCGGCATGAAGGTCGAGCTCATCGAATATCAGGCCGGCGAGCAGGCGGGCATCAAATCGGCGACGCTGCTGCTCAAGGGCGAGAATGCCTATGGCTACGCCAAGACCGAAAGCGGCGTGCACCGGCTGGTGCGCATCTCGCCCTATGACAGCTCGGCGCGGCGTCACACGTCGTTCAGCTCGGTCTGGGTCTATCCGGTGATCGACGACGATATCGACATCGACATCAATCCCGCCGACCTCAAGATCGACACCTATCGTGCGTCGGGCGCCGGCGGCCAGCACGTCAACACGACCGACTCGGCCGTGCGCATCACCCACGTGCCGTCGGGCATCATCGTCGCCAGCCAGAACGACCGCTCGCAGCACAAGAACCGCGCGACCGCGATGAACATGCTGAAGGCCCGGCTCTACGAAGCCGAGCTCGCCAAGCGCGAAGCCGTGACGGCGGGCGAATATGCCGCGAAGACCGAGATCGGCTGGGGCCACCAGATCCGGTCCTATGTCCTCCAGCCCTATCAGCTGGTGAAGGACCTGCGTACCGGGGTGACCTCGACCGCACCGGACGACGTGCTCGACGGCGCGCTCGACCCCTTCATGGCCGCCGCGCTCAGCCAGCGCGTGACCGGCGAGAAGGTCGACATAGAGGATGTCGACTGATGCGTCTTGTGGGCGCGGCACTGCTGGCGTCCCTTGCGGCCTTCGCGCTGTCCGGCTGCGACCGGATGAGCGCGACGCCCGACAACCGGCCCGCCGAAGCGCGTGGCTTCCCGCGGGCCGACCGCCCCGTCGCCCCGATCATCTCGACGCGCTGGGCCACTGAGGAAGCCCGCGACCGGCTCCACGAAGCCGATCAGGTGATGAACTGGGCGGGCGTGAGGCCCAACATGACCGTGGCGGATATCGGCGCGGGCGAAGGCTATTATACCGTGCGGCTCGCCAAGCGCGTCGGCCCGCACGGTCGCGTGCTTGCCGAGGATATCCTGGCGGAAGTCATCGATGCGCTCGGCCGGCGCGTCACCCGCGAGAATTGGGCCAATGTCAGCGTCAAGCTCGGCACGCCGGAGAATCCCAAGCTACCCGAGGCCAGTTTCGACCGGGTGTTCATGGTGCACATGTATCATGAGATCGCCGAGCCCTACGCCTTCCTCTGGTATCTCTATCCGGCCCTCAAGGCCAAGGGCGAAGTGATCGTGCTGGAGAGCGACCGGCCGACCGACCATCATGGTACGCCGCCCGAATTGCTGCGCTGCGAATTTGCAGCAATCGGCTTCGTCCAGATCGCCATCGCGCGGCGTCCGCAATCAGGCGGCTATCTCGCTCGCTTCGTCGCGGGAGCCGGCAAGCCGGCCGAGCCGAGCCAGATCGTGCCTTGCCGCATGCGCCGCCCCAATGAAGCGAAAGCCACCATACCGACCAGGCGGGACGAGTAGATCCCACGGGCACGCTGCGGCAATCGTGCAGCAATGCCCCGTCAACCGACCCGGCGGCCGGCCCAGATCACCCGACCGACCAGGGCGATGTCCTTGAGCGCAACATCTTCAAAGGCGGGGTAAAGCGGATTGTCGCTGCGGATGGAGACATGTCCGCGCCTCGGCGTCAAGGCCAGCCGCTTCACCATCAGCGCATCGTCCATGCGGAGCACATAGATGCCGTCGCGCAGCCGCGTTGCGGCATCGCTGCGATCGACCATGATGTCGTCGCCGTCGCTCAATGTCGGCGCCATGGCTTCGCCCGCGACGCGGATGATGGACAGCATATCCTGCCGGACGCCGAGCGCGCGCAGCCAGCGCGGATCGAACGCCAGCGCGCCCGCCACTGCCTCATCCCGCTCCAATGCGCCTGCTCCTGCCGATGCACCGAACTCGAGGCGCGGCACGACGCTGAACTCGCGCTCCCTGTCGCGCAGGTGCGATGTCGCCACCGGTGCCGCGACATCGGCATCCGCCGCCCCCAGCAGCCGCTCATCGACGCCGAAGTGACGCGCGAGCAGGCGCCGGTCCGCTTCGTCCAGCTTGCGCGGCGTCCCGCGTTTCACGAACTGCTGGATATACGCGACATTGCGCCCGAGCAGCCGCGAGACGGCGCCGTAGTTTTCGCCGCGTTCGCGGATCAGCCGGTCGAGATTCGCTCTCGCATCGCTTCCATCCATATCGGACTCCAGAGTGATAGGACTTCTCCTAGACATGTAGGATTTCGCATAGTTTGTAGGAGAAATCCTATCCACCGAATCATTCACTGAGCCGCAACAGGGAGCCAGAAAAATCATGTCCACATTGCGCAGCATCGAACGATATCTGAAGCAGACCGGCATGGCGCCGACCGCATTCGGCCGGCAGGCGGTGCGCGATCCCCGGTTGGTTTTCGATCTGCGCAATGGCCGGCAGCTCTCGGAACGCGTCGCGCGACGTATAGAACACTTCATGAACATTTCCAAACAGCAGCGGGCAGCATGATGAGCCCGGCCGCGCTCGCCGCTCCGCGCCGCCGCCTGCGTATCCTGCGCCGCCCAACCGAACAGATCCGTCCCTCGACACCGAGAGCTCAACGGCGCGATTGCCATGGCCGCCTCATCGCCGCCCTCCTGGCGCTGGCCGGAGAGGCGAGTATCGACGATGCCGGCTTTCGGCCCTGGTGCAGCGCCACTTTCCTGGGCGCACAGCATCGCTTCACGTTGCGCATCGCGGGTAAGAGCGCGCATAGCCGCGCCGATCAGCTCGTCCGCGATCTGCCGGAAACCGAGCTGACGATCCCCGGCCATATTGTTGCAGACGTCGTGGTCGATGCGGTCACGCCGCAAGAGGATGGAACGATGGTCATGAGTCTCGCCATCCTCACGATCGAGGACTGGTGAGCGGGTTCAGCGCTTCGAAAGCGCGCTGATCTGCCGCAATGTGCCGAGCGCGCTGGCGAGCGCCTTCTCGAGCGCCCGATCCAGATCGGTTTCATCGGCCTGGTCGTTCACCACGGCGGTCCGCTCCGACGACAATGGCTGATCACCGACGAGATGCAGCGTCGGGTGGGCTCCAGCCTTGCCGGCGCTCAGCTGCTCGACGATTCGCGTACGCGCTTGAGTCGTCTGGTCGAGAACCTCGCGGCGGCGGCTCGATCGCTGCACGCGCTCGAGCAAGGCGCGAAGATCGGCGCCCTCGGCTATGGAAAGCGGCGCGCGGGTTTCGGTCCGATCGTCATCGCTCGTTTGCGGCATCGAGCGCGCGACGCGCTGCGCGGCACCGCGCGCAAAAACCAGGGCGTCATCGGGCAGCGGTTCCGGCGAGCGCGGCAGCTCAAGCAAGGTGACCGGATCGAGCGGCGGCAAGTCGCGGCTGGCCATGATGGGCGCGCGCACGGCAGCGCTGCGTCGCCGCCAGCCACCGAACCGGTCCAGCCAATTCATCCCGAGCGTGCCTGCCATTCCCATATGATGCCGCCTATCCCCTGTCGTTTCGCGGAGCGTAGTGGAACTTGGTAAACAGGTTGGTAACGCCCGCGATAGATTGACGTTTACGGAAGAGCATGAGACTGCTCCTCTCCTTCCCTGGGAGAGAAAAGGTGGCGATTCCGTCGCAGCTTCAGCGTGGCCTTGTGCTGCCGGTCATCGGCGCGCCGCTGTTCATCATCTCCAATCCCGATCTCGTCATTGCCCAGTGCAAAGCCGGCATCATCGGCGCAATGCCGTCGCTCAATGCACGCGGTGCGCCCGGCAGCGGCGAGCATCTCGTGGACTGGCTGACCAGGATCACGCAGGCGCTGGCAGCCCATGACGACGCAAATCCCGATCGTCCGGCGGCGCACTATGCGGTCAATCTCATCATCCACAAGTCGAACACGCGGCTGCAGGAGGATCTGGCCATCTGCGCGCGGTTCAAGGTGCCGCTGATCATCACGTCGCTCGGCGCCAATCCCGAGGTGAACGCTGCGGTGCATGGCTGGGGCGGCCTCGTCCTTCATGACGTCATCAACCAGCGCTTCGCCCACAAGGCGATCGAGAAAGGCGCGGACGGTCTCATTCTCGTGGCGGCAGGCGCAGGCGGCCATGCCGGCGCGCAATCGCCCTTTGCGCTCATGAGCGAGACCCGAGCCTGGTATGACGGCCCGATCGCGCTTGGCGGGGCCATCTCGACCGGGGCGGGCATTCTTGCGGCGCAGGCCATGGGGGCAGACTTCGCCTATATCGGCTCGCCCTTCATCGCGACCGCGGAGGCACGCGCCACCGATGCACAGAAGCAGGCGATCGTGGACGGGACCGCCGCCGATATCGTCTATTCGAGCTATTTCACCGGCGTGCCCGGCAACTATCTCCGCGCTTCCATTGCGGCCCAGGGTTTCGATCCGGATCATCTGCCCACGGGTACGCCCGACAAGATGGACTTCGGTGCGGCAAGCCAGGCCAAGGCGTGGCGCGACATCTGGGGCGCGGGCCAGGGCATCGGCGCGGTGCACGATGTGGTGCCGGCGCCCACGCTGATCGAGCGGCTCGCCCGGGACTATGCGGCGGCCCGGGAAAAACTCTGCGCCATCCACTAGATCTTTGCGGTGAGCGCCGCGAGTTTGGCGATGGTGTTCATATTGCGGCCTGTGCCGTCGGAGGCGGCGGGGATGCGCAGCTTCGAGTTCGCCTGACCTTCGCCATAGTGGACGAAAATCTCACGCTCGCCCAAAGCGATCTCCTCTTCCCCCTGGCCCGTCACCCCTTCGAGCGTATCGGCGGGCGGCGCCTTCTCGATCAGTATCGCGATGACCCGGTTGGGCGGGCAATGGGCGAAGGGATTGCGTCTCGCCAGCGCCGCCAGTTCCTCGGCGGTCCGGACATGGACGGTGACGCGCTTGCCGGCATAGGCCGCGAGCTTTTCCTCCAGCGCCTTGCGCACCGCGCTCTCGCTCTTGTCGCTACGAAAGATGAGATTGCCGCTGGCGATATAGGTGGCGACAGCCTCGAAGCCGGCCTCCTCGCCCATGCGCTTCAGGTCTGCCATGGGGAGCTTGCCGGTCCCGCCCACGTTCACGGCGCGGAGCAGGGCGGCATAGCGGGCCATCAGTTCAGCAGCATCTTGATACCGCTGATGGCCAAGACCACGGCAAGGACGGGCCTGATCCAGCCGCTCGCGAACCGGGTGGCGAGCAGCGACCCGATGATGATGCCGGGGATCGAGCCGACGAGCAGCGAACCCAACAGGGGAAAGTCGACATTGCCCATCCACAGATGCCCCAGGCCTGCGACCACCGTGAGCGGCACCGCGTGAACGATGTCGGTCCCCACGAGGCGCTTGGCCGTCATGCGGAGCGGATAGAGCGCGATGAGCATCGCCGCGCCAAGCGCGCCCGCGCCGATCGAGGTCAGGGTCACGAGCACACCGAGCACGACACCCGCCGCCACCGTGAACGCCGGCTGGCGCCGCGTGTACGCCGTCGCCGAATCGGGATCGAAGCGCATGGCATATTGCTGGATTTTGCCCCAGCCGAGCGTCGCGATCGCCGTCACGATCAGGAGCAGGCCGAGCGCGTTGACGATGAGTCCGCGCTTGATGGGGTCCATGTCCATCTGCGAAAGGACAAGGCTGGTGACGATACTCGCGGGGATGCTGCCATAAGCGAGTCGCCTCACCACTTGCCAATCGGGCTGGCCGAGCGAGTGATGGACACCGCTGCCGACGGTCTTTGTGATCGCGGCGAACCAGAGATCGGTGCCGACGGCGGTGGGTGCCGATACGCCGAGCAACAGGATCAGGATCGGCGCCATCAGCGAACCGCCGCCCACGCCGGTCATGCCGACCAGTGCGCCCACCAGGAAACCCGACAGTCCGTGGACCCAATCCATGCCTTGGTTCTGCCCTTCAGGACTGCGTTAGACAAGCTCGCCCGGACATCGGGACTCGCGACCGGCGCCTAATGCCATGAAGGGCATCTGTGCCCTAGAAACAAAATTTGTGCAGCCCTGAAGGCACTGCTTGCTGCACAATGAAAAACGAAACGCTGCATTTCCCTTGAAAATTAGCCGCAATGCAGCCAAGTGCGCGCCGATGGACAATAGCCGGATCCTCGAAGCGATTGCACTGCGGCAGCATCTGGGTGCGCGCTACAACAAGCTCGAACTCGTGCTGGCGCCGCATGTTCTCTACAAGCGCAACGACAGCTATTTCATCGATGCCATCACGATTTTGCGCGATGGCGCCGAGCCGCGCGAACCCAAGGTGGGCAGCTATAATCTCGCCGGTCTTTCGGAACTGACGGTGCTCGAAGACAAGTTCGAGGTGCATCCGCTGTTCGACCGCATGGACATCAAATATCGCGGCAATACACTGTTCATGATCGACGCCGACTGACGCCGGCCGTCAGGCGATCGCCTGCACGACCTTGAAGCGGGCGCTCTCGGTCACCGCCGCCACGTTCGAAAATAGCGACGCCAGCTCCGCCTCATAGGGCAGATGCCGATTGGCGACCATCCACAGCGCCCCGCCCGCCTTCAGCGCCTGGCGAGCCTGCTGCAGGAAGGCGCGGCCCAGCGCCACATCGTCGGCACCGGCCGAATGGAAGGGCGGGTTCATCACCACGAAATCGAGCCCTGCAAACGGCAGGCCGGCTCGCACGTCGCGCCAGTGAAACCGCGCGCGCGCGTCGGTCACATTGCGCTTCGCCGCAGCCAGGGCGCGCGCATCCAATTCGACCGCTTCGATCGCCGTCACCGCTTCATGGCCAAGCACGGCGCGCGTCAGCAGCCCGAGACCGCAGCCCAGGTCGGCGCCATGGCCGGCGAGCGGCGCCAGCGCCTCGATCAGCAAGCCACTGCCCTCGTCGATCCGATCCCAGCTGAAAACGCCCGGCTGTGTCCAAAGGCCGAGCCTCTCGTCGAAGCGCGGCGCCCCTTCGGCCCTCGCGCCTTCGACGCCGGAGAGCCTGTCCGGCCGCCGGGCCCGACAGAGTCGCCAGTGGCTTTTCGAGTCTTCGGCGACGGCGCATCCGAAGCCCTCCAGTTCCTTGCGGATGCGCGAACCGCCCTTGTCCTTGGGACCAAGCGCGACGAGCGGTGCGCCCGGCGACAGGGCTTTCAATGCGAGCGCCAGCGCATAGCGCCGCTCGATCGTTCCCGGCGGCACGACCATCGTCATGCCGTCCGCGCGCGTTTCGGCAATCTGGTCCAGCAGCGTCGCGCCCGGCACGAGCGGCGAGGTCTGCGCCGCGTCCGGCGGCACATCGACAAGGTTCGGCGGCGGCGCGCCGTAGACCAGCAGCACAGCCGCCTTCAGCCTCGCGCCTTCACGCGTACCCGATAGGCATGGAGCAGCGGCTCGGTATAGCCATTGGGTTGATCCACCCCTTCGAACACCAGCGCCCGCGCCGCCTGCAGCGCGAAACTGTCAGCATGGCCGCTCATCGGCGCATAGAGCGGGTCGCCCGCATTCTGCCCGTCGACCTTGGCCGCCATGGCTGCGAACGCGGCCTCGACCTGCACGGGCGTACACACGCCGTGCAACAGCCAGTTCGCCATATGCTGCGATGAAATGCGCAGTGTCGCGCGGTCTTCCATCAGGCCGATATCGTTGATGTCCGGCACCTTGGAGCAGCCAATGCCCTGATCGACCCAGCGCACGACATAGCCGAGAATGCCCTGCGCATTGTTGGCCAGCTCGTCGGAGATATCCTGCGCCGACCAGTTGACGCCATTCGCCACCGGCACGGTCAGCAGCGTGTCGAGCGGTGCCACGGCCTCCTTGGCGCGCTCGGCCTGCCGCGCGAACACATCGACGCCGTGATAATGGGTCGCGTGCAGGGTCGCGGCGGTCGGCGACGGCACCCAGGCCGTGTTCGCGCCACTCATCGGGTGACCGATCTTCTGCGCCAGCATGTCGGCCATGCGGTCAGGCGCGGCCCACATGCCCTTGCCGATCTGGGCCTTGCCCGAAAGACCGCAGGCGAGACCGATCTGCACGTTGCGGTCCTCATAGGCCTTGATCCAGCCGGAGGTCTTCATGTCGCCCTTGCGGATCATCGGCCCGGCCCGCATCGACGTGTGCATCTCGTCGCCGGTGCGGTCGAGGAAGCCGGTGTTGATGAAGACGATGCGGTCCTTCACCGCGGCGATGCAGGCGGCGAGATTGGCGGAGGTGCGCCGCTCCTCGTCCATCACACCGACCTTGATCCTATGCCGCGCCAGACCCAGCAGGTCCTCGATCGCATCGAATAGGTCATTGGTGAAGGCGCATTCCGCCGGCCCGTGCATCTTGGGCTTCACGATATAGATGCTGCCGGTCGCGCTGTTGCGGAACGTTCCAAGGCCTTTCAGGTCGTGCAGCCCACAGAGGCTGGTGACGATCCCGTCGAGAATCCCCTCGCCGGCCTCGCTGCCATCGGGGAGCAGCACCGCAGGGGTCGTCATCAAATGGCCGACATTGCGCACGAACAGGAGGCTGCGCCCCCTGAGGATCAGTTCCTCGCCGTCGCGGTCCGAATAGATGCGGTCCGGATTGAGCGTGCGAGTCAGCGTCTTGCCGCCCTTGCCGAAGCTCGCCGCCAGATCGCCCCGCATCAGGCCCAGCCAGTTGCGATAGGCGGCGACCTTGTCGGCGGCATCCACCGCCGCGATCGAATCCTCGAGATCGACGATCGTCGACAGGGCGGATTCGAGGATGACATCGGCAATGCCCGCCTTGTCGCCCTTGCCGATCGGGTGCGCCAGATCGATCACGATTTCGATATGCAGGCCATGATGCTGGAGCAGAATATTGCGACCCTTATGGCCAACCAGCTGACTCGAATCGGCGAGGGGTGGATCGCCGGCGCCGTCCCAGTCCGCCCATGAACCGGATGCCAACGGCACGGCCCTGTCGAGGAAGGCCCTGGCCCAGGCGATGACTTGCGTCCCGCGCGCCGCATCATAACCACCGCCCGCCGGCAGCGAGCCAAGCGCATCGGTCCCGTAGAGCGCGTCATAGAGGCTGCCCCAGCGGGCATTGGCGGCATTCAGGACGAAGCGGGCATTGAGCGCCGGCACGACCAGCTGCGGCCCCGCCAGCACGCCCACTTCCGGATCGACGCCGCTCGTGGTCACATTGAACGGTGCGGGCTCCGGCACCAGATAGCCAATTTCGCGCAGGAAGGCCTGATAGGCGGCCATGCCGAACGGCTGTCCGGCCCGTTCAATATGCCAGCCGTCAATCTCCCGCTGGAGCGAATCCCGCTTGTCGAGCAGCGCCCGGTTGCGCGGCGCGAAGTCGCGATAGATGGCCGCCGTGCCTTGCCAGAAGGCATCTGGCGCGATTCCCGTACCCGGCAGCGCCTCATTCTCGATGAAATCGGCAAGTTCCGCCGCGACCTTCAGCCCAGCGCGTTCGACCATGGCAGGCATGGCCTTACCCCTGCGCCCTGAGGCCCGCTGCCGCGATACCCGCCAGCGCGGCCAGCTCGTCATTGTCGGACGTGTCGCCGGTGACGCCGACCGCGCCAATCGGTCCGCCATCGTCGCCGATCACGATCACGCCACCCGCCGCGGGGATCACCGGATGCGGCGCACCGCTCGCGAAGGCGCCGATGAACCACGGCCGCTCGATCGCCATCTCGCCGACCTTGCGCGAGGAGACGCCCAGCGCCAGCGCGCCCGCCGCCTTGCCTTGCGCGACCTGCAGCCGCCCGAAGGAGCCGCCATCGGCGCGCTGGAAGGCGATGACATGCCCGCCCGCATCCACCACCGCGACGCTCAATGGCTTGAAGCCGGCCTCGGCGCCCTTGACGAACGCGCCGGCGATGATCTGGTTGGCTTGGGAAAGGCTGATCCGGCTCATGTCTCTTCTCCTGCCGCTGGGCCCGCCCGACAGGACTAGGCCCCGGCATCGCTTCGCGCAATCTTATTACACGCGTTCGAGGCCGCCCGCGAGGGGGTGCACAAGGGCGCGGAATGAGACTATGGGCGGCTCACAATCAAGACAGGGACCATAACATCGCCATGACCGACCAGAAGCTGATCGCCACTATCGACGCCGCCTGGGAAGACCGCGCCAATATCGGCCTCTCCACCATGGGCGAAGTGCGCGTCGCGGTGAACCGGGCCCTGGCCCTGCTCGATTCGGGCGAAGCGCGCGTGGCGGAGCCGACCGGCGCAGGAAACAATGCGGGGGGCTGGCAGGTCAATCAATGGCTCAAGAAGGCCGTGCTGCTCAGCTTCCGGCTCAACGACAATGCGCTGATCGACAACGGCCCGGGCGCCGGTCACTGGTTCGACAAGGTGCCGAGCAAGTTCTCCGGCTGGACCGAGCCCGATTTCCGCAAGGCCGGCTTCCGCGCCGTCCCCGGCAGCGTCGTCCGTGGCGGCAGCTTCGTCGCGAAGAACGTCATCCTGATGCCGAGCTTCGTCAACATCGGCGCCTATGTCGGCGAGGGCACGATGGTCGACACCTGGGTGACGGTCGGCAGCTGCGCCCAGATCGGCAAGAACGTCCACCTTTCGGGCGGCGTCGGCATTGGCGGCGTGCTCGAGCCCCTGCAGGCCGACCCGGTCATCATCGAGGACGATTGCTTCATCGGCGCCCGCTCCGAAGTCGTCGAGGGCGTGCGCATCGGCAAGGGCGCGGTGCTGTCGATGGGCGTGTTCATCGGCCAGTCGACCAAGATCGTCGACCGCGCCACGGGCCAGGTCTTCATGGGCCATGTGCCGCCTTATTCGGTGGTCGTGCCCGGCGCCATGCCTGGCAAGCCCCTGCCCGACGGCACGCCCGGCCCCAGCCTCTACTGCGCCGTGATCGTCAAGACCGTCGACGAGCAGACCCGCGCCAAGACCGGCATCAACGATTTGCTGCGGGATTGAATCGAGTAGCCCCGTCAGCAGCCTCATCGGCACAAATGCGGCACGGCGGTCACCAGAAAAACTGGTCGATCGTCAGCTGCGAATGGGGATATTCGAAGCTGTTATGGCTCATCGGCACATACATGCCTTCGAGCTTGCCAGGCAGGAAATAGCCCCCCGCATAGGGGTTTGGCACGAGCAATTCGGGATGCTCCTCCTCCGTATAGACGGACCCCATGCCGATGAATTGCATATCCGTGCCGAAGACCCCGAGCAGGGCGAGATCGACGAAGCGCATGCCCTTGGGCGGTCCACGCAGATGCGTGTCCTGCACCATCACGCCCAGGAGGCGATCCTTGACGAAGGACAGCGCGCCCAGATCCCGAATGAGATCCTGGAAAGCATGCCCGGCGTCATGATGGACGACGAGGCGCGACTGTGACTGTTCCGGGATCAGGACGTCGCGAACATAGACCGGCAGATCGCCGAGGTAGAGCTTCACTCGGCTCGCCGCGTCGGGAAATGAACGAATGAGGCGCTGGAAGCCGAACTGCAGATAGCGCTCGTCAATGTCGATCATGACCAGCTCGGCGTCGATCCGTTCGGCGCAACCCGCCAGGATGACCGACGAGCCGCCCATGAAAATGCCGGCCTCGACGATGCGATCGACCTCACCTTCGAGGTTGGCGACGATATCATACATGTCGCCATAATATTTGGCGGTGCATTGGTCCTCGTAACCGCTGTGGACCTTGATCTTCGACAGGAGGCTCAGAAAACCGATATCGGTTGAGCCGAAGGCCGCCAGATCGGCGCGGTGGCCGCTCATGATGGTGATATCCAGCCGCTTGTGCAGCTCATCGAACGGGACGCTATCCAGCGACCGGTCCGGTTCGACAAATCGGCCTTCGGTTCTGAATTCCATCCTGCACCCTGTTCCCAAATCGACGTTGTCGCCCTGACTTTACAATGCCGCGGCAGCCGCACAACCGCCGATGCCATTGCGCTGGTCACGCCAAATTCGATGGCAAGCGCATTTGCGTTCCCCTGCGCCGCGGCCTTCCCTATATCCCGCTCATGGCCTCATCGAAAAAGCCCACGCCCGCCGGCATGCCATCGCGCCAGCAGGTGCTCGATTTCATCACCGACAGCAAGGAACCCGCCGGCAAGCGCGAGATCGCGCGCGCCTTCGGCCTCAGGGGCAATGAGAAGATCGCATTGAAGGCCCTCCTCAAGGACATGGCCGACGAAGGGCTGCTCGACATCGGCAAGGCGCGCGCCTTCCATCTCATGGGCGGTGTGCCGAAGGTGACGGTGCTGCGCGTCATCGATGTCGAGGGCGCGCAGGTCATGGCCGTGCCCGAACGCTGGGAAGCGGAGGGCCATCCGATCCCGAAGCTGCGTGTCATCGAGCGCGGCAAGCGGGGCGCTCTTGGCGTGGGCGACCGCATTCTCGCCCGCACCGAGCAGGCCGGTCATGGCTGGGTTGCCCATCCGATGAAGAAGCTTGCCGGCGCGGCCGAGGACATGCTCGGCGTCGTCGCCAAGGATGAGCGCGGCAAGCTGATCCTCCGCCCCGTCGACAAGCGCATCCGCAAGGAGACGCAGATCAGCGACATTGGCGAGGCCGTCCCGGGCGATCTGGTGCTGGCCGAAAAGACGGGCCGACCGCCGCGCATCAGCGCGCGCGTGACGCATGTGCTGGGCGATCCCTTTCAACCGCGCGCCTTCAGTCTCATCGCCATTCACAAATATGGCATCCCCGACGAGTTTCCCGGGGAGGTCGAGGAAGAGGCCGCCAAGGTCCACGACCTGCCCCTCCATGCCGATCTGCGCGAAGATCTGCGGCATTTGCCGATCGTCGCCATCGATCCGATCGATGCGCGCGACTTCGACGATGCGGTCTGGGCCACGCCGGACGACGACCCGGCGAACGAGGGCGGGTTCAAGGCCATCGTCGCGATCGCCGACGTCAGCTACTATGTCCGCCCCGGCTCGCAGCTCGACCGGCAGGCGCGCAAGCGCGGCAACAGCGTCTATTTCCCCGATCGCGTCGTCCCCATGCTGCCGCACGCCCTCTCCTCCGACATGTGCTCGCTGCGCGCCGGCGAAGACCGCGCCGCCATGGCCTGCCATCTCGTCATCGACCGCAACGGCCTGATGAAGAGCTGGCGCTTCACCCGCGCCGTCATCCGCGTCGCGGCGAACATCCCCTATGAGCAGGCACAGGCTGCGATTGACCGAGCGGAGGGCGGACCAACCCCGTTCGTGTCGAGCGAAGTCGAGACACGCGGCACGAAACGCGTCTCGACTTCGCTCGAAGCGAACGGCGAGATGGTTGATTTGGTGGGAATTGCCCTCAAGCCGCTGTGGGCATGCTGGAGGCTATTGGCGAAGGCGCGTGCGGCGCGCGATCCGCTCGACCTCGACCTGCCGGAGCGCCGTGTCGTGATCGATGAGACAGGCCGCATCGTCAGCATCGCGATCCGGGAGCGCCTGGATGCTCACCGGCTGATCGAGGACTATATGATCGCCGCCAACGTCGCCGCGGCCAAGGCGCTGGAAGCCAGGAAGGCGCCGGTCATGTACCGCATCCATGAGCCGCCGAGCCGCGAGAAGCTCGCCTCATTGAAGGACTATCTCGACACGTTCGACATTTCGCTGGCGCTCGGCCAGGTCATCACGCCCAAGACCTTCAATCGCATCATCGCGCAGATTCCGGCCGATCTCCCGGCGCGCGCGCAGATCATGGAACAGATATTGCGCAGCCAGACCCAGGCCTATTACGGTCCGCGCAATGTCGGCCATTTCGGCCTCGCTCTGGGCTCTTATGCGCATTTTACATCGCCGATCCGCCGCTATGCCGATCTGCTCGTGCACCGGTCGCTGGTCGGTGCATATGGTCTGGAACTGCCGGCGCCGCCAAAAACCGGTTCCGGGGAAAAATCGATCCCGAGGGAGACGCGGCTTTCGGGCGAGGACATGAACGACCTGGCGCCCATCGGCGAGGTCATCAGCCGATTCGAACGGCGCGCCATGGAAGCCGAACGCGAGACGATCGATCGCTACGTCGCGGCATTCCTCACCACGCGCCTCGGCGAGGTCCTGCCCTGCCGCATCACCGGCGTGCAGAGCTTCGGCTTCTTCGCGACGGTCGAGGAGCTGGGCGGCGACGGCCTGGTGCCGGTCTCGACGCTGGGCGCCGAATATTTCACCTATGACCAAGTGCATCAGGCCCTGGAAGGCCAGCAATCCGGCGAGCGCTATGCGCTGGGCGACAGGCTCGACCTGCGGCTGGTCGAGGCCGACCCGATCTCGGGCGCCCTGCGTTTCGAAATTCCCGTCGGTGCAAGCCATCTTCCCATGGCCGGCAAGGACCGGCGCAGGCCGGGCGCGCCGCGGCCGATGGGACGCCCGGGCCGCCCGTCCAACATCCGCCATACCGCGCGAAGCAAGGGCCCGGTCAAGCGGCGCTGAAACTCAGAAGTTGAAGGCGAGCGCGAGGCGCACCGACACGTCGTCGCCCCCGATCGTATTGCAATCGACGCCGGGCATCAGGCCGTTGCAGGTGCTCGTCTCGGAGAGCTTGTACGCCACCACCTCCGCCGAACGCGCGGACGCATCGACGGGTGGGCCCAGATTCTGGCTGCCGCTGTCGAAGCCGAAGCTCATGCCGCGTATGTCCTCGCGGCGCTTCACCTTGTCGATCAGGGACGAGGATCGGGACGCGGGGCTCTGCTCCAGTCCGCTGTCGCCCGTCAGACGGAACTGGCTCACGCGGTCGCGATCCATATCGGACCAGGCACGGCCCGGAATGGTCGATCTGTCGGCGATGATCGCAGCGGCTTTGGGTTTGAAGTCCGATATGACGGGAAGCGGGGCGGCCACGATCTTCGTGGTGGCGGGCTTGCGCTTCGCCTTGGGCATGTCCTTCGCCCCGACGGGCATGGTCGCGAGAAGGCCTGCACAACATGCCAGTCCGCAAAGCAGCCTTGGTCCCATAACGGCCTCCGATGCGGGTCGAACGCCTCGGCGATGCAGCAGGTTCCCGACGCCGCCGCTTTCGCCTTCTGTCTCTCGCCCGCGGCAGAGATGCGCGTTCTGTCATGAACGCGAGGTTGCTGCGAAGGCTTAACGAAGCCTACAGCCTATTCGGCGCGCCGTTCACGCGTGGTGGCGCCCGAAGTCCGGCGCAGCGTCATCCTGGCCCTGTTCGATGATCGAACGGCGGATGGCGCGTGTCTTGGTGAAATGGTTGAACAGCTCCTCGCCATCGCCCCAGCGGATGGCGCGCTGGAGTCGCGAGATATCCTCGCTGAAGCGCTGCAGCATCTCCAGCACGGCATCCTTGTTGGCGAGGAAGACGTCGCGCCACATGGTGGGATCGGACGCCGCGATGCGCGTGAAGTCGCGAAAGCCGCCTGCGGAATATTTGATCACTTCGCTCTGGGTCACGCTCTCAAGATCGCTCGCCGTCCCGACGATCGTATAGGCGATGAGGTGCGGCAAATGGCTGGTGACCGCGAGGACCAGATCGTGATGCTCGGGGTCCATCGTCTCGACGTTCGAGCCGAGGCGCTTCCAGAATTCGTTCATGCGCGCGACTGCCGCGGGATCGGTGCCTTCCGGCGGAGTCAGGATGCACCAGCGGCCCTTGAAGAGCGTGGCGAAGCCGGCTTCCGGACCGCTATTCTCGGTGCCCGCGACGGGATGGGCCGGCACTAGCGTCACATGGGGCAAGGATTGCCGGATCGCGGCGATGACGCTTGCCTGGCAGGAGGCGACCTCCGAGAGGATCGCATCGGCCGGCAGGTCGGTCGCGATGGCCGCCGCCGCCGCGCCCATCGCGCCCGGCGGCACGCACAGGATGACGAGATCGGCATCGATCACCGATGCGCCGGGCGTATCGGTGATATCGTCGCAAAGATCGATCCGGCGCGCGGTCTCGCGGACTTCGGCGCTCGCGTCATGGCCGGTGACTCGCACCGTCGGCATGAACGCCCGCACGCCGCGCGCGATCGACGAGCCGATGAGCCCCAGGCCGATGATCGTGACGCGGCTGAAGGGAAGCATCAGCTCGCGCCGACGATCTTGCGCAAGGCGGCAATGAGGCCGGTCATTTCCTCGGGCGTGCCGATGGTGATCCGCAAGCCGTGCGGCAATTCCTGTCCGGGCAGCCAGCGCACGATGTAGCCGGCGTCCATCAGGCCTTTATATGCCGTCTCCGCGCTGGTCTCGCCCTCGAACAGGACAAGGCTGAAGTTGGCCTTGCTCGGCACGGCGCGCAGGCCCTTGTTGCCGAGCGCGGCGATCTGATCCTCGAACCAGCCGCGCCACTCGACATTGTGCGCGGCGCTCCGCTCGACGAACGCCGTGTCCGTCAGCGCCGCCACCGCCGCGCGCGAGGCAGCGATGCTGAACGAGAAGGGCTGCCGGATGCGGTTCATCGCCGCGATGAGATCAGCATGACCATAGCCCCAGCCGACGCGCGCTGCCGCGAGGCCGTAGATCTTCGAGAAGGTCCGCGTCACCAGCACATTGGGCTGCGTCCGGGCAAGCTCCAGGCCGCCATCGTCATCCTCGGGCGCGAGATATTCGCTATAGGCCTGGTCGATGACCAGCAGCACGTTCCTGGGCAGGCCGGCGTGCAGCCGCTCGATCTCCGCGCGCGGCGTGAACGTGCCGGTCGGATTGTTGGGATTGGCGATGAAGACCAGCTGCGTCTTGTCGGTCACCTGCGCCAGGATCGCGTCGATGTCGGTCGCATAATCCTTGTCCGGCGCGACAACCGGCGTCGCACCGACGCGCCGCGTCGCGATCGGATAGACCGAGAAGCCGAAGCGCGAATAGATGATCTCGTCGCCCGGCCCCGCAAACGCGCCCGCCGCCATGTGCAGCACCTCGTCCGATCCCGTGCCGCAAATGACCCGCGCCGGATCGAGGCCGAAGCGGGTGGCCAGCGCCTCGCGCAATTCGCTGTTGGCGCTGTCGGGATAGCGCTCGAGACTGTCGGCGGCCGAATTCCACGCGGCGCGCGCATCGTCGCCCGTGCCGAACGGATTCTCGTTGGACGAAAGTTTGGCGACGCTGCGCCCATCGTCCGTCTTGGACTTGCCCGGCACATAGGCATGGATCGCCATGATCCAGTCCTTGGGCATTGGGGCGGAAATGGGGGCGCCGGCTTTGCTGTTGGTATCGCTTGTCATGGCAGCGCCTTAGAGCATCGCGCGAAAAAGTGGGAACCGGTTTTTCGCTATTGGGAGGCGATCAACAACAATGGGGTGATGGCGGCTTGGCAACGGGACGGCGCATCAGTCCTCGCCTTCGTCGATCGCTTCCATCTCCTCGTCCGAATAGCCGAAATGATGGCCGACCTCATGGACGAGGACGTGGACGATGAGATCGTGCAGGTCCTCGCCGGTCCGGGACCATTCGGCGAGGAGCGGACGGCGGAACAGGCGAATGCGCGGCGACAACATGCCCGAATCCCACACGCTCTGCTCGGTCAGCGGCCGGCCCTGATAGACGCCGAGCAGGCCCCAAGGGCTCTCGATGCCCAGGTCGTCCAGCGTCTCGGCATCCGCGAATTCCTCGACATGCACCGAAACGCCATCGAGATGCTGGCGGAACAGCTCGGGCATGGCCGCGATGGCCTGGCGCGCGATCTGCTCCATGGCGGCGGCGTCGGTTATGGCAATCATCGGGCGGCCTCGCGGAACTGGCAGGCCCTTCGATCTAGGAACGCCGGCGCCGCGCTGCAATGACGGGCCGGTCAGGCCGAGGCCAATATGCCCGCATACACGCCTTCCTCGAGCGCGGCGCCCGCCCCCTTGGCAACGCAGGTCAGCGGCTCATCGGCAATCTGCACCGGCAAGCCCGTCGCTTCCGAGATGGCGCTGTCGATGCGCCGCAACAGCGCGCCGCCGCCTGTCACGGTGATGCCCTCTTCGATGATATCCGCCGATAGCTCGGGCGCGGTCTGCTCGAGCGCGGTGCGCACCGCCGAAATGATCTGCGCGACCGGCTCGGCCAGCGCCTCGTTCACCTCGCGCTCGGTGATGTGGATTTCCGCAGGCCGGCCTTTTACGAGGTCGCGGCCGCGCACGACCAGTTCGAGCCCCTCGCCCTCCGGCTTCATGGCCGCACCGATCTCGCACTTCACGCGCTCGGCCGTCATCTCGCCGATCATGAGATTGTGCTTGCGGCGAATATAGGCCGAGATGGCATCGTCCAGCTTGTCGCCGCCGACCCGCGCGGAGGTGCTGTAGGCAATGCCCCGCAGCGACAGGACGGCGACTTCCGTCGTGCCGCCGCCAATGTCGACCACCATCGCGCCGCGCGGTTCGGTCACCGGAAGGCCGGCGCCGATCGCGGCCGCCATCGGCTCCTCGATCAGCTGGACATGATATGCGCCGCTGTTCGCCGCGCTGTCGCGGAGCGCACGGCGCTCCACCATGGTGGCGCCGGACGGCACGCAGATCACCACCTCGTGCCGACGGAGCCGGCTGCTCGGACCGACGGCCTTTCCGATGAAATGCTTGATCATCTGCTCGGCGATATCGATGTCGGCGATGACGCCGTCGCGCAGCGGCCGCAGCGCCTGCACATTGGCCGGCGTCTTGCCCATCATCAGCTTGGCTTCGTTGCCGACGACCTTGACACGCCTGATGCCGTCGATCGTTTCGAGTGCGATCACCGAGGGCTCATTGAGGACAATGCCCTGGCCGCGGACATAGATGACGGTGTTCACCGTCCCGAGATCGATGGCCATATCGCTCGTGGACGAGCTGAAAAACTTCGCAAATTTCATGTGTGTGGGAGCCGCGCGGTAAGGGAAAAACCAAGTCCCGGCAGACTGTGCGCGCAAGCGCTGGATCAGAAGGGGCCATGCGTCCAGTCGGCGCGTTTGCGAGGCCGGTTGCGTGACACGTGCGAAACCAGCGGCGAGCCGATGCGGTTCCCGGGCGCGCGGCGCGCTGATTGACAATCCATGGCGTCGACGCCAACTCATTGGCCTATGTCCGTCGCCGATCCGTTTGCCGCGCCTTGTACAGATGAGCGCCTGGGACTGCGCCGGTGCGTACGTATCTCCAAGCCATTGAAGCTGGATAGCGGCGCGACGCTCACCCCCGTCGACATCGCCTATGAGACATATGGCTCGCTCAATGCCGACAGGTCGAACGCCATCCTGATCTGCCACGCACTGACCGGCGACCAGCATGTTGCCTCGGATCATCCGATCACGGGCAAGCCCGGCTGGTGGACGCGCGCCGTCGGGCCCGGCAAGCCGATCGACACCGACACGCATTTCGTCGTCTGCGCAAATGTCCTGGGCAGCTGCCTGGGCTCATCCGGGCCGGCCAGCATCGATCCAGCGACCGGCCTGCCCTATGCGATGCGCTTCCCGGTGATCACCATTGCCGACATGGTGCGCGCGCAGCAGATGCTGCTCGACCATCTCGGCATCGAACGTCTCGCCGCTGTGATCGGCGGATCAATGGGCGGCATGCAGGCACTGGTCTGGCCGACGCTCTATCCCGAGCGAGTCGAGGCCGCGGTGATCATCGCGTCCACCGCGCGGCACAGCGCCCAGAACATCGCCTTCCACGAGGTCGGGCGTGCGGCGATCGTGGCCGACCCCAACTGGCGCGGCGGCGATTATTATGCCGACGGCAATGCGCCGGTCGCGGGCCTCGCCGTCGCGCGCATGGCCGCACATATCACCTATCTCTCCGAAGCGGGCCTTACCGAGAAGTTTGGCCGGCGCCTGCAGGCGCGCCCGGAGAGTCCCGATGGGGCTAAAACGTTCGGATTCGACGCCGACTTCCAGGTGGAAAGCTACCTGCGCTACCAGGGCATCAGTTTCGTCGACCGGTTCGACGCCAACAGCTATCTCTACATCACCCGTGCGACCGATTATTTCGATCTCGCCGAGGATCATGGTGGCAGCCTCGCCCTCGCCTTCGCCCAAAGCCGGGCGCGCTATTGCATCATCAGCTTCGACAGCGACTGGCTGTATCCGACCGCGGAATCGCGCAACATCGTGCATGCCCTTCACGCTGCCGGCAAGGCCGCGACGTTCGTCGAACTGTCGAGCCCCTTCGGTCACGACGCCTTCCTGCTCGATGCGCCGGAGATGAACCGCGTGATCGACGGCTTCCTGAAGGCGGGCCGATGATCGATTATTCGGACGATCCTGCGCGGCTCGACGTGCCGCGCATCCATGGCTGGCTGGCGTCGAGCTACTGGGCGCCCGGCATCGAGCGGTCGCTGGTCGAGCGCGCCATCGCCGGCTCGCATTGCCTCGGCGCCTATCGCGACGGCGTGCAGATCGGCTTCGCGCGCATGATAACGGACCATGCCACCTTCGCCTGGCTGGCGGACGTTTGGGTCGACGAAGCAGCCCGCGGGCAGGGCGTCGGCCGCACCATGGTGCGCTGGTTCCTCGACCGGCCGGACTATCGCGACCTGCGCCGGGTGGGCCTCACCACGCTCGATGCGCATGGCGTCTATGCCGCGCTCGGCTTCACCCCGCTTGCGCGGCCCGAGCGCTATATGGAGCGGCTGGCGCCGGCCTTCGCCGCGCTGCTGGAGCCGGCCTCGTGACCGCAACGCTTCGCCCCGACCTCGGCCTCATCGCCCGCAATATCCGGACCGGCGCGCATGTCCTCGATGTCGGCTGCGGCGACGGTGCGCTCATGTCGGCGCTGCGCGACACGGCGCGGGCGGATGTGCGCGGGCTGGAGCTCAACCCCTCCAATGTCAGTGCGGCGGTCGAACGCGGCCTTGCCGTCGTGCAGGGCGATGCCGACACGGACCTGCGCTATTATCCCGACCAGAGCTTCGATTATGCGATCCTGAGCCAGACGCTCCAGACGACCCGCCGGCCCGACAAGGTCGTCGGCGAACTGCTGCGCATCGGGCGGCAGGCTTTCGTCTCCTTCCCCAATTTCGCGCATTGGCGCGGACGGGCCTCGCTGCTGTTCGGCGGCCGCATGCCGGTCACCAAGCTGCTCCCCGAGCGGTGGTACGACACGCCCAATATTCACCATCTCACCATCGACGACTTCCGGGCGCTGGTGAAGGATAATGGCTGGACCATCGATGGTCAGTGGTTCCTCAATCGCGGCGCGGAAACGGGATCGGCCAACGCCAATCTCTTCGCCGAACATGCGGTGTTCCTGCTGCGCGGCTAAGGCCCACCCTTCGCGGAATTTTTTACTGTCCTATACGAGGCCGGGCGTGTCAGCCTTCCGGCATGCTCTCTCTCGAACCCTGCATTCCGACGGCCCGACTTCGTCGCGAAGGAGAGGATAAATTTCCGCCCTTGGGGGAAGAACCTTCAGAACCTTTCGACCCCGTCCAGCCTCGAAACGGACAATTGCGAAACGGAATGCGTGGTTACGACGGTTCATCACATTGCATCGCGGAGCCGAAAGCTCCATCTGTTGAAGCTGTTGCGCAAAGCCACCGGGAGGCGCCCATGTCCGAGACCCGCATCGAAACCGATAGCCTGGGTGAAGTCGCTGTCCCCATACAAGCCTATTGGGGCGCGCAAACGCAGCGCAGCATCGAGAATTTCCCGTTCGGCCACACGGAGCGCATGCCGATCGGCATCGTCCATGCGCTGGCGATCGTGAAGCAGGCGGCGGCGCGCGTGAATCGCAGGCATGGCCTGGATGCGGCACTGGCCGACGCTATCGAGGCGGCAGCGGCCGAAGTGGTCGCCGGCCGGCACGACGACCAGTTTCCGCTCGTCATCTGGCAGACGGGCAGCGGCACGCAGTCCAACATGAACGCCAACGAGGTCATCGCCGGGCGCGCCAACGAGATGCTGACGGGGATGCGCGGCGGCAAGTCGCCGGTGCATCCCAACGACCATGTGAACATGAGCCAGTCGTCCAACGACAGCTTCCCGACGGCCATGCACATCGCGGCGGCCCTGGCGATCGAACGGCAGCTCGAGCCGAACCTGCTCCGCCTGCAGCGGGCCCTCGCGGCCAAGGCGAAGGATTGGGCGCATATCGTCAAGATCGGCCGCACCCATCTGCAGGACGCGACACCGCTCACGCTCGGCCAGGAATTCTCGGGCTACGCCGCCCAGCTTGCCGATCGCCTCAACGAGATCATCCTCGGCAAGAAGACGCTGTTCGCACTGGCCCAGGGCGGAACCGCGGTCGGCACGGGCCTCAATGCACCCGCCAGCTTCGCCGAGGAATTTGCCCGCGAAGTCAAGCGCCTGACCGATCACGACTTCCACAGTGCCCCGAACAAGTTCGAAGCGCTGGCGAGCCAGGACACGCTGGTCGATGTCTCGGGCCGCCTCAACACCCTCGCGGTCGCGCTCACCAAGATCGCGAACGACATCCGCCTCCTCGGCTCAGGCCCGCGTTCCGGGCTCGGCGAGCTCGATCTGCCCGCGAACGAGCCCGGCAGCTCGATCATGCCTGGCAAGGTCAATCCGACCCAGTGCGAGATGCTGACCATGGTCGCCGCACAGGTGATCGGCAATCACCAGGCCGTGACGGTTGGAGGCCTGCAGGGACATTTGGAACTCAACGTGTTCAAGCCGCTCATCGGCGCGGCCATATTGCGTTCGATCCATCTGCTGAGCGTCGGCACGCAGAGCTTCGCCGAGCGCTGTGTCGAGCGCATAGAACCCAACGAAGCCCGCATTGCCGAGCTGGTGGAACGCAGTCTGATGCTGGTCACCGCCCTCGCGCCCGAGATCGGCTACGACAACGCCGCGAAGATCGCCAAATATGCCCATGAGACGGGCAGGACGCTGCGCGAAGCGGGCCTGGAGCTCGGGCTGGTCGATGCTGCGACCTATGACCGGCTCGTCCGCCCCGAAGCGATGGTTTGAGCCACTCATGACGGAAACCCTGCCCCATGGGCCGCTCAACGAAGCCGCGGTCCTGCTGGGCTTTGCGCTGGCCTTCGTCCTCCTGTTCCGCAAGCTCGGCCTCGGCGCCACGCTGGGCTATCTGCTCGCGGGCGCGCTGGTGGGCCCGCATGTGCTGGGGCTGGTGGGCGATGCCAACGGCAAGATCGACATTGCCGAGCTGGGTATCGCCTTCCTGCTCTTCATCGTCGGACTGGAGCTCAATCCCAGCCAGCTCTGGCGGATGAAGGGCGACATTTTCGGGCTCGGCCTGATCCAGGTCGCGCTGAGCGGCATCGCCATCGTCGCGATCATGACGCTCTCGCTGGACGCGCCGCTCGGCGCCCTGCTCGCCCTTGGCCTGCCGCTCGCGCTGTCATCGACCGCGCAGGTGCTGCCGATGCTGCAATCGGCCGGGCGCCTGCAGACACCCTTCGGCCAGCGCGCTTTCGCGATCCTGCTGTTCCAGGATCTGTCGATCATCCCGCTGATCACGTTGGTCGCAGTGATGAGCGGCGGCCCGCAAGCGAGCCGGCCCGGCTGGCAATTGGCCCTCATCACCCTCGCCGCCATCATCGGGCTGATCCTTGCAGGGCGCTTTCTCATTCGGCCGCTCTTCCGGCTGATCAGCAACCAGGGCGAGCGTGAATTGTTCGTCGTCGCGGCACTGTTCACGATCATCGCCTCGGCCGCGGTCATGGAATTGCTCGGCCTCTCGATCGCACTGGGCGCGTTCGTCGCCGGCGTGATGCTGGCGGACTCGCCCTATCGCCATGAGCTCGAGGCGGATGTCGAGCCGTTCCGCTCGATCCTCCTGGGCCTGTTCTTCCTCGCCGTCGGCATGATGCTGGATCTCGGCGCCATCGCCGCGCGACCGCTCTTCGTCATATCGATGGCGGCAGCCTTGATCGCCGCCAAGACGGCGATCCTGTTCGCGATCGGCATTGCCTTCCGGATGAACTGGCGCGGCGCTCTCGCGCTCGGCCTGCTCCTGAGCCAGGGTGGCGAATTCGGCTTCGTCCTTTTCGCGCAGGCGCAGGACTCCCGGCTGATCGACGCCGAAACGGCGAGCCTGTTCGGGGCCATCGTGACCCTGTCCATGGTGACGACGCCGTTCCTCATGATGCTGACCCGCAGCATCCGCCAGCAGCCTGTGCCGATGCAGGTCCGCGATGGTCCGCGCGCCGATGGCGCCAAGGCCCTCGTGATCGGCTATGGCCGCTTCGGCCAGACGGTCTCGCAGATGCTGATGGCCGGCGGCGTCTCGGTCACCACCATCGACATCGATGCCGACCGCATCGATCGGTCCAGCCGGTTCGGCGCCAAGATCTATTTCGGGGACGGCACCCGCATCGACCTCCTGCGCCAGGCCGGCGCCGCTGACGCACAGCTCATCATGTTCTGCCAGGACGGCGACAGGCTGACGACCGACCTGCTCAACGCCGTTCATGCCGCCTTCCCGGCCGCCGCCATTTACGTGCGGGCTTACGACCGGATCAGTCTCATCCGCCTTCGCCAGAGCCCTGCCGCCATGATGATCCGCGAAGTGATGGAGTCGGCCATCGCCATGGCCCGCGCGGGGCTGGATGGGCTGGGATTGGGCCTCGATGACATCGAACGCGCCGAACGCCGTTATCGCGCCAATGACCGCGAACGGCTCGATGCGCAGCTCGACAGCGGCGACGTGACGATCGGCCGCGACCGCATCATCGTCAGGCCGGACATGGGTGAAACGGCGCAGGAGGCCGGCTAGACCGCATAGGGTCCATGGAATCAGACCTGGCACGCCAGATTGTTGAATTATCGTATGTTCCGGGCCGTCAGATGAGCCCATCCGACTTGAAATGCTCCGGTGAGACCTTCTCGCTCTGCCCCATTCTCGGGACTAGCCATTGTGCACTGCAACGTGCATAGGGTGCACCCCGTTCAAAGTTTGATGAGAAGAGACATGTCGGCGTCCCCGCCCGCCTTTCGCATGCACGACCGTGAATTCGTCGCCATGATGGCGTCGGTCATGGCGCTGAATGCGCTCGCGGTGGACGCAATGCTGCCGGCCTTCCCGGCGATCGGGCGCTCGTTGCACGTCGCCGACGCCAATTCGCTTCAGTACATCCTGTCATCCTATCTGCTGGCCAACGCCGTCGGATCGCTCGTCGCAGGCCCGCTCGCCGACCGCTTCGGCCGCCGGCCGATGATGCTGCTCAGCATCGCCTTCGCCGCCGTCGGCGGACTTGCCAGCGCCGTCACACCGAGCTTCGAGGCGCTGCTCATCGTGCGCGCCATTCACGGCTTCTTCGCCGCCGGCCTCGGCGTGCTCGCCGTTTCCGTCATCCGCGACCGCTTCCATGGCGATCGCATGGCGCGGCTGATGAGCCTCATCATCATCATCTTCCTCGCCGTGCCGGTGGTCGCGCCGACCATGGGACAGATCGTCATTTCCGTCGCGAGTTGGCGGGAGATCTTCCACGTGCTCGCGGTCGGCGCCGCTGCCGTGTTCATCTGGGTCTGGATGCGACTCCCCGAGACGCTGCAGCCCGAGAACCGCCAGCCGATCCATCCGGTGACGATCTTCCGCAACTGGAAGACCGTCGTCACCGATCGGCTCGGCTTCGGCTACATGATGGGCGCGGGCATCATCATGGGCGGGTTGTTCGGCTTCCTGAACAGCGCGCAGCAGATCTTCTCCGACGTGTTCGATGCCGCCGACATCTTCCCCTATTGCTTCGCCTGCGTGGCGGGGACGATGGCCGTCGCCAACTTCTCGAACAGCCGCATCGTGGAGCGCTTCGGCGCCCGCCGGGTCAGCCACATGGCGCTCCTGGTCTTCCTCGTGCTGAGTTTTGCCCAGCTCGCGGCGAGCTTCATGCATCCCGAGCCGCTCTGGATCTTCCTGACTTTGGTCGCGCTCAACATGGGCCTGGTCGGCTTCACCGGATCCAACTTCGGCTCGATCGCCATGGAGCCCTTCGGCCAGATCGCCGGCGCCGCCTCGAGCTTCCAGAGCTTCGCGCGCATGGCGCTTGCGACGCTCATCGGTGCCTTCACCGGCCAGCGCTTCGACGGCACGACATTGCCGCTCGCCGAAGGCTTCGTGGTCGCCGGCATCATCGGCCTCGGCTTCATCCTGTGGGCCGAGGGCGGGCGCCTGTTCACGCGCCCGCGCAAGGCGGCGCAGCGGCCCAAGGTGCCGCCGCCAACGACGCTGAGCAGCTAAGCCATTATCGTCGCTTCGCGCGCAATGACGATGTCGCTCAGTGCGTGCCGGGGACCGGCGGTTCCGTGCCCTCGTAAGCCTCGTCCTCGTTCACCTCGATGATGCCCCGGCCGACATGGCTGCGCGAACGGCTGTACAGGAAATAGATCACCAGACCGATCGCGCCCCAGCCCGGCAGCACCAGCTTCGCGGTGAGCGGCAGCGAGAGATAGAGGACGAACGAACCGACCACCGCCAGCGGCGCGATCACCCACACCAAAGGCGTGCGGAACGGGCGCTTGCGGCCCGGATCGGTCCGGCGCAGCACCATGACCGAGACGGCGACCATGAGGAACGCGAAGAGCGTGCCGGCATTGGAATAGTCGGCGAGCCTGCCGACCGGCAGGATGGCGGCCGCGAAGGCAGCGGCCACGCCCGTGACGATGGTCACGACATGTGGCGTCCGGAATTTGGGATGCACGGACGCGAGCTTCTCGGGCAGCAGGCCGTCGCGGGCCATGGTGAAGAAGACGCGGGTCTGGCCGAACATCATCATGAGCACCACGGACGGCAGCGCGACCACGGCCGCAAGACCCACGAGCCGACCGACGAACGGCCAGTTGATGACCTCCAGCACATGGACCAGCGCTTCCTTCGAGCAGACCAGCGGCTCGAGCCCACCCCCCGCGACAATGGCGGCGCAACGGCCGGCAATCTGCGGCGTGCCCGGCGAGAGCACCTCGCCTGCCGCCGACATGACCGGCTGCGCGCCGATCGCGCCGATCGCGCCGGACGCCACCAGCAGGTAGAAGATGGTGCAGATGCCGAGTGAACCGATGAGGCCGATCGGCACATTGCGCTGCGGGTTCTTGGTCTCCTCGGCCGCGGTCGAGACGGCGTCGAAGCCCACATAGGCGAAGAAGATCGAGGCCGCAGCCCCCAGCACGCCGAGGCCCGAGGAACTCAGCGGATTGCCGAAGCCGGTCGGCATGAAGGGATTGAAATTGGCGGTTTTGAGGACCGGGATCGTCAACGCGATGAAGGCCGTGAGCGCCGCGATCTTCACCGCGACCAGAATGGCGTTGACGCGCGCGCTCTCGGTGGTGCCGATGACCAGCAGCCAGGTCACGAAGGCGACGACGATGATGGCCGGAACATTGACCCAGCCACCGGTGGCGATGGCCTTGGCGAGATCGTCGCTCGGCGCTGCGCCGAAAGTCAGGTACATATGCGCCATGAAGGCGTCCGCATTGCTGATCGCACTCGGAAAGCGACCGATTCCGTAATAATCCGCGATGCCGTTCAAGAGCCCGACCGCATGGTTCGACCAGCCGACTGCGACCGCGCTGGCGCCCACGGCATATTCAAGGATCAGCGCCCAGCCGACCATCCAGGCCAGCAATTCGCCGACGACCGCGTAGCTATAGGTATAGGCCGAACCCGAGACCGGGACCATCGACGCGAGCTCGGAATAACAAAGCGCGGCGACGGCGCAGATGAAGCCCGCCACGACGAAGCTGAGCAACATGCCAGGGCCGGCTTTCTGCGCAGCTTCGGAGGTCAGCACGAAAATGCCGGTGCCGATGACGGCGCCGATGCCCAGCATGGTGAGCTGGAAGGCACCGAGCGTGCGATGCAGGGATCGCTTCTCGGCGGTTGCCATAATAGCGTCGAGTGGCTTGATGCGGCCGAAGATCATGGGCTGGTCCGTCCCTCTTGTTCCGTGTGGCGGCGCGCCGCGCCTGCCCCTCCTTTGATTGACCGGGCAGACTATCGACTAATTCGGGCCGCGCAAGCGCACTATCCAGCCCAGGCGCACCGAACGATGGGCTCTAATTCGTGAGCGAAGTGGATCATTTTCTATTCCAAAGGTTCTGAAAGTTCCGGGGCCAGGAACCGGAAAGTACCTGCCATTCCGGATCATTTACCACGCCGCACTCAATCAACCGCACGACATTGGCACGCATCGTCCCTTGTAGGACAGCCTCTTTCAGCACCGTCGCGCGCGCCATTCCTCCGCGGTGATTTCCCAGAGCTGGCTCGGCATCATGCCCCCGCGATATTCCTTCTCCGTCGTGGCGACGAGCCGCATGCCCTGCTTCTCCGAGATGCGGATCAACGCGACGTTTGCCACGGCTTTCGGCGCGCGCAGCACAGGACGCTTCAGTACGTCGAACCAGTAGTCGGTCGCCGCATCGGCCGCCTCGCTCATCAGTCCTTAGCCCTGAAAGGCCGGGTCGAGCCAAAAGGCGCGATTGTCATCCTTCCAGTCGAACAGGTCGATGACGCCGACCGGCTCGTCAGGCACGGTCTTGAGCCGGATCGACCAGCTCCACCAGCGACCTTGTGCGATGATATCCAGCAGGAAATCGCGCAGATAACGCTCGGCGCCGTCGTCCGGATAGGGCCAGGGCACCCAGGTATCGAGTATTGGACGATCTCCCAGCGCGGGAAGAGACGCTGGATCGCTGGCGCGTCGACCAGTTCGATGGGATGCAGGAAGAGCGTTCGGTTTCGAGAGGAGGATAGAAGGCCATGGCGGGCGTGACTTGATCATCCTCACGGCCGAATGAAAGTGCCTCGTCATTGCGAGCGGAGCGAAGCAATCCAGCCTACGCCAACTGGATTGCTTCGCTCCGCTCGCAATGACGCTTTATTCATGGCGCTACGCCCAAGTCAGCGCGCCAGCATCGGCCCTAGAGGCCGGCCCGCGAAGATATGGACGTGGAGGTGCGGTACTTCCTGGCCGGCATCGTGCCCGGTATTGGCGAGCAGCCGATAGCCCGGCGCGACATGGCCGGCGTCCCGCGCGATCTTGCCCACGGCGCGGACGAATGCGGCAATCTCGGCATCTCCGGCGCGCGCCGAGAAGTCGTCCCAGCTCACATAGGCGCCCTTGGGAATGACGAGGATATGCTCGGGCGCCTGGGGTGCGATGTCATGAAAGGCGAGAACATGCTCGTCTTCGTAGACTGTCTTGTTGGGAATCTCGCCGCGCAGGATGCGGGCGAAGATGTTGGTCTCGTCATAGGGCAGGGTGGCGTCGATGGGCATGATCTGCTGCTCACTCTTTCTTCTTTCCGTCACCCTGAACTTGTTTCAGGGTCCATGGCAACCGCGCGCCTGGGCGGAACGCCACGATCATGGATGCTGAAACAAGTTCAGGGTGACAATTATTGTTTTGACCGCCCCGCCTTCTCGTCCAGCCCCGACGTCCCTTCGCGCCGATCCAGTTCCGCGAACACGTCCGCCAGGCTGACCCCGCAGTCTGCCAGCAGGGCGATCAGATGGAAGAGCAGGTCCGCCGCCTCGCCGGTCAGCGCCGCCTTGTCCTCGGTCAGCGCCGCGATCACCGTCTCGACCGCCTCCTCGCCCAACTTCTGCGCCATCTTGCCGCGGCCCTTGGCGCGCAGCCTGGCAACGTAGGACGAGTCCGGGCTCGCCTCACGGCGTGCAAGGATGGTCTGTTCGAGACGGATCAGCGTGTCGGTCATGGGGCGCTTGTCCTCGGGGCGAGGCTATGCGTCAAGCGTCGACCGAGCGGACTGCGAGTCCGGCGCGGCCGAGCGCTTCCCGCGCCTCGCGCACCGAGTGCGTGCCGAAGTGGAAGATCGAGGCCGCGAGCACGGCGCTGGCATGGCCCTCGACCACACCGTCGACGAGATGCTGGAGCGTGCCGACGCCGCCGCTGGCGATCACCGGAACCGAGACGCTGTCGGCAATCGCGCGAGTCAGTGCCAGATCATAGCCCTGCTGCGTGCCATCACCGTCCATGGAAGTGACGAGCAGCTCCCCCGCGCCCAGCTCGGCGAGGCGGCGGGCATGGACGAGCGCGTCGACGCCGGTCGGGCGGCGGCCGCCATGGGTGAAGATCTCCCACTGGTTCTCGCCGGTGCGGCGCGCATCGACCGAGCCGACCACGCATTGCGCGCCGAAGCGATCGGCGAGATCGCCGACCAGCTCGGGACGGGCGACCGCGGCGCTGTTGACGGCGACCTTGTCCGCGCCGGCGAGGAGAAGCGCGCGGGCGTCCTCCACCGTGCGCACGCCGCCGCCGACGGTGAGCGGCATGAAGCAGACCTCGGCCGTGCGCGCGACGATGTCGAGCAGGGTGCCGCGCCCTTCATGGGAGGCGGTGATGTCGAGGAAGCAGAGCTCGTCGGCACCGGCCGCGTCATAGACGCGCGCGGCCTCGACCGGATCGCCCGCGTCCTTCAGGTCGACGAAATTGACGCCCTTGACCACGCGGCCATTGGCGACATCGAGGCAGGGAATGATGCGGGTGCGGACGGTCATGGCCCGACCTCAATTCCCACATACCGTTCGTCCTGAGCTTGTCGAGGGGCGCTCTCTTCCTTCTTCGTTCCCCCGAAGGGAAAGGGAAGGTCCCGCGACAAGCGCAGGACGAACGAATTTTCAGGGAGCAGGAAGATGTTCATGCCGCGCTGGCCACGGCGATGGCGGCGCGCAGGTCGAGCCGGCCGTCATAGAGCGCCCGGCCGGTGATCACGCCTTCGATGCCTTCGCCGGCATGGAGGCTGAGCACGCGAATATCGGCGATGCCGGCAACGCCGCCGCTGGCGATGACGGGGATATCGACCGCGCGGGCGAGGTCGATCGTCGCATCGAGATTGACGCCCTTCAGGAGCCCGTCGCGGCCGACGTCGGTGAACAGCAGCGATGCCACGCCGGCATCCTCGAAGCGGCGCGCAAGATCGACGACCGGCATGTCGGACTTCTCAGCCCAGCCATCGGTCGCGACGAAACCGTCGCGCGCGTCGACCGCGACGACGATACCGCCGGGATAGTCCGCCGCCATGTCCTTGACGAACTGCGGGTTCTTGAGCGCGGCCGTGCCGATCACGACGCGCGAGATGCCGGTGTCGAACCAGGCCTTGCACGCCTGCGGATCGCGGATGCCGCCGCCGAGCTGCACATGGCCCGGAAAGGCCTGGACGATGCTGGCGATCGCGGCGCCGTTGACGGCATGGCCCGCAAAGCTGCCGTCGAGATCGACGACGTGGAGGAAGTCCGAGCCCTGCTCCGCCCAGGCCAGGGCCTGCGCGGCGGGATCGTCGCCATAGACGGTGGCGCGGTCCATATCGCCCTCGGCGAGGCGCACGACTTGCCCGCCCTTGAGGTCGATGGCGGGAAACACGATGAACGGCGGGATCCCTGTCCCTTGGCGAGTCATGGCTGCCATCCTAGAAAACGGTCGAGGAAGGCGAGGCCATAGGCCTGGCTCTTCTCCGGGTGGAATTGCACGCCGATCATATTATCGCGGCCGACGGCAGCGACCAGCGGGCCGCCATGATCGGTGGTCGCAATCACATCGCTCTCATGGGCGGCTTCGAACTGGTAGCTGTGCAGGAAATAGGCTTCGCCCGGCTCGACCAGACCATGCGGTTTTGCCAGCATGATGTCGTTCCAGCCCATATGCGGGATCTTGATCGCGGGATCGCTGCGCTCGATGTGACGGACGGTGCCGCCGATCCAGCCGAGGCCGGCATGCGTCCCGAACTCCTCGCCCGTATCCGCAAGCAGCTGCATGCCGACGCAAATGCCGAGGAATGGCCGGCCTTCATCGAACACGGCCTCATGCATGGCATCGACCATGCCGGGGATCGCTTTCAAAGGCTCGATGCAGGCCCGAAAGGCGCCGACGCCAGGCAGCACGATCTTCTGCGCGCGGCGCACGACTTCGGCATCGGCGGTCACGACCACGCCCTGCGCGCCCGCCGCTTTCAGCGCATTGTGAACCGAATGGAGGTTGCCGGCGCCGTAATCGATCAGCGCGACGGTCATTCCGCCAGAGCGTCCAGTCCCGGCGCCACCAGCCGCGGCTCGAATTCGTGGATGTCGTAGTCCGCGACGCCATGGATGGCGAAGGGATCGTCCTTGAGCAGCGCCTCGGCCTCGGCGCGCGCGCCCCGCATCATGATCACACCGCCGGTGGCGGGACTGGTGCGGCCCGCGGCAAGCAATCTGCCCTGCGCGAGGCAGTCGTTCAGCCAGTCGAGATGGGCCGGCCGGTGCGCGTCGACCACATCGAGGGGCACCTTGTAGGTCAGGATAGCGACGATCATCAGAGAATTCCCTTGGTCGACGGGATCGCATCGCCCTTGCGCGGGTCGAGCTCGACCGCTTGGCGCAGCGCCCGTGCGAGACCCTTGAAGCAGCTCTCGACGATGTGATGATTGTTCGCGCCGTAGAGAGTCTCGACGTGCAGCGTGATGCCGGCCGCCTGCGCGAAGCTGTGGAACCAGTGCTCGATGAGCTCGGTATCCCATTCGCCGAGGCGCTGCATGGTGAGCGGGACTCGCCAGACCAGCCAGGGCCGGCCGCTGATATCGAGCGCGACGCGGGTCAGCGTCTCGTCCATCGGCGAGTAAGCCGAGCCGTAGCGGGTGATGCCCGCCTTGGTGCCGAGCGCCTTGGCCACCGCCTCGCCGACCGCGATACCGCTGTCTTCCGTGGTGTGATGCTGGTCGACATGCAGGTCGCCGACCACGTTCACGTCGAGGTCGATGAGCGAGTGACGCGAGAGCTGCTCGAGCATGTGATCGAGGAAGCCGATGCCGGTCGACACGGTGTAGGCGCCTGTCCCGTCGAGATTGACGGTGACGTCGATCGCCGTTTCGCCGGTCGTCCTGTTGATTGTCCCGGTGCGCATGGCTGCGGCCTATAGCGCGCCTGCACGCACGCGCAATGCGATTGTCCGATGGGCTCGTGCGCGAAAACTGCGGCTGGCGGTGCGTGAGGCGGTCTTTGCCCGCTTGACCGCCAAAGCGCCTTCGCTAGGACTGTGCGCATGAGCGACGATACGCCCGATAGCCTGATCCCCTATGACGAGATCGTGCAGGAGGCATTGCGTGCCATTCCCGGCCGCGTGCTGCGCGACATCGAGCGTACCGGCGCGCTGCCGGGCAACCACCATTTCTACATCACCTTCAAGACGCAGGCACCCGGCGTCTCGATCCCGACGCATCTCGTCCAGAAATTCCCGGACGAGATGACCATCGTGCTCCAGCACAAATTCTGGGACCTGAAGGTGACCGATGCGGGCTTCGAGGTCAGCCTCACCTTCAACCAGGTGCCGGCCCATCTCGTCATTCCCTATGCGGCGATTCGCTTCTTCGTCGACCCGGCCGTCAATTTCAGCCTGGAGTTCCAGGTGCAAGGCGGCGGCGATGACCCCGAGCCGCATGAGGACGCGGAGAACGACAGCCCGGACGACGACGCCGATCCGACGTCGAACGTCGTCACCGTGGACTTCGGCAAGAAGAAGTAGCTCTGGCGTGCCAGGCTTCGGGCCGGGCCGGAAACCGATCCATCGATGTTGAACCGCTCGTCATTGCGAGCCCGGTATAAGCCGGGCGAAGCAATCCAGAGGCGGGCAGGATCGGCCTGGATTGCCGCGCGACCGCGTCGCTCGCAATGACGATTCAAGCCTGCTGAATCGGAGTTTAGGCCATATCGGCAAATGCTTTCATGGCCTGACGGATCAGGTCGATTCCCGCCTCTCGCGTAACGATACCGGTATAGCGGGCGATATTGCCGCAGAAACCGCCGACGCGCCCCTCGCGCTCGACCAGAGCGGTCAGCGGTATTTTGACGGCTGTCCCATCCGCCTTGACGAAGCCAGCTTCGGCGTCGATGCGAACGCGGTTCTTGCACTTTACTTCCAGGTCGGACTTGCCAAGGCAACGCAGCACAGTCGAGCCGGAGAGGACATGGAGAGTCAGAATCGGGGCATTTCCCTCGGTCGGCGCCGCCGCCTTGACGAGATCCTGCAGCAACGTCGAGACCGGATTATCAATGCCATAAGCCTGACAGTAGACGCTGGCGACGATAACGCGATGGTCGGCCGCCTTCGGCGTCTCAAGCGCAATATGCACCGGACCGGACCGGAGCTTGTCGGAAAACGGGCCTTGAATGCCCTGATCGTCCGCAGCGGCGCTGATCGCCGTCATATCATCGAGATATTCGACGGTGCGCGCCGTTGCAGGCGCTGCGGCGATGACCGCAAATGCGCCTGCCAGAAGCATCGGACCGAAACGGGCAAGATGCAGCTTCATCGGTTCAGTTCGCTGAGGCAGTCGTACCGCCCGCCTTGCTCTTCTCTTCCGCGGCCTGCTGATCGGCCTTCACGCGCTTCTTCCAATCCTTCTTGGTCGAACCGGTCAGGATGCGCGAACTCTCCAGCGCGAACTCCTCAACCAGCTTTTCACGGATACCGCTGCCGCGCATGGCGAGACCTGCAAGGCCGCCATGGCTGTTGATGACCTGGACGTAGAAATTTCCGATCTGCTTCTGGGTGGCGGGATCGAGCACGATCACCTCGCCTGACAGTTCATCGCTGGAGGCAAGGAGGAGCGCCATGCCGGCATTGGCGGTCTTGATGTTTTCCACGGTGATGCGCAGGTTCACGGCCTTGCCGCCGCGCTCGGGCGTGAGTCCCCATTTCCGCGTCACGTCCCGCATGACGAACGGCATCATCGCCGTGAAGGGAATGGTCGCATATTGGGCGACCGGCGGGGCAGCGCCGTCTGCTGCAGGCGTCCAGCTGGCAAGCTTGGCATCGGCACGCTTCTCGGCGGCCTTCTCCTCCAGCTTTGCCATCTTCTCCTGCGCCGTATCCGCGACGATCACTTCAACCTGATCGACATAGTTCTTGTCGACGATCTCGGGCGGAAGTTGTTCAATAACCGTGCGCTGCTTGGCAAACGCTGCGGAAGAAAACGCCACAGCTCCAGTAAAGACAAGCACAGGAATACTCGCGGCAAACAGAAACTTCTTCATTCACTTTCCCTCCCCCTGGGAATTTTCATGTGTGCAGAATCGCACATACGGGACAACATGCTCCTGTCAATGGTTCTGACAGAGCCAATGCCCACGCCTCTTGATAATCATTGTAACCATATCAGCAGCATGGAGCCCGAGGGTGGGCCGCCGCCGCATGGCCGCGACTGATGAGCTTAAGCCGGGACGGCCCGCGCGGCGTCATATTCGTGGATCAGCGACACCGTCTGCTCGATGTTCGCGCGGCTCGACGCGCCGAACAGGATCGATTCGACCAGGGGCTCGTTGCAGATCCACTCAATGGCCTCGCGCGGACGGATCGCGCCCGAGCCCAGCACCGACATGGCGATCATGCGCGCGGGATATTTGGCGAGAACGTCGCGATAACCCTCGATACCGCCCGACATGCGGAAACCGATCTTGTTGTAGTTGGCGCAGACGATCGGATTCTCGATGCCGGCATCCTTCAGCATCGGCAGCAGCTTGGGCACGTTCATCGTGATGAAGCCGGCCTCCGCATTGTAACGCTTCTTGATGTGCGCGTGGAACACCGCGAAGGCATCGACGAAGCCGAGGCCTTGCACGAGGTCGGTCACGACATTCTGCAGGAACACGACCGGCGTCGGCAGGTCGCGAAACATCTTCATCTCGGCATCGACGAGCAAGGTCATCATGCTCTCTATGTCCTTGCTGAGCACTGCCTTGGTGCCGCGCAGAACGGTGTCGACAATGCCTTCCTTGGGCAGGAACTTGCGGACGGCGTCGAAATAGCCGAGCTCGGTCACCGCATTGGCATATTTATGCGCATAGGGCATGCCCGGATAGAAGGTGAAGCCTTCCCACTTGCTCGGATCGGCGCGGACCTGGTCGGCGATCTTCTCGATCTTGTCATGCGTGGTGCACATGAAGCCGCCCGCGCCCGCCTGGAGCGCGATCTGCAGCACGTCGATGATCGCGTCGATCTTCTGGAAGCGCATGGCCTGCTGCCGTGCCTTCTCTTCCGACATATGGTTGATGCCAAAGAACTGGTTGTCGCCGAAGAGGATGCGTTCCATCGCGTAGGTCTTCCTGAAATCTGGTCAGCTATGAGCGGCAGCGGCCGGGCTGGCGACCACGGCGGGCTGGTCCGGCTTGCGCCCGGCGGTGGCGGGCGAGAGGAATTTGGGCGCGCGGTAGAGACCGAGCTTGTCGAAGGCGACGAGCCAGAAGAACTCCAGCGTGCGCGCATAGCGGCGCCAGTAGCGCCTGGGCTCAGTGGTGATGCGATAGACCCATTCGAGGCCGTTGCGGTTCATCCAGCCCGGGGCGCGCTTCACGGCCTCGGCCTCATAGTCGATGACCGCGCCGACACCCATATAGACCTTGACCCCCGGCATGAGGTGCCGGTTCTTGTGCATCCATACTTCCTGCTTGGGCGCTCCCAGGCCGACGATCAGGCAGGTGGCGCCCGAGGCGTTGATCATCTCGATGACCTCGGCGCTTTCCCTGGCGTCCTTCACGAAGTTGAACGAGGGGCCATGCGCGCCGACCACGATGTCGCGGCCGACGATGCGATTGACCCGCTCCAGCGCCATCTGCGCGACGCCCGGCCTGGCGCCGAGGAAGAAGATTTTCACGTCCGGATTGTTGGCGTGATGCTTGTAATAGGCCGGGACGATGTCCGAGCCCGAGGTCTTGCACTTGATCGCGCGGCCGATCGCCCCGAGCGCCCAGTAGACATATTTGCTGTCCGAGGAGACCATCACCGCGTCGGCATAAGCGGCGGCGAAGTCCGGATTGCGCTGGAGATGATAGAGATGGTCGGGATTGAGGGTGAAGAGCATGCCCTCGTCCAGCCGCTCGATGATCTCGGGGATCGTGAGCGCATCGACCCAGGCGTTGAGAAGCCTGGACTGTTGCCAGCTGCCGAAGCCCGGCCGCGAGACTGTGCGCGTCTTGTCCATCAGCGCCCCATCAGCCTGCCGACGAAGCCACGAGCGCGCGCCGGCTGCGCGGCCGCCTGCATCGCCTCGCCGCCAAAAGCCACCGCGCGGATCATTTCGATGGTCGCGTCGGTATCGGCTGCGGACGCCAGGCTGTTCTGCCAGCCCTCGCGCTTGCCGTTGATTGCCCGGCCGAACGCCTCGAGCTGCGCGCTATATTCCTCGCCGCGCAGGTAGAAGCTGACCGGCGGGGTGAGTTCGGTGATGTACTTGACCGTCCAGCCTTCTTCATAGCCTTCGGGGATCGCGCCGTTGCCGGTCAGGAAGACCTGAATCTCCTGGCGGTCGGCGAAAATCTTGCCGCCCTCGCCCCAGACCGAGATGCGCGTCGTCATCTTCCGCACCGACGCGTCGGACCAGTTGACCGAGACGTTGCAGGTAATGCCGTTCTGCAGATGCAGGATCGCATAGACCTCGTCGTCGACCTCGGCGGAGAAACCGCTCTTAAGCGTCGCGCCGCCGCAGCCCTCGGGCCGGCCGAAATACCAGTTCACCAGATTGAGCGGATGCGCCGCATAATCGTATAGGCAGCCGCCGCCATTGCCGGCCTTGCCGCGCCAGGTGGGCTTGCTGGGCTTCAGCACGACCGGGCCATAGGCTTCGCACATGACATGGCTGACCTTGCCGATCGCGCCGCTCTCGACGAGGCGCTTCACCTCGCTGAACGTGCCGATATAGCGATTGTGATAGCCGACCTGGCCGATGAGGCCCTTGCTCTCGGCGAGCAGCGACAGCGCCTCGCTCTCTTCCGAGGACAGCGTCAGCGGCTTCTCGCACATCACGTGCAGGCCGCGTTCCAGCGCCTTGCGGACCATCGGTTCATGTGCCGTGGTCGGCGTCGCGATGATGACCGCATGAAGATCTTCCATCTTCAACAGCTCATCATAGTTGGAGACATAATGAAGCTTGCCGTATTTCTCGATCACGTCGCCGACGAGCGCCGAGGAATCGCAGATGGCGACGACATTGAAGTCTTCGAGAGCGTTGACGATGCCGAGATGGGAGATTCCCATCTTGCCGAGCCCCACGACGGCAACGTTAATGGACAAGCTTGACCTCCCTGAAATGCGCGCCGGGCTATGGCATTCGAGTTCTTAACAAGTCAACCAACGCGCCCGTTAGCCATGGTAGCACGCCGATCGTTGCGGAAATGGGTCCGGCTGCGGCTGCACCGGAAAGGCGTTTCGAAAAGCAACTAGCATCGCCCGCGCAGACCACTACATAGACCGGGAACCGTTCCCCCGGAGGAGATAGCTCGATGGCCGATAACGATCCCGCCAATAATCAACCCTCCGGTTACGTGCCGCCCAAGGTGTGGACCTGGGACAAGGAAAATGGCGGGCAGTTCGCGGGCATCAATGCGCCGACTTCCGGCGCGCGCTTCGAGCAGGAGCTGCCCGTCGGCAAGCATCCGATCCAGCTCTATTCGTTGGGGACTCCGAATGGTGTCAAGGTCACCATCATGCTCGAGGAGCTGCTCGAGAAGGGTCACAAGGGCGCGGACTATGACGCCTGGCTGATCAAGATCTTCGCCGGTGAGCAATTCGGCAGCGGCTTCGTCGACATCAACCCGAACAGCAAGATCCCCGCGATGGTCGACCGCTCGCTGGATCCGCCGCTCAAGCTCTTCGAGAGCGGCTCGATGCTGGTCTATCTCGCCGAGAGGTTCGGCGAATTCCTGCCCACCGACATCCGCAAGCGGACCGAAACGATGAACTGGCTGATGTGGCAGATGGGCTCGGCGCCCTTCGTCGGCGGCGGCTTCGGCCATTTCTATGCCTATGCGCCGTTCAAGATCCAATATGCGATCGACCGCTATGCGATGGAGACCAAGCGCCAGCTCGACCTGCTCGACAAGCATCTGGCGACCCATGAATATATGATCGGCGACGCGTATACAATCGCCGACATCGCCATCTATCCCTGGTACGGCAACATCGTGCGCGGCGCCTACAGCGCGGCCGAGTTCCTCTCGACGCACGAATATAAGAACGTCCGGCGCTGGCTCGACCTTCTCGGCAAGCGTCCGGGCGTGCAGCGCGGCCAGCTGGTCAACACATCGCGCGAAGGCGCCCTGCTCGAACGCCACGACGCCAGCGATTTCGACAAGATCGACCTCAACCAGACTGCGCCGGTCTGACGCCGGCTTATGGCGTGGCGGCAGGCATCGTCACGCCAAAGCCCTCGAACTTCTTCTCCACATTGGGATCGAGCTTGAGCGCGGCTGCACGGTCGAGCATGAACGGGAGCAAGCTCTATCTTACCGACCGCCTGCAGGCTTTCGAGACGATCCATGATGATGGCGCTGGCGATCGCCGGATGCTCGATGGCGAAAGCCGTGTCGAAACGGAACGTGCAGCCGGCCCATGGCGTTCCGCCATCCGGCGTTGCGGCGAATACTCCATGCCGCTCCGCTACACAGGGGATCGATTAGACCGTGAAGCTTTCGCCGCAGCCGCAGCTGCCCTTGGCATTGGGATTTTCGAACACGAAGCCGGCGGCGAAGTCGTCGACCTTCCAGTCCATGACCGAGCCGATCAGGTAGAGCACGCTGGCTGCGTCGATGAAGAAGGTGCCGCCCGGCGTTTCGATGCGCTCGTCGAATGCGCCGGCCTCGCCCTCACGCACATAATCGACCGAATAGGCCAGGCCCGAGCAGCCCCGGCGCGGGGTCGAGAGCCTGACGCCGATCGCGCCGTCCGGCGCTCTGGCCATGAGCTCTCCGATACGCGCCTGCGCGCCCTCCGTCAGGGTGACGGCGGCGGGACGAACGCGGGTCGGTTTGTCGCCCGATGCTGAGACCTTGACGTTCATTCAAAGTACCTTCTGCCAGAACAGAGCCTGGCCCATATGGGGATCGAGACGATAATCGCCATAGCCCAGGGAGCGGTAAAGACGCTTGGCCCGGTCGTTTCGGCTCAAAACCTCGAGCGTCACCTTCGCCGCGCCCAGGGAACGGGCTTCGGACTCGATGGCGGCGAACAGCGCGCGGCCAATGCCACGGCCCCGGAAATCGGGATCGACGGCGAGGTCGTGGAGATTGACGACGGGCTTCATCGCGAACGTCGAGAAGCCGGTGAAGCAATTGGCGAGGCCGACGGCCTGCCCGTCCAGATAGGCGAGCAGCGAGAAGGCATTCGGCGTCGCGGCGAGGCCGGCGAGCAGCACGCCCTTCTTTGCCAGATCGAGCGGCTCGCCACCGCCGGCGGGATCGCGCGCATAGATGTCGAGCAGGCGGAACAGGGCGTCGCCATGAACAGGATCGGCATAGTCGACCCGCTCGATCACGAGATTTTCGGCAAGAACGGCGGTCGCGTTCACAGCATCCCCAGCTCGAGCTTGGCCTCGTCGCTCATCTTCTGCGGGTCCCAGGGCGGATCCCAGACGAGATTGACCTCGGCATGGCCGACGCCGGGCACGGCGCCGACGCGCATCTCGACCTCGCCGGGCATGGACTCGGCGACGGGGCAATGCGGCGTGGTCAGGGTCATGGTGACGGCGGCGTGGCCGTCGTCCGTCACCTCGACGGCGTAGATGAGTCCGAGATCGTAGATGTTCACTGGAATTTCAGGATCATAGATCTCTTTCAGAGCCTCGATGATGGCCTCGTAAAGCCCCCCGCCGGGCTCACCTGTCGGAACGCTGCTCGGCTGCTGCTTGAGGAAGCCTGCGAGATAGTCGCGCTTGCGGGCGACCGGCTCGGGCAGCGCCGTCTCCTCCGCGTCGCTCACGCGCGCACGCGGCGGCGTCTCGACCTGCTCGACTTCCTCGGTCCGGATACGGGGTTCTTCTGTCATCCGAAAATCGTCCTCACACGCTCGAGGCCGCGGATCAGCGCGGCAACGTCGCTCTCGTCATTATAGATACCGAAACTGGCCCGGGCGGTCGCCTCGACGCCGAGGTGGCGCATCAGCGGCTGGGCGCAATGATGGCCGGCGCGAATGGCGACACCGGAACCATCTGGGCCGCTCTCGTCCAATATGGTGCCGATGTCGTGCGGATGCACGCCTTCCATCACGAAGGAGACGATGCCGCAGGCGTCGTCCGGCCCGAGCAGGCGGACCGAATTGACCCCGCGCAGCGCCTCGCGCGCCTGGCGCACCAGCGATGCTTCATGGGCGGCGATCGCATCGAGGCCGATCGCCTCGACATAATCGATCGCCGCGGCCAGTCCGATCGTCTCGACGATGGCCGGCGTGCCTGCCTCGAAACGGGTCGGCGCGGGGGCATAGGTCGTCTTCTCGAAGGTCACGGTGTCGATCATCGAGCCGCCACCCTGCCAGGGCGGCATGGCGGCGAGAATGTCGCCCCGCGCCCAGAGCACGCCGATGCCGGTCGGGCCGTAAAGCTTGTGGCCGGAGAAGAGATAGAAGTCGCAGCCGAGCGCCTGCACGTCGATCTTCATGCGCGGCGCGGCCTGGCAGCCGTCGACGAGCAGCAATGCGCCGGCATCATGCGCGATCCTGGCGGCGCGGGCGACGTCGAGCGGCGAGCCCAGCACGTTGGAGACATGAGCCAGCGCGACGAGCTTGTGTTCCGGGCGGATCATCGCCGCCATCGCGTCGAGATCGATCTTGCCGTCCGGCGTCAGCGGAACCACGTCGATCGCGGCGCCGGTGCGCTCGGCGATGAGCTGCCAGGGCACGATGTTCGAGTGATGCTCGAGACAAGAGAGCAGGATACGGTCGCCGGGCTTGAGGTTCGCGCCGCCCCAGCTGTTGGCGACGAGATTGATGCCCTCGGTCGCGCCGCGCACGAAGACGATCTCCGCGGTGCTCGCGGCGTTGAGGAAGCGCGCGACGCGGACACGGGCCGCCTCGAAGGCCAGCGTCATGTCGGCCGAGCGCGCATAGACGCCGCGATGCACGGTCGCATAGTCGGCGCCCATGGCGCGGACGGTCGCGTCGATGACGACCTGCGGCTTCTGCGCCGTGGCGGCGGTGTCGAGATAATGCCAGGGCGCGCCATCGGCCGTGACGAGGCCGGGGAAATCGGCTCGGAAATCGGGGACACCGTTCGTGTCGAGCGACGTCAAGACACGTCCATTGTCACGCTTTTCGACGTCGCTCGAAGCGAACGGGAAGGGAGAATGTTCCGTCAACCCATCGCCTCCAGCTTGGCGAGCGCCGCGCCTTCGAAGCGCGTGCGCTCGGCTTCGTCCGCCATGTCGTCGAACAGGCCGGCAATGAACGCCTGCAGCATCAACGTCCTGGCCCGCGCCGGATCCAGTCCGCGCGAGGCAAGGTAGAACAGCGCCTGCGCATCCAGCTCACCGATGCTGGCGCCGTGGGCGCACTTCACATCGTCGGCGAAAATCTCCAGCTCCGGCTTGGCATTGGCGGTCGCGCCGCGATCGAGCAGCATCGCCTTGAAGCTCTGCGATGCATCCGTCTTCTGCGCATCGCGCGCGACGCGGACCTGGCCGAGATAGCTCGTCGTCGCCTTGCCCGCCGCGATCGCGCGGACGGTCTGGCTGCTGGTCGCATCGGGCTCGGCATGGGTGACGCGGGTCACCAGCTCGATGGTCTGCTCGCCATCGCCGAGCAAGGCGGCCTCCAGCTCGAAATGCGCGCCTTCGTGCAGCGTCACATCGAGCGTGATGCGGCCGAGCACACCGCCCATGTCGAGCAGGTGCAGGCCGAACGACCCGCCCGCGCCGATTTCGACGACGAGATCGCGGATCGCGACATCGCCGGACGCAGCATCCTGCAAAATGGCCCGATGCACATGCTCGCCTGCAGCAATGATGAACCGATCCGGTTCATCGCCTGGCCAGACGCGAGCCGCTGCGTCGAGATTGCTGTAACGCCAGGCCTCGTCCTTGCGCGTGGGAAGGGAAGCGAGGGCGTTCACGCCGCGATCACCTCCGCATAGCCTTCGCGCTCCAGCTCGAGCGCGAGTTCGGGTCCGCCCGACTTCACGATGCGGCCATCAGCGAGAATATGCACGAAATCGGGCTGCACATAATCGAGCAGGCGCTGATAGTGGGTGATGAGCAGCACCGCCTTGTCGGGCGCGCGCATGATCGCGTTGATGCCCGCGCCCACGACCTTGAGCGCATCGATGTCGAGGCCGCTGTCGGTCTCGTCGAGGATCGCCAGGCGCGGATTGAGGATACCCATCTGAACCATTTCGGCTCGTTTCTTCTCGCCCCCGGAGAAGCCGACATTCACCGGGCGCTTGAGCATGTCCATGTCCAGGCCGAGCAGCCCGGCCTTCTCGCGGGCGAGGCGCAGGAAATCGGCGGCACCGAGCGGCTCCTCGCCGCGCGCCTTGCGCTGGCTGTTGAGCGCCTCGCGCAGAAACTGCACGTTCGACACGCCGGGGATCTCGACCGGATATTGGAAGCCGAGGAATAGCCCGGCCGCCGCACGCTCATGCGGCTCCATGTCGAGCAACTCGGCGCCCTCGAAGTCGACCGACCCGCCGGTGACCTTATAGCCCGGGCGGCCGCCGAGCGTATAGGCCAGCGTCGACTTGCCGGCGCCGTTCGGCCCCATGATCGCGTGGATTTCGCCCGCGTTGAGCTTGAGCGAGAGCCCCTTGAGGATCGGCTTGCCGTCGACTTCGGCCTGGAGGTTTTCAATGTTGAGCATCAGCTTTTCAAGTCCGCAATAATTTCCCGGATTTCGTCCGTATCCATGTAACCGCCGCCTTGTTGCAAAGGGCGCTGGCGAAAGGGCTCAAGCTCATCCTGGGCTTTGACCGAGGTGAAGTCGTCCCATCCCCATTTTTCGCAGTTGGGTGCGTCGCCGACAAAACGCTCGAGCATGTCTGCAAGTTCGAGTTTGGTCATTCTTCGTGAATGGAGGCCGGCTTCACCGCTCATCCGACTTCCCCGTTGCACATTTCGCGAGATATTGTTGCCGCATGAGATCGAGCAGCTGGTCACGCTGGCTGGAGAGCATGCGGACATCGTCGAGCTCCTGCTGGCGCTCGGCAATGAGACTCGCCTCACGATCGAGATCGGCATTGCTCGCGGGAACCGGCCCGCCCGCCGCCGGCGCCGCGACGAGCACGGGCGCGAGGCGCTTCATGGCGAGAGCGCGACGCGCGGCGACGATCGATTCCTGCTCGTGATAGGCGTCGATCGCGAAGGCGCGACGGCGCTGCGGCTCGGCCGAAAACGTCGCGGTCATGAACTTGGCGTCGCAGCGCGCCACGGCCTTGTCGAGCGCGGCGAGATCGGGGCCCTCGGCACTGAGCGCGGCGGCAAAAAGCAGAGCGGCCATCATTCGACCTCCCCGTCCCAATAATCGGTGACCGCCAGCCGCCCGATCGCGCGGATGGTGCCGGTAGCGCGGTCGCCGCCGATCACGCCGGCGCGATAGGCGACCTTGCCGCTGTCGGGATATTCGCAGACATCCGCGGACGGATTGTTCGAGAAGGTCAGATATTTGAGATCGGTGGTGCCGGTATTGGCGAGCTGATGGGCCCGCGTCGCCTTGGGCGCGCCGATGAGATCGCCGGGGCCGACCGGATAACGATCTTCGCCCCAGCGATATTCGCCGGTGCCTTCGAGGATGACCATCATCTCGTCCACCATGTGATGGACATGGTGCGGGAAGGCCTTCTTGCCGGGGGGCACGACCTGCAACGCGCAGCCCAGATCGGTCAGCCCGAGCAGCGATCCCACGCGCGCGAACTGCAGGGCAAAATCGCCGCCGCCGCTGAAGTCGTGCAGTGGCACGTCGGCGGGGGACAGGATGATGGTCTCCGGTTCGGGCATCAGGCGGCCCTCAGGATCGCGCTGCTCCCCGGCACAGGCCGGGGTCCAGTCCGGTGCGATGCATCGGAGGGCGATATTGCGCGGAACGTCTGGAGCACCGGACCCCGGCCTGCGCCGGGGAACGGCCATGTCAGTACATATTGCGGGCGTAACGCCTGTGCGCCCAGTCGATGGCGGCTTGCTCGATCATCGGATCGACCTGGGCCACGCCATAGTCCGCGCTCACCAGGGCGACGGCATTGCCGACCTTGGGCCGCTTCTCGCGAATGTCCGAGAAGAGCTGCGAGCGCAGTTCGCCACGCGAGATGGCGCAGGCCGCCATGGCCTCGCGCGCCATCGTCTCCTGGATGCCGAGCGGCGCGGCCTCGACTTCCGCGAGGACGCAATTGCGATAACGCGTGAGCAGGCCGGCGAAACGGTCCGTCGCCGGGATCTCCTCGGCCGAGAGCGCGATCGGCTGCGCCGCCTGCTTGCCCGACATTTTCTGAGCAGAAGCGGGAAGCGCCGACATTGCAGCCAGAATGCCCATGACGAGAGTCAAACCGGCCTTCATCGACGCTTCCCTTCTCAAGGCCGCCCGAGGACTTCCACATCGCGCCGGGCTGAGAGAGGACTAACCGCGTCGCCCGATTCGTTACAACGCCGTTAAGGACGAATGTTGGGTTAACGCTAAGCATGGGGGCGCGGGTGGTGCCTGTCCGCCCATGATCATCATCATGCCGAACCTGGTTCAGCATCCATCCGGCGGCCATGAAACACGCCGTCATGGACCCTGGAGCGGGAGGCGTGCTTGCACAAACGCGTTCAGGGTGACGAAGATGAGAGCGGCGCGCGCGTGCGGTCGTCACCCCACACTCCCCTCGAGGCTGATGCCGAGCAGCTTCTGCGCCTCGACGGCGAATTCCATCGGCAGCTGCTGCAGCACGTCCTTGGCGAAGCCGTTGACGATGAGGCCGACGGCGCTCTCCGCATCGAGGCCGCGCTGCATCGCATAGAAGAGCTGGTCGTCGCTGATCTTGCTGGTGGTCGCCTCATGCTCGACGATCGCCGAGGGATTTCTGACCTCTATATAAGGCACGGTGTGGGCGCCGCAGAGGCTGCCCAGGAGAAGGCTGTCGCACTGGGTGAAGTTGCGCGCCTTCTCGGCATTGGGACCCATGCGCACGAGACCGCGATAGGTGCCGCTCGACTTGCCGGCGCTGATCCCCTTCGACACGATGGTCGAACGGGTGTTTTTACCGTTATGGATCATTTTCGTGCCGGTATCCGCTTGCTGGCGGTTATTCGTCACGGCGACGGAATAGAATTCGCCGACGCTGTTCTCGCCGTTCAGCACGCAGCTGGGATATTTCCAGGTGATCGCGCTGCCGGTCTCGACCTGCGTCCAGCTGACCTTGCTGTTGCGCCCCTGGCAGAGCGCGCGCTTGGTCACGAAATTGTAGATGCCGCCGCGCCCCTCGGCATCGCCCGGATACCAGTTCTGCACGGTGCTGTACTTGATCTCGGCATCGTCGAGCGCGACGAGCTCGACCACGGCGGCGTGGAGCTGGTTCTCGTCGCGCTGGGGCGCGGTGCAGCCTTCGAGATAGGAGACATAGCTGCCCTTGTCGGCGACGATCAGCGTGCGCTCGAACTGGCCGGTATTCTCGGCATTGATGCGAAAATAGGTGCTGAGCTCCATCGGGCAGCGCACACCCTCCGGAATGTAGACGAAGGTACCGTCCGAGAAGACCGCGCAATTGAGCGTGGCGAAATAATTGTCGTGCATCGGCACAACCTTGCCGAGCCAGCGCTTCACCAGCTCGGGGAATTCACGGATCGCTTCGCTGATCGAGCGGAAGATGACGCCGGCTTCCTCCAGTTCCTTGCGGAAGGTGGTGGCGACCGAGACGCTGTCGAACACCGCATCGACCGCGACCTTGCGCGAGCCGGCGACATTGGCGAGCACTTCCTGCTCGGCGATCGGAATGCCGAGCTTCTCGTAGGTGCGCCGGATCTCCGGATCGAGCTCGTCGAGGCTGGCCAGCTCGGCCTTCTTCTTGGGCGCGGCGTAATAATAGGCGTCCTGATAGTCGATCGGCGGCACGTCGAGCTTCGCCCAGTCGGGCGGCGTCATGGTCAGCCAGTGGCGAAAAGCCTTGAGACGCCAGTCGAGCATCCATTGCGGCTCGTTCTTCTTGCCGGAAATGAACCGCACCGTATCTTCATTGAGGCCCTTGGGGGCGAATTCCTGCTCGATGTCCGAGACGAAACCCCACTCATAGTCGCTCGCCTTCTTCGCGGCGGCGAGGGCTTCGGCATTCTTCACATCGGAATCGGCTGGGGCGGTCATGACAGGGCCCCTTCGATGGCGGCAGCGTGTGGGTTGACGGATTGGGCCATGAGCGCCGGATGGCGCGGGGCGGGCCTGGCGATGAAGCTCGCCAGCGTGACCTGCTCCAGCGTCCCGCGCACCAGGGCATTGACGCCGGACCAGTGCGATTCCGCGGCGCAGCGCCCTTCGAGCGCGCAATCATGGGCGCCGGCCTCCTGGCAGGCGGTGAGCGCGATCGGCCCTTCGACGGCCTCGATGATGTCGGCGAGACTGATCGCCGCGGCCGGGCGCGCCAGCTTGATGCCGCCGCCGCTGCCACGCGTGGACTTGAGCAGCCCGGCGCGGCCGAGCAGGCTCACCAGCTTCTGCGCGGTCGGCACGGGGATGCCGGTTTCCATGGCGATGCTGGCCGCACTGGCGCGCGCGCCACCGCAATGGGTCGCGGCGCTGCGCATCAGCAACACGGCATAATCGGCAAGGCTCGACAGGCGCATTTGCGAACGATTCTCAAATCAGAGTGAATTGGTCTTATTTGGCAAATGGTCGCAACAACGCGGGAAATCAACCCCGAATGTCGGCAAAGTGCGGCACTGTTGCGCGGCAGGCGCGAGCGGTCAGCTGATCCGGCTCAGCTGGGCGATGTCGCCCTTGAGGTCCGCGCGGTTCATCGACAGGCGGATGACGATGCTGGCGCGCTCGCGCAGCTCGGTCGGCGTGAGACCGGTGAAGTGCTTGAGTTCGCGGATGAAGTGCGACTGATCGTAAAAGGCGTCGCCGCTCACTTCGGACCAGTCGATATCCTCACGGGCAAGGATCTGGGCGCAGCGCAGGGCGCGATATTTGCGCGCCAGGAACTTGGGCGCGGCGCCGTAGAGCCGATTGCACCAGCGCGCGACCTGGCGCGCCGACAGTCCCGTCGCTTCCTGCAGCACGTCGACGCGCGGGGACTGCTCATCGGCGAGCCAGCGGTCGGTCTCCTCGACGAAGCTGATTTCGGCCTCGCTGACCGGCTGGATCTGGTCGCGCAGGAAAGCCCAGACCGCATTCGACGCCTTGCCGCTGTCTTCCTGCGCACGCAGCCGATCCAGGAGGTCGCGCCATTGGCGGCCGAAACGCTCGGCGAGATCGAACACATCGTCGGCGGCGAGATGTGCCTCGCCGGCGCGCAAGGCCGCCCAGCCCAGGGGCAGCACCGTGAGGCCAAGCACCTGCATGGGACCGGCCACGTCGAAATGCGTGGCCATGCTCGTCGGCCCCAACAGGCAGCAGTCGGGCGTCCGGACATCGCGGCCGTCGCTGAAGCGGTAATCGCCAGTGCCCGCCAGCATGAAGCGGATCTGCGCGAAGTCGGCGCGGGTATGATCGACGATACGCACGCGGTCAGCGGTGAACAGGTACATGGCGCCGAAATAGCGAGCGAGATCGGCCGGCGGCGCGAAATAGCTCAGTGCGACCATATCGGCCGCATCAGCGACTGCGAACTTGTGACGCATGCGACCCTGACGCTCTCCAACTGAGACCGCGACGCGGCCTCTGCTGACTGACGGACGGACGTTTTTCCTGGTTCGCGTCCACCCAGAACCGCGTCCTTTTTATGTCCTCCGAGGCGGATTCATCGCATGAACCGACCAAGATTGGAATAAAAAAGCGGCTTGCCCGGCGAATGCCGGGCAAGCCGTTAAAGTGCAAGGTCTCAAAGTCGGACGACTGAGAGCCCTTCGGGTCGCAAATTTCGGATACACCGATTCGGTGGGCGCTGATTGGACGGAATCGTCATGTTGCCGGGAAGCCGCATTTTGCGGCACGAGGCCGAAACTGCGGCGCTGCACCGTCGAACGGGCGCTTTGACCCTGCCCCGCGCCAATGGCATAGGCCCTCGCCATGTATGGCCTGATACGCCCCTTCATCTTCGCGCTCGATGCGGAAACCGCTCATAAAACAGCACTTTCCGCGTTGAAGCTGCCTTGGCCGAGCCGCAGCGCCATCGACCCCATGCTGCGCCAGCACGTCACCGGGCTGGACTTTGCGGGACCGGTGGGCCTGGCCGCAGGTTTCGACAAGGACGGGCTGGTGGCACATGGCATGCGCCGCTTCGGCTTCGCCTTCGGCGAAATCGGGACGCTGACGCCCCGGCCGCAATCGGGCAATCCACGTCCGCGTCTCTTTCGACTCGCGGCGGACAAGGCCGTCATCAACCGCATGGGCTTCAACAACGGCGGACAGGCTGCGGCGCTGGCGCGGCTGGCGACCCGTGGGAAGCCGAAGGGGTTCACGCTCGGCATCAATATCGGCGCGAACAAGGACGCCGCCGACCGCATCGACGATTATGCGCGCGGCGTGACCGCGATGGCGCCCCATGCCGACTATCTCGCGGTCAACATCTCCTCGCCCAACACGCCTGGCCTGCGCGCGCTGCAGGATCGCGGCGCGCTGGACGAGCTGCTCGGACGGGTCATGGCGGCGCGGGGACCATCGGGGCCGCCTGTCTTCCTGAAGGTGGCGCCCGATCTCGAGCCGGCCGATGTCGACGACATTTCCGAACTGGCGCTGGCGCATGGGCTCGGCGCGCTGATCGTCAGCAACACCACCATTTCGCGGCCGCCGCTCCGATCGCCTCAGGCCAGTGAGACGGGCGGCCTCTCCGGCGCGCCTCTGCACGATCTCGCTTTGGCCCGGCTCAAGGATTTTCGCCGTGCGCTGGGCGCGACGCTGCCGTTGATCGGCGTCGGCGGCATCGCCGATGCGGACCAGGCCTATGCCCGCATCCGCGCCGGCGCGAGCCTCGTGCAGCTCTATTCGGCCCTGGTTTACGAAGGCCCCTACCTTGCCGCGCGGATCAACGCCGGGCTGGCGGCATTGCTGCGCCGTGACGGATTTCGATCGGTGAGCGATGCGGTCGGCGTCGACGTCGACTGACCGTCTCCTTCGCAGGTGCAAAATTTACCCTTGCCCACGCGCGGCCACTCCTTAGTCTGCGAACCATGATCCGCCGCCTGCTGCTCAGCGTCACGCTGCTCCTCCTGCCCGTTTCGCAACCCGCGCTGGCCAGAGCCAAGCCCGCCGCCGCGAAAATGTCCGCCAGGCCGGTCGCTGTCGGCGTGGTCAGCGCGGCCGACCCCCGCGCGGCGGCGGCCGGTGTCGAAATCCTCAAGGCCGGCGGCAGCTCGACCGATGCGGCGATCGCCGTCCAGCTCGTGCTGAATGTCGTCGAGCCGCAGAATTCGGGCCTTGGCGGCGGCAGCTTCTTCGTCCGCCACGACGGCAAGACCGGCGCGCTCGCGACGCTCGATGGACGCGAAACGGCCCCCGCAGGCGCAACGCCAAACTGGTTCCTCGGGGCCGATGGCCAGCCTTTGCCCTATAGCCAGATCGGCAGCGGCGGCCGCTCGGCCGGCGTGCCCGGCGCCTTGCGCGCCATGGCGATCACGCACAAGCGCTATGGCAAGCTGCCCTGGGCAAAACTCTTCGCGCCCGCCATCAAGCTGGCACGCGACGGGTTCACGGTCTCGCCACGGCTCCACAACGGCCTCGCACGCTATGCGCGCGGCATGTCCGCCAAGGACCGCGCGACCTATTTCAACGCGCAAGGCGAAGCACTCGCCATCGGCAGCACCTTCAAGAACCCCGCGCTTGCCGCGCTGCTCGAGCAGGTCGCCAGGCTCGGCCCGGACTCATTCTACGTGGGACCGACGGCGCAAAAGATCGTGACCGCCCTCAACAGCGCCGAGCAGAGCCAGTCGGTCATGACGCTCGGCGACCTCGCCACCTATGAGGCGAAGGACCGCCAGCCGATCTGCGGCAGCTATCGCGGCTACAAGATCTGCGGCATGGGCCCGCCGTCCTCGGGCGGCATCACGGTCCTGCAGATCCTGAAACAGCTCGAGCGCTTCGACCTGGCCAGGCTCGGCCGCGACAATGCCGTCGCCTGGCATGTGATCGCCGAATCCCAGCGCCTGGCCTATGCCGACCGCGACATGTACATCGGCGATCCCGACTTCGTGCGCGTGCCGGTCGCCGGTCTGCTCGACCCCGCCTATCTCGCGCAGCGCTCGGCGCTGATCTCGCCCGATACGACGCTCGCCAGCTACGAGGCCGGCAAGCCTGCCGGAGCGCCCGAGCGACTGCGTCCGTCGGTCAAGGAAGATGCCGGCACCAGCGATCTCGCCGTGGTCGATGCCGACGGCAACGTCGTGCAGGTCACCACCACCATCAACGGCTATTTCGGCGCAGGCGTCGCGGTCGACGGCATGTTCCTCAACAACGAGCTGCCCGACTTCGACATCAATCCGGTCAGGGACGGCTTCTATGTCGCCAACCGCGTCGAAGGCGGCAAGCGGCCGCGCAGCTCCATGTCGCCGACCATCGTCTACGGTCCGGACGGCAAGGTGCGCCTCGCCATCGGCGCGGCCGGCGGCTCCACCATCATCTGCCAGGTCGCCAAGGCGATCATCGGTGTCGTCGACTGGAAGCTGAGCGCGCAGGACGCCATCGCCATGGGCCTGCTCTACACGCCCGGCAAGGGCGGCACGCTGGAGGAAGACACCGAACTCGTCGCCCTGCTCCCGGCGCTGCAGGCGCTCGGCGAATCGGTGCGCGTGGGGCCGCTGGGCCTCAAGGCCAATGCCATCGAATTCGCGGGCGGCAAGTGGATCGGCGCCGCCGATCCGCGCAGCGAAGGTGTGGGAATGGACGTTAGCGGCCGCGTCACCCCCATCGAGCGGCGCGCAAACGACCTCAACGGTGCGCACGAGTAGCATCCCGCTCTCGTAAAACCCTTGGCCTAGCGTGATTCGGCCGCTTATACCCATGAGCGCAGGGGCTGCGGACGATGGCCCCGAACCGATCAACGAGGGGACCTGGACCGCCTTGCGCGCCGACGAGATATTTCCAAGCCTCACGGCGATGTTCTTCTCGCGGGCGGCGGAACTGGGCGCCAAGCCTTTCCTCTGGACCAAGCATGAAGGCCGCTGGACGTCGCAGAGCTGGGCGGAGGTCGCGCGCGACGTCGCCGCTCTTTCGGCCGCGCTGCGGGCTCATGGCGTCAGGCCCGGCGACCGCGTCATGCTGGTCAGCGAGAACCGGCCGGAATTCTGCATCGCCGATCTGGCGATCATGGCGGCGGGCGCCGTCACGGTGCCGACCTACACGACCAACACGACACGCGATCACCAGCACATCGTCACCGACAGCGGCGCCTGTGCGGTCATCTTCTCGACGGCCAGGATCGCCAAGGCGCTGATGCCGGCGCTGGTCCGCTCCAACATGCATCTGGCGATCGGCATGGAGCCGCTCGACATCAAGCAGACCGGCGCGCTCGCCGTGCACGACTGGCGCACCCTGATCGACGCGCATCGCGACGATCCGGAAGCGGATGTCGCCATGTGCGCCGCCAGCCAGATCGCGACGCGCGACGACCTCGCCTGCATCATCTACACGAGCGGCACCGGCGGCGCCCCGCGTGGCGTCATGCAGCATCATGGCGCGATCCTGCACAATGTCGAAGGCTGCGTCGAGATCATCGCCGAGGATTTCGGCTGGGACGAAACGGGCAAGGCGGGCGAGGTCTTCCTGTCCTTCCTGCCGCTCTCCCACGCTTATGAGCATTCGGGCGGCCAGTTCCTGCCGATCGGGCTCGGCGCGGAAATCTATTATGCCGAAAGCCTCGAGAAGCTCGCCGCCAACATCGCCGAGGCGCGACCGACGATCATGGTCGTGGTGCCGCGCCTGTTCGAGTTGCTGCGCATGCGGGTGACCAAGGCGATCGAGCAACAGGGCCGGCTGCCGGCGTTCCTGCTCGAGCAGGCGCAGAAGCTGGGCACACGCAAGGCCGGCCGCAAGATGCGGCCGCTCGTCGACTTGCCGCTCTCCGCGCTGCTCAACCGCACGATCGTCCCGAAGGTTCAGGCGCGCTTCGGCGGCCGCATGAAGGCGCTGGTCTCGGGGGGCGCACCGCTCAATCCCGAAGTCGGCACTTTCTTCCAATCGCTGGGCCTCACATTGCTGCAGGGCTATGGCCAGACCGAATCCGGCCCGGTCGCCAGCGTCAATCGGCCGGCGGCCGGCATCCGCATGGAAACGGTCGGTCCGCCGCTCAGAAATACCGAGATCCGGATCGCCGACGATGGCGAGATCCTGATCAGGGGCGAGCTGGTGATGAAGGGCTATTGGCGCAACGAGGCCGAGACCGACAAGGCGCTCAGGGACGGCTGGCTGCACACCGGCGATATCGGCGAATTCGACGATGGCGGCCGCCTCAAGATCACCGACCGCAAGAAGGACATCATCGTCAACGACAAGGGCGACAATGTCTCGCCGCAGAAGGTCGAGGGCATGCTGACCCTGCAGAACGAGATCGCGCAGGTGATGGTCAATGGCGACCGGCGGCCGCATCTCGTCGCGCTCATCGTGCCGGACGCCGAATGGATGAAGGAATGGGGCAACGCGCGAGGCAAGCCGACGACGCTGGATGCGCTGCGCACCGATCCCGACTTCAACGCGGCGATGCGCGCGGTGGTCGACAAGGTGAACGCCGACCTGTCGGTGATCGAGAAGGTGCGGCGCTTCGCCTTCGCCGACGAGCCCTTCACCATCGACAATGAGATGATGACGCCCAAGCAGTCGATCCGGCGACACGTCATCCGCACGCGCTACCAGGCGCGGCTGGATGCGCTCTATGGCAGTGGCGCCTCATAGTGTTCCTGCGATAGCAGGAGCACTGAATTGTTCAGCCCGCCGCGCCCGACGTATAAGGCACGAAGTCGCCCAGCGCACAGGTGCCGCTCATCGTGCCGGTCGGCAAATGGACGGCATGGGCAATGTCGCCGCGGCAATATTGATTGCCGAACACTTTCAGCACCAGCGTGTCGCCGAAGCGCAGGCCATGGCAGGTCCCCTGCAGGTCATTGCGATAAATGAGTTTCTTGCTGACCCGATAGACCAGCGTGTGATCGCCGATCGCGCGGAGATTCTCGCCGCGGAAGGTGGAGACGCAGGATACCGGCTTGCCGGCGACCTTGCCGTCCAGCGCCCGGGCCAGCTCCTTGGCTTCCCCGGCATCGAGCTTGGCGGGCTCGGCGGTTTTCGCGCTCGCAGTGGCCGCGAGCCCGGCCAGCAACAGCGCCGACATCGTCCTCAGCATGTGACTCACTCCAACTTTCCCTGTCCTGCTCACTATAGCATTGCGGGCCATGCTTCGCACCACCGCGCTTAGCCGGCGCCGAGCGCCGCACGCTTTGCCTTGGACAGGCTGTCGCGGACAAGCTCGTAGGCGCTTCGAGCGCGGCTTGCGATCTCATCATCCGGCACATCGGAGTCGAGATCGATGGCCACCCAGTGGCGCGGATCGAGATGTGTGCGCTTGCCGACGCCGCTATAGTGTTCGCGCAGCATATCGCAGACGAAGGGCGGCGCCTTGATCACGACATAGAGCGCGCCGCGCAGGGTCATGACCGCGAACATCTTGCCGCCGACCTTGTAGAGCAGGGACAGTGGCTCGGCGCCGCGCGGCGGCGTGAAGGGCTCAGCCACGGCGCCGGGCAGCGCATCGAGCACGGCCTGGAGCGCGGCGGGCGTCACCTAGCCTTTGTCCTTCTCGGCGCGGCGGCGGGCCAGCTCCTCGATCGTGCCGGCGCGCATGAAGGGATTGGTCGCGCGCTCCTGCCCGATCGTCGTGGGCACGGTCGCCTCGCCGCGCGCACGCATGGCTTCGACGGCAGCGAGACGCCTGGCGATGTCGGCATTGTCCGGCTCGGCACGGATCGCATATTTGCCGTTGGAGAGCGTATATTCATGCGCGCAATAAGCGAGCGTATCCTCGGGCAATGCGGCGAGCCGCGCCATGTTGCGGAACATCTGCTCGGGCGTGCCTTCGAACAGACGCCCGCAGCCCATGGCGAATAAAGTGTCGCCCACGAAGATCAGGCCATCATCGGCGAAATGATAGGCGATATGGCCGGCGGTGTGCGCCGGAACCTCCCAGACGGTCGCCGCATGATCGCCGAGACGGACGACATCGCCCTCCTTCACCGGCCGGTCGACATCGGGAATCCTGGCGAGTTCGGCGGCGGGCGCGGTCACTGTCGCGCCGGTCGCGGCGACGATCGCGGCATTGCCGCCGATATGATCGCCATGCCAGTGCGTGTTCCAGATCTGGCTGATCGTCCAGCCGCGTGCGTCCGCCGCGTCCAGCACCGGCTGCGCCACCGCCGGATCGACCACCAGCGTCTCGCCGCTCTCCGGATCGTGGACCAGCCAGACATAATTGTCGGCCAGCACCGGCACGCGCACGACATCCAGCTTCGCCATCAGATACGCTCCCTCGCGGCGTCGGCGAGAAGCCGATCGGTGTCCGCCATCAATGTGGTTATGCGTTCGCCCGCGCTCATCGGCCTGGCAAGCAGCGAGGCCTGCCCCGCCCAGAGCGACGAGAAGCCCGTATCGCCCTGTGCCTCGGCCGCCGCCTTGAGCGGGGCGAGTGCGATGCTCGCATGGGGGAAAGGCGGCGCGGCGGGGTTCATCGCGCCGAGATCGCGCATCAGCCGGTTCGGGATGCCGCGTGCGGGTCGCCCGGTGAACAGCCGCGTGAACTGGGTGTGCGCCGCATCGGGGCCAGAGAGCGCGGCGCGATGCATGGGCGTAATCCTGTTTTCGGGGCCATGCAGGAATGCCGTGCCAAGCTGCACGGCGCTGGCGCCCAATATGAAGGCGGCCGCCACGCCCCGCGCATCCGCGATGCCGCCCGCCGCGATCACCGGCACCGGCACCGCGTCGACGATCTGCGGCAGGAGCGCGAACAGGCCCATATGCGTCTCGGGCGCCCCATCGAGGAAATGCGAGGCATGGCCGCCCGCTTCGGCGCCCTGCGCGATGACGGCGTCGATGCCCTGCGCCGCCAGCCATTGCGCCTCACGGACCGTCGTTGCCGAGGCGAGAATGCATGCACCCGCTGCCTTCACCCGCGCCAGCAAGGCTGGTCCGGGCAGGCCGAAATGGAAGCTCACAATCTCGGGACGGATCGCCTCCACCGCCGCGCATTGCGCCTCGGAGAATGGCAGGCGCATGACGCCCGGCCCCTCGGGCGGCGCGACGCCGAGCGCGCTGTAATAGGGCGCCAGCAACGCACGCCACGCCGTCTCGTCGGCATCGTCCGGCATGTCGTGGCAGAAGAAATTGAGATGCAGCGGCCCGCCGATGGCGCCACGAACCTCGTCTGCCTGCGCATGCATCTGCTCGATCGCCAGCAAAGCGCATGGCAGCGAACCCAGGCCGCCGGCTTTCAAGGCCGCAATCGCCAATTCCGGCCCCGCCGCCCCCGCCATGGGCGCGGCGATGACGGGAAAGCGCACGCCGATCCGCCGGGCAAAGGCGTCACGGCGCGTCGTCATCTTACCACTCGCCCGTGTTCGGCATGGAGGCCCAGGGCTCGGCGGGCTCGAGATGGCCGTCCTGCAGCAGCTCGATCGAGATATTGTCCGGCGTGCGGATGAACGCCATGTGGCCGTCGCGGGGCGGACGGTTGATCGTGACGCCGGCGTCCATCAGGCGCTGGCAGGTCTCGTAGATATTCTCGACGCGATAGGCGAGATGGCCGAAATTGCGGCCGCCCGTATAATGCTCGCCGGCGCGGCCATCCTCCGGCGGCCAGTTGTAGGTCAGCTCGACCTGCGCATCCTCGTCGCCCGGCGCGGCCATGAAGACCAGCGTGAAGCGACCCTTCTCATTGTCGAAGCGGCGCACTTCCTTGAGGCCGAGCAGCTCGAAGAAGGCGGTCGTCTTGTCGATGTCCGTCACGCGGATCATCGTGTGGAGATATTTGGGCATGGCGGAACGCTCCCTCGGGCCGAAACGGGTTCGACGCCCAGATAGAGGCTCATGCCTGCCAGCGAAAGGGTGAGCGACCAGTTTCCTCACCCTTTAGGGGAGAGGAAACAGGCCTGTCTCATTTCGGTGTCGGTGCGGGCGCCGGCGCCGCCTGCGCCAGCTGGGCGAGATAGGTCGTCGCCTTGCCGGCAACCGCGCTGCCCTTGGGCGCGACGTCCTGCGCGCGCTGGAAGGCGGCCTTGGCGGCCGGATCGCGATCGCCCGACAGCGCATAGATGACGCCCTGTTCCAGCGCGATGTCGGCATCGTTGCGCGAGAGCCTGGCGGCCTGCTCGATATGGGCGCGGGCCATCGGCAGATCGTCCATGCGGCGCGCCAGGGTTGCCGAAAGCAGCCAGGCAAGCGGGTCCTGCGGCGCCATGACGAGCGTCTGGTCGATGTCCGAACGCGCGCCCTTGAGATCGCCGTTGACGACTCGGGCGCGAGCGCGGTCGAGATGGATTTCGCCGGTCGACAGCGATGCCGGCAGCGGCTTGTCGAGCGCATGGTTGAGATCGGCGAGCGCCCGGGCAGCATCCCCGCCGGCCAGAGCCGCATTGCCCGCCTGGGACCAGAGCCGCGCCTGCGTCGCTGCGTCCGTATTGGGCAGGACCGCTCCGCTCTCGAAGGCCGCGGCAGCGTCCGCGAACCTGCCGGCCTTGCCGAGGGAATAGCCCTTGCAATGCGCGGCATAGGCGCCGCCGCCTTCGCTCGCCCATTTGGCCGCGTCGGCAAGCCCCGTCTCGGGCTTGAGATCGGCGCTGGTCAGGCAGGTCGAGAGACGCTCGGCGATCGCGGGCGGCATGACCGACGCCAGGCCGCTGCCCTGCTGCTCATTGGCAATGCGGTTCCGCGTCTCGGCGGCGCGCTTCTCGTCGCGATGACGCATCAGCGCCTCGAGCTCGGGCGTATAGGGGCTCTGCCCGGCGGTGGCGGCGGCAAGAGCGGCGAGAAACAGCATCATTGGGTCTCCGTGAGAGACGCGACGGTCGCGATCAGCAGAGCAATGTCCTGCGGGCGCGAGAGGCGATGGTCGCCGTCCTTGACAAGGATAGCCTGCACATCGGCTGAACGGACCCGCTCGGCGATCCGCAGCGCGGTCTGCCACGGCACATCGGGATCGGCCTGGCCCTGCAACAGGCGCACCGGCGCGTCGATCGCGATGGCGCGCGTCAGCAGGCACAGGGACTGTCCCGAGTCCCAGAAGGCCAGCGTGGTTACATAGGGCTGATCGCCATAGTCGGTCGGTTCGACCAGCCGCCCGTCGCGGCGCAGGATCGCGCGCTGCGCATCGCTGAACCCCCATTCCGTGAAGTCCGGCGCCGCCGCGAGGCCCACAAGGCCGACCAGCCGGCCGCCAAGCGCCTCCCCGAGCAGCAGCCCGATCCAGCCGCCCATGGACGACCCCACCAGCAGGATCGGACGGCCGGGGGCGACGGCCTCGATCACGGCCAGCGCATCGTCGCGCCAGCTGGCGAGCGTGCCGGCCTCGAACGCGCCCTCGCTCTCGCCATTGCCGGCATAATCGAGCCGCAGCATCGCGCGGCCCGCCACCGCCGCCCAGTCGGCCAGCGCCTGCGCCTTGCCGCCCAGCATGTCGGACATGTAGCCGGGCAGGAAGACGATCACCGGGCCGGCGCCGTCGACGAAGCGATAGGCGAGACGCGGGCCGTCGGCGCGGTCGAGGAAGCTCGGTGTGTTGCTCATGCGCTTTCCCTGACCCAATCGGAGCCGGTCGTCAAAAGCGGCGACTCAGAATCTGAATCGGTAGTCCTTGTCCTTGCGGATGTTCGGATCGTCGCGACAGGCGTTGCGCAGCGCCGCCCATTCCGCGGCGTCGAGTGCTGCTTCATAACGATGTCCCTTGACGGCCGACTTGGCGAAAGCCGCTTCGCGGTCGGCCGAGACCGGGTGCGAGGCCATCCAGCCGACCGAGCGCTCGACCTTCTCGCCGCCGGACGATTTGCTCAGACCATCGAAGAATTTGGCGGTGGCATCGGGCGAGATGTCGGCCTTGCGCATCGCATCGATCGAGAAATCATCGGCGGCGCGCTCGGCATCGCGGCTGTAGCTCATCGCGAGCACGCCGTTCAGCGCATTGCCGACATCGCCGTTGATGCCGCCAAGGACGACGCTCAGCCCGAGCTGGCGCACCAAGGCAGTCATGGTGTCGCGATGCCGGACATGGCCGATCTCGTGCCCAAGCACGCCGGCCAGCTCGTCGGGCGACCTGGCCTGGGCGATCAGCTTGTCGAAGATGAGGATACGGCCGCCCGGCAGGGTGATGGCATTCACCACCGGCACGTTGACGATGGCGACCTGGCGTAGCTCGGTCCCCTGCGCCAGCTCTCGCGACAGCTTGTCCAGCGCCGCCCGGCTCGCCGGCGTCTCGCAGATCCGGCCGCCGAGATCGCCGACCATGGCGTCGCCCATCGCATTTTCCCAGCTGCGCGGGACATAAGGCGCGATCCAGGCCGGCGCGCTGACGACCAGGCCGATCACCGCCGCTGCCAGGCAGACGAAGAGCCCGACGGAAGGCCAGAGCCCGAACCGGTCGATCAGCCCGCCATAGCGGCTGGGCGCCTTCAGATGGATGGTGAAGCCGGACGGCAGCGGCCGGTCGAAGCCGAGCCGCCAGCCCGGCTTGCCGCTGAGGCCGAACAGGGCCTTGCCGGTCCCGGCGTTCATCGGCTCGAGCAGGCGCCAGTGATGCGGGCCGCTATGGCCGGTCATCCAGTCCAGATAGACGCCATGCTCGTCCCACTCGACGGTGGGATGGTGTTTCATCGCGTTGATGCCGTCATAATGCCAGATGGCGTCGTCGGGGCCGGTGCTGTCCATCATCGGCGCCCGGTCAGAAGGCGCCGATGTCCAGCGCGTCGAGCAGGCCCTCGCCCTGCTTCGGTTCGCGCGTCGTCGACTGGGTCAGCGCCTCGAGATCGATCTCGCCAGATGCGTTCATATAGGTCACGAGGAACTTCCAGTGGCGATAGCCCAGGAAGATCGACCCGATGCCCAGGGTGCAGATCACCAGGACGGCGTCGCCCAGCAAGAGGAGGAACCAGTCCTTGGTCCGTGCATCGAAATGGAAGTTGAGGTCGGACAGCGACAAGCCCTTGACCGCCTCGCGGAAGAATTTGGCATAATAAGCCAGGGCAACGAGCCCCAGTATGATGTAGATGCCGATGACAATCAGGAAGCCGAGAATGAAAACTCCGATGGCAAGTTCCGGACCCATCTGGGGCTTCTCATGCTTAGACGCGCCGGACAGGAAGACACCGCCCGCAATGAAGACGAAGACGATCGCCAGAATGGGCAGCAGATAGAACAACAGGAAGCGCTTGAAGGTAGCGTTATGATCGCCGGCCGCCTGGAAGGGGAAAGGCCCGAAGCTGAGCTTGTTCCAGCGCTCGTCCCAAAGCGACATCATGGACCATGGGATCATGAGACCCAACGCCAGGCTACCGACCGCATTCTTCCAGATATAGGACCAGCCATAGCTCCAGCCGCTATCGTCGCTGCCGCCGCGAATACCATGCCAGTAAGTGCGGCTCAGGCGATAGCGCAGCGCCCGGTAACGCGCGAGGCCGGTGAGGTAGAGGATCAACATGCTGGCGGCAAAGCTGACCAGCAGCGCCGCACCGGCATGACCCTGCAGGGCCAGCGCCTGCACACCGAATTGCAGGACGAGGAAGGGAATGCCGAACAGGATGGCGACGAGCACGAAGCCGATGAGCAGTTCCTTGCCCGTTCCGGTCCATTCGAGTTGCGCGTCGATGAAGCGCGAACGGCTCCACAGATACTGGCGCGTGCGCGTGACCGCCCAGAAGCGATAGATGCCGAGCGTCACGATCATCAGCAGCAGATTGGTGAAAGCGATCGGCGCATATTCGCGCCAGTTGCCGGAAAAGCCGAAAGCACGCTCCTGCGCGTCGTCCATGTCCTCTGTTCCCCCCAGAACAATTCATGTTTTCGTCCCGCGCCGTAGAGACAATGCCGCGCAGCATCCGTCAAGCGGAACCGCGCGGCATATTTTGGGACGATCAGCGCTTCGGCAGGCCGGGAAGAGGAAACCGCGCACAGCCTTTTCGAAGACGGCCGGCTGATCGAGCATAGTGACGTCGCAACCTCTTCGCCCTATATCGCCGCTCATGCTGAAGCCGTTCGCCATTCCGACGACGACCGCCACGGAGACCACTCCGGGGGCCCTCGGCATGCGCGCCATCGGCTGACGCGCTCTCGCCCGAGGCCTGCCGGAAACGGATGGGCCTCATCGAAGGCGAGCCCATCCGTCCTGCTGCCTCTTTTCAATTCGGCCGCGCTTGCCTAAGCGCGAAGCGGCCGCGGAACTGCCCGAGCGCGGATGCGCTCAAGACGGAAACGGATGAACCGATGACGGACATGCTCAAGATTACGCTCCCGGATGGCTCGCAACGCGATGTGGCGCGCGGCACCACCCCGGCCGAGATCGCCGCCGCCATCGGCCCGGGCCTCGCCAAGGCCGCCATCGCCGCGAAGGTCGACGGCGAACTGCGCGACATCATGCGTCCGCTGGAGGCCGATGCGCAGCTGGCCCTGGTCACGGCGAAGGACGAGGCGGACGCGCTGGAGCTGGCGCGCCACGACTTCGCGCATGTGCTGGCCGAGGCCGTGCAGGCGCTCTTCCCCGGCACGCAGATCACTTTCGGCCCGTCCACGGACGACGGCTTCTACTATGACTTCGCGCCCTCCGCCGATCGCGGCCCCTTCACGGAAGAGGATCTGCCGGCCATCGAAGCGAAGATGCGCGAGATCATCGCCGCCGACAAGCCGCTGAAGCGAGAGGTCTGGTCGCGCGCCGACCTGATCAAGCGCTGGTCCGAGCAGGGCGAAAGCTTCAAGGCCGAGTGGGCGCAGGAACTGCCCGAGCATGAGGAGCTGACGGTCTATTGGTCGGGTGGAGACTGGCTCGACATGTGCCGCGGGCCGCATCTCGCCTCGACGGGCAAGCTCGATCCGCAGGCATTCAAGCTGATGCGCGTCTCCGGCGCTTATTGGCGCGGCGACCAGCGCAATGCCCAGCTCTCGCGCATCTACGGCACGGGCTGGCTCAACAAGAAGCAGCTCGAAGCGCATCTGCTGCGCCTCGAGGAGGCCGCCAAGCGCGACCATCGCCGCCTCGGCCAGGACATGGACCTGTTCCATCTCCAGCAGGAAGCGCACGGCTCGGTCTTCTGGCATCCGAATGGCTTCGTCATCTGGCGGGCGCTGGAAGCCTATATGCGCCGCGCGATCGACGCCGCGGGCTATCAGGAAGTGAAGACGCCGCAGGTGATGGACGCGCGCCAGTGGGAGCAGAGCGGCCACTGGGGCAAGTATCGCGAGAACATGTTCGTCATCCCCGACGAGGTGCCCAATGTCGAGGACGAGGGCCCGATCATCTCGGACAAGGCCGAGTGGATGGCGCTGAAGCCGATGAACTGCCCGGCGCATGTCCTGATCTTCCGCCAGGGCATCAAGAGCTATCGCGACCTGCCGCTGCGCCTCTACGAAAATGGCTGCTGCCACCGCAATGAGCCGCATGGCGCGTTGCACGGGCTGATGCGGGTGCGCCAGTTCACGCAGGACGATGCGCATATCTTCTGCCGCGAGGATCAGATCGTCGACGAGGTGCAGGCCTTCTGCGCGCTTGCCGACCGCATCTACAAGGACTTCGGCTTCACTTATTCGATCAAGCTGGCGTTGCGGCCCGAGAAGCGCTTCGGCACCGAGGAGATGTGGGACAAGGCCGAGGCCGAGCTGCGCGACGCCGTGGCCCGCGCCGGCCTGGCCACGGAGGAATATGGCTGGGAGGAACTGCCCGGCGAAGGCGCCTTCTATGCGCCCAAGCTCGAATGGCACCTGACCGACGCGATCGGCCGCACCTGGCAGGTCGGCACGATCCAGTCCGACCGCGTGCTGCCCGAGCGGCTCGACGCGAGCTATGTCGGCGAGGATGGCGCCCGCCACCGCCCGGTCATGCTCCACCGCGCCATCTTCGGCAGCTATGAGCGCTTCATCGGCATCCTGATCGAGCATTTCGCCGGCAAGCTGCCGGTGTGGCTCGCGCCGACCCAGGCCGTCGTGGCGACGATCGTCTCCGATGCCGACGATTATGCGAAAGATGTTGTCGCGAAGCTGGGCGCTGCGGGCATCCGCGCCGACACGGACCTGCGCAACGAGAAGATCAACTACAAGGTGCGCGAGCACAGCCTCGCCAAGGTGCCGAACCTGCTGGTCGTCGGCCGCCGCGAGGCGGACGAAGGCACGGTCGCGCTGCGGCGCCTCGGCAGCGACGAGCATCAGAAGGTAGTGACGCTCGACGAGGTGATCGCCGCGCTCAAGGCTGAGGCGACACCGCCGGACCTTCGGTGAACATCGTCATTCGCAAAGCGACGTCCGCCGATCTTCCCCGCGCGCTGGAGATCTGGCGAGCGGCGGTCGATGCGACCCATGGCTTCCTGAAGCCGCAGGACCGCGCCGAGATCGATGTGATGGTCGCGCAAGATCATCTGCCCAATGCCGATCTCTGGATTGCGACCGATGAGACCGGCGCCGTGCGGGGCTTTCTCGGCATGGGTGAGAATGAGATCGACTCGCTGTTCGTCGACCCCATCGTGCACGGCAAAGGCTATGGTAGCGCGCTCGTTGCCCACGCACTCCAACTCGCACCCGAGGCCAAGGTCGATGCCAGCGAGCAAGCGAGCAATGCCGTCGCCTTCTATGAGCGACGGGGCTTCATGCGCACCGGTCGCTCGGAGACCGACCCGATGGGTCGGCCCTATCCGCTGATCCACTTCCGTTTTCCAGGTGCTGCACGCTGATCTTTCCGCGTTCGCAGCTTGTGAAACCGGCATGCGGCGCCTAGATAGGATGTTAACCGGACTGTGGCCAAAGCGCCGCACCATATAGTGCGCCCGTCGCGCTCACCCTTTCCGTCGCCGCTCAAAACCGTTAAGGAAGCGGCTCGCCCGATTGAACGAACCACAGGAGAAACTGCTATACGTCCCCCGATGATGCGCCGCCCGCTTGCGCCCCCCCCGCCCATGAACGGTCCTCGCTATAATGAATTCATCACCGTGCCCAAGGTGCGCGTGATCGATGAGGAAGGCGAAAATCTGGGCGTGATGTTGACGCGCGAGGCGATCGAGCAGGCAGCCGACGTGGGTCTCGACCTGGTCGAGGTTTCTCCCAATGCCGACCCGCCGGTGTGCAAGTTTCTCGACATCGGCAAGTACAAGTACGAGGCCCAGAAAAAGGCCAATATCGCCCGCAAGACCCAGAAGACGCAGGAACTCAAAGAGATCAAGATGCGTCCGAACATCGACGATCATGACTATGATACGAAGATGAAGAAGGTCCATGATTTCATCGGCGAAGGCGACAAGGTGAAGATCACCCTGCGCTTCCGCGGCCGCGAAATGGCGCACCAGCAGCTCGGCATGCAGCTGCTCTCGCGCGTGGCCGAGAACACTGCCGAGATTGCCAAGATCGAAGCCCATCCGCGCATGGAAGGGCGGCAGATGCTCATGGTGCTCTCGCCGAAATAACGCCGCTTTTCGGGGCGTTTTCGCGGCAGCCTTCGTGCGGCAGGCCGCTCGGGCGATCCAATGAGGCCGGGCCTGATCGCCCGGCCTTTTTCCTGTCCGGCCTGCGCGGACGCGCACGGCGTGGAAGCGGGATTCGGTCGCGCTCGCGGCGTCGGGAGTTGACCGCGGGGCCGGGTCCGATCAGATGACGCAGCCATGACGCAGACCACGCCGCTGAAGCTGTTCAACAGCCTGACTCGCCAGACGGAGGAATTCCGTCCCGTCCATCCCGGCGAGGCGCGCGTCTATAGCTGCGGCCCGACCGTCTACAACTATCCCCATATCGGCAACATGCGCGCCTATGTGTTCGCAGACACGCTGGGGCGCGCGCTCAGCTTCAAGGGCTACAAGCTCACCCACGTCATCAACATCACCGACGTCGGCCATCTCACCGACGATGCCGATGCGGGCGAGGACAAGATGGAGAAGATGGCGGCCGAAAAGGCGCAATCCATCTGGGACATCGCCGAGCATTACAAGCAGGCCTATTGGGCCGACGTGAAGGCGCTCAACATCCGCCAGCCGGCGCAATGGACGATCGCGACGGACTATGTGCCGCAGATGATCGACTTCGCGAAGGGCATTGCGGACAAGCATTGCTACGCGCTGCCCGGCGGCCTCTATTTCGACACCTCGACCGTCGCCGATTATGGCCGGCTCGCGCGCGCCGTCACCGAAGAGGGCGAGGGCAGAATCGAGGAAGTGGAAGGCAAGCGCCACGCCGCCGACTTCGCCATCTGGCGCAAGACGCCCGCGGGCGAGACGCGGCAGATGGAATGGGAGTCGCCCTGGGGCCGCGGCGCGCCGGGCTGGCACCTCGAATGCTCGGTCATGTCCGGCGAGGTGCTCGGCTTCCCGTTCGACATCCACACCGGCGGCATCGACCATCGCGAGATCCACCACCCCAACGAGATCGCGCAGAACCAGGCCCATAACTGCACCAACGGCCTCGACGTCGCCGAGAATAGCGGCGCGCGCATCTGGATGCACAACAACTTCCTGGTCGAGCGCTCGGGCAAGATGAGCAAGTCGTCGGGGGAATTCCTGCGCGTGCAGCTGCTCATCGACAAGGGCTTCCATCCGCTCGCCTACCGGATGATGTGCCTGCAGGCGCACTATCGGAGCGAGCTGGAGTTCAGCTGGGATATTCTCGCGGCCGCCCTGACGCGGCTGAAGCGCATGGTCATGGCGGTGGCGCCGCTCACCGGCCTCGCCGCCGCGCCCGCGATCCGCAATCCCAAGCTCACCGAGCTGCTGGCGCGCTTCGATGCGGCGATCAGCGACGATCTCAACACCGCCGTCGCGCTGACGCTGCTCGACGAGGCAGTCGCGATCAAGAAAGTGCCGACCGAGGAAAAGCGCGCGCTCATCGAGGCGATGGATGCCGTGCTTGGCTTCGATCTGCTCACCCTGACCCGCACCGAGCTGCGCGTCCGCCCGAAGGATGCGGCGCTCGAGGACGAGGCGGTCGAGGCGCTGCTCGCGACGCGCAAGGCAGCCCGCGCCGCCCAGGATTTCGCTGCCTCAGACGCGATCCGCGACCGGCTCGTGGCCGCGGGCATCGACGTGATGGATGGCGATCCACTGCGCTGGGACTGGAAACCGATCCTTGGCTGACAAACCCATCCCTGAGAGACCGGTGATCGTCGCGCCCGGCCTCATGCGGCCGATGCTGGAGCCGATGCTGCCGCTCGACCAGGTCGAGGTGCGCTGGTTTGCCGATGTGGACGAGGCCATTGCGTTGGCGCCGCTCGCCGATATCGGCTGGCTCGACATCCTCCGGCTGGAGGACGATCCGCGCCCGGTGCTCGCCGCCAGCAAGGCCAGGTGGCTGCACACGACGCTCGCCGGCCTCTCCAAGATCCCCGTCGGCTTCGCGCGCGAACGCGGCATCATCGTCACCAAGGGCACCGGCCTCACGTCCAGGGCGGTCGCCGATTATGGCCTGATGGGCGTGCTCATGCTCGCCAAGCGCGTCGACGAGATCGTCCGCGCGCAGGACCGCCGCGAATGGCTGCCACAGCCGCCATGCAATGACGATCTCGATGGCGCGACGGCGCTGATCATCGGCTATGGCGCGATCGGATCGCAGTTGGGCGACCGGCTCAAGGCCTGTGGCATGATCGTGACCGGCGTACGGCGGCAGGCCGATCCGGCGCTGGGCATGATCGGCCCCGACGACTGGCGGGCCCGTCTCGGCGAATTTGATTATGTGATCCTCGCCGCGCCCGAAACGCCCGAGACCTACCACATGATCGGCACCGCCGAATTCGACGCGATGAAGACCGGCGCCCGCTTCGTGAACATCGCGCGCGGATCAATGGTCGACCAGGACGCGCTGATCGCGGCGCTCAGGGGTGGGCGCCTGCGCAGTGCCTTCGTCGATGTGGCCGATCCCGAGCCGCTGCCCGCCAATCATCCGCTCTGGGCCGCGCCCAACATCATCATCACCATGCACATGTCCGGGCGGGGCAATCTCCCCATGTATGTGCAGGCGGCGAAGCGCTTCGCCGACAATGTCCATCGCTATCTGGCCGGCGAGCCGCTCGAGGCCGTCGCCGATCTGGACCGGGGCTACTGAGCCATCGTCACGCCGGCTTTCGCCGGGATGACGTCGATTCATTCAGGGATTCATTCAGGCGCTCTCGCCCGCGCGGCCTCCATCGCCTCGGCGCGCGTCGCCCGATAGCGGGCATGCGGCGGCGTCACATGATGCGCGACCAGCACATGGCGCACGGCCGGGCGCGCGCCGGCGATGTAGAGCGCTGCGCCGCGCCTGGCGACCTTGCGGGCAAAGCCCTCGATAATCGCCGCACCGGTCGAATCGAGCATGCCGACATCGGTCAGATCGATCACATAGGCGCGCGGATGCTCGCCGAGGCGATCCAGCGTCGCCGAGACGATCCCCGCCGAGCCGAAGAAGAAGGCGCCCGAGATGCGGCAGAAGGCGATGTCCGGATCGTGCGCCGTGGCCGCCTCGAGCCGGGGCCTGTCGTCGCTGTCGGCCCGGTCGGCCTCGACCAGCGGGGCGGCGCCCTCGACCTCGACGGCCTGCGCCATGCGCTGCAGGATGATGATCGCGCCCAGGGCGAACCCGACGAGAATGCCCAACGCCAGATCGCGGAAGACGACGACGAGGAAGGTCACGCCCAACACCAGCCCCGCGCCGCGCGAGGCGCGGAGCAAAGCGGCGATCTGTTCGCGCTCGATCATGTTCCAGCAGACGGTCGCCAGCAGCCCGGCAAGCGCGGCGAGCGGGATATAGCGCGCGAGCGGCGCCGCGATCAGGATGAAGGCGACCAGGAACAGCGCATGCAGCATGCCCGCCACGGGTCCGCGCGCGCCGGCCCGGACATTCGTCGCGGTGCGGGCGATGGTGCCGGTCACGCAAATGCCGCCGAAGATGGCGCTCACGATATTGGCCGCGCCCTGCGCCACCAGTTCGCAATTGGAACGGTGCCGCGCACCGCTCATGCTGTCCGCCACCACCGCCGAGAGCAGACTCTCGATCGCGCCGAGCAGAGTGAAGCTGAGCGCCGAAGGCAGGAGCTGCATGATGCGCGCGGGGCTGAGGTCCGGCAGATGCGGCATCGGAAGCGCGCGCGGAATGCCGCCGAATTTCGTGCCGATCGTCTCGACCGGCAAGTGCAGCAGCGCGGCGGCCAGCGAGGCGATCGTCACGGCGATGAGGAAGCCCGGCCAGTGCGGCCGCCATGTGCGGCAGGCAGCGATGATCGCAATGGCCCCCAGCGCCACGCCGACCGCCGCGCCATTGACCGTCGGCAACGCCGCGCCGAGCGCCTCCAGCTTGGGGACGAGCTCGCCGGGCTCCTTGCCCGCCAGTGTGAGGCCAAGCAAATCCTTGATCTGGCTCGCGAAAATGATGACGCCGATGCCCGCGGTGAAGCCGACCGTCACCGGATAGGGAATGAATTTGACGAAGGTTCCGAACCGCAACCAGCCGACCGCCATCAGCATGAGACCGGAGAGGAGCGCCGCCGTGGCGAGACCATCCGCGCCATATCTCGCCACCGTGCCGGCGACCAGCACGATGAAGGCGCCGGCCGGTCCGCCGATCTGGAAACGGCTGCCGCCGAGCAGCGAGACGATGAAGCCGCCGAAAATTGCGGTGTAGAGTCCACGCTCAGGCGCCACGCCCGAGGCGATCGCGATGGCCATGCTGAGCGGCAATGCGACGATGGCAACGGTCAGGCCGGCCAGGGCATCCGCACGCAGGCCGGGAAGATCATAGCCCTCGCGCAGCACCGTGACGAGCTTGGGCGTGAAGAGCGCGGCAAAGCTGGGGCGAGCCACGGCCTGGGCCATATCAGCCTTCGCGCCGCGCAGACTGCTTGAGGCGTATGCCCCGCCCGCCGGACGCACTCGGCATGTCATCGCCGATGAGTTCGATGCCCGCCCGATCCAGCGCCTCGACCACCTTGGTGAGGCTGTCGACCAGCCCCCTGACGTTGCCGTCGCTGGCCTCCATGCGTTGAATGGTGGGCAGGGAAACACCGGAGAGCTCGGCCAGGCGGCGCTGGTCCATACCGAGCATGGCGCGCGCGGCGCGCATCTGGGCCGATGTTATCATGCTGCTTTACATACTGACCGCCATGATTGATGTCCAGAACATCAATTCTATCATTGCTGACATCAATCATCGCGCTTTGTGCGTCTCGCATGCATCACTTTGCCCCGCATAGGGGCGCTTGGGCGGTGAAAAGCCCATCCACCTTGCCTCTGCGGACCCAAAAGCGTAGGGCGTGCGCCCCGGACAAGGCGCGCGGGATTCGCGCGAGACGGCACTTTCTTGAGGAGTCGATCGCCATGGCGGCGAACTGGACGCCAGCAAGCTGGCGGGATCATGAAGGGCGGCAGATGCCCGAATATACGGACGCAGCGGCACTCGCGGCGGCCGAGGCGCAGCTTGGCACCTATCCGCCGCTCGTTTTTGCGGGCGAAGCGCGCGCGCTGAAGGCCGACCTGGCCAAGGTCGCGGCCGGCGAAGCCTTCCTACTCCAGGGCGGCGACTGCGCCGAATCCTTCGCCGAGTTCCATCCCAACAACATCCGCGACACGTTCCGCGTGCTGCTGCAGATGGCGGTCGTGCTGACCTATGCCAGCAAGCTGCCGATCGTGAAGGTCGGCCGCATGGCGGGCCAGTTCGCCAAGCCGCGCTCCAAGCCGACCGAAGTTATCAAGGATGTCGAACTGCCGAGCTATCGCGGCGACATCATCAACGACATCGACTTCAGCCCGGACTCGCGCATCCCCGATCCGCAGCGCATGGTGCGCGCCTACAACCAGTCGGCCGCGACGCTGAACCTGCTGCGCGCCTTCTCGGCCGGCGGCTATGCCAATCTGCACCAGGTCCATGCCTGGACGCTGGATTTCATGGGCCGCAGCCCCTGGGCCAGGAAGTTCAGCGAGATGGCCGACCGCATCGGCGAGGCGCTGGACTTCATGAAGGCCTGCGGGATCGACGCCGATACCGTGCCGCAATTGCAGGCCACGGCTTTCTACACCAGCCACGAGGCGCTGCTGCTCCCCTATGAGCAGGCGCTCACCCGCCGGGATTCGCTGACCGGCGACTGGTACGACACCAGCGCGCACATGCTCTGGATCGGCGACCGCACGCGCTTCGCCGGCTCGGCCCATGTCGAATATATGCGCGGCATCGGCAATCCGGTCGGCATGAAGGTCGGGCCCAGCCTCGAGCCGGACGTGCTGCTGCGCCTGCTCGACGAGCTCAACCCGGCGCGGGAGGCGGGCCGCATCACGCTCATCACGCGCTACGGCCATGACAAGATCGAGTCCGGCCTGCCGCCGCTCGTTCGCGCTGTCATGCGCGAGGGACATCCGGTGGTCTGGTCCTGCGACCCGATGCACGGCAACGTCATCACCGCGCCCAACGGCTACAAGACGCGCCCGTTCGAGCGCATCCTCGCCGAAGTGCGCGGCTTCTTCGCCGTGCACCGCGCCGAGGGCAGCTTCGGCGGCGGCATCCATGCCGAGCTCACCGGGCAGAATGTGACGGAATGCACGGGCGGCGCGGTCGATGTGACCGAGCAGAGCCTAGCCGACCGCTATCACACCCATTGCGACCCGCGCCTCAACGCCGCGCAGAGCATCGAGCTCGCCTTCCTACTTGCCGAGATGGTGAGCGAGGAACTGGCCGAGCGCCGCAAGGCCGCGGCCTGACGCTCTTGGTCCCTCCTCCTTGGAGGAGGGGTTGGGGGGTGGTGCTGCGACCCGGCCGACCATGCACTTTGCGAGCGATGCTGCGCATCGCCCCAACCCCTTTCCTCTCCCCTGAAGGGGAGGGATGAAAAACGGCGCCTTCTGCCTTGCGCCCGCCACATTCTCTGCCAATGTGGTTGGCATGCTTTCGCAACGCACTCGCTACTCGATCCGCGCACTTCAGCACCTGGCGCGGCATTATGGCGAGGGTCCGATCCAGCTCAGCGAGATCGCGACCGCGCAGAATATTCCCGCCAAGTTCCTGACCGTCATTCTCTCCGAGCTGTCGCGCGCCGGCATTGTCGCGACGATGCGCGGACGCGACGGCGGCTACTGGCTCGCGCTGCCGCCGATCGACATCCGCTATGGCGATATCTTGCGCATGACCGATGGCGCGCTCGCCCTCGTGCCCTGCGCCAGCCGCTATGCGCACGAGACATGCAAGAACTGCCTGCCCGAGGAAGAATGCGAGCTGCGCCGCATCATGATCCGGGTGCGCGACGAGACCGCGGCGGTGCTCGACAAGCTCACCCTTGCCGACCGGTTCGAGCTTCCCGAAGCGGACAGGCGGCCGTGAAGCGGGTCGCGTTGACGCGCCCGAAGACGACATGGCCGAGGAACCCCCGCCGATCGCGGCAAGACATCGCCAACATCTCCATGTTGACATAAGGCCCAAACCCTCACCCGGCGCGGCATCTCCAATTGCGGGCCGGATGCAAGGGGTGTAGACGGAATTTTCCGCGGAATAACTTCCTGATTTTCACCTATAAAATGATCCGAGGCAGTGAAATGGCCGTCACCATGTACGGGATTCCCAACTGCGATACCGTCAAGAAGGCTCGCTCCTGGCTTACGGAGCGCGGTGTCGATTATGCGTTTCACGACTACAAGAAGAGCGGCATCGATGCGGACAGGCTGGCGGAATGGGTGGATCGGTTCGGCTGGGAAAAGGTGCTCAATCGTGCCGGCACCACCTTCAAGAAGCTGCCCGACGCGATGAAGGCCGATCTGGACGCAGCCAAGGCCATAGCGATCATGATGGAGAACCCATCAGCGATCAAACGCCCCATCGTGGAACAGGACGGCGGCGCATTGCTGGGCTTCAGCCCGGCAGAATGGGAGAAGGCGTTTTAGCGCCGGCCAGCCGCATGACTGGGGCATGCGCTTCCACCAATGCACACCGCCAAGACCCGGAAGGCCGGGAAAGCGCTGCAAGGAGCGGAGCGCACATGCCAGGACAGGCTGCCCCTGACACCAATGTCCCTTGCATATTGCTGCCGAGCGGCTCCACGACCTGCACCGGGGGATATTGGAAAGGAACAGCATGACCGATATCGCCGAGCGTTTCCTCCAACAGGCGATCGCCCTCGCCCGGGCGAACGCCGAGCGTGGCGGTCGCCCCTTCGGTGCCGTGGTGGTGAAGGACGGCATTGTCATCGCGACCGGGGTCAACGAGATCCTGGCGACGGGCGACCCGACCGCGCATGCCGAGCTCTGCGCGATCCGTGCCGCGAGCCGGGTGCTGGGTTCGCCCGACCTCGGCGGCTGCCAGGTCTTCGCCAGCGGCCATCCCTGTCCGATGTGCATGGCGGCGATGCGCCTGTCCGGTGTTGCCGAGGTCGCTTATGCCTATTCGAACGAGGACGGCGCACCCTATGGCCTGTCGACCGCGGCCATCTACGCCGATCTAGCGAAACCCTTTGCCGAACAGTCGATGACGATCCGCCATGTCCCGGAGGCGGCGCGGGCCGAACCCCGCCTCTATGCCGACTGGCAGCGCGCGCAACGGGCCAATGCAGGATGAGAGCGACGGGAGTGCGCTTCCTTCCGCTCGCGGCCATCGCGCTGATCGGCCTCAATCTGCGGCCATTCATGACTGGTGTCGGGCCGCTGACCGGCGACATCGACAAGACCACCGGATTGGGTCTGCAGGGCATGGCGTTACTGACGCTTCTCCCCATGCTCCTTATGGGGATCGGCGCCTTTGTCGGACCGTTGCTTCAACGCGCGATGCCGCCGCGCCGGCTGATTGCGTTGGCGCTGATGTCGCTGGCCGCGGGGTCCTTCATCCGCCTGTTCGCGACCGGAGGCGGGCTCCTGCTCGGGACGGCGGTGCTTTGCGGTAGCGGCGTCGCGATCATCCAGGCCGTCCTTCCCGGCCTCATCAAACGAGATTTCCCCCAGCGGGTCGCGATCGTCATGGGCCTCTATTCGGCGATGTTGATGGGTGGTGGCGCGCTCGGCGCACAGGCAACGCCGCTTCTCGCTCAGCTCTCGGGAAGCTGGCGCGTCGGCTTGGCCGCGCTTGCGGCGCCAGCGATCGCCGCGCTTGCGCTTGTCCCCGTCCTGCCGCGCGATGATCCATCCCGTGCGGCGCGCGGAACCATGTCCGCATTGCTCGGTCGCCCACGCATATGGTTGCTGATGGCCTGTTTCGGACTGGTGAACGGCGGCTATGCCTCGGCGGTGGCCTGGCTGGCGCCCTATTATCAGGATCAGGGGCACAGCGCGGCGGCAAGCGGCAGCATGCTCGCCACGCTGGCGATCGGTCAGGCGGCTGCGGCTCTGCTTCTCCCCATCGCCGCACGCGGAGGTGACGATCGTCGCGGCTGGCTGTGGCTGACGCTCGCAATGCAGGCCATCGGTTTTGCCGGATTGGCTTTCGCCCCGCAGATCGCGCCGGTCGTCCTCGCCGCATCGCTCGGCGCAGGGCTGGGCGGCTGTTTCTCGCTCATGATGATCGTCGCGCTCGACCATCTGCCCGATCCCGTCGAAGCAGGGACATTGTCGGCGCTGATGCAAGGTGGCGGGTTCATGATCGCGGCGCTTCCACCATGGATCGTGGCGGTCCTGCACGACGCTACAGGGGGCTTCATGACGGGATGGCTGCTCCATCTCGGTTGCGTCGCGGTGGTGGCGGTGCTGATCGGAAAACTCGTGCCTGCAAAATATGCGCAGGCCATGGCGCCGTCGGCACGACCGAGCCCGGGGTTCCCGCATTGACCTGCGGTCGCGCTTCGGGTCGCGGAATGACGAGGTGCCATTGGGAAAGGTTTGACACCCTGCCCCAATGGTGAAATCGCGTCGGGCGAGTCTAAGGAGACACCCCATGCCCGGCTTGCGCCCCGACATCGACCCCGACGGTCTGCTCGAATATTCGGTGGTCTTCACCGACCGTTCGCTCAACCATATGAGCCTCGCCTTCCAGCAGGTGATGCGCGACATCCATGCGACCCTCTGCGAGGTCTATCATGCCGAGCGCGCCGTGGTGGTGCCGGGCGGCGGCACCTACGCCATGGAGGCCGTGGCGCGCCAGTTCGCGACGGGCCGGAAGGTGCTCGTCATCCGCAACGGTTTCTTTTCCTATCGCTGGACGCAGATCTTCGAGGCGGGATCGATTCCGAGCGCGGAAATCGTGATGAAGGCGCGCCGCACCGGCAATGGCGACAGCGACGCGCCCTTCGCGCCCGCGCCGATCGACGAGGTCGTTGCCGCGATCCGCGCCGAGAAGCCCGCCTTCGTCTTTGCCCCGCATGTCGAGACCGCATCGGGCATGATCCTGCCGGACGACTATCTCCGCGCCGTCGCCGATGCGACGCACGAGGTGGGCGGGCTGTTCGTGCTCGATTGCATCGCCTCGGGCTGTGTCTGGGTCGACATGGAGATGAGCGGCGTCGACGTGCTGATCTCCGCGCCGCAGAAGGGCTGGTCGGCACCGCCCTGCGCAGGTCTCGTCATGATGAACGAGGCCGCGCTGGAAAGGTGCCGCGCGACCAGGTCGACCAGCTTTGCCTGCGACCTCGCCAAGTGGAACGCTATCATGGAAGCCTATCTGAACGGCGGCCATGCCTATCACGCCACCATGCCGACCGATGCGCTCCGCACCTTCCACGGCGCGATGCTGGAGACCAAGGCGCTCGGCTTCGAGCGCCTCGCCGCCGCGCAGTGGGAACAGGGCAATGCCGTGCGCAGGATGCTCGCCGAGCGCGGCATCAAGTCGGTCGCGGCGGAGGGCTTCGGCGCACCGGGCGTGGTCGTGTCCTATACGAGCGATCCGGACATCCAGGCAGGCAAGACGTTCCTCGCCTTGGGCTATCAGATCGCCGCCGGCGTGCCGCTGATGGTCGACGAGGGCCCGGACTATAAGAGCTTCCGCCTCGGCCTGTTCGGGCTCGACAAGCTCAAGGATGTCGACGCCAGCCTGGCGCGTCTGCAGACCGTCTTCGACAAGGTGTTTTGAGGCCTTGCTGCAGACCTCCCGCCCCGGCCGCCAACGACACCATCGGCCTGTGGTGGCCGGGCGGGGCGGCGAGGCGGGAGGTTTGACGCTTTCGCGGGTCTATCCGGGTTGACGATTCGGTCTTTGGCAGCTAATGGCCCGGCCTTCGCGCGGGGCTTTGGCTATGCAGACTTGCAGAGTCGCGCCGCGTTCCGTGCAACAGATTTTACGATTTGAGGACTCTAAATGGCAAATACGCCTCAGGCTAAGAAGCGCATCCGTCGCAACCAGCGCCGCGCCGAGATCAACGGCAGCCGCGTGAGCCGCATCCGCACGCTCGTCAAGAAGGTCGAGTCGGCCCTGGCATCAGGCGACAAGGCGGCGGCGCAGACTGCTCTCACCGCTGCACAGCCCGAGCTGGCTCGCGGCGTGGCGCGCGGCGTGCTGCACAAGAACACCGCCTCGCGCAAGTTCAGCCGCCTGACCAAGGCCGTCGCTGCGCTTTGAGCTGAATTCCGGTTGAAGCCGGGAACAAGGACGGCGCCGGGTCATCCCGGCGCCGCTTTTCGTTCGATTATCGCCTTTTCCGGGCCGTCAGGGGATTCCGCCTGATCTGAAAATGCTTCAGGCCGCCCTGTCCCACAGCATCGCCGCGCCGCGCACGCCGGAGCTGTCGCCCCAGCGCGCCTGCAGGACTTCGCCCTCCCAGCGGTCTGAAAAGGCATAGCGGCCTATAATGGCAGGCAGCGGCGCATAGATTTCCTCGACATTGGACATGCCGCCGCCGAGCACGAAACAGGCGGGATCGACGATATTGGCGACCATGGCGAGCGCGCGGCCCAGCCGGTCGATATAAGCGTCGAGCGCGGCTCGCGCGGCATCGTCCCCCGCGTGCGCCGCTTCGGCGATCTGTCGGGCGGAAAGCGCCTGGCCGGTGCGCGCCTCGAAATCGCGCTGGAAGCCGCTTCCCGAAATCCAGGTCTCGAGGCAGCCCTGGAGGCCGCACCAGCAGGCCGGGCCGGGATATTCGTCAGACTTCAGCCAGGGCAAGGGCGTATGACCCAGTTCGGCGGCAATGCCGCCCGCCCCCTCCACCAGCTGCCCCGCAATGACCAGGCCGCCGCCGCAGCCCGTGCCGAGGATGACCGCGAAGACGCTGTCCTTGCCCGCCCCGGCGCCATCCCGCGCCTCGGACAGCGCAAGGCAGTTGGCATCGTTGGCCATGCGTACGGGCCTGCCGAGCGCCGTTTCCAGATCGTCCTTGAACGGGCGGCCGTTCAGCCAGGTCGAATTGGCGTTGCGGATGAGTCCGGTGCGCGGGCTGGGCGAGCCCGGCACGCCGAGCCCGATCGATCCCGGCCTGTCGCCGATCGCGCCTTCTGCCGCCTCGACCAGCGCCTTGACGGCCAGCACCGCCGCTTCATAGGAGCCGGGATTGGCGATGCGCTCGCGCAGCAGGATGGCGCCGCCCGGGTCGAGCGCGGCGATCTCGATCTTGGTGCCGCCGAAATCGATGCCCAGCCGAATCCCCGTCATGCAGTCACTCCAGCGCTCCGGCCTGCAACGGGCCACGGCATGAAATTATGCATGGCGGCCTTCGTCCGGCGTGGCCGCCCTCGACGACATGCCTGAAACCCAGTGACAACCGCGCTGGCCCGAGGTGAAAACGTGCGCCGACGGGAGTCCGTTCCCCTCGTTTTCGCCCTGGCCATGCGGGCGACCGAAGCGCGCACGCGGCTCGAACAGGCGATCCGTGCCGGCGCAACGTCTGGCTGCGTTGAGGGTCAGCGCCTAAAGGCTGGCGCCGGAGGATATGTCGGGCCTGTCCTTCAGGTCCGGCGTGTCCGCCACGCCGCCCTTGAGCACGAAGCGGCGGTCGCAATAGCCGCAGTCGACATAGCCATGCTCGTCAATCTCGAGGAAGACGCGCGGATGACCAAGGGCGGCGGGAATGCCGTGCCCGGAACCGTCGCAGGCGACTCGGCGGGCATGGACGCGGATGATCTCGGGCGGTGCTTGCATGAGGGAGCGGTTAGCATCGGCTCGGGATGCGGGCAATATGGCGCGCGCTGCAAGGCGGATCGCGACACTGTCACGCCTCGAAACAGCCGATCACGCCGCAACGGCAGGCAAGGCATTGCTGGAGCAGACAAATCTGTTAGCTTCCCCATCTGGGGGAGAGATTTTGCCAATCCTGTTCGCGCCTGAAAACACGCCCTTCATGGTGGCGCTGGCGGTGCTTGCGCTGCTGGCACTGGCGCAGGTCGTTGGCCTGGCGCATCTCGGCCATGCCGATCTCGATCATCCGGACTTGCATGCCGAGACCGATGTCGGCGCCGGGCTCGCGAGTCTGCTCGGCATCGGACGCTTGCCGCTGCTGGCCTGGCTCTCGGTCCTGCTGGCCGTTTTCGGACTGGGTGGCCTGACGCTGCAGCAACTGGCCGACGGCATGACCGGTCACATGCTGCCGGCGTTGCCTGCCAGCGGCTTGACGCTGCTCGGCGCGCTGCCGGTGACCGGGCTGCTGTCGCGCCCGCTCGCGCACATCTGGCCGAAGGATGAGACGAGCGCCATCGACATCGAAGCACTGTTGGCGCGGCGCGGCCGGATCGAGATCGGCACGGCCTCGCGGAACAATCCTGCGCGGGCCATGGTGAAGGACGAGACCGGCCAGATGCACCTCGTCATGGTGGAGCCGCATGAGGACGGCACGATGTTCCATCAGGGCGACGAGGTCTTGCTCGTCCGCCGCGAAGGAGACCGTTTTTACGCAATAGCCTGTGACCCGCCATTTCTGACGGCGGGCGATTGAGGAGGGGGGTATGGAATTCTTGACCAGCCAGATGATCACCATCGCCATTTGGGCAGCAGCCATCTTTTTCGTGCTGTTGGTGTTCGCGATCACGATCACGCGGCTCTACAAGCGCGCGACCAAGGAAGTCGGTTTCGTACGCACCGGTTTCGGCGGAGAGAAGGTCGTCATCAATGGCGGCGCCTTGGTCCTGCCGGTCCTCCACGAGACCATGCCGGTCAACATGAACACTGTGCGCCTCGCCGTGGAGCGCAAGAATACCGATGCGTTAATCACGCTCGACCGGCTGCGCATCGATGTGAAGGCGGAATTCTACGTCCGCGTGCGCCCCGATGCGGGCGCGATCGCCATGGCAGCGCAGACGCTCGGCATGCGCACCATGCAGCCCGAGGCGCTGAAGGATCTGGTCGAAGGCAAGTTCGTCGACGCGCTGCGCTCGGTGGCCGCCGGCATGACCATGAACCAGCTTCATGAACAGCGTGCCGAGTTCGTCCAGAAGGTCCAGCAGGTCTCCTCGTCCGATCTCGCGATGAACGGCCTTGAGCTCGAATCGGTTTCGCTGACCGGCCTCGACCAGACGTCCATCGAGCATTTCAATGCCAACAACGCCTTCGATGCCGAGGGCCTTACCAAGCTTACCGAGCAGATCGAGCTGCGCAAGAAGGCACGAAACGACATCGAGCAGGACACGCGCGTCCAGATCGAGAGCAAGAATCTGCAAGCCTCGCAGCAATCGCTTCAGATCTCTCGCGACAATGAGTTCGCCAAACTCGAGCAGGAGCGTGAGGTTGAGATGCGCCGGGCAGTGCAGGCGGCCGAGGTCGCCAGCGAGCAAGCCAAGCGCAGCCAGGAAGCGGAGCAGGCGCGAATTGAGGCCAAGCGGATCATCGACAGCCAGCAGATCGAGGCCGATCGCGCGGTTCAAGAGGCCAAGATCGCGCAGGAACAAGCGCTAGCCATTGCCCGGCAGGAGCAGCAGATCGCGGTCCAGAACAAAAGTCGCGAGGAAAGCCAGGCAAGCGCCGAGGCCGACGCCGCCCGCGCCAAGGCCGTCGCGGCCGAGGAGCAAGTCACCACGTCTCGTGAAACCGAGATCGCCGACCGCCAGAAGCGCATCGAGCTGATCGAGGCCGCTAAAGTCGCCGAGCGCGATGCCATCAAGGTCAAGGTCGAAGCCGAAGCGGAAAAGGACGCGGCCAAGAACCGCGCCGAAGCCGTCAAGCTCGGCGCCCAGGGCGAGGCTGACGCGGAGAGATTGCGGGCCGAAGCTGCACGCGTGCGCTTCGAGGTCGAGGCAGCCGGCCAGCGCGCCATCAACGAGGCCGCGAACCTCCTGTCATCAGACCAGGTGTCGCTGCAGATGAAGCTGGCCCTGCTCAAGGTGCTGCCGGATCTCGTCCGCGAGTCCGCCAAACCGCTCGAGGCCATCGAGTCGATCAAGATCGTCCAGGTTGATGGCCTGACCGGCGGCGCGAACGGCAATGGCGCGGGGCGGGCGGCGGGTGCCCCGGCGGGCAGCGGCAATCTCGCCAGCGATGCTTTGGCAGCCGCGCTTTCCTATCGCGCGCAAGCACCGATCATCGACGGGTTGATGAAGGACCTTGGGCTGGATGGCCGGTCACTTGACGGGCTGGTCGGCCCCGCATCGGACCAACCGGAAGCGCAGGTGCCGGTCGTGCCAGCCAGATCAGGCAAGCCGCCGAAGAATGGCAAGGCCGAGACCGCGGCATTGCCGGACCAGAGCGCGCCTGAGGCGTCATAGGCCCAAAAGAACGGGGGCCGCCCATTCAGGCAGCCCCCGTCCACATGATTTGAGGCGAAACGCTTAGCGCTTCGAGAACTGGAAGCTGCGGCGCGCCTTGGCGCGGCCGTACTTCTTGCGCTCGACGGTGCGGCTGTCGCGGGTCAGGAAGCCCTCGGCCTTGACCGCACTGCGCAGGGCCGGCTCATATTTGCTGAGCGCCTGCGAAATGCCATGCTTGACCGCACCGGCCTGGCCGGAAAGGCCGCCACCCTTGACGGTGCAGACGACATCATACTGGCCGGTCCGCTCGGTGACGGTGAAGGGCTGGTTGATGACGAGACGCAGCGTCGGACGCGCGAAATAGATTTCCTGATCACGGCCGTTGACCGTGATCTTGCCGGTGCCGGGCTTCACCCAGACGCGTGCGACGGCATCCTTGCGGCGGCCGGTCGCATAAGCGCGGCCCTGCTTGTCGAGCTCCTGCTGACGCAGCGGCGTCGGCGCTTGGTTGACGACCGGAGCCGCAGCCTCGACGCCTTCACCGAGGGTCTGCAGGTCGGAAAGCGAATTGACGGTGTCGGACATTAGGCACCCACCTTGTTCTTGCGGTTGCGCGACGCGATGTCGAGCACTTCGGGGTTCTGGGCTTCGTGCGGATGCGCCGTGCCGGCGAAAATGCGCAGGTTGCGCATCTGCTGGCGACCGAGCGGACCGCGCGGGATCATGCGCTCGACG
>JAGIAZ010000002.1:0-31772 GCA_017744605.1 Sphingobium sp. | reverse complement strand
TGTTGGCGATGATCGTGGCGGCGCGGCCGACGACGAGGCCCTCCGCGTCGATCAGCAGCCACTTCTTGTCGACGGTCGCCGGGGTCGCCGGCTTCGTCACCTTGGTGAGCGTCTTGATGGCCATGGGCCTCTGTTGACCTCCGAAATGGAAACTTCTGGAAAACGAAACGGCACCCGCAAGGGCGCCGCTGTTGCGTGGCCAATGACGATTCGAGGCCCGGAAGTCAAGAAAAAGCGCCCATTTGCTGGCAGGTATCTGGATACCCTATCGGTCGTCACGGCTCCCGGCGTCCACCCAATCCGCATAATCGTCGCCGGTGACGGCGTCCCAGCTGCTGATCGCCGGCAGGTCATAGCCGTGCACTTCGGCCAGGGCCGCCATCAGCGCGGCGCGGCGCTCCAGGCCGGTCTTGAACAGGACAGGCACTTCCTCCGACCGCGCCGTCTCGCCATTCCAGACATAGATGGACAGGCACGGCGACTGGATGTTGGCGCAGGCGGCGAGACGGCGCTCGACCATCTCGTTGGCCGCGCGCTCGGCCGAGGCGCGATCGCCGAACGTGACGTAGACGATCGCGATGTCCTTCAAGCCGCCCGTCCCAGGCGGTGCGCGGCCATCACCGCGGCGCCGAGCAGCGCGGCGCCGACAAGCTGGTGACAGACCGCCAGCCCCATCGCCACGCCGGTGATCACCGTCGCGATGCCGAGCACGATCTGCAGCAAGGTGATCGCGACGAGCGCGAAGGCAAGTCGCGTCGCGCCGATCCGGTTGAGGCGCCGGGCCAGCAGGAACAGCGCGACCGCAGCAGCCCAGGCCCACCAGCGATGGATGAAATGGATGAGATAGGGGTCGCTCGTGATCGTCCGCCAGAGGCTGCCCCACCACATGATGCCTTCGGGCACGACATGGTCGTTCATCAGCGGCCATGTGTTGGCGACATAGCCTGCGCGCAGGCCGGCGACGATCGCGCCGAACAGGATCTGCACGAAGAGCAGTCCCACGGTCAGCGCTCCGAAGCCGGTGATCCGCGCCTTGCGCGTCGCGCCGCGCGCATCGTCCAGCAGGTCGCAGGCGGTCCAGACGATCGCCGCCATCAGGATGAGCGCCATGCCGAGATGCGCGGCAAGCATGGCCGGCTCGACATTGTCGCGGTCGGTCAGGCCGCTTTTGACCATGAGCCAGCCGATGCCGCCCTGCGCGCCGCCCAGAATGAACAGTACGACCAGCCGACTCGCATAGCCGGAGGGAATCGCCTTGCGGATCCAGAACCAGATGAGCGGCAGGGCAAAGGCGACGCCGATCAGCCGCCCGAGCAGGCGGTGGACATATTCCCAGAAATAGATGTGCTTGAACGCGGCGAGCGTCATGCCCTGGTTCATCAGCACATATTGCGAGCTGTGCTTGTAGGCGTCGAACTCGGCCTGCCAGTCGGCCGCACTGAGCGGGGGAAGCGTGCCCGTCACCGGCTTCCATTGCGTGATCGAAAGCCCCGATTCGGTGAGTCGCGTGATCCCGCCGATCACCACCATGGCCAGGATGAGGCCCGCAATGGCGAAGAGCCAGCTCGCCAGCGCGCGTGGCCGTCCAGCGCGCGCCGCCCCGAGATTCTTCCCGTGATCGTCCATATGAATCCCGCCTGTGAGGCCGCTCTTTGCCGTCTTCGTCATGGCCGCTCCCATGCGCCCCGTGTCCGGCGGATGCAAGTCCGGCACAGCGCCCGGCCGATAGGCATCGAATATTCAGTGTGATGTTGTATCTTGACCTCGATGGGGCTAAATGAAGGCTCCCATGCCAACCTTCGCAAACTCTCGCTTCGGTCGCCTCGACCAGCTCGCCATCGGCCTTTCGGGCCTGTGCGCGATTCACTGCATGGCGACCGCCGTGGCGGTGGTCCTGCTCTCGTCCGCGGCGAGCCTGCTCACGGCGCCCATCGTCCACGAAGTCGGCCTCAGCATCGCCATGGTCCTGGGCGCGGTCGCGCTGGGTCACGGCGCCATGCGCCACGGCATGCTGCTGCCGGTCGCGGTGGGCAGCATCGGCCTCGGCGTCATGGCCGGCGCGATGACGCTGGACCACGGCATCATGGAGACCGCCTATACAATTGCCGGCGTCTCGATCCTCGCCTTCGGCCACGAGCTCAATCGGCGTTCCTTCTGGTAGTTCCGGCCTTCCGGTAATTCGGCCTACCGTCTAATCCAGCAGAACCAAGTCGTCATTGCGAGCGACGAAGTCGCGCGGCTATCCAGCCCGATCTTGCCCGCCCCTGGATTGCTTCGCCCGGCTCAAGCCGGTCTCGCAATGACGATGGGGCGCGCTGAATCGGAGTCTAGCTCTCTGCAAGAACTTGCGGCCCGATGTCGCCGATGGTCTTGCAGCCGGTCAGCGCCATGCCCGTGCGCAGCTCGGCCGCGACGCGTGACAGCATCGCGGCGACACCGGCTTCGCCGCCGGCCGCCAGCGCATAGGCCCAGGCTCGCCCCGCCAGCACGCCCTTGGCGCCAAGCCCGAGCATGCGGATGATGTCGAGCCCGCCCTGCACACCGCCATCGGCCAGCACGGTGAGGCGGTCGCCCACCGCCGCCGCTATGTCCGGCAGGGCCTGCGCCGTGCCAGGTGCGCCATCCAGCTGGCGCCCGCCATGGTTCGAAACGACGATGCCCTCGGCGCCGATATCGGCCGCGATCTTCGCGTCCTCGACATCGAGAATGCCCTTGATGACCATCGGCCCCGGCCAATGCGCGCGGAGGAATTCGAGGTCTTTCCAGCTCACCGACGGATCGAAATTCTGGCCGCTCCAGCGCAGGAAATCCTTGAGCCGCACCCGGCCATTCATGAGCGGTGCGACGTTGCCGAGTGCGTGCGGGCGTCCGCGCAGGCCGACATTCACGGCCCAGCCCGGATGCGCGAAGATCGAGCGCCAGCGGATCCACTGGCCCCAGAGGCTCGCGGGGCCCGAGAGACCCGAGCGCTGGTCGCGATAGCGGGGACCGGGCAGCGGCAGGTCGACGGTCATGACCAGCACCGGACAGCCCGCGTCCTTCGCGCGTCCCAGCAAGTCGATCACGAAGCCGCGATCCTTGGCCATGTAGAGCTGGAACCAGAAAGGAATGCCGGTCGCCGACACCTCGTCGATCGCGCAGACCGAGGCCGTCGACAGGATGAAGGGCACGCCCTGCGCCCGGGCGGCACGCACGGCCTGCACCTCGCCGCGCCGCGACAGCATGCCGGCCATGCCGATCGGCGCGAGCATGAAGGGCATGGCGAGCGTCTGGCCGAACAGCGCGGTCGACATGTCGATGTCGCCGATGGCGGTGAGCACGCGCTGGCGCAGCTTCACCGCCTCGAGCGCGGCGCGATTGCGGGCGAGCGTCAATTCGTCGAAGCTGCCGCCCTGGACATAGTCGAACAGGAAGCGCGGGATGCTCCGTCGCGCGGCCTGGTAAAGATCCGCATGAGTCGCGGGGCCGTTCATGACGGCCTCCGCCTGGCCGGCACGGCCCGGCAGCCGGCACTCGTCCTCTCCATCGCGATCACGCGCCTGTCCTTCTCCACCCCACCCGGGCGTTCTTGTGCGGGGCGGGCGGGCGTCCGTCAACCGGGCTGTCGACCGGGGCTCGCGGGTTTGCCTCCTATGTCCGCCAGAGGCTGATCCATCGATGTCGAACCGCTCGTCATTGCGAGCGCGGCTTCGTCGCTCGCAATGATGCTTCAGCTCTGCGCAAGCGGAGTCCTAATGGAAATCCCGTGAGTTGGGCAGCAGCCGCACATTGCGCGGATGCTGGTGAAGTCTTGGAGCGCTTTGGCGGGGCGCGGCGGCATGGCGCGGGTTTGCGGGATTGAGGAAGACGTCGGCGCGGCTCAGCGTCGTCCTGGGCTCGTGCGCATCCGAGAGACGGGCAAGCAGGTCGGTGCGATCGAGGACGCGCGTGCCCATGACATGGATGACGCCCTCCTTGCTGCGCTGGAGCGCACCATCGACGATCATCAGCCGCGCGCTCATCACCGGCAACCGATAGCGTTCGAAGGTGCGAGCCCAGAGCAGGACGTTGCAGATCGCATCCTCGTCCTCGAGCGTGATGAAGATGGCATTGCCCTTGCCGGGCCGCTGGCGGACCAGCACCACCCCGCCGACCCGGACATGAGCACCGTTCTTCGCCGTCTTGAGCCCGATGCTGGGGGTGACGCCTTCCGCATCGAAGAACGGACGCAGGAGCCTCATCGGATGCGCCTTCAATGAAAGCCGGTGCGTCTGGTAATCGGCGGCGACATGCTCGCCGAGCGTCATGGCCTTGAGGTCGATCGCCGGCTCTCTCCCCAATTCACTTGCGCCCGACTCACGCGCACGCGCGGCGGCGAAGAGCGGCAGTTCGTCGGTCGGCGTGCGCCGCACCTCCCACAGCGCCCGCCGCCGGTCCTGCCCCAGGGAACGGCAGGCATCGGCATCGGCCAGCAAATGCAGCGCGCGCGACGGCAGGCCGGCACGGCGAGCGAGATTCTCGACGCTGGTGAAAGGGCCGTTCTTGCGCGCCGCCTCGATCCGCTCGCCCCAATCATCGCTGAACCCGCCGATCTGGCGAAAGCCCAGGCGGAGGGCGAGGTGGGAAGACTTGCCCAAACGCCCTCCTTCCAGGTGAGAAGTGGCGTCAAGACTGGACTCCAGCCCATTGTCCCAGCCGCTCGCATTGACGTCGATCGGCCGGATCTCGACACCATGTTCGGCGGCATCGCGCACGAGCTGGGCGGGCGCATAGAAGCCCATAGGCTGCGAATTCAGCAGCGCGCAGGCGAACACCGCCGGGTGATGGCACTTCATCCGAGCCGAGACATAGACCAGCCGCGCGAAGCTTTGCGCATGGCTCTCCGGAAACCCGTACGAACCGAAGCCTTCGATCTGCCTGAAGCAGCGCTCGGCAAAATCCTGCCGATAACCGCGCCCGACCATGCCGTTGACCATCTTGTCGCGATAATGATGGATTGTCCCGGCATTGCGAAAGGTCGCCATCGCCTTGCGCAGCCCATTGGCATCCTTGTTGCTGAACCCTGCGGCCGTGATGGCCAGCTTCATCGCCTGCTCCTGAAAGAGCGGGACGCCATAGGTGTTTCCGAGAAGCTCTCGAAGCTCATTGGGGTCGTGGGGCGGCGCGGGCGAAGGATAGTCGACGGTCTCGTCGCCGCAGCGGCGGCGCAGATAGGGATGCACCATGTCGCCTTCGATCGGACCAGGCCGGACGATCGCGACCTGGACGACCAGGTCGTAGAGAGTCTTGGGCTTGAGGCGCGGCAGCATGTTGATCTGGGCCCGGCTCTCCACCTGGAAGACGCCGATGCTGTCGCCCCGCTGGAGCATCCCGTAGACGGCCGGATCTTCCGATTCGAGATCGGTCTCCAGCGTATGATCGCCAAGGCCATGCTTCCGCATCAATGCATAACCCTTGGCGAGGCAAGTCAGCATGCCCAAGGCCAGAACATCGACCTTCATCAGCCCGAGCGCGTCGATGTCGTCCTTGTCCCATTCGATGAAGGTGCGATCCTCCATCGCGGCATTGTGGATGGGAACCATCTCGTCGAGGCGTCCCTGGGTCAGCACAAACCCGCCCACATGCTGCGAAAGATGACGCGGCAGATTCAGGATGCGCTGCACGAAATGATTGAGCCGGGCGATATCCGGACTGTCCGGATCGAAGCCGCTCTCGAGGACACGCTCCCGTTCGTAGGTCGAGGCATAGCTGCCCCAGATCGTGCTCGACATGCGGCTGGTCATGTCTTCGCTGAGCCCCAGCGCCTTGCCCACCTCGCGGACGGCACTGCGGGCACGATAATGGATGACGGTCGCGGCAATGCCCGCCCGCTCGCGGCCATAGCGTTTGTACATATACTGGATCACGTCCTCGCGCCGCTCATGCTCGAAGTCGACGTCGATGTCCGGAGGCTCGCCGCGATTGTCCGACAGGAAGCGCGTGAACAGCAGCTTGTGCTTGGCGGGATCCACCGACGTCACGCCGAGCAGGAAGCAGACGATGCTGTTCGCGGCGCTGCCCCGGCCCTGGCAGAGAATGGGCGGCTCGCATTGCCGGGCGTAGCGGACGATATCGTGCACCGTCAGGAAATAGTGCGGATAATTGCACTTCCGGATGAGCGCGAATTCCTCGTCGATGCGTCTCTGCACCTCTTCCGGCAGCACGTCGCCATAACGCGCATGGGCCGCCTCCATGACGAGATGCTCGAGCCAGTCCTGCGCTTCCCAGCCATAGGGCACCGGTTCGTGGGGATATTCGTAGCGAAGGTCCTCCAGCCGGAAACCGATGCGCTCGAACAGGACTCCGACCTGCAACAGGGCGTCCGGGCAGGGCGCGAACAGGCGCCGCATGTCTTCGCGCGGCTTCAGGTGCCGCTCGGCATTGGCGAGGAGGTCGCGGCCCGCTTCCTGCACCGTCTTGTGCAGGCGGATCGCGGTCATCACGTCCTGCAGGGGGCGGTCCTCGGGCGCCGCATAAAGCGCATCGTTGAGCGCGATCAGCGGCACCTGCGCTTCCCGCGCCAATTGCCATGCGCCCGCCAGCCTGCGCGCATCGCGGCTGGTGCGATTCATGACCGCGCCCAGCCAGATCCGGCCGGGCGCATGGAAGGACAGGCGCTGCAGCAGGAGCCGCGACGCGCCGGGCATGGCGATCAGCAACAAGTCGTCGATGAATTCGATGAGGTCGCAGAGATAGAGCTCGCACGCCCCCTTCTCCGCCCGCAAATTGCCCCGGCTGAGCAGTCGCGTCAGCCGTCCCCAGCCATGGCGGGTGGCGGGATAGGCGATGATGTCCGGCGTGTCGTCCGCGAAGACGAGCCGCGCACCGGTCACCAGCCGGAAGCCATCCGGCAGCAGGCCCTGCTCGCGCAGCTCGTCGATCGCGATCTTGGCGCGAACCACGCCGGAGACCGTATTGCGATCGGCAATGCCGATGCCGTCATGCCCGAGCGCCACGGCATGCCTGACCATGTCTCCCGGTGCGCTCGCACCATGCAGGAAGCTGTAGGCCGTGGTGCAGGCCAGCTCGACATAGCGCGGCGATACCGTCTCCGGGCTCATGCGAACAACCCGTGGACATACCAATGCGGGGCACTGGTCTCGCGCTCGTAGAGACCGTGGCGGAACAGCCAGAAGCGCTGCCCGCCTTCATCCTCGACGCGATAATAATCGCGGCTGAGGCCCGGATTGGCGTCATGCCCGCCGGGGCGCCGCCACCATTCGGGAGCGATCCGCTCGGGCCCCTCCTGCGCGACGATGCGATGCGCGGTCCCGCGCCATCTGAACTGGCGCGGCGGTCCGTCAGGCACTTGCGCGAGCACCTCGATGCGCTCGGGCGGATCGAACAGCGTGAGCGGCCGCAACGGCGGCTCGCCAGGCAATGGCGCCTCCCATGCCACAGCCGCCTCTGCCGATGCCATGAGCCGGGTTTCGCGCTCGGGGACATGGCTGCCCTGCGGCGCCAGGCGGCGGAAGCGCCGCGCGCCCAGCCGCGTCCCCAGACGATCCAGCAGCGCCGCCAGTTCATGAGCGCCGTCGGGAGCGGTCATGAGCCCGGCCTGCTCGGCAACAAGGGCTTCGCTCCACGGCACGGTCAGGCGCACCATGTCGAAGCCGAAGCCGGGATCGAGCGGATCGGACAGCGCATCGATGCGCTCGTTGACGAGGCGCAGCACGACGGCGGAATCCCGGACAGGCGCGCCGGTCTCGACCGCCAGATCCCGCATCGCGCCATCGCTCCGGAACAGGCGCAGCGCAAAGCGCCGGCCGCCTTCATGCCGCTCGCGCAATGTCTCGCAGACCGTCTCCAGCAATTCGTCCAGCACGCGCATCACCGTCTCGAGCCGCGCCACCGGTTCGGGAAAACGGCGCACGGCGAAAATGGGCGGCAGGGCCCGGCGCGGGACGATGCGGCTGTCCTGTCGGCCGAACAGACGGTCGAGCGCATCCACGAGCGCCCTGCCGAAGCGTGCGGCGAGCGGCGCAGGCGGCAGGTCGGCAAGATCGCCGACGCACGTGAAGCCCGCCCGGCGCAGCGCAAGCAGCGCATCGGACGGCAGGCGCAAGGCCAGAAGCGGCAGATGCCGGATGGCACGCATTTCGTCGCGGTCGCAGCCCTGGCCCAGCCTGGCCAGAGCCAGGGCCGCCTCGGGACTGTCGGCGCGCGCATGAGAAACCCGCATGCCCTGCCGGATCATGAAATGCGCGGCATCCTCTGCCAATCGCGCCTCTCCGCCGAACAGATGCGCACAGCCTTCGATATCGAGCACCAGCCCCTCGGGCGGATCGATCTCGACCATCGGCGTGAAGCGCTGCGCCATCTCGGCGAGACGCGCCATCAGCGACGCCTCGCCTTCCGGATCGTGCGGCAGGTCGACAAGGCCGGGGATGCGTGCCCGCGCATCCGCCAGCGGCATGCCGGGCTCAAGGCCAAGCGCCAGCGCGCGCTCGTCCAGCGCGTGCAGGCGGAAGGCGCCGCGCTGTTTCACGGCGAAGACGTGCGGCGATTGCGTGTCGTCAGCCGGCGAGGCGCCAGCACTCGCCCCCATCGGCGTCCGCGCCTGCAGCCGGAACAGGTCGGCCGCCAGAAAGGGGAAGACGAGTGCCAGGAAGCGCCGCCGGCCTGAATTGGCCTGCGTCACGATCCCACTCCAGGGTCCAGTCGAAATCCGCCGGGCCGCCGCGCTGGCGCAGCAGGGTGACGGCGAGCATGGGATGGCCGGGCGCATCCGCCTCCAGCCGCAACGACGGCGCGGGCCCCACCGCCCAGCGTGTCCGTGCGGCGCTGGGCGCCGGCGTGGCGCCGCCCGTCCGCAGCAGCAACAGCGATACGCCCGACGCTTCGGCGGCAAGCGCCATGCGGCGGCTCGCCGTCAGGTCGAGCAGCGGCACATGGCCGGACATTTCGAGCAAGACGAGTCCCAGGCCGCCCCGGCAGCGCAGCGCATCCACGCTGGCGCGCAGCAGCGCCTTCGCATCGGGGAGCACGCCCAGCACCAGCCGCGCCGGGTCGAAGCCGAGATCGGCAAGGCCGGGACCGCTCAGCGCCGCCTTGCGCTGCACCTTTTCCTCGCGCAGCCAGAGCAGGGCCTGCGACCCTTCCCGCGTCAGGCATTGCGCCAGCATCAGGCCGAAGCCCAAGGCGCTGGCGCCGCCTTCTTCGCCGCGCGCGAACAGCTCGTGACAGGCGCCCCTGGCCAGCCCGCCGCCCAGCACCCGGTCGACCGCCTCCGCACCCAGGGGGCATAGCGGGCCCTTGTCGGGCGCGAGCGGCGCCGACAAGGCAAGGGCCCGCTTGAGCGCGGGGCGAAGACGACTCGACTCATGCATGTTCCCTTTATGTTCTAAAAAGGGCACAAAGAGTCAACGGCAATTGCCCCATTGGAACACGTCACCGTTCCCCGGCGCAGGCCGGGGTCCAGCCTGTCCTTGCCCGAACAGCGCAATCACCGAAACAACCGGCCGACTCGCTATGCTTGCCTAACGATTATCCAGCTGCGGCCGCACCGACTCCCGGCCCAGCCGCGAAATGCGATAGGGGCTGGAGTCACGCGACTCGATCAGCCGCTTCCGCCGTAATTTGCCGAAGGTCGCGAGGTCGCAATCGCTCAGGATAAAGCCGTCGCGCGTCACGCACTCGACCATGTGGACATGTCCGCGCGCATCGCGGAAATGACGAATGATCCCGCCCTTGGCGAGTTCGTGCAGCACGCGCTGCTCCGCCCGTGAAATGTTCATCTGGAAAAACCTGTCGCTGAAACGAAGACAGGCCCAGCCGCACATGGCGCCGGGCATCAGCCACGTCCCTAGAAGCCGGGACGCTCAGCGGTTCAGGCAAGTTCCTGCATAGACACGGGCGGACATTAGGCCGTGCAGGCGGGCGCGGTCAATCCGGGCGTCGGTCTCAGTTGCCGCCCGGGCGCGGGCTACCCGGAGGCGGCGCGCCCGGCTCGCCGGGCAGGAAGCCCGCGAAGTTCGTCGTAATCGGCTGGCCGCGCAGTTCCTGGAAGGCGACGCGCGCATTGATCAGCACGCGGCCGCTTGCCGTGCCGCCATATTCGAGGCCCGGCAGCATCTTGTCCTGCGTCAGCAGCCTGTACTCGGGCTTGGCCTTGAGCGCCGCCAGCACATCCTTGGGCCAGCCGCCGGCCGCCATCGCCTTCCTGGATTCCTCCAGCAGGTCGCGGTTGAACCTGGCATAGGTCACGATATTGGCCCAGCTGTTCACGAAGCCATGGCCCTCGATGACGAGGTCGACGCCCTTGATGCCCTTGACCGCCTTCTCCAGCGTGTCGGGCAATGCGACGACGCTGCCGCCCGAGCCGGGATCGATCAGCGGCGCCATGTTCCAGGCCATGAGATCGCCGATGCACATGGCGCGCAGGGCCGGGAAGACGACGAACGAGTCGCCATTGGTATGGCCGGCGCCGAAATAATAGAGGTCGATGCGATCCTTGCCCGACAGCACCGATAGCCTGTCCTTGTAGGTCCTGGTCGGCTTCTGGCCGTCGGTCGAGGTGCGGTTCTTCGCCACGAGGGCCGCGCTGTTGTCCTGCAGGACGACCTCGAGCCTGGCGTTCTGGTCCTTGAAGAACTGGTTCGAGCCATTGTGGTCAGGGTGGACATGGGTGTTGATGACCATGATGACCGGCTTGTCGGTCACCGTGCGTACCTGGTCGAGAATCTGCTGGCCGTTGTTGGCGAGCTTGGTGTCGACGAGGACGACGCCTTTGCTCGACACGAACACCGTCGTGTTACCGCCCGCGCCGAAGATCTTGTAGAGATTGCCCTTGACCGGCTGGATCTTCTCGATCGGGGGGAGGCCGCCGCCGCGCGGCTGCGCATAGAGCGCCGCGGTCGCAAGGCCCACTGCCGCGATGGTCGACAGAACGATCGCTCTCTTCATAGTATCCCCCCCGGGAAAAATGTTCTTTCGATGAACCAATAACCGCCCGCGGCGATCACAACAACCGATCCCGCGACGGCCATGCGCTTTGCAATGAAATCATTGCGTTTCCAGAGAGACCGCAGCGCCAGTGCCAGCGGCACGACCACGCAGAGCTGGCCGATCTCGACGCCGACATTGAACGAGAAAAGCGACCAGCCGAGAGCATATTGTGGCAGCCCGAACTCGCGCAGCACATTGGCGAAGCCGAAGCCGTGGATGAGACCGAAGGCGAAGGCCGCCCAGGCGCGCAGGTCCTTGCCCTCGCCGCGCATCAGATTGTCGACGCCGATCACGACAATCGTCAGCGCGATGACCGGCTCGATCAGCGTCGCGGGCGGCGTCACCAGATTGAGCGCGGCCAGCGTCAGCGTGATCGAATGGCCGATGGTGAACGCCGTGACGATGCGGATGAGCTGCATCCAGCTGCCCGCGAACAACATCAGGCCGAGCAGGAAGAGCAGGTGATCGGGACCGATCAATATGTGATGGATGCCGGAGGGCACGAACGTCCCGATGACCGCGAGCGTTCCCGCCGTCGTCCCGGCATAATAGGTCCGCTCGTTGCTGCCCTTCGAGAAGATCCACTGGCTGCGCAGCGTCTCGCCTTCGTAGATATTCACGAACGTCTGGTGCTTGGCGTCATAGGGGAAGAGATCGGTATGGACCGTCAGCTTGCCGGGCCTCGGCGTCACCGCGCGCAGATTGACGATCACGGCCTGCTTCTCGCCGTCGAGGTGAACGCCGGTCACGCTGACCGCCAGCGGCTTGCCGGCCGCCAGCGACAGGCGCGGCGCGATCAGCCTGGCGATGCGATACTGGTTGCGCTCGAACACCTCGTGATCGAGCAGCGCATTCGTCGGCGTGATGCCGAGATCATGCTCGAAATCATAGACATGGACCGAAAGCTGGCCGTCGATCCGGTCCTTCTCGATATGGAGGTCGAGATAGCTGAACGGCACGGGGTGCGCAGCGAGCGGCGCGGCGAGCAGGCCGAGCAGCAACAGGCAGAGCCGGAAGAAGTGATTCACAGGAGACCGTTCAGAAACCGTCATGGCGAGGCCGGCGGCAGCCGGACGAAGCAATCCAGCGTGCTGCGTTTGCCACTGGATTGCTTCGGAGCTTCGCCCCTTGCAATGACGAAAGAGGAGCGACAAACGACCGCCTCAGCCGCCGATTTCCTTGAGCAGCGCCTGCGCCTCCGGCCCGGTCCACTCGATCGCGCCGATCACGCGCGCCACTTCCTTGCCCTTCGCGTCGTAGAGCACAGTGGTCGGCAGCGTGGCGCCATAGGCGAAGCCGAGGCCCGTGTCGGGGTCGAGATAGCGCTTCAAATTGGCGAATTTGTGCGTGGCCAGGAAGGAGTCGACATGGGCCGCGCTGCCCTGGTCCTGCGCGACGGCGATCACCTTGACGCCCTTGGCCGCGACCGCGCCCGCCATGCTGTCGAGCGCCGGCAGCTCGGCGATGCAGGGCGCGCACCAGGTCGCCCAGAGATTGACCGCGAACGGCTTGCCGCCCGCCTCCTTGGCGAGCGTCGTCGGCTTGTCGCCGAGGCCGGTGAAGGTCACATCCGGCATGGCTTCACCCTTGTGGCTGCGGTCGACGATATGCTTGAAACGCGCGTCGGCGCCCGGCTCGGCGGCATTGCCTGCCCCCGACGGCGCGACCTCGTCGCTCGTCACCGCGTCGGCGGTCGCGGCGTTGTTGCCCTGTTGCGCGCCCTGCCCGGATTGCTTATCGCAGCCGCCGAGCGCCAGAGCGAGCGCGGCAACCGAAATCAGGGCATTTGAAGGACGCATGGCAGACTCCGAAGGTAGCAACGCACCGGGAGGCGCGAACAGCATGTGGGGCGGCCGCTTTGCGGCTGGGCCCGCTGCCGTCATGCGCGAGATAAATGCCTCGCTGCCCTTCGACAAGCGCCTCTGGAAACAGGATATCATGGGCAGCATCGCCCATGCCGCCATGCTCGCGTCAAAGGGCATCCTCAGCGAGGCCGACGCCGCGACGATCATCGCGGGTCTCGAAGAGATTGACGACGAATATGCGGCCGGCGACCTGCCGACCGACCTGAGCCTCGAGGATATTCACATGGCGACCGAGAGCCGGCTCGCCGAGAAGATCGGCCCGGTCGCGGGGCGGCTGCACACGGCCCGCTCGCGCAACGACCAGGTCGCGACCGATTTCAAGCTCTGGGTGCGCGACGCGATCGATGAAGTCGATCTCGGCCTTTACAGGCTGCAGCGGGCGCTGGTGAACCGCGCGGCCGACTATGCCGATGCGGTCATGCCGGGCTTCACCCACCTGCAGAGCGCCCAGCCGGTGACGCTCGGCCACCATCTCATGGCCTATCATGAGATGGTCGGGCGCGACCGCTCGCGCTTCGCCGATGCGCGGGCGCGGATGAACCTTTCGCCGCTCGGCGCTGCGGCACTGGCCGGCACCGGTTTCCCGACCGACCGGCACATGACGGCGGCCGCGCTCGGCTTCGACGGACCGACCCGCAACAGCCTGGACAGCGTCTCGGACCGCGATTTCGCGCTCGATTATCTGATGGCCGCGACGCAGGTGGCGCTCCATCTCTCGCGCCTCGCCGAGGAGTTCATCATCTGGGCGAGCCAGCCCTTCGGCTTCATCTCGCTGCCCGACGCCTATTCGACCGGCAGCTCGATCATGCCGCAGAAGCGCAACCCCGACGCGGCCGAGCTGGTGCGCGGGCATAGCGGACGCATCCTTGGCTGCATGACTGCGTTATGCGTCACGATGAAGGGACTGCCGCTCGCTTATTCGAAGGACATGCAGGACGATAAGCCGCCCGTCTTCGAGGCGCACGACCTGCTCGGCCTGTCGATCACCGCCATGACCGGCATGGTCGAGACGACGACTTTCCGCACCGACCGGATGCGCGCGCTCGCCGAATCCGGCTTCGCGACCGCCACCGATCTCGCCGACTGGCTGGTGCGCGAGGCGAATGTGCCGTTCCGCGAAGCCCATCACATCACCGGCCGCGCGGTTAAGGCGGCCGAGCAGAAGGGCTGCGCTCTCGCCGATCTGCCGCTTGCGGAACTCAAGACCATCGACGGCCGTATCGACGAGCGCGTCTATGCGGTGCTGACCGTCGACGCCTCGGTCGCCAGCCGCAAGAGCTTCGGCGGCACCGCCCCGGACCAGGTCCGTGCCCGCATCGCCGAGGCCACCGCCGCGCTCGATGCGGAGACCGGGCGATGATGCGCCGTTTCGCCGCTCTCGCGCTCATGGGCCTGCTCGCCAGCTGCGGATCGCGGACCGAGCTCAAGCCGCTGCCCGGCATGAACCCGGTGCCCAAGGCGGCCGAAGCCGAAGCGCCCCAGACGCCCGCCCAGCTCATGAAGCCGACCACCCAGGCGCGGCCGGATCGCAAGGCCGACCTCATTCTCCAGTCCGAGGAGCGCAAGGACGATCCGTTCGACCTGCCGCCCGGTCCGAACAACGGCAAACAGGGCAAATAAGGCCATGGATCATTTCGACTACAGGAACGGCGTGCTTCACGCCGAGGACGTGCCGATGAGCGCGATCGCCGAGGCGGTCGGGACGCCGGTCTACATCTATTCGCGCGCCACGCTGGAGCGGCACGCCCAGGTCTTCCGCGACGCCCTGTCCGCGATCCCGAACAAGCACATCGCCTTCGCGATCAAGGCCAACCCGAACCTCGCCGTGCTCAAGGTGCTGGCGAAGCAGGGCTATGGCGCGGACATCGTCTCGGGCGGCGAGATGAAGCGCGCGCTGGCGGCGGGCATGGCCGCGCATGACATCGTTTTTTCGGGCGTCGGCAAGACGCGGATCGAATTGCGCGAGGCGCTCGAATCCGGAGTCGGCCAGTTCAACATCGAGCTGGAAGAGGAAGGCGTGGCGCTGGCCGAAATCGCCGCATCGTTGGGGATGACCGCGACCGCCGTGCTGCGCGTCAATCCGGACGTCGACGCCGGCACCCATGCCAAGATCTCGACCGGCATGAAGGAAAACAAGTTCGGCGTGCCGATCGACGAGGCGGGCGCAATCTTCACGCGGCTCGCGGCGCTTCCCGGCCTCGCCATGCGGGGTCTTGCGCTGCACATCGGCAGCCAGCTGTTCGACTTCGGGCCGATCGAAGCGGCCTATGCCAAGGTCGGCGCGCTGGCGCTCGATTTGCGCGCGCAAGGCCAGGACATCGACCGCGTCGATCTGGGCGGCGGCCTCGGCGTGCCCTATGAGCGCGGCAAGGTGCCGCCGACGCCGGCCGACTATGGCGCCATGGTCGAGCGCGTGACCAGGGGCTGGGGCCTCAAGCTCATGTTCGAGCCAGGGCGCGTCATCGTCGGCAATGCCGGCGTGCTGCTGACTCGCGTCATCTGGGTGAAGCCCGGCGTGGCGCGGCCCTATATCATCGTCGATGCGGCCATGAACGATCTGGCCCGCCCGGCCATGTACGACGCCTGGCACGATTTCGAAGCGGTGGCGCCGACCGGCGCGCGCATGAGCGCCAACATCGCCGGCCCGGTCTGCGAGAGCGGCGATACCTTCGCGGTCAATCGCGACATCGACGTGGTGAAGTCGGGCGATCTCGCCGTCTTCCGCACCGCGGGCGCTTATGGCGCGACCATGGCGAGCACCTATAACAGCCGCGCGCTCGTCCCCGAGGTGATGGTCGATGGCGACCGGTTCGCCGTCGTGGCCGAACGCGTCCTGCCCGAAACCCTGATCGCCGCCGAGCGCGTGCCGGATTTCTTGCGCGACTGAGCCGGGCTGCGCGATAAGGGGTGTGAGCTATCCCGGATCGGAGGCACAGGTGAAGAAGACCTATCATGGCAGCTGCCACTGCGGCGCCGTCACGTTCGAAGCGGACATCGATCTCGATAAAGGCACCGGCAAGTGCAACTGCACCTTCTGCTGGAAGCAGCGCATGTGGAATGCCGGCCAGCTCACGCCCGCCGATTTCCGGCTGCTGAGCGGCGCGGACGTGCTCGGCGACTATGCCAGATCGGGCGACTGGGGCGAAGGCCATCATCGCTTCTGCAGCCGATGCGGCATCGCGACGCACGGCCATGGCCGCATCGAGCAGATGGGCGGCGAACCCTATGTCTCGGTCCACCTCGCCGCCCTGGACGACCTGCCGGCGGAGGAGCTGATCGCCGCGCCGGTCAACTATATGGATGGGCGGCACGACAATTGGTGGAATCCGCCAGCGGAAACGCGGCATCTCTGAGCCTAGGGCAAGATAGCGCGACGGCCCTAGGCTCCTGCTTTCGCAGCAGCATAAGTAGGGCTAGGGTGAAGAGATGCACAGCCTTCCCCTCTTCGTGAAGATCACGGACCAGCCGGTGATCCTCGTCGGCGAGGGCGAAGCGGCGCAGGCCAAGCGCCGTCTGATCGAGCGCGCGGGCGGCATTCCGGTCAGCGAGGACGATCCTCGCGCCGTGTCAGCCCGCATCGCCTTCGTCGCCCTGGATGCGCCCGAAGAGACCGCCGCCCGGCTGAAGGAAACGGGCAAGCTGGTCAACGTCGTCGACCGCCCCGAACTCTGCGACTTCACCACGCCCGCCATCGTCGATCGCGATCCTGTGATCGTCGCTATCGGGACCGGCGGTGCGTCATCGGGACTGGCGGCGGTCCTGCGCCAGCGGCTCGAGGATATCCTGCCGAGCGGACTTGGCGCGTTGGCTAGCGCGCTCAAGGCCGCGCGCGGGGCGATGCGCGCGCGCTGGCCGGATGCGGGCGAGCGGCGCCGCGCCCTGTCGCGCGCCCTGGCGCCCGGCGGACAGGTCGACCCCCTCGGCCCCGAGCCCGATGTCGGGCAATGGCTGGATGGCCCGCTCGATACGCCAGCCCCGCTGACACTCGTCATCCGTCCGCCCTCGGCCGATCCGGACGACCTCAATGTCGCGGAGGCCCGCGCGCTCGGCATGGCGGACCGCATCGTCTGCCCGCCCGAGACGCCGCCGGCGATCCTCGCCCGCGCCCGCGCCGACGCGCATCGGCTCATCCATCATATGGGTATGGCGATCCCCAAGGCGCCCGGTCTCACCGTCGTGATCGACATCGCGGTGATCTGACGTCGCTTTCCGGCTGTCCTACGGCCGCTTGTGCATGTCACGATGCGGTATGACACACGTTCGAGCCGCGACTGTCGATCGGCCCCGCCGCCGTCATCGGGCGGCAGAATTTTTTGCGTCTGGACCCAGAACTTTAAGAACCTTTCGATGGTTCGAGAGCGTCCCCGCGCCCGCCGCGCTTGCCCCCGCATGCGGAAAGGTCCATGCCATGATCATGGCAACGCAGACCGTCGAACTGGCGCTCGATGCCCGGGCCGAGCTGGGGGAGGGGCCGCGCTGGCATAGCGCCGAGCGGCGGCTCTATTGGGTCGATATCGCCCGCAACCAGCTTCACCGTTTCGATCCCGCGACCGGCGCCGACGTGTTTCGGACGTTCGACGTCCCAGTCGGCTGCTTCGCCTTTCGCGCTGGTGGCGGGCTCGTCCTCGCCATGAAGGATGGTCTGGCCCTGCTGGATCATTGGGAGGATCGTCCCCGGCCTTTTGGAGAGCAGATTCTGGCCGACAAGGGCGAGCTGCGCTTCAACGACGGGCGCACCGACCCGGCAGGCCGCTTCTGGGTCGGCAGCGTCAACACCGCCAAGAGCGCGCGCGACGCCGCGCTCTATCGCGTCGATCCGGACGGCAGCATCGCCTTCGTCGAGGGCGGCATGCTTACCTGCAACGGCGCGGCTTTCGACACCGACGGCACGGCCTTCCGCCATGCCGACACGCCCAGCCACGAGCTGCGCGGCTATGCCGTCGATCCCATCGCCGGCACGCTCTCCAATCGCCGTATCCTGCGCCGCTTCCCGGAAGGGCGCGGCCGCCCGGACGGTGGGAGCTTCGATAGCAAGGGCGCCTATTGGTCGGCCTTGTTCGACGGCGGCCGGGTCGTGCGCCTCGATGAGGCGGGCGACATTCTGATGACGGTGGACCTGCCCGTCACGCGCCCCACCATGATCGTGTTCGGCGGGCCGGATCTGCGCACGGCCTACGTCACCAGCGCCCGCACCGGCCTCAGCGCCGAGCAGCTCGCCGACCAGCCGCATGCCGGCGGGATTTTCAGTTTCCGGGTCGATGTGCCTGGCCTGCCGGAAGTTCCGTTTGCGGGCTGAGGAGGGGAGTTCAGAACGGATTCAGGTGCGAAGGCGCACCAGCAACGCGGAACAAGGGAGGAAAATGCCATGATTCGCATGATGACGACGGGCCTCGCGACGGTCTCGCTGCTTGCGGCGCCGGTGCAGGCGCAGTTCCGCGAGGGCGGCGTCACGTCCGCCGCGCCGACGACCAGCAGCAGCAGCATGGGCGCCGCTTCGGACCCCAATGCAGGCAAGGGCTTCCTCGGCGGCATTTTCGGCTGCACTGCGGAAGGCGGCAAGCAAGGCACAGGCGCCGCGATCGGCGGCATCGCCGGCGCTGTCTTGGGCAATCGCATTGCCGGTCGCGGCAGCCGGACACTCGGCACATTGCTCGGCGGCGCGCTCGGCGCGGCGGCGGGCTCGGCCGTCGGCTGCAAGCTTCAGAAGGACGATCGCGACAAGGCCGAGCGCGCTGCACAGGATGCGCTGGAGACAGGGCGGAGCCAGAGCTGGTCCAATGCCGACACGGGCGCATCGGGCCGTGTCGAGGTGAGCGACGCCGGCGCCCCCACCGGCCCGGCCCTGGCCGGGCTCAAATTCCCTGACGGCGTCGAACCTGCCGGCAGCTTCTCCAAGGTCGGCAACAGCTTCACCACCCGCGCCGCCGCCAACCTGCGGTCTGGCCCCAGCACCGCCGCGACGGTGCGCGGCACGCTGCCCGCCGGCATGCGCGTCTGGGTGCCGGCGCAGGTCACCAGCCAGCCCTGGATGCTGGTCGCCGAGCGCGGCGTGGCGCTGGGCTATGTTTCGTCGAGCCTTCTTACGCGCGCCACCACCGTCGCGGCATCGAATTGCAAGATGGTGACGCAGAGCGTCAGCGTGCCCGGCGAAACGGAACAGTCCGAAAGCTATCAGGCCTGCAAGGGAGGCGACGGCGCATGGACGATGACAAGGGTCTGAGCGAGGGCGAACCGTGGTTCGAACCCAAGCGCTTTGGCTATGGAGCGGGCCTGCCCATCGCCTGGCAAGGGTGGGTGCTGACGGGCGGCTTCCTGGTTGGCCTGTTCGTCCTGATCGTCGTCACCGGCGCGTTGGCCCGCACCGGCAGCATCCTCGCTGCCGCGCCCGTCGCCGCGCTCGTGGCATTAATGATCGGATTCGGACGGATCTGTGCGCGGCACACGCGCGGCGGATGGCGCTGGCGCTGGGGTGGCGACGATTAGGCGGCGAATATTTCGTCGAGCAGACGCGCAAGCCTGAGTCCGCCCTTCACCACCTGCTCGCGTACAACCGGAACGAGCGACTCGATGTCCCGCTCGCTGACCGCGCCCTGGCTCTTCGCCGGCTTGCTGCAATAATCGGGACCGAGCGCGGTCGGATAGACCGATGTCCGGGCCACATCCCAGCTTTCCCGCATCCAGTCGGCAACCGTGCCCTGGGTCAGGCGCGCCTTGTCGGCATCCGAATAGGTCCGGACCAGCGACTCCGGCGTCGAGATCGCCCGTTCGGCGAGATAACCGTCCCAGATCTTGTGCAGGTTCAGCCGCGCGCCATGCACCATGCCATAATCGGTGTTCGTGCCATTGCCGCCACCGTCGCCATCATGCTCTGCATTATGGAGCGGCTGCTCGAGATCGCCGACGAAATGGACGAGCAGGATGAGCGCGGTCAGCCGCTCGCGCTGCGGCACCCTGGAGTCCTTGAGCAGCTTTATCTGCCGGTCGATCTGCGCGGAGAGGCAATTGCCGTCGGGGCAGTTCGCCTTGATATCGAGCGTCGCCTTGCAGACGTCGTGATCCTGATAATGCCAGCTGGACATATAGGAAAAGCGCTGGCCCAGGCCCTTGACGCAGTCGGCCCAGACAGCCGCTTCCTCGATCGTCCGCGCCGGGCAGGTCGGCGTTTCCAGCAGGGCATGCTTCGCCAGCAGCGCCTCGATCGCCCCGCGTGTCGCCGGCTTCACATTGGCGAGCGCGATGCTGCCGACCGTCTCATGGCCATATTCCCACCAGGCGGACGCCGGCGCGGCGGATAGGACAATGCACAGCGCAACGGCAGCACGAAGGATTCGGATAGGAAAAATGGGCATATTTTCCCGTTAGGCATGGCCTTGCCGTGCCGCAACCGCGCAGTGCGCCTTTCGCCGTCGGGCCGCAGCCCCTATAAGCACATCAAGTCTCTCTCGGAGCGATCCACGAATGTCCGACCATAATCCCGGCCTGCGCCCCTGGCGCGACATCCAGCGGCGCCAAAGCCGCCAGATCATGGTCGGTAATGTCCCCGTCGGCGGCGGCGCGCCGGTGACGGTGCAGACGATGACCAACACGCCCACTTCGGACGCCAGGGCGACGATCGACCAGATTCGCCGCTGCGAGGAGGCGGGCGTCGACCTGATCCGCGTCTCCTGCCCCGATGTCGAGAGCACGGCCGCGCTCAAGCAGATCGTCCGCGCCGCGCGCGTGCCGATCATCGCCGACATTCATTTCCACTATAAGCGCGCGCTCGAAGCGGCCGACGCGGGCGCGGCATGCCTGCGCATCAACCCCGGCAACATCGGCAGCGAGGCGCGCGTCAAGGAAGTGGTCGATGCCGCCAAGGCCAATGGCTGCGCGATCCGCATCGGGGTCAATGCCGGCAGCCTCGAGAAGGACCTGCTCGAAAAATATGCCGAACCCTGCCCGGAGGCCCTGGTCGAATCGGCGCTCGACCATATCAAGCTACTGCAGGACCAGGATTTTCACGAATATAAGGTCGCGGTGAAGGCCAGCGACGTGTTCCTGGCGGTCGCGGCCTATATGCAGCTCGCCGACGCGGTCGATTGCCCGCTCCATCTCGGCATCACCGAAGCGGGCGGCCTGATCGGCGGCACGGTCAAGAGCGCCATCGGCATCGGCAACCTGCTCTGGGCGGGCATCGGCGACACGATCCGCGTCTCGCTCTCCGCCGAGCCGGAGGAGGAAGTCCGCGTCGGCTACGAGATCCTCAAATCCCTCGGCATCCGCACGCGCGGCGTACGCGTCGTCTCGTGCCCCAGCTGCGCGCGGCAGGGCTTCGACGTCATCCGTACCGTCGAGGCGCTGGAAAGCCGCCTCCAGCATATCCACACGCCGCTCTCTCTCTCCGTCCTCGGCTGTGTCGTCAACGGCCCCGGCGAGGCGCGCGAGACCGACATCGGCATCACCGGCGGCGGCAACGGCAAACATATGGTCTATCTCTCCGGCGTCACCGACCATCATGTCCAGGACGCCGACATGATCGATCACATCGTCAGGCTGGTCGAAGCCAAGGCGGCCGAGATCGAGGCGGCGCATGCGGACAAGGCGGTTGCGGCGGAGTAAGGGACTCATGAGCGATGAACCCGCAGAACAGGCCGTCCAGCCGATGCTCAAAAGTTCGGGCGGGCGCTGCGCCGTCGCGACCGGTGCCGAAATCATGGGCGCGGAGGCGACTGGGGCGTCGGCGACCGGCGTCACGGTGCTTGGATCCGCGGCGCTCGGCGCATTCGCTTTGGGCGCCATCGCGATCGGCGCGTTCGCCATCGGTCGCCTGAGCATCGGCAAGGCGCGCATCAGGAAGCTGCGCATCGACGAACTGGAAATCGGCAAGATGACGCGAGCCGGCGAGGACGGCTAGCGTTTGCAAGCCGGGTGACCACATCCGGCGGCTCGAAGCCGTAGACCGGCGAAGCCAAAATGCGGCAGAGATGACCCCATCTAGACGTCGATCGTATTGCGGCCTTCCTCGACCGCGCCGGGGACGATCTGTTCGATTAGATGCCGGCCGTCCCGGACCTTGTTCGCGAAATCGGCATTGGCGATGTGCATCCGGCCGACGCCGGCCAGCTCGAACTCGCCTGGCTCGAAGCGACGCGCCAGTTCGGCAAGCCGCTGCCAAGCCGCGCTCGAGTTCATTTTTGTTTTTGGGCGCCGCAGACGCGGTGTTACTTGAATTCAATAGCCATAAGTCGACCTATAAGGTCAGCTTTATGTGTAGGTAAAATACTGTTTAAATGCCATTTTACTGCAATTTCCGCGACAATCATTAACCTTCGTTCAGAAACAGATGTATTTTGGCAACATTGATCCATCGACCAGCCGGGCCCGGCTTCGATCCGCTGGACAAGCTCTTCCCCGACAGCCTAGGCGGCTTCCCTCAATAACCCCGCATTTCTCGAGGGTTAAAGCAGGCAAGAGTTCACAACCGAGCCCGCCAACGTCTTTGGAAGGATCTGCCATGGAAGCAAGCCGCGCCCTGCGCTGATTCAGCGCATCGCAGCCCCAAAAGCCCCCTCGGCTCCCTTTCCTTTCTATCGTCGCGTGACCACCGCCGGGCTTCCTGGCGGCACGGCCGTTTGTACCCTTTCTCCCGGAGGGCCAAACGGACTGTGACATCGGTTCTGTGGCTTGCCGGCCGACCCCGGTCGAGCAAGCGGCGCGGTGACCATCCTGGTCCCTCGGGACCCAATAACAAAAGCATGGATGGCTCCGATCGCCCCCGATCGCGCCTTCCCAGACATCAGAACTTGGAGATAGATTTCATGATCACCCAGAAGACCGGCCGGGATTTCGGCCAACAACTGCGGACGGTACTGTTTGCCAGCTGTGTGGGCGCTGGCCTCTTTGCCGTGGGCGCACCTGCTTATGCGCAGGACAATGCCGCAGCCTCACAGGACACTGCTGCCGATGAGGCCGCACCCGCTGAACCGATTGTGATTACCGGCTCGCGTATCGTTCGTCGCGACTATCAGGCGAACAGCCCGATCCAGACCGCCAGCGCAGAGCTCTTCCAGAATTCCAGCAGCTCGGCGATCGAGACCAGCCTCAACAAGCTGCCGCAGTTCTCGCCGACAGCGAAAGTCCCGACCGCAGGCGGCGATATCCAGCCGACCGCGACCAACACACCGGGCGCTGCCACCATCTCACTGCGCGGCATCGGCGCCAACCGCAACCTGGTGCTGATCAATGGCCGTCGCGCGACACCGAGCAACGCTTCAATGGCCGTCGACATCAACACGATTCCCGCCGCGGCCATCGACCGCGTCGAGATCATCTCGGGCGGCGCGTCGTCGACCTACGGCGCCGACGCGGTCGCCGGCGTCACCAACTTCATCATGAAGAAGAACTTCCAGGGTCTCGCCCTCGACGCCCAAATCGGCACGACGCAGCATGGCGACAACACCGAATGGACGATGTCGGGCATCATGGGCACCAACTTCGCGGACGATAAGGGCAACATCAGCATTGCCTTCTCGACCAACACCCGCAAGGCCGCCTATCAGCGCGACCGTAGCTGGTATCGCGATCTCTGGGCCAATCCGAACATTGGCGGCACCCAGTTCTTCCCAGGTCTGTCGGGCTATTATCTGGACTATGCCAACCTGCCCGATGCCGCTGTCATCAACGGCATCTTCAATCAGGCAGCCACGCCGCTCGGCAACATGGGGTACACCATCTATGCCAACCCGAACGGCACGGCCACGACCGGCTTCGATGCGCTGAGCACGCAGGGCGCCTATCGTGCCACCGTCGTCGACGGCTATAACTACAAGAAGCTCGCCAACGGCCAGCTCGCTAAGAATAACACCGACAATCTGCTGATCCTGCCGCTCGAGCGTTACAATGTGTACGCCCGAGGCAATTACGAGATCAACGACTGGCTGAGCGTGTTCGGCGAGGCCAATTTCAGCAAGGTCGCCACCTCGACTGTGCAGGAGCCCGGCCCGATCACCAGTGGCTGGAGCGTCCTCGTCCCCAATGACGGCCGCGCTCTGCCGACCGAACTGCAGACCGTGATCAACTCACGCACCGATCCGACGCAGCCGTGGGCGCTGCGCGCACTGCTGCCGTTCAATCGAGCCTCGAAGACGGACGTATTCACCTACAACATCACGGCCGGCATCGATGGCAAGATCCCGGGCACCGACTGGACCTGGGAGCTCTTCGCGCAGCAGGGCGAATCCGAAACTAATGTCCTTCAGACCGGCTTCGTGTCGCTCAATCGTCTTCGTGCCGTCATGTCGGCGCCGAACTGGGGCGCGGGCTTCACGGCATCGGGTAATGCGGGCGCCCCGGACTTCGGTTTCGGCGCTGCCACCGCACGTTGCACGAGCGGTATCAATCCGTTCAACTATACGCAGAAGATCAGCCAGGACTGCATCGATGCCGTCAGCACCAACCTGAAGACGCGCGCCGTCATGCAACAGTCGGTCTGGGAATTCGATGCCCAGGGCTCGCTGTTCGCTCTGCCGGCCGGCAATGTCAGCGCGGCCGTCGGCGCCAGCTATCGCAGCAACCAGTATCACTTCGACAACGACACCTATGTGACCCAGGGCACGATGTTTAACGACCAGGTTCTTGGTCTCTATCCGTCGGGCAATTCGGTGGGGCGCCTCGAAGCGTCGGAAATCTATGGCGAATTGCTGGTTCCGGTCCTGGCCAACATCCCGCTCATCAAGAAGCTCGAGCTGGAACTGGGTGCACGCGCCTCTGACTATAACACGACGGGCACGAGCTATACCTATAAGGCCTTAGCCTCTTGGGATGTGACGAACTGGCTGCGCCTGCGCGGCGGCTACAACCGCTCGGAGCGCGCACCGAATATCGGTGAGCTCTTCCTGGCGGCCCAGCAGACCTTTGCCTTCGCGGCCGGCGGCGACGCCTGCTCGACGGCGAACGAGCAGCCCTACTCGGCCAATGCCGCGACCAACCCGGCCAACGCAGCCAATGTGCAGGCGCTTTGCCGCGTGCTCATGCAGCGCTCGGGCAATCCGAATGCAGACCAGGTCTATTACAGCGGCACGCAGTCGCCGGGCGGTGCGTTCGTGTTCCCAACCCTGCAGGGTAATCCCAACCTGAAACCGGAAGTCGCGGACACCTGGACGCTGGGCGCCGTGATCAGCTCGCCGTTCGATTCGCCGTGGCTCAACCGTCTGCGCTTCGCCGTCGACTATTATAACATCAAGGTGAAGGATGCGATTGGCGCCCAGTCGGTCGACATCGCACAGCGTCAGTGCTTCGACACGGCGTTCAACCCGACGCTCAGCGCCAGTTCGCCCTACTGTGCGGGTATTGCCCGCAATACGACGGGTGCGCTCGGCAACGTCCAGACGACCTATTTCAACAATGGTCGCTTCCGGACGTCCGGTCTCGACTTCCAGCTCGACTGGTCGAGCCAGGTCGGTCCGGGTCGTCTCTCGATCAACAGCGTTCTCAACTACCTGCTTTCGCTGAAGTCGGCTGAGCTGGCGACGCTGCCTCTGATCGAATATGCTGGCACCACGGGCCCGACGCAGAACGGCCTCGACGGCGGGGCCTTCCGCTGGAAGCTCTTCACGACCTTCGGTTACAACTGGGGTCCGGTCAACGTGTCGCTCCAGTGGCGTCACCTGCCCGGCGTGAAGACCGAAACGTCGGCGACGGCACCGAACACGACGATCGTCGGCGCCCCGTCCTACAATCTGTTCAACCTGAGCACGGGCGTCGCGGTCCGCAAGGACGTGTCGTTCCGTTTCGGTGTGGACAATCTGTTCAACAAGGCCCCGCCGCTGTTCGGCGTAAATACCGCCCCGCTCAACGGCGCGCTCGCCGGCGGCTCCTACAACGCCGCTTACTATGACGTGAACGGCCGCAGCTTCTACGCCGGCATCAACGTCAAGTTCTGAGCAGAACAATCCCCCTTTTCAACCCTCCCCGCATTTTGCGCGGGGAGGGTCTTTTCCCAAGCACGACGCCACGGAAAGCTCATTATTTCCGTCGTGCGGATCCTTCGATCGAGCGCCTCGGCGCCTGCCCTTATTCACCCAGTGAAATTGTTGGAATATTATTGCGTTTCCCGCGCAAGGGAGCTTGCAAATATTTCGCTTGGAAAACTGGGTTGCGCATACTCCGCGCCCTGTAATCGCGCTAAATCAGCGACTTGGTATGGATTTTGCGGTTTTTCCCGTTGAATGACGTGCGCGCGCCCTTAACCAATCTTACCGGCCCATTCTTGAACTGAGGCATTTTGACCACGCTGCGCCGCGCGAGACACAGTTTGAGTGTCCGGATGCTGGACGGGCTCTCGGTTGCAGAATAGGATGCTATTAATCGATAGAAGCGTATCGATTAGAACAGAGGGCACGACGCCCCATCTGCGTCGTCGGGGATTGGAGAGGATTTTTGATGAGAGCAACGGATGCCCTGCGCTGATCCCGCACAGTGCGCGGAACCAGGTACCGCTTCCCGGTTGCCCACCTTCTTTTCTCAACCGCCGGCCACCGCTGATTTTCTCGGCGGCATGGTTTTGGGGCGCCTCATTCCCCTGAGGGCCCGGTAAACCACGCAGCAACGGTCCTTCGGTTTCGCCCTCGGGAGGGGTGAAGCGGCAGTTTGGGTCAAATGGCCTTTCGGGGCCCAAGAGCAAAAACGTGACAGGATGAGATCGGGTTCTCGCAAGCCGGGCCATCCAAAACCTCCAGGATTTAGGGAGATTAATCAGATGACTACCGTTAAAAGGGACCGTGATTTCGGTCACGCGCTGAGGGCGGCGCTGTTTACCAGCTGCGTCGGCGTCGGCATGCTCGTGGCGTCCGCGCCCGCAGTCGCTCAGGAAGCGCCGGCAGGCGACGAGGCCGCGCCGGCCGAAGCGATCGTCATTACCGGTTCGCGCATCGCGCGCCAGGACTATAACTCGAACAGCCCGATCGTGACGGTCGGCAAGGAACTGATCGAGCAGTCGTCGACGGCCGCCATCGAGCAGAACCTCAACAAGCTGCCGCAGTTCACGCCCGCCAAGACGCCGGCTGGCGGTGGCGACATTCAGCCGACCGCGACCAACACCCCCGGCGCGGCAACCGTGTCGCTGCGCGGCCTCGGCGCCAACCGCAACCTCGTGCTCCTCGATGGCCGCCGCGCCACGCCGAGCAACGCTGCGGGCGTCGTCGACATCAACACCATCCCGTCGGCAGCGGTCGAGCGCGTCGAGATCATCTCGGGTGGTGCGTCGGCAACCTACGGCGCTGACGCCGTCGCCGGCGTGACCAACTTCATCCTGAAGAAGAATTTCAAGGGCCTCGAACTCGACGCTCAGACGTCGATCGCGAATGCCGGCGACGGTTTCGAATATCAGGTGTCCGGCATCATGGGCACGGACTTCGACGAGGGTAAGGGCAACATCAGCATCGCGATGTCGATGAACACCCGCGAAGCGAGCTATCAGGCGAACCGCTCATGGTATAAGAGCCTCTGGGCGGATCCGAACATCGGCACCAACCGCTTCTTCCCGCTCTATCCAGGCGTCGCGCTCGGTTCGAACGGCGTAGCCCTTGCGAACGAGTCGGTGTTCTACAACACGCTCTTCCCGGGCACGACCAAGGCGTTCGATTCTGCCGGCCAGCCGCAGGCGAACACGATCTCCTTCGCGGCCGTCGCTCCGGGCGCGTCCAACTTCTCCGTCTACGTCAATCCCAATGGCTCGCTGTTCACCACCGGCTATAACCAGCGCGGTGGCGTAGGCCAGTTCCAGGGCACGACGTACCAGGGCGATGTCGCCGTGAAGCGCGCCACGGGTGCTCTGAACTTCGTCGATACCACAGCCTATGCGAGCCTTCCGCTGTCGCGCTACAACACGTTCTTCCGCGGCAACTATGAGATCAATGACTGGATCGGCGTGTTCGCCCAGGGTCTCTACAGCAGCACGGAAACGAGCACGACCCAACAGGGCGGCGCAATCACCAGCGGCTGGGATGTCTTCGTTCCTTACGGCCAGCCCGGCATCAACAGCATTACCGGATTGCCAAATAGTGGAGTGTACACTGGCAGCGCAATCCCCGACACCGCTTATGGTAGCCAGGGCAACCTCAGCTCGGTCATTCTGAATGGCATGACCTACAATGGTTCAGCTTATGTCGATCCGACGCCGGGGAATCTCTACGATAACCCGACCAATCCGGCCTTCACCAAGACCTATGGCTCGCAGTTCGCCTGCGCCCAGAACACGACCGGCGGCTGCACCAATTATCAGGTGATCGGCCAGTATCTGCCGGCGAACATCCAGACCCTGCTGAATGCCCGCACCAACCCGAACGGCCGCGTGGAGCTCAACTACGGCTTCCCGCAGAACCGTTCGGTGACCAACCGCGTGACGACGTTCAACATGCTGGCCGGCTTCCAGGGCAAGATCCCCGGCACCGACTGGACCTGGGAACTGTTCGGCAACCGTGGCACGACGGCAACCTACACGCGCCAGACGGGCGTCTTCTCGCTCACCCGTCTTCGCACGCTGCTGACGTCGCCGGGTCTTGGCAAGGGCTTCTCGACGAACAGCAACACGGCGAGTGCTCGTCCGGCGTTCGGCGCGAACTTCGCGTCGTGCACCACCGGCATGAACTTCTTCACGACCCCATGGGAAGCGATCTCGCAGGATTGTAAGAACGCCATCACGGCCGACCTGAAGAACAATCAGCAGGTCACGCAGTCGATTGCCGAGTTCAACGCTCAGGGTTCGCTGTTCGATCTGCCGGCCGGGACGCTCAAGGCGGCCGTCGGTGCGAGCTATCGCAGCCTGAAGTATGAGTTCATCAACGACACGATCACCGATCAGGGCGAATCCTTCCTCGACCAGGCGCTCGGCATCTATCCGAGCAGCGACTCCTTCGGTTCCTACAATGTGAAGGAATTCTACGGCGAGTTGCTGGTACCTGTTCTCAAGGACGTTCCGGCGATCAAGGAGTTGAGCCTCGAACTTGGCGCTCGTTACTCCAACTACAACACCACCGGTGGCAGCTGGACCTACAAGATCCTCGGCGACTGGCAGGTGACCGATTGGCTGCGCATCCGCGGTGGTTACAACCGCGCGCAGCGTTCGCCGAACGTTGCGGAACTCTTCCAGTCCTCGTCCCAGATCTTCGGGTTCAACGCTCTGGGCGACCTCTGCTCCGAGCGCGCGACCTACCGGATCTCGCCGAACCCGGCCGCGGGCGGCAACACCGCAGCCAACGCGGCTGACGTGAAGGCGACCTGTGCGGCGGTGATGAACCGTACCGGTGGCCCGGATACGGCAAGCCAATACTATCAGACCCGTCCGCTCTCGCAGCAACCAGCGCCTGCTGGTGGCTTTGCCTGGACCAACGCTACGGGTAATCCGAACCTGAAGCCGGAAACGGTCGATACCTGGACGGCAGGTCTCGTCGTGCAGTCGCCGTTCCAGGCGCCGCTGCTGCAGCGTCTACGCTTCACGGTCGACTGGTACAGCATCAAGCTGAAGGACGCCATCGGCCTGCAGGGTGCCGGTACTGCTCTCCAGCAGTGCCTCGATCCCTTCTGGAACACGGCTGTAGCCGGCGCTGCCAATGGAACGACGTTCAATGCGGACAACACCGTGACACTGGGCTCGGCTGCGATTGCGGCTGCCAACAATCCTTATTGTAAGGGCATCCGTTACGACCCGTTGCCGGCTCTCGGCGCCGCAAACTCTGATGTGACCTACTATAACAATGGTGTGGTCGACATTCAGGGTCTCGACGCTCAGGTCGACTGGGCAGCCAAGGTTGGTCCAGGTACGTTCAACGTGAACTTCCTGCTCAACTACTATCTGCACTACCGTTCAAAGGAACTCGCGAACAACCCGCTGGTCGACTATGTCGGCACGCTGGGTACCGCGCAGAACGCCCTTAACCCGGGCGCCTTCCGTTACCGTATCCTAACCACCTTCGGTTACGGCATCGGTCCGGTGAACGTGTCGCTGCAGTGGCAGCACCTGCCTTCGGTGCTTCAGGAAGGTGCGGCACTCGCACCGACGGTCATCAACGGCTTTCCGTCCTATGACCTGTTCAACCTGAACATGAACGTGACGGTTACCAAGGCCGTTCGTATGCGGATGGGCGTGGACAACGTGTTCAATAAGGCGCCGCCGATCGGTGGTGTGAACACGACGGCAAACGTCGGTCTCGGCCAGCTGCCGGGCGGTGGTTTCAACTCGAGCTTCTACGACATCAACGGTCGCCGCTACTATCTCGGCGTCACCGCGAAGTTCTGATCCAAGCACGTTACTCAAAATCGACCTCCCCGCGTTCGCGCGGGGAGGTTTTTTATTGTCCGGGCCTGATCCGCAACACGATCGACGGGCGGTCCTTCCGCCGGCATCGCGCGAGCGACGCCGACGCTGCACCCGCCGATCGCGCAGCATGTCGCGCGAAATCGCGTCGAGGCGAGCTTATCGTCTTTGCGTGCGACCTGAAATCGGATGGTCGATTGTCCCAACGCTCCGCGACCGGCATCCTGCGGACATGATCATGTCGATCGACATTCGAAGGTTAACCCTAGCGGCTTCGGCAATTCTGCTGGTTTCCGCTGCCGTACCGCCACGCGCATCGCGGTTTGCGCAGGGCATCATCCAGGTCGCGTGATTGCAGAAGGCTCATGATTCGCGCCTTTTGGATCGATTGTTGGGAATCCGACTTCGCGACCCGGAAAAGTGGTCGGGACAGCCCGATGGCACCTCTCGAGAGGCGAAGTGGCGCAAGTCCGCCAATAATCTGTGCGTAATTCTTGTATCAATGGCGGATGTGCCAGTGAGCGATGTGCGGGACGTGTCGTCCTCGACGGATATTGAGCTGGGGCAGGTCATCCGTGCATTTCAATCCGTGCCATTGAGCAGGCTGCGGGCAAACGTGCAGATTATGGAGGGATGGCCATTCCGATGCTGATCCTGGATGCGCCCCGGGCCACGCCGCCGCCGTATCAGCTGGACGACGATCATTCGTCGCTGCGCGCCGCAAGCCGGCACGGCGGCGCAACCATGATGCATGCGCGATCGCGAGGCCCGCAGGGATATCTGGACGGGATCAGCCTTCAGACGACCGGGTCGAGGGCCCGCGCAGTCGACATCACCGGATCGATAGGCTCGGCCGATTGCTTCCAGCACGCTTCGGGTAGAAGTTCACCAATCCGGCTGACGGAGAAGAGATTCTTTCTCCGAGCTTGGCGGCCGTGTCGGATCGGAGGTAGGCAGACAACAAAAAACCCCGCCGAAGCGGGGTCTTTCATTGGTTGCGGGAGTAGGATTTGAACCTACGACCTTCAGGTTATGAGCCTGACGAGCTACCGGGCTGCTCCATCCCGCGCCAATTTCGGGCAACCAGGCCCTAAAATGCAAAAAGGCGGCCTTTGACGGGCCGCCTTTTGACATGTGAATGGGTTTCTTCCTTCGCGCACACATGAGCGCCGGCTGCAATGCCTGGCGACGACCTACTCTTCCGGGGCTTGAGCCACAGTACCATCGGCGCTGTCCGGTTTCACGGCCGAGTTCGGGATGGGATCGGGTGGGTCACAGACGCTATGGTCACCAAGCAATGAAGCAGGCGCTCATATTAGATTTCGCTTGAGAAACCGAACCACAAAAAGCGGCGCGATTTCCAAGGAAATCGTGAACGAAGGGTTTTTAATCGATATCCGTGCATTTCGTTATCGGGCGTCGGCTTTCGACATCCTCACCACGACAACATCCCGCTCCCAGGACTGTCGATGATGATGGGACTCTCTAAAGCGCGAAAAGAGCAATTAGGACCAGTTAGCTCCATGCGTTACCGCACTTCTACACCTGGCCTATCAACGTGGTGGTCTTCCACGGCTCGATGATAACTTATCTTGAGGGAGGCTTCCCGCTTAGATGCTTTCAGCGGTTATCCCGTCCATACATAGCTACCC
>JAGIAZ010000029.1 GCA_017744605.1 Sphingobium sp. | reverse complement strand
ACGCCCGAGATGACGTGCCCATCATAATCCCCTCCGCCAGGACTCCGAGTCCCGCTTTTGTTGTATTTGTCCATCACTCTGCCGCGAATGTCCCCTCTTGCCAAGTGGCGAACAAGGTCGTGCCGAGAAGAGGCGTGATCTGTCGGCATGGGCTGTGGCGGCACCGACCCCGCTCCGGTTTCAGCAGCGCTTCGCGCCGCCCAGCCGCGTCCACCCCGGCGCGCGCGGGTTGAGTGCTTCAGCGAGGAAGTCGAGCACCGTGCGCACGCTCGGCAGCAGGCCGCGCCGCGAGGTGAAGACCAGGTGCACGATGCCCCGGCGGCTCGTCCATTCCGGCAGGAGCTGCACCAGCCGACCGTCGTTGAGCGCTTCCACGCAAGCGGCGTCGGGCAGTAGCGCGATGCCGGTCCCGGCGCAGGCCGCTTCGCGCAGCACCGGGAAGGCGCTGGCGGCGAGGCGCGGCTCATGCGTGACGATGATCTCTTCGCCTGCGGCATTGACCAGCGTCCAGCGGTCCGGTCCCGGCCGGTCGCCATGGGCGAGAGTCGGATAGGCCGGGATTCCCCGCGGATGTGCAGGCTGGCCATGGTTGGCGACAAAGCCCGGGCTCGCGACGAGCATCGACACCGAATGGCCGAGCTGCTTCACCTGCAAATCGGCGTCCGTGTCGAGCCGCTCGCGCACGCGGATGGCGATGTCGATGCCTTCCTCAATGATGTCGATGCGCCGGTTGGAGACCAGGAATTGCACGCGCAGCTTGGGATGCCGGGCGAGCAGGACGGGCAGGGCACTGGCCAGCAATCGCTCTGAATCGAGCGGGCAGGAGACGCGCACCAGGCCCTGCGGCTCCGCCTTGAGGCGGGCGACCGCTTCCTCGATGGCTTCGGTCTCGGAAATCGCCGCGCGGGCGTGGCCATAGACGTCCAGCCCAACGTCGGTGACCTTGAAGCGCCGTGTCGAACGTTCCACCAACCGCACGCCCAGATCGTCCTCCAGCGCTGCAACCCGACGGCTGATCCGCGACTTGGGAATGCCGAGTGCACGTGCGGCCGCCGAGAAGCCGCCATTGGCGACCACCGAAACGAAGAAGTTGAGGTCATTGAGGTCGCGCATTTATCGTTCCAAAAATGCAACAAAGAGTCGCAATTTATCTATCTATTGCCTCATTATATGCATAACTAGATCAAGGTTCATGAAATTCCAAGGGAGCAAAGCCATGAACCTTCTTCACATCGATAGCGCCATCACCGGCGAAAATAGCGTCACGCACCAGATCGGCGCTGCCATCGTCGAAGCCGCTCGCCGGGCCAGCCCGGGCCTCAATGTCATCCATCGCGATCTCGCCGCGGATCCGATCCCGCATCTGGACGGCGGCATTATGGGCAAGCTGCGCGGCGGCCAGGGCGAGGCGAACGATCCTGACGTGCTGCTCAACACTGTGCTGATCGAGGAACTGCTTGCCGCCGACATCGTCGTGATCGGTGCACCGATGTATAACTTCTCGGTGCCGAGCCAGCTCAAGGCCTGGATCGACCGCGTGGCCGTCCCCGGCAAGACCTTCCGCTATACGGAGAATGGGCCACAGGGCCTGGCTGGCGGCAAGAAGGTCTTCGTCGCCTCGGCGCGTGGCGGGATCTATTCGGAAGGCCCGGCTGCTGCGGCCGACTTCCAGGAGCCGTTCCTGCGGCAGATCTTCAGCTTTTTCGGCATCGAGGACGTGACCTTCATTCGCGCCGAGGGCGTTGCCTATGGCCCCGAGCATTTCAAGGCCGCGCTGGAGGCTGCCATCGCCGAAGCCCATGGCACATTGCCTCTTGCAGCTTGATCTCTCCTCCCCGGGAAGCCTTTGAAGGGCTTCATGACGCTGCCGCCGCCGGATGCCCCCTCCGGCGGCGGCTTTTTCGGTCCCACGGGCTGAACGCCATGTCATGCCGATCTCCGGCTTGTCATAACAACGCGCCGTCGTGCGGCCTGAGGTGTCGGGCGATGGGACGCCTTGCGGACCGAGCGCTTGCTTCCTCCACGATGCCGCGGACCGTGCACCGGATGCGGTGCATGGGACTTGTCAATTGGATTAGTAGAATTATCTTCTGTGGCGGATCGGAACGTAGGCCGAGTCGACCGATCCCCTCCCAGAACCCACAGGAGACAAGATCATGACTGCACGGGCATCGGCTGCCGATCAGGCGCCACTCATTCTCACGGTCCCCGGCATCGACAATAGCGGGCCGGGGCACTGGCAAAGCATCTGGGAGCGCGAACTGGACGACTGCGCGCGCGTCGAGTTGGGCAGCTGGGAGCGACCCCATCGCAATGGCTGGGTGAACGCGCTCAATCATTCCATTCGCTCGGCGGGGCGCCCTGTCGTTCTCGTCGCGCATAGCCTGGGCTGCCTCACGGTCGCCTGGTGGGCGGCGATGGAGCGCCCCGCTTATGGCGATCCGGTTATCGGCGCGTTGCTCGTTGCGCCGCCCGATGTGGATTTCGCGCCGCTGGATCCGCGTCTTTCCGGCTTTGCGCCGACGCCCGCCGCGCCGCTGCCTTTCCCGTCCATTCTCGCCGCGAGCCGGGACGATCCCTATATCCAGCAGAAACGGGCGCGGCGCCTCTCCCTCCTTTGGGGTAGCCAATTTGCCGACGCCGGTGCGGTCGGCCATATCAATGCCGACTCCGAACTGGGCGGCTGGGAGTTCGGGCTGTTCCTGCTGAGCCGTCTGACCGGCCGGGTTCGCGTTAGCCGCGCCGAGGCGTTGGTCCATCCCCTCCAGATCGACCGGGCGGTGGGCGCTTCGAATTGAGCTTTTCGGACTGACCCGGCCGGGTGTGACGAAGCCAACGGGTCCATGGCGCGCCCGTTTTCTACTGGGATCAGCGGGTTGGTGATCAACTTTCTGCTTGTTTTGCATAACTCAGAGGCTATGGATAAATCATAACCACTGAGTTATTGATCTATGCCGGCGCCATCGCACGACATGCTTTTCAGAATGCTGGCCGATCCGACCCGGCGGGCGATCTTCGAGCGTCTGTGCCGCGAGGGCGAACAGACCGTGGGAGGCCTGACGGCTCACTCGGGCGTGTCGCAGCCGGCCGTCTCCAAGCATCTCGGTCTCCTCAAGCAGGCGGGCCTCGTGCGCGATCGCCATGAGGGCCGCCAGACCCATTACAGCGCGTTGCCTGCGGCACTTGGTCCGCTCAGCGACTGGGCAAGCCGCATGACCGGTTTCTGGGAAGGGCGGATCGATGCCCTCGAAGATCTGCTCAAGAGGATGGACCAATGACCGAAACGCGCTCCGTCGTCGTCGAGCGGGAGATCGGTTTTCCGCCGGCCAAGGTCTGGCGCGCTCTGACCCAGCCTCACTTCATCGAGGAATGGCTGATGAAGAACGATTTCGCGGCCGAGGTGGGCCGGCCTTTCGCGCTGCGCGCGCAGCCACATGGCGATTGGAACGGCGTCATCGATTGTAAAGTGCTGGAAATGGAGCCGGAGAAGAGGCTCTCCTACACTTGGAATTCAGGAAACGGCGCCCAGCGGATCGCCAGCATTGTCACCTGGACTTTGACGCCGAGCAGTGCAGGCACGCTGCTGCGTATGGAACAGTCGGGTTTCCGCGCGGAGCAGGTCCGGAATTTCGAGGGTGCCAGATATGGCTGGCGGAATTTTTTTGGGAAGCTCGAAGAACTGCTGGCGCGGACGGATGGATAAGGGGAGGCTGAGTTGAGCTACTGGATGAGGCAAGTGCATCGTTGGTTGTCGGTCATTTTCACGCTGACCGTTGTCGCCAATTTTATCGCCATGGCGTTCGGCCCGCCGCCGTCCTGGATCACATATTCGCCGCTGCCGTTCCTGTTCTTGATGCTGGCGACCGGCATCTATCTGTTTTTCCTGCCCTATGTCCGGCGAGACAAAAGGACGACGTCTTGAGCGAGCCCACCGCTTCCGAGCTGATCGACGCCAAGATCGCATCTTTCCCCGATTGGCGCGGCACGACGCTCGCGAAGCTGCGCGCCATCATCAGGGATGCTGTGTCGGATGTCGTCGAAGAGGTGAAATGGCGCAAGCCGTCGAACCCGTCCGGCGTTCCGGTCTGGTCGAAGAGCGGCATCATCTGCACCGCCGAAATCTACAAGGACAAGGTGAGGCTGACCTTCGACAAGGGCGCGTCTCTCGACGATCCCAAAGGCCTGTTCAATTCGAGCCTCGACGGCAATGTCCGCCGCGCCATCGATTTTGCCGAAGGCGCGACAATCGACGAGGCCGGTCTCAAGGCGCTGCTCCGCGAGGCCGCCGCGTTCAATGAAGCAAAGACGCGCTGAGGTGCGAGTGATCCTGCGAAGGCAGGAGCCGAGGGCCGGATAGCACTATGCTTGATCGCCCTGTGCGCAGGAACACAGCCCTCTTCACAACTCCAGGCAGCCGCCGTCGACATACAGATCGACGCCGTTGATGAAGCTCGCCTCATCCGAAGCGAGGAACAGAACCGGCCGTGCGATTTCCTCCGATGTGCCCATGCGCTTCATCGGCACCACGCCCGCCATCATGTCCTTCATGCCCTGCACCTGATCGGCGGTGACGCCATCGGTGCGGGTGATGATCGGCGTGTCGGTCGGCCCGGGGCTCACCATGTTGACGCGGATGCGGCGCGGCAGCAACTCGACCGCGAGGATACGGGCGACGGCGCGCAGCCCCGCCTTGGCTGCGGCATACATGATGTTGCCCGGCACGGCGGCGATCGATCCGATCGATCCGGTAATGACGATGGAGCCGCCGTCCCGCATCTGCGGCAGCGCCTTCTGGATGGCGAAGAAGCAGCCGCGCAGATTGACGTTGTGGACCTCGTCCCATTGATCGGGTGTGACCTCTGGCGCAGGGGCGAAAGCCCCGATACCGGCGTTGACGAACAGCACGTCGATCCCGCCATGCGCCTCGCGGATCGCAGCGAGCACGTCGTTGCCGCTCTGGATATCGCCGATGTCGGCGACAAAGCCGCGCCCGCCCGGGATATCGGCAACGGTCTCGTCGATCGTCTTGCGCGAACGTCCGGTGATGAAGACATGCGCGCCTTCCTTGCCGAAATCGATCGAGGCGGCGCGGCCGATGCCGCTGTTGCCGCCCATCACCAGCACCACCTTGTCCTTGAACCGCATCGCTCTCTCTCCCCAGCACGTCTTCATGCCTTTGCGTGACCCCTAGCGGCTGGTAAGATGAGGGCAAGAAAAAGAGAGAGGACAGCCATGGAAACTAGCCGCCGCGATCTCATCGTCGCAGGAACAGCCCTGACCGCGCTCATGGCGACGGGATCGAAAGCCCAGCCTGCCGCCACCAAAGGCACGATGGACATCATCCACGTCTATGCCGGGCCGGACGGTGTCTCCCATGTGAAACGCGTGACCGTGACGGGCCTGCCCAGGCCGCTGCCGGTCACCGAGGTGCGCGCCTCCTTCGTCGCCAAGGGCATCGAGGACTGGCATGTCGCCCCGTCCAAGCTGTTCACGATCAACACCGCCGGCGACATCCAGGCCGAGACGGGCGACGGCACCAAGGTCGCGATCGGCAAGGGCGACCTCGTCTATCTCGAGGATCTGGCCGGCAAGGGGCATATTACGCGGCTGCTGACCGATGTGAGCAACCTGTTCCTGCTGGTGAAGCCGGACTTTGACCTGGAGAAGTGGGCGAAGGGTTCCTAGCCCCAGCCGCCGCCCCAAAACTCGGCAATGCCGCCTGCGGCAAAGCCAATGGTGACGGAGGCCAGGAATATACCGTAACCTATGAGAATCTTGCGGCCGTAACCTTCGTGCTCTGGCCGCCTTCGAAAGCCCGCAGCCCATCTCGGCAAGAAATAGCGCGTTCCATAAAGGTGCCCCGCTACGGCAGTGCCCCAAGCGCAGATGAAGACGATTTCCATGGCTTTGGCGAGTGGCGTCACGCTGAGTGTTCCTAAAACGGCGAGTTCGGATTAGGTCCCTCGGTCGGCACGTCCATCGTCACGTCCCAATGCTCGACGATGAGGCCATTCGCGCAGCGGAAGATGTCCATCACCGCGAAGCCATTATCGTCCGGCCAGCGGCGGACATGATAGTGGACGATGACATGGTCGCCGTCCGCGAACATGCGCTTCACGTCGTGCACGGCCTGCGGGCTCGCGCCCTTAATCATGTCGAGAAAGCTCTTGAGCGCGTCTCGGCCGGGCGGGGCGAGCTGGCTGTGCTGGATGTAGCCGGGATCGATGAAGCGATCGACCGCGCCTGAATCCATCGGATTCAAGACTTCGCGAAACAGTCCTGAGACCAGATCGAGATTGGCCTGTTCCTCTGCGGTATAGCGCATCGTCCTCTCCTTGTCCGATTCATAGGCTATCCTTGCCCGAAGAAAGGGCCGTTGCGCCACCGCCGCTTTCCATGCAGTCATGGCGGCGATGTCCGACAAAGTCAGCCAGCGCGATCCAGCCGACCAGCCCTGGTGGCAAGGCGCGGCCATCTACCAGATCTATCCACGCAGCTTCGCGGACTCCAATGGCGACGGCGTTGGCGATCTGCCCGGCATCACCGCCCATCTCGATCATGTCGCCCGCCTCGGTGTCGATGCGATCTGGCTCTCGCCCTTCTTCAAGTCACCGATGCGCGATTTCGGCTATGACGTCTCGGACTATTGCGATGTCGATCCGATCTTCGGCACGCTTGCCGATTTCGACGCGCTGGTCGCCAGAGCGCATGAACTCGGCATCCGCATCGTCATCGACCAGGTCTATGCCCATACCTCCGATCAGCATCCCTGGTTCCAGTCGAGCCGCAACGATCCCAAGGGCCCGCATGGCGACTGGTATGTGTGGCGCGATCCCAAGCCCGACGGCTCTCCGCCGACCAACTGGCAGAGCGTGTTCGGCGGGCCGGCGTGGACGTGGGATGGGCGACGGCGCCAATATTATTTCCACAATTTCCTGAAGCAACAGCCGCAGGTGAACGGGCATAGCCCCGCACTGCAGGCCGCTTTGCTCGATGCCGCGCGCTTCTGGCTCGATCGGGGCGTGGACGGCTTCCGGCTCGATGCGCTCAACTTCCTGATGTACGATCCCGCGCTGCGCGACAATCCGCCGCAGCCCGCCAATGGCCAGCCGCGCACCCGGCCCTTCGACTATCAGCGCCGCCTCTATAATCAGGGCCACCGCCACGTGCCGCGCTTCATCGAGAAGATCCGCGCGCTCCTCGATCGGTATGAAGGCCGCTTCACCGTCGCCGAAATCGGCGGCGAGGATGCCGAGCGCGAGATGAAGCTCTACACGCGCGGCGATCATCGGCTGAACAGCTGTTACGGCTTCGACTTCCTCTACGCGCCCGCGCTGACACCCGCCGTCGTCGCCGGCGCGCTCAAGGCCTGGCCCGACCGGGCCGGCATGGGCTGGCCGAGCTGGGCCTTCGAGAACCATGACGCGCCGCGCGCCGTTTCGCGCTGGTTGTCGCCCAAAGCCTCGGATGCCGAGCAGCTGCGTTTCAACGAGATGAAGATGCTCCTGCTCGCCGCGATGCGCGGCAATATCTTCCTCTATCAAGGCGAGGAACTGGGCCTCACGCAGGTCGAGATCGCCTTCGAAGACCTGCAGGATCCCGAGGCCATCGCCAACTGGCCGCACACGCTGAGCCGCGACGGTGCCCGCACGCCCATGCCATGGGTGGCGGATGCGCCCTATTGCGGCTTCTCGCCGAAGGACTCCGGCGCGCGGCCCTGGCTGCCGGTCGGCTCCGACCATGTCGCCCGCGCCGTCGACCGGCAGGAGGCGGCTCCAGCCTCCCTGCTCAATACGACCCGCCGGCTGCTGGCCCTGCGCAAGGCGCATCCCGCCCTGCGCTGGGGCGAGGCGAAGATCGTCGAGGCGGGCGAGGCTCGACTCATATTCCGGCGCAGCTATGATGGCGAACGGCTGACCTGCCTGTTCAATCTCGGACCCGAACCCGCGCCATGGCCCAAGGGCATTTCGAAATCCGCTGCACCGCTGGCCAGTGCCGGCGGCGCAGGGCAGGGCGCGCTGCCCGGCTATTCGGGCTGCATCCTGCCCGGTTGAGCGAGGAGAGTGCTGCTAGGGCAAAGCCTTGTCGGGTGGAGCTCAAATTCACATTTCAAGAATGAGGTCGGGGAGGCTGAATGGAGACAGTATCGGGCGCCGTGGCGTTTGTGACCGGCGGCGCGGGCGGGATCGGCCTGGGTATCGCCCGGGCCCTGGCGCATGCGGGCGCGAAGGTCGCCATGGTCGACATCCAGGACGATCTGCTCGCCGCGGCGCGCGATCTCGCGGACGAGGAAGGCTGGGCGGACCGCTGCCTCGCGCTTCGTCTCGATGTCACCGATCGGCCGGGCTACAAGGCCGCGCTCGACGAGACCGAAGCCAGGCTCGGGCCGCTGCGCATCCTCGTCAACAATGCCGGCGTCGGCATTGCCGGGCCGGTCGACGAAGCGACCCATGCCGATTGGGACTGGGGCGTCGGGGTCAACATCCTCGGCGTCGCCAATGGCGTTGTCGAGGGCGTGCCTCGCATCAAGGCGCATGGCCTGGGCGGCCATATCGTCAATGTCGCCTCCGAAGGCGGCATCATGTCGGCGCGGCTGACTCGCGGCATCTACAATCCGACCAAGGCGGCGGTGATCTCGCTCACCGAGCATCTGCGCGTCGAGCTCGAGGAGAAAGGGCTCGATATCGGCACGACCGTGCTCTGCCCCGGCCCGGTCTCGACCAACATCAGCGAGATCGAGGCGCTGCGGCCGGCCGAATATCGAGTGGCGAGCCCGTTCCGCGACCGCAATCGGCCGCACGGCGCGCTGCCGCCCAATCCGACCGGCGAGAATTACTGGCTCGATCCGCTGCTGGTCGGCCAGTGGACGGTGCATGCCATCGTCAACAACCGTCTCTACCTGATCACCCACCCGCAGTTCATCGACTCGGTGAAGGCGCGCCATCGCGGCATCGAAGCCGCCATGGCGCCGGGCTACCTGCCGGACTGATTTGCGCTCGAAAGGTTCTGAAGGTTCCGGGTCCAGAGAGCAAATTTCTGCTCCCTCGCGGAGCATGGACACGGCTCACGGAATCTCGTCCCCGCGCGCAGCGCCACGCCGGATTTCTGGTGCCTGCAATGAGAAAGAGCCGGGCCAGAGGCTGGCACGGCGCACGCCATGTAGGACAGCGAAAAAGGCAGCTGACTTCGCCCTGGCCATGATGGTTCGCGCACTTGTCCATTCTGGCAGCGGACCGTCCGGATGCGGCGACGTTGCGGACATTGAGCGGTCTTTAGGTTTTCTCTCATAGGAGGTGCTCATGCACGAGATTCGCACCTTTCTTATTCTCGCCGCACGACGTCTCAGTCGGCCGCTCGGTAGTGAACTGGTACTCGAACATGAAGGATGGCCGTTACCGGAGCCGCTACGTTCGGCGAGCACGTTTATCACTTTCCGCGATCTCGGCTACGACGCTCATTATTGGCAGGGGGAACTACCTCTCGAGGCCGACCTCGACGACACTTATGTTAGGGATTTTGCGTGGGCGCGCTTGGGGCCTATCGGTTACGCTGAGGTCGCTCATGTGTTGCTACCGCGTTATTTTACCCAAGAAATCAATATTCCCGGTGGTCCAAAGGGGGCGCCCAGATTTTGCAACACATGGAAGCACGAGCAGGACATTGAAGGGTTGTCTAAAGACTTGACGGCGGCATCGATCGAACATCGCCTGATCGGCGACGTGCTGGAAATCAAACGCTTCTAATCGCTGCTAGCGTCCCAGCATTATCCGCTTTCCACCTCATTCCAGACACGCAATCGGTCGCGTGCGGCCTAACCCGCCGCCTCCATCCGCCGCCGATATTCATAGGCATCGATCTCCGGCCCGCTTTCATTGACGGTCGCGCGGCGCATGTCGCGGCGGTAGCGGTCGGTTTTGAGCGAGGTGGCGGCGTGGAGGGCGCAGCGGTTTTCCCAGATGACGATGTCGCCTTCGCGCCACTGGTGACGATGCACATATTGGGGCTGGGTGACGTGGGCATAGAGCGCTTCGACGAAATCATGGCCCTCGGACTCGCTCATGCCGACGACGCCCGTGCAATGCCCGCCGACGAACACGGCCTTGCGCCCGTTCGGCATCGTCCTGACCAGCGGATGCTCGACGGGCGGCACCATCATGCGCGCGCGCATGTCCTCGGTGACCTCGAGACCGGCATATTCGCGGCCTTTCCAGAAGTCGTGAATGCCGATCATCGGCTCGATCCGCGCCTTCATCTCGTCAGCAAGATCGTCATAAGCGGCGCGCAGGTCGACGAAGAGCGTGTCGCCGCCGGCCTCGCTCGGCGGACATTCGACGCCGCGCAGCATCGACCATTTGCTCGGCAGCGGATTGAAGCTGCTATCCGCATGGAAGCGCTCCGCGCCCTTTGCGACATCGCGATTGGCCGGGGTGAAGGGCTTGATATTGCCGTCCAGGTCGAGATTGCCGGCGAAGAAGAGTTCGGGCGCCATACGGCCGCTGGTTGGGCGCGAGCCATAGCCGGGCGGCAGCTCGAGCGGTCCGAAAAGGCGCGCGAAGCGGATATGCTGCTCGTCCGTGATCGGCCCTTGCCGGACGACGCACACCGCGTGCTGCGCCATCGCATCCTCCACGGTCCGGCGCAGTTCCTCGGTCGGCTCGGCAGTCAGGTCCGCCCCGACGATCTCGCCGAAGAACAGGGGATGCAGTTGGTTGACAGTGATCATGGCCGATTCTCCTCGCCCCTTCCGGGGAGAGGATATGAAGGCTTCGCAGCGTGCTGCCTAGCCGAAGTTGGAAAGGGCGTGGGGCGACCGGTCAGGCCCCTCTCCAAATTGCACCAGCCGCTGCCGCGACAAGCTCCACTGCCCTATCCTCTGAAGAGGAGAGGAACAGTCGGCCCCTGTCTCCCGCAAACCTAGGTCGATCGACCTAATTAGCGCTTGCGCGCCGCTCGAAGCGCGGCATAGGTTCGCCGCCGAGTCCGGAACTGGAGGTGCAGTTCCGGCGAGCATCACTGCGCACGCCGTTACGCAAACCGTCGAGGAGAGAGAGCATGGCCGATACCGGATTCAACCCTGAGGGCGTCCATGTGAAGCATCCAGGCGAAGTCTGGATCGGCGGCACGTGGCGCGCGCCACATAGCGGGCGGTTCATCGAGCTGGTTTCGCCCAATACCGAACAGGTCGTCGGCGCCATCGCCGAAGCCGATGAACAGGACATGGATGCGGCCGTCGCTGCCGCGCGTGAGGCGTTCGATCACGGCCCCTGGCCACGCATGAGCGTCGGCGAGCGCAACGAGATCATGAAGAAGATCGGCGCGCATCTGCAGGCGCGCGCCGGCGAGCTGGCCAAGGCCTGGACCGCGCAGATGGGCGGCCTGGCCAGCTTCGCGCCGGGCATGGTCGCGGGCGCGAACATCCAGTTCGATCAGACCCGCGAAGTCGGCGCCAATTTCCAATATGTGCAGGAGCGCCAGACGCCGGCCGCCGCCATCGCCTATGTCGTGCATGAGCCGGTCGGCGTGGTCGCCTCGATCGCGCCGTGGAACGGGCCGTTCGGCATCATGGCCTCCAAGGTCGCCAATGCGCTGATCGCCGGCTGCACGGTGATCATGAAGCCGTCGCCCGAGACGCCGCTCGAAGCCTATATCATCGCCGAAGCCTGCGAAGTGGCGGGCGTGCCGGCGGGTGTCGTCAATCTCGTCTGCGGCCATCGCGAGGCGAGCGACCATCTGGTCTGCAATGCCGGCGTCGACAAGGTCAGCTTCACCGGCTCGACCGTCGCGGGCAAGCGCATCGCATCGGTCTGCGGATCGCGCATCGCCCGCTACACGCTGGAGCTGGGCGGTAAGTCGGCAGCCATCGTGCGCGACGACTTCTCGGCCGAGGAAACCGCCAAGCTGATGACCGGCACGCTGATGCTGCTCTCCGGCCAGGTCTGCGCCATGCTGAGCCGCCTCATCGTGCCGCGTTCGCGCCAGGACGAGATTGCCGACGCGATTGCCGCCGAAATGGCGCAGGTGAAGATCGGCTATTCGGACGACCCGACCACCGTACTCGGTCCGCTCGCCATGAAGCGCCAGCTCGAGCGCGTCGAAAGCTATATCGAGGAAGGCAAGAAGACCGCCGATCTGGTCTATGGCGGCAACCGCCCGGCGCATCTCAACCAGGGCTATTTCATCGAGCCGACGCTGTTCAAGAATGTCGATAATCGGAGCCGCATCGCCCAGGAGGAGATTTTCGGGCCGGTGCTCTCGATCATCCCGGTCGAGGATGAGGAAGATGCGATCCGTGTCGCCAACGAGTCCAATTTCGGCCTCTCCGGCGCGGTGCTGACCAAGGACCCGCAGGCGGCCTATGATGTCGCGCGGCGCATCCGCACCGGCGGCATCGCGCAGAATGGCCTCAAGGTCGACTGGAGCCTGCCGTTCGGCGGCTACAAGCAGTCGGGCGTCGGCCGCGAGGGCGGCGTGGAGGGGCTGATGGCCTATCTCGAGGTCAAGACCATGTATATGGACGCGCCGGTGGCGGCCGCGTGAGGTCGGCATGAACAGGGCGGCGCTCTACGGGGCACTGGAAGACTATCTCGCGGCGCTGGGGCGCAAAGACCCCGGCGCCGTCAACTGGGCTCCGGACCCGTTCATCACCGAGAATAATGTGCGGCTGGAGGCTGATGACGGCCTGTGGGGCACGATTGAGCGATTGGGCGACTATCGGCTCATGTTCGCGGACGAGAAGACGCGGCAGGTCGGCTATTTCGGGACGGTGGTCGAGCCGTTCGACGAGAGCGCGTACACAGTGCGGCTCGGGCTGGACGCGCAGGGCCGGGTCGCCGAAGTCGAGACCGTGGTGGTGCGGCAGGTGGATTCATCGCCGCGCTTCGAGAACCAGCGCTTCTGGGACAAGCCGATCCTCAATGCGGCTGTGGAGGCGCCGGTGTCGCGCGACGAGATGATCGCGCTGTCGGACGGCTATTTCTCGACGCTGCAACTCAACGACGGGACGATCCGCACCAAATTCCATCCCGATTGCAACCGGGTCGAGAACGGTGTGCAGACGACCAACAATCCGGATTTCTTCGTGCCGGTCGCGGCGCTTGGCTGCGAGGCGCAATTCCGGCTCGGCAATTATCGTTATGACGACCGGCTGCGCGGACGCCGCTACCCGCTGGTCGACGAGGCGCGCGGCCTGGTGCTGGCCTTCGGCTTCATCGACCATGAAGGGCGGCTGGACGAATATGAGCTGACCGACGGCCGGCGCGTCAAATCGCACATCCGCCGGCCGCACAGCTTCTATCTCGGCGAACTGTTCAAGATCGACCATGGCATGATCTGCCAGATCGAGGCGAACTTCATCACCGTGCCCTATCGCATGCCAAGTCCCTGGGATGGGCGGTGATGGTTTTCGCTCGCCATGCCGAACCTGTTTGTGCAAGCACGCCTCCGGCTCCAGCATCCATCATGCGAAATGGGGCGTCGGGAGCGGGGGTGAAATGGACCCTGAAACAAGTTCGGGGTGACCAAGTTCAGAGTGACGAAGACATAAGGTGGGCGAGGGGATGAAGAGACTGATAGGGGCGCTTTGCCTGCTGGCGCTGGCCGGCTGTTCGGGATTGGGTGGGGGCAAGGCCGACACCAGCCTCGCCGCCGACAACTGGTCCACACCCGGCGGCGACATCGGCAAGTCGCATTATTCCACGCTCACGGACATCAACGCGCAGAATGCCGCCCAGCTCGGACTGGCATGGGCGGCGGACCTCGGCACGGGCCGCGGCCTGGAGGCCACGCCTGTCGTCATCGACGGCGTGCTCTACACGAGCGGCGTTGCCGGCCGGGTCTATGCCTATGATGCCGCGACCGGCAAGGCGCTCTGGCGCTTCGAGCCGGCCATCGACATGCAGATCAACCGCACCGCCTGCTGCGACATGGTCAATCGCGGCGTGGCCGTCGCCAAGGGCAGGGTATTCGTCGTCACGCTCGACGGCTGGATGTACGCGCTCGACGCCAGGACGGGCGCGGTCGTCTGGAAGTCCGACGCCATCGAGGATCGCAAGAAGGGCGACAATTCGACCGGCGCGCCGGAAGTCGCCGGCAATGTCGTCGTCATCGGCAATGCGGGCGCGGAATATGACACGCGCGGCTATGTCTCGGCCTTCGACATCGACACGGGCAAGCTCGCCTGGCGCTTCCACGTCGTGCCGAGCGATCCGGCCAAGGGCCCGCAGGAGAGCAAGGCGCTCGAGGCGGCGCTCAAGACCTGGGATCCCAAGAGCCGCTGGGATGTTGGCGGCGGCGGCGCGCCGTGGGACGCGATCAATTACGATCCGCTGACCGGCTATGTGCTGGTCGGCACGGGCAATGGCGGGCCCTATGCGACCTCCAAGCGCTCGCCGAGCGGCGGCGACAATCTCTACCTCTCGTCCATCGTCGCGCTCGACGCTAAGACAGGCGAGATGAAGTGGCACTATCAGGAGACGCCGGGCGACAATTGGGATTTCACGGCGACCTCGCCGATGATCCTGACCGATCTGACCGTGGACGGCGAGAAGCGCCCGGTCGTTCTGCACGCACCCAAGAATGGCTTCCTCTATGTGCTCGACCGGCGCGACGGCAAGCTGCTGCGCGCCAATGCGCTGGTGCGCATGAGCTGGGCGAACGGCGTCGACATGAAGACCGGCCGGCCGAACCTGACGCCGCAATTTTCCGATTATACGAACGGGCCGAAACTCGTCTTCCCGGCCACGGCCGGCGCGCGCAACTGGCATCCGGCCGCCTATGACCCCGAGACGGGGCTCTATTACGCCACGATCCAGGACATGGGGAACGTCATCTACACGACGGGGGGGCAGAAGCCCTATCAGCCCAAGATGCTCAACAATGACGCGGCGCTCCTGTTCACGCCCGACCTGCAGGCGATCGTGCCGACCCTGCCGCCGCCGATGCAGAAGGCGATCACCTCGCTGCCGAAATGGGACTGGGTGAAGAAGGACCCGGGCGGCACCGAGCTGCGCGCCATCGACCCGCTGACCGGCAAGACGAAATGGGCCTACAAGATGGGCGGCTGGCAGGACCGCGGCGGCGCGCTGGCGACGGCGGGCGGCCTGATCTTCCAGGGCAGCGTCGACGGGCATTTCCGCGTGTTCGACAAGAAGAGCGGCAAGATATTGAAGGATATCGACACCGGTACGTCGATCCTCGCCGCGCCGATGACCTACAAGGTCGGCGGCGTGCAATATGTCGCCGTCATGGCGGCGTGGGGCGGCGGCGGCTATCCTTATGTCCCACCTTATTCGGCGGCCTATAAGCGCGGCAATCAGGGCCGCATCCTCGTCTTCAAGATCGGCGGCGGCGCCGTGCCGATCCCGGCGGAACTGCCGGCGCTCGAACCTGCGCCCGAAGCGCCCAAGCAGGCGCCGGGCGTCACGCCCGCGACCATCGCGGAGGGGCAGACCCTGTTCTTCGGCAATTGCGCGCTCTGCCACTCGAACCAGCTGCGCTCGATCACGCCGGACCTGCGCCGCATGAACGAGGGCACGCACAAGCTGTTCAAGGACATCGTCCTGAAGGGGCTCCTGCTGCCCAACGGCATGCCGCGCTGGGACGATCGGTTGACCGAGGCGGATGCGGACAAGATCCACGCCTATCTGATCGATCTCCAGACCAAGACCCGTGCCGAGGAGCTCGAAAAGAAGAAGCGCGGGCTGCCGCTGGATACGCCGGGGCTGACGATCCTGGCGAATTATTGAGGCGACTGAGATGAACAGTCCAACCTCAGCTGTCGGTGGTCCGCTGCTTTGGATCATGCTTTTTGCATGGTGGGTGACTTACGAAATCAGGAATCCCATCCGTGATAGAAAGGGCCGGCCGGAATCGATCCTGAGAAGGTTGATGCCACTGTGGATTGGGCTGCTCGGCCTGCTGTTCTGGTTCGCCGCGATTGTCGGCGTGGATAGCGATCTGCTCTTCCTGTCGTGTTTGGCCATCGGCACCGTGATCCAGATTTACGCCGCCATCTATGCATTTGCCCGGCGCAGGACGCGCTGATCGTCACCGTTGGTTCGGGAGCTTTCCATGTATTCAACCCTCGACAACCCCGTCCTCGAATTCGCCTTCGAGTGTCGTCTGCAGTTCACCCGCGTCCATGCGATCCCGAACGTCCATAATGGCGGCTTCCGTTCGGCGGTGCTGGTCGATCAGGGGCATTTCGAGGGGCCGCGGCTGCGGGGCAAGGCCGTGCCCAACAGCGGTGGCGACTATGCCCATTTCCGCGCTGACGACACCGCCGTGTTCGATGCCCGCTATCTGCTCGAGACCGACGATGGCGAGATCATCTACATGCAGAACAAGGGCTATCTCTGGGGCCGCAAGCCGGACTCGATGCAGCGCCTGCGCGCCTGGGCGTTCGAGGGCGGCGATCCGGTCGCGCATGAGGATTATTATCTGCGCGCCCAGCCGACCTTCGAGACCAGCAAGGGCAAATATGACTGGATGACCCGCCACGTCTTCATCGGCGTGGGCGAGCGCAAGCCGGACGGCAATTTCGTGCGCTATTATGCGCTGACCTGATCGGCATCCCGGCAAGACAAGAGACTCTCGCCGTTTCCAGCCGGGCGGCGATGGCGGCCTTGCGGCGACGCGTGGTCGCGCCGGGCCGGCGGTCATTGCGAAAAGCGGCGAAAAAAGCGGGCAGTTGCCCTTGAAAGATCGCTCGTCGCGCCAAATGTTGCATTGCGGCATGACTGCCAATGACCGTCCGCAATCTTTCAGCGCTGAAACATTGCGGAAAGGATCGCGGACTAATGGGGTGAAATCCCAACATATGGGTGTTTGCGCGACGGATCATTTGGAGAGGGACCGCACGGCGCAGTAGGAAATGGCGAAAATCCGGTCTTTCGCTGCAATTGGCACGGCACATGCACTGTTCTGGCCAAGGCGGCGGCCGAACGGATCGGCCGCAGAATTTTTGGAGCAAGACAATGCAGTTCACCCGCAATTCCCTCTCCCTCCGCTCGGATACGATGTTCGGCGTGTGCGAGGCTCTGGGCCAGGACTTCGGCGTCAGCGCCAATTGGTTCCGCGTCGCATTCGCTTTCGCCGTGATCTACAATCTCGAATATGCGGTGCTTGCTTATGCCGCTGTCGGCGCTCTCGTGCTGCTGTCGCGCCTCATTTATCCGAGCCGCGCCGTTGCCGAAGCCGAGCCCGCCCATGATGCCGTCGAGACTGCCGCGCCGGTCGCGGCCGAGGCTCCGCTGCTCGCCGAAGCTGCCTGAACGATATCGGAGAGCGGGCCGCGGAAGCTCGCTCCCCTCGACAGCCCCACGACACCCGGCGCTGCCCCAAAAAGGCGCCGGGTGTATTCTTTTTCGGGCCCGAGTTTTCAGGCGCCGGGCGGCAGCATCGCGCATTCGACTTTGGCGATCTTGCCGCCCGTGATCGTGTAGAAGATGAACTGGCGCAGCTCCTGCACCTGGCCGGCCATGATCGGAAAGAGGCCGCCGCAGCCATTGGCTTCCAGTATCTCCGGCGTCAGGTCGCGATAGGCCTCGATCCGCACGATCGCGTCGACCGCGGTCAGCGTGTCGGACGAGGCGAAGTTGAGCACGCGCACGCTCTCGTGAACATGGGCATGCAGGAAGCCGTAGAAGCGCTTCATGTCCTCGCGCGAGCGAATGGCGATGCCGAAAAAGTCCATGCCCATGGGCTGCGCGTAGAAATCGCAGACCGCGTCATAGTCCTTGGCGTTGAAGGCCGCGAGATAGCGGTCATAGTCGGCCCGGTTCATGGATTTGCACCCATGGCCGGCTGTTGGGCGCTTCTTGCCGCCGCGATCAGCATGTGCCTGTTGTCCTCGATCATCTTGCGCACCGAACGCGCCTTGCGGCCGGTCAGCCTTTCGACATCGTCCGACGCGACGGCCAGATAGCCCTCGCGGATCGCCTGGCCGAAGGTGACCATGTCGTCGCTGTTCCAGGGAATGCCGTTGACGCTCTGGTCGTCGACCGGACGGCGCGGAATGCCCATCGCGTCGAACATCGCATATTGGCCGTCGTCGTCGAGCTTCACATGCTCGATCGGCACGCCTGTCACCTCGGTGATGATCGCGGCAACCTCGTCGAACGTCTGCAGGTCGGGTCCGGTGATGTTGTAGATCTTGCCCTCATGGCCGGGCGTGGTGAGCACCGCGACCGCGGACGCGACGCAATCGTCCCGCCAGACCATCGCTTCCCTGCCGTCGCCGGAATTGGAGAACCACTTGCCCGTCGCCATCACCTGGGGACCGGCCATCAGGATCATCGCGTCGGCATAATGGGCGTCGCGAAGGGCCGTCCATGCCATGCCGGAGGCGCGCATGAGATGTTCCGTCTCGATATGGTCATGGCGGACCTCGGCGGGGTTCTTCGGATCGTCGATGCCGATGAAGCTCGTATACGCTATGTGCTTCAGCCCGGCGGCGGCGGCCGCGTCGATCGCCGCCTTGTGCTGGACGACGCGCGCGCCGACGCGGGTGCCGGAGATGAGCAGCATCTTCTCCGCGCCCTTCACCGCCTCGGCCAGCGTTTCGGGCTTGTCATAGTCGCCATAGCGCACGTCGCAGCCCTGCGCCGCCCGGTCGGCGAGCTTGGCGGGCGTGCGGGTGATGAGGATGAGCCGGTCGGCAAGGCCCTTCTCGATCAACATGTCCGTGGCCATGCGGCCATATTGGCCCGACGCGCCACTGATCACGATCTTGCCGTTCATAGATGTTCCTCTCCCCAAAACGCGCTGTCATGCCCGCAGGCGGGAATCCAGTCGCGACTGTCCATTCCCGCGCAACGTTGCAGGAGCCGGACCCCGGATCAAGCCGGCAATTTCGCTATTGAAACGAGCAGCCGTCCCCGGCGCAGGTCCGGGTCCGGGTCCGGTCTCGATGCGAAGCGTCGAGCATGCGTTGCCCTGTCCAGGTCCCGGCCTGCGCCGGGGAACGGCTAATCCTTGTCTGGACCGTATGATCGCAGATCAAATCCGATGACGAAGACGTGCTTATTGTGCCGGGCAACTGCTCGGGCTGCCGGCGTCGAGGTCGCGGCAGCGGCCGTCATAGCCCGCGCCCGGTCCCGGCGCCGGCAGCTTGAGGCCGATCTGGGCGGCGAGCGTCGGCATGATGTCGACCGTCTCGATGCCCATCGGCTGTTCGAAATGCTGCATGCCCTTGCGCCAGAACAGGATCGGCACGCGGCGATCATAGTCCCACGGGCTGCCGTGGCCGGCGACCACGCCGCGGCTGGCGTCGGACACCGGCGTGATGCGCGGCTTGAGCAGCACCAGCAGGTCGCCGGAGCGTTCGGGATCGAAGCTCGCCTTGGCCTCGGTGAGAAGCGACCAGCTCTCCGGCGGCCCCGAAGGCTCGGGCGCGGCGGCGATTTCGTCATGCGTGAAGACGACGGCGACCTGGGCGTTGGCGCGAAGCACTTCGGCGGCGGCATCGAGCACCTTCTTGCGGTCCGCGGCGTTGAGCGCCTTGTTGGCGTACCAGTCGCCCGGGCCGCCCTCGGCCAGCAGCAATTCGCCCGAGAGGCCGGTTTTCGCCGCGACCAGTGCGTTGATGGTCTTGGTCGACAGGCCCGGATCGAGGCGCTGCGCATCCTCGATGCCGTTGGCGCGCAGGCGTTCGGCGGCATCCTGGCCGCCATGATCGGCGGTGAGCGCGACCATGTAATCGATCCCGCTCTTGTCGAGGCGGGCGAAGAAGGCGCCGAGCGAACGGTCGAGATTGACCTGCTGGATGCACATTTCCGTGCCCTCGGTGCCGAAGGTGTGGCCGATATAATCATTGGCCGAAAGGCCGATCGAAATGAGGTCGGTCGTGGCACCGCGACCCAGCTTCTGGTCTTCGATCAGCGTCTCGGCCAAGGCAAGGATGGCGGCGTCGAATTCAGGCGAGGCGCGGAAGATGCGCGTGTCGCCGGCCTTGCGGGCGAAGCGCCCGGTGCCGATGGAGACGCCGGGGGCGACCTCCACCGGATAATCATGGCTCTTGCAGATCTCGGGCAGGTCCATGGCCGGCATGTCCTGGCTCAGCCGGCGCGTGATCGCCTCGTTGACCCTGGTGACGAGCGGGGTGAGCGGCGTGCCCCTGTAGCTGACGAAGCCGTTGCTGCCCCACCACCAGATCTGGTCGAGCGTCTTGCCGCCCATCATCAGCGCCGCGCGGTCCTTGCCCGCGACCGAAACCACTTTGGCGGCGGGGTTGGCGGCCTTCATGCGGCCGCCGAGCGTCGGCACCCTGAGGTGCATGAGGCTGGGCACATAGTCCCGCGCCGTCGCGCCGGGCGCTTCGGGATCCTCGGAGCAATAAATGATCTTCTCGGCCCGCGTGACCGACTGGTCGACCCAGCTGTTGGCGATGATGCCGGTGTGCCCAGGGCGGTTGCCGGTCAGGATGGTCGAGTGGCCGGGGCAAGTCTCGGTCGCCGCGTGGCTCTGATAGCCTTTTGGGAAGACCACGCCCTCCTGCAGCCGCTTGAGGCCTTCGGTGTAATAGGGCCGGTATTCGTTGAAGAGATCGGCGGAATATTGATCCACCGAGATGACCACGAGCAGCTTGGGCGGCGCGGCCGGGGGCCTGGGCGCGACGGATTGCTGGGCGACGACTGGCGCGCCCAGAGCCAATGCCGCGACGGCGGCCAACGACAATAACCCCTTTATCCGCATTGCCCAATTTCTCCTTTGGAACCGCGCGGTCTGGGCCTACATGATCGCCTCGTGTCCAGACCAACGATTTTTCGCATCTACGCCTTTCATGGCCTTTTGATGACTCTCGCGGCGCTGCTGGCGTTGCTGCCGATGCAGGCGGTGCGCGCGCAGCTCGGGCCCATGGCGTTGCATATCCATCCCTCGCTCGTGGCCGAGACCATGCGCCCTTCGCCGGGCAGCAAGGTGACGATGGCGCTGTTCATGCAAACCGACAAGGGCTGGCATGGCTATTGGGACAATCCGGGCGATGCCGGCCAGGGCCTCTCCATGGACTGGACGCTTCCGGGCGAGGCGACTGCGACGCCGTTCCGCTATCCGGTGCCGGAACGGCTGCTCATCGCGGGCTTGATGAATCACGTCTATGAGCATGATTATGCCCTGCTTTTCGACCTGTCGGTGCCGCCCGATGCCAAGCCGGGGCAGGTTCTGCCGATCAGCGGCAAGGCGCGCTGGCTCGCCTGCACCGACAGCATCTGCGTGCCCCAGCAGGGCGAGGTCCGGATCAGCCTGACGGTCGGCGACGGCAAGATTGCGCCCGAAGATCGGGTGCGCTTCGACGGCTGGCGCGCGGCCTTGCCGCGTCCGCTCGACCAGGGCGCCACTTACGCCCAGCAGGGCGGGCGCATCGCCATCGCCGTGCCCTATCCCGCGGGCGCACCGGTCGGGCAGCCATGGTTCTTCGCCGAGACGCAGGGCCGCATCAAATATGCCGAGGCGCAGAGCACGCGCCGCAAAGGCGACATGCTCATCGTCGAGACGGCGCTTGCCGATGGTGCGCCCGCGAGCGGGCCGATCGATGGCGTGTTGCAGGTGGCGCCGAACGTTGCGTTGCAGATCGCGGCGACGGCGGGCGAGGTGCCCACGGGCGGCAGCTATATCGGACCCGCGCCGGCCGCGACGACAGGTCTGCCCTTCAACCTGACCGGCTTCCTGCTGACGCTGGGCGGCGCGCTGCTCGGCGGCCTCATCCTCAACATCATGCCCTGTGTCTTTCCGATCCTCAGCCTCAAGGCGATCAGCCTCGCCAAGGCCGGTGGCGACGAACGCAAGGCGCGCGGCGAGGCTGTCGCCTATACGCTCGGCATCCTCGTCACCTGCCTCGGCCTTGGGGCGCTGATGCTGGCGATCAAGGCGGGCGGCACGCAGATCGGCTGGGCCTTCCAGTTGCAGGACCCGCGCGTCATCGCGCTGCTGCTTGTGCTCATGGTCGCGATCACCCTGAACCTTGCCGGACTGTTCGAGCTGTCGGTCGTCTCTGCGGGGCAGGGCAAGGCGTCGCAAGGTGGCCGCGCCGGCGCCTTCTGGACGGGGGCATTGGCCGCTTTCGTCGCGACGCCCTGTCTGGGGCCATTCCTGGCGACGGCCATGGGCGCGGCCTTGGTGCTGCCCTGGTATCTGGCGCTCACGGTCTTCGCGGGCCTGGCGCTCGGTCTTGCCTCGCCCTTCCTCGCCATCGCCTATGTGCCGGCATTGCGCCGGATGATGCCGCGTCCGGGCGGCTGGATGGACTGGTTCCGCAAGGTCATGGCGATTCCGATGGGGCTGACGGCTGCGGCATTGCTCTGGCTGCTCTGGCGCCAGCTCGGCAGCAACACTTTGGCGCTGGGCTTGGGTCTCGCGCTGATCGTCGTGACCGGCCTGCTGCTGGCGCTGGTCGGCCGCACGCAGCGGGCGGGCAGGGGCTTCAACTGGCTGGCGGGCGGCGTGGCGCTCGTGGCCGTCGGCGCCGCCGCGATCATCGCCCCGCCCTATGCGAAGTCGGACAGGGTCATCGTGGGCGAGGGGCTGACCGGCGCGCCGTTCAGCGAGACGGCGCTGGCGCAGGCTCGCGCGGCGGGCAAGCCGGTGTTCCTCTATTTCACGGCCGACTGGTGCCTCACCTGCAAGGTCAACGAGGCCAACGCCATTGACAGCAGCAGCGTCAAAAAGGCGTTCGAAGCGGCGGGCGTAGTGACGATGGTGGGCGACTGGACCAATTACGATCCCGGCATCGCCCGCTTCCTCGAGGCGCAGGGCCGGTCGGGCGTGCCGCTTTATCTCTATTACCCCAAGGGCGCCGCGAACCCGCAGATCCTGCCGCAGGTGCTGACGCCGGGCACGTTGACGGATCTGGTGAAAGGCTAGGGCAGTGCCGTTCGTCTCTCCATCATTCCCCCGAAAGCGGGACGAACCGGGCTGATGGCCAGGAAGCGCCTGGACCAGTTGCTCGTCGAGCGCGGCCTTGTCGAGAGCCGCAGCCGCGCCCAGGCGCTGATCATGGCCGGCAAGGTGATGGTCGGCGACAAGACCGCGGACAAGGCAGGACTGCAGGTCGCGGAGGATGCGGCCATTGCGCTCAAGGAAAAGGATCACCCCTGGGTCTCGCGCGGCGGGCTGAAGCTCGATCATGCGCTGACCCATTTCGATATCGACGTGACCGGCCTCGTCGCCATGGACGTCGGCAGCTCGACCGGCGGCTTCACCGACGTGCTGCTCCAGCGCGGCGCGGCGCGCGTCTATGCCGTCGACAGCGGCACCAACCAGCTCGCCTGGAGTCTGCGCAGCGATCCGCGCGTCATCGTCCATGAGCAGACCAGCGCGCGCATCCTGACCGCCGAGCACATAGCCGAGCCGATCGGCATCATCGTCTGCGATGCCAGCTTCATCGGCCTCGCCAAGGTGCTCGAGCGTCCGCTCACCTTCGCCGCGCCCGGCGCTCGGCTGGTGGCGCTGATCAAGCCGCAGTTCGAGGCCGGGCGCGCCGAGGTGGGCAAGGGCGGCGTCGTGCGCGACCCCGCCGTCCATGACCGTGTCTGCACCGAGGTCCGCGCGTGGATCGAGGCTCAGCCGGGCTGGCAGGTGCAAGGCGTGACCGCCAGCCCGATCACCGGCCCCGAAGGCAATGTCGAGTTTCTCATTGCGGCACAGCTCGGGCCCGCCTGATCGCTATTATCCCTTGCGATCAGGCGCATTTCTCCGCAAACGAAGCCTATCTGCGTGACGAAGTGGGATTCGGAAATGAACGCCAAAGGGGAAAGGCGCTCGTGAGCGAGATTGCTTCCAAGGGTCAACTGCGCCTCTCGTTTCTCCGATGGGCCATGGTCGCCGTGCCCAGCGTTGCGTTTCTTGGGCTGCTTTCCGGCCTCATCTCCGGAAACGGCGCGGACAATCCCTGGTACGCCGTTCTTGCCAAGCCCACCTTCATGCCGCCCAGCTGGGTCTTCGGCGCGGTCTGGCCGGTGCTCTACCTGCTCATCGGCCTTGCGCTGGCCATCGTGCTGAACGCACGCCGCGCGCTCGGCCGGGGCCTCGCGATCACGCTGTTCCTCGTCCAGCTCGCTTGCAATCTCGTCTGGTCGCCGCTGTTCTTCGGCGCACATGAGGTCGCGTTGTCCGCCTATCTGTCCGCTATCATCTTCGTGCTGGCGGCCCTGACCACCGTTTATTTCGCGCGGATCCGGCCGGTCGCGGCGTTACTGATGCTGCCCTATGTCGCATGGCTCGCCTTTGCGTCCGTGCTCGCCTATCAGGTGCACAGTCTCAATCCGGACGCGGAAGGCCTTGTGCCGCCGGCCGCGCATACCCAGATCTAGAGCCCGAACCCTACGGGCCGCACAGGAAACAAGATCATGCAGAGCGAAAACCGTTTCTTTGACGACCTTTCCCGCCTCATCAACGGCGCGGCGGGGACCATCGCCGGCATGGGCCGCGAGATGGAGGGTCAAGCGCGCGAGCGGGCCAAGGCCTGGATCGGCGATCTGGATTTCGTGAGCCGCGAGGAATTCGAGGCGGTCAAGGCCATGGCGGCCCAGGCGCGCGAGCAGGTTGTGGCGCTTGAGGCGCGCCTTGCCGCGCTCGAGGGAAATGCCGGTCCGGCAACGGCCGCGCCGGCCCGGAAAGCGGCGCCCCGCCCCAAAAAGCGGGCCGATTGAGCAACACCGCTTTTCCACAATTTATCCACAGCTTGACGCACAACGAGGCGGTGAGTGCCGGTTTTCCGGCCCTGCGCAGCTTTGCGCCGCCGCCTCGCCATGCTAGGACATGGCCATAGGCGGACCATTGGCTCGATAAGCTATCCGCCCGGGGACTGGGCCAGAAATGATTGCCAAAAACCATGATTGACCGCGATGGATTTGCCGCTGGCGATCAGGAAGCCGAACCGATCGACATGCTTGCCGCCTATTTCGAGGCGCACGAATGGTCCTTCGAGCATGTCTCGGAGGATGAGATCGTCGCGCGCCATCGCGGCAGCTGGACCGAATATGAGATTCGCGCGATCTGGCGCGACGAGGATATGGTGCTCCAGCTCCTCGTGCTGCCGGACATCCGCATCGCGGACGACAAGCGCGCCGCCATTTGCGAGACGCTGGCGCTGATCAACGAGCAGCTCTGGCTCGGCCATTTCGAGCTCTGGTCGGCGAGCAGCGCGCTGCTGTTCCGCCACGGCGCGCTGCTCGGGCCCAGCGGGTCGATGAGCTTCGATCAGGCCCAACTCATGATCGAAAGTGCCATCGACGAGAGCGAGCGCTTCTATCCGGTCTTCCAGTTCGTCCTGTGGGGTGGCAAATCGCCTGCCGAAGCCATGGCGGCCAGCCTTATCGAAACCTATGGAGAGGCCTGAGGGCGACCCTCTCTGGCCCGAGCGGCTGCTGTTCGTCGGATGCGGCAACATGGCCGGTGCCATTCTGTCGCGCTGGCTGGATTGCGGATTGCCGCCCTATCGCGTGCAGGTCGTCCGGCCGAGCGGCAAGCCCTTTGGGCGCGATGTGGAGGTCGTGACGCATCTTGAAGCGACGGTCACGGCCGGAACCTGGATCGTGCTGGGCTTCAAGCCGCAGCAACTCTCGCAGGTCGCGGCGGAGATCGGCCCGTTCCTCGGCCATCATCCGCGCCTGCTCTCGATCCTGGCCGGCGTTCCCGTCGCGCAGCTCGAGCAATGCTTCCCCGACGCCGCCGCGATCGTGCGGTGCATGCCGAACTTGCCCGTGCGCACGGGGCAGGGCGTCTCACTCTTCTATCCCGGCCGCGGCATCGGCGTGGCGCTCCAGGAGAGCATCTCGATCACCTTCCGGCTGCTCGGCCTCGTCGAGTGGCTCGACGACGAGGCGCTGTTCGACGCCGCGACGGCGCTGTCCGGTTGTGGACCGGCCTTCGTCTATCGCTTCATCGACGCGCTGGCCAAGGCCGGCGCCGCGCTCGGGCTCGATCCCGCCATGGCGGCACGCATGGCGCAGGCGACGGTGGCAGGCGCCAGCATCAGTGCCGTCCAGTCGGATGCTTCGCCGGACGCGATGGCCGACGCTGTCGCCAGCAAGGGCGGGATGACGCGGCAGGGCCTCGACGTGCTGGATGAAGACGCGGCCCTCAATGCGCTTATCGAACGGACGCTGCGCGCTGCGCGTGATCGCGGCGCGGAGTTGGCGAGACTGGCGAAGGGCTGAGGGCGCGGCGCGTCCGGTCTCAATCTGCCGGCTCTGCCTTGACCTTTACGAAAAGCTCGGCCGGCGGTTCATCACAATAGCGGAGCAGGGCACGGCCTAGCCCTTGATCCCGAGCGCGGCGACGATGCCGCGGTCCTCCGGCGCGATCAGCGTTTCCAGCACGCGCCAGAAACCCGTTACCGATCCCTGTCCGGCCTGCGCATAGGCTTGCGCCATGCGCTCGCGGATCGTCGCGAAGAGCTCCGCCTCGATGCGGGCGCCCTCGGCGGTCACGCGCAACAGGCGCTGCCGTCGGTCGCGGCTGCCGGGTACAACCTCGACAAGGCCGCGCGCGACCAGCGGATCGAGCACCCGGCCGAGCGACTGCTTGGTGATGCCGAGCAGTCGGAGAAGATCGGACACGCTCAGCCCCGGGCGCCGTGCGATGAAATAGAGGGCGCGCTGGTCCGCTCTTCCTAGGCCCAGCGCATCAAGCTGCGCGTCCGTGGCACGGGCGATCTCGGCCTGGCCGAAGTGCAGCAATTCCACGCCGCGCCGGATTTCCTCCTCGCGGAGGAACAGCGGCGAGGCGCCGGGACTGGGCGGGGATGTGACCATGCGGCTTTCTAGGCCTTGTTTGCGTAAAGCTGAAACGCTTTCGCCAGGGCAGGCGAACGGCTTGGCTTTCACGGAAGGGCCGTTATATAGCGCCCTCTCGCGGCGCGCCGCGAAACTCGTGCTGGGGCGTAGCCAAGCGGTAAGGCAGCGGTTTTTGGTACCGCCATGCGGAGGTTCGAATCCTCCCGCCCCAGCCAGTTCATCGGTATGGTGGCGCTATTGCACCATGCTCGGGTTTAAGGCGCGAAACGCCCTGACAAATTGAATCCGTGAGACGAGGCCGGAGTCCGAGCATGAGCCGAACAATGAGATTCTTCGCATGTTCGGCGTCGGTGACAATGATTTGCCGAATTGAGTTTACCGCCTTTGCCTTGAATGCTTAGTCTGGCTGCTGTTTAGCTATTCAAAAGCTGTGACAGGGGGAACAATGCTGTCCGCGATTCTAAATGCCCTTGCATTTGCGATGCTAATCGTCGTTGCCGCCGCACTGATAAACCCAAAGTGGTTCAAAAACAAAAAGGCGGGCGATGTTGCCAAGCGTGGCGAGCTCGCGGCCGGCGGACTTTTCCTGGCTGGCCTTTTCGCGGTCATCGGATGGATGGTCGGTCCAACTTCCGCCCCGTCCAAACCGGCGGCGACTAACGAAGCCGCTCAACAAAATCACAACGAAGCCGTCACTGAGGCCACTGTGAAGCCTTGGATCAGACCGGAAAGCATCGTGGAGTTTCCAAAGGGCGAGGTGGCCTGCATCAACCGGGAGGACCTCCAACAAGCCCTTATCTTGGGAGTCACGGGCAGGCAGACAAAAACTCAAGCCTATTTTGAAGATCAGGACGGTAACGGCCCAAGATGCCTCATGCTTCCTGCCGGCACGAAGTTCAAAGTCATTGACGCCGAGGTAAACGACCCAAGCCATCCAGACATCATCTTGCTCGAAGTCATCGGAACCGAGGTGAAAGCATCGGATAGTGGCGCTTTCGTGCCTGTAATCGATCGTAGCATGGTCAAGATCGTCAAGGCGCCACCGGAACGGCCCTAACTCTGCCACGGCATGCAATATCTTCTGGCGACCGTGATTCCGACCCATAAGGCCAGTTAGAGGAACAACGAAGTCTCAATAGATGCTCACCCAAATCCGCTTTGGCGGGTTCCGGCGCGATCCATGTCCGGGTTCCCGATCATGCGGGCTGCTCCGTGTCGTGGTTCCTGTCGCGCAAGTCAAATGTGCACTGATGAACACAAACTTCTCATTCCTCGTGAATGAGGATGCAAATCGAGATTTATTTCCGCAATGCGGGAACCGCGTTTTTCATTCGGAATGCAGCCAGATCTGGCGAGATATGTTCCTTTTTAACATTCGTCCCAAATCGGGAAAGGTAAAAAATTGCGGCGATGCGGGAACTTGTCGCCGGGAACTTCGTCCTGTCGTTCGGGGTAAGGGAAGGGGGATGAGCATGGTGTGTATGGCTGGCCTTTGAGCGGCCGAGGGAGACTATGTATGAACAAATATGTTTTGGGTGCCATGGCAGCTTTTGCCCTGGCGGCGCCGGCAATGGCCGGAGCGGCGACCTTCCCGATCGGGAGTAGCAACTTCTTCATCACGAGCGGAACGCCATTCACCCCGTCGATCACCGCGAGCTTCTTCAACGGGTTCCAGACCTCGACGAGCTTCGACGACAGCTTCACCTTCACCATTCCCCAGAACGGTGTCGGCAGCGGTTCGATCTCCACCAGCTTCTCGAGCGGCTCGGAGAACAAGCTGACGATCTCGAGCCTGTTCGTGAATGGTATCTCCTATGCGCTCACGACCACCGCGTCGGGCCAGTCGGCGACGATCGGCAACATCCCGATCAAGTTCGGCGTGCTGAATACGATCCGCGTGGTCGGCTCCACCAACGGTTCGGGCGTCTATTCGGGCACCGCGACCTTTGCGGCCCTGCCTGTTCCCGAGCCGTCGGTCTGGGCGATGATGATCATCGGCTTCGGCGCGGTGGGCATGGCCTTCCGCCGGCGCTCGACGAGTGTCGCATTTTCCTGATCCCTGGAATGACGAGCCGCAGTATCTGTCTGCGGCTCGTTTTCCCGCGATCCGGAGAGAAAAAGGCGCCGATCGCGGCGCCTTTTTTTGTGCATTCGTAGACGCATGGCCAATGTGAATGCCGCGGGGACCGACATTGGTCTAAATCCCAACACAACTTGTCGTGACCGCGCGCAGAGTGAATGGAAAGTTTAGATTCTCCGGCCCTAATAGGCGCTGACAGCGCGGGTTGGGGGCTCGTTCGCAAGGGATCGGAGAAGTCTCTGCGCGGCGTTCCGGCCTGCGGGGTCTAGCGGTTCGAGGGATCGGACCGTCGGACTTTGTCTGGTTCTTTACAAGATCGGGGGCGCGTTTCCCTTCGCCTGGATGACCAGCCTGCAGAGCCTGCGTTTCTGCCGGACGATGTCGCGCGCCTGGGACCGATCGCCATCTTCTGAATGGCGATTGGTCCTGACCGACTCTGCATCGAGGGTCGCTTCATGCTGCATATGTCTATTCGAGCGGATTTCGGGCTGGACCCTTTCGCGGTTCCCTACGCCTGCCGCGATACGATCCTGTCGAAGCGTTTCGAAGCGCCGGGGCGGATCGGCGAAAACAATCTCCTCGAAGTGAAGCTGGCCCGGTCGGAGGCCGATCGCGACGAGGCATGCGGGCTCGTCAACCGCATGTACGACTGGCGAGGCTATGGCCACGACCATGTCATCCCGCAGGGCGATGGCCATTCGACCTTTCTCGCGAGCCTGGACAAGGCGGCCGTGGGCACCATCACGCTCGCGGTCGACATGGGTGACGGGCTCGCGGCGGACGCCATTTTCCGCGACGAACTCAATATCTTCCGCCGCATTCCCGGTGCCAGCCTTTGCGAACTGACCAAATTCGCCTTCGACGCGGACATTCCCTCGCGCAAGCTGCTCGCCTCGCTGTTCCATATCGTATTCATCTACGGCACGCGGCATCACCGCTGCACCCATCTCTTCATCGAGGTGAACCCCCGCCACCGTCGCTTCTATGAGGCCATGCTGGGCTTCCAGCCGGTCGGCGCGATCAAGACGAATGAGTGCGTGCAGGCTCCGTCGCAGCTCATGTGGCTCGAGGTATCGGACATTGCCGGGCTGATCAGCGAGCAGGCGGGAAGCAACGCCGCGAATAGCCGGTCGCTTTATCCGCTGTTCCTGAGCCGCCGCGACGAGCGCGACGTGCGCAGTCGCCTCTCGGATGCACTGTTCGCGCCGCCGGCATCCGGTCCAGCGCCGGCAATACGGAACTGATCGCTGCCAGACTCAGATCCAGCAGCGCTGAAGCGTCATGGCGAGGCGGCAATCCAGGCCGATCCTGCCCGCCCCTGGATTACTTGGTGATTATCCCGTTCGAGCAGGTCGCTGTTCCCCGGCGCAGGCCGGGGCCCAGTCTCGACGCGAAGCGTCGAATGCCAGCTTTTGGACGCACGTCTCCGTTCGGTCTGGACCCCGGCCTGCGCCGGGGAACGGCCTATTCCTTGTCTTAAGGGTATGATCGCCGAATTGCTTCGCCCGCCTGAAGCCGGGCTCGCAATGACGAGCGGTTCAACGCCGATGGATCAGCCTTTAGATCTCGCGCCGCCAGATGCCGCGGCCCGGCAAATGGTCGCGGCCATGGGGCGCGTTGAGGTCGACCTGCGGGCCGACCGGCACGATGCCGTGCAGCGTCACATTTTTGAGGCTGTAATAGCCGCGCTTGATCTCATCGAGCTTCACGGTCGAGGCGATGCCGGGCCATTGATAGAGTTCGCGCAGATAGCCTGACAGGTTGGGATAGTCCGCGATCCGCCGCAGGTTGCAGTTGAATGCGCCATAATAAGCGATGTCGAACCGGACGAGTGTCGTGAACAGGCGCCAGTCGGCTTCGGTCAGGTGCTCGCCGGTCAGATAGCGGTTGGCGCCGAGATGCGCGTCGATCGTGTCGAGCGTCGCGAACAGGGCCGTCACGGCCTCTTCATAGGCATGTTGGGTCGTCGCAAAGCCGGAGCGATAGACGCCATTGTTGACGTTCGGATAGATGAGCGCGTTCCAGCGGTCGATCTCCGCGCGCAGCGGTTCGGGATAGAGATCGAGCCGATTGCCGGTGATGTGGTCGAAAGCGGTGTTGAGGATGCGGATGATCTCGGAGGACTCGTTGTTGACGATCCGCCGCGTCTTCTTGTCCCAGAGCACGGGCACGGTCGCCTTGCCGCTATGCCCGGGGTCGGCGGTCGCATAGAGGCGCCAGAGCGGATAGCCGTCCGGCTCGGGCCCGTCGGGGCCTTCGGCGAACATCCAGCCCTGCGACATGAACGCGCTTGTCGCCGGCGAGAAGGAAATGACGTCCTCCAGCCCCTTGAGCACGCGGAAGGCCAAAGTGCGGGAAGCCCATGGGCAACCATAGGCCACCCAGAGATGATAGCGTCCCGCCTCGGCCGGGAAGTCGGCGCCTGGATCGGACGAGATCCGGTCGCGGAAGACGCTGTCCATCCGGACGAAGGTGCCGTCCTTGATTTCCTCGGCGGCGGGCATCGTTTCGACCCACTTGCCCTTGACCAGACCCGACATGCGGCGTGCTCCTTCCGGTCTTATTTCGGCGCGAGGCGGTAGAGGCCGCCATTGCCGGCGTCGGCGATCATCCAGATGGCGCCGTCGGGAGCCTGGGCCACGTCGCGTGCGCGGAAGCCGATCGACCAGCGCTCGGCCGGCGCCGCGCTGCCCTTGCCGTCGAAGGTGATGCGATTGAGGCTCTGGCTGCCCAGGCCGCTAATCAGCGCCGAGCCTTTCCATTTGGGGAAGAGCGATCCGGTGTAGAAGATGAGGTTGCCCGGCGCGATGACGGGCGTCCAGTAGATCACCGGCTTCGTCAGGTCAGGCCGCGTGTCCGGGCTCGGGATCGGCACGCCATTATAGTTCACCGAATAGGAGACGAGCGGCCAGCCATAGTTCTTGCCCGGCTCGATCAGGTTGAGCTCGTCGCCGCCGCGCGGCCCGTGCTCGACTTCCCACAGGCGTCCGTCCGGCGCGAACGCCAGGCCATAAGGTGTGCGATGGCCCGTGCTCCAGATCTCGGCCGGCGCGAGATTGGGCCCTTTGACGGTGTAGGTGGAGACGACCGGCGCAGTCTTGGCGGCTTCGGTATCGCGCGGCGGATCGATGAGCGGGATGGTCGGCGTGCCTGTCTTGCCGGCGCCCGGATTGCCCGGCGCGGGCTTGCCGTCGAGCGTCAGGCGCAGGATCTTGCCGACCGCGGTGTTCGGGTCCTGCGCCGGTGTGTCGCGCATGCGGTCGCCGACCGTCAGGAACAGATATTTCCTGTCGGGCGAGAAGGCGACGGCCGCGCCGAACTGGCCGCCCTTGCCGCGCGGCAGGTCGCGCCAGACCACCTTGAGCCCGTCGAGCTTCGCGCTGTCTCTGGCGATCGTCAGCGTGGCGCGGGCGAGGGCGAGGCCGGAGCCGCCGGGGCCGGGCTCGGAATAAGTGAGATAGATGCCGCGGTCCTTGTCGTAGGTCGGCGAGACATAGACGCCGAGAAGGCCGTTCTGGCCCTGATATTCGACCGCCGGAGCGCCGGCGACCTCGGTCTTCTCGCCCGTCTGGGTGACGATCCACAGCTTGCCGGGCTTTTCGGTGATCAGCATCCGGCCGTCAGGCAGGAAAGCGATCCGCCAGGGGAAGTTGAGCGTCGCGACCTGCGTCACTGTGAACGGCTGGTCGGCCGTCGGGACGATGTCGCCGGCGTTGATCTGGGCGGAACTCGACTGGGTGGCTGCGCAGGCGGCGAGCACGGCAACAGGCAACAGCGTCGGCAAATATCCTCTCACGGCGGGGCTCCATCGTCTCGCGGTTCGCGGGGACGATAGGGGGCCCATGGCCACTGCGCAATCGGCTCCCGCCTGTTTGGGCGCGGCCGTGCGGAGTCGGGGCCAAAAAAAGGGGGCCCGAAAGCCCCCTTTCGTCATCTCTCGATTGTGGACGTCGATCAGGCGAAGCTGACGGCCATCTTGCGGCGGCGCATGGCCGAACCGACGACGGCGAGGCCGCCGATCATCATGGCCCAGCTGGCGGGCTCCGGAACGGCCGGCGTCTCGGTCAGGCTCTTGAGCTTGACATAGTCGGCATATTGGTCCGGGTTCGGCATGGCGGCCGCGACGAAGAACAGGTTGCCCGAGACAGCCGCACCGCCGCTGATGGCGCGAGTGAACGGGGTGCCATTGCTCATCGAGTTGCCGTTGGAGGCCTGGAACGCGTTGAACGCGTTGTCGACGGCGGTCCAGTTCGCGAAGTTCAGCGCGCTGTTGAACGGCGTGGCGGTCGAGCCGACGGCCCAGGTGATGTCCGTGTCGCCCCAGGCGGTGAAGCCGAGCTGCGAGACATTGACCGACTTGTCGAACTGGAGGACCAGGAAGTCGAAGCGGCCGCTATTGTCCACGGTGTGACCCGGCGCGCTGCCGTCCTCGCCCGTGTCGGTGACGCCCAGGCCATAGCCCGAATATTGGCCGACATAGCCGGCAGCCAGCGTGCTGCCGCTGAGGCTGTAGCCGGTGATTTTCACCTTGGTGCCGTTGCTGCCCGTGAAGGTCCGCACGTTGCCATAGCTGTTCGACGAGTTGCTGCCGCCCGTGTCGAAGCTGAAGGTTTCGGCCGAAGCCGCCGAAGCCATAAGGCTGGCAGCTGCGAGCAACGCAGCCTTCCCCACATAGTTATGCAATTTCATCCCACACTCCCACATAAAATCGGCGCGAGCACTCCCCGCACGCGCCGGAACATCGGTGGCCGGACAAGCGCATGAATCAATTGCTGTGACCCCCCACCGCGATCTTCCTTAGGGACGCCCGCTCGAAAGAGTCAAAATGACTTAACCATCATTATTGACCCAATTTTGGACAGGAAATCAGCCGCTTTGGAGGAAAAGAGCGAAGCGACGCAGAGAGTTTTGCTGCATTGTTAATGGCTTGCATTATTAACGCGGCCTGCCTTGCGGCCATTACGACCGCGCGAGTGTGATACGGAAACATCCAAAAATAGGTAATGCCCGGCGTGGGCGGACCGTGACGATCGCCCAGGTCTCATCGCGCTTGCCATCTGCGGCGATCGCACCTATATCGCGCTTGCTTTCCTGACATCGCTAGAAGTTGGGGTCGGCGCCGAGAGGCTCCGGCGGCAGAACATCATTGTTTGTTGCATCGGGACAGGAATGGCGGACATCGCCGCATTGACAGCTTTAATCGAACCGGAGGCCCGTGCTCTCGGCTTCGATCTCGTGCGCGTCATGCTGTTCGGCGGCGGCGATGATCTGACGCTGCAGGTGATGGCCGAGCGGCCGGATACCCGGCAGCTGAACATCGACGATTGCGCCCTGTTGTCGCGTCGCATTTCCGACCTGCTGGATGAGCTCGAAGTGCAGGGCAAGGATCCGATCGAGACGGCTTACCGGCTCGAGGTTTCGTCGCCCGGTATCGACCGGCCGCTGACTCGCCTCAAGGACTATGCCGACTGGGCCGGCCATGAAGCCCGCATCGGCCTCGTCGAACCGGCCGCCGACGGCCGCAAGCAATATAAGGGCATGATCGCCGGCCTCGATGGCGAGACCGTCCTGCTCGACGACCCCAGGAGCGGCCGTCACGAAATCGAATTTTCGAACATCGCCAGCGCCAAGCTCATACTGACCGACGCGCTCATTTCTGCTACTGTCCCGCTCTCGACAGAGGGCGCGGACGACATCGTCACCACAGAAACGGAAGACTGACCCATGGCCAACGCCATTTCCGCCAACAAGGCCGAGCTCATCGCCATCGCCAATTCGGTGGCCAGCGAGAAGATGATCGACAAGGCGATCGTCATCGAGGCCATGGAA
>JAGIAZ010000028.1 GCA_017744605.1 Sphingobium sp. | reverse complement strand
ATGCGGGCCCCTTCTTTCTGACCGCTGCGCTTCTTGCCGTACTGGCGAAACATGGCAAGCCAAATTGCTTGCCAAAGCTGCATCCGCCCGCCAAGGCACCGGGGACATGACCGCCACGATCCACCGCATGCCGCGCACCGGCGCGCCGTCGCTCCAGCCCATGATGAACCTCGTCGCCGAGGACATGAATGCGGTCAATTCCGTCATTCTGGCGCGCATGCAGTCGCGCATCCCACTCATTCCGGAGCTGGCCGGCCATCTCATCGCCGGCGGCGGCAAGCGGTTGCGTCCGATGCTGACGCTCGCGGCGGCGCGCCTGCTCGATTATGGCGGCACGCGCCACCACAAGCTGGCTGCCGCCGTGGAGTTCATCCACACCGCGACGCTGCTGCATGACGATGTCGTCGACGGCAGCGCCATGCGCCGCGGCAAGCAGACCGCGAACCTCATCTGGGGCAACAATGCCTCGGTGCTGGTCGGCGATTTCCTGTTCAGCCGCGCGTTCGAACTGATGGTCGAGGATGGATCGCTCAAGGTGCTCAAGATCCTCAGCCATGCGTCGGCCGTCATCGCCGAGGGCGAGGTCAACCAGCTGACCGCGCAGCGCCGCATCGAGACCGACGAAGACCAGTATCTCGACATTATCGGCGCCAAGACCGCCGCGCTCTTCGCCGCGGCGAGTCGTATCTCCGCCGTCGTCGCGGAGCGGCCGGACGCGGAAGAACTGGCGCTCGACGCCTATGGCCGCAATCTCGGCATCGCCTTCCAGCTTGTCGACGACGCCATCGACTATGTCTCGGACGGCGCGACTATGGGCAAGGACACCGGCGACGACTTCCGCGACGGCAAGATCACCCTGCCGGTCATCCTGGCCTATGCGCGCGGATCGGACGCCGACCGCAAGTTCTGGAAGGACGCGATGAGCGGCCTCCATGGCGAGAATGCCGACCTGAATCACGCCCAGGCACTGCTGCGCCAGACCCAGGCCATCGACGACACGCTGGCCCGTGCGCGCCATTATGGCCAGCGCGCGATCGACACGATCGCCATGTTCGCCAATGGCGCGGCCAAGGACGCGTTGATCGAGGCGGTCGAATTCGCGGTCGCGCGGGCTTATTGATCCGATGACGCGCGGGGCGAGCGGACTGCTTCTCGCCTTGCTTTTGACGGCATGCCGCGCGCCGGCCGGCCAAGTGGCCGATGGGCCGCTCGCAACCGGTCGAACGGATGCTGCATGGCAAAAGATATTGCCGTCCCGGGCATCGCTGGGACGCAATGCGGTTCGGATCATGATCGAACCCAGCTTCTCGGACTTTATTTACGCGGTGGACTATGCACCTCAACCGAAGGATTGCCTGACGCCGCGCGGGGGCACGCTCAGCGAGCTGGAGAAGGTGGAACATCTCTTCTGCCGCGACGTGCTGGTCACCTATCGCATGCTGGCGCAGGAACAATACAAAGGCGTTGGCGCTCCACGGCAATGGACGTTTCATATTCCGGTGGAGGAATGGCGGGCTTTTGCCGAGGGGCTGGATCAGCGGCTCGATGGTTGGCAAGGGCGAAAATGGAGTGCGGCGGACGGGACGACCGCCGCTGTGGAGCGCATCCGCGACGGTCGAATTCGATCTGTCGTGAACAATATCGCCGAATATGAAGCCCCGCTCAATCCGGCCTATTTCGCCCAGACCGAAACGCAAAGATTGCTGCTCCTCTTTGGACCGAGCGGTATCGTTCCGCGCACAAGCAATTGGACAGTGCGCAAGGATGGCGATCCCGATTGGCCATGCAGCAGCCAGCAATTTGCCACGCCCGACCCGGATGGCTGGGGTATTGGAGAGGACCGTTGCGCCCGTTGGTTGAAGGAACGGCGACGGTGAAGATACATCCTGTACCGGTCCCGATGACTTGCTATGCGGCAAGCCGCTCTCCGAGATGGGACTGTGCATCAGGCCGAGCGGCAAATATGAGCGCCGCAACTGGACGTTTCGCGAAAATGACGCTGTCGATGCGGCACATATGACGGCGCTTGCCGCCCGCGCCGCGCAACTCAATGCCCGGTTGGGCGATCCGACCAAGGTCAACTGAGGAGAGATTTCCCATGAGCAGTCTGGACGCATTCCCTATCACCAAACTCTGGCCGGCCGGGCATCCCGAGCGCATCCAGCTTTATGGCCTGCCGACGCCCAATGGCGCGAAGGTGTCGATGGCGCTGGAGGAGATGGGCCTGGCTTATGAGCCGCATCTCGTCGACATCATGAAGGACGAGAACAAGGCGCCGGATTATGTGGCGCTCAATCCGAACGCCAAGATCCCCTGCATCATCGACCCCGACGGGCCGGGCGGAGAGCCGATCTTCATCGTCGAGTCGAACAACATACTGCTCTATCTCGCCGAGAAGACGGGCAAGCTCATCCCGGCGGATGCCGCGGGGCGGATCGAGGCGCGCGGCTGGCTGTTCTTCCAGGCGGCGCATGTCGGGCCGATGTTCGGCCAGATCGGTTTCTTCAACAAGTTCGCGGGCAAGGCGATCGAGGATAAACGCCCGCTCGAGCGCTACGTTGCCGAGTCCAGGCGGCTGCTCAAGGTGCTGGACGAGCGGCTGACCGGCCGCAGCTGGCTGTTGGGCGAGGCGTTCAGCATCGTCGACATCGCCCATCTCGGCTGGGTGCGCAATCTCATCGGCTTTTACGAGGCCGGCGAACTGGTCGAGTTCGACAGCTATGCGCAGGTGAAGCGCTGGCTCGAAGCGGGCCTTGCGCGTCCCGGCGTGCAGAAGGGGCTGACGACGCCGGCGCGGCCGACATGAGCCAGGCGGCCCTCCAGGAGCGCTGCAAGGCGCTGCACGAGCGCCCGGGCGCCTTGTTCCCCGCCTGATTGATCCGCTTGCCCTCGCGCGGCGGGCGCGGCACGGAGGGCGTGAAATGACGCTTCCGATCCACGCCGTCCTGCCCGATCTGCTGGCCGCCCTGCGCGCGGGGTCCAATGCGGTGCTGGTCGCGCCGCCCGGTGCGGGCAAGACGACGATGGTCGCGCCGGCCCTGCTGGGCGAGCGCTGGTGCACGGGCCAGGTCTGGCTGTTGTCGCCCCGCCGACTGGCCGCACGCGCCGCCGCCGAGCGCATGGCCGAACTCGCGGGCGAGAAGCCGGGCGAGACGATTGGCTATGCGACGCGCCTGGAAAGCCGGTCATCGGCGAAGACGCGCATCCTCGTCGTGACGGAGGGCATCTTCCGGCGCCGCATCCAGTCCGATCCCGAACTGGCGGGCGTTTCCGCCGTGCTGTTCGACGAGGTGCATGAGCGCAATCTCGAAGGCGATTTCGGCCTGGCGCTGGCGCTGGATGCGCAATCGGGCCTGCGCGAGGACATCCGCCTCGTCGCCATGTCCGCGACGCTCGACGGCGCGCGTTTTGCGGCGCTGATGGACGGAGCGCCCATCATCGAGAGCGAGGGGCGGGGCTATCCGATCGATGTGAGGCATATCGGCCGGGCCGCGAATGACCGCATCGAGGATGCGATGGCGGGCGCGATCCGCAAGGCGCTGGGCGAGGAGCGTGTCGGCGATGTGCTGACTTTCCTGCCGGGCGTGGGCGAAATCGAGCGCACCGCCGAACGGCTGAGCTTGCCCGCGACGGTGGCGCTTCACAAGCTTCACGGTTCGCTCGACCCTGCCGACCAGCGCGCGGCGCTGCGCCCTGCGGCGCCGGGCACGCGCAAGGTCATCCTGGCGACCAGCATCGCCGAGACCAGCCTGACCATCGACGGTGTCCGGATCGTCGTCGATTCGGGGCTGGCGCGCCGCCCCCGCCATGACCTTGCCGCCGGGATGACGCGCCTCGTCACCGAGCGGGCGAGCCAGGCATCCGTCACACAGCGCGCCGGCCGCGCCGGGCGCCAGTCGCCGGGCGTCGCCTATCGGCTGTGGGAGGCGGCCGCCACGGCGGGATTGCCGCCGTTCGACCCGCCCGAGATCCTGGAGAGCGACCTGACCGGGCTGCTGCTCGATTGCGCTGTCTGGGGCGTGACCGATCCGACGACGCTCAAATGGCTCGACGCGCCGCCCGCCGCCGCGGTCAGCGAGGCACGCCGCCGCCTCATCGCGATCGGCGCGCTCGACGGCGAGGGCAGGGCGACCGCGCATGGTCGGGCCATAGCCGAACTGCCGCTCGACCCGAGGCTCGCCCATATGTTGCTGCTCTCGGCGGAGGCGGATGAGGCCGATATGGCGGCGAATGTCGCCGTGCTGCTGACCGAACGCGGGCTGGGCGGGCCCTCGGTGGATCTGCATCGCCGCCACCAGCACTGGCAGCGAGAAAAAGGGCCCCGGGCCGAGGGCGCGCGCGGTCTGGCCAGGCGGTGGCTCGGTCTCGTGAACGGCAAGCCGGGCGGCAAGGCTGACGAGGCGATCATCGCGCGCTGCCTGATCCGCGCCTATCCGGACCGCATCGCCAGGCGTCGCGACGCATCCGGCGAGGATTGGATCAGCGCCGGCGGGCGTGCCTTCCGGCTCGATCCCGCCGACCCGCTTGCCCGCGCCGAATGGCTTGCGGTGGGCGAGATCCAGGGGAGCGCGGCGGGCGCGCGCATCCTGTCGGCGGTCGCTTGCGACGAAAGCGAGATCATGGCGGCCGCGGCGGACCGGGTTGTCGAGCGGAAGGTTGTCCGGTGGCGCAAGGATCTGGGCGGGATCGAGGCTTTGCGCGAGCGCAGCCTGGGTGCGATCCGGCTCTCATCGGGCACCGACGACAGGCCGGAACGCGCGGCGATCGTCGCGGCCCTGGCCAAGGCGCTGCGCAGCGAGGGGCTGGGCCTGCTGTCATGGGGCAAGGCGGCGGAAGCGCTGCGTATCCGCGCGGGCTATGCGGGCGAAGGCGAGGCGATCGGCGATGCGGCGCTGCTCGCCGATGCCGATGAGTGGCTCGACCTGCTGCTGCCGGAGGGCGCGCGGCGTCTCTCGGCCATCGACGCTTCGGCGCTGCATGGCCTGCTCACCCAGCGTCTCGGCTGGGACGCGGCGCGGCGCATCGACGCGCTCGCGCCCGCCGAGTTCGGGAGTCCCGCGGGCAGCACCCATGCCATCGATTATGCCGCGCCCGCCGGACCGACGGTGGAGCTGCGCGTGCAGGCGCTATTTGGCCTTGCGGAGCATCCGACCGTCGGCACGCAGCGCATTCCGCTCGTCCTCTCGCTGACCTCGCCGGCAGGGCGGCCGATCCAGACGACGCGCGACCTGCCCGCCTTCTGGAAGGGCAGCTGGGCGGATGTCGCCAAGGAGATGCGCGGACGTTATCCTAGGCATCCCTGGCCGGACGATCCCGCGCGTGCCGATCCCACGCTGCGCACGAAGAAGGCGGACGCGCGGCGAGGTTCTTGACAGACCCGCCTTTCTTGGGCGACGGCAGTCCGGTCAAACAGAGGGTTCGTCCATGACCGCGCGCATCTACCAGATTCCGAAGAACGCCCTGCAGTCGGGCAAGGCGCGCACGGACACGTGGATGCTCGAATTCGCGCCGGCCGAGGCCAAGAAGCCCGATCCGATGACGGGTTGGGCGGGCTCGGGCGACACCAGGGAACAGGTGAAGCTGAGCTTCGCCGATGCGGACGCGGCCTGCGCCTATTGCGAGCGCAACGGCATTTCATATGCTGTCGTCAAGACGCCGCCCAAGACGCTGAAGATTCAGGCTTACGCGGATAATTTCCGCTAAAATTCGTCCCTAAAATTCGTCCGTCGCGTCGAGCATGCTGGTGAGCTTGCGCGGCGCGGTCGCGCGCCAGCTCCTGCCGAGCCAGTCGGCGATGCCGTCCCAGTCGGTGTCGCCGAGATCGAGCCGGATGCCGATCCAGCCATCTCCGAAATAAGCCGGGCGATAATAGCGCTCCGCGTCGCTTTCGATGAGCAGCTCCTGCTCCTCCGCGCCGCTGATCTTGACCAGCAGGGCGGTCTTGCCGTCGCCATGATGGTCGAGGCTGACATAAGCGAACTTCTTGCCGCCCTTGATGCCGAAGCAGGGCATGCCGTGAGAGAGCACCTCGTCGGCTTCGGGCAGCAGGAGCGCGCGTTCGCGAACCTGCGCGACGAGCCAGTCGGGATTGCGCTCGCGCATCACATAGTCGGCGAGGGCGCGCGCATAGAGCTGATATTCGGCGTAGAGCACGCGCTGGGCGAGGCTCTCCGCCGTATCGCCGGGCAGGATCGCGACCGGGATCTGGCCGAGGATCGGGCCTTCATCCAGCGCGGCGGTGACGAGATGGACGGTGCAGCCGCCATGCGTCTCCTCGTCGTCCAACGCCCGCTGATGCGTATCGAGGCCGCGATATTTGGGCAGCAGCGAGGGATGGGTGTTGAGCATCCGCCCCTCCCAATGCGCGACGAAGTCGGCGGTGAGGATGCGCATATAGCCGCAGAGTGCGACATGATCGGCGCCGGAGCTGGCCAGCGCATCCTGCATGATCGCTTCATGGGCCTCGCGCGTCAGCCCCTTGTGGCTGTGCGCAAAGGTCGGGATGCCTTCGGCGGCGGCGACCTGAAGGCCGCGCGCTTCCGGCTTGTTGGAGGCGACCAGCACGATCTCATAGGGGCAACCCGGCAGGCGCGAGGCATAGAGCAGCGAGGCCATGGTCGTCCCCGTGCCCGAGAGCATGACGGCGACGCGTGCTTTGACCATTGATATCCCTTTCGTCATGCTGAACTTGTTTGTGCAAGCACGCCTCCGGCTCCAGCATTCACTCAGCATTGACCCGATTTCGACTGCCCAATGGACCCTGAAACAAGTTCAGGGTGACGGCAATGGGCCGATCAGGCGTTATGAGTCGCCGACCAACTGGCCATAGCGCTCCAGGTCTCGGCCGATCCGGACACGGTGCAGCCCCTCGTGCCGGCGCGGATTTCGCCGATGCGGCTGACGGCCTCGCCGGCCTCGGACAGCGCGTCTGTGACGCTCAGCACGTCGTCCGGCGCCACCACGATCGCCATGCCGATGCCGCAATTGAAGGTCTTGGCCATTTCGCCCGGCTCGATATTTCCCTGCGCCTGCAGAAAGGCCATGAGCCGCGGCTGCATCCAGAGATTGGCGTCGATACAGGCATGCAGTCCCGCGGGAAGGACGCGCGGGATGTTCTCCAGCAGGCCGCCGCCGGTGATGTGCGCCATGGCGTGAATCTTGCCGGCGCGAACCTGGGGCAGGAGCTGCCTCACATAGATGCGGGTCGGCGCCATCAGCGCGTCGATCAGCAGCACGTCCTGGTCGAACAGGGCGGGGCGGTCGAGCTTCCAGGCCTTGTCGGCGGCCAGGCGGCGGACCAGCGAATAGCCGTTGGAATGGACGCCGGAGGAAGCGAGGCCGAGAATCACGTCGCCTTCGGCCACCTTGTCGGCCGTCAGCACCTGGTCACGCTCGACCGCGCCGACGCAGAAGCCGGCGAGATCATAATCGCCATCGGCATACATGCCCGGCATTTCGGCGGTCTCGCCGCCGATGAGGGCGCAGCCGGCCTGCTTGCAGCCCTCGGCGATTCCGGCGATCACGCGTTCCGCCACGCCGTTGTCGAGGCGGCCGGTGGCGAAATAATCGAGGAAGAACAGCGGCTCCGCACCCTGCACGATCAGGTCGTTGGCGCACATGGCGACAAGGTCGATGCCGACCGTATCGTGTTTGCCGCTGTCGATGGCGAGCTTGAGCTTGGTGCCGACGCCATCATTGGCCGCGACCAGCAGCGGGTCGTTGAAGCCCGCCGCCTTGAGATCGAAGAAGCCGCCGAAGCCGCCGAGATCGGCATCGGCGCCCGGCCGGCGCGTGGCCTTGGCGAGCGGCGCGATGGCGCGGACAAGGGCGTTTCCCGCCGCAATGTCGACGCCGGCCTGGGCATAGGTGTAACCGGCGGGCTGATTGTGCTTGCTGTCCATCAGCGCGCCTTAGGGTGAGTCTTCCCCGTCCACAATGGCCGTGATTGCCGTCAGCGAGGCACCGGCGAGGAGTGCGGCGCTGTCGCGAAGCTTGCGCTACGCGCAAGCAATCGACGCTGCTGGTGCCTCGCTGACGGCAACCGCTTCGCGGCGGGCGCTATTTGGCGCATTGCGGCGTTGCTCGTCGATCACGATGCCCTCGCATCGCTCTCTCCTCGCGCCGAGCGCTGCGCCAAATGGCGCTCCGTCCGGGCCGTTGTGGACAGGGAGGACTCACCCTCACCAAATCGCGCTTGGTTTTCCAGAGCAATGCCGCCAAAAGGACGCCGTGACGCTCGCGCTCCCCAAATTACGCCCCATTCACCTGCTCGCCGCGCTGGCTTTCCTGGCCTTTGGCGCGGTGCTCGTCGCGCAGATCGAGGGCGAGCGCGGCGTCCAGCCGATTGCCTCCAGCGGCGATTTCGAGGTCACCGACATCAAGGTCGATATTTACGGTCCGGACGCCAACATGGCGCGCCAATCGGGCTGGAAACTGGCGCAACGCCTCGCCTGGCATCAGCTCTGGAAGCGCACGAATGGCGGCGAGGGGCAGAAGTTCAGCGATAGCGTGCTCGACGGACTCGTTTCGGGCATCGAGGTGCAGCAGGAGCAGATCGGCCCCAATCGCTATATCGCGACGCTGGCCGTGCTGTTCGATCGCGCCCGCGCGGGCCAGGCGCTTGGCGTGTCGGCGCATGTCATGCGCTCGCCGCCGCTGCTCATCATCCCGGTGCTGAGCGACGGCGGCATCTCCACCGTGTTCGAGACCACGACCGAATGGCAGAAGGCCTGGGCCGTTTTCCGGGCCGGCGAGAGCGCGATCGACTATGTCCGGCCCACCGGCGACGGGCCCGATTCCCTGCTGCTCAACGCCAATCAGATCGGCCGCCATGGCCGCAGCTGGTGGCGCGTGCTGCTCGATCAATATGGCGCAGCCGATGTCGTCATGCCGCTCGCCCGACTGGAGCGCAGCTGGCCCGGCGGTCCGATTGCCGGTCATTTCGCGGCACGCTATGGCCCGGACAATCGCCTGATCGGCACGTTCGATCTGCGCGCGACGGGGCCCGACCAGCTGCCCGCGATGATGAAGCAGGCGGTCGCGAAGATGGACCAGCTCTACACCCAGGCGCTCAATATCGGCCTGTTGCGGCCTGATCCGTCGCTGATCATCGAGGCGCCGGTCGATGCGGTCGAGCTGGCCAATGTGAGCGAGCTCGAGTCGGTCATGCGCGCGCTGCCGACCGATGGCGGTGCCGTCGCGCCGGCCGCCGGCTCCGTCAGCGTGCAGTTCGATACACCCACCGTCGACTCGGTCAGCGCGACCGAGCGTGCCGTACGCGCCGTGCCGGGCGTGAAGTCCGCCGTCACGACCAGCCTCGCGCTTGGCGGCACCTCGGTCATGCAGGTATCCTTCGAAGGCTCGATCGATCAGCTGCGCGCCGCTCTCGAAGGCCGCGGCCTGAGCGTAAGCGGCTCGGGTTCGACCCTGCGCATCGTCCGGCGCGGAGGCGGGGGAGCCGCGCAATGAGCCAGCTTCCGCTGCCGATCGACTGGTCGGAGCGCGGCGAGACGGGCAGTCTGCTGATCACCGCCGCCAATGCCGATGCCATTGCCCTGCTGCGCGACTGGCGGCGCTGGCCTTCACCGGCGACGCTGCTGGTCGGACCGCCGAAATCCGGGCGTTCGCTGATCGGCCGGCTGTTCGCGGCGGAAAGCGGCGGCATGCTGGTCGATGACGCCGACAAGGCGGACGAGACCGCGCTCTTCAATCTATGGAACAGGGCGCGGGACGAGAGGCAGACCTTGCTCCTCATCGCCGCCGCGCCGCCGCCGCTATGGGCCGTGCGCCTGCCGGACCTGCGCACGCGCCTCGCCACGGCTGCCGTGGCGCGGATCGCCGAACCCGACGAGGCTGTCACGACCGCGCTCATCGCCCATGGCCTCGAGCGTGCCGGGTCGGCTTTCGCGCCCGGCCTGCCCGAATTTATCGCCCGGCGTGTCACACGCTGTTATAAAACTGCCGATAAGGTGGTGGGCGCGCTCAATGCCGAATCACTGGCATCGGCGCGCAAATTGACGATTGCGTCGGCGCGCAGCGTGCTCGGACAAGCCGGGCTGCTCTCGTCGGAGCCGGTCGAAGGCGATGAGAGCGAAGGAGCGGGGACAGGTGGCTGAGGCCGATCCCATTGTGTCGATTGCGAGTGCGGAGTCACGCTATTTCAACCGCGAACTCTCCTGGCTCACGTTCAACCAGCGCGTGCTGGAGGAGGCGAGCAACATCGCCCATCCGCTGCTGGAACGGCTGCGCTTCCTCTCCATTTCCGGCAATAATCTCGACGAATTCTTCATGGTCCGCGTCGCGGGCCTCAAGGACCAGCAGCTCGAAGGCGTGGACCTGCGCTCGGTCGACGGGCTGACGCCGGCCGAGCAGCTCGAGGCCATCGCTGAGCGGGTGAATGACCTCATGGCGGAGCAGCAGCGGGTCTGGCACGAGTTGCGCGACCAGCTCCGCAAGACCGGGATCGGCGTGCTCGACCTGGAGGCGGTGGACGCGCGCACCGAGAAATGGCTGCAGGCGCATTTCCAGGAGCAGGTTTTCCCGGTCATCACGCCGCAGGCGCTCGACCCGGCGCATCCCTTCCCGTTCATTCCGAACAAGGGCCTCAGCCTCTTCTTCGACCTTGTGCGCCAGTCCGACAATGAAGTGGTGCAGGAGCTGGTCATCCTGCCCGCGACCCTGCCGCGCTTCGTGCGCGTGCCGGGCAAGGCCGCGCGCTATATCGCGATCGAGACGCTGGTCCGACGCTATTCGCACCTGCTTTTCCCCGGCTTCACGGTGCGCGACAGCGGGCTTTTCCGGATCCTGCGCGACAGTGATATCGAAATCGAGGAAGAGGCCGAGGATCTCGTCCGCTATTATCGCAGCGCCATCAAGCAGCGCCGCCGCGGCCGCATCATCCGGCTCGAAATGGAAATCCGCGTCGCCGAACCGGTCGAGGCCATGCTCCAGACGCTGATGCAGGGGCATGACGCGATCACGGTCGATATCGACGGGTTCATGGGCATTGGCGACCTGGCGGGGATCGTGGAGGAGGATCGGCCCGACCTCAAATTCCCGGCCTTCGTGCCGCGCCTGCCCGAGCGCATCCGCGAATATGGCGGCGACTGCTTCGCGGCGATCAAGGCCAAGGACATCGTCATCCACCACCCCTATGAGAGCTTCGACGTCGTCATCGCCTTCCTGAAGCAAGCGGCAGCCGATCCGGACGTGGTGGCGATCAAGCAGACGCTCTATCGCGCCGGCAAGCAGTCGGCGATCGTCCGCGCCCTGATCGACGCCGCCGAGGCGGGCAAGTCGGTGACGGCGGTGGTCGAGCTCAAGGCGCGCTTCGACGAGGAGCAGAACCTGCTCTGGGCGAGCCAGCTGGAGCGCGCGGGCGTGCAGGTCGTCTACGGCTTCGTCGACTGGAAAACCCACGCCAAGATCTCGATGGTGGTGCGCCGCGAGGGCGGGGCGTTCCGCACCTACTGCCATTTCGGCACGGGCAATTATCATCCGATCACCGCCCGGATCTACACCGACTTGAGCTTCTTCACCGCCGATCCGCGGGCCGGGCGCGATGCCGCGCAAATCTTCAATTACATCACCGGCTATGTCGAGCCCCAGCATATGGAATTGCTCACCATGTCGCCGCTGTCGCTGCGCAAGCGCCTCGTGGACCTGATCGACGCCGAAATCGAGCATGCCCGCGCCGGCCGTCCGGCAGCGATCTGGGCGAAGATGAACAGCCTGGTCGACCCCGCGATCATCGAGAAGCTCTATGCGGCCAGCAATGCCGGCGTGGAGATCGACCTGATCGTGCGCGGAATCTGCTGCCTGCGCCCCGGCGTGCCGGGCATGTCGGATCATATCCGCGTCATCTCGATCGTCGGCCGCTTCCTGGAGCACAGCCGCATCTGGGCGTTCGGCAATGGCGAGGTGCTGCCGAACAACCGGGCGAAGGTCTTCATCAGCTCGGCCGATTGGATGCCGCGCAATTTCGACCGGCGCGTCGAGTATATGCTGCCCATCGAGACGCCGACGGTGCACGATCAGGTGCTGGACCAGGTTCTGCTCGCCAACCTGCTCGACAATGAGCAGAGCTGGTCGCTGGGGCCGGACGGGCGCTACACGCGCCTCACGGCCAAGGACAAGCCATTCAACCTGCACAAATATTTCATGACGAACCCGTCGCTGTCCGGGCGCGGGGCGGCGCTCAAGACGAGCGATGCCGTGCCGAAGCTGAGCTTGCGCGAACGGCCCTGAAGGACCATTGAGGCGCGATGACTCTGCTCGACCGCATTGCGCCGCAGGACCGGCCGCAGGCACGCGCCGCCAGGCAGAGCCACCGCACCGCCATCATCGACATCGGCTCCAACAGCATCCGCCTCGTCGTCTATGACGGGCCGCGGCGGCTGCCGTTCACATTGTTCAACGAGAAGATCATGGCAGGGCTTGGCGCCCAGCTCGCCGGCAACGGCCGCATCGGCGACGAGGCGATGGAACGCGCGCTCGTCGCCCTGGCGCGTTTCGAGCGTCTCTGCGCGGACATGGCGGTCGAGGAGATACGCTGCGTCGCCACCGCCGCCGTCCGCGACGCCGCTAACGGCAGGACGTTGATCGAGCGCGCCGCGGAGATCGGCCTCGACGTGCAGCTGCTGACCGGCGAGGAAGAGGGCATTGCATCCGCCTACGGGCTGCTCTCGGGCATGCCGGAGGCGGACGGGATCATGGGCGACCTGGGCGGCGGCAGCCTCGAATTGGTGCGCGTGCGCGCCGGCAAGGTCGAGCGCTCGGTTTCGCTGCCGCTTGGCGTGCTGCGCGTCGCCGAGATCCGCAGGAAGGGCAAGGGCGCGCTCTCCCGGCGCCTCGACACGCTCCTCAAGGACCATGGCTGGACCGACATCGAGAAGGGATTGCCCTTCTACATGATCGGCGGCAGCTGGCGCGCGCTGGCCCGGCTCGACATGAGCCTGACGCGCTATCCGCTGCCCATCATCCACCATTATGAAATGGTGCCCGGCCGGGCTGCGGCCTTGCAGCGCTGGATCGACCGGGGCGGGAAGGAAGCCGGGAAGGCGAGCCACAAATCCATGCCGGCGGTCAGCGGCGCGCGTGCGCCGATGCTGCCGGATGCCGCATATCTGCTCACGGCGGTAGTGGCACGGCTCAAGTCCGCGCACCTCACCGTATCCGCCTTCGGCCTGCGCGAAGGCCTGTTGTTCCAGGCGCTGCCCGATGCCCAGCGCGACGAGGATCCGCTGCTCGTCTCGGCGCGCGCGGAAGGCGACGCGCAAGGGCGTTTCGTGGGACATGGCGACCATATCGATCGTTGGATTGCGCCGCTCTTCATGGCCGATACCCAGAAATGGCGCCGCATCCGTCACGCCGCATGCCTGCTCGCCGACGTGGGCTGGCGCGCCAACCCCGAATTCCGGGCCGAGCGCGGCCTCGAAGTCGCGCTGCACGGCAATTGGGTGGGCATCACGGCGGAGGAGCGCGCGGTGCTCGCCCAGGCACTGCACGCCAATTTCGGCGGCGGCATTTCGCTGGCGCCCGGGCTCGATGCACTGGCCAATGAGGAGCTGCTCAAGCGCGCCACGCAATGGGGCCTCGCGATCCGCCTCTGCCAACGCCTCTCCGGTGGCGCGGAGGTGCCGCTCGACGGCTCGCAGCTTTCGATCGCCGACGGCACGATCATTCTGCGGCTTGCTCCGGACTTCGCGGTCCTCGCCGGCGAAACAGTGGGCCGACGCCTGCGCCAGCTCGGCCAGGCGATGGACATGGGCTTCATTCTCGACTGCTGAGTCCGATGAAAAAGGCCCGGCCTCTCATATGAGAGACCGGGCCCAGTCGGCTGACGGGTGCGGGAGGATGTCAACCAGCCGACTTGTCTTCGCTGGCCTTGGCCTGCTCCTTGGACGCCTTCTTGATCTCGCCCGCGCCCATGGCGGAGAACAGTACATTGCCATCGCCCGAGAAGTTCGCGGCGGGCAGGGTGGCGAGGCGATCGCCGCTCTCGACCACCAGCGCTTTCACGCGGCCGTCATTGTCGGTGACGACGTCGCGGACCTTGCCGATGGTCTTGCCCTTGACCGACTGGATATCCATGCCGGGCGCCGTTGCGAGGCCGCCGGCCGCGTTGCGGGCGATGGCGGCCTGATTGCGGGCGGCGAAGACGGCGTTGGCGGTGGAGGCACGCGCCGCGTCGCGGGTGTTCGTCACGCCGTTGCTGGCGAAACCACGGGCGCTGCTTGCCGTCTCGCGCGTCGTCTCGATCGCGCCGCGTCCAGTCGAGCGCAGGCCGGTCGCCGTCTCGTGCGCCGCGGAGCGGGCATCGCCGACCGTGCCACGAACGGCATCGGTGCCGACGAGCTGGGCATGGCCGCTCGCGCTGCCGCTGGCCGAGCCATTGGCGGAGCCACCGGCATTGAGCGAGCGGCTGGGTGTGTCGAGGGCCTGGCCCGCCGTGCCGCCGAGCGAGCCGCTGGCCGAACGATCGGCGTCGACGCGGCCGCTGCGGCGATCGACATGCGTGCTGCCGCTGGTGCTGCCCGTGCCGTTGCCGCCGAGCGTGGTCTGGCCCACACCGCCCAGGCGGCCACCGAGATCGGAGGCGCGATCGGGGATGTTCGGCGTGCCGGGCACGCTGCCGGGGCCGCCAAGCGTGCCGCCGAGATTGCCACCAAGGCCGCCGCCGCCACCCAGAAGCTGGGCCGAAGCGGGCGCGGTTGCCACCAGGGTCAGGGCGGCCGTTGCGATGAGAATTGCCTTCATGATGAATTCCTTTCCACTCATTTGCGAGTGCCGCGAGGCGCTCTCATTCAGGCAAACGAGCGGTGTTTCGGATTTCATCCATCCCTAGTGAATTTTTTCAGCGGCGGGCGCAGGTCTCGCACAGGAGGCCGCGGCCGAAGATATCGTCCGGTCCCTTCTTGCCGAGGTCGCGCGCTTCGCGATCGAGCGTGGCGCGGACATTCGCGCCGTTGCCGAGCGCCGCGGCGGCGCGGGCCGCCACCAGGGGTGCGGCGAAGCTGGTTCCACGCACGCGCTTGTCCTCGCCGCGCGCATTGAGCGCGAGGATGCCCGCGCCCGGGGCGGCATAATCGAGATGAAGACTACGTCCGGCCTCGATCATCGCACGGTCTTTCGCGTCGACGCCGGTCACGGCCAACACGGCGGGATAGGAAGCGGGGAAAGCGGGCGGGGCGGCGGGCCCGTCATTGCCGACGGCGGCGACGATGGTCGTGCCGCGCGCGCTCGCGGCCGCGACGGCGCGCTCCAGAAGGGGATTGCGCGGGCCCACCAGACTGATGGAGACGACATGCACGCGCTGCCCGACCATCCAGTCGAGCGCGCGCGCGATCAACAGGGCGCTGCCGCCGGCGGGATCGCGGCCATAGACATCGGCGACCATGACATTGGTCACGCCCGCATCGCGCATCAGCGAGGCGATGGCGGTGCCATGATCGCTCGGCGAGGGCGCGCCGGACGCAAAGCCCTGTTGCGCGCGCACATTGACCGAAGATCCCACGCCGCCGTCGATCAGGCCGACTGGCGTGTTGATGGCCGGCATGGCGGGGCGAGCCGGTGCCTTGCCATTGGTCTCGGTTTCGGCGCTGGGAAAATGGATAGGGTCGGCGGTAAGGGTCTTGCCGGGCAGGGCCTTGCGCAGGGTCCTGAGGGCACCAGCGAGGCTGGCGCCTTGCGGCACTTCGAGTTCCATGGCGCTGATCCCGAGAGACCCGAGCATCTGCGTCTCACCCGCGCGGTAGCCAAGCCGCCGCGCCGCCGCGAGCGAAGCCGCGTCGGGTTCGACGAGCAGGATGACGCCGCGCCGTGCGGGCTGCCCCAGGTCGTCAGGCTCGATCGTCTGGCGATTGGCCTGAATGAACCGGTTGAGGCGCTCGATGCGATCGCGCGCGAGTTCGCGCACCGGCCGTGTCGCGGCATCGAGATCGAGGCCGGTGCGGTCGAGCACGCCGTTCACCGTGCCGCTCACCGGTCCAGTCACATCGCCGACCGCCTGCCCAACTTGCGGAAGCAACTGGGCGATGGCGGGGCTGGCAAGGGTCGCCGCCACAAATATGAGGACGGATCTGCGCATCTTTCCCTATCTCTCTTGCACATTCTCAGCTTAAGCATGGATGAAACGCGTGAAGCCAATCGTTTCATCCCTCGAAGGAAAGGCATGGGCAACTGAGCGGGCAGTTCGAGCAAGGGATCGTGGCGCTTCTGCCGCGCCTCCGCCGCTTTGCGGCGGGGCTCTCGCGCGACATCGCTACCGGCGACGACCTGTGCCAGATGACCATAGAGCGCGCGCTCAAGTCCCGCGACCAGTGGGTGGAGGGCACGCGTCTCGACAGCTGGATGTACAGGATCATGCGCAATATCTGGATCGACGAAGTGCGCAGCCGCGCCCGCCGCGACAAGACCTTCGCCGTGGAGGAGGCCGGCCTCTCGGTCGGCGTCGAGGGCGGGCAGGAGGCACGCGTCGAACTGTCGAATGTCGATCGGGCCATGGCGCAGCTGCCCGACGAGCAGCGCGAAGCGATCATGCTCGTGATGGTCGAGGGCTATGGCTATCGCGAGGCGGCGGACATCGTCGGCTGCCCGATGGGCACGCTGACCTCGCGGCTGGGGCGCGGTCGCGATGCGCTGCAGGCGATATTGGGAGATGCGGCATGACGATCGATCCCGAAATGCTCGCCGCTTATGCCGATGGCGAACTCTCGCCGGCGGATGCCGCGAAGGTCGAAGACGCGATTGCGGCGCAGCCCGAGCTGGCGAAGCAGGTCGAGGCGCATCGCGCGCTGCGCGCGCAGCTCTCCGCGCATTTCGACCCGATCCTCGCCGCGCCCGTGCCGGATCGGCTGACGGATCTGCTGAAGCCCAGGGAAAGCGCGCAGCTGATCGACCTGGCGGCCGTCCGCCGCGCCCGTGAAGAGGAACGGTCCGTCGCCAAGGCCACGCGGCCGCGCTGGGCGCTCGGCGGCGCCCTGGCGGCCTCGCTGGCCCTTGGAGTCGTGGTCGGCCGCGTCGCCATTCCCGTCGGGCCGGTCGCCAGCCAGGATGGCCAGCTGGTCGCGCGCGGCGATCTCGCCAATGCGCTCACGACACAGCTCGCCTCGGCGCAGGATGGCAAGGATATCCGCATCCTCATCAGTTTCGAAGCCAAGGACGGGCGTTATTGCCGCGGCTATGAGCAAGGCGCGACCGCCGGCATCGCCTGTCGCGAGGGCGGCGATTGGCGGATTATCCGCACGCAGGCTGGTCTGCCGCAGAAGGCGCAAAGTCCTTATGCGCAGGCGGGATCACAAGCCTCTGAAATCATGGCTTCTGCGCAAGAAATGGCGGCAGGAGATGCATTGGATGCTGCCGCCGAGCGGGCCGCGCTCAAGGACGGCTGGACACGCAACTGAGCTTTTCTATCTCAAAATCGGGATGAAAACCCATATCCCGTTCGTTGTCTCCCTGAACCGCCGCAATCTGGACATGCGGTGGCGACGATTTCGAAGGGAGAAGAACCATGATCAAGTCCGTTGCTCTTGCGGCTCTTTCGCTGAGCCTCGCGGTCGGTGCGACCGCAGCCGTCAACACGCGCATCGTCCTCGCCGAGGAGCGCATGGCGCATGAGGAAGAAGGCCGCATCATCACCAGCCCGATCGGCGGCGTCGAGAACCACTTCTGGTTCGACTATCGCGTCAACATCCTGGAATCGCAGAAGGAGCTCGCGAGTGACCTTCGCAAGGCGAACAAGGCCAAGGATGTGCGCAACGCCTGGGACGAATATCGCGGCGAGCTCTCACATGAGCGCAGCCACTATGTCCACGTCATGGCCAAGCGCGGTTATCACGCTCCGTATGTGGATGTGGTGGACTGACGCCGGCCGGGCCGGCGGGCTTCCCCCGCCCGGCGCCCGCCGGCCCACAACCCGCGGCTGGGGCGAAAGCCTCAGCCGCAGCGGGCTGAGACGATCGTCAGCGCATCGTCATAAGCGACGGTCAGGCGATCGGCCCGGAAATCCATCGTCATCGCAGAGCGGGGCGGTCCCCACCGCAGCGTCTTCGCGCCGGAAGCCGTGAGCATCGTCGCGCCCAGGTCCGCACTGGCTTTCTGGCCGACAAACTGGTCGAGCTTGCCATCGTTGCATTGTGCTTGAGCCTGAACCGGCGGGGGCGTGCTCGCCGTTTCGGCGGTGGTGCAGCCCGCCAGCGGACAGGTCGCCAAGATTATCGCAACGATGGGCCGCATGAGTCCTACTCCGTACGCGTCATCAACAGCTTGCCGTCTTTCACGGCGAACGCCATGCGCCCCTCGACCAGATCAAGCGCGTCATGGCCGAATTGTTCGTAGCGCCAGCCTTCCAGAATCGGGAGACCGTTGCGCATCCCCGCCGCCAGCATCTCGAGATCGTCGGAGCGCGCCAGCAGGCGCGAAGCGACGTTGATCTCGCGCGACCGGATCTTGAGGAGCAGCTTGAGCAGGTCCGCGACCAGCGCGCCTTCCTTGCCCAGCCCCGGCCGGCTGGGGTCGCGCTCCGGCATTTCCTCGCGCGGCATCGGGCTGGCCGACGCCAGAGCCGACATCAGCCGCGCGCCGATATCGTTCGCCTTCCAGCTCGCGGAAAGACCGCGCACCTTGCCGAGATCGTCCTGCGTGCGAGGCGGATGGGTGGCGAGATCGCCCAGCGTCTCGTCCTTGACGATCCGCCCGCGCGGCAGGTTCTTGTCCTGCGCCTCGCGCTCGCGCCACGCCGCCAGGGCCTTGAGACGCCCGAGCACCTCGGCCTTGCGGCTGGAGAGGCGGACGCGCTGCCAGGCCTGGCTGGGCTCGACCGAATAGTTGCCGGGATCGGCGAGGCGCTCCATCTCCTGGTCGAGCCAGCCGCCGCGACCGGTCTTGCGCAACTCCTCCAGCATCATCGGGAAGATCGTGGCGAGATGCGTCACGTCGCCGATCGCATAGTCGATCTGGCGCTTGTCGAGCGGTCGGCGCGCCCAGTCGGTGAAGCGCGCGCCCTTGTCGAGCTGAATGCCGAGCCAGCCGTCGACGAGATTGGAATAGCCGATCTGCTCGCCCTGGCTGAGCGCCATGCTGGCGATCTGGGTATCGAACAGCGGATGGGGCGTCCGGCCGGTGAGGTTGAAGATGATCTCGATATCCTGGCCGCCGGCGTGGAAGACCTTCAGGACATCCTCATTATCGACCATCAGATCGAGGAGAGGGCGCATGTCCAGGCCCGGCGCCTTGGGGTCGATGGCGGCGGCCTCCTTGCCGTCGGAGATCTGCACGAGGCACAAATCCGGCCAGAAGGTGTTTTCGCGCATGAACTCGGTATCGACGGCGACGAAGTCGGCCTTGGCCATGCGGCTGCACAGGGCGGCGAGCGTGGCGGAGTCGGTAATCAGCGGATGGATTTGCATATGGCAGGTGATCTTATTATGGGCCGATCCTCGATCGGGAGCCGGGTGACTGGCGAAATGGAGCGTGTCTCCTAGCCCCGTAATCTTTGTTTGTCATTCATCCAGCGACCTCGCAATGCGGGGCGAGAAATAAAGGCCATAGTGATGCACGCCTATCGCACTCATACTTGCGGCGAACTTCGCGCCGCCCATAGGGGAGAGACGGTCCGCGTCTCCGGATGGGTCCATCGCAAGCGCGATCATGGCGATCTCGTCTTCATCGACCTGCGCGACCATTACGGCATGGTCCAGATCGTCACCGAAGTGGACGGTCCGGTGTTCTCGGTGATCGAGAGCCTCAAGTCCGAAAGCGTCGTGACGATCACGGGCAAGGTCGAGGCGCGCGCCAAGGAAGCGATCAACCCCAACCTTCCGACCGGCGAGATCGAGATCCGCGCCATCGAGGCCGTGGTGCAGTCGGCGGCGCAGGAACTGCCGCTGCCGGTTGCGGGCGATCTCGAATATCCCGAGGAAATTCGCCTCAAGAACCGCTTCCTCGACCTGCGCCGGGACGGCCTGCATGCCAATATCATGCTGCGCTCGAACGTCATCGCGTCGCTGCGCCGCCGGATGATCGACCAGGGCTTCACCGAGTTCCAGACGCCGATCCTGACCGCCTCGAGCCCCGAGGGCGCGCGCGACTATCTGGTGCCGAGCCGCGTGCATCCCGGCAAGTTCTACGCGCTCCCGCAGGCGCCGCAGATGTTCAAGCAGCTGCTGATGGTGGCCGGCTTCGATCGTTACTTCCAGATTGCGCCCTGTTTCCGCGACGAGGATGCACGCGCCGACCGTTCGCCCGGCGAATTCTACCAGCTCGACTTCGAGATGAGCTTCGTCACCCAGGACGACGTGTTCGCCGCGATCGAGCCGGTGCTGCACGGCGTGTTCGAGGAGTTCGCCGACTGGCAGGGCAAGGGGCGCACGGTCTCGCCGCTGCCGTTCAAGCGCATCCCCTACCGGGAATCGATGCTGAAATATGGCAACGACAAGCCGGACCTGCGCAACCCGCTCATCATCACCGATGTTTCGAGCCATTTCGTCGGATCGGGTTTCGGCCGCTTCGCGTCGATCGTCGAGAGCGGCGATGTGGTGCGCGCGATCCCGGCGCCGAACACCGCGGAGAAGAGCCGCAAGTTCTTCGACGACATGAACAGCTGGGCGCAGGGCGAAGGCTTCCCCGGCCTCGGCTATGCCACGCGCAAGGCCGGCGAATGGGGTGGCCCGATCGCCAAGAACCATGGCGAGGACAAGATGTCGGCGCTGGCCGACGCACTTGGCCTCGGCCCTGACGACGGCATCTTCTTCGCTGCCGGCAAGGAAGTGCAGGCTGCCAAGCTCGCTGGTCTTGCCCGCACGCGTGTGGGCGAGCAGCTCGACCTCATCGACCAGAAGCGCTTCGAATTCTGCTGGATCGTCGACTTCCCGATGTTCGAATATGACGAGGACGCCAAGAAGATCGACTTCAGCCACAACCCCTTCTCGATGCCGCAGGGCGAGCTGGAGGCGCTGGAGACCAAGGACCCGCTCGATATCCTCGCCTGGCAATATGACATCGTCTGCAACGGCGTGGAGCTGAGCTCGGGCGCGATCCGGAATCACCGGCCGGAGATCATGTACAAGGCATTCGAGATCGCTGGCTACACGCGCGAGCAGGTCGACACGAACTTCGCCGGCATGATCAATGCGTTCAAATATGGCGCGCCGCCCCATGGTGGCTCGGCGCCGGGCGTCGACCGTATCGTCATGCTGCTCGCCGACCAGCCGAACATCCGTGAGGTGATCGTCTTCCCGATGACGCAGAAGGCCGAGGACCTGATGATGCAGGCGCCCGCGCCGGCGACGCTGAAGCAGTTGCGCGAGCTGCACATTCGCCTTGTGGAGCCCTCGAAGAGCTAATTACAAGGAACCGTCCCAATCCAAGACAGGATAAGGTTACCAGATTAGACACCATCGCAAGCGGCACGGCAGGGAAGGTGGCATGACCATCGACCTGTCCGACTATGAGAAGGGCGCCGATTTCGACGGCGACTTCGAGGCGGCGCTGAACAAGCTTCAGCACCGCTTGGAGCGGATTCAGGTCGCGCACATCGTGCACGGCAAGCGCAGCGTGGTGATGTTCGAGGGATGGGACGCAGCCGGCAAGGGCGGTATCATCAAGCGCATGACCGCGCTGATGGACCCGCGCTACTTCCGCGTCTGGCCGATCGGCGCTCCGACCGAAGAGGAAAAGGGTCATCATTTCCTCTGGCGCTTCTGGACGCGGCTGCCGGCGGACAAGCATATCTCGGTGTTCGATCGCAGCTGGTACGGCCGCGTGCTCGTCGAGCGAGTCGAGGACTATGCCACGGAGCGCGAGGTCAAACGCGCCTATGACGAGATCAACGAATTCGAGGCGCAGCAGGTCGACAGCGGCACCGCGATGATCAAACTCTTCGTGCACATCACGCAGGAAGAGCAGGACAAGCAGTTTGCCCAGCGGCTGGACGATCCGTTCAAACGCTGGAAGACCGGCGCCGAGGATTATCGCAACCGGGCGCGGCGCGAGGATTATCTCAAGGCCATGCACGACATGTTCGCCAAGACCGACACGCGCTGGGCGCCCTGGCAGGTGATCGACGGAAACGACCGCAAGGCGGCCCGCATCGCCACGCTGACCCGCATTGCCGACGCGCTGGAAAAGCATGTGCCCATGGACATGCCGGACAATGATCCGGCTGTGGTCGAGTTGGCGAAAGAGGCGTTCGGGTACAAGCCGAAGGGGTGAACCCACCCCGTCATTTCCGCGACAGCGGGAATTATGGGGGGGAAGTCAGGTTTTGATCCGCCCTTTCACGAATGCGACCGCTTTTTCGAGCCGCTTGACTCTTGTCTCGGGTTTCTTGGCGTCGAGCAGGCTTTCCACATATTCGCGGCGATGCGTGAAACTCGCCTTGTCCCAGGTTTCGCGGCCGTGCGGGATCGCGTCGAGCGCGGCGGCGAGGTCGTCGGGCAGGTCGACGGTGCGCAGCTCTTCATCGAGGGCCAGCATGACCTCGACCTCGACGCCAGGCTCCACGCCCGCCGCCTTGCGGTTGCTCTCGCGCAGCGGCACGAAGCAGGGGCCGCCCATATGGGCAATGGTGCTGCGGTAGCTGTGGCCGTTGATCGTGACGACGACCGGTACCCGCGCCTTGCCGAACACGGCTTTGGGATCGAAGGGCACGGGAATCGCGAACATGTTCTCGGAGCGGTCATTGTTCGGCGTCCACTTGTAGCGTTGCGGCGTGACCATCATTGCCCCTCCTTTTCAAAACCGTTCGCCCTGTTCAAACGAGGCACATGGCTCGTCTTGAATGTCGAAGGGCTGCTTTCCTTTGCGTCGCTTCAGAAGAAGAACAGTCCTTCGACGGGCTCAGGACGGACGGACGGAGTTCTTTTGGGTGACGCTCAATCTTCCAAAACGCTCTGGTACATGACCAGCGCATCGACATAATCGCCATTGGGCCGCCGGAAGGCGCCGGGCAGGGCGCCGACGAGCGTGAAGCCCATATGCTGCCACAGGCGCACGGCGCGGTCATTGGTCGAAATGACGAGATTATACTGCATGGCGCGATAGCCGCGCCGCCGGGCCTCCTCGATCGAATGGCGGCAGAGTGCCTGGGCGACGCCACGGCCGCGCGCGGCGGGATGCACGATATAGCCCGCATTGCAGACATGGGCGGCGGGCCCCGTCGAATTGGACTTGAGATAATAGCTGCCGACGATGCCCTGGGCGGGATCCGCCGCCACGAAGATCGTCTTGTCCGGCGCGAACCAGTAGGCGCGGGCGCCGACCTCATCGAGTTCGGGATCGAGCGGATAGGTCTCGCCGTCGCGTACAATGGGTTCGAAGACGGTCCAGATGCCGGGCCAGTCCGCTTCGTTCGCCGGACGGATGAGCAGCGTGTCGCGGGCCGGTGCGCCGCTCATTGCTCGCTCGGGCCCACTCTGACCGTCAGGCCACCGCCATGTCCGCCCGAGGGACGGTTTTTCGCCCGGGCATAGGGAATGTCCTGTCCGCGCCAGTGCAGCACGATGCCGTCCTTGGTCATGGTGACCGGCGTCTTGTCGAAGGCGGCGATGCCGATGTCGTTGGGGATGAGGGTGACGGTCAGCGCCATCTTGCCCTGTTTGGGCAGGTCGAAGCGCTGCGAGGTGACGCCGTGGATCGGCTCGCTGAACTCGATCCAGACCGGCTGGCGAGTCTCGGCGGGGTCCATCTGCCAGCCATCATATTGGGTCATGCCGGCCTGGCGATCGCCGTTGGAGAAGCCGATGCGCAGATAGATGCCGGCAAGCCCATCGGGGCCGCCGCCGGGCACGCGGACCATGACCGTGAGCGGTGACTCCTTCGATTCGGCGATCGTGTTGATCTGCCATTCCGGCGCGCGCGGATGGGGCAGCGTCTCCAGCGTCGCTCCCCCGGGCGTTTGCGTCCAGCGGCCGGACGCCTGCTCGTCGAGCGCACCTTCGCTGCGCTGATAGCGGAAGCGGCCGTCGGGCGCGATCTCGAGCGCTGAGGCGACGTCCGGCCCGGCCTCGGCGCGATAGAGGCCGGTCGGCGTCTGTTGCGCGAAGACCGGCGCCGCAGTCAGGACGAGCAGTGCGAGGATGAATGAGGGGCGCATAGGCAAGGTGTTGGAAAGGCACGCGCGCCGAGTCAAGCGAACAGCGACGGTTCCCCGGCGGAGGCCGGGGTCCAGCCTTTCGTACGACGCGGCGTTGCGTGCTCCGACCTTTGGTGCCTGGCCTGGACCCCGGTCTTCACCGGGGAACGACAATCAGGCGGCAGCCTTCGCGCTCGCAACGCTCTTCGGTTTCAGGACGATATGTCCGACCGCCGTGTTGGAGGCCGGGACATGGTAGAAGCGATGAAGCTCCTCCACATCGGCGCCCAGCGCGGCGCGCATGATCAGCCACATGATGAGCTCGATGCCCTCCGAGCCGCTCTCGCGCAGATATTCGAGCCGCGTGATCTTGCGCAGCGCGTCGGTGTCCGCGGTCAGCCCGTCGAGGAAGGCATTGTCGAACTCGGGATTGATAAGGCCGGCGCGGGGCCCCTGGAGCTGGTGACTCATGCCGCCGGTGCCCCAGATCTGGACGTTGAGATCCTCCGGGTAGCTCTCGACCGCATCGCGGATCGCTTCGCCCAGCATCCAGCAGCGGCTGCCGGAGGGCGTGGGAAACTGCGTCACGTTCACGGCGAGCGGGATGACCTTGCACGGCCATTGCTCGACCTTGCCGAACATGAGGCTGAGCGGGACGGTGCAGCCATGGTCGACATCCATGTTGTTCATCAGCGTCAGGTCGAACTCGTCGAGCACCAGCTGTTCGGCGAGATGGGCAGCCAGCTCGATATGGCCCTGCACGGGCGGCACCGGGCGGGGGCCCCAGCCTTCGTCGGCGGGGATGAACTCTTCGGCCATGCCGAGCGCGAAGGTCGGCACGACATCGAGCATCATCGCCGAGGCGTGATCGTTGTAGCAGAGGATGACGACATCGGGCTTCTCGGCCTTTTCCCACGCCTTGACCCATTCATAGCCGTCGAACACGGCCTTCCAATAGGGCTCCTGGGTCCGGCCATGATCGAAGGCCGCGCCGATTGCGGGGACGTGGCTGGTCGCGACGCCTGCTGTAATTCTTGCCATGGTCTTCAGTTTCCTTCGCGGATCGAGCGCTGGCCCTCGGGCGAGCGGCCGCCCTCGCGCATCATCGCGGCATATTCGTCGGCGGTCATGCCGGTCATCGAGCTGACGGCGCGCTGCACGCTCCAGCCGTCGGTGTTGGAGAGCTTCACCAGGAAATAGATGTTGCCGCCCAGGTCGATCAGCCTGTTGAAGTCGCGGTCCTGCACCGCGCGCTTCTGCTCCTCGCTCATCTTGAAGCGGTCGAGATAGGCGCGCTCATGATCCTTGAAGGCTGCGCGATTGTTCGCGTCCATCAGCGACATGCAGAATTTGTGGAGATGATAGGCTTCCCGGGCGCGCTTGGCGTTGAACACCGTGGTGCCCGGAATGTCCTCGAGTTCGGTCAGAGGATAGAGACGTTTGGTGGTCATGGGCGGACTTTCATTGGACGGCGGCAAATCCGGATATGTTGCTGCCCCTTGGATATACCAGATATCCTCCCCCGAATCTTCCCGCTCGCCATGGGTCCTGATTGCGGGAAAAGCAACCGGTTCAACCGGGATAAGCGATTTCGGTGACTTCCCATTCCTTCTCGCCGCCGGGCAGCAGGACACGGCGCAGGTCGCCGACAGACGCGCCGCGCAAGGCCCGGGCGAGGGGACTGTCCCAGCCGATGCGGCCGCCACCGGCCTCCGCCTCGTCGTTTCCGACGATGGTGACGGTGCGTTGATTGTCGTCCTCATCGGCGATGGTGACGGTCGCGCCGAAGAAGATGCGGGCCTTGTCCGGCTGCTGGGCGGGGTCGACGACCTTGGCCGCTTTCATGCGCTGGGCAAGCCATTTCAGGCGCCGGTCGATCTCCCTCATCCGCTTCCGGCCATAGAGATAGTCGCCATTCTCGCTGCGGTCGCCATTGCCCGCCGCCCAGCTCACGATCTCGACGATGCGCGGCCGCTCCTCGCCGAGCAGCCGGTCATATTCGGCGCGCAGCGCGGAATAGCCGGCGGGGGTGATGTAGTTGGGGCGCAGGTCGGACATGGCGCCCTGATCTCGCAAAACCAAGACTGCCGCAACTCCCGTGCAAAACCCTCTTGACCCTCACGCGACGTGAGGGACTATCAGCTCGTCCTGCGGAAGGACGAAGGCATATGGCACGATATACGGTCAAGCAGTTGGCGCGGCTCTCGGGAGTCTCGGTGCGCACGCTGCATCATTATGACGAGATCGGGCTGCTGAAGCCGGCGTTCATCGGTGAGAACCGCTATCGCTATTATGGGCGCGAGGAGTTGCTGCGCCTGCAGGACATCCTGTTCCATCGTGAACTGGGCGTGCCGCTGCAGGCGATTGCCGGGCTGCTCGCTCATGATGGGCGCGGCCGGGTGCAGATCCTCGCGGCACATCGCGAGAAGCTGGCCGAACGGGTCGAGCGGTCTCGCCAACTCCTCCAGACGATCGACCGCACGATCGCGGAATTGAATGGAGACGGGACAGTGAAGGACAAGGATCTCTACAAGGGCTTCGCATCCGAAAAACAGGCCGAATATGAAGAGTGGCTGATCGAGCGCGGCGGCGAGCCGATGCGCAGGAGCATCGAGACCAGCAAGCGGCACTGGGATGGACAGGGCGCGGACGCGATGAAGTCGGCGCTCGCCGCGGGGGAGGCAGCCGAGGCAGAGCTGGCGGCGCGCTTCCTGGCCGGGACCGACATCCATTCGGCTGAACTCGAGCCGCTGTTCGACCGTCATCGCGCCTGGGTGTCGATCATGTGGGGCCGCGACTGCCCGCGAGAGGGTTATGCCGGGATGGCCGACATGTATCTCGCCCACCCGGACTTCCGGACGCATTTCGACAAGCGGGGCGATGGCTTCACCGATTGGCTGACCAGCGCGATGAAAGCCTATGCGGCGCGCGCTCCGGCCTAGGCTATCGGCGCGTCTTCTTCGGGCGCCGCGTGTACATCACGGCGGCGACGATGGCGGCCGATCCGATGCCGACGCCTGCCCAGAACGCCTTGCCCTTGCCGCTGAGAGGGGCGGTGGGCGCGGAAGCTGTGGTAGCGGGGACGGTGGCTGCAGGAGCGGCGGTCACGTCCGGCGTTGCGGGGGTTTCGTCAGTCATGGCACCAGCTCTTATCAGCCGGGATTGGACTTGCCCAGATAGCGGCTGAGCGGCTTGGCGGAGACACCCGGCGCGCTGTCGCGAACCGGGTTCATCAAGTCATAGACCACCGCGTTTTCGAGCACGCGCTGCACATAGTCCTTGGTCTGATAGATCGGGATATCCTCGATCCATTGGACGATGTCGCCGCCGGGCAGGCGCGGGTCGCCGTTCGCCTTGATCCACTTGTTCACATTGCCCATGCCGGCATTGTAGGCCGCGACGGCAAGCGGATAGCTGCCATTATAGTAGCTCAGCAGCTTCACGAAGTAGCTCGAGCCCAGGGTCACGTTGAAATCGGGATCGAACAGATTGCCCTGATCGAAGTTCATGCCGAGCTTGCCGGCCTGTTCGCGGGCGGTGGCGGGCATGAGCTGCATGAGGCCGCGCGCGCCGGCATAGGACACGATGGCGCGGTCGAACTGGCTCTCCTGCCGGGAGATGGCATGGATCATCGTCCAGTTGTCGCGCTCGCTGTCCGGCACCTTCATGTGCGGGAAGCTGGCCTTGTCATAGCCGGAAAGGCCACTCGCGGTGGCGCGGCGGCCGGCCATGATGCCAAGATCGGGGCGGCCAAGCGTGCGGGCCAGCTCGTTGGCGAAGAGATGAGCCGGCTCGGTCTGCGCCGAGGCGGCGATGGCGCGGACGAACTTGCTCTGGTCGCCCCAGGCGCCCTGGGTGCCGAGCATCTTCGCGGCTTGCACGACGGACTGGCTGTTGAACGCGGCGCGGTCCGAGTCGGTCAGCGTCACCTGCGGCGCGTTGGCGCCCGGCAGCGGCACGGGCCGGCCGAGGCGTTCGAGCGCGAGTTGACCGTAATATTGATCGGGATAGGCGGCAGCCTGCGCGAAATAGCTATTGGCAGTGTCGCGGCGCCCGGCGGCGAGGGCGGATCGGCCGGCCCAATAATAGCCCTTGGCCTTGACCGAAGCATTTTGGCCGCCGCCGGCATAGCGCGCGAACATGCCCTCGGCATCGGCAGGCCTGGAGAGGCGGTTGAACGCGGCGGTGCCCGCAAGCCAGGTGAGATTGGTATAATCGTCACGCACGCCGACCGGCTGGGCGCTGATGTCGGTGCCGGGCGCGAACGCGTCGTCGACGCGCGAGGCGATGGCGAAGGCCAACTTCCAGTCGCCGTCCGTGGCGGCGGCCTTGGCGCGGGCGAACATGATCTCGTACCAGTCTTCCGGATCGGCTGGCGTCTGCGCGAGCGGCAGGCGCTCGGCGAGCAGGCGGCGCGCGCCGAGTTCGTCGCCATTGCCGGCCATCCAGCGCACCTTGTCGGCGATATAGCCCGCATCCATCACACCGATGGGATCGGCGGCACCCATTTTGAGCGTGGCGTCGGGCGCCTTGCGCTGGAAAGCGATGCGCGCGGCGACGACCGCCTGGCGAGTCACGGGCAGATAGGCGAACACCCGCTCGGCGGCCGCCGTGTCGCGGCGCCACAGCACGGCATCGGCGTGGCGGAGGTGATCCTCGGGCGTCAGGTTCGCGGAAAATTGAGCGAGCAGCGCCTGCTCCATGAGGATCGACAGCGAGCCGCTGCCCCAGGCGTCGCGCGCCGCGGCAATTGCTTCGTCTCTGCGGTTGAGCCTGGCGAGCGCCATGGCATTGGCGGCCTTGCCCTGCGCGCTGAGCGCCGGATATTTCGCGAAGAACGCCGTGATGCCGGCCGGGCTATCAAGGTCGGGATTGACCGCCTTTTCGGCATAGCCGCGCAGCTTGGCCTCGTCGGGCCAGCCGCTGTTCTGCATCAGAAAATCGGCATAGGTCGCGAATCCCGCGCCTTGAGTCGCGCTGAGCGTGCGCCAGTTCTGGATCGCCGAAGCGACGCGACGGTCCGCGTCGCCACTGGCGTCGATGCGGTTTGCGGCGGCTTCCCAGCGGATCGCACTTGCATCATCCGCCGGTGTCGAGGCATTGGTCGCCGCCGTGCCGAGCACGGCGAACGCGATCAGGCCGGGGAAGCGCCAAGAAAGGCGAGTATCTTTTCCCATGGCAGACATTATGGCACAACCATGATGATCGAACGGTGAACGGGCGCGTGCATCAGCCCATTATGCCTGTACGAGCGCGCGCTTTGAAGGAGTAATTTCATGTTTTCCGGTTCGATTCCGGCACTTATCACGCCATTTCGCGATGGAAAGGTCGACGAGGACGCCTTTCGCAGCTTCGTGGACTGGCAAATCGAGCAGGGATCGAGCGCCTTGGTGCCCTGCGGCACGACCGGCGAAAGCGCCACCATGACCATCGAGGAGCATAATCGCGTCGTGCAGATCTGCGTCGAGCAGGCGCGCGGGCGGGTGCCGGTGATCGCGGGCGCGGGCTCGAACGACACGCGCATCGCACTCGAGCATATGTTCGCGGCGCAAGCGGCCGGCGCCACCGCCGCCCTGGTGGTCGCGCCCTATTACAACAAGCCGAGCCAGGACGGCCTCTACCAGCATTATGCCTATCTGGCCTCGCGCTGCGACCTCCCGATCGTGCTCTATAATATTCCCGGCCGCTCGATCGTCGATATCGGCGTACCGGTCATGTATCGCTTGCGTGAGGAATTCCCCAGCATCGTCGGTATCAAGGACGCGACCGGCAACCTGGGCCGCGTGACGGCGCAGCGCCTCGCCTGCGGTGCAGACTGGTGCCAGCTCTCCGGCAATGACGAGACCGCGCTGGCCTTCAACGCGATGGGCGGACGCGGCTGCATCTCGGTCACGGCGAACGTGGCGCCGCGCCTGTGCGCCGACTTCCAGAACGCGACCCTCGAAGGACGCTGGGGCGATGCGCTCAAGCTGCAGGACCGGCTCTACCCGCTCCACGACGCCCTGTTCACCGACTGCTCGCCCGGCCCGATCAAATATGCGCTGTCGCGGATTCGCAGCGACATGGGCACGGAAGTTCGCCTGCCGGTGACATGGCCATCCAGTGCATCGCGCGCGACGGTCGACCGGGCGCTGGAGATCGCGGGACTGGTCTAGGGCCGCCCGCGCCCTTACATTGGCGCCATACATTATCCGTTCAAACTGACAGGCTATTCTCCCAAATCCATGGCTCGCCCCCGTCACGCCGCGTTCGACAAAGTGAAGACCGTCGCCGAGAACCGGCGCGCGCGCTTCGATTATGCGATCGAGGATACCTATGAGGCGGGCATTGCGCTCACCGGCACGGAAGTGAAGGCGCTCCGCTTCGGCGAGGGCTCCATCACCGAGAGCTATGCCGAAGTGAACAACGAGGAAGTCTGGCTGATCAACAGCAACATCCCCGAGTTCAGCCACGGCAACCGCTTCAACCATGAGCCCAAGCGCCCGCGGAAACTGCTGTTGAACATGCGCGAAATCACCAAGCTCCACGGCGCCGTCGCGCGCCAGGGCATGACGCTCGTGCCGCTGAGCGTCTATTTCAACAGCCGCGGCCGGGCGAAGGTCGAACTGGCCCTCGCCAAGGGCCGCAACGCGCCGGACAAGCGCGCGCACATCAAGGAACGCGACTGGAAGAAGGAGCAGGGCCGCCTGCTCAAGGATCGCGGCTGATGATCGGCGGCAATACCCGCCTCGCACGCTGGCTTCGCACGGCCATGCCGAGCCGCGAAAGCCTGGAGAATAATCGCTTCCTCCGGCCGGTCGCCCATCGTGTGCTTGCGCCCGCATTGTGGCGTTTCACGCGCCGTTCGGTGCCGCGCGGCGTGGCGCTGGGCCTGATCGTCGGCATCCTGCTGCTGATCCCCGGCGTGCAGATCGCAGGAGCGGCCTTGCTTGCGCTGCCGGTGAGGGCCAATGTGCCAATTGCCGTGGCGATGACATTCCTCTCCAATCCGGCGACGACGCCGTTCATCCTGGGCCTGTCCTATTATGTCGGCCGGGTCATGCTTGGCCGCTCCGGCGACCTGAGCGCCTTCACGGCGCTCATCGAGAATCACGCCTCCGTCAAGCAATGGGCCAGCTGGCTGCTCGGCGAAACCGCGCCGGTCATGCTGTTCGGTCTCACGGTTGTGTCGGTCGTGACGGCCGCGGTGGGCTATTTCGCGGCGAAATGGTTCTGGCGCGAGCGCATGGGCCGCAAGTGGCGCACGCGCCTGCTGCACCGCCGCCGGGCCGAAGGGCGCGGCCTCGTGCTTGACGGAGGCGCTTCTTGAACGAGGCGCGGCCCGTCCGGCGCCCCGGCGGTGCCACGCTCGCCCCCACCTCGGAGCGCAGAGGTTTGCCTGCTCTTCTCGTCATTCTCGGCGCGGCGTTCGTCAGCGGCCTCATCCTGCTGCTGACGCTGTCCGAGCCGATCGTCGCGGGCGGGTTCGCGGCGATGGTGGTCGGCGGATCGGCGCTGATCTGGTTTGCGCGGCGCCTCTTCCCGCCGGTCGAGCTCGACGAATCCATCATCATGGACTGGGCCGTGACGAGGGCCGCCGCCGAGGCGGCGGGTCTCGCCATCGCGGTCACCGACCGGACGGGCCGCATCGTCTGCGCCAGCGATCAATATGGCGAATGGTTCGCCGCCTATCCGACACCGGTCGAGATCAACGTGACGCCGAGCGACCGGGAGCGGCTCGCCGAAGCCGGACGCACAGCCTGGCGCGACGGTCACGCGCAGCTCAGCAATATCGAAAGCGCCGACCTGCATCTCGACGTGGATGTGCTGCGCACGGGCCGCGGGGACGATTTCCTGCTCTGGCGGTTCCTGACGGTCCGCCAGGCGAACATCTTCGAAGACTATCTGCGCATGACCGAAGGCGAGGCGGGTGTCCAGCTCGCGCGCGCCGGCATCATGTGCGCGATGATCGGCGGGGAAGGGCGCTTGCGTGCCGCCAATCCCGCCTTCCTCCTCCGCGCGACCGGACGCTCGGACAGCAACATCACAGGGCGCGACCTCGCGAGCTACATGCGGGTCGACAACAAGGGCCGCATTTTCTTCGCGTCAGAGGAGAATCAGGCGACACCCGTGCGCCTGTTCCAGATCCCGCTGCGCCCGGACGATCCGCAGAGTCTCCTGCTGCTGGTGATGGTCGACGATCCGGTGGCGAGCGTCGACGGGCTGACCAGCCTTGCCTATGTCGAAACCCTGCTCTCGCTGCTGCCGTTCGGTCTCGGCATGGCCGACCGCGACGGGCGCTTCCTCTTCTACAACAAGGCATTCGGCCGGGCGGCGGGCGTCACCGAGGGCCGGCCGAGCTATCCGGGCGATCTCGTCGTGCCCGAGGACCAGGCGGCGGTGGCCGACGCGGTGCGCCGTTACGCGATCGGCCCGCAAATGTCCGGCGACATGCAGGTCCGCCTGCGCGTCCAGCCCGACGAGCCGGTCTCGCTGGGCCTGGCCGGCGTGCGCGGGCTCGGCGAGGCGGCGGTGCTGCTCAGCCTCAAGGACAATAGCGAGGAATCGCGCCTCAAGCGCCAGCTCGCCCAGCAGACCAAGATGCAGGCGGTCGGCCAGCTCGCCGGCGGCGTCGCGCACGACTTCAACAACATCCTGACCGCGATCATCGGCCACTGCGACCTCATGCTGATGCGCCACACGCCGGGCGATACCGACTATCACGACCTCCAGCAGGTCAAGGCCAATTCGAACCGTGCCGCGGCCCTGACGCGCCAGCTGCTCGCCTTTTCGCGCCAGCAGACATTGCGTCCGCAAGTGCTCCAGCTTCCCGACGTGGTCTCGGAGGTCTCCAGCCTTCTGAAGCGGCTGCTCGGCGAGAATATCAGCCTCGACGTGACGCACGGCCGCAATCTCGGCGCGGTACGCGCCGATCCCGGCCAGCTCGAGCAGGTGATCGTCAATCTCGTGGTCAATGCGCGCGACGCCATGCCCCAAGGTGGCACCGTGTCGATCCGCACCTTCGCGCTGCGGGCCGCCCAGGTGCGCGAGATGAAGAACGACTTCATGCCGATCGGCGACTATACCGGACTCAGCGTGACCGATACCGGCATCGGCATCGCTCCGGACGTCATCGGCAAGATCTTCGAGCCTTTCTACACCACCAAGGAAGTGGGCAAGGGGACGGGCCTCGGCCTCTCCACCGTCTACGGTATCGTCAAGCAGTCGGGAGGCTTCATCCTGGCCGATTCCGAGCTGGGCGTCGGCACGACCTTCACCATCTACCTGCCGGTCCACGCCGTCGAGACGGACGAGCAGGAGCGCAAGCCGAGCAAGAAACGCGGCACGACGGAAACCTGGGGCACCGGGACGATCCTGCTCGTCGAGGACGAGGACATGGTGCGCTCGGTGGCCGAGCGCGCGTTGAGCCGGCAAGGCTACAAGGTCATCACGGCGAGTGACGGCGAACAGGGGCTCGCGCGCCTCGCCGCGGCCGACAAGATCGACCTGCTCATCTCGGACGTGGTGATGCCCGGCATGGATGGCCCGGCCATGGTGCGCGCCGCGCGTATCGGGCATCCTTCGATACCGGTGCTCTTTATGTCGGGCTATGCCGAGGAACAGCTCAGGAAATCGATCGACATCGACAATGTCGCGTTCCTGCCCAAGCCATTCTCCGTCACCCAACTGGCCGAAGCCGCGCGCGATGTGCTGGGCGCGGCGCGCGAGGCCGCGGCAGCTGCCGCCGCCGAACCGGTGCGGCTCATCTCGGACGACGAATAGCCTGTCATCGCCCCGAAATAATTTGTTCCCCTCTTGTTCACCATGAACAAATGGGATACATCGCCTTCTCATGGCGACACGGTAGGGCTTGCATGGCCGTGTCTTGGCATCCATGGGGAGAAGCGGCATGACGGCATCACTGAAGCTCATCGACGGCGAGAAGACGGGGACCATGGAACGGCAAAAGGCATTGGAAGCGGCGCTGGCGCAGATCGATCGCGCCTTCGGCAAGGGCAGCGCGATGAAGCTGGGCTCGAAGGAGACGATGCAGGTCGAGGCGATCTCGACCGGTTCGCTCGGTCTCGACATCGCGCTTGGCGTCGGCGGCCTGCCGCGCGGCCGCGTGATCGAGGTTTATGGCCCGGAAAGCTCGGGCAAGACGACGCTGGCGCTGCATGTCATCGCGGAAGCGCAGAAGGCTGGCGGTACGGCCGCCTTCATCGACGCGGAGCATGCGCTCGATCCGGTCTACGCCAGGAAGCTTGGTGTCGACATCGACGAGCTGATCGTCTCGCAGCCCGACACGGGCGAGCAGGCGCTCGAGATCACCGATACGCTGGTGCGCTCCAACGCCATTGACGTGCTGGTGGTCGATTCGGTCGCTGCGCTGGTGCCGCGCGCTGAAATCGAGGGCGAGATGGGCGACAGCCATGTCGGCCTGCAGGCGCGGCTCATGTCGCAATCGCTCCGCAAGCTGACCGGCTCGATCAGCCGCTCGCGCTGCATGGTGATCTTCATCAACCAGCTGCGCATGAAGATCGGCGTCATGTACGGCAATCCCGAGACGACGACGGGCGGCAACGCGCTCAAATTCTATGCTTCGGTTCGCCTCGACATTCGCCGGACCGGCCAGATCAAGGACCGCGACGATATCGTCGGCAACGCGACGCGCGTGAAGGTGGTCAAGAACAAGGTGGCGCCGCCGTTCAAGCAGGTCGAGTTCGACATCATGTATGGCGAGGGCATTTCCAAGGTCGGCGAGATACTGGACCTCGGGGTCAAGGCCGGCGTCGTTGAGAAGTCCGGCGCCTGGTTCTCCTATGACAGCGTCCGCAT
>JAGIAZ010000027.1:35172-43431 GCA_017744605.1 Sphingobium sp. | reverse complement strand
TCCCGAGGCGATCAGCAAGGCGACCGCCGCCGCCAAGAAGGCGATGGTCCGCGTGCCGCTCAAGGAAGGCCGCACCCTGCATCATGATGGCCTCGGCCATTTCGGTGCCGGCAAGGTGACGCTGCGTTCGGCTCCGGCCGGTACCGGCATCATTGCGGGTGGCCCGATGCGCGCCATCTTCGAGAGCCTGGGCGTTGCCGACGTCGTGACCAAGTCGAACGGCACGTCGAACCCCTATAACATGATCCGGGCGACCTTCGAGGCGCTGACGGAACAGACGAGCCCCAAGTCGGTGGCGCAGCGTCGCGGCAAGAAGGTTGCCGACCTGCTCCGTCGCGGCGGTGCTTCGGCTGAGGTCGCTGCGGCCGACGCCGAAGCGATTGCGGAGTAATCGAGATGGCCCAGACCAAGAAGACCATCAAGATCAAGCAGATCGGCTCGCCGATCCGCCGTCCCGAGAGCCAGAAGAAGATTCTGATCGGTCTCGGCCTCGGCAAGATGCACCGCGTCGTGGAGCTGCAGGACACCGCCGAAGTGCGCGGTGCCATTGCCAAGCTGCCGCACATGGTGGCGATCGTCGACTAAATCCAGGCGTCCCCGCTGCGAAAGTGGCGGGGATCAGCGCGAACAGTGCCGCCCGGTGCGGCCAGCGAAAGCGAGTGCAACGACATGAAACTGAACGAAATCAAGGATAATGATGGCGCTCGCAAGAGCCGCATGCGCGTCGGACGCGGCATCGGCTCAGGCAAGGGCAAGACCGCCGGCCGCGGCCAGAAGGGCGCCAAGGCGCGCTCGGGCGTCGCGATCAACGGCTTCGAGGGCGGCCAGATGCCGCTCCACATGCGCCTGCCGAAGCGTGGCTTCAACAACATCTTCCGCAAGGATTATGCGGCCGTGAACCTGGGCATGGTCCAGAAGGCGATCGACGCCGGCAAGCTCGACGCCAAGGCGGTGATCGATCAGGCCGCGCTGCGCGCAGCCGGCATCTCGCGCGGCGGCAAGCATGGCGTGCGCCTGCTCGCCAAGGGCGAGCTCAAGACCAAGGCGAATTTCTCGGTTGCCGGTGCTTCGGCTTCGGCTGTCGCAGCGGTCGAAAAGGCCGGCGGCAAGGTCGAGATCCTCGTCAAGGCCGCTGCCGCGGACACCGAATAAGACAAGGTCGGCGGCTCTCGCGGCACCGACGTCTTGCATAAACGGCCCCTCCTGCCGATATGGGCGGGCGGGGCCGATTGCTTGACGGGGGACCGGCGGCGCATCGTGCGGAAAAGTGGGGACCGATTTTCCGCGCCGACGATGCGACCACCAAAACCCGAAGGGCGGGACGCATGACACATGACAGCGGCAGACAGCGCCGCTAAGAGCAAGCGGCTCCAGCCATCCGGCCGGAGCGCATAGTTTCGGGATTGCAAGCGATCATGGCATCTAGCGCCACAGCCAATATCAGCATGGCAAAGTTCGGCCAGGCGACCGACCTCAAGAAGCGCCTGTGGTTCACCATCGGCGCGCTGATCGTCTTCCGCTTTCTGTCCTTCGTGCCGCTGCCGGGCGTGGACCCCACCGTGCTCGAGGCGCTCTATCGCCAGACGCAGGGCGGCATCCTCGATATCTTCAATACCTTCTCGGGTGGTTCGCTGCAGCGCATGAGCCTCATCGCGCTCGGAATCATGCCCTACATCACCGCGTCCATCGTGGTGCAGCTTGCCGCATCGCTGTCTCCCCAGCTGGAGGCTCTCAAGAAGGAGGGCGAAAGCGGCCGCAAGAAACTCAACCAGTATACGCGCTACGGCACGGTCGGCCTGACCGTGGTGCAGGGCTATTTCATCGCCGTGGGCCTTGAGAATTACGGCGCGCAATCAGGCTTGCAGGCCGTGGTCGTGCCCGGCCTTATGTTCCGCACCGCGGCGGTCATCTCGCTGGTCGGCGGCACGTTGTTCCTCATGTGGCTCGGCGAGCAGATCACCAGCCGCGGCATCGGCAACGGCGCCTCGCTGATCATCATGGCGGGCATCGTGGCGCAACTTCCGGTCACGCTCTCCAACCTGTTCGAATCGGGCCGCACCGGCTCGCTCTCGGGTCTGGTGATCCTCGCCGCCATCATCATCGGCCTCATCCTCATCGCCTTCATCTGCTTCATGGAGCGCGCCCAGCGGCGCGTGCTGATCCAGTACCCCAAGCGCCAGACGCGCCAGGGCGTGATGCAGGCCGATCGCAGCCACCTGCCGCTCAAGGTCAACACCGCCGGCGTCATCCCGCCGATCTTCGCCTCCTCGCTGCTGCTGTTGCCGCTGACCATCACGCAGTTCGCGGGCAACCGCGTCACCGGTGACAGCTGGTGGGGCGATATGGTGATCCGGATCAACCAGTATCTGGCCCATGGCAGCCCGACCTACATGACGCTCTATGGGCTGGGCATCATCATCTTCACCCTCTGGTACACGGCGATCATCTTCAATCCGGAAGAAACCGCCGAGAATCTGAAGCGCAACGGCGGCTTCATTCCCGGCATCCGTCCGGGCAAGAACACCGAGCTGTTCCTCGACTATGTGCTGACCCGCATCACGGTGATCGGCGCGGCCTATCTGACGGTGATCTGCCTCGTCCCCGAATTCATGATCGCCAAGGCCGGCATCCCGTTCCGGCTCGGCGGCACCAGCCTGTTGATCGTCGTCAACGTGACGGTCGATACGGTCACGCAAATCCAGAGCCACCTCATCGCCCACCAATATGGCGATCTCATCAAGAAAGCCCGGTTGAAGGGCCGCCTGCGCTAAGGCATGGAACGAGACCCGGGTAGAGCGACCATCGCCGCCCGGGCCTGAAGGGGAGCGATGATGAACATCATTTTGCTGGGACCGCCAGGAGCGGGCAAGGGCACACAGGCGCAGCGCCTGGTCGCCGAGCGCGGCATGGTCCAGCTTTCGACCGGCGACATGCTGCGCGCCGCCGTCAAGGCAGGCACGCCGGTGGGTCTCAAGGCCAAGGCCGTCATGGACGCAGGCGAGCTCGTTTCGGACGAGATCGTCTCCGGCATCATCGGCGAGGCGCTCGACCAGCTGGCGCCCGAAACCGGCATCATCTTCGACGGCTATCCCAGGACCGCGGCCCAGGCGGAAAGCCTGGACGATCTGCTCACCGCGCGTGGGCGCAAGCTTGATCATGTCATCGAGCTCGAGGTCGACGAGGACGCGCTCGTCGATCGCATCACCGGCCGCTTCACCTGCGCGAACTGCGGCGAGGGCTATCACGACCGCTACAAGCAGCCCAAGGTCGCGGGCGTCTGCGACAAATGCGGTTCAACCGAGTTCAAGCGCCGGCCGGACGACAATGAAGAGACGGTGCGCACCCGCATGGCGGAATATCGCGCCAAGACCGCGCCGATCCTGCCGATCTACGAGGCGCGGGGCATCGTCAGCCGTGTTGACGGTATGGCGGACATCGCGGATGTTGCGGCGGAGATAACCGAGATATTGGCATGACAGCAGCGGTGGCGGACAGGGAAGCGGTTTTGCCGAATGGCAGTCTGCTGCTCGTCCTTCCGCTGTCAGTCTATAGCCGGGAAGGCCGTTTCTACATCGACTCCCAGGCGGCCAACGGCTTGCAACAATGGCTGCGGCATTTTTCCCGGCTGACGTTGGGGCTTCGATTGCAAGAAGGCGTGGAGCCCCCAGCAGATACAGTTGCGATCGACTCGCTTGGCCTTGGCGATCGGCTAACGCTCGAGGTCTTTCCCTGGGTCTGGGCGCCGATGGCCCATTTTCGCGCATGGGCTGCCGTGCGCCGTCAACTCGACAAGCTCATCGACAGCCATGACTATCTGCAATTCGCGATCGGGGGCGCCTGGGGGGACTGGTCGGCGCTCGGCGCGATAATGGCGGCCAAGCGCGGCCGCAAGGCGTCGGTCTGGACGGACCGGGTTGAGTCGGAAGTGATGCGTATTGAAGCCTCGAGAACATCCGCAGCGAAACGCCCCTTCAAATGGCTGAACGCCTTTCTGGCGCGGGTTCTGGAGCGCCGCGCGATCCGGTGTTCGGCGCTCGGCCTGTTTCACGGCATGGATACCTACCGTGCCTACAGCAAGATGGGTCCAAACCCGCATCTGGTGCACGACATTCACCTGAAGCCTGCGGACCGCATTCCCGACGAGCGGCTTGCCGCGAAGGTTGCCGGTGCGCACGACGGTCCGTTGAAGTTCATCTACGTAGGGCGGCTCCATCCGGACAAAGGTGTCATGGACTGGATCGAGACGCTTCGGCTGGCGGCTGAACTGGGGGTCGATTATCGCGCCAGCTGGCTCGGCGCTGGCCCTCAGCTTGAGGAAGCGCGCGCCCAGGTGGCGAAACTTGGACTGGCCGATCGGATCAGCCTTCCAGGCCCTGAGTTTGACCGCGCCCGTCTGCTTGAGGCATTGCGCGACGCACACGCGATGCTGTTCTGCCACCTGACGCCGGAGTCGCCACGCTGCCTCATCGAGGCGCTGGTTTCAGGGACGCCGATCATAGGATATCGCTCGGCCTATCCCGAAGACCTCATTTCGCAATTTGGCGGGGGCCTTCTCACACCGCATCAGCCCGCTTTGCTCAGCGCTGAACTGTTTCGGCTCTCTCAAGATCGACCGGCGCTCGTGAAGCTCATAGAAGGGGCGGCATGGGATGGGCATGACATGAACGACGAAGCTGTTTTCGCGCACCGAGCAGACCTCATGAAGCGCTTTTCCTGACGGATCCTAGCGCGGGCCCTCATGCTGCTGCAACGGGATTGCGGCTCGTAGGACACCCGGGCCGCTGCCGCTCTTTCGTTACAAGCTGCCGGATCTGTTTCCGAAGAAGCCGACGAGCCGGTCGCTCAAGGCTCCCCGTAGGATAGCGCCGCGCGTCCGGTGGTGTCATGGTATTTTATCAAATCTTTATCGAGCGCGAATACAGCATGATCGATAACTTAACCGACGTGGGCTTGGTGATCGATGCGGGCGCGGTGTTGGTTATTCATCCGCCGATGCCGTGTGAGCGTGCTCATTTCCGCTGTTCCACCCAGCCCGCCCTGAGCTTGCACAGGCATTACCCACCATTATAGTGCGCATGCGAACAAACGGGAGCGCTGGATGAGATTTCGTGACAAGATAATGTGGCGACTTCATAACTACACGAAAGCGATCGTCGCTCCGATCGAGGATTTTTTCGCGGATCGTGCCATCCAGCCGAGATTGGAAAACCTCCGAAAATCCACCTTCTATGAGACGCTGCCGTCGTTGCGGGTTTTGGTCGTTGGCGTGCAGTCCGCGCGGCGCCCTGGATCGCTGGATCGCATCTATGATCAGATGCGGAGTTCACGTCATAAGATGACATTCGAGAGCAAGGGGGTCGACAATACCGGCAAGCTCGACAACACTCTGATACTTCTCGATCGCCACAATCTTGGCGATTTTGACTGGGTCATCATGGTCGACGACGATGTCGAACTTCCCGACCAGTTCACTGATACGCTGCTGGCATTGGCTGAATATGCGGACCTGAAGATTTGCGGTCCGGCGCACCGCGCTCATTCCTACTGGAGCTATCCCATTACGAAGCGCCATAAGAATGCTTTGGTGCGCGAAACCAACTTTGCCGAGGTCGGGCCGATCGTGGCCTTCCGGCGAGAGATTTTCCATCTCGTCTTCCCCTTCCCGAGCCTGAAATATGGCTGGGGCATCGACAGCGTGTGGCCGACACTGATCGGAAGAGAAGGCTGGAAAACCGGCATAGCCGACGGCGCGGCGCTACGCCACGTCAATCCGATCGGCAACACCTACAATCTCCAGGAGGCGACCGAGGAGTGCGAAGAATATATGAGTCGCTTCGGAATCGATGCGGATGAGCATGTGTTGCGCACGATAGCGACCATTCGCGACATCGCTTGAGGGCCGCTTCTGCGGCATGCCCACAGCGTCGATCGGACAAGCGACGCCGTTCCAGGGCTGAGCGTTCTCCTCTGCCGGCTCAGACCAGCGCCAGATAGACTCCGAGCACGGCCGCAATCCCCAGCAAGAGCCCGTCCCGCCTGACGAGGAACGGAACACCCGTTCGCCTCAGCAGATAATAGGTCAGGATTTCGGGCAGGTTCTCCAGCGCGATGAATATGACCATGACGTGGATGGACTGCAGCCAGACCGCAAGCGCCATGCCGCTCAGGAAGACGATGCTGCGTATCAGCCCGATCATCGACATGAGCTTGAAGCGCAGCTGCGCGAACAGGAAGTTGCCGGAGAGATGCATCGGCAACAGGACCAGCTTGAGGCCGAACAGGGCGAAATAGATGCCGCCCGTCACGTAGCGCGGGTCGTAGACCAGCTTGAAGAACAGCGGGCCGAGCAGCACCATTGCCGTTCCGCCGACGGCGCAATAGACGTCGATCGGCAGGCGGAACTTGTAATAGTCGCGCGTCCGTTCCGCTTCCGGCTTGTCGAGCAGCGCCCGGATCACGGGAATGCCGAGCGTGCTATTGAGCTTATCCACCACCGTCGCCGCACTGCCGTAGAGCGTCAGAGCGATCGAGTAGATGCCGAGCGTGGTCAGGCCGAAGCCCCAGCCGATCAGCGCCTTGTCGGCCTGGGTGGTCAGCACGGTCATGAAGCTGTTGAGCGCGACCCAGCGCGACAGCGTCAGGATATTCTTGATTTCCGGCCAGTGGAGCCGCAACCGCATGCGAGGGCCTGCCAGCATGATGTGGGTCAGGATGGCACGCAGTCCGTAGCTGAGCACCATGCCGAGCGCGATCGCCCAGACCGAGCGGAAGATGAACGCGAGGATCACGGTGGCCACGGACGTGAAGACGCGCGAGATGATGTCCACCCGGGTGATGGGGCCACCATCGAGATGCCGCATGAGGCGGTATTCGTTGAGGCTGCCAAAGCCCATGAGCACCAGGCCGAAACTGATCAGATAGATGAGCTGCGGCAGCAGAGGATTGGCATAGCTGCTGCCTGGCGCGATCCAGTGCACTGCAATCGCATATTGCCAACCCGCGCCGATGAGGCAGACGGCGGCGGCGGAAATCAGCCCGCGCATGACCTGCATCGTCCATAGCAGCGACAGGAAGTCGGGGTCGTCGCCGCGTTCGTCTGCATTCACGATCGACTTGATGCCGAGATCGGACAAGAGCGTCACAAAGACCATGAACACCATCACGGTCGAGATAAGGCCGTAGGCACTCGGATCGAGCAGCCGCGTCAGGATCACGCTGGAAATGAGGCGCACGACGACGTCGGTGGCGAAGCTGATCGCCATCCAGCCGACATTGCGCAGGATCTTGCCTTTCAGCGAACCGCCGCCGATCATTGCCTGGCCGTGCAGGATCAGATGCCGGATCCGGTTCGTCAGTGCGCTTGCTGTCATATTGGCCAAGATTCCGGCTTTCCCATCCGTCCGTGCAGCGCCTGATAGTCCAGAGACATTAAGCCTTCATATCGCAATGCGAAATTCGCGATCGAGTTGCGATCTCATGGGCGATCCGGCAAGGGATTTCCACATTTTGTGCGTTCCGTGCGACGCGGTTGACAGCCGGGCCGACTCACGTTAACGCCCGCCGATCCTGAGACGATTAGGTCAAACGGCAGCGCTTTGTGCGCCCGCCGTCCTTTTTGCGTCCAGGACGAGCGAAGCGACGAGATAGGGCATCCGCCAGGCGCCCTGTGGAGCAGGAGAATAATTCGACATGGCACGTATTGCGGGCGTCAACATCCCGACCAACAAGCGCGTAATCGTCGCGCTGACCTATATCCACGGTATCGGCCCGAAGACGGCCGTCACCATTGCCGACAAGCTGGGCATCGACCACAGCCGCCGCGTTCAGGACCTGAGCGATGCAGAAGTCCTGCAGATCCGCGAAGCGATCGACGCGGGCTATAGCGTCGAGGGCGACCTGCGCCGCACGGTGGCGATGAACATCAAGCGTTTGATGGACCTCGCTTGCTATCGCGGCCTGCGTCATCGCAAGGGCCTGCCGGTCCGCGGCCAGCGCACGCATACCAATGCGCGCACCCGCAAGGGCAAGGCCAAGCCGATCGCCGGCAAGAAGAAGTAACCACTTCTTTCGCTCGAGGCGGTTCGCCGGACGGCAGAACGCCTCAAGACAACAGATTTCGGATAGGGATTTCAGCAAATGGCACGGGAACCTCAGCGTATTCGCAGGCGCGAGCGCAAGAACATCTCGGCCGGCGTCGCGCATGTGAACGCCAGCTTCAACAATACCATGATCACCATCACCGCCAGCCTTGATCTCGAG
>JAGIAZ010000027.1:0-35114 GCA_017744605.1 Sphingobium sp. | reverse complement strand
GCCGGCATGATGGGCTTCAAGGGCAGCCGCAAGTCGACGCCCTATGCCGCGCAGGTCTGCGCCGAGGATGCCGGCCGCAAGGCCGCCGAACATGGCGTGCGGACCCTCGAAGTCGAAGTGAAGGGTCCGGGCTCCGGGCGCGAATCGGCACTTCGTGCGTTGCAGGCGGTCGGGTTCACGATCACCTCGATCCGCGACGTGACGCCGATCCCGCACAATGGCGTGCGGCCGTCCAAGCGTCGCCGCGTCTGATGTCGCCCGGTCCCGGTGGCGCCCCCACGGCGCCGGCCGGGAGTTGCACCAGTTACCAGGGCGGATACGGACCTCAAGCTGACCAGCCGGTCATCCGCCGAACACCCAGGGGAATTACATGACTGTCAACATCAAGAACTGGCAGGAATTGAAGAAGCCCAACAGCCTCGAGATCAAGGCTGGCGGTGATGGCAAGCGCCGTGCGACGTTCGTCGCCGAGCCGCTGGAGCGCGGCTTTGGCTTGACGCTCGGCAATGCGCTGCGCCGCGTGCTTCTGTCCTCGCTGCAGGGCGCGGCGGTCACCTCGATCAAGATCGAGAATGTGCTGCACGAGTTCTCCAGCCTTGCCGGCGTCCGCGAGGACGTGACGGACATCGTGCTGAACGTGAAGCAGATCGCCCTCCGGATGGAAGGCGAAGGCCCCAAGCGCCTGCAGCTTTCCGCGACCGGTCCGGCCGAAGTGAAGGCCGGCGACATTGCCGTCTCCGGCGACATCGTGGTCATGAACCCGGATCTCGTCATCTGTCATCTCGACGAGGGCGCGAGCTTCAACATGGAGCTCACCGCCAACACCGGCAAGGGCTATGTCCCGGCCGTCGCCAACCGTCCGGCCGATGCGCCGATCGGCCTCATCCCGGTCGACGCGCTGTATTCGCCGGTTCGCCAGGTGGCCTATAAGGTCGAGAACGCCCGTATCGGCCAGGAGCTGGACTATGACCGTCTCAACCTGACGATCGAGACGGACGGCACCGTGACCCCCGAGGACGCCGTGGCCTATGCTGCGCGCATCCTTCAGGACCAGCTGCAGCTCTTCGTCCACTTCGAGGACGCGCTGCCGACCGCCGGCCCGAGCACGGGCGCGGGCGCCGCGGCGAGCGAGGAAGGCGAAGGCGACACCAACCAGATCAACCGCTACCTGCTCAAGAAGGTGGACGAGCTGGAACTGTCGGTGCGTAGCGCCAACTGCCTCAAGAACGACAACATCATCTATATCGGCGACCTGGTCCAGAAGACCGAGGCCGAGATGCTCCGCACGCCGAACTTCGGTCGCAAGTCACTCAACGAGATCAAAGAAGTCCTGAGCTCGATGGGCCTGCGCCTCGGCATGGACATCCCCGGCTGGCCGCCGGAGAACATCGAAGAAATTGCCAAGAAGCTCGAGCAGGAGCTCCTCGGCTGATCGGGTTCGGCCTGCCTTCGGGCGGGCCGGTTCCAGAAGGGCTGTCGGCAGTCGCCCCGAGCACTGCCTGGTATGGGCTACCTTGAACGGGCCCCTGACGAACGAAGGAAGACAATATGCGTCACAAGGTTGGTCATCGCAAACTGCAGCGCACCGAGGGGCATCGTACCTCGATGTTCCGCAACATGGCAGCGTCGCTCATCAAGCATGAGCAGATCAAGACCACTGTGCCCAAGGCGAAGGAGCTTCGCCCCTATGTGGAGAAGCTGATCACGCTGGCGAAGCGTGGTGGTCTCTCGAACCGTCGCCTGGCCCATGCCCGCCTGCTCGACGAGGCGCAGCTCACCAAGCTGTTCGACGTGCTGGCCGAGCGCTACAAGGACCGTGCCGGTGGCTACACGCGCATCATCAAGGCCGGCTATCGTGCCTCGGACGCCGTGCACATGGCGATCATCGAACTGGTCGACCGCGACGAAAGCGCGAAGGGCCAGGATTCGGGTCCGGTGCAGGGCGCGGATGAGGACGAGCTGGAAACCGCCTGATCCCTTTCATCGCGCGAATTTCGAGGGCCTCGCAGCAATGCGGGGCCCTTCTCATTTGGGCTGCGACAGAGCTTCAAAACTAGCCGGAAGGCATTGGAAAATGCGGGCCGAAACGACAAGGCCGCTCTTCCGGTGCCGGCGGGAAGCTGAATGGCGACTGCGCGCATCATTCAGCCATTGCTCAGCCGCGTCGCGGTAAGTCTCGTACCGATCCGGCAAAGACTCGCCGGCAAGTGGGCAAGGATGGGCACAGAGATGCGCATTTTATCGAAATTGACGGGCGGTGTTGCCGCCCTCGCGCTTGTCGCCACGGCGACGACACCGGCCGCCGCACGCGGATGGGGCGGCTGGAACGGCGGCTATCGTCATCACGACCGCGGATCCGATGCCGGCGCCGTGATCGGCGCCATCGCCGCGGTCGGCATCATCGCGGCCATCGCCTCGGCGGCCTCGTCATCGAACAAGACTCGAGTGGTCGAGCGGCGCTATGATGCACCGCCGCCGGGCGATTATGGCTATTATGACAATGGCGCGCCGCGTCCGCGGACGGATCGCTATGGCGACTATGACAGCCGATACGACAGCCGTTCGACTGCACCGCGCTATGGGGACGGCTTCGCCGGCTCGGAAGAAGATGCGGCTGTCGACGCTTGCGCTGTGGCCGCGCGCGACCGGGCGAGCTCCGGCAGCAACTATGCCGAGATACGCGGCATCAACGGCGTGACGGCGCGTGGCAATGGCTATGAAGTGACCGGCCAGATCGAGCAGCGCTCGAGCTACCGGGCGGGCGACGGCTGGTCGCGCAACTTCCGCTGCAGCTGGACCGACGGGCGCGTCACGGCAGTGACGGTAGACTGAAAACCTCCTGGCCCCTCCGCTTTTAGAAGCTGATCCATCGATGTTGAACCGCTCGTCATTGCGAGGCCGGCTTCAGCCGGGTGAAGCAATCCAGGGACGGGCAAGATCGGCCTGGATTGCCGCGCGACTGCGTCGCTCGCAATGACGATTCAGCTCTGCTGGATCGGAGTCTAGGGGAGGGGTTTTCGCAAGGCCTTACTTCGGCGCCTCGCAGGTCCAGCTGGCGGGGTCGTTCGCGTCGCCCTTGCCGTCGAAGCGGGCGACCTTCGGGAAGGCGCAGAGCTGGCGCTTGAGCGGTGCGCCGTTCTTGCTGGCGACCATCGTCTCGGGCGCCTTGCCGCTCGTCACCCAGGCATCCAGCACGCCCAGATCGTCCGTGCTGTCGGCGCCGGGGCCGCCGCCGCAATGGCTGACGCCGGGGGCCATGAACAGGCGGACCGCATTGGCGGCGCCGGGCGTCGCCTTGAGCACGCGCTGATAATAATCGGCGGTCGCGACCGGGCTTGGGCCGGGGTCGGATTCGCCGTGCCAGAGCAGCAGCTTGCCGCCATGGGCGATGAAGCGCTTGAGATCGGGATCGTTCGCTTCATAGGCCTTGCCGAACGCGCTGCCCCGCGCTTCGGGCACGTCCTTATCGGGCGTGAACTGATTGAAATCGACCTTGCGGTCGCCGAAGAACACCTTGGTGAGCCCAGGCATGCCGCCGCCCGACGCCTGGGTGACGCCGGTTCCGTCGACGGTCATGAAAGCGCTCCACACGGGCTCGCCGCCCCGGCTCAAAGGCAGCATCGCATAGCTGCCGTCGGGTGCCTTGATGCCATTGTAGAGCGTTTCGAGGGCCGTCGCCTGCTTGGCGGACAGGCAAGAGTCGCCGGATTGGCCAGCCTTGCAGATCAGCGTCCTGGGGCTCCAGCCGCAACGCGCGGGATCGTTGATCAGGCCGTCCTTGAGACCGTCCTTGGCGTCGCAGGCGCCAAGCACCGCCTCGTTGACGAGTTTTATTTGGCCGGGCGAAAAGCCACCGGCTCCCGCGACCGTCATGCTGCGCAAGATGCCGCTGGTCTGCACCTGCAGCGTATAGACCGGCGCGCGCGCGATGATCGCGTCATAGTCGTCCGGGAAGCGCTGCGCCTCCATGAGCGCCATGCGGCCGCCGGTGGAGCAGCCCTGGAAATAGGCCTTGTCCTGCTTGCGGCCATAATAGCCCTGGACCACGGCCTTGCCCGCCACCGTCATCTGGTTGATCGCGCGATAGGCGAAGTCGGTCAGCGCTTCGGGATTGGACGACCACTCGACGTCCCAGGGCGAGGTGGACGGATGGCCGCCATTGGTCGAAGCGGTGGCATAGCCGGCCTTGAGGCCCGGGGTTGCTGCCTGGAGCGTGACGTTGCCGGCCCAGCCGCCGCCGCCCAGGCCGAGCAGCTTGCCGTTCCAGTTGGCGGGCAGGCGATAGACGACGCCGATATTGGAGCCGGCGACCGGCGAAAGCGTCGCGGCGAGTTCGCAATAGGCCGGCATGCCCTTGGCCGTGTCGGCCTCGACCCATTTGGCCGTCGCGGCCTTCGCGCCCCCGATGCCGGATTGTGCGAGCGCCGCGCACTTGGCCGCGTCGCCGCTCTGCGCCTGCGCAGCTGCGGGCAAGGCCATCGCCGCCGTCCCTACCAGCAAATAGACCAGGCTCCTGCGCATATCCCTCTCCTGTGGTTGACTTTGTCCCAAGATTAGCGCGCGAACGATCCTGCTGCCAACAGGAAGTTGGTCCTGTTCCGCGCCGCGCAACTGGACAGGGCGGTTCCCTCGCATTATCGGCCAGCCATGTCAGCGCAGCGTTCCGAGTCCTTGGCCGACTCCATCCTCATCGTCGATTTCGGAAGCCAGGTGACGCAGCTCATCGCGCGCCGCGTGCGCGAGGCTGGCGTCTACAGCGAGATCGCACCCTTCACGCAGGCCGAAGCCGCCTTCAAGCGGATGAAGCCGAAGGGCATCATCCTCTCCGGTTCGCCCGCGAGCGTGCCCGAGGAAGGCAGCCCCCGCGCGCCGCAAATGCTGTTCGAGGCGGGCGTTCCCATCCTCGGCATCTGCTATGGCCAGCAGGTCATGTCGCACCAGCTCGGCGGCGAGGTCCGTCCCGGTCATGAAACCGGCGAAGGCGGCGAGTTCGGCCGCGCCTTCCTGACCGTGACCGAGCCCTGCGTCCTCTTCGATGGTCTCTGGCAGGTCGGCGAGCGCCACCAGGTCTGGATGAGCCATGGCGACAAGGTGACGCGCTTCGCCGAGGGCTTCCGCATCGTTGCGACCTCCGATGGCGCGCCTTTCGCCGTCATCGCCAATGATGAGCGCCGCTTCTACGGCACCCAGTTCCATCCCGAGGTCGCCCACACACCCGACGGCGCGAAGCTCATCGCCAATTTCGTGCGCCATGTCTGCGGCTGCGCGGGCGACTGGACCATGGCCGAATTCCGCGCGACCAAGATCAAGGAAATTCGCGAGCAGGTCGGCAAGGGCCGCGTGATCTGCGGCCTCTCCGGTGGCGTCGACAGCGCGGTCGCAGCCGTGCTGATCCACGAGGCGATCGGCGAGCAGCTGACCTGCGTGTTCGTCGATCATGGCCTGATGCGCCTCGGCGAGGCCGAGCAGGTCGTGAGCCTGTTCCGCAACGCCTACAACATCCCGCTCGTCCATGTGGACGCGTCCGACAAATTCCTGTCGGGCCTGGCCGGCGTCACCGACCCGGAGGCCAAGCGCAAGTTCATCGGCGGTGCGTTCATCGACCTGTTCGAGGAAGAGGCGAAGAAGATCGGCGGCGCGGATTTCCTCGCGCAGGGCACGCTCTATCCCGATGTGATCGAAAGCGTTTCCTTCACCGGCGGGCCGTCGGTGACGATCAAGTCGCACCACAATGTCGGTGGACTTCCGGAACGCATGAACATGAAGCTGGTCGAGCCGCTGCGCGAACTCTTCAAGGACGAGGTCCGTGCGCTCGGTCGCGAACTCGGCCTGCCCGAGATCTTCGTCGGCCGCCACCCCTTCCCGGGACCGGGCCTCGCCATCCGCATTCCCGGCGAAGTCACCCGCGAGCGCTGCGATATCCTGCGCAAGGCCGATGCGGTCTATCTCGAAGAGATCCGCAATGCGGGCCTCTACGATGCGATCTGGCAGGCCTTCGCCGTGCTCCTGCCGGTGCGCACGGTCGGCGTGATGGGCGACTACCGCACCTACGACAATGTGCTCGCCTTGCGCGCCGTCACCTCGACCGACGGGATGACGGCGGACATCTATCCCTATGAATCGGCCTTCCTCTCGCGCGTCGCGACCCGCATCATCAACGAGGTGAAGGGCATTAATCGGGTGGTTTACGATTATACGTCGAAGCCGCCGGGGACCATCGAGTGGGAGTGAATCCGAAGAAGCGGATGTCCGGGGGACATCTGCCGGATTTACTCGGCCGCGCAGGGAGCCGCAGCTGGTGACCGACGTTTCCGTCCGCCTTGCCTCCTCGAATGACAGCGCGGCCATCGCCCGCCTCATCGGTCAGCTCGACTATGAGGTCGGCGCGGCGGATGTCGTCGAGCGGCTTGCGCTGATGGAAGCGGAAGGCCGCATTGTGCTCGTCGCCGAGCTGGACGGTGCGGTCATCGGATGTCTCAGCACGTCGACCATGCGTGTCCTGCATCGCCCGGCGCCGGTCGGGCGCATCTCGATGCTGGTGGTCGATGCCGGATCGCGCAATCGCGGCATCGGCGCGCAACTGGTGCGGGCGGCCGAAACGGCGCTGCGGGCGCACGGCTGTTACATGGTCGAGGTGACCAGCCACATGCGGCGCGGCGATGCGCATCGCTTCTACGAGCGGCTGGGCTATGAGAAGACCAGCGTGCGCCTGATGCGGATGCTCTAGGCCGGATCGACGTTCAGCGCTGAGGGCCTGCAAATGGTGGCTTTTCGCACGTCCGGTGCTCACCTACCAGAAGTACGCTGCGCTCCGGATCACGAAAATCCACCATTTTCGTCACCTCTTCATCTGAATGTCGATCCGTCCTAGGCGGCGGCCCGTGCGCCCGCGCTCTTGCCGACCAGCCCCCACAATGTGAACAGCGCCGAGACGCCGAGCGCGACCCGGATCACGGGCGTCTCGATATGCTGGCCCTTGTCGTACATATGGAACCAGATGCCGGCGGCGGTCGGGATCGCCGGGATGATCAGCAGCCAGGCCGTCCGCCCCATGTCGTGCAGGCGGCGGGCATGGAGGCAGATGGCGGGATAGAGCAGCACCAGCATCGCATAATCGCCCGAGCCGCCGAGGACGAAGCGGTGATAGAAGGCGGCGACCAGCGCCAGCGGAATGAGCGCGCCGATGAAGGCGCTCTGGCCGGTGCGTCCACGCGGATCGGCGAGCAACGTGTCGTAGTTGCTCGCCATGTCTTCGCCGAGCGCCAGAGCCCAGCGCTGGAGCATGCCTCGGAAGACATGGAGATGGGCGAAGAGCAGCAGCGCGTTGAGGCCCACCGCCACGAGCGCGAGCAGGGCGCCGGTGGGCTCATGCTCGAGGATCACCGCCCAATAGGCCGCGCAGACCGAGATCGGCATCGCCACGCAGGCCGCGAGCGGCACGAGAAGGCCGACAAGGATCAACGCGCCCGCGACCAGCTGGATGCCGTAAGCAACATCGATCAGCTGGCTGTGGTCGAGTGCGCTCATCAGCTGAACGGCGAGCGGCGTGGTGCCGCCGGGTTCGACCCAGAGATGCGCGAAGACGTGATTGGCGCCGCTCAGCAGCAGCCAGAGGCCGAAGATCAGCCGCACGGCGAGGAGCAGCCGCTTCATGTGCCGCTCTCCGCACGCTGGAATGGCCATTTCGGGGTGGTCCGCAATGCGAATAGCGACCGGTAGCTCGGCAGATAGGCGAGGCAGAGGAAGATATTGCTGAGCAGCACGGCCCATCCATAGATGGACGAGCGAGAGCCCCAGCCCTGCAGCGGCGTATCCCAATACCAGACGCAGAAGGAGACCGGCATGCAGAGCACCAGGGCAAGCGGCAGGTAGACGCCGGTCAGCGCGGCGAGGCCGGCGAGCAACTCCACGGTCTTGACGAGATCGAACAAGTGGCTGTCGAACAGCGCCAGAAACAGCTCTTTGCTCAGCGGCTCATTGCCGAGCGGCTGCGGGAAGAGGGGAACGAAGTGATTGAGACCGGCCGGAAGCATCCAGGCCGCGAAAAGCAGACGCACGAACCAGACGGCGTATTTCATTCGCCCCCTCCTGCTGTTCCGGCCGCTGCGTGGCCGCCGGTTTGTCGGGCGAGACTAGGCAGCTTGCCCGGCCATTGCAAATGCGGATGAGGGCGCTGCCTGGCTCGGGACTCCTGCGCATCGGCATCGGCCGGGCGCGGACAACGAGGCGCCGCCAGTCCTTCGGGCAAGCGCGCGGCGCTCAAGCATCTTGGCTGAAGGCTGCGCTTGCCGCGGGCAAACGGGCTCTTGTTTCCGATCCGCGCATTCTTCCTATATGGAGCCTCATATTGCCCCACTCCACGCGGACGGGCCTTTCTCGAATGCGCGCGCCCGGCGCAGCGCCTTGAAGGACGACTTTATGCGATTGATCATGACGATGCTGGCGGCGGGCCTGGTTTTGGCGACCACGGGTTGCAAGCAGGCAACGAAGGCGCCGGAAGCGACGGCACAGGCGACCGAGATCGCCTGGCGCGAGGGCGATGTCGACGATGCGCTCGCCGAGGCCAAGGAAAGCGGCAAGCCGGTCATCCTCTATTGGGGCGCGATATGGTGTCCGCCCTGCAACCAGATGAAGACGACCCTGTTCAAGGACCCGGCCTTCATCGCCGAGACGAAGAATTTCGTGCCGGTCTATCTCGACGGTGACACGCAGGGAGCCCAGCGCTGGGGCGAGCATTTCGGGATCAGCGGTTATCCGACCGTGATCGTGCTGCGGCCCGACGGCTCGGAAGTGACGCGCCTGTCCAGCGCCTCGACGTCGGACAAGTTCGCCCAGCTGCTCAAGGTCGCCGCGGCCCGCACCGAGACCACCGAAGAACTGCTCGCGCGCGCCGACAAGGATGTGTCCGGCCTGTCGGCAGACGACTGGCGCCTGCTCGCCGGGTTCGACTGGCGCAACGATCCCAAGCATTTCGGCGATACCGCCAGGGCCGGCGCCCTGCTCAACAAGCTCGCCGTCGCCGCGCCTGATCCTGCGCTCAAACGCCGCTTCGGCCTGCTCGCGCTCGTCGTGACGGCCAAACAGGGCGCCGATGGCAAGGTCCAGCCGACCGCCGCGCAGCAGGCCCAGCTCACGCAGATCCTGCCGCCACTGCTCGGCAGCGCCACCGAAGTCACCGCCAATCGCCAGGAATTGCTGAGCACGGCCGACCTCGTCGCCGCCCTGCCGGATGCGAAGCAACGCAGCGCGCTTGGCGGTTCGCTCGTCGCGGCGCTGGACAAGGTCTATGCCGATGCGAGCCTGTCGCTGCCCGATCGGCTCGACACGCTCTATGCCGACATCACGCTCGCCAAGGCGGACAATGCCGGCAAGGTTTCTCCAGCCGTGCTGAGCAAGGTGCGCGAGCGCGTGCAATGGGCGGACAACACCGCCAAGGACGCGATGGCGCGCCAGTCGGTCATTGCGGATGCCGCCGACCTGTTGCACGAAGCAGGTGACAGCGCGGGCGCGCGGAAGCTGCTCGAAGCCGAGCTCAAGCGCTCCGATTGGGCCTATTATTACATGCTCGACCTCGCCGGCATCGCCGAAGCCGATGGCGACAAGACCGGCGCGATCGCCTGGGCCAGGAAGGCCTATGAGACCTCGCATGGCGCCGCGACCCGCGTGCAGTGGGGCATTGGCTGGGCCAATGCGGTGATGCGCCTGACGCCGGAGGACAAGAAGGCGGTCGAGGCGAGCGCATCGGCCGTGATCGACGAGATCGGCAAGAATCCGGACAGCTATTACCAGCGCACCCGCGTCAAGGTGACCGCCTGGGGCCAGAAGTTGCGCGCCTGGAGCGACAAGAACAATGGCGGCGATGTGCTGGCGCGGCTGCAGGCCAAGATGGCGGGCGTGTGCAAGCAGCAGGGCAGTGAAGCCGCGACCTGCGGCAAATGGACGACGGTCTGACTACGGTTAAAGAATCAAGCCGAGTTTGCGAATGTCCGCCAAGCTGTCGATCACGCGATGCGGCCGTCGTTCGGGCGGGCAGGCGGCCCAGTCGTCATGGTTTGCGGTGCCGGTGGTGACGCCGATGCCGATCGCGTCGCCGAGCCGTGACATCTCGATCTCGACCTTGGGATCGTCGCCGACGACGACCACGCCAGCGCTCGGCACGCCGAGCTTCGCGGCGACGAAGTTCATCGCATGGATCGAGGGCTTGCCGGTGACCTCCGGCTCCTTGTCGGTCACACGCGCGATGGCGCCGCTGATCGCACAGCTATAGCCGAAGGCCCGCCCGCCCTTGCTGGCGAAGAAGGGCACGTCCGACGCGGTGAAGAATCCCGCGCCGCGCAGCACGGCGTCACAGGCGGCGTGGATATCCGGCATCGAACATTCCGGGTGCCAGGCGACATAGACTGCGTCGGCCTTGTCCGCGCCGTCCTCGCCGGGGAAGACGGTCGCAATGCCGTCCCCGTTGAGAGCCTCGGCGACGCCTGCCGTCCCCAACACCAGCACCCGTTCGAAGCCGCGATCCTTGAACACGGTCGCCGCCACGCTGTTGGGCGTGAAGAGATGCGCGTCGGAAATCGGCAGACCGAGCGCGCGCAGGCGCGGCGCCTGCTGGGCGGCGGGATAGGCGCTGCCATTGGTGAGCGCCAGGAAGGGGATGCCGCGCTCCTCCAGCTCCGTCAGCAGCTCGACCGCGCCGGGCAGCACTGTGTAGCCGCCGAGCGACTTGTCCGAGAGGATCAGCGTGCCGTCGAGATCGAACATGAAGCCCTGGGCGGGACGAAGAGCTTCGGTGAAAGGAGCGGTCATTGGAATCGAAGCCTCACTGAAATCGAAAACCCGTTCGTGCTGTTTGCTCGAGGCGCGCGACTCTCGGTCGAACAGGGCGAACGCTGATCGATGGAGTCATCCATAGCGTTCGAGCTCCAGCTTGAAGCCGGGCTTGTCGATGCTGAGCCGCGCCACGTCATTGCGGGCGACGAGCTGGCGGATCAGTGCCATGGCGGGGCGCAAGCCCGGATCATAGACGCGCGGCGCGGAGCCGGCGGCCATCATGGCATCGACCTGGCCGGCCGGCATGGTCGCGCGCAGGAGGAACTCCTCGTCGCTCAGATGCGCGCCGATGCGTTTGCGCAGCTCCGGCAGGTCGGCCATGGCGGGTTCGGCGGCCAGCTCCCTGGTGCGCGGCATCGCCATGATGCGGTCCATGACTTCGGGCGCGATCGGCTGGTTGGGGTGGCCGAAGCGGCCGATTGCATAGCGGATCACCTCGTCGGGGATGACGGCATAGCGCTCGGTTCCCGTCACGTTCATCACCGCCTGCGTCATCACCATCTGCGCGAACGGCGTCATGACGATCGGCCAGCCCAGTTCCTCGCGCACGCGCGCCAGCTCTTCGACGACGGCGCCCTCGAGATGGCTGACGCGATGGTCGGCGAGATGGCGGCGCATCGTGCCGACCATGCCGCCGGGAAGCTGGTGGTTGTAATAGGCCGCGTCGAACGGTTGGGGGGATCCCTTGGGCAAGCCCTCGGCGTTGGCCAATGCGGTGAAATAGCGGCTGACCTCGGCCAGCGCCTCGTCATCGATGTCGACCGTGTGGCCCAGTTCGCGCAGGTTGGCGACGACGCGCTCCAGCAATGGATTGGAGGTGCCATCCCCCAGCGCCCCGGACGCGCCCTGCAGCGCCTCGACACCGAGACGGGCCGCCTCATAATAAGACTGCTCGCCGAGCCCGATGGTGCAGTGCGCGTGCAGCTCGAGCGGCTTGTCGCCGATGACCGCCTTGATCGCCGGAATCAGCGTCTGCGCGCGGCTGGGCGACAGAAGCCCGCCCGGATCCTTGATATAGAGCGCGTCGATATGTGGGCAGGCGGCCATCTTGCGCGCGGCCTCGGCATAATGCGCGTCGTCGTGGATCGGGCTGATCGTGAAGACCAGCGCACCGACCACATAGGCATCGCCGTCGCGCTTGATCATGCCGGCGACCTCTATGTTGGCGTCGGCGTCGTTCATCGGGTCGGCGAGCGCGAAGCGGCCGATGCCGTTCTTCATAAGCGTCCTGAATGCCAGCGCCATGAAGTCGGGCGAGGCGGCCTCCCAGGCGATGAAGCGGAAGCCGGTCGAGAGGAACTGCAGCGGGGTCTTCGGCATCGCCTGCTTCATCAGGCGAATGCGCTCCCAGGGATCCTCCTGCTTGTAGCGCACGGCGACGCCCATATGGGTGGAGGTGGTGAAGTCGATCGCCTTGAAACCGACCCGCTCCAGCGCCGGCGCGATGCTGAGTGTGCGTGCGGTGTCGACGCCGAGCGCGGCCCACAGGCATTGCTGGCCATCGCGCAGTGAGGTTTCGACGAGGCGGATGTCAGCCATGGGTTAGGCCCCTGCCAAGCGAGATAACCATGTGCTCCTGCGAAAGCAGGAGCCCAGGACGGGATGGCGGGGTGCTTGCGCCCTGGGCTCCTGCATTCGCAGGAGCACGGCAGCTTTTGAGCTGGGCATTCTCACGCCTCCACCCTCGCCAGTCGCCGCGCGAGCCAGCCGGTGTCCACGCCACCGGTGACGAAGTCCGGATCGTCGAGCAGCTCCGCCTGGAAGTCGAGATTGGTCGCGACGCCCTCGATGCGGGTGTCGTTCAGGGCCTTCCAGAGGCGCATGATCGCGGTGTCGCGGTCGCGGCCGTGGGCGATGATCTTGGCGACCATCGAGTCATAGAAGGGCGGGATCATGGCGTTGTCCACGATGTGCGTATCGACGCGGATGCCCTCGCCCTTGGGCCAGAGCGCGGCGGTCACGCGGCCGGGGCTGGGCATGAAGTCGCGCTTCGGATCCTCGGCATTGACGCGGCATTCGACCGCGGCGCCCGAAAAGCCGATGTCCGACTGGTCGAGCGTCAGGCCTCCACCATTTTCGGCGCCCTGGGCGATCGCGATCTGCTGGGCGACGAGGTCGATGCCGGTCACCGCCTCGGTCACCGGATGCTCGACCTGGATACGGGCATTCATCTCGAGAAAGTAGAAAGCCTCGCGCTGGACATCGTAGAGGAACTCGACCGTGCCTGCGCCACGATAGTGGAGGCTCTGCGCGAAGCGGACGGCGGCTTCATGCATCGCATCGCGGACATGATCCGGAAGATCCGGCGCGGGCGTCTCCTCGATCAGCTTCTGATAACGACGCTGCACGGAGCAGTCGCGCTCGCCGAGGTGGATGACCTTGCCGGCGCCGTCGCCGAGCAGTTGCACCTCGATATGGCGGCCCTGTGCGACATAGCGTTCGAGATAGACGCGCGCGTCGCCGAACGCCGCGCCGGCCTCCGCCGACGCCATGTCGAGCGTGGCGGGGAGGTCGGCAAGATCCTCGACCAGCTTCATGCCGCGCCCGCCGCCGCCGCCCACGGCCTTGACCAGGATCGGCGCGCCGATCTTCTCGGCAAGGGCCTGCGCATCCGCCAAAGTGTCGACGGGTCCGCCCGGCACCACCGGGACATGGGCCGCCTCGGCATGGAAGCGCGCCTTGAGCTTGTCGCCCACGGCATCGATCTGCGCCGCTGTCGGTCCGATGAAGATGACGCCCTCATCCTCGCACAGCTTGGCGAGCGCCGCGCGCTCGGACAGGAAGCCATAGCCGGGATGGATGGCGTCGCAGCCGGTGCCGAGTGCTGCCTGGACGACGGTCTCGACGCGCAGATAGCTGTCGGTGGGCCTGCCAGGGCCGATGCAGACGGCCCGGTCGGCAAGTTTCGCGCCGAGCGAATCCCGGTCGGCTTCCGAGACCGCGAGCACCGTCTCGATGCCGAGCCGCTTGCAGGTGCGGATGATCCGCACCGCGATCTCGCCGCGGTTGGCGATGAGGATGCGTCTAATCACGCTTCTCCCCTCCCGCTTGCGGGAGGGGTCGGGGGAGGGTTCGGGGTGGCGCCAGGAAGGCCCTCCCCTAACCCCTCCCGCAAGCGGGAGGGGGACAGGATTGCATCATGGCGCACTCAGCCAGCCTCCGGCCGTACGAGCATCAGCACTTCGCCATGCTCGACGAGCGCGCCATTGCGTCCGAGGATCTCGACCACCTCGCCCTTCACGCCGGCGGGCACGCTGTTCATGAGTTTCATCACCTCGACGATGCCGATCACCGTCTCGAGATCGACCTTGCTGCCGACCTCCACGAAGGGCGGCTCGCCCGGCTTGGGTGCGCGATAATAGATGCCGAGCAGCGGAGTCCTGACCTCGACGAGACCGGGTTCGGTGCTGGTGCGGACGGTTGCGGCGGGAGCCGTTGGCGCAACCGGCGCTGCCGCCGGGGCAAGGGGCGTGGCGGGTGCGCGGGGCGCCGCGCCGCTGCGCTCCAGCTCGATCTTCATCCCGTTCACTTCGAGGCTCAGCCGGTCGAAGCTGGAGGCGTCGAGCAGCTTCATGATCTCCTCGACATCCTTGGCCGTGAGACTCATTTGCGTCCTCCGAAGATCGTCATCACATGTTTGAGGGGGTCGGCCTCGGTCTTGACGACCGGGGCGGCCTCCCTTGCGGACCAGACCGTTTCAGGCCTGCTCTGGAGGAGAAGGAGCTTCCCTTCCTTGTCGACCGCCCATTCGATGTCCTGCGGGCGGCCATAATGTTTCTCGATCCTGCGGCCGACGGCGCGCAGGGCCTGCAACTCGTCGTCGCTGAGCGCGGGCGCATGGCGCAGGTCGGCGGGCAGATCCTCGTCGACGATGCCGCCGCCGGGCGCGGGCACCTGGCGAATATGCTTGTCGCTGATGTCGCGAACCGAAATCTCGCCGGTGATCTTGCCCACGACCCAGCGGTCGGGCGTCACTTCGCCGGAGACGACGGCGGAGCCGAGGCCCCATGCACCCTCGATGGTGATGACCGACTTGTCGCCGGTCGTCGGCGAGCGGGTGAACATGACGCCGGCCGTGCGTGCGTCGACCATCGTCTGCACGACCACGGCCATGGCGACGCCGTCCTCGGGCAGGCCGTGCTTGCGGCGGTAGGTCATGGACTCGACCGAATAGAGACTGCCCCAGCATTCGCGGACGCGTGCGACCGTGTCCTGCGCGTCGAGCACCCAGAGGAACGTGTCCTGCAGACCGGCGAAGCTGGCATCCTCCGCGTCCTCGGTGGTGGCCGAGGACCGGACTGCGACGGTGATGGCGAGGTCACCGCCGGTCAGCTGATAATGGGCATCGAGAATTGCGCGCTCCACGGGCTGGGGAAGCGGCTCCTGTTCCACCCGAGCGCGCAAAGTCCTGGACAGGGCCGTGACGGCGTCGAGATTTGACGCATCGAGCGCTTCGACGGCTGCCCGCACCGGCGCCGACTGCTCCAGTGCCTTGAGGAACAGTTCGAAGGCATGGGTCGTCACCACGAAACCGGGCGGCACCTCGATCCCGGCGTGCGTCAGCTCGCCCAGGCTCGCGCCTTTGCCGCCCACGGTGGGACGATCGGTGATGCGCAGGTCGGCGAACCAGGAGACGCTGGTCACAGCCCCTTCCCTTCAGGTTCGACAGAGGCGCGTGACTCTGCCGAAGGGTCGGAGTGGGGGCGGACCCGCGCAAAGCCCCGCCCCGCTGCGACCAAGCTCGCGCTTGCGCCCGAGCCCGAGCCCGAGCCCGAGCCAAGTCTCGCTGCCCCTCCCCTGAAGGAGAGGGGGTGAATAGATGCCGATCCCATCATCACGCGTCTTCCAGCACGCGCTCTTCTTCGAGGATGGTGACCGTGCCCCGGCCGCCGTCGACGCGGATGCGCGATCCGTCCCTGATGCGCTGCGTCGCCTTGCCGGTGCCGACCACGGCCGGCAGGCCATATTCCCGCGCGACGATCGCCATGTGGCTCATCGAACCGCCAATGTCGGAGACGGCCGCACTGATCTTCTGGAAGATCGGCGCCCAGGTCGGGTTGGTCACCTGGCAGACGAGGATGTCGCCCTGTTGCAGGCGGCTGATTTCCTCGACTGACTTGACCACGCGCGCCGTGCCCTCGACCACGCCGTGGCAGGCCGCGAAGCCGCGCAACTCGTTGCTCGGGCCATCGCCGTCGTCGAGCCAGCTGTCCAGGCTCTCGCGCGTGATGCCCCAGAGCATGACGATGGCCGGATCGTCGATCGCGTCCGGCACGGCGCCGAGCGCGGGCGCGGTCGCATGCTTGCCCCATTCGACGATGGCGGCCTTGCGCTGGGCGACGATGGCCGGCCAGTGCTGCGGTCCGCGCGGCGGTGCGCCGACGCCCCAGCCGAGCATCAGATCGATGATCGCACTCTCCAGCTCATATTGGGTGAGATGGAAGACATCGTCCTCCTTCTCGAAGAAGCCGTTCTCGGCGAGCAGCGCGCCGAACTCGCGGATCTTGTTGAAGAAGAGGTTGGTGTACCAGTGCTCGCAGTAGAATTTGTGCCCTTCGACATAGGGGAAGACGCGGTGCGCGAGCGTGATCAGCTGGTCGTAAGTCGCGCGGTCCTCGTCGGTGTCGAGCAGCTCGCGATAGTCGGCGACCAGCTGCTCGCGCTCCTCGACCAGCTGCGCGGTCGGCCGCTCGATGTTCACGCCCGACTTGACCTTGTCGATATAGCCGGGGAGCGCCGCGAAGGGCAGCGAGAGGTCGTCGTTCCAGCTGCGGTGATAATGGTAGAAGCCGTCGCCCGAGCTCACGTTGAACCAGGGGTTGCGGCTGGTCTCCAGCTCGGCGAGCCATTCCTTGCCGGCATTGCCGACTCGGTCGAGATCGGCCAGCACCTGCTCGATGCTCATGCCGTCGGTGAAGTGGCCGTCGACGCCGAGCTCCACGGCACGGCGGGCGAGACGCTTCACTTCCTCGTCGGGGCGGAAGATCTCGGCTTCCATGCCGGCGACCATGCGGCTGATCGCCTGGTCGCTGATCTCGGGAAAGGCCTTCTTGCAGAAATCGAAGAAGGTCATATAGGCGCCGTAGCCGAGCAGCAGAAACTCGAAATGGTGGTGCCACATGCGGTGGTACCCCTCGATCTGCTTCTGGTAGATGTCGAGCAGCGCATGGTTGCTGGCGACGCCCTTGCCGGCGTGCACGGTCTCGAGCGGCTCATATTTCGAGAGAGACGGCTTCGGCAGCGCCTGGGCGTCCGCGATCAGCGTCTTCATCTTCTCTTTCCAGCTGTCGTAGAGCCGTTCCCAATGCTCGTAATAATAGAAGGCGCGCTGCTGGAATTCGCCGACGCGCTCCTTGATTTCCTCGGGATCGGTCACGGCGACGCCACCGATATAGACGCGGCCGTTGATGACGCGATGCTCGATGCCCTTGGCGGTCGGGAGCACATGCACGCGCGTGTTGGCCGCGCCGAGCGCGACATAGGCCGCTTCCGCCGTGATCATGTCGAAATGATGCATCGGCTCGGGGAAGTGCATGCTGTTGTAGAACCAGAATTTCTGGTCATCCTGGGGCACGAACTGGGTGTAATAGGGATAGGCGGCTTGCGCGGCCTCGGTGCCGGGCACCACCTTCAACGAGCTGGGAAGCGGAAACTGCTTTGCCGTGTCAGCCATGTCTAACCTCTCCAAGAACCGACGGCGGTGCCTCTTCGAGGTCTGTCTGCGCGGCGGCGATATGCCAATTGGGCCTTTTGTAGCGCGACCGGCCAAGAGTCGCGAGGATTCGCGCGCACCGCTAACAGGACAAATGCGCAGCTTGATTGTGAGGGTGCGCTGTCCGCTCACCCGCTCGTCATTCCCGCTTTCGCGCGAATGACGAAGTGAGTTACGAGATGGAATGCAGGAGGGGGCAACAACAGCATGAAGACGCTCGGCCTTCGCATTCTGGCCGCTTTGGCAATGGCGCTCGCCGCTGGCGCAGGTGCAGCCTTCGCCCAATCCCCGCCGGCCGACCTCACGATCATGCCGCCCGTTCCCAAGACCTACGTTCCGGCCAGAACGCCATGGGGCGAACCGGACTTGCGCGGCACATGGCCACTGGAGATGATCGACCAGGGCCGCATCCGCCTCACCCGTCCCAAAGAGTTCGGCAACCGCTTCTGGGTGACCGACGCCGAGTTTGCCGCGCGCCTTGAGGCGGCCAAGAAATCCGATGCCGCTTATTCCGCCGAATATGGCGGGCGTGGCACCAAGGGCTTGGCGGAATGGATGGCAAAGAGCCATTTCGCGCATCGCACCTCGATGATCGTGAGCCCGGCCGACGGCCAGCTTCCCGCGCTCACGCCCAAGGCTTCGGCGCTGGAACGGGCAGGGCGGTCGAGCTGGCGACAAGGTCAGGATTACAATGCGCTCGCCGATTTCGACACGTTCGATCGCTGCGTCTCGCGCGGCGTGCCGGCCTCGATGCTGCCCTTCCGCTACAATAACGGCATCCGCATCTGGCAGTCGCCCGGCTATGTCGTGATGGAGTTCGAGATGCTTGGCGTGCGCATTATTCCGACCGGCGCGAAGAGCCGCTGGCCGGCCTTCATGGAGAGTTGGCTGGGCAGCAGCCGCGGGCACTGGGAGGGCAACACGCTCGTCATCGAGACCGCGAACATCCGCAGCGGCGACGATGTCTCCGACGACCTCTCACTGCGCGCCGCCTCGCCGATCAACCAGGCGACGCAGGGTGGGCCGCCATGGAACAGCATCCCGGTGAGCAAGGCCGCGAAGATGGTCGAGCGCCTGACCATGACCGACGCGAACACCATCGCCTATGAGATGACCTATACCGACCCCGAGGTGTTCACCACGCCCTGGACCGTGCGCGTCGACTGGCCGCGCAATGACGCATATGAGATGTTCGAATATGCCTGCCACGAGGGCAATACCCAGCTGCGCGGGCGGATCACGGCCTGGCGGGCGCAGCAGGCCGAGGAGAAGAAGGCGGTGGCGGGCGGCGGGAAGTAGGAAACCGGGCGTTATGTATCCTCTCCCCTAAAGGGGCGAGGAATTCCCCGACTGGCCCCGCCGCGCCGTCTCCGCGATCCGCCACTCCTTCGGCCCCACACCGAACCGCTTGCGGAACAGCCGCGTGAAATAGCCCGGGTCGAGGAAGCCGGCCTGATAGGCGATCTCGGCGATCTGCAGGCTGGCGGCGCGTGGGTCGGCGAGGCGGTCGGCGGCGTGGTCGAGGCGGGCGGCGTTGAGCTCCGCGATGAAGTTGGTGCCGCTGCCGGCGAGCAGTGACTGGAGATAGCGCTTGGAGATGCCGACATCCTGGGCGACGCGCTCGGGCGTCAGCTCCGGGTCGGCAAAGTCGCTCTCGATGCGGCGCAGGATGGCGCGAGCGAGTTGGCCCTTATGCTTCGACGGCGCCGGTTCATGGAAGCCGGTCGCGAGCGTGAGCAGCGCGCCGACCTGTTCGGCGATGAGCGAGCGCGGCAGGGGGCTTGTGTCGAGGCCGCTCAGCATGATTTCGAGCAGGCTGCCCAGCGGAGCGCCCCAACCGCTGCTCGCGGCAATCGGGCGGGCGAGAAGGGCGCCGGGATCGGGCAGATATTTCTCGATCCAGCTGATCGGCATCATGAGATCGAGGCACTCATGGGCCTCGTCCATCTCCATCTGATAGAAGCGCGTATTGTCGAGCAGCACGAACTGGCCGGGCTCGACCGTGAAGCGCTTGCCCGCCATCTTCGTCTTGAGCGCACCCTTGCGGGCATAGACCAGCTGGATGGTCGGCGCGGCACGGCCCGAGCTGCCGTCGGTGCCGCAATGGACGACGCGCTGGGCCGGCGCATGGAGATGGAGCAGGCGCAACTGGCCGACGCCATGGCTGCTCCAGCGCGCGGCGAAGGCATCCATATCGTAGACCGCGACGTCGATGGGCGCGATCGTGTTCGCCGCCCAGTCCTGCCACTGGCGGATCGCCTCGGCCTGTTTCAGGCCTGCCGAGGTCCAGCTTGCATCGTCGGGAGTCTGTCCGGGCTGCATCGTTCGAAATCTATGGAAGGTGGTGGCGGCCTGCAAGCACCGCATGCACGTCATCTGTGCGACACTTTCTGTCATTCTGGCGATAGCACGACAATTGACGGCCCATTATGAGGGCGCTGACAGGCTTGAGGGAGTCGGACGGATGGACATGCGCATCGGCTATGTGATCGTCGGGGTGGAGGACCTGGAAAAGGCCGTCGCTTTCTACCGCGACGTGATGGGTTTCAAACTGCAGTTCATGGAACCGCAGTTCCACTTCGCGTCGTTCGATGTCGGCGGGCAGCGCTTCTCGCTCGCGGCCGGCGCCGACGAGACGCATGGGACCGGCGACCGCAATACCGGCATCGGTTTCGTGGTGGACGATCTCGACGCCGTCCACGCCGCGCTCGCGGCCAAGGGGGTCCACTTCACCATGGCGCCGAGCAAGCAGCCCTGGGGCGGGTACATGGCCATGTTCGCGGACCCGGATGGCAATATCTTCTATCTGGACAGCGCCGCATGAGCGTCGCGCAGAATGTCGGCCACTTCGCCATAGAGTGCGATGACGTCGAGCGGGCCAAGGCCTTTTACGAGGCGGTGTTCGGTTGGGTGATCACGCCCTGGGGGCCGCCCAATTACTATCATATCAAGACGGGCACGGCGGAGAATCCCGGCATTCTCGGCGATCTGCGCGAGCGGCATGATCGGCTTGCGGGGACCGGCCCCGGCGTCAGCGGCTTTGTCTGCACGATCAATGTGGGATCGGTGAAGGATGTGCTGGCTGCGGTCGAGACGCATGGCGGGCGCATCCACTCGCCCCCCTATCTCATCGAGCATGTGGGCACCGTCGCCTATATCGAGGACAGCGAGGGTAATCGGGTCGGTATCATCCAGCATGTCGACACTGTGCAGATGCCCGAAGGCGTGAAGCAGGGCTGAAGTCATGGCGCTCATCCTGCGCACGCTGGCCTGCACCTATTTCGCCGGCTACCATCTCCCGCCGCACGCGCATCCCTGGGGACAGCTCATCTATGCGGCGAGCGGGGTGATGCGCGTGCGGGCGCGGGGCATGCTGTGGATCGTGCCGCCCGCGCGGGCGATCTGGGCGCCGGCCGGCATCGAGCATGAGATCTGGGCGAAGGGCGACTTCGCCATGCGCACGCTGTATCTGGCGCCGACGCTTGCCCTCGATCTGCCCAGGGGCAGTTTCGCGCTCGATGTCTCGCCGCTGTTGCGCGAACTGGTGCTGCATGCGGTGTCGGTGGGCATGCTCGATGACAGCGACGATGGCCACGTCCGCCTTGCCGGTGTGATCGCCGATCAGATTCGGACATCGGCGACCTTGCCGCTCTCTTTGCCGCTGCCGGCCGATCCGCGGGCCGTCCGCCTCGCCGAGCGGCTGCGCGACGACCCGGCCTGCGACCTTGAACTGGAGGCGCTGGCCCGCGCTGCCGGGGCGAGCGCGCGCACCATGCAACGGCTGTTCCTCGCTGAAACGGGGCTACGCTTTGCCGAATGGCGCCAGCGGCTGCGCCTGCTTCATGGCGCGAGCCTGCTCGGCACCGGCGCTTCGGTTACCCAGGCGGGGCTGGATGCCGGCTATGCCGGGACAAGCGCATTCATTGCCGCGTTCCGCAAGCAGTTCGGCCATACGCCCGCCCGCATGCGCTAGCCCTGCCAGTCGTAGCGCGTGTCCAGCTTCGAGAGCTGGCTGGTGAAGCCTTGCTTCTGCATCTCGGAGAATTCGGGATTATGCATCGGCGAGAGGGTGACGATCATCCGGGTCTTGCCATCGGTTGCCGGGATGAACTGCGCGGTCATGGTGCTGTCATAGGGCGCGACGCCGGGCAGGAAGTCGATGATGTGGGTCAGGACCAGCCGCTCATGCGGCTTGAACTCGGTGAAGGTGCCGCGCGACTCGTGCGAGGCCGGCCGACCCATTTCGGCCATGGCTTTCACCATCTCCGGCGTGTCAGCGACCATATCGTAATGGAAAGCACCACCTTCACGACCGTCCATCTCGCGGACATCGGTACGAAAGCCCTGTGGTCCCCACCAGGATTGGAAGCCGTCCCTGGTGGTCCAGAGGTTCCACAACTCCTCCGCCGATGCGGCGTAGCTGCGCTCGATGACGATGCTCGCCTCGATCGTGTCGTTCATGATCACTTCTCCTTGTTCGCTTCTTGTCGAGCTTCGAGCGCGGCACCGAAACGGTCGAGCCGCGCTTCCCAATGTGCGCGATATTTCGCCAGCCAATCGTCGATCTCGCGAAATGGATCGGGCTTCAGCGCATAGAGGCGCCGTTGCCCGTCCGGCCGCATGGTGACGAACCCGGCTTCGGACAGAATGCGCAGATGGCGCGAGACGCCGGACTGATGAATGCCGACAGCCCGGACGATATCGTTGACCTGCCGCTCCCCATCGCTGAGCGCGTCGAGGACGCGGCGGCGACTCGGGTCAGCCAGAATCAGGAATGAATTAATATCCATATTCGTGTATATGCATTATCATGCATATAAATCAATCGGCCGCCGATATTTGTTTTGCACCGCTGATTCACAGCCGCCAGAATCGCTTCAGCCCGCACGCGGTCTGCGAACGGGCTGAAGGGGTCCGATGCCTCAGGGCAACGAGCGAGGCGGCGCGCGGCCGCCTCGGCGTGAAACTGTCTTAGTACCGCTGCTGGCGCTCGTAGAGCGACTTATAGTGCTGGATCCGCGTCACGCGGAGGCCGGGCATGCCCGAGCGGTCGACGGCGCGCTGCCAGCCGGCGAATTCCTCGAGAGTCAGAGAATAGCGCGCGCAAGCCTCGTCGACCGTGAGCAGTCCGCCATTGACGGCCGCCACGACTTCCGCCTTGCGGCGCACAACCCAGCGCGTCGTGTCCGGCGACGGCAGGCTATCGATCGTCAGGGGCTCTCCGAGGGGGCCAACTACCTGATCCGGGCGAATTTTCTGATTCTCAATCATGTCTAACCTCAATAACCGACAGAGTCGGCAACAACTGCGCTCTCAAGAATTGCCCTTTTGACGGGAAAGCTTTTCCCCTTGGCTAAACGCCAGAGTAAACGCCGTTTTCATTTTCGTTCCCCGTCGACAATCGTGCTGCAACGGCCACGTGAAACGCGCCGGCCATGCCTTTTGGGAGGCTTGGCCGAACCACCGGCGGCGCGAAGATCACCGCCATGCGTGCGGGCTGGTCGCCCACTTGCTCCGGCGGCGTTTCTTCCCTCACCCGAGTCGCGGTGATGCCTGTCGACTGCTCCACCGAAAGAACGGCGAGCATGACAGGCAAATCCGCGATTCCCGCACCACTCCGGGTCTTCCCGGAGGCCTGGCGGGCAAGCAATTTGGAGGCTGCGCTCATGTCCATAAGCGCGGTTCTAGCAACGAGTGGATAAGCGGCCGTAAACGTCGCGGTCACAGCTCATTAGGGTTAGTTATCAGTTGGTCAGGAGAGGTTACCAAGACGTGGGCTGGCCGGAAGCACCCGCAATGCCTATATGGCCGCCCCAATGGACGCACTTTTCCAGCTCGAAGAACCCCTGAAGGCACGGCGTATCGTCGTCGCCATGTCCGGCGGTGTCGATTCCAGCGTGGTTGCGGCGCTCGCCGCGCGCACCGGTGCTGAAACCATCGGCGTCACGCTGCAGCTTTACGACCACGGCGCCGCAGTCGGCCGCACCGGCAGTTGTTGCGCGGGACAGGATATTCGCGATGCGCGCGCGGTCGCCGACAAGCTCGGCATCGCGCATTATATCTTTGATTATGAGAGCCGATTCCGGGAATCGGTGATTCAGGGCTTTGCCGACGAATATATGGCCGGCCGCACGCCGATTCCCTGCGTGCGCTGTAACATGGGCGTCAAGTTCACCGACCTGTTCGCGCTCGCCCGCGACCTCGGCGCCGATTGCCTCGCGACCGGTCATTATGTCCGCCGCGTCCTCGGTCCGCCCAATGGCTCGGGCGCTCCCGAGCTTCACCGCGCCATCGATCCGGCGCGCGACCAGAGCTATTTCCTGTTCGCTACCACCGCCGAGCAGCTTGCCTATCTGCGCTTTCCGCTCGGCGGCATGGAAAAGCCGGCGGTGCGCGCCATCGCCGCGGAACTCGGCCTGGGCGTGGCCATGAAGCCCGACAGCCAGGATATTTGTTTCGTGCCCGACGGCGACTATGCGAAGGTCGTCCGCAAGGTTCGGCCGGACGCGGATGACGAAGGCGAGATCGTCCATATCGATGGCCGCGTGCTCGGCCGGCACAAAGGCCTCATCCATTATACGGTGGGCCAGCGGCGCGGGCTCGAGATCGGCGGCCTGCCCGATCCCGTCTATGTCGTGCGGCTCGATGCGGTGGAAAAGCGCGTGGTCGTCGGCCCCAAGGCGGCACTTGCCGTGCGCAGCGCCCGGCTTTCCGAGATCAACTGGCTCGGCGGCGATTTTTCCGGGCCGCTCAGCGCCAAGGTCCGGTCCCTGGCCAGGCCGGTGCCCGGCCGGCTGGACGGCGACCGGCTCAGCTTCAGCGTTCCCGAATATGGCGTGGCGCCGGGACAGGCGGCCGCGCTCTATGACGGCGATCGCGTGCTCGGCGGCGGCTGGATCGAGGAGACCGAGTCGGCCGAGCTGGCGAGCGCCTGAAGGGGGCGCACGCCTGAAGAACAAGTCGTTCGAATCGGTGCGGCTCGCCAATTTCGAATTCCGGCAATGCCCGGGCGACCCGACGCCGCATCGGTTGAGCTGAAAACAACGGCGCCCGTCTTTCGACAGGCGCCGCCCTGCTTCTTTCGATCGGTTATTTGCAGCGGAAGTCGCTGTTATTCTTGTCGACCTGTTGGCCGACGATCGCGCCGAGCGCACCGCCGATCAGCGTGCCCGCGGCACGATTGCGGCCGCCGTCGATGATGTTGCCGAGGATCGCGCCGCCTGCGGCGCCCACGATCAGACCGGTCGTGCCGTCGCTGCGCTTACAATAATAGCGGCCGTCCGATCCGCGATAGACCTCGTCGTCGGGGGTCAGGCGGCGCTCGGTATAACGCGCATCGTTGCGATAATAGCGCGAGGCATCATAAGTGGTGACATAGCGGTCGGGCGCATCGCGATAATAAGGGCGGCCGCGATAGCCCGCGCCGCTGGAGCTGTTGTTCCAGTCCTGGCGCTGCCAGCGAATGCGCTGGCTCAAATTGTCGAGACGGGAGAGCAATATGTTGCGCTCCCGCGAGTCGAGGCGGCCCATGCGGCGGGCGTCGCGCTGGATGGCGTTCAATTCCATCTGGGAGCGGCGCGCTTCGCGGCGATCCAGGCTGCCGTCGGAGACGCCCCGGTCGATACGGCGCTGCAGGAATGTGATCCGCTGAAACGGATCGTCCGATGCGCCGCGCCAGAAGGCGTCGCGATTCCAGCCATTGGAACCATAAGGCTGCGCCGCGGCGGGCGCCGTGATTTGCGGAACGCCAAGCGTGACAAGCGCTGCAAGGCCGCCAAGGACAATCTTCTTCATTTCTCTTTCCTTTCGATCAGCAGGTTTGTCCCAAACCATGCCGATAGAACGCTCGGGAGGCGGTTTTGTGCCAAAGGAAAGGGCGGCCACCCTTTGGATGACCGCCCCCGAGGACCCTCAATTTGGCTGTTATGTCAGGAGCGGGCGCGTCCGATGCCGGGCAGGAGCATGCCGGTGCTGCGCCGATAGCGCCGGTAGGCATCGCCGAAGACATCGATGAGATCACGCTCCTCGAACTGGATGGCGACGAGCATGAAGCCCGACATTTCCAGCGCGAACAGCATGTGGCCAAACGTCATCACCGGCGCCGACCAGAAGGCGATGAAGAAGCCCAGATAGAGCGGATGGCGCACCAGCTTGTAGAGAAAGGGCTGGCGAAGCTCGGTCTGGCCCTGGGCCTGCCCGGTCATGTGCTGCCAGACCTGCTTCAGGCCGAACAACTCGAAATGGCTGATCAGGAATGTGCTGAGCAGGACGACCGCCCAACCCAGGGCGAACAGACCCCAGAGAATGCCCTGGCCGAACGGATCTTCGACCGACCAGAGCACGGTCGGAAGCGGCTGCCAGAAGGCGAACAGCAGGATCAGCGCCAGGCTCGCGGCGAGCACATAGGCGCTGCGCTCGATCGGCTTGGGCACGATCCTGGTCCAGACGCGCTTGAAGGCGGGCCGGGCCATGATGCTGTGCTGGCAGGCGAACAGCATCACCAACAGAGTATCCACCACGGCCGCCATGACCGGCTGGTTCACCAGTCCGCCATGGTCGACGGTGTGCGGCACCAGCGGCAGGGGTGCCAGGAATGCAATGAGATAGAGGAATGTCAGCAGGAAGATCACGTAGGTGAATCCTGCGAACAACCCATAGAACATGCGTAGCAACATGATCGATCCTCCCCTTATGGTGTCGGCCGTCAGTTGTTGGCCGTGAGGGGATCGATGATCTGTGGGATTTCCGTGATCCTGCCGGCAGGAATGCCGCTGATCTCCGAATGCTTGCGGATCGTCTCTTCGCTATCGGCCAGATAGATGCAGTAGGTCTTGTCGCCCGCGACATAGCTGTGTTGCCACTGAATGGCGGGCTGCAGCTTCTCGATCGCGCGGTTGGACGAGCGGGCGGCACCGCACAGCTCGACGACGGACATGCCGCCGACGCCGGGGATGTCGCGCTCGATCATGTAGCGCTTTAGCGGGATGATAACAGCGTCTGTCATTGGTCGGTCCTTCCAAATCACTTTGTCATGACGCGATTATCCTCCAGTCATAGGCAGAGCTCAATCTAAAGCTTTTGCATGTGGCTAAAGCTTTCCCTTATGATGATGGCGTGAAGCCGCCTTCCCATCTCAAGTCGCTCCAGGCATTGGAACTGGCCGTCCGCACCGGCTCTTTCGCGGCGGCGGCCGAGATATTGGCGATCACGCCCGCCGCGGTCGGCCAGCGTGTCAAGGCGCTGGAGGACTATCTCGGCGTCGAGCTGATTCTGCGTGGCCGCGCCGGTATTCGCCCGACCGTGGCGCTGGTGAAGGCGATCCCGCATCTGGCATCCGGCTTCGCGGCCATCGAGACGGCCGCCGGCTTGCTCGACATGCAGCGCCCGCAGGAGCTCCATATCGCCGCCGCGTCGGATCTGGCCGATCTCTGGCTCGTGCCGGCGCTTGCCTCGTTCCGCGCCGAGCATCCGCATATCGGCCTTTGCGTCAACGGCGCGGGCGACGTGCCGATGCGGTTGGGACCGGTCGATTGCGAGATTGCCTTCGGCGCGCTGGGCGACGATCCGCTCTGTGACTTCCTCTTCCACGATTATGTGCTGCCAGTCGCTTCACCCGTGAATGTCGAGCGTACGCGGGGACTTCCCGCCGAAAGCCGGCTCGAGGGCTTTCCGCTGCTCCATCTCGATTTCTACAAGGACGATCCGGCGGGCATCAGCTGGCCGCGCTGGTTCGCCGACAATGGTGTCGCGCGCACCGCACCGGAGCGTGGCATGCGCTTCCAGCGAATTGTGGACGTGCTGGATTCCGTCCGGGCCAATGCCGGCGTCGCCCTATGCGGCGCTGCCTTGCTCGGCGATGCGTTCGAGGAAGGCGCGCTCGGCCTGCCCTATCCGGCGACAATGGGGCGCCGCACCGCCCATGGCTTCATCGCACGCTTCCGCCCGCGCCATACGGCGGCGCCAACCGTCGACATCTTCCGGGCCTGGCTGCGCGAGGAGGCTCTGAAAAAGCGCGCGTGGGTGGAGGGTTTCGCGGCGGGCCAGGCGCCGAAGCGGCCCTTCAACCAGTCGTCGACCACTTTCGTCGCCGGATAGGGTAGGCCGAGCGCAGAGCCTCCGCCAACGCGCTCGACTGCTCGATGTCGTCCTTCCGCTGCACGTGCAGGATGAGGAAGGCCGGGGCGTTGGGCGATGCCGCCGCTGCCCTATGGCATCATGGCGAACATGGCTTGAGCAAGGCTGAACCACTTGCCTGCTTGACTCCCGGCCGGGCGAGCGGCAAAGGCGCCGCCGGACCGGGGCCGTCGATGCCCTGACGATCCAATCCGACCATCGAGTCCTGTCGAAGGGTGGTCCGGATCCGCTCTGGCAGGGCGGAGTATCATATCCATGGCAAATGTAACCGTGATCGGCGCCCAGTGGGGCGATGAAGGCAAGGGCAAGATCGTCGATTGGCTGGCGAGCCGGGCGGATTGCGTCGTGCGCTTCCAGGGCGGGCACAATGCCGGTCACACGCTCGTTGTCGGCGAGAATGTCTACAAGATCAGCCTCGTGCCCTCGGGCATCGTCACCGGCACGCTGTCGATCATCGGCAATGGCGTGGTGCTCGATCCCTGGGCCCTGAAGGCTGAGATCGAGAAGCTCGAAGGGCAGGGCGTCACCGTCACGGCGAAGAATTTCGCGGTCGCGGACAATTGCCCGCTCATCCTGCCCTTTCACCGCGATCTCGACGCGCTGCGCGAGACGGCCGCCGGCAAGGGCAAGATCGGCACGACCGGCCGCGGCATCGGTCCGGCCTATGAGGACAAGGTCGGCCGCCGCGCGATTCGTGTGTGCGACCTCGCCCATCTCGACGATCTCGACGCGCAACTCGACCGCCTCTGCGCCCATCATGACGCGTTGCGCGCCGGATTCGGCGAGCCGCCGATCGACCGCGCGGCGCTGGTCGCGCAGCTGCGCGAGATCGCGCCTTTCGTGCTGCAGTTCGCCGAGCCGGTGTGGAAGCGCCTGCGCGACGTGCGCAAGGCCGGCAAGCGCATCCTCTTCGAGGGCGCGCAGGGCGTGCTGCTCGACGTCGACCACGGCACCTATCCGTTCGTGACATCGTCCAATACGGTGAGCGGCACGGTCGCCTCCGGCACGGGCATGGGGCCGAATGCCGCCGGTTTCGTGCTCGGCATCGTCAAGGCCTACACCACCCGCGTCGGCTCCGGCCCGTTTCCGAGCGAGCTCGAGGACGAGACCGGCGAGTTGCTCGGCCGGCGCGGCCATGAGTTCGGCACCGTCACCGCGCGGAAACGCAGATGCGGCTGGTTCGACGCCGTGCTCGTGCGCCAGACCTGCGCGCTCTCGGGCGTGACCGGCATCGCGCTCACCAAGATCGACGTGCTCGATGGCTTCGAGACCATCAAGATCTGCACCGGCTACAAGCTTAACGGCAAGCTGATCGACTATCTGCCCTCGCACGCCGCCGAGCAGGCCGCCGTCGAGCCGGTCTATGAGGAGATGGAAGGCTGGAAAGGCACGACCGTCGGTGCGCGCTCATGGGCCGACCTGCCCGCGCAGGCGATCAAATATATCCGCCGCATCGAGGAACTGATCGAATGCCCCGTGGCCTCGGTCTCCACCTCGCCCGAGCGCGCCGACACGATCCTGGTCCGCGATCCCTTCGAGGGGTGACGCGCGCGGATTCATAAGGGAAGCTGGTCACCGCCCCGCGCATTGCCCTTTTCCGCGCTTCCCCCTATGTGCCCCCGGTCATGACCCGGCCGATCACTTTCGCCATTCCCAAGGGACGCATCCTCGACGAGGCGCTGCCGCTGCTCGCGCGCGCAGGCATCGAACCGGAGGCGGAGTTTCACAAGAAGGAGAGCCGCGCGCTCAAGTTCGCGACCAATGTCCCGGGTCTCTCGATCATCCGCGTGCGCGCCTTCGATGTCGCGACCTTCGTCGCCCATGGCGCCGCGCAGATCGGCATCGTGGGATCGGACGTGATCGCCGAGTTCGGCTATTCCGAGCTCTACGCGCCGGTCGATCTCGCCATCGGTCATTGCCGCCTCTCGGTCGCCGAGCCGAAGGACGCACCGCCCGAGGCGCTTTCGCAGGCGAGCCACATCCGCGTCGCGACCAAATATCCGCACCTGACCCGCGCTTATTATGAAGCGCAAGGCGTCCAGGCGGAGTGCGTGAAACTGAACGGTGCGATGGAACTCGCACCGTCGCTCGGCCTGTCGCGCCGCATCGTCGATCTCGTCTCGTCCGGTGCGACGCTGAAGGCCAATGGTCTCGTCGAAACCGCGACGATCATGGATATCTCTGCACGGCTGATCGTCAATCGCGCCGCCATGAAGATGCGCGCCGCCGAACTGGTGCCGATGGTCGAGCGCTTCCGCGCTGCCGTTTCGGGGGGCAGCAATGCCGCTTAGGCTCGATGCGGGCGATCCCGGCTTCGCGGCTGCCTTCGATGCACTGGTCAATGCGCGGCGCGAGGCAGATCCGGATGTTTCGGACAGCGTGCGCGAGACGATCGTCCGCGTGCGTGCCGAGGGCGATACGGCGCTCGCCGAGCTGACCGCGCGTTTCGACGGTTTCGATCTCGATGCGCTGGGCTGGTCGATCTCGGCCGAGCAATGCGCGAAGGCCTTTGCGAATCTCGCCGCGCCGCTGCGTGAGGCGCTCGAGACCGCCGCACGGCGCATCGCCGCCTACCATGCCAAGCAGCGCCCGCTCGACGACCAGTGGACCGACAATGAGGGCGTGCAACTCGGCTATCGCTGGGGCGCGGTCGAGGCGGCCGGCATCTATGTGCCGGGTGGCCAGGCGGCCTATCCTTCATCCCTGCTGATGAACGCCATTCCCGCGAAGGTCGCGGGTGTCGACCGCATCGTCATGATGTCGCCGACGCCGGGCGGTGCGCTCAATCCCGTCGTGCTGGCGGCTGCGCATGTCGCGGGCGTCACCGAAATCTGGCGCGTCGGCGGCGCGCAGGCCATTGCCGCGCTCGCTTATGGCACCGAGCGGATCAGGCGCGTGGATGTCATCACCGGACCGGGCAATGCCTGGGTCGCGGAAGCCAAAAGGCAGGTGTACGGCGTGGTCGGCATCGATATGGTCGCCGGGCCGTCCGAGATCGTCGTCGTCGCGGACGGCGACAACGATCATGACTGGATCGCGGCCGACCTGCTCAGCCAGGCCGAGCATGACGAAACCAGCCAGTCGATCCTGTTCACCGACGATCCCGATTTCGCCGATGCGGTGGCGGGCGCCGTCGAGCGGCAACTCGGCCAGATTTCGACCGGCGCGCGTGCGACCAGGAGCTGGGAGGACAATGGCGCGATCATCACGGTGGCCAGCCTGCTCGAAGCCATGCCGCTCGTCGACCGGCTCGCGCCCGAGCATCTCGAGCTGGCCGTCGACAATCCAAAGCCCTTGTTCGACGCCGTGCGCCATGCCGGCTCGGTCTTCATGGGGCGCATGACGCCGGAAGCGATGGGCGACTATCTCGCCGGACCCAATCACGTCCTTCCGACCGGACGCCGCGCGCGTTTCTCCTCGGGCCTGTCCGTGCTGGATTTCATGAAGCGCACCAGCGTCATCCAGCTCGACAAGCCCGCCATGGCCCTGCTTGGCCCCGCCGCCGTTGCTTTGGCCGAAGCGGAAGGGCTGCCCGCACATGCCGCGAGCGTCGCGAAAAGGCTCAAAAATGACTGAACGCTCGAAGACCCGCTCCGCTGCCCGGCTCGCTGCCGTGCAGGCGCTCTATCAAATGGAGATGGAGGGCACGCCGCTTCCCAAGTTGCTGCATGAGTTCCACCAGCATCGCCTCGGCGCGACCATCGAGGATGTGACCTATCATCCCGCCGAACAGCCGTTCTTCGACGATGTGGTCGGCGGTGTCGATGCGCGGCGCGATGAGATCGACGCGCTGATCGGCAGCAAGCTGGCGTCGGGCTGGTCGATGGAGCGGCTCGACAAGCCGATGCGGCAGATCCTGCGCGCCGGCGCCTACGAATTGCTCGCCCGCGCCGACGTGCCCACCGGCAGCGTCATCAGCGAATATGTCGATGTCGCGCACGCCTTCTACGACAAGCGCGAAGCGGGCTTCGTCAACGGCCTGCTCGACGCCATCGCCAAGGCAGTGCGTGCCTGACATGAGCGGCCGCCTTTGACTTCGGAGGCGGACTTTCTCCGCCGGCTGCGCGCGATGGTGGCTGATCCGGCAGCCAGGGGCCTCATGGACGATGCAGCGCTGCTGGCGACCTCCGGCGAGCAGCTGGTCCTCACCGCCGATACGCTGGTCGAAGGCGTGCACTATCTGCCCGGCGATCCGCCGGAGACGGTCGGCTGGAAACTGGCGGCCGTCAATCTCTCCGACCTTGCCGCAAAAGGCGCTACGCCGCGCGCCTGCATGCTGAACTATGCGCTCGCCGGCGACACGCACTGGGATGCCGCCTTTCTCGATGGGCTGGCCGAAGTGCTCGATCGCTACGCCCTGCCACTCATCGGCGGGGACACGGTTGCCTTGCCGGCGGGAGCGCCGCGCGTGCTGTCGTTGACCGCGATCGGCAGCGTGCCGGCGGGCCGGCGCGTGCCGGACCGTGCGGGCGCCCGGCCGGGCGATATTATCTATATTTCGGGGCCCGTCGGCGATGCCGGCGCGGGTCTTGCGTTATTGCGGGAGGATGAAGAGGAACCGGCTTCGTTGGTCGCCGCCTATCGCACACCGACGCCCGATCTGGCCCTCGGGCAGGTGCTGGCCCCCCAAGCCACCGCGATGATGGACGTTTCGGACGGCCTGCTCATCGATGCGTGCCGGATGGCCGAGGCAAGCGGCTGCGCAATCGAGATCACGGCCATTCCACTGTCGGCCGACTATGCGGACCTGCATGGCCTTTCCGTCGTCGGCCGCCTCGCCGCCGCGACCGCCGGCGATGACTATGTCTTGCTGGCCGCGCTGCCGGCGGACTCGCCGGCGCCGGATGGCCTGATCGCCATCGGACGCTGCATGACGGGCGCCGGCCTCTCGGTCGTTCTGGATGGCGCACCGGTCACGCTACCGGACCGGCTGGGTTATGAACATGGGCCTGGCCTCTCGCCCGACCTGCGCAATCATCCCTAATTTTGCGATAATCGCGTTCATTTCTCCTCCCGCAACGTCGCCGATGCGAAACGGGCCTCGGGGCACAGAGCAGGAGTCTGCCCATGTCCCTCCCCGTTTCGGGAATTGGGTCCGTTCAACCGGTCTTCGCGCCATCGGCGCCCGCCCCCTACGCATCGAACAGCGCATCCACGGCGAGCGTCGGGTCGACCATCGGCGGTGCCGAAGCAGGCGCGGCGGCCGTGGTCTATGAGCCGGGCCCGTCGGATGCGAGCGATCAGCACATCTATGCGAGGCGGAGCGAACTTCCCCAGCCCGCGCCCCAGTCCAACGCCTTCGTCGGCGACGAAGCGGTGGTCGAAGCGACCGGCGGCGCATCGTTGCCGCCGCCCCGACTGCCGGAGACGCCGCGCCAGGCTGAAATCAGGCATCTGCTGAACGATGTCTGGGCGCCCGTCGGACCGATCAATATCGATCCGGCATCCGCCAATGGCGGCGCGCAGCCTGCTCCGCCGCCGGTTGGGCAGGCCGAGGCGTCGGCGCAGGCAAGCTATGCCGCCATCGCCGATGCGCAGATCGCGGGCGCTTCGGTTACGGATGTCGAGAAATTCGCCTGATGCGCCGCGCGCAAGGCCAAGCGCAGACAATCATACCGCCGAGGACCACGCGGCGGTGTCCTCGCCGAATTCCGCCATTTGCGCGGAATCTCCCGCCGCTTAATCCGCTTGACGCGGCCTATTCCCGCTATAGGTTTCGCTCCCATTCAGAACGGGACCGGAAAACCGGCTCGACGGGAGTTTGAGGGGAGAACATTCAATGACGTCAGTTCTGATCGCCATAGGCTGCGGCCTGCTGGCGGTGCTCTACGGGCTGTTCACTGCCCGCCAGGTGCTCAGCGCATCGCCGGGCGATACCAGGATGCAGGAAATTGCAGGCGCCATCCAGGAAGGCGCCAAGGCCTATCTGGGCCGCCAGTACCGCACGATCGGCATCGTCGGCATCGCCGTCGCCATCATCATCTGGCTCACGCTCGACAAGATGGGCGCGCCTCTCTCCACCGTCTCCTTCGTCATCGGCGCGGTTCTATCCGGCGTGGCCGGCTATGTCGGCATGAACATCTCGGTGCGCGCCAACGTCCGCACCGCGGAAGCCGCGCGCACCTCGCTGCAGGGCGGCCTGACGCTGGCCTTCCGCTCCGGCGCCATCACCGGCATGCTGGTCGCGGGCCTCGGCCTGCTCGCCATTGCGGGGCTCTTCTATTATCTTGCCGGCACGATGGGCATTGCGCCCAATGACCGGCAGATCGTCGCTGCATTGACGGCATTGGCCTTCGGCGCCTCGCTGATCTCGATCTTCGCGCGCCTCGGCGGCGGTATCTTCACCAAGGCGGCCGACGTCGGCGCCGACCTCGTCGGCAAGGTGGAAGCCGGTATTCCCGAGGACGATCCACGCAATCCCGCCGTGATCGCGGACAATGTCGGCGACAATGTCGGCGACTGCGCCGGCATGGCGGCCGACCTGTTCGAGACCTATGTGGTGACGCTCGGCCTCACCATGGTGTCGATCGCGCTGCTCGTGAAGGCCTCGGCCGCCGAACTCACCGCCCTCATGTCGCTGCCGCTCGCAGTCGGCGGCGTCTGCATCATCACGTCGATCATCGGCACCTATTTCGTGCGCCTGGGCGCGTCCAACAACATCATGGGCGCGCTCTACAAGGGCTTCTGGACCACCGCGATCCTCTCGGTCGCGGGCATCTATTATGTCACCTGGCAGGTGTTGGGCGGCGACATGCACGCGGCCATCGGCGCCAATCTCGACGGCACCGGCGGCTATACCGGCATGGCGCTGTTCTACTGCATGCTGATCGGCCTCGCCGTGACCGGGCTCCTCGTGTGGATCACGGAATATTACACCGGCACCAACTATCGTCCCGTCAAGTCGATCGCGCGGGCATCGGTCACCGGTCACGGCACCAACGTGATCCAGGGTCTGGCCATCAGCCTTGAATCGACGGCGCTGCCGACGCTGGTCATCGTCGTCGCGGTGATCGCGACCTATCAGATCGCCGGCATCATCGGTGTCGCCTTCGCGGCGACCTCGCTGCTGGCGCTGGCCGGCATGGTCGTCGCGCTCGACGCTTATGGCCCGGTCACCGACAATGCCGGCGGCATTGCCGAGATGGCCGGCCTGCCGGACGATGTTCGTCACCGCACCGATGCGCTCGATGCGGTCGGCAACACCACGAAGGCCGTCACCAAGGGCTATGCCATCGGCTCGGCCGCCCTGGCGGCATTGGTGCTGTTCGGCGCCTATACGACCGACCTCAAGGAGTATTTCCCGAGCGTCGTCGTCGATTTCTCGCTGAACAATCCCTACGTCATCGTCGGCCTGCTCCTGGGCGCGCTGCTGCCCTATCTGTTCGGCGCGTTCGGCATGACCGCCGTCGGCCGCGCGGCCGGATCGGTCGTCGAAGATGTG
>JAGIAZ010000026.1 GCA_017744605.1 Sphingobium sp. | reverse complement strand
AGCGAGCGACTTGCAACTTGCGCGCGATACGCCTAGGAGCGCGCTTCCGGTCGGGACGTAGCGCAGCCTGGTAGCGCATCACACTGGGGGTGTGGGGGTCGGAGGTTCGAATCCTCTCGTCCCGACCAACGATTTCAATAACTTAGCACTAGATCTTGCCCTCGGGCTTGAGGCCGTTTTCCCCGCCATGGTGCTCTGGTGGTGCAGATCTTGAAATAAAATTGCATCACGCTTCATCGCATTGCATCGAAAAGTTCGCCTTTCGGGGTGCTGGATTCGGCTGACCGCGCGCTCAGTAGCGGCGGGGCTGGAGGCTGTTCAGCCAATCCTCAATGTCGCCAGAGCGCCACCGTATTTTCCCGGCACCAATATGACAGGGCGATGGAAAGGCGCCGCTCCTCGCGCGGCGGTAGAGCGTGGTGCGAGATTTGAAGCCTGTGAGATTGAGCACGTCTGCGACTGTGAGAAGCTGGTTGCGATCAAAGGTCATAAGGGCGTCCTTTCAGGCGCGCTGACAGAACAGGTTACGTGAGACGGAAATGTCGCCCCCTCGATCACGGAGACGCTCGCTCATTCTGATCGGGGGCGTCGAAAATTTGAGAGCCGAAGCGTTCCGCCAGCCGATCCGCGACGCTCGCGGCGTACCGCCGTCGCCGCCACTCTGTCGGACTGTGGTAAAGCCCAATCGCCTTCCAATAGTCGCCGGTCGAGGCGAGTGCCGAGAGAAAGATCCAGCGCGCGGCATCGACATTGAAGCAGGCGTCATGTGTGAGCCAATATCGGACGACCGTCGGCTCCCTACCAATTTTCGCGGCGATGCGGGTGACCCACCAGCTGTTCACCTGGAGCGGCCCGAGATCGTGCGTGCCGTTTCGATTGCGGATCTGCGCGCCGATCCAGCCGGCTTCCTGGTCCCTCAGCCCCCAGAGCGTCTTTTCAAGCCAGGAACGGCCTGAAGCTGAGCGCCGAATGCAGGCTGCGATCGAAGGCTCGTTGGCGATCGTTCGGGGTGCGGCTTTCGACTGCGCAGAAGGGATGACTAGCGCCAGCGCAATGAGTGAGAGGCTGCATCTAACGGTCATGGCGGCCGCCTTGGTTCGCCGTGCCTTCGTTACGGGCCGGTGTTTGCGACGCCCCTCCGGAATGAAGCGGGTTGATCGAATGATCCGGTCGCGAAGACTGGTTGGTGAGTGACGCGATCCATCGATCCGTCGCCTCCACCAATGAACTGACTCGGCCGGCAATATGGGTAGCTACTGCGTCAAGCGTCCCACCTCTACGCTCTCGTTGCTCCGCCGGGCGTGCCTTTCGTTCGGCCCGGTCGCTGCGTTGCTGCTCGCGCAGCCGCTCAAGATGCTCCCGAAGTCTAACGGTTCGAGATCCCACTGACGCTCTGTCGAGACGGCCCAATCCTTCCAACGCCGAGGTCTTTTCTCCCGATCGACGTTCTAGCTTTTCTACGAGACGCCTCTCGTCTTCGGTCCAAAGTTTGACGCCGAACCGAGCCCTCGTGATAGCCGTGTAGTAATTCTGGCCATTGACGAGCGGCGAATTGACCGGTGCCAGGACATAGACCCGGTCATATGTTCTCGACTGAGAGGCGAATACAGTCTCGGCATAGCCGTGATCCCAATTCTTGTGCTGCGAGAGGTCGACCTCCTGCGTTCGTCCGTCGCGATCCCAGCGGATTGAGGCGACCGATCCGTTCAGCCGCTCGATTGTGCCACGGTCGGCATTTCGAACCTCCAACGCCCGATTGACTAGCCGCCACTGAATGCGGTCGCCTTCGGAGAGGCCGCGCTGTTCAACGTTGAAGACATTGACCCGAGAGGCACGGCCAAGCCTCGGGTCCCATTCAATCTTCCGGCCATGCTGGTCGACAATGACAACGGTTTGTCGACCACGGGCGTTGCGGGTTGAACCCAGGACGCGATATTCGGTATCTCGCGCTACACCCAGGCCGGCGTTGTCGCGCGCGAAGACAAGGACCTGACCCGAGCTGTAAAATCGCGCAAAGCGCTTCTCCTGATCGCTCAGAGCTGCAGGCGATAGAACAGAGAGCCTCGCATCTTCCGCGGCGATCGCACCTTCCGTCTTCAGGGCCTCGCGAACCTTGCTGTTGACGATGAGCCGAGTGGCATTTTCCAGCACGAGGATATTGGTGCCGGAGCGGCTCTCCGGTTTGAGATGTGTCCATTCTTCCACGAGCCGCTCGGCTAGCACGCCGGCATTTTCGCCGCTCACAACCTTGTCGAGATTTCCCAGCGAGGCGGCGTAGTTTTGCAGCCGGGCCTGCGTCACGGCAGCCTTCATCGCCTTCGTTTCCTGGCGTACGGACTCTGTGAGCTCCGCCCGCGACAAGCCAAGCCGCTGCATCAACCAGAAGGCTTTGCCCTGCTCGATCGCGCTGGTCTGACGATTGTCGCCAAGAAGAATGACACGCGCGCCCGTCTCCCGGCTGATCTGGAGGAGCCGAAGCGCCTGCCTGTTGCCGATCTGGCCCGCTTCGTCGACAACGAGAACGTGCGTCTCGTCGAGCTTGCGTCCGCCGCTGGCAATCAAACTCGCGAGCGTTCGGGCTTCAATATCTGCGACGCTGCCCAGATTTGATGCGGCCGATGACGTGGGTGCGATCGCGATCAGATGGTTGCTTGGATCGGCCGCCTCATTGAGCGCGCGGACGAGCGTGGACTTTCCCGCGCCGGCGACGCCATGAACACCGACGACCCGATCATCTGTAGTGCCGATATGGAGCAGGGCCGCAACCTGCGCCGGGTTAAGGCCGTGGCGCGCAGCGACCTCCTCCAGGCTTTCGGGCGACGCAAGTGGGGTCGCATCATTGAGGGCAAGGGCCAGATGATCAGATAGGGCGAGTTCCAACCGAGCGGTACGCCGCGTCGTCCGGCCGCGCGTCAAATCCTCATCGCCCGTAGGCAATTGCGTTTCGAGAAGCTTGCGCCTTTCTTCATGAGCCTGAGCATACGGCCGAACATCCGACAGGCGGACTTCGCCAACGTGGGAGGCCAACGCGCGGGTGAATAGCCGACCCAGGTTGTTGACAGCTTCCCTGCCCTCCTCCTGACGGATGCCGAACAGCATGGCCTGCGCTGACTGCCGGTCGCTCGGCGGCAGTTCCCGGTGGCCGATCTCATATGCCGCCAATCGCGTCTCAAAGACCCGGTCTCGATGGTCGCCAAGCCGCTCGGTCCAGCGTTCGGTCAAAGTCTCGAGAGACGCTTTCTCCTTAGGGGCCCGCGTTGCGTAGAATGACCGCCTGCGCGCCGCCTGCCCGGTCAGTCCATGTTCGCGCGCATGAGCATCGATCTGGGCGGCCCGCTGCGACATAGTCTCGATGAGCTCCTTGGGAACACCAAGGATCTCGAACAAGCCGGAGCGTGGATCGAACGCAATCTCGTAGCCCGCCTCCCGCAAGGTATGGGCAAGCTCGTTTCGATAAACCTGACCCGCCGTCATCTGCTCGGAAAACATGGCTCGGGTTTCGAGGCTCGCCATCGGGTCACCTTCACCCCGATTGGTGGTGTTCATGACGACGACGTGGGTGTGGAGATGGGGATCAAGCTCGCGCGAGGCATGCTCTGTGAAGCGCGCGAAGATCAGTCGCCCGGTCGTCTCGTGGACGATGCCGCCACTTGCCCGATATCGAAGCGTGGCATGTTCCTCGAGGTAGGACAGCGCGACCGAGACCGCCTTTTTGTGGGCTTCGAGAATGCGTCCATCACCCGCCACCAGAGCCATGATCGAAACCGATTTGGGAGCATTCACCGCGAAGTCCCACCCGGGATGATGATCGATCGCACCGCCAGCCCGCTTTCGTCCGAGCTGCTGGCCTGCGACCTTTCCGGCGAGAAGATCGCGCAGGGTCTCCGGATCGACCTTGCCAGCGAGCCCTAGCTCTTCGGCAATTTTGCCTCCCCATAGCGAGGTCTCATCGTCCCCTTTGGTGTAGTAATCTCCCACGGTGTAGTAGCGCGCCAGATTGCCCGGTGTCCCTTTGAGGCGGCGTGGATGGATCATGCTGGCCTCGCCGAACCCCGATCACCATCGCGGCGAGCGTGCTGCTGGAGGCGGAAACCCGTAGGCTTTCCAAAGAGGCTGACTTCAGGGTTCTCGGACGGTCTACGTGGGGGTTCCACTGGGGCCTCAAGGGCGACTTGATCGTCAGAGTTGGGTGGCGCGATTGGTAAGGCGAACTGCGGATCTTGTTCAGTTGGAGAGGGTTTCGACTGGCGGCGACGAACCGGTGCTGCCTTCGCAGGGTCCGGTGGCGGTGCAGGCGGTATCGGATCCGCGGGATCGAGGCGGAACGGCGGTCTATCGCGTTCCTCAAAGGCAGGAGCAACGGACGGAAGCTTGTTATAGCTGTCCTCGAACCGAATGACCGGAAGGTCGCGGCCAAAGCGAAGGAACCCGACCAGATTGGGAAGATTGTTGACCTCGGTGTGCATGACCAGGGGCCTCGTCACCTGCATGCGCGACAGGTTCACCCCGTCCCGCATGTCGTTGACGCCGTAGGACATGCCCTCGTTCGCTTCGACCTGTTCGACTTGGCCCAGATTTTCACTGACGTGCTTGGCGGTGGGGGTGTCGTTTGCCCGCATCGCGACCCAGGTCGAGCAATAACCGGTGATCGCAGCGGCATCCTGGATACCGTAGGTTGCCTCGAGCTGCGGATAGCTCTGGAAGCCGAGAATTCCGCACCCGCCATATTTGCGTGCGCGGGCCAGGAAGTCGGAGAGCGACGGGAGCTTTTGGAGGGTCGGCAATTCGTCGACAACGCAGTAAAGCCGCCGCTCCCGGTCTGGCGTTAGGCTCATGATGGCGCTGATGGCGATATCCAGCCAGACCGTAATTAGCGGCCGGAGCGATGGCAGCTGGTCCGCCTTGACGGTGATGAACAGCCAACTGTCGTCATCCTCGCTGGCCACCCAATCGCGAATGGAGAGGCCATCAGCCGTATCGTCGAGATAGGAAAAGCTGCGCATGACGGAGGCCAGCTCCGCCTGGATGCCAGCGCTCGTTCTTTCCCCTTCAATGGAGATGAAGGCCGCCGCATCGGTCCCGGATGCAAAGGCGGCGAGGTCCTTGAGCTTAGAGCGAAGAAGGGTGTCGAGCAGAACGGAGACGAGGGTCCTACGCTGATGCGCGAGCTTGCGGAGCACAGCGACCAATGTCCCTCGCGCCGACTTCGCCCAGAACGGGTCGCCGGACTTTTCGGGGATCGTAGATTCTGCGATTTGATCATAATGATAGTCGCGCGGAACATCGACCCATGGGGACCAAGGATCTGACCGTGCGTCGAGCGGATTCAGGAGAACATCAACGCCCGGCCGATAGAATTTTTCGACGAAACTTCCGGCGGTGTCGTAGACGATCGCGCGACGCCCATTCTTCCGAATTCCTGCGAGCATCTTGAGGATCATGTTGGTCTTGCCGGTTCCGGGAGCGCCGCAGATGAGGATATGCTCCGGCTCGAACGCATCGGGCACGTCTACACCCCCGATCGCGAAGCTGCCTTTGGGCTGCCGCCACAAGGCGCGTCGAACCTGCCGGACCGTCCCGAACCTTGCTCCGCGCAGAAACTGGTTTGACCCCAGCCCTCTCCCCGTTCGGGTGAAATAGAACCAAGCCCAGAACAGCATCAGCAGGGAAAAGCCGCCGGCGATCGCAGCCCCGTGGAGGAGATCGACTTCAATCGAAGCGAGGGTTTTCCGGGCCAGACCGGATTCAAGAAGCGCCTTTGGCGACGTCCAATACTGGATGCCGTTCGGGGTCTTGAAAAGGATCGTGCTTGCGTCCCCTGGGACGGTATCTCCCATCATCGCTGCCTGGGCGATTTTCAGAAGGACGAACCGCTCATATTCGGAGGACTTCTCCAAGGCATACCAGATCGTCCCACCAATCCAGATGACGAGCCCCGCCAGCAAGGTCTGATAGAAGACCTGGGTGGTCATCCTGACATTGTGGACGATTGCCTGCCCCCCGCGCGTCCAACTCCCCAACGTGTCGTGCCGGAAAATGCTCATTGCCCGTCCTGCGCGGGATTGAGCAGTCCCCTTTCACGGAGCAGACGACGGGCCTCGGCGAGTCCCTCTTCGAGGACCTCAGGCGTGCGCGAGCCAATCGACTTTGCAACAATGGCTAGGGTCTGGATCCCCGTCGCATGGATCTCATCGAGCCGGTCGTGATAACCGCCCGGATCGGTCCCCTCATATCGCTGGAGAATCTCTCTGATGTGGGTCGAAGGCGCCATGCCTCGGACGCGCGCATCATCGAGCAGACGCTCATAATGGTCATCGTCGAGACGGATCGTAATGCGTGCCATGTGCGAACCTCGTTCGACACAGACACGTGATGAAGCCCGACTTTCTTAGCAGAATAACTTCACGATCTCAAGTGTTTAGCATGTCATCTTCCTGTGACGAAAGATGACAAGCAAGCTCAATGGCTTACCCGTCTCGCCATCCAATCGCGCGGACGGATCGTGACGACCAGTGACTCCATCGCAGACAAGTCGTGACGCCCAAAAAGCGCAGATTCGCGCCGCTCTTCAGCGCGCAGCACCCGTGCGTACGGTGCATTACAAAACGCCTCGGCGTGCGTCCCTCCTCCTGCAGCGACTGCTCGTCGCTGCGCCGCCTCGACCGGGTACGGGCGCGGCCCTTCCTTCGGCTCTATTTCCGGGATTGCGGTGAGCGATCGCACGCGCGATGATGAGGTTGGCGGGCAGTCCTCCGAAAGGGAAGTGAACATGCCCAAGATGAGTGACCGCGAGCGGCTTGCCGACCTTGAAGCCAGGCAGCGCAAGGTCGGCGAAGAGATAGTCGAAGCGCGCCGGACGCTACGGGGAAAATATGCCACCATCGTCCTCGACCTCACCGTCGAGACGCTGACCGAACGGGAATTTCGCGACCTTCTGGTGCAGGCGATCCGCCTCGGCGGCGCACCGGCTCTCGCGATGCTTTCGGTAAAATAGGGGATCGCAACCCGGCGCGACCTCTCTGGCCGCGCCGGGTTGCGACGATCAATGTTCGTCGAGAAGCTGACCCCCGACGGTGTAGACGATCCGGTCGATGAGTTGGCTTGGGAGCGGCGAATAATCGCCCTCGTCGATCGCGAGATATCCCGCCTCGTGGTCTTCAATCACATGCTGGTCGAAATAGCTGTCGCGCGCGCGGCGCTCGGCCTGGTCGATCGCGGCTTGGAAACTCAGGGCTCGGCTTGCCATGGACTGTTCCTCTCGTCTGTTTGAAGGACGCGAGGCGGGCGGCGGGCCGGTGCGGCCGGGTCAAGGAACGCCGACAGGCGACCGCGCAGCGGGCGGCGGGGGAGCCGATTTTGTCGGCATCGCCGGCAAAATTGGGGGGACCGCCGATCCTTGAGGCGGCCGCCACTGGTCTGCCAGAATTGGCACTTGCTGAAAGAATGCCCACTTGGGTTTGAACGGCAAGGCGTAGCGCCGGGAGGTCCCTTGCGGATCACCCGGCGCGAGCGAGCCGTCAAGGAAGGGCGCTCCTGTCCGAGCGCCCTTCCCTTCCGTCAGGCCGCCAGCCGATCCTCGGCCTCTTCCTCCAAGGACGGCTCTTGTTCGGCGACCGCTTCGATCTTAGTCGCGCGGCGGTGCGCATAGACCGTCGCGACGCCGCCCCGGTCGGTATAGGCTGCGGGCGGAAAGTGCATCCAGCGCGGCACCCAACGCTCGGTTCGCGTGCGGCCTTCCGCGCCGTCGAGATGATCGCGGATGATCTGCTTCAAGACCTTGGTCTTTTCGCCCGCATTGGCCTGCGCAACACTTGCACCGGCGACCTCGCCGACCAGTTCGCCGAGCAGTTGCCGGTCGCGGATGAGATCGAACAAGGCGTTGTCGCCCTCCCACCAATCGGCCATATCGACCTTGAGATTGAGGCCGATGAGTTCGATCGCTTCGCTGCCGGCGCTGAGCGTCTCGCCCATGCAGAGGGCGACCAGCCCCATCACCGCCTCGTCGTCGAGGCTGATGAGGCGCGTCGCCAAGCCAGCGAAGGTCCCTGCGCCGCCGACCAAAGTCCGTTCTTCCGGCGACAGGCCCAGCAGCGCCAAAGCGGCCCGCCGCCTTGTGTCGAACAGGGTTTCGGCAGGGCTGGTTTCGAGGCTCTCGGCGGTGGCGTCATGACGGGCCGTCTGCGGCTCGACCCGCACCGACCAGAGGGGTGAGCCGTGTATGAGATGCGCGACCATGAGGCGCAGGGCAAGCCCCGGCGCGGCAAGCAACGCGGCCCGTGCCGCTGCGTGGCGATGCAGGTCCACATAGGTCGTCATGGGGCTGGAGAGTTCGAGGCGGACCGGCTTGACGCCCGCCTCGATGCTCTCGCCCTTGGCCAGCGCGCGGGCCTCCTTCTCGGTCACATAGCCTTCGTGGAACGTGACCTCTCCATTGGAGCGGGTCGCGATATAGACACGTCCGCCCTTGCGCTTGGGCGCTTTGGCATGCTGCCAGCCGTGGAAGACCTCGCCCGGTTCGAGGATGACGACCTCGCGCCAGCCTTCGACCAGATAGGCATCGCGGCGCTCGGCGATGGCGGCATTCTGGGCGGCCCAGAAAGCGTCCTTATCCCCGAAATAGCCGCCTTCGCCGAACAGGTCGGCGACGATCACGCCTTCATAGCTTGCCGTGTCGAACAGCGCCTGTTTGACCGAGATCGATGCGCCGCCAAACAGCCAGTTGCGCAAGGATTGCCCGGTCGGCGCGCGCACCTGCGGATCGTCGACCAAGGCGAGCCAGTCGCGCTGCTGGCTCTTGCTCGCGAGGGTCAGGTGGCGGATGCTGGCCCCGTCAATATCGCCCTTGCGATAGAGGTTGCGGATGCGGGGCAAGAGGTTGCCGAGCGCGAGGATGCGCCGCACTGTCAGGTCGGGAAGCCCGAAGGTTGCGGCGATGTCTTCGGGGCTGCGGCCTTCCTTGATGAGGCGGACGAACCCTTCCCACTGCGTCACTTCATCGGGATCGAGCCGGGCCTGGTTCTCGATGAGCGAGGCTTCCACGGCGGCGGCATCATCGCCCGCATCGAGGATCGCGCAGGGCAAGAGGACAGGCTCGTCGTCGCCGCTCAATCGCCGTTCTACCGCGACGATCATCGAGGCGCGGTAACGCCTGCTTCCTGCCACGACTTCGAACAGATCGGTCTGCCCATGCGGACGAACGATCAGCGACTGGAGAACGCCGCGCGCCCGGATGGTCGGCAGGATGTCGGACAGGTTGGGCTGCTTGCCGTGGCGCATATTGGTCTTGGCGACAACCAGCTTGTCAAGGCTTATAAAATCGAGTTTCATGGGGTCACACTCCTCCAATAGTGTGCCGGGCCATCGTTGTTCCAAAGCGCCGATGGCCCGGCTTTGAATGCGGCGAGACGCGCCGCGCGTATCCGCCTCATTGGGCCGGAATTTGGGATGGCTCGGTCGCGGCGGCGCTGAGGCGCTCCAGCAGCCAGTCGGCGGCCTTGCTGGCCTGACTGGCGGCGCGGACGATGGCGCGCCCTCGCGAGCCGCGTGTCTCGCTCAAGTCTTCGCGCAACACCTCGAGCCAGCAGCCAAGATAGTCGGCGTGGCGGACGGTCGGCACGATCCCGAGCGTGGCGCAGAGGAAGGCCGATCCCATTTCGGCAACCAGCTCCTCGCGGGCATAATCCTTGCTGCCGAAGGGATTGAGGATCTTGCGATTGAGCCGCTTCATGTGACCGGTCGCATGGGTCAGCTCGTGCAGGCAGGTGCGATAGTAATTGATCTGATCGAAGAAGGCGCGCTGCGGCGGGACCTGCACGAGGTCGGGTTCGGGGGCGTAAAAGGCCTTCTGGCCACCGATCCGGAAGTCGACTCCGCTCGCTGCGATCAGCCGTTCGGCCAACGGAACGAGTTCGCGCTCGGGGAGCGGCGGCTGGCTCTCGGGGAGATCAATCAGCAGGCCTTCGCACTGCGCGACGTTGAAGACGGTGAAGCGCTTGAGGAAGGGAATCGACTTGGCCTCGCCGCCCTCTTCCCAAGCGCGGGTCTTCTCGTCCTCGGGAACGAACCGGTCGGCATAGACGACGGTGACGCCGCGCTCGCCCTTGCGGATATGGCCGCCTGCATTGAGCGCCTGCCGGAAGGTGAGCCAGCCTTGCGAAGCATAGCCGCTTTCGAAGAGCGCGCCCCAGAGGATCAGGATGTTGATCCCTGAATAATTGCGGCCGGTGAGCGCATTATAGGGAAGGCCAAGTCCCGCTTGGCTGCCGGGCCCGAGCGTTCCCCAAGGCTGCACCCATGGAAAGCGCCCTGCCTCAAGCTCGGCGATGATCGCGACGGTGACGCTATCGTAGAGATTGGTTCGGCCCTCTGCGGGCTGCTGTCGGTCGGTGGCTCGGCGCATTGCTGTCCTCCTACTCTGCCACCCTCGCAACTGGACCCCGGCGAAGCGGGGTGGGCGGCGAGAGCGACCACAGGACCCCGGACGAGCGTCCCGTGGCACCGCCCAGGCGGGCGTAACGAAGTGGAGCACCGGCAAGCGCAGCGCCGGTTGCCGCGGGTCGCGACGGGGTCAGACGGGAGCGACGCCTACCCGCTTTGACGGGAGGCCCAGTTTCAACGTCGCCGCGTCAGCGGCGTCTGCCACGCGACGGCCTGACGTCGCGTTCCGCCAGGGATCGACACCCGTAGGGCCGAGACCCGCGAGGGGCTTGGCGCGGAACGTGTGAGAGCCCGTCCGCCGTCAGGCGGGGCGCAGACCTTCAGTTGTCCAGATGCTGAGAAATTCGTTCGTTAGCGCTTATGGCGAATGACGAGTTTGGTCGAACCGCAGATGCTGCATTCGTCCTTCGCGCGCGTGAACCCATGAGTGCCGGCAAGCTCCCGGGTTTTGTGATTTGCGTGTTGGCGGACGGATAGGTTCAGCTTTTCGGTTATGCAGTCATCGCAGATGGCATCGGGCGCCAATCTCGTGATGAGCTTCTCGACTTCATCAAGCACGGCCATATCCGCCCTCGCCCTTCTCACCTCCGCCGCGCATATCGCCTACATGGTCCCATCAAGCTTTTCATCCAGGCGATGAAACCACCGCACCGCATGTACTAACCAGACTCTCCCACGCGCAAAAGGCTCAAAGGTTTGTAAGTTGATATTTGTAAACTTCCTGCTACATAAAGCGCGGTTATCGTAAATTGAAGATTACAAATGCCGACGCCACATCATCCTTCTGCCGCTGTCCGCCGCGCATTGCGCAAGCTTGGTGCCGACCTCCATGACGCGCGCCGGCGCCGCCGTTTGCCGATGGCGATCGTTGCCGAGCGCGCGTTCACGTCGCGGCCCACGCTCCAGCGCGTCGAGGCTGGCGACACCAGTGTCAGCATTGGTATCTATGCGGCCGTCCTCCAGGCACTTGGTTTGCTGGACGGCTTGGCGGAACTGGCGGACATAGGCCGCGATAGTGTGGGACAAGCCCTTTCCAGTGCGGAGCTTGGCAAGCGCACCCGCATCCAGCGATCGCCTTCAAATCGCAATGCCTGACATCGAGGTCCACATCGATCTCGCGGGCGACACGCGGCCTGTGGGGTTCGCGCGCCTGAATGTGGCGCGTGGCAACGAAATCATTCTCTTCGAATATAGCCCCGAGTGGCTGGCCGATCAGGACCGGTTTGCACTTGAGCCGGCACTCGCTCTGACCAGGGGCGCGCACCCGCCGCCGCAAGGATTGTCGATCTTTGGATCGCTCGGCGATTCCGCGCCGGACACCTGGGGCCGGCGGCTGATGCAGCGTTCCGAACGGCGTCAGGCCGAGAAGGAGGGTCGCGGGGTCCGGACCCTCATGGAAAGCGACTATCTGCTGGGCGTGTCGGATGAGACAAGGCTCGGCGCCTTGCGTTTTCGGCGGGAGGGCGCGGCCGAGTTTGAGGCCCCTGCCCGGACGGGCGTGCCGGCTCTGATCGAACTCGGGCGGCTCCTTCAGGTGACGGAACGCATTCTGCGCGAAGAGGAGACGGACGAGGATCTGCAGATGATCTTCGCGCCGGGTTCATCGCTGGGAGGCGCGCGTCCCAAGGCGTCGGTCGTCGACGTCCAAGGTCGCCTCGCCATTGCCAAATTCCCCAAGGAAACCGACGACTATAGCATAGAGACCTGGGAGGAGATTGCCCTGCGCCTTGCCGCGCGTGCGGGCATTGCTACCCCCGATCATAAGTTGGTCGACGTTGCGGGAAAGGCCGTCCTTCTCTCCAGGCGCTTTGACCGTCGAGATGGTCGCCGCATCCCGTTCCTGTCGGCCATGGCGATGATACAGGCCAAAGATGGGGAGCCTGGCAGCTATCCCGACATAGCCGATGCCCTCGCCCGGCATGGTGCGCAGGCAAAGGCCGATACGCACGAGCTCTACAGGCGCATCGCCTTCAACGTTCTCATTTCCAACGTTGACGACCATTTGCGGAACCATGGTTTTCTCTGGCTAGGCGGCAATGGATGGACGCTGTCGCCGGCCTATGATCTCAATCCGGTACCAGTGGATCTGAAGGCACGCGTCTTGACGACGCGGATCGACCTCGACGAAGCCACCTGCTCGATCGACGTGCTGGAAGCGGCTGCGGAATATTTCGCGCTTGGCCTGCCAGCGGCTCGTGCGATCATCAAAGACGTCGCGCTCGCCACGCGCACCTGGCAGGATGTGGCAAAGGATGTTGGTGCCCGGGCGAGCGAGATCAGGCGAATGGCAAGCGCGTTCGAACATGAAGAAAAGGAGCGCGCGCTCAAACTCTAGGCCGCGCAAGGCCGTCCGTCCGGCCATGATCATGCGTTTGGGAGGCGGAGATAGGCGATCTATCCGGTGGACGCGGCGGTAACCGGGGTAGTTGATCGCACGATCCTGCAAGAAAATCGCTGCGGCGACGGCAAGCTCTCTCCTCTCAACAGGGAGTGAGACCATGATCGAAAGCTTCGACTTCAAACAGATGATTGCCGGCTTTCTTGAGGTTCAAAATGAAAGCGGGCTCCATGCTCATCTTGAGCGCTGCGCGATCGAGCTGGGGTTCGAACAGTTCGCAATGGGTCATCATGTCGATCTCACCGGCCCGCCGGAAAACGCAATCCGGGTCACCAACTATCATCCCGGCTGGATCGAGCAGTCGCTGGGCGAGCGTCACTTCGTGCAGGACCCGGTCCATCTTGCCAGCACGCGCACGGCCATGGGATTCTTGTGGTCGGACGTGCCGGCCATGGTGAAAATGACCGAACGTCAAGCGCAAATTCTTAAGGCGGCGCGACCTTATGGTCTGTGCGAGGGTTACACCGTACCGGTCCATGTGCCAGGGGAATATCGGGGCACCTGCTCGTTCGGCGCGACCTCGCTCGAGAACCTCGCCCGCAATGGTCTGCCGTTCGCCAACCTGATCGGCACCTATGCCTTCGAGGCCGCGCGGCGGATCATGCGGACGCGGGTACCCGTGCCCAGAATTGCGGACGAACTGCCAATCCTGTCCGAGCGGCAACGCGATGCCTTGGTCCTGATCGGCCGCGGCAAGGCCGATCCGGAGATTGGCACGCTGCTCGGCATTTCCGCGTCGACCGCGCATGAGCATGTCGAGAATGTGCGCAAGGCTTATGGGAATGCGCAGCGCCCCCTCTTGATCGCCAGGGCCCTGTTCGATGGCCAGATCAGCTTCATGGAGATTTTCGGGCGCTGACAACCCCCTGATCAGCGGGTGGCCCGGTCGGGTCATTCTGACGGAGTTTCCCCCATCCACTGGGGGGACACTCGATGATCCAGTTCTACACCGGTCATGCCCGTCCGGGCACATCGATCATTTTCGACAGCATGCATCGCGATCGCAAGCGCGTCTTTGTCGATCTGCGCAAATGGGATGTGCCGGTCGTCGATGGCCAATATGAGATCGACCAGTTCGACGGCGACCATGCCGTCTACCTGGTGAGTGCGTCGGACGAGGGCGAACATCGCGGCTCCATTCGCCTGCTCCCCACCCTCCAGCCTCATATCCTGGGATCGCTTTTCCCCGATCTGTGCGAGGGTCCATCGCCGGTCGGCGCGCAGATCTGGGAGATCACACGCGGCTGCATTTCCCCGCGCCTGCCGGCCGCCGAGCGACGGCGCGAGCGTAACCGGCTCACGAGCGCTGCGGTCGAGTTCGCTCTTCTCAACGGCATCTCGCGTTTCGTCTGCGTGGCCGATTCAAGCTGGCTGAGCCAGATCCTCGCTTTGGGATGGATCTGCGAACCCCTAGGCGAGCCGCGAACCATATCCGGTGCCACCACCGGAGCCCTGCAGATTCACGTCTCCGAGCAAACGATCGCCCTCCTGCGCGCGGCGGGCACCTATGAGCCGGCGAACCTGACCCTGGGCACCGCCGACGCGTCCCGCCCGGCCTAGGAAAGCGACCATGACCATCGCAACTGATGCGCTCGAGAAAGACGGGCAGGTCGAGGCCTGGGTACAGGCACTGATGAAGAACGGCTATTGCATCATCCCGGCGGCGATCTCGACCGATCAGGTCGCTGCTCTTGCCGCGGATCTCGAGGGGGACTTTGCCAGAACCCCCCGCGCGAGCGGACCATTCTACGGGAGCGCGACCAGGCGCTTCCACGGGCTCCTGCGTCGCTCGGCTCATATGGACGGGTTTGTGAGACACAAGCTTGTCTATGGCATCGTCCAGGCGGTCCTGGGCGGGGCATGTGACACGATCCAGCTCAACCTGACCCAGGCGATCGAGATCCTGCCGGGCGGCGACATCCAGCCTCCGCATCGAGACCAGGACATGTGGCCGGTCCGGGTCCCCGGCATCGAATATCTGGTCAATGTGATGTGGCCATTCACCCCCTATACGCACGAAAATGGCGCGACGCGCATCTGGCCCGGGAGCCATCGCCGGCAGGATGAGCTGCTGCTCGATCCGGCCGAGGCCGTGAGCGCGTGCATGGCACCGGGCGAAGCGCTTCTCTTTCTGGGCTCGACCCTGCACGGCGGGGGCGCCAACGCGACAATGGTGCCGCGCCGGGGTATGATCGTCTCCTACAGCCTGGGTTGGCTCAAGCCCTATGAGTTGCCCTGGCTTGCTTATCCGCCGCAAGTCGCAAGGGCATTCCATCCCGAGCTCTCCGCGCTTGCTGGCTATCGGGCGCACCGGCCCAATCTTGGGACCTATGAAGGGCGCTGTCCCTCGGTCCTCCTCGAAGAGCATGACGGAACGCCGCTGGGCGCGGTCGATGCCTTACGGCCAGAGCAGGAAGCACTGATCGCGCGCTTCTACGACGGCAGCCTTCCCATCGGCTTCAGCCCGGAATCTCAGGCATGATATGAACGCAGGTCCGTCCTGGCTGGCCGGCTCGCAGGCGCGCGGAGAGATGATCGCATTTGCGGTTCGTGCGCACCAGCTTCTGGGCGAACGGCTTGGACGCGATCTTTATTCGGTGCCTGCGCTGGACATGCTCCTCGACCTCTATCTGCTGGGCAATCGAAAACCGCGATCGCTCTCGAGCCTGTGCGGCGCGGCCCATGTTCCGATCCGCTCTGCACTTCGTACGATCAATCGGATGACCGACAAGGGGTTGCTCATCCGCGCGCCCGATCCGGACGATGCCCGCCGGGTCAATGTCGAGCTCACGGGGAAGGCGGTAGCGTTGCTGGGCGGCTATTTCGACGCGCTCGAGGCGATCCGCGGCGGCGAACGGGAGGGTCGATGAAGGAGGTCGACAGTCGCCAGAAGATCGGCCGCGCAGGGGCTCTTGCCCAAGGCGGCGATGTCATGCACATTTGAGGGGCGATGCAACACTTGGCCGGAGAAGCATCGCCGGACAGTTCCTCCAGGCATGACGTGCGCCGATCCCTGATGGTTTGGCGTGAGCATTGGAACGAGACCGGCTCGTCTGGATCGACCAGTCGTGACCCATCATTCAAATGCTCTTTCGGGCAGCATCATGTTGCTGCCTTCTTTTCGCTCGGCCTGAGTTCATGTCCTCTCCCGGGCAGGGCGATGCAAGCCGCGCCGTCAGTGCCGACGGCATCGAACATCATTTGCTCGACGCGGTTTACCGCGCCGAAGCCCCTCGCCTCATTCGCCTGCTCAAGCGGAGGGTTTGGGCCGAGGACGAGCGGCACGACATCGTGCAGGAGGCGTTCACGCGCCTTGCAGAGACGCGCTCAGCCGCAGCCTCGCTCAATCCGGCTGCCTATCTTCGGGGGATCGTCCGTCACCTGCTGGCCGATCGTACCCGGCGCTGGTTTCGTGCGCAGGCCGTTGGGTCGACCGAGATCAGGACTTGCGATGAACCCCTGCCGCCGGACGCTGTTGCCGAGATCAACGAAATGCGCGAGCGCTACAGGGCCGCCGTGGATCAGTTGCCGCCGAAGACCCGTGAGGTCTATGTGCTACAGGAGGTAAATGATGGTCTCGCCCACGGGCGCTATTTCTTCATGGATGTCGTAAGGGACGGCATCGCGCTCTATCAGCTGGACGACTCAGAACTTCATACGCCCCGCCCCAAATCGCCTGACGCCGCACTGGAAATGGCGGAAGAGTATTTTGAGGAGTGGTTTCCAACTGCGATGCAGCGCTTCGCGACGGCTAAGTTTGGCATTGAGCAGGGATATAACAAGCCCGCTGCCTTTGATCTTCAGCAGACCACTGAGTTCCTCTACCACTGCGTGCTTCTGGTGTGCACCTTCTACACCCCGCACGTGCACAACCTGAACTTCCTCCGCAACCAGGCGGAGAAGATCTCCGGTTCTCTTGTTCCGGCTTGGCCAAGGTCGACAAAGGCGGATCGCGCGCGTTTTGAGAAGCTCAAGGATGCGTACGTCAAAGCCCGCTACTCCAAGCACTATCGGATTTCGAAGGACGAACTGAATTGGCTAGCGGAGCACATAGAAGCGCTCGGTCAGGCGGTTCATGAGCTCTGTCAAACCCGGATTGCGGAATTGCGATCGCGCGTTTAGGCGCAGCCGCCCAAACTCATCATCCCAAGGAGAATTCTCAATGAACAATAGCGATATTGCCGAAAAGCTGGCTGCCAGCACGGGCGTGACGAAGGCAGACGCAAAGAAGGCGGTCGACGCTGTGTTCTCGCTGATCGGCGAGGCAGCTGCCGCTGGCGAGGAGGTCTCGCTCGCCGGCTTCGGGAAGTTCAAGATCAAAGCAAGCGCCGCCCGCGAAGGCCGTAATCCGTCCACCGGTGCGACCATTCAGATTGCGGCCTCTAAGAAGCTGACCTTCGCCCCCGCCAAGGCCATGAAGGACAAGCTGAACGGCTAAGGAGATAAGTCGACGGCGCCCGTTACGGCGTCGTCGGCTATGTCGGACGATCCGGAAAGTCTCCTTTCCGAAGCGCCGATCGAGATAGCGGACATCCCGAAAGGTGAGGCGGCGTGTCAGCTTCGCGCCCCAATTTCGGTCGTTCCTTGGGATCTGACGCAGCCCAAAAGCCGTCGCCGGATACTAGCTGCTTAATCGCACGGGAACTCACCGGCGCCGCAAAAGCGATAAGATTGTCGCATACTTTGCGTCGGTCCTTCGTTGAGAGAGCCCGGCTGGTACCTAGGTGAGCCGGCCTCGCTTGGTGGCAACGGCCACTCATTGCCTTTGCCCCCTCTCGGGGTCTATCGTGGAGGGAAGCAACCGACAGGTTTGTGGGGAAATGTCGAGTATGGCGGGTGCGGGCCCCATAGGTTCGCGTTTCGGGGTACGACGAGAAATGGCTATATGATTACATGCTTGAAGGCGCGTAGGGCGGGAGCCTCGCAAGCAGTCCGAATGTCCGCCCGCGGTCATGATCGCCTGTCGGCGATATCGAGGTGCACTGCGTGACGTCATCGTCGGACCTGGTCGCGCGTCTCTGGCGTCTGTGCGCGGTGCTAAGGAAGGACGGGATCACCTATCCTCAGTACGTCGCCGAATTGACCTACCTTCTGTTCTTGAAGATGATGGCGGAGACACGGGCCGAAGAGACGCGCGTCCCCACGGGATTGCGCTGGGGTGATCTCGTGGGCGCTGCATCTGCAAAGAAGCTCGACCTTTATCGATCGATCCTGCTTGGGCTTGGCGATCGAGATGACGTCGCACCGTCTATCCGGCGGATATTCAAAGGCGCGAACACCGTCCTGCGCGAGGCCAAGAACCTTGAGCTTTTGATCGACGCTATCGCCAAGATAGATTGGTTTTCTGAAGGCCGGGACAGTTTTGGCGAACTTTACGAAGGCTTACTCCAGAAGAACGCCGAGGAAACAAAACGTGGCGCTGGGCAATACTTCACTCCGCGTCCGGTGATCGACGTTCTCGTCCGATTGCTGCAGCCTAAAGCCGGGGATGTCGTACAGGATCCCGCTGCGGGAACTGGCGGATTCTTAGTATCCGCCCACCAGCATGCCCGGCAGGCGGGAGCGAAATCCGGCTCGTCGACGCCAATGGTGCTGAGCGGGATGGAGAATGTGCAGGATACCTACCGGCTCCTGCTTATGAATCTCTATTTGCACAATATCGACGCGGATGATGTCTATCTCGGTGATACCCTGTCGGCGGACCATGAAAAGCTCCCGCAGCCAACGCTGATCCTGACCAATCCGCCGTTTGGCCCAGCAGGTGGCCGTCCCGCGCGTGATGACCTTTCTATCACCGCGACGGTCGCAAGCTATCAGCTACCCTTTGTCGAGCATTGCGTTCGCGCATTGAGCGAAGGAGGACGCGCCGCGATCGTGGTTCCCGACAATGTCTTGTTCGATGACGGCCGCGGGCGCGCGCTGCGCGACCTGATGCTCAAATCCTGCGACGTGCATACCATTCTCCGTCTGCCGCCGGGGATCTTCTACGCTCAGGGCGTCAAGACCAACGTGATCTTCTTCACCAAGTCTACGGCCGGCACCAGCGACCTGTGGATTTACGATCTGAGATCGAACTCCCCCACCTGGGGGCGCTCTAATCCCCTCGGGATCGATTATTTCGATGGCTTTGTAGAAGCGTTCGGGGCACAGGCCGATGGTAAGGGTGAGCGCCGTGACCAAGGAATCAGTGGCCGGTTCCGACGCTTCACGCGTAAGGAACTGGCTGCTCGAAATGACAATCTCGATATTAGCTGGTTGCGGGATGAGATAGATGATGTCGACGCGGACCTCACCGAGCCTGAGGATCTGACCGCCGCGATCGCTGCCTACCTACGATCGGCCCTTTCCGAGTTGGAATCGATCGCCGAGGAGGTCGAGCTGGATGCCGTCGCCACGATCGCCGACGATGGTCGTCTGTGATGTCGATTGGGGCGTCCTTTCGACCTTGGCTGGCAAGCTTCGACGAGGCGAGCGCTACGCTGTGAACAGCGCGTCCCAAAGGCAAGATCTTCCCGAAGGCTGGGTTGAGGCGACGCTTGGCGAGTTGGGAGACTGGCGCGGCGGCGGCACGCCGCGCAAATCTGAAGATCAATTCTGGCGCGACGGCACGATCCCCTGGGTCTCGCCCAAGGACATGAAAGTGAGCGTCGTCGAGGACGCACAGGACAAGCTCAACGAGGCGGCACGGCAATCGCCTTCCTTTAAGCTCGCGTTGGCCGGATCGGTGTTGATTGTTACACGAAGCGGTATCCTGCAACACAGCCTGCCAGTCGCTGTGACCGTGAAAGAGGTGGCGTTCAATCAGGACTTGAAAGCACTCACGCCGCGGCAAGGCATCGATGCGCGTTATGTCGCGCTTTATCTGCGCGCGGTAGCGCAGCGTTTTCTCGACACTGCGGTCAAGTCCGGCACCACGGTTGAAAGCGTGGACATGGGGCGACTGCTCGCGTTCCCCGTCCGGCTCGCGCCTACGGACGAGCAGCGTCGGATCGTTGCTAAGCTAGAACCGCTGCTAGCGCGCTGCGCTCTGGTGCGCGCCGACCTTGAACGGGTCAAGCGGCTGGTTTCTCAACAGCGCCGTGCTGCTGAGATTGCCGCATTTCGGGGTAGGCTCGCCGGCGCGAAGCGATCGAACGGGTCACGCGAGCCGTCAAACTGGTCGACGGTACCACTCTCCTCGCTCATTGCCGAAGGACCGGCCAACGGTCTTTCCCCAGCGGGTGTAATGGGTGCGTCAGGCACATTGTCGCTACGACTTACCGCGACTACGTCCGGGGTGTTGCGTCTGGATGAGGCAGCGGTGAAGCGCGTGAACGTTACACCGCCTCCAAATTCCAGATACTGGCTTCGTCCGGGCGATTTGCTGATTCAGCGCGCAAATGCGCTCGAACACGTTGGAGCCTCGGCGATCTTCGATGGCCCTCCACAGACTTATATCTATCCAGATCTCATGATGCGGATCCGGATCGATGATGAGATCACTCGCCGTTACGTTGCGCGCTATCTCAATAGTCCCGCCGCAAGACGATACTTCCGGGATCACGCAACCGGCTCGGCCAGCACCATGCCAAAGATCACCGGCCGTATTCTCAAGGAATTGCCGGTACCGTTACCGCCTCGGGAGCAGATGAAGGCGGTTCTCGCCGAACTAGACCGTTTGTCGGGTCGGCTCGACGCCGTCATGCGTGACAACCAACGATGCGCCAATCTAGTCGACAAGCTTGAGCAAGCGCTCCTGCGTAAGGCATTTGACGGTGATCTGGTCGACCAACGCCCGGACGAGCTGCCAGCAAGTCAAATTCTGTCAATGCCCGTTCGGGACAAGATCCCGCAACCGCGGCGAGGAAGGACAAAAATGCCCAATCGCAGCTCAGCGCATCTAGACAATGTGCGCGAATATCTCGTACGCCGGCTCGAGGTCTGGCCGAGCAGCGGTTTGGCATTCGATCAGGTACGCGCAGACGCTCCGGGCAGCTATGAAGAGCTCAAGGACCTGATCTTCGAGTTGATCAGTACAAATCATCTCGCCCAGCGCTACGACAGTCGTGAGCGCAAGATGAAGCTAGTCAAGATCGCATGAAAATCCTGAGCGTTGAAATCGGTCGGTCGGACCGCTGCGGTGGCATCTTGGATGGCCTGGAACTCTATCTGCGCGAGGAATTCTCACAGGACGAGGTGCGATTCGAGCCTGTGTGCCTGATTGGTCGCAACGGCACCGGTAAGTCCCAGTTTCTGCAAACGCTCGCCGAGATTTTCCAAACCGCTTGGCACGCGTGCGCGCCGGCAGAGGAACGCCAGACTCCGCCGCCCAGCCAAGCGTTTTCGCTCGAATATTTGATCTGGCCGGGCGGCGAGCGGGTCCATGTTCGTTTGTCGCGATCGGTAGCAGACGAAGCGATCGACATTGAGACGTTGGTGGACGGCGAATGGGTCGCTCATCTCCCAAGCAATCCCGAGACCGCTAAATTGCTCCCGCGCCGCATCATCGGCTACACGTCGGGCGAGAATGAGACGCTTAGCGTCCCGTTCTTCGCGAGCCGCTCGGGATACGCCCAAGAAGTCACCAACCGAGCACTGCTCAACGACGCTGCAGCGGCGCCGAGCGATGGCGGAGATCCGCTTGAGCCACGTCTGATGCTAATCGATTACGGAACCCATCTCGAGCTTCTCGTCGCCAATCTCCTGTTGGGAACGGTCGAGCAACGATCAACTTTGCTGGAGGTAGCGGCACTCGACTCGTTGCGATCGGTGCGCTGTGTGATCCAACTTGCCAGCGGACGGACGTCGGCAAGTGGACGTAGGCAGTCCGGACGCAAAGGGGTTCAGCTTACTGACGAGCTAGAAACATATATAGCTAATCTGAAAGCCTGTTCGACTTGCTGGGATTACGAAGAAGCACGTGAAATTTACACATTCGACTATTGGTGCGATGCGGAGACCAGCACTGCGTTCCGATCATTCTTCGACAGCGCATTCGAGCTTTATCGCGCGCTTCACAAGCTGGCGCTCTTAAACGACCTCGCCATTTCGCGGTCGGCGCGTCGACGGTTTGAGCGCGCCGTCTCTTCGCAGCGTTTCGCCGCGCGCCTCCCTGAACCGCCGGATGAGGACAAGGTCTTCAGGTTCGAGCAAGTAACATTCCGGGCTGGCGAAGAGGAACGGATCGTCGATTACGTGTCGCTTTCCGACGGCGAGCATCAACTCGTCGAGATCCTCGGGGTTTTCGCGATGATTGGCGAGTCTAACGTTCTATTTCTGCTCGATGAGCCGGAATCGCACTTCAATCCGCAATGGCGCGTGGCATTCATGGACCGGCTGCGATCAGTGCCGACCGCGGACGGGCCGCGCTCCCAATCTTCCAGTGCCGCAGCACAGGAAGTGGTGCTTACAACGCATGCTCCGTTTGTGCCGTCGGACATGCCGCGCGAAAATGTAGTTATCTTCGAGCGCGTTGACGGCAAGGTCCGCCCGCGGGCGCCGGAGATCGAGACCTATGGAGCAAGTTTCGACCAGATCCTCGAGCATTGCTTTCGCGTCGAGCCGCCGATCTCGGATATTGCTCGCAAAGAAATCCAAGAGTTGATGGTGTCGAAAGACGAATCGAAGATTGAAGCGGCCGTGCCTCGCCTAGGGGCGTCGGTCGAGAAAGTGCTTCTGCTCGACCATCTGCGCAAACTTAAGTCATAGCTACCGGACCCGGTGTTTTTCTCGTATCCCATTGAAGCGGCGGCGGATAATTGGCTGCATAGTTGCGTCAGCGATGTTCTGAGGCGCGACATGGACTGCCTCGACGCAGGGGTAGCGCGCACCGCATGGCCCGACTGCATTTCCGCCGACCGTCGTGACGGCCTGAGACGATACACTCGATTGGAGGAGCTGCGCACACGCCTGCTCGATCAATATGAACTACTTCCTGTGGAGGGTCGCGCGGCTGTCAGACAAGCGATGGACGATCAAGCCGCATTGGTTGAGCTCTTTGCGGGGAACCGCGTCGCACACCGGCTCCAGGATTTGCCGCACGACACGCGTGACCCGCTGAAGCACTTCTTCGAGAAAGCCTTCGAGATGCTCGCGCGGCTCGGTATCCGCGACAACAATTACAAGGCGTTCCTGGCGCTCGTTGAACACCGGATTTGCGGCTTCTGCGGATGTGAGTATTTCTCCGGCGCGTCGTCCAAGCGTGAGCCGCTTGATCACTACCTAGCAGTAAGCCTCTATCCCTTCGCCGGCGCCAATGCTCGCAACCTCGTACCGATGGGCCCGAAGTGTAATAGCAGCTATAAGGGCGGCCAGGATATCCTCCGCGACGATGGCGGTGTGCGGCGTCTATGCTTCGACCCTTATGCCGCAGCGCCTGTCCAGGTCAGCCTAATGGCTTCTCAACTTTTTGCTCGCGAAGATGGCCTGCCGCTATGGCAGGTAGACCTCGTCGGAGATACGGCTCGGATCGAGACGTGGGATGCGGTATTCGATATCAAGCGTCGGATTGCCGAGGATCATCTCGACTCAATTTACAAAAATGCAATCAGAGTTTTGGGCACTTTTCGCCACAAGCAGCCGCAGATATTTGCGGGACTCGATATAGCAGGCGCTTTCCGGCATCTGGGCGACCTTAGTCGCGCCAAGGGATGGAGCGATCGCGCCTTTCTTGAAACTGCGCTTTATGAGCTTTTGGAGGTGCGGAGCCAAGCCGGTAACGACGAAGCTATCCGTATCGAAGCAGAATTTGCCGACGCCCGACTGGCTGTATCATAAATATGTAAAAAGCGATGGCAGTGGTGTTGACGGAACGACGTCCGCTTTGACGCTTGGCAATCCCCCCAGTTGCCAGTCAGCAAGCGGTCCAAGAGCCCTATAATTCGCCGCGTGAATGAACGGCCGGTTTCGGTAACCAAGCGAGGCATCGTGAATGTCGCCTTTTGGAGCGGAGACCGAACTTTCAGGAAACTCACCAACCCTCATATCCATCAGAAGGGCGATACCGGCTATAGTTTTGCCAGGATTCGCGCCGGTGTTCGCGCGCATGCTCCCAGCGCAATTCATCGTCCGCACGCTCATGCTCTCGATCGAGGTAGCGGTGCAGTTGTCGATGCTCTCGCGCGGTCATCCATTGTTCGTGCGCCCTGGCGTGCTGCTCATCGAGCTCACCATGGATATCGTCATGCTCGTCATCCAGATCGTCGTGCATATCACGGTGCCAATTCTGCGTTCGGTACCGGTCATAAGTGGGGTAGCCGTAGCCGCCGGTGCCAATGATGATGGAAAACCTGCCCTGCGCCGACGCGGCGGCAGGGACCAGCAAAGCGAATGCGGCAGCCCCAATAAGGGGAAAAGCGACCTTCAGTTTCATGTCATCCTCCAAAACTCATCCTGACCGGGTTGTCGCATCCGGCGGCTGCACAAGCCCTGAACTCGATGTTCGGCAGTCGTTCAGGACGAAGCATAGCGAACATCGACAGCACACCCCCGGGGCCCCGTCGTGTGCCCGGGGGCGCATCAATTCCGGACATGCTGCGCCTGCCCGATCGGGGCCGATCCCGTGTTCGCCGTCATCTTGGGAAGCTTGGGCGTTTCCGCAGAGATTCAGTGGGCAATGGGGCTCGCGCGCTACCTATTTTGCGGGGCCGATGTTCGCGACTTCGGCGTTGCACTGCTCCGGTTTCGATCCGTCCCGGATTGCACCGCTTTTTTAGGGAGCTTCCGGAAAGCAGCCCTCGATCGGCTCCTTGGAAGCGCCAGGAAAATCGCCCCCCCAGGGAAGCCGGCCGAGACACTATTTATCATCGTGGCCCGCATGCTTGACGGCGGCGGCCTAGTATTTCATTGAAATCGTCCCGAGCACGCTACGCGGCGCCCCGTAGAAGCCCTGATCATAGTTCAGCGCGTTCAGATATTTCTCGTTGGTCACATTCTTGAGGTTGGCGCTCAGCGAGATGTGATCGGTGAGGTCGTAGCGCACCAGCAGGTCGATGAGCAGATAGCCGTCCTGGGTGAGGCGGATGGGCTTGCCGGTGGTGACCGAGGTCGTGCCGGGTTCGAAGTAGATGCGGCTCTGGTACTGCGCCGAGGCACCGAGTTTCAGCTTCTTGAGCAACGGCGGCGCGTAAGTGATATTGAGGCGCGCCGTGTTGCGCGGCACGAAGGTCCGCGCGACCTTGTCGTTCTCGCCGCGGATCCGCATCAGCGTGTAGCCGCCGGTCGCCTGCAGCCCGTCGAAGATCTCCCCGCCAAACTCGAACTCGATGCCTTGCGATTTGGCATCGACGCCGCGATAGATGGTCTGGCCGATCGTAGCGTCGAAGCCGGCGGACTCCGCCGTATTGTTCTGCCGCGCCTGGAAGATCGCGATGCTGGCGTTCAGCTTGCCGCCGAACCACTCGCCCTTGATGCCCGCCTCGAGATTGTCGCCCTCGATCGGATCGAGAATCTTGTGGCTGGCATCGACCTGGCTCTGCGGATTGAAGATTGTCGCGAAGCTCGCATAGGCGCTGAGATTGCCGTTGAGGTCCAGCGTCGCGCCGACAAAGGGCAGGACCCGGGTGCGATCATAGTCGGTTGGCGTGCCGTAGGAATAGCCCTCGCTCGTCGCATGGGTGACGTTGGCGCCCACCATCAGTTTCAGGGGGTCGGCGAGGTGTAGCCGGACCAGGCCATAGGCCGTCTCGCGCTTGGTGTGCGTATCGAGGCTGAGATCGTAAGTCGCGGGGAAGGCCGGCAGCGGGAAACTACCGGAGAAGGCCGAGCGGAGCGGCAGCGCGACGCCGACCTGGCTATAGTCGTAGCTCGAATATTGCTTGTAGTCCTGCGCGCTGCGGTTGATGCCGAACATCACGTCGTGCTCGCGGCCGAACAGCGCGACCTTACCCGCGACATAGGCGTCCAGCGTCAGGTTGCGGGTCTGGGCGCGGAAGGCGCCGGGATAGGTGAAGATGCCGTCCCCGGTTGTCCGGTCGGGATTGCCGTAGACGTAGAAGAGTTTGTCGTCCTCGTTGATCGCGCGGCGGTTGGCGGTCACGCGCAGCACCCAGTCCTTGCCGAAGTGATGTGTGACGTCGCCGAAGATCTGGCGATCGGTCACGTTCCAGCTTGCCCAGTCCGGGCCGGTGTTGGTGGAGCGCGCGAGGTCGATGCGCGTGCCGTCGGTATAATAGAGCGGTAGCGCCCCCCAGGTCGCGCCATGGGTTTCGTGGTCCTGGTGCCCATAGCCGGCGCTGACCGTCGTATCCGCGCCGAGGTCGGCCTCGACGATGCCATAGCCCGTCCAGCGACGCAGCCGGTAGCGATCCAGATAGCTGTCGCTGTTCACATAGGCGCCCACGCCACGGACGCGGACCGTGCCGTTCCGGGTGAGCGGCACACTCACGTCTCCGTCGAGGCGGAGATTGTCGAACGAGCCATATTGCACGCTGCCCGTGGCCTGGAAGTCCTTGAGCGGGCGTTTGCGGATGAAGTTGATCACAGCCGAGGGATTGCCGGTCGACGAGAGCAGGCCGGGGGCGCCGCGCACCACCTCGATATGGTCGTAGATCGCCGTGTCGATCGAGCCGGTCTGGATCTCGAACGCAAACGGCAGGCCAATGCCGTCGACCTGGAAGGTCTGGATGTCGAAACCGCGCGCCGAATAATAGACGCGATCCGTCTCGGCCGCCTGGACGTTGACGCCCGGCACCGTCGCCAGCAGCGCATTCACGTCGTTGAGCTGGAAATCGCGAATCTGCGCATTGGTCACCACGCTCATCGACTGCGGCGTCCCGCGCTGGCTCATCGGGAAGCGGCTGGTCGTGGTCTGCGCCCGCACCGCATAGTCGTCCGCGCCCTCGGTGCGCTCGCCGGTGACGATGATGACGTCAGAGGCAGCGGCCGGATCGGCGGCCTCGGCAAGATCGGACGATGCGGCGGCTGCGGCGAGGAAGGCAATGAGAGCATACATTTGAGAGAATCCCCTTGATGCGATACGCGCTCCTAACTTCCTTATATGCTTTTGCAAGTCATTATCATTAATGAACAGCCCCTTGTCTCTTAGTGACCCGAAAAGACCAGGATCGCGCCCAGGCCGGACGTCAGGATCAGCGCGCGAACCAGGACTTTGGCCAGGCGTCCGGGCGCCGGCACGAAGGGCGCGGCGACCAGCACCGCAAGCATCGCGAGCCAGAATGTCGGTGCAAGCGGCGCGGCATTGCCCATCAGCTTGCGCAGCACGAAGGTGCCGGCCAGCGCCAGCGGCACGCCCCATACCACCGCGTCCCACGTAGCGCGCAGCCGCGGCTCGTCGATGCCGCGACGTTGCCGCTTGCCCAGCCAGATGTAGCTGCCGGTCGCGCAGATGCCGGTCAGCGCCAGGCCGAACAGGACATAGGCGAGCTTGACCGGCAGACCGGCGAAATTGCCGAAATGCAGATCATAGTTGGACGCCGCCGCCTGCTGGCCGAGATGGCCGTCCGACAGGCCTGCGACACCGACGAAGCGGCCTTGCGCATCGAAATTATAATATTCGCCGAAAATGAGCCGCTTTGAGTGCACGCCCAGGATCTGGACATGTTGCCCCCTTGTGCCGGGATCGTGCAGCGTCACATAGGTGACCTTCGCCAACGGATAGTGCGCGCGCATATAGTCCAGCGCGCCCGCTACGTTCGGCGCCGGCGCAGCGGATGCGTCCGTCTTGGCTTCCGCCCCGAAGATCGGCGCGTAGACCGCTTCGACTTGGCCGCCATAGTTGAGCTTGGCGATGCCCCAAGCCGTGATGTTGGCCATGCCAATCACGGCGCCGGTCAGCGCGATTGCCAGCGTGAACGGCAGCGTCCAGACGCTGAGCCGGTTGTGCCAGTCGGCAAGGCCCAGCCCATTGCGGTCCCGCGCACGGAGACGGAAGGCGTCGCGGAAAATGCGGGGATGGGCGATCACGCCTGAGAGCGACAGCGCCAGCATCATCACGCCGAGTGCGCCGACGATGGTGACGCCGACGACGCCCGGCATGGTCAGCGCGTAATGAAGTTCGACGATGAAGTCCGACCAGGCAATCTGCTCGGGCCCGGCGACCCTGCCCTGCGCGTCGATATGCAGCGCCTGGTGATCGGTGGTGATGGTCGTGCGCGGCAGCGATTCGACCGGCATGTGCACATAGAGATGCGTCGTCTTCGGCTTGCCCGCCTCGAGCGCCATCACGGCCTCGACAGCCTTTTGCACGTCGGCGGGGTCGATCGACGCCATCTCCGGCGCGACCGGCTGCTCGACCCGTTGCCACTCTTCGAACAGCACCGCCGCGGTACCGGTCAGGCTCACGAGGTACAGCAGGGCACCGGCCAGCAGTCCGATTGCGGCGTGGGCGGACAGCGCCCGCTTGACGGTGGCGGCTTCGATCTTGCTCATGCCGCCAGCTCCGCGATCACCGCCACCACCCCGGGAACGGCCCAAAGCAGCAATGTCCAATATTGCCGCGCACGCTTTTCCTGCATGAGCAGGACCAAAGACAGGGTCGTCCAGGTCAGTGGCATGACGAAGAAAGCCACTACAATGGCATTGGCGTCCCCGGCTCCGGCCAGGATAAGGGCCGACTTGGCGGCAATGGCCACGCCGATGGAGACGATCATGGCCAGCAACGCTACGATGCAGAAAGTGACGAGCCGCCTTGCAAGGTTCAGTGGCTCGCCTTTCAGAGGCAGCATGCCAACGCGGCGATTGGGTGCTTTAGCACCCGAAACCGGTGTGACTGCTGCAGCGTGAGTGAGAAGTAGCAAGGCTGTGCTCATGCCGAACAAGCTGGCGACCGCTTCCCCCCAAGCGCCCGCCGCAGGCCAGGCCAGAAAGGCCGCCAGCGCGAACAGTGCCCAACCCAGCGCATTCAACGAGGCCGAGCGATGTGCGCGGCCCCAGGCGAAGCGCAGCACGACAGCGCCGCCTGCCGCGCAAAGGCATGAAGCCGTTAGAAGAAATGCCGTCACTGGCAAAGCTGCCATGTGCGCACGTCGTGCCCATGTCGTCGGTTTGGCGAAGTCCGCCGATATTGAATCACGTGAGCCACACTCTGCTGTTCCGGGTTCATCGATTCACTAGAGAAGTCGCGAATAAGTCGCAATAGCAGTTAAGAGCAGGAGTGTTTGACTCTACATGCAGGCGAACAATCTTGTATGAGGGGTGAGGCGTGGCTGCAGCCAACCCCTGGAAAAACGGCCAAAGTCGGTCGCTATTTGGACGCGTGCCTTCTCGCGCTTGCGGGTCTGAGCATAATCGGCTCCCACCCGGGCCGTCGCAAGCCGCATGGGCTGTCAGAGATATTTCGCGAGCTCGCCCAGCTTCGCTAGCTCATCGCGCGTCGCTTTGGGCAGCGGTCCGGCCAGCTCTTCCAGATGATGCTCGATATGGTCGCTGACGAGCAAGGTCTTGGTCTTGTCGAGCGCAGCGATCACAGCCTGCATCTGCTGGGCGATCTGCAGGCCATCGCGTCCTTCGGCGACCATCTCGACGATCTTGGCAAGGTGGCCCTGCGCACGCTTGAGGCGGCTAACGAGATCTGGATTGGCGGCATGGCTCATCGCTCAGTTCCTCTCCTCAGCGCGGCAGTCCGACCCAGCCGTGGACGGCCACATAAAGTCCGACCAGTAGGATGACGCCGCCAGAAGCGTAAGGCGCCTTACGCACAATTTCACCAAAGCCGCTCCAGCGCTTCGACGCCTGCCGCACGCTGACCGCCGCGATCACGCCGGACGTGACCATCGTTATGGCAAGGCCGATGGAAAAACAGAGCACCAGCACGGCGCCGAGCGCCAGCCGCTGAAGCTGAAGGCAGAGCATAAGCACCGTAATCGCGCCAGGGCATGGGATGAGCCCGCCGGTCAGGCCAAATAGGATGATCTGACCGGTCGTGACATTGCGGCCTGAGAAGCGACGGCGAATGTCTTTCGCATGGGCCATCTCGTGCGCATCAATGAACCCGCCGGTCGCGACCTCGAGCCCGCGCTCCTCGACCTCGCCCGGCTCAGCATGATCATGATGATGACCATGGTCGTGATCGTCGTGATGATGATGGTGATGGTGGCTATGCCCATAGCGGTGATGATGGTCATGGTCGTGAAGGAAATGTGCTGCCGCGATCTGTTCGCGACGTGTGCGCCACAGCATCCACGCCGCGATTACCACGATGAGAAGACCGGACGCGAGCTGGAAATAAGGTTCGGTGTGCTCGGCATTCAGCCCGCCGAATAGCCACATGCCGCCCAGCGCTACGATCCACACCACAGCGGTATGCGAGAGCGTCGCCGCAAGGCCGAGCAGGACCGCCTGTCTCACCGTGCCGCGCACTGCGATGATGAAAGCGGCCATCATTGTTTTGGAGTGACCGGGCTCTAACCCGTGCAGCGCGCCCAAAAGGATAGCGGTTGGAACGAACAGCCACGCATGCGGGGCGCTTTGCTGAAGCAGGTCAGTGAGTGAGGTCATGAACTGACCGCTAGCAGACTGAACTTGAAAATCCTATCCCCCTGGGGAGGATAAACCTCGCATTTGGATGCTGAACGAACGGCTGCTACCGAGGAGAGCGGCTTGGCGGTCGATGGCTGCTTAGAGGGCGGCTTCGATCGCTGAATTACGTCGCAGTTGGATCGAGAGTGCCCAGCCAAGCCACGAGCGCGAGGATCACAATTCCCGCAGCCGCCTCAACTGCAATGGTAACCTTGGCAATGCTGACTGCTCTGCGCTCCTGATTCTGGCCCAGAAGGCGAGGAACCAGAATAAAACGATTGACTGTCGCGAGTCCGAGCATGGTGAGAAACAGTGCCAGCTTTGCGAGCATCGCTCGACCGTAAGAGTCCTGCGCGATTGTTGACCAGTCGGCTGGCTGCGCAATGAACCACATGTTCGAGAAGCCGGTGATGAGTAGCGTTCCGACTATGACGCTGCCAGGGAGCGCAAACGCGGACAGCAACGGTCCTACCCGCGCCTCCACGCCAGCATCCAGAACATCAACATTGAGCAGCGCAAGGAGAAACAGGGCGAGCGCTCCGATCCACGCCGATGCCGCGAGAAGATGCAGGATGTCGCCAATAAGTCTGACATAGCCCAGTGCGCCCTCCGAAGCGCCGCCATGTCCGGACCAAGCAAGGGTGATGACGGTCACACCGCCGAGAACCAATGATGAGCGGGTAAAATTTCTCGCCATCAAAAGCACGTAAATCGCAGCAGCGAGGCAACGCGCAGTCAGCGCCAGGCCGAGGGCCGAGCCGAACAGCAAAGTGATGATCAATCCGCGATCGAGATTGCCCAGGCTCAGGTCCGCCATCACGGAAAGGTTCAGCAGAAAGCCGAAGATGCTGAGCGGAATGCAGAACAGGCCAGCGCCGATGAGAAGGCCACGCCAGCGCGTCAGCACTTGACAGCCACCGACAGCCATTGCGGCTGCCGGCATGCCGAACATGAGCCCCGTATCGAGATACAGAGCCCAGCGGGCCAGGTGGATCAAGCCGGGCTCCATCTCACTTGACGGTAAAGCTGACTTTACCGGTGATGCGGTGATTGTCATCGCTCACCACATGCCAGTTTACGTCATAAGAGCCGGCGGGCAGCGGCTTGGCAAGCGTCGCGACCAACGACTTTCCGCCTGAGCCAACTTTGACTTTGACACCCGTCATTTTCATAGCGGCCATGCCGGGCATCGCTCCCATGACGATATCGAGCCCCGACAGGGGCGCCATCAGCGCGTCGTCGAAGGTCAGGGTAACGGTCTTGACGCCGCTCGCGGTCGCGCCGGCGGCAGGGGTCGAAGAGATCAGCTTTGCGTGCGAAAATGCCGGGGCAGCGCCTATCAGCAAAGCGAGTGTGCCGATTGCGGCAGCAGCTTTCGAGAACTTCATCTTTCAGGTCTCCTTTGTGGCAACTGCTCGGAATACGCATCGCCACGTCCCACCCCTCATACACGGGTGGATTTTTTGAGGGCCATGCGCTTTGCATGCGTAAAGCCCTTCGAGACCTGCCAACTCAAGAGACGGAAGTGCATGCCATGGACGACATTGACAGCCTGCTTGGGCGGCTTCGTGAGCTGCCTCTCGATCCCCGCCTCCCCGGCATAGACGCTGCCGTCTTCAACGGGATCGCGGATGCTCAGCGACCAATGTTGTCAAGCAAGGGACTGGCATTGGTGGCCCTCCTTTCCATGAGCACCGGCCTCGCTGGCACTCTCGTTCCCGCGCACGCATCGACACCTGTGCCGATTTCCTCTCTTGTCGCGCCTGGCCCTCTCGCCCCGTCGACCCTGCTGGGTGCCGCGAATGAATGAGCGCATCCGCTTCGGCCTGATCGTGCTGCTGGCTTTCGGCGCTGCCTTGGGCGGCGCCTTCATCGGCCGCACCTGGATCAATCCGCCCACGCCAGTGGAATCAGAGCTTCATCAGCTTTTGCATGAACAGCTCGATCTCGACGACAATCAGGAGCGGCGGATCCATCAGATCGAGCGGCAGTTCGCGGTTCGACGCCAAGCGCTCGAGCTGGAGCTTCGCGCCGACAATGCCCGGCTTGCCGCGGCTATCGAGGCTGAACATGGCTATGGCCCACAGGTGAGCGCCGCGGTCGATCAATCCCATCACATCATGGGTGAGCTCCAGAAGGCAACGCTCGAGCATATCTTCGCGATGCGCGGGGTGCTTCGGCCCGATCAGGCCGCGCGCTTCGACGTGTCGGTCGTCAAGGCGTTGACTGCCAAGGAGCGTTGATGCTCGATCTCGCGGCCTGTTCGGACGGTGAACTCGCCGCCTTGGCTGTCGGCGGGCGACAGGCCGCCTATCGCATGCTCATGGACCGGCATCGCGAGGCCGTGTTTCGGCTGGCCCGAGGCCAGACGGGGAATAACGATGCCGCACTCGAGATCACGCAGCACAGCTTCATTGCCGCCTTCGCCGCCTTGAAGCGCTATGATGAAAAGAGGCCGTTCCGGCACTGGATCGCCCGCATTGCGCTCAACAAATGCCGGGACTTTGCGCGCCGCCAGAAGGTACGACAATTCTTCTCCTTCGCACTACCGATCGAGTCCGTCGAAACCGTTCCCGATGGGTCTATCGGCACGCTGCAGCAGATCGAAGCCAAGCAGGAACTGGCGCAGGCTATGACCGAGATCGCCCAACTGCCGCAGCGCCTGAGAGAAGTGCTGGTCCTACGCACCATAGAGGAACTGAGCCAAGCTGAAACCGCCCGGCTACTCAACATCAGCGAGAAGGCCGCAGAAACGCGACTATATCGCGCCCGCAGTCTCCTACGCGAACGCCTTCGCGAAGCTTAGCCGGACACACAGGTCGAATTTTTTGGCCGCGATGAGGAGTAAGCCGGCATCTCGCGTATTCAATCATAGACAGATTTAACGGGGTTATCATGAACCTTTCCGAGTTCGACAGACGGTCCCTCCTGCGCGCCGCGGGCGTGGGCGTTGGAGCGGCCGCACTGTCGGCCTGGCTGCCGGCCTGGGCGCAGCCGGTGTCGGCCGGCATCGCCCGCCCGCTGCCGACGCTATCGGGCAACGACATCACGCTGCGGATCGCGCGCCAGACGATGATGATCGATGGCCGCCGATCGAGCGCGATCGGCGTCAACGGCACGATCCCCGCCCCCCTGCTCCGTCTGCGTGAAGGACAAACGGTCCGGCTCAACGTAATCAACGAGCTTGACGAGGACAGCTCGATCCACTGGCATGGCTTGCTCGTGCCGCCGCAGTTCGACGGCGTGCCCGGAGTTTCATTCCCTGGCATCAAGCCGCGATCGAGCTATCTCTACGAATTCCCGATCCGGCAATCGGGCACCTATTGGTATCACAGCCATTCCGGCTTCCAGGAGCAGCTGGGCCACTACGGCCCAATCGTCATCGATCCCGCCGGCCCGGATCCCGTCCAACATGAGCGCGAACATGTGCTCGTGCTCGCTGACCACAGCCCGTTGCCGCCGGAGGCGATCTTCCGCCGGATCAAGGTCGATCCGGGCCATTTTAATCGCCAGCGCCAGACGTTCGCGGGCCTCCTCGCCGACCGCGACCAGTCCCTAAAGGATCGGCTCGACTGGGGGCGGATGCGGATGGACCCGACCGACATCTCGGACGTGACAGGCGTCGCCTATACCTACATCGTCAACGGCCATGGTCCACGCGACAATTGGACCGCGCTGTTCAAGCCCGGCGAGCGCGTGCGACTGCGGATCATCAACGCCTCGTCCATGACCAATTTCAATGTGCGAATTCCAGGCTTGAGGCTCTCGATCGTGCAGGCCGACGGTCAGAACGTCATGCCCGTCGAGGTTGACGAGTTCCAGATCGGCGTCGCCGAAACCTACGATGCGATCGTCACTCCCTCTGAGGACAGGGCCTATACGATCGTCGCCGAGGCCGTCGACCGCTCGGGCATGGCGCGCGCGACGCTGGCACCGCGCCCCGGCATGGCGGGCGACGTGCCACCACTCCGCAAACGGCCGCTGGCGACCATGAAGGACATGGGCATGGACATGTCGAACATGTCGGGCATGCCGGGCATGCCGGGCATGGAAGGAATGGACATGTCGGGCGGACATACCGCCGGAACGCGCGGCATCGACCCGACAGCCGAGCAAAACGCTTCCGCGAAGCTGGCGGCCCCGGGCGGGGCCGCGATGGCGCACAGGGGATCGATGCCCGGCATGGATCAAAGCGCCATGCCCGGAATGGATCACGGGGCAATGCAGGGCATGGACCACAGTTCCGTCACGAGCACGGCGGGTCAGCAGAGCGGCGGCATGGGCGCCATGAATATGGCGTCGATGAAGATGCGCACCTTCTCCAACGCGCCGCCGGTCAAGCGCGGCCCCGGCGTGCAGACGATCGCGCCTATGCCGGTCGACCGCACCGGCGAGCCCGGCCAAGGGCTCGAGGACGCCGGCTACCGCGTGCTCGTCTACAAAGACCTGATGGCGCTCGACCGCAACCCGGACGTGCGCGCGCCGTCGCGCAGCATCGACGTCCACCTGACCGGCAACATGGAACGGTTCATGTGGTCGTTCGACGGCGAGAAGATGTCCGACCATATGGAGCCGATCCCGTTCGTCGAGGGAGAGCGGGTGCGCGTGACCCTCATCAACGACACGATGATGAGCCACCCGATCCACATTCACGGCCATTTCTTCGAACTCGTCACCGGCCATGGTGACCACGGCCCCCGCAAGCACACGGTGATCGTCCAGCCCGGCGGCAAGGTCACTTGGGACTTCACCGCCAGCGCCGTCGGCGACTGGGCATTCCATTGCCACCTTCTCTACCACATGGAGGCGGGGATGATGCGGGTCGTGAGTGTCCGCCCGAACGGAGACGGCGCATGATACGCCTCATTGTCATACTCGCTGCTTGCGTGGCGCTGCTGACCGTCGAGCCCGCGCTGGCACAGGACGGTTCGCAGAACGGCGGCATGAACATGCCCGGGATGAGCATGCCTGGGATGAAGATGCCTGCGGCGAAAAAGCCCGCCGCGAAGAAGCCCGCCGCGAAGAAGCTTCCCGCCGAGCGGCCGGCGCGAAAACCCTCGGCCAGGCCGGCGGCCGCCAACCCGGAACCCAGGCCGGCCAAGCCCGCTGCCACGATGGAGGGCATGAACCATTCGGCGATGCCTGGTATGACCATGGCTCCGTCACAGTCCGGTGCCATGCCGTCGATGCCAGGCATGACCATGCCGGACCAGCATGGCGCAGCCGATGCTCATGCCGGTATGGCGACGACGGGAACCGCGCTTCCCGCCGGCGACGCTGCGGCGCCGCCACCTCCGATGGATCATTATGCCGACCGCCAGTTCCCGCCCGCTGAGATGGCGCGCGCGCGCGCGCGGATGATGCGCGAGCAGGGTGGCCGAACCCTCTCGCAGGTCATGTTTAACCTCGCCGAATATCGCGCGCAGAAAGGCGGCGACAGCTATCACTGGGATGGCGAGGCGTGGGTCGGCGGTGACGTCGACCGGCTCTGGCTCAAGTCCGAGGGCGAAGGCACGTTCGGCGACCGCCTTGAAAGCGGCGAGGCGCAGGCGCTCTACAGCCGCGCGATTGACCCCTTTTTCAACCTCCAGGCGGGCGTTCGCCATGACTTCGGCCGGGGGCCGAAGCGCACCTATGCGACGGTCGGCGTCGAGGGCTTGGCGCCCTATATGTTCGAGGTCGAGGGGGCGCTGTTCCTCAGCACCAAGGGCGATCTGCTCGGCCGGCTCGAAGGCTATTACGACCAGCGCATCACTCAGCGGCTGATCCTTCAGCCGCGGGTCGAGTTAAACCTGTCGGCGCAGGACGTGCCCGAGAGCCGGATCGGCGCGGGCCTTGTGGATACCGAGCTTGGTCTTCGGCTCCGCTACGAAGTGCGTCGCCAGTTAGCACCCTATGTCGGCATTTCCTACGAGGCGAAGACCGGCCGCACAGCCGACTTTGCGCGCGCGGATGGCGAAGGCCCCTCCAGGACGAGCTTCGTCGCCGGCGTGCGCTTCTGGTTCTGATCTGGCGGGAACTCTTTGCCGATGGTGGTGATCATGCATTTGACTGCGGGGGGATCGACCCGAGGAGCCCCTATATGGGCGATATGAAGGCGATGAACAGCGGCTATCGCAGCCTCGCACTGCAGACCCTCGTCAGCGGCATCATCATGTACCTGGTGATGTTCGTGATGATCGACGGTCTCACCAGCTTCTACAACAATCTCAACATGATCTACATGACGCTGATGATGGTCGCGCCGATGGTGGTGCTGATGATCATCTCGATGCGGCACATGTTTCCATCCAGGGCGGTGAATATCGCCTTGCTCGTCGGAGCGGTGGTGGTGTTCGCCGGTTCGTTTGGGCTGATCCGAACCCAGACGACGATAGGCGATGCGCAGTTCCTGCGCTCGATGATTCCCCACCATTCGGGCGCGATCCTGATGTGTCGGGAGGCACGGCTGACCGATCCCGAGATTATTCGGCTGTGCGAGGTCATCCAGCGCACGCAGCAACAGGAAATCGATGAAATGAAGCGCATTCTGACGCGGCATTGACCAAGCCGCTGGAGCAACTGCAATGACAGACCCGGACTTGGCTGGGTCACGGAGCCAACTCGCGCTCTATGCGATCGCGGCCCAGACCCAGTTGCTGATGGCGACGATCCTCTCGACCTACAAGCCACGCCAGCGCAATTTAGGGCGTCCACAGGTCGCCGCAACGAAGCTCGTGACGGCTCCAAGAGCAGGCCAAATCCGCTCGCAACCTCAGCCGCGGTCGACATGCATGTATGCGGTCGAGACGAAAGTAATGGATCGCCCCTTGGCACGGATGTCGACCACACGGCTTTGCGCCGGATCAACCCACTTGAGTTCAAGCCTGTCCACAAGAGACTGGGGCCGAGCGCTGCCCGACCGAGCCTCGTCCATGCCATCCAATTCGCGCTTGACCTTGACGCCATGTCAGGGTGCATCCGTTTCTGCCTCACCGGAGGACTGACACAATGGCACAGCCGCATCAGCACGAGCATCACGACCATCATGGGCATGATCATCAGCATCAGGCCGATACCCAGGCAGACGGGCGCGCGCGCGACCCCGTCTGCGGAATGATGGTCGATCAGCATGCCACGGCGCATCATGCCGAGCATGCCGGCAAGACCTTCTACTTTTGCAGCGCGAAGTGCCGCGAGAAGTTCGTCGCCGATCCCGCGCTCTTCCTTGGCGATACGCCGCCAGCGCCTGTGAACGCGCCGGAAGGCACGATCTGGACCTGCCCCATGCATCCCGAGATCCGGCAGGATCATCCCGGCGCCTGCCCGATCTGCGGAATGGCGCTGGAACCTGCACTGGTGACGGCGAACAGTGGACCAAGCCCCGAACTTCGCGACATGACTTGGCGTTTCTGGATCGGCCTTGTTCTATCGGTACCCGTGTTCGGCCTGGAGATGGGTGGCCACATCTTCCCTGCTCTCCACCATCTCATCCCGATGTCCGCATCGATCTGGGCGCAGATGATCCTCGCGACACCGGTCGTGCTCTGGGCAGGTTGGCCGTTCTTCGAGCGGGGCTGGGCGTCGCTCGTCAATCGCAGCCTCAACATGTTCACGCTGATCGCCATGGGTGTG
>JAGIAZ010000025.1 GCA_017744605.1 Sphingobium sp. | reverse complement strand
GCCGTGGAATGATATTGGCCGGCCGGCGCCAGTATGGCGGTGGCGGGCCTCTGTTTGATTTGAAGGGTTTGGTTCGTCGATGAGCGATAATAACGGAGAAAAGCCGGTCCTGGGCCGCAAGCCGCTTGGCCTCAAGCGGACGGTCGAGGCTGGCCAGGTGCAGCAAAGCTTCAGCCATGGCCGCAAGAATACGGTCGTGGTCGAGGTCAAGCGCCGCCGCATCATCGGCAAGCCCGGTGAGGCTGAGTCCGCCGCGAGCGCGCCCGAGCCCGCGGCACCCCCGCCGCCGCCGGTCGCTGCCCAGCCTGCACGTCCCGCTCCCGCGCCCCCGCCGCCGCGTCCTTCCGCAACGGACAGCCTGCTTTCGCGTCAGGAAATGACCGCCAGGCTGATGCGCGAGGCCGAGGAAGCGCGCATGACCGAGCTAGAAGAGGCGCGCCGTCGCGAGGAGGCCGACCGCGCCGCCGCGAACGAGGAAGAGAAGCGCCGCGCCGAAGAGAATCGCCGTGCGGAAGAGGAGGCCCAGCGCCAACGCGAGGCCGCCGAACAGGCTGCTGCGGAAGCGGCGAAGAATGCGCCCGCGGCGGAACCGGCCGCTGCCCAGGACAGCAGTGGGAGCAGCGAAGAGCGTCCCGCCATTCGCCGCTTCACCCCGGTGGCTCCCGTCAAGCGCCCGGAGGTCAAGGTCGAGCGTCCCAAGCGTGGCGCGACCGACGATCGCCGCCAGTCCGGCAAGCTCACGGTCAACCGCGCCCTGGCCGACGATGACAGCGCTCGTGCGCGGTCGCTCGCGGCCCTGCGCCGTGCGCGTGAAAAGGAATATCGCCGCACGCATAGCGGTGGCCCTGTTCAGCGCGAGAAGCAGTCGCGCGATGTCGTGGTGCCCGAGGGCATCACCGTTGGCGAACTGGCCAATCGCATGGCGGAGAAGGGCGCCGATCTGGTGAAGGCGCTGTTCAAGATGGGCACGCCGGTCACGATCAACGACGTGATCGATCAGGACACCGCCGAGCTGCTCGTGGAGGAATTCGGCCACCGCATCACGCGCGTTTCCGAGTCGGATGTCGAGATCGACACGGCGGCGGACATCGATGCCAGCGAGTCCCTGAAGCCCCGTCCGCCCGTGGTCACGATCATGGGCCATGTCGACCATGGCAAGACCAGCCTGCTCGACGCCCTGCGTGGCACGGATGTCGTCGCTGGCGAGGCCGGCGGCATCACGCAGCACATCGGCGCCTATCAGGTGAAGACCAAGAGCGGCGAGATCATCACCTTCCTCGATACGCCGGGGCATGAGGCCTTTACCGAGATGCGCGCGCGTGGCGCCAACGTCACCGACATCGTCGTGCTCGTCGTGGCGGCCGATGATGGCCTGATGCCGCAGACCGTCGAGGCGATCAATCACACCAAGGCGGCCGGCGTTCCGATGATCGTCGCGATCAACAAGATCGACAAGCATGAGGCCAATCCGCAGAAGGTTCGCGAGCGCCTGCTCGAGCACGATATCCAGGTCGAGGCCATGGGCGGCGACACGCAGGATGTCGAAGTGTCCGCCTTGAAGAAATTGGGGCTCGATACGCTCATCGAGAAGATCCTTCTTCAGGCAGAACTCCTTGAATTGAAAGCGAATCCTGACCGGTCTGCCGAGGGCGCCGTTGTCGAGGCCCAACTCGACAAGGGCCGTGGCCCCGTCGCGACGATCCTGGTCGGCCGCGGCACGCTCCGCGTCGGCGACATCTTCGTGGTCGGCGAACATTCGGGCAAGGTCCGCGCGATGGTCAATGACAAGGGTGAGAATGTGAAGTCGGCCGGCCCGTCCGTGCCGGTCGAGGTTCTCGGCCTGGCCGGTGTGCCGCTTGCCGGCGACCAGCTCTCCGTCGTCGAGAATGAAGCGCGCGCCCGCGAGGTCGCCACCTATCGTCAGGAGCAGGCGCTCAAGAAGCGCACGACCGCCGCGCCGACCAGCTTCGAGCACATGTTCTCCGCGCTCAACACCCAGGTTATCGAATATCCGGTGGTGGTGAAGGCCGACACGCAGGGCTCGGTTGAAGCGATCGTGAACTCGCTCAACCGCATCTCGACCGACGAGATCAAGGTGCGCATCCTGCATTCGGGCGCCGGCGCGATCACGGAGAGCGACGTGACGCTGGCAGCCGCCAGCCGGGCGCCGCTGATCGGCTTCAACGTGCGTCCCAATCCCAAGGCGCGTCAGCTCGCGGAGCGCGACAAGATCTCGCTGCGCTACTATGACGTGATCTACGACCTCATCGAGGAAGTGCGCAACGAAATGGCCGGCCAGCTCGCGCCGGAGCGCATCGAGACGGTGATCGGCATGGCCGAAGTCCTGCAGGTCTTCCCGGCCGGCAAGAAGGACAAGGCTGCGGGCCTGCTCGTCGTCGACGGCGTCATCCGCAAGGGCCTCAACGCGCGCCTCACGCGCGACAACGTCATCGTTTCCGCGACCACGATCGCCTCGCTGCGCCGCTTCAAGGACGATGTGGCCGAAGTGCGTGCGGGCGTGGAGTGCGGTGCGCTGCTGGCTGACACCAACGACATCAAGGTCGGCGACACGCTCGAACTGTTCGAGGTCGAGGAGCGCACGAGGACGCTGTAAGGCGCCTGAAGGGAGCAGATGGCCGAGACGGATTCGGACGAGCAGACAAACCGGCGGTGCCGCACCAATGCGGAGACAACTCCGGATTGTGCCCCGGCACCGGGTCTGGTCATCGTCCTTCTGCCTTTCGGCCTGATGCATTGGATGTGATGCGATGATGCTCGGTACACCCACGCCTATCCTGCGCAGCTTCGACGAGGCGCGGACGCGCGCCTTCTATCTCGACTTTCTGGGATTCGAGGTGCTGTTCGAGCATCGCTTCACGCCTGAGGCACCGCTCTACATGGGCGTGCGCAAGGGCGAATGCGTGCTGCATCTTTCGGAGCATTATGGCGACGCCACGCCGGGCTCGGCGATCCGCATCCGGGTCGACGACGTCTCAGCCTATATGGCGGAACTCCGCGCCAAGAAGTTCGGCAACGCCAATCCCGGCGAGCCGCAGCTTCAGGATTGGGGCACGCGCGAGATCACGATCCAGGATCCGGCCGGCAACAAGCTGACCTTCTTCACGGACGAGCGAAATGGCTAAGCCCGAAAGCGGCACGCCGTCGGTCCGTCTGCTGCGCGTCGGCGAGGAAGTGCGTCATGTCCTGGCGGGCATCCTCCAGCGCGGCGACGTGCATGACGATATATTGGCCAGCCATATGGTCAGCGTCACCGAAGTGCGCATGTCACCCGATCTGAGACACGCCACCGTCTTCGTGAAGCCGTTGCTCGGCAAGGATGAGGAAGCCGTACTCAAGGCGCTGCGGATCAACACCGCTTATCTTCAGCGGGAAGTCGCGAAACGCATCAAGATGAAGTCCGCCGCGAAGCTCAAGTTCATCGCTGACGACAGCTTCGAGGAAGGCAGCCACATCGACGCGTTGCTGCGCGATCCGAAGGTGGCGCAGGACCTTGGCGAGCGCGACTGAACCGCTATAGCTGGCCGCCATGGCCAAGCTCTATTTCTATTATGCCAGCATGAACGCGGGCAAATCGACCACGCTGCTGCAAGCCGATTTCAATTATCGGGAGCGCGGCATGGCGACGATGCTATGGACGGCGCAGATCGACGATCGCGATCGTAGCGGCTGGATCAATTCGCGCATCGGTCTCGCCGAGCCTTCGAGAGTCTATGGCCGCGGGACGGATCTGTTCGCGCAGGCGAACGCACGGGTCCTCGAGGGACCGCTGGCCTGCCTGCTCGTGGACGAAGCCCAGTTCCTGACTCCGGAGCAGGTCTGGCAGCTGGCGCGCGTGGCGGACGAACTGAATGTGCCCGTACTCTGCTATGGGCTGCGGACGGATTTCCAGGGTGAGCTGTTTCCGGGCTCCGCGATACTGCTGGGCATCGCGGACACGCTCGTGGAGCTCAAGGCGGTCTGCCATTGTGGCCGCAAGGCGACGATGAACCTGCGGATCGACGATCAGGGCAATGCGGTCGTCGAAGGCGAGCAGATCGGCATCGGCGGCAATGAAAGCTATGTCGCGCTTTGCCGCCGCCATTTCAGCGAGGCGATGAAGGGCTGCTAATCGCTTGATACAAAACTGAATAGCCGGTTCACGCACGCTTCAGCCAATGTGCTATAGGGCAGTCCGCGCAAGGCCGAAGAGGAGAAGGCTGGAGGCCATGATGAAGATCGAGTCCCGTTTCATTGCCGCGACGCTGATGGCCGCGACCGCATTCGTCGTGACAGGCGGCGTGCGTGCGGCCGAGCAGGCCGTTGCCGCCGAGGAAGCCAAGCTTGCGGGGAAGGAGGCCTCGATCCCCTTCGCGAATATGGGCGGCATCCGCGACTGGCGCGCGATCGACGACAGCTCGCTTTACGTGCAGGATATCCAGCGCAACTGGTACATCGCACGGCTCTCGATCCCGAGCCCGGACCTCAGCTTCGCCACCAGCATCGGTTTCGAAACCAAGGGCACGAACCAGCTCGACCGGTTCGGCACGGTCGTGGTGGGCGGTCAGCGTATCCCGCTATCGTCCTTCGTGACGAGCGGACCGCCGCCGCCCAAGGCCAAGGCCGCCGGCGCGAAATAGGCACGAAACAGGCGTTCAGGGCGTCCAGGGCGCCCAGTCGCTCTTGAGCAGGCCGAACAGGCACGTGTCGCGGACATGGCCTGTCCAGATGATGCGCTCTGCGCGCAGCAGCCCTTCGCGATGGGCGCCGAGCTTCAGAACCGCAGCCTGGCTACGTTCGTTGCGGGTATCGACGCGAAACTCGATGCGCCGGAAGTGGCAGGCGAACGCGTGCTCGATCATGAGCCTTTTCACGCGCCGGTTGAGTCCGGTGCCGCGCTCGGATGGAGCGATGTAGGTGTTGCCGATCTCCAGCGTGTCGCCGGGCAGGTCGATCCGGAGATAGGCCGTCATGCCGACCAGCCGGTCGCCCAGCATGATCGCAAAGCCGAGGCGGCCGGGATTGGCGAGCAGCGCGGTGAAGTTGCGGTCGAAATCCGGCGGGCCGAAATTGCTGGCATAGATGCGCCAGATGTCGGTGTCCTCGGCACAGGCTGTTCGGAGCGCATCGCGATGGCTTTCTTCGAGCGGGATCAGTCGCAAGTCATGGTCGCGCAAGGGCGTCAGCAGGTCCGTGGAGTCAGCAGCCATGGCGAGACATGTAAAAAAGCGCGGCGCATCTTGCCACCCTGGGCAGCGGGAGAAGACGACCGCACCGTCCATTTTCGGGACCGGCATCGCCAATGGTACAAGGCGACACTGTTCATGCAGGCATTCGATCTGCCCCATACGACGGCGATCCATATTGACGGCGGTCCGACCAACACGCTCGACAAATGGAGCGCCATCTACGTTGGCCCTCAGCGCTGAATGTCGATCCGGCCTAGGATCCCGCCGGAAGTGAGCGGTCTTGTTAGGCGGCAGCTGCCTGCGGTTTTCGGAATTTGAAGGGCTTCAAACCAAGGAGCTTCGCCAAGCCCATTCGTTCCGCCCCCCACTCAATCGCAATTGGCACATAAAGGCCCGAAAATATCGTCAACACGATGACGAAATAGACGTTTAGCTCCGGCGCGGCGTGGCCCAATATGATCCGTAGACCCGAGCCCGTAATGGTATGCAAGAGGAAGATGGCCATGGAATGCCGACCGAGCATTCCCAACGCCGATCCGATCGGATTTGCGCGCGCTGCATAGGTGCCTGCTACATAGGCCGCGTAGCAGCCACCCAGCGTCACGACATAGGTGAACGGTGGCGAATGGAACCAATCGCCGTTGTGCACGTCGTGCCAGGCGTTGGCCAGAAGGAGGGCGGCACCGGCAAAGCCGATCAGGAGATGGGCCTTCGGCCGGAGGTCGGCCGCGCGAAGCAGGCCGCCGAAGAGCACATAGAAGACCCAGCCATATATGCCGAGCGTCGCGAGCCCTGGCGCACTCGTCAGGACGGCCAGCAGCAGACATCCCAGCAGGAGCAGCAGGGGTGTTCGCAATATTCCCATCAGAGCCGTTCCCAGCATCAGCGGTAACAGGAACCAGAAGTGCTGGATCGGCGCGATCGGGATGAACAGCAGCTCGTTCAAACTCACCGGATGATTGACGGCAGTCGCCATGACCGCCGAGATGCCCCAGCTGATGCATGACCACAGCAGATAGGCATAATAGAGCGACGCTTGGCGATCGAGCTGGACCTGGAAAGACCCTGCCCTCGGAAAGGCGAGATAGCCCGCGATGATGAAAAAGGTCTGGATGTGAAAGCCGTAGGCAACCGAATCCGCGACTTGCAGGACCCTCCCGGACCCGATCTGGCCGGAATCGGTGAAACCCCGAGTCATATGGAAAATGACGACCGCCAGGATGGCGATGCCCTTGGTGGTGTCGAGCGCCTTGTCGCGTTTGACGACGCCGGGGGCAGGTTGATCACTCATGATCGGGTTATACCGCTCCGAAAATGACTTTCTTTGAGAGGCTTTAGCACCCATTAGAGCAAGAAATACCAAATTGAAGGTGCAAATGTCGACGACGGGGCAGCATGGTTGGCTTGTTCTGGACAAGCCGCTGGCTTTGGGTTCCACCCAGGCCGTGGGTGCCGTCAAGCGCGCGCTTCGCGAAGCGGGCTACGGCAAGGCGAAAGTCGGTCATGGCGGGACGCTCGACCCGCTGGCGAGCGGCGTGCTTCCGGTCGCGATCGGCGAGGCGACCAAGCTCGCCGGCCGCATGCTCGACAGCGACAAGATTTATGAATTCACGATCCGCTTCGGCGAGGAGACGGACACGCTCGATCTCGAGGGCCAGGTGATCGCGACCAGCGATAAGCGGCCGACACGGGCAGAGGTCGAAGCTGTGTTGTCGCAATTCACCGGGCCGATCGAGCAGGCGCCTCCGGCCTACAGCGCGATCAAGATCGACGGCCAGCGCGCCTATGATCTCGCGCGGGCAGGGGAGGCGGTCGAGATGAAAAAGCGCGCGGTGACGATTCACGCGCTGACGATCGAGGCGATGGAGAGCAGCAGTGTCACGCTCATAGCTCATGTCTCGAAGGGCACCTATATCCGCAGCCTGGCACGCGACATTGCCCACGCGCTCAGCACGGTCGGTCACGTCAGCATGCTCAGGCGGACCAAGGCGGGTCCGTTCACGCTGAAAGACGCGATTTCGCTGGACATTCTGCATGAAGCTGCTAGGGCGCGCGCCATTGCGCAGCATATGCTGCCATTGACGGCAGGGCTGGACGACATCCCGGCTCTTCCCGTCGCTCCCGATCAAGCCAAGGCCCTGCGACAGGGAAAGACGCTTGCCGGGAACCCCCGCATCCAGGGATTGATGCTGGCACTGGAGGGCGAAACGCCCGTGGCGCTGGTGGAATCGCTGGGTCCCGAAATCCGGGTGGTGCGGGGTTTCAATCTCTAGGACGAAAGGAACGGCCGATGTCGATCACTGCAGAGCGCAAGACAGAGCTCGTCAAGGACAACGCCCAGCATGAGGGCGATACCGGTTCTCCGGAAGTGCAGGTTGCGATCCTGACGGAGCGCATCTCGAACCTCACCGAGCACTTCAAGGATCACCACAAGGATAATCACAGCCGCCGCGGCCTTCTGATGATGGTCAACAAGCGTCGTTCGCTGCTCGACTATCTCAAGAAGAAGGACGAGGGCCGCTACGCCGCCCTCATCGCGAAGCTGGGCCTTCGCAAGTGACGCAATCGTTCGGCCCGCCTCGGCGGGCCGTTTACGTATTGCATCATCCCGGCGCAGGCCAGGATCCAGCCCTTCGAGGCTGATATTTGGATATGGACCCCGGCCTTCGCCGGGGTGACGAGAGGGAGACAATCCGGTCGACCCCTCAGGGACGGAATGAAGTCCCGCACCGCAGGGGCCGGACAGCCCCACCAGAAAGCCCCGCCGCGCAATAGGGCCGGCGGACGGAAGGAAATCAAATGTTCAATGTGAAAACAGTCGAAATCGAGTGGGGCGGAAAAACCCTCAAGCTCGAAACGGGCCGTGTTGCCCGTCAGGCCGATGGCGCGGTTATCGCGACCCTTGGCGAAACAGTGGTTCTCTGCGCGGTCACGGCCGCCAAGTCGGTGAAGGACGGGCAGGACTTCTTCCCGCTCACCGTCCACTATCAGGAGAAATTCTCTGCCGCCGGGCGCATTCCGGGTGGCTTCTTCAAGCGCGAGCGCGGCGCCACCGAGAAGGAGACGCTCGTCTCCCGCCTCATCGACCGCCCGGTCCGCCCGCTGTTCCCCGAGGGTTTCTATAACGAGATCAACGTGATCGCGCAGGTTCTCTCCTTCGATGGCGAGAATGAGCCCGATATCGTCGCGATGGTCGCCGCTTCGGCCGCGCTCACCATCTCGGGCGTGCCGTTCCTCGGCCCCATCGGCGCCGCGCGCGTCGGCTACAAGGATGGCGAGTATCAGCTCAACCCGAGCCTCGAGGACGTGAAGACCGGCGAGCTCGACCTCGTCGTCGCCGCGACCGACACGGCCGTGATGATGGTCGAGTCCGAAGCCAAGGAGCTTTCGGAAGACGTCATGCTCGGCGCCGTCCTGTTCGCCCACGAGGCGAGCAAGAAGGTCGTCGACGCGATCATCAAGCTGGCCGAGAAGGCTGCGAAGGATCCGTGGGAAATCGATCTCACCGACAATACGGCGGAGCTCAAGGGCAAGCTCAAGAAGCTGATCGGCGCCGACATCGCGGCTGCCTACAAGCTCACCAACAAGTCGGCCCGCTCAGACGCGCTCAATGAGGCGCGCGCCAAGGCGAAGGCATTCTTCGTGGAAGAGGGTCTCTCGCCCCAGGACGTCATGGCCGGCATCAAGCTGACCAAGAAGCTGGAAGCCGAGATCGTCCGCACGGCCATCCTCAAGGACGGCCAGCGCATCGACGGCCGCACCACCACGCAGATCCGTCCGATCGAGGCGATGGTCGGCTTCCTGCCGCGCACGCACGGCTCGGCGCTGTTCACGCGCGGCGAGACCCAGTCGATCTGCACGACCACGCTCGGCACTAAGGACGCCGAGCAGATGATCGACGGCCTGACCGGCCTCTCCTACGAGAGTTTCATGCTGCACTATAACTTCCCGCCCTATTCGGTCGGCGAAGTGGGCCGCTTCGGCGCACCGGGTCGTCGCGAAGTCGGTCATGGCAAGCTCGCCTGGCGCGCGCTGCATCCGGTGCTGCCGAGCAAGGAAGAGTTCCCCTATACGATCCGCGTGCTCTCGGACATCACCGAGTCCAACGGTTCGTCCTCGATGGCGACCGTCTGCGGCGGCTCGCTCTCGATGATGGACGCGGGCGTGCCCCTGAAGCGCCCCGTCTCGGGCATCGCCATGGGTCTCATCTTGGAAGGCAAGGACTTCACGGTCCTCTCCGATATCCTGGGCGACGAGGACCATCTGGGTGACATGGACTTCAAGGTCGCCGGCACCTCCGAAGGCATCACCACGATGCAGATGGACATCAAGGTCGCCGGCATCACCAAGGAGATCTTCGAGGCCGCGCTGCGTCAGGCCAAGGACGGCCGCGCACACATTCTCGCCGAGATGAACAAGGCGCTGGGCGAAACCCGCACCGAGCTCAGTGCCCATGCGCCGCGCATCGAGACGATCCAGATCGACAAGTCGAAGATCCGCGACGTCATCGGCACGGGCGGCAAGGTCATTCGCGAGATCGTCGCGGAGACCGGCGCCAAGGTCGATATTGACGACGAGGGCATCATCAAGATCAGCTCGTCCGACCTCTCGCAGATCGAGGCCGCCAAGGCCTGGATCCTCGGCATCGTCGAGGAAGCGGAAGTCGGCAAGATCTACAACGGCAAGGTCGTGAACCTGGTCGACTTCGGTGCGTTCGTGAACTTCATGGGCGGCAAGGACGGTCTCGTCCATGTGTCCGAGATCCGCAACGAGCGCGTCGAGAAGGTCTCGGACGTCCTGAGCGAAGGCCAGGAAGTCAAGGTCAAGGTTCTCGAGATCGATCAGCGCGGCAAGGTCCGCCTGTCAATGCGCGTCGTCGATCAGGAAACCGGCGCCGAGCTGGAAGATACCCGTCCGCCGCGCGAGCCGCGCGGTGACCGGGGCGATCGCGGTGACCGGGGTGGCCGTGGCGGCGACCGTGGCGATCGTGGTGGCCGGGATCGCGGCCCGCGTCGTGACGGCGGTGGTCGCGGTGGCGATCGTGGCCCGCGTCGCGAGCGCAGCGAAGGCGGCGACGATGGTCCGGCGCCCGAGTTTGCGCCCGCGTTCCTGACGCGCGACGACGACTGAACGCTCTCTCGGCAAGAGACAGGGAAGCCCCGCAGCGATGCGGGGCTTTTTTGCGTCCGGCTGCCTGCATCCATTCGGCTGCTGGGACGTTTGATCGAGACAGCACAGGAGGCTTGCATGATCGATCTCAGCAAGATCAAGGAACTTATGAACGTCGTCGGCGCGGACGGCGTGCATCTGGGAACCGTCGACCGCGTCGAGGGCGACCGGATCAAGCTCACCAAGGCCGACAGCGGCTCGCATGCGGGGCATCATCACTATATTTCGGGCGGTCTGGTCGCGGCGGTCGAGGGCGATCGGGTTCGCCTGTCGGCGAGCGGCGCCAATGCAGCCCTGCTCGAGGAAGAGGAAAGCGGCGAGGCGCTGGCAGACGGGAAGCACTGACATGGAGTGCGCCAGGTTCGACGGGATCGAACCTGGCGCTCCAGATTGTCGATCGGTCGCATGCTCCGCGCCGTCAGATGAGCCTGACTGACTTGAAGATGCTCTAAGCATCACGCGCTGGTGCTTGATCTGGACGCAGCACCAGACTCCGCTTCCGTCATTGCGAGCGACGCAGTCGCGCGGCAATCCAGGCCGACCCTGCCCACCCCTGGATTGCTTCGCCGAGCTTATGCCGGGCCCGCAATGACGAGCGGTTCGACATCGATGGATCAGCCCTGACTGCGGATTTCCGCGGAGTATATTCACATATGTGAAGTGACGTGTCGGTCAGTTACGGGACATGCCACGATAGGCGGCTTCCCCTATGCGGCGACGATCATCGGCAAACTGGTCCAAGCGGGACTGGCCGTCTTAACCGGACACAGACCGGACGGATGGGCAGTTGGGCTATCGCCCCTCGGGTCCGCGCGGATGCGGAGCTTCGTCAACGACTATCCGGACGTTTGAGAAGCCTTTCGCAGGCTGGCGTCCGACCAACTCCCCGCATCGCTATTCCCCACGCTAGCGGTGCAGATTTCGGGAGCATGGTCGGCGCCGGCCATTTGGATGCAAGGCCGACGAATCGTGCCGCCGCCGCGCTCTCTCCCCGGTGGCGGCACATTCGTACGGAACCGGCGGGCCTGCCATTTTTCCGCAGTTCCTGGCGGCCGCCTTTCCATCCGGATGGATCGCGTGCCTCATCGCATCATGTCTTGGCGGACCCTATCGCCTTCGCTAAGAGACTTGGCCATGACACGTCCCCCTCTTCGCCGCGCCGCGGTTCTGCTGCTCGGCCTCGCTCCGCTCGTCCTTGTCGCGGGCTGCGCGAAAAATCGTCAGCGCGCCGATACGCAATATGTCGCACGCGATGTGAGCACGCTCTACACCGCCGCGAAACAGCGGCTCGACCGGGGCAGCTTCGAGGAAGCGGCCGTCATCTTCGACGAGGTGGAACGCCAGCATCCCTATTCGCCATGGGCGCGCCGCGCGCAGCTCATGAGCGCATTCAGCTATTATGGCGCTCGCAACTACACCTCGGCGATCCAGTCCGCGCAGCGCTTCCTGTCGATCCATCCCGGCAATCGCGACGCGCCTTATGCTTATTATCTCATCGCGCTTTGCTATTATGAGCAGATCGGCGACGTGACGCGCGACCAGAAGATTACGCTGCAGGCCCATGATGCGCTAGGCGAACTGATCCGGCGCTTCCCCGATACCCGCTATTCCGCCGATGCGCGCCTGAAGCTCGACCTGGTCAACGACCATCTTGCCGGCAAGGAGATGGAGGTCGGCCGCTTCTACGAGCGCCGCCGCCAGTGGATCGCGGCGGGCATGCGTTTCCGCAAGGTGATCGACAATTATCAGACCACCACGCACACGCCCGAAGCGCTGGAGCGGCTCGTCGAGAGCTATCTCGCGCTCGGCCTCGTCGAGGAAGCCAAGCGCTCGGCCGCCGTGCTGTCGGCCAACTATCCCGGCTCGGAATGGTATCAGCGCGCCTTCGACCTGATGCAGAAATATCAGCCGGGCGCGGTGAAGATTGCCGAGCGGCCGCCGGTCGCCGCGGGGCCTGCGCCCGCGCCGCAGTCTGCGCGCATCGCGACCGAACTTGCCACCCCCGTGGCGGCGCCGGCGGCGAAACCGGCCAAGGTCAAGAAACAGAAGAAGGCCAAGCCGCCGAAGAACACCGAACGGTGCGGCAAGGGTGGCCTGTTCCATCGTGCGCGGTGCGATACGACCGCGGCGACACCGCCCACGGCCTGACAAGGTGCGGCCGCTTCCGGGAGAGGAAGCGGACATGATTTGTTCGATCCCACGTGACAGCTCCGCTCGGCGCGGATAGGTCTGGCTCAGCCATGCTGACCGGCCTCTCCATCCGCAACGTCGTGCTCATCGAAGCACTCGACCTCGCCTTCGAGCGCGGGCTGACTGTGCTGACCGGCGAGACGGGCGCGGGCAAGTCGATCCTGCTCGATGCGCTGGGCCTTGCGCTGGGCGATCGCGCGGACAGCGGACTGGTGCGAAGCGGCACGGACCAGGCGAGCGTGACGGCAAGCTTCGATCCGCCACCCGCCGGTTCCGCGCTGGCGGCGCTGTTGGCCAGCAACGATATTGCGCCCGAGCCGGGCGAACCCTTCATCATTCGCCGGACCTTGAAGGCCGACGGCGGCAGCCGTGCTTTCCTCAACGATCAACCCTGTTCGGCGGCCCTGCTGCGCGAGGTGGGGGCGGGCCTTGTCGAGATCCACGGCCAGCATGACGAGCGCGGCCTTCTCAACCCGCGCGGGCACCGGGCGCTGCTCGATGCATTCGGCAGGCTCGATACGGGCGCGATCGCTGCGGCGCATGGGGTGCTCGAAACCGCTCAGGCCCAGCTGGATGCCGCGCGCGCGGCGCTCGACAGTGCGGCCAGCGAGCGCGACTATCTTGCCCATGCCGTCGCGGAGCTCACTGGCTTCGCGCCCGAGCCCGGCGAGGAAGAGGCGCTCGCGGCCGAGCGCACGGACATGCAGAAGGGCGCGCGCCTGACCGACGATCTGGCGACGCTGGAGACGCTGCTCGGCGGCTCGGAAGGCGCATTGTCGCGGTTGCGACAGGCCGCACGCCGGCTCGATCGGATCGCGGGCGAGCACGAGCATCTCGCCAATGCGCTCGCCGCGTTCGATCGCGCCGTCATCGAGGCGGGGGAAGCGGAAGATCATCTCGCGCGCGCCAATGAAGCGCTCAGCGTCGATCCCGCCCGGTTGGATGCGATCGAGACCAGGCTTTTCGATCTGCGTGCGCTTGCCCGCAAGCATCAGGTTCCGGCTGACGACCTTGCCGATCTTGCGGCGCGCATGCGGGAGCAGTTGTCGCGGATCGATGCGGGGGAGGCGGGTCTTGCCGATCTTGAAGCCGCCGTCGCCCGGGCGCGTGCCGACTATGACACCGAGGCCGCCGCATTGAGCGCAGCCCGTGCGGCGGCCGCGGCCCGTCTCGATGCCGCCATGGTGGCGGAACTCTTGCCGTTGAAGCTGGACGCGGCGCGTTTCCGCACGCAGGTGGAAACCTTGCCCGAAGAGCAGTGGCGCCCCCATGGCCGCGATCGTGTCGAATTCCTCATCGCGACCAATCCCGGCGCACCCTTCGCCCCACTCACGAAGATCGCGTCCGGCGGCGAGCTCTCCCGCTTCATCCTCGCGCTCAAGGTTGCGCTGGCCGAGCAGGGCGGAGCGGGCACGATGATCTTCGACGAGATCGACCGCGGTGTCGGCGGCGCCGTTGCAGGCGCCATCGGCGAGCGTCTCGCAAGGCTGGCTCAGGGCGCGCAGGTGATCGTCGTCACCCACTCGCCCCAGGTCGCGGCACGCGGACAGGCGCACTTGCTCATTGAGAAAAGCTCGGAAGGGACCATTACCCGCACCAGCGTCCACCCGCTCGGGGAGCAGGAGCGTCGCGAGGAGATCGCGCGCATGCTTTCGGGCGCGGCGATCACGGACGAGGCGCGGGCCCAGGCCGGGCGATTGCTGGAGGGGGTGTGATGGCCGAAACCATTACGCTTTGGCGGCCAGTCGGGCCAGAGGAGCTGGCGCTGATCGAGGCAACAGGCATGCGGGCTTTTCCGCCGCGCCTGCCGGAGCAACCGATTTTCTACCCGGTTACGACGCGCGACTATGCCGTAAAAATCGCGCGCGACTGAAATTTGCCAGCCAGTGGCAGCGGCTTTGTCACGCGCTTCGAGGTCGATGCGGCTTTCCTCGCTCGATATCCTGTCGAGGTGGCTGGCGGCCGCGCGCACAGTGAATATTGGATTCCTGCGGAGGAGCTTGATGCCTTCAACGCAGCCATCGTCGGCGTCATTGAAGTGACGGATCAGTTTCAGGGTGAGCCTCATGACTGAAATCGCGCGTATGTTTTCTGGTGCGGCGATCAGGGACGAGGCGCGGGCCCAGGCCGGACGATTGCTGGAGGGGGTGTGATGGTGCGGACGATCTTTCTCCCCTCCTCCTCAGAGGAGGGGGCGGGGGTGGTTCTTCATGGGCGCTGACCGCGCTACGATGCTGGCCCGAGCATCGCGAATGCGTCGTGAGCCGATGGAAGCAGAACGTCGATTGTGGACGCGATTGCGAGCCTCACGGCTTGCTGGCCACAAGGTTCGCAGGCAGGCTTTGATCGGCGACGGAATTGTCGATTTCTTCCGTCCGTCCAAGGGACTGATTGTCGAGATCGATGGCGACACGCATAATGACGATGACGACATGCAGCGAAATGCCGACATCAAATGTCGTTTCGGCTTTGAAACATTGAGGATTCGCAATCCTGACGTTCTCGGGAATTTTGACGGTGTGTTGGAGCATCTCTTGAACAAACTTGCGGTCATGCCGGTGCGGTGGCCGGCCCTCACCACCCCCAACCCCTCCTCCGAAGAGGAGGGGAGACGATTGCATGACTGATCCCACCACCCTGTCCGAAGCCGATGCCGCGAACCGCCTCATGCGGCTCGCCAGGGAGATTGCGCGGCATAATGCGCTCTACCATGCCAATGACGCGCCCGAGATCAGCGACGCGGATTTCGATGCACTGGTCCGCGAGAACAATGCGCTGGAAGCGGCCTTTCCGCACCTGATCCGTGCCGACAGCCCGAACCGGCAGGTCGGCGCGTCGGTCGCGTCTTCCGCGCTCGCCAAGGTCCGGCACGAAAAGCGCATGATGAGCCTCGACAATGCGTTTTCGGCCGAGGATGTGGAGGAGTTCGTCGCGCGCATTCGCCGCTTCCTCGCATTGCCCGAGGGCGCGCCAGTCGCGATGACGGCCGAGGACAAGATTGACGGCCTCTCGCTGTCGCTTCGCTACGAACAGCGCAAGCTCGTGCGGGCGGCGACCCGCGGCGATGGCGCAGTGGGCGAGGACGTCACCGCCAATGTCGCGCACATCGGCGATATCCCGCAGAGGCTCCCCGCCAGCGCGCCCGATCTCTTCGAGGTGCGGGGCGAGGTCTATATGGAGAAGGCCGCTTTCTCCGCGCTCAACGCGCGGCTGATGGCCGAAGGGCAGGCCGCTGCGGAAGCGCGCGGCGAGCCTTTCGATCCGGAGAGTGTCCGCCAGTTCGCCAATCCGCGCAACGCCGCCGCGGGGTCGCTGCGGCAGAAGGATGCGAGCGTCACGGCCGGCCGGCCGCTGCGCTTCCTGGCTCATGGATGGGGCGCGGTCTCGACGCTGCCCGCCGACACGCAGTTGGGCGTCATGAAGGCCATCGAGCGCTGGGGCATCCCGGTATCGCCGCGCCTCGTCCTTTGCGCCGATGCCGCGGAATTGATCGCGCATTATGAAGCGATCCAGCGCGTTCGGGCCGATCTGCCCTATGATATCGACGGGGTGGTCTACAAGGTCGACGCCCTGGCGCTGCAGGAGCGGCTCGGCTTTGTCGCCAAGGCGCCGCGCTGGGCCATCGCGCACAAATTTCCCGCCGAGCAGGCCGAGACGACGCTGGAAGCGATCGACATTCAGGTCGGGCGCACCGGCAAGCTGACGCCGGTCGGGCGCCTCAAGCCCGTTACCGTCGGCGGCGTGGTTGTGCAGAATGTGACGCTGCACAATCGCGACGAGATCGGGCGGCTCGGCCTGCGCGTCGGCGACCGGATCCGCATCCAGCGGGCTGGCGACGTGATCCCGCAGGTCGTCGACAATCTGACGCGCGAGGAGCCGCGAACCGCTTTCGTCTTCCCGGACCATTGCCCGGAGTGCCGGAGCGAGGCGGTCGCGGAAGAGGGCGAAGTCGATGTCCGCTGCACCGGCGGCCTCATCTGCCCGGCCCAGCGGATCGAGCGCCTGCGCCATTTCGTCAGCCGTGCGGCGATGGACATCGATGGCCTCGGTGAGAAGACGATCGTCGAGTTCTTCGGCCTGGGCTGGCTGGAGCATGGCCCGCCCGACATTTTCCGCCTCCGGAATCATCGGGACGAACTGCTGACCCGCGAGGGCTGGAAGGAAAAATCGGTCGACAATCTCCTCGCGGCCATCGAAGCCCATCGTGCGCCCGACGCGGCGCGCCTGCTGTTCGGTCTCGGGATCAGGCATGTCGGCGCGGTGACCGCGCGCGATCTCATGAAGGCTTTCGCGACGCTTCCGGCACTGCGCGAGACGGCTGAAGCCGCGCACGCCGGCGATGCCGACGCCGCCGCGCGGCTGACGGCCATCAATGGCGTCGGCGGCGTGGTCGTGGAGGCACTGGGGGACTTCTTCCATGAGGAGCATAATGCCCGCATCTGGGACGACCTGCTCTCGGAAGTCTCGCCACCGCCCTATGTGGTCGAGGTTCGCGCCAGCGCCGTCTCCGGCAAGACAGTCGTCTTCACCGGTAAGCTGGAAACGATGAGCCGCGACGAAGCCAAGGCGCAGGCCGAGGCGCTGGGCGCGCGTGCGGCGGGATCGGTCAGCAAGGAGACCGACCTCCTCGTGGCCGGGCCGGGCGCAGGGTCCAAACTCAAGAAGGCGGCGGAACTCGGCATCGAAGTGATCGACGAGGCAGGCTGGGCAGAGATCGTAAAAGGGGCGAGATAGTGGCCGATCGTCGTGGCAGGCGTTGTTGCGACGGTGCTGTTTATCGTCCTGCTCGGGCCGTCCATTCATCTGGCGTAACGCTGGTCGATCGCGGCGCTTGCATGGCGGCGTCAGTCTCGCCAGAGCGCAGACAAGATCGGGTCCGGAGAGAGGCTTAAGCCTCCGAGAGAATATCATGACGCCGCAAGCTACGACATTATCGCCGCTGCGTTATCGCACATTCGCCTTCATCCTGCTGGGCAGCCTGCTATCGAACTTCGGCAATGCCATCCAGTCGGTCGGCGCGGCCTGGCATCTCACCGCAGCGCATCAGCCTGCCGACATTGTGGCGCTGGTGCAGAGCGCGACCAATCTACCGATCACGCTGCTGGCGCTGCCGGCCGGCGCCTGGGCAGACATGCACGACCGGCGCCTGGTGATGCTGTTTGCGCAGATCGCGATGATGTTGCTTTCGTTTGCGCTGGCGGGCCTCGCCTTTGCCGGAACGACGCAGCCGGCGGTCATCGTGGGCCTGACGGCTTTGCTTGCTTGCGGCGTCGCCTGCTTCAATCCCGCGCTTTCCGCCTCGATCGGCGGGATCGTGCCGCGCGTCGAACTGGCCGCGGCCGTCGCGCTTAACATTCTTGCCTTCAATGTCGCGCGCAGCCTCGGCCCGGCGGTCGGCGGCATGATCGTTGCGGCGGGCGGCGCCAAGGCGGCTTTCGTCGTCAATGCGCTGAGCTATTTCGCGGTGATCCTGATCCTCTGGCGCTGGAAGCCGGAGCCCGCGCCGCCGGTCGAGCGCCGCCCCTTGCTGGCCGTGATCGGCGAAGGGTTCCGCTATGCCATGGGCTCGCCGCCGGTGCGCACCATCATGTTGCGCGCCGTCACCTTCACCAGCACCGGCAGCGCCGCATGGGCGCTGATGCCGCTCGTCGCCGCCGATCTGCTCGGACAGGGATCGGTCACTTACGGCTTGCTGCTCGGGGCGCTTGGTCTCGGGGCTGTGTTCGGCGCGGCGAGCAGCACCTGGTTCCGTCGCCGCTATTCGAGCGAAGCGATCATCCGCGCAGCCGGCATGCTCTATGGCATTGGCTGCATCATCGTCGCGCTGAAGCCGAGCCTGGTCATCATGCTGGCCCTTCTCGTGGTCAGCGGCGCGGGCTGGGTCCAGGCCCTGTCCGGCTTCTCGGTAGCCGGTCAAATGTGGTCGCCGCGTCCGCTCGTGGGGCGGATCACTGCCATGGTCAGCAGCCTGACGTTCGGCGGAATCGCGCTGGGCAGCTGGCTCTGGGGCCATTTTGCCGAGAGCCACGGCGTGGCGGCGGCATTGTTCGCCTCGGGCGGCGCCATGCTCGTCCTGCCGGTGATCGGGCTGCTATTCCCGATGCCCAGACATGAGGCGGCGACGCATTGAACCTCGGCTTTGCCGGCGCGCTTGGCGGGGCCAGGACCGCGTCGGGCCGCAGGGCCAGGCTTCCGCATGTCTCTCCCATCACCAGCTTCCGTAGTTTTCGGTCTCTCCATTGTCCTGCCCCGACCAGCGCACCGGACGGCGCCAGCCGAAGCGGCGGCGTTTGCGCAGGTGCAGGGTGGGCCATTCGCCATGATCGACCCGGGCTGCGAGGCGCAGGCCCTGAGCGCGATAGGCGGCGATGACACGATCCGCCTGGCTTTCGAGCAGCCCGGCGAGAATGAGCGATCCGCCCTCCGCAAGCTGGGCCGAGAGGCTCGGCGCCAGCTCGATCAGGGGCCCGGCGAGAATATTGGCGATGACGAGATCATAGGGCGCGAGCCCGGTGATCAGCGGGTGGTCGACGCCGGGCGCCGCAACGAGCAGAACTTCACCGGCATCGGCGCCGACGGCCACGCCGTTCATCCCGGCATTGTCCTCGGTCACGTCGATCGAGACCGGATCGATGTCCGAGGCCAGGCAGTGCGCACGCGGCCACAGCGCGAGACTTGCAAAAGCGAGCAGGCCGGTCCCCGTGCCGACATCGACGATATTGCCGAACCGATGGCCGCGCGCCTTGAGCGCCGCGAGCATGAGCAGGCAGCCGCGCGTCGTCTCATGCGCCCCTGTGCCAAAGGCGCGGCTTGCGGGAATGAGAAGATCGATCGCGCCATGCTTCGGGCGTTCGCTCGCCTCATGCCGGACATGGAACGGCCCCGCGTCGATCGGATCGAGTCCGGCCTGACTCTGCGTCACCCAATCGATATCGGGGACCGGCTCCAGCTTTGCCGCCTTGCGGCTCGCGGATGGAAGCTGCGCAAAAATGAGATCGAGCTCGTCCCGCACGGGCTTGTGATCGAAGATGATGTCCAGCCGCCAGTCGTCAGGCCGCGCGGGATCGGGCTCGCTGGACATGATGGCCGGAGCACTCGCCCATTCGATGAAGAGGCTCTCGTCCGCTTCCAGAGCCTCGGCCTGCGCGCGGGTGCAGGGCAGGCTGAGCTGCCAGGCGGATGGGGCTATCGGGTCTGATCGGCGCTTGGACACGCCGCGTGATTAGCCGATTTTCGGCCCGGCGCGAGTCAGGAATTTCCGTGGCTTGCGGCTGGATCAGCCGTTGGCGCGCTTCGCAGCCCCGCCGTCCTTGCTTTCGACGAAATTGACCGAACGGCCACGCAGGTCGCCAAGATGAGTCTGAACGTCGGTAAAACCCGTTTCGAGCGCATCGATCTCGGAGGCGACGATCTCGGTGTCCTGGCGGATGGCCGAGATGTTGCTGGACATGGAATCGGCAGCCAGCGCCGTCTCGTCGACCGCGGCGGTGATCATGGTCACCGTCTGCGACTGCGCGTCCATGGCGGCGCGGATGCGCATGCCCATGGTCTGCACGTCCTGCACCGTCGCGCGAATACGCTCGTTGGTTTCGACCGACTGGCGCGTGGCGTTCTGGATGGCGGCGATCTTGTGCGCAATGTCGTCGGTCGCGCGGGCCGTCTGGCTGGCGAGCGACTTCACTTCCTGCGCGACGACCGCGAAACCTCGACCGGCGTCACCCGCGCGCGCCGCTTCGATCGTGGCATTGAGCGCGAGCAGGTTGGTCTGGCCGGCGATATCGCGGATGAGGCTGAGGATCGATTCGATCGACTGGGCATGGTCGGACAGCGCGGCGGACATGGTCACGGCCTCGCCGGCCTGGGTCGACGCGCGGGAGGCGACTTCGGCGGCCTGGTCCACTTCGGCGCGGGCTTCCTCGATCGCGCGGATGAGGCCCGAGCTGGTGTGCGCGGCTTCGCGCATGGCGATGGCGGACTGTTCGGCCGCGGCGGCAACCTCGCTCGCCTTGTCGAGCATGCCGCGCGTCGCGGACGATGCTTCGCGGGCCTGGTCGCGCAGGCGCTCGCCGAGCGTGGCGGCCTTGTCGATCTGGTCGGTCATCAGGTCCGAGAACTCCTGGCGCTGGCGCGCGCGGCTGTCCTGGTCCTGTTCGCGGATGATATCGGCATAGATGGAGCAGATGAGCTCGACGTTGACGAGCAGCACGCCGCGCATCGCCATCATCAGCGTCGCACGCTCGGCAGGATCCTCGACGGCGTCGCAGATAAGTTCCCGCACGCGGTTGACCGCGCTGTTGACCACGACGATCTGGCTGCGGACCGAATAGCCGGCATCGAGCGCGGTACGCAGGAGGCTGCGGGCGGCGTTCGCCCATGTCTCGCCGGCGAGGTCGCTCAGCAGGTCGCGATAATAGGCACGGACGTTGGCGCGCAGTTCATCGAGCTGCCATGCCGAATAGCTGACTCCGGGGTTACGCTCGAGATAGGCGTCCAGCGCGGCGTCGCCGACTTCGTCGATACGATCGGCGATGAGCGTGGCGATCGACGCGGCAACGCGCACGATGTCGCCGGTCGGGTCGAACTCGCGGACGCGTGCGGACATCGGGATATTCTCGTTGGGTGCACCCGGCATGATGGTCTCTTCCTCGGCCCCGCGACAATAATGGAGCTCTTATCTTGGGGCGGTCATAGGCCCTGTTCGTTAATCCGTGGTTATTGCTGATAAGTCGCTGTCCTGGCCGCCGCGCTTCGCTGAGCGTTTGCAGTGTCGCGCCTTTGCGCTAAAGGGGCGCAACCCGTTCAGCTTCAGGATCGCTTTTCCATGGCGCAACCCAGCCAAAGGCCGCTTTCACCGCACATTACGATCTGGAAATGGGGACCGCATATGCTCGTCTCCATCCTGCACCGCGTCACGGGCGACGGTCTTGCGACCCTTGGCGGCCTTTTGCTGCTCTGGTGGCTCTATGCGATGTCCGCGGGCAGCGAAGCCTATGGCGTTTTCCGCTATTATGTCTGGCAGGCCGCGTCCGGCGACAATCTCGGCCTGACGGCCAACATCCTGGGCAGGGTCGTGCTTATCGGCCTGAGCTGGGCTTTCATCCAGCATATATTTTCGGGGCTTCGCCACTTCATCATGGATATGGGCGCGGGCTACGAACTGAACACGAACAAGCGCTGGTCGGTGACGATCACCATGCTCTCGGCGCTGCTGACGGTCGTGCTCTGGGCCTGGCTGCTGGTGGGGAGGGCCTGATATGGGTGACGGAACCCCACTCGGCAAAGTGCGCGGCCTTGGCTCCGCCAGGGAAGGCACGCATCACTGGATCGTCCAGCGCATGACCGCGGTCGGCAACCTGCTGCTCGGCGCCTGGCTGTTCGCGAGCCTCATCCTGCTGCCAAGCCTCGATCACTGGGCCGTCACCGGCTGGCTGGCGCAGCCCTTCGTCGCCGTGCAGATGATCCTGTTCCTGGTCAGTGTTTTTGCCCATCTGCGCCTTGGCCTACAGGTGCTGGTCGAGGACTATGTGCATGATGAAGGCCTGAAGTTCGTCTCGCTCATGCTCGTCAATTTCTACGCGATTGCCGGTGCCGTTTTCGGCATCTTCTGCGTTGCCCGGATATCGCTCGGAGGCGCACTCTGATGGCGGATGCCTACAAGATCGTCGATCACACCTATGACGCCGTCGTGGTGGGCGCGGGCGGCTCCGGCCTCCGCGCGACCATGGGCATTGCCGAGAGCGGCCTCAAGACCGCCTGCATCACGAAGCTGTTCCCGACGCGCTCGCATACGGTTGCGGCCCAGGGCGGCATCGCCGCGTCGCTCGGCAATATGGGGCCGGATCACTGGACCTGGCACATGTACGATACCGTCAAGGGATCGGACTGGCTCGGTGACCAGGACGCGATCGAATATATGGTCCGCGAGGCTCCGGCCGCGGTCTATGAGCTCGAGCATGCGGGCGTGCCGTTCAGCCGCACCGAGGAAGGCAAGATCTACCAGCGCCCCTTTGGCGGCATGATGCAGAATATGGGCGCGGGGCCGCCGGCGCAGCGCACCTGCGCCGCCGCCGACCGCACCGGCCACGCGATGCTGCACGCGCTCTATCAGCAGAGCCTGCGCTACGACGCCGACTTCTTTATCGAATATTTCGCGCTCGACCTGATCATGGAGGACGGCGAATGCCGCGGCGTGATCGCGCTCTGCATGGAAGACGGCTCGATCCATCGCTTCCGCAGCCATGCGACTGTGCTCGCGACGGGCGGCTATGGCCGCGCCTACTTCTCCGCCACCTCTGCCCATAGCTGCACCGGCGACGGCGGCGGCATGGTGTTGCGCGCCGGCCTGCCGCTGCAGGACATGGAGTTCGTCCAGTTCCACCCGACCGGCATCTACGGCGCCGGCGTGCTCATCACCGAGGGCGCGCGCGGCGAGGGCGGCTATCTCACCAACTCCGAAGGCGAACGCTTCATGGAGCGCTATGCCCCGTCCGCCAAGGATCTCGCCTCGCGCGATGTCGTGTCGCGTTCGATGGCGATGGAAATCCGTGAGGGTCGCGGCGTCGGCAAGAACAAGGATCACATCTTCCTGCACCTCGATCACATCGATCCCAAGGTGCTGCACGAGCGGCTGCCGGGTATCACCGAGACAGGCAAGGTGTTCGCGGGCGTCGACCTGACGCGCCAACCGCTGCCGGTGGTGCCGACGGTCCATTATAATATGGGCGGTATCCCCTGTAATTATCATGGCGAGGTCGTGACGCTGAAGGACGGCAATCCGGACAGCGTCGTGCCGGGTCTCTTTGCCATCGGCGAAGCGGCGTGCGTCAGCGTCCATGGCGCCAATCGCCTGGGCTCGAACAGCCTGATCGATCTCGTGGTGTTCGGCCGTGCGACCGGCAAGCGGATCGCCGAAATCGTGAAGCCCGGCGCGCCTCACAAGGCGCTGCCCAAGGATGCGGCGGACCTCGCGCTGGCGCGCGTCGACCATTTCCGCAATGCCAAGGGCGGGACGCCGACCGCGGCCATCCGTCTCGACATGCAGCATAACATGCAGGCCCATGCTGCCGTGTTCCGCACCGACGCGCTGATGGCCGAGGGCATCGAGAAGCTCGAAAAGACCTATGCCGGCATGAGCGACATCGGCATCACCGACCGCTCGATGATCTGGAACACGGATCTCATCGAAACGCTGGAGCTGGACAACCTCATCTCGCAGGCGCTCTGCACCATCAAGTCGGCGCGGAACCGCAAGGAAAGCCGCGGCGCGCACATGCACGAGGATTTCCCCGAGCGGCATGACGACGAGTGGATGAAGCACACGATCAGCTGGTTCGACGGCTGGGGCGGAAAGGGCGGTGCCGTGAAGCTCGATTACCGGCCGGTGCACGATTACACCCTCACCGACGATGTCGAGTATATCGCGCCCAAGAAGCGGGTCTACTGACCGATCGGCAGGCGCCGCATGGCCGATAGCGATCATGAGTGGCGGCGCTGGGGCAAGATGGATCCCTATTTCGGCGTGCTCGCCGATCCGCGTTTCCGCAAGGGTCGGATCGAGGGCAACCGGGTCGAATTCTTCGATCTGGGCAGGCTGACGGTCGAGGAACGGCTCGCGACGGCCGAGCAGCATTTCGGCTATTTCGAACGCCGTCGGGCGCTCGATTTCGGTTGCGGTGTCGGGCGGCTCAGCCTCCCGCTCGCGGCGCATTTCGACGAGGTGCTGGGGCTCGACATCGCCCCCGCCATGCTGGCGGAAGCCCGCATCAATGCCGAGCGCGCGGGGGTCGCCAATCTGGCGCTGGCCCGGTCGGACGAAATGTTGAGCGCGGCCGATGGACGCTTCGATTTCGTCATGAGCTTCATGGTGCTTCAGCATATTCCCGTGGCGCGCGGCATGCGCATCTTTGAGCGATTGCTCAGCCTAGTCGCAGTCGGCGGCGTCGCCGCCATCCAGCTCTGCATCGCTCGACCCGATGATCCGGCCTCGCGATTGCGCTATTGGGCGCAACGCAACGTGCCCGGCGTAAGGCAGGCATTCAATCTCCGGAATGGACGCCCGGTAGCCGAACCGCTGATGCAGATGAACCCTTATCCGCTCGACGAGCTGTTGGCGATGGCGGAGGCCGCGGGCTTCAAGCCGGCGCTCGTCCAGCCCTATGCGGACGGGCGATTCGAAGCCGCGCAATTGCTCATGCAGCGCGGCTAGCCATATGTCCGGCAATGTATCGGGATATCGGGCCTGGAAATCTCGTTCTGTCTGTCATGAAGTCCTGGTCGCGGGAGAGGGCGCGCCTCTCCCGGAAAGGATCAAGCGGCTATTCAGCCGGTCGCCTGGGCGATTTCCTGTTTCAGCTGAAGCTTCTGCTTCTTGAGCGCTGCAATCATGAGACTGTCGGGCGCAGGTCGCGTGCTCTCGTCACGGATGCGGGCTTCCAGCCCGGCATGTTTGGCATTCAGTGCGGAAACATGGCTTATATCCATTCTGTCCTCCTAGCCGTTGCGACAAATGGGCGTTGAATAGATCATGCTTTGGAGAGTTTGTCTCGCGCGTTAATGGGTGAATCGCGACGAGCCGAGGGAGGCGTGGCCGAGACCCGACGGGCCGTTAACCCTGTTGCGGAAGGGTGGCGTTCCATTTCGTCCTGTCGCAAGATTCTGTGTTAACCATGAACTTTCCTGCAAGACTTCCCTGCCGGTTGCGGCTCCTGGCGGGCGGTGCGATGATGCGGCCGGCCTTGCGAGACGGGAGGGTACGAGTCGGTGATGTCGGTCGAAGAAATCGAGCAGAGACTCGACGTCTTGCGGATCGAACACCGCGATCTCGATTGCGCCATCGACGCGCTGGGGCAGCTGCCTCAACCCGATCAACTCCAGATCGCGCGCATGAAAAAACGCAAGCTGCGGCTGCGCGACGAAATCAGCTTCCTGGAAAACTGCCTGGTCCCCGATATCATCGCGTGATCGCGGCAACGTGCCGTTCGTCCCAATTCGGCGCCTGGACAGGGGAAATTGATAGTTAACCTCAGCGACAGGATTTCCGCGCTGTGGCAGCAGGTGGGCATGGAACAAGTCGCACCCGTTCGACAGATTGACGACCAAATCATCGACGGCCTCTACATCGAGGCTGTCGTGCTGGCCGATGAAGCGCGCGCCTATTTCGATTTCCAGGGCAAGGTCAACCGGACCGAACTGGATCGCTACGAAAAGCTCGATTTCGCCTGCGAGTCCCTGAAGATCTCCACGCGCATCATGCACTCGATCGCATGGCTGCTGGTCCAGCGTGCCGTGCTGAGCGGCGAGCTGCCCGAATCCGCGCGGCTCGAGGACAAGTTCCAGCTCGGCCAGGCCGAGCACACCGATCCGCTGGTGCGCGCCAAGCTGTCGCCGGAGATGGAGGGCCTGATCCTGATCAGCGAGGATCTCTACAATCGCGTCGCGCGGCTGGAGGGGCAACTGATCGAGCGGGCAAACTTCGGCTTCGCCAGCGCCATTTGCCCGGCACGCGATCTGCTGACGCGGCTTGAGAGCTCGCTCTAGGCAAAGGCGCAGCCGTCGCGGCGCCAGGACAGTCGACCTGAAATCTGTGCCGAAACGCCGAAAAGGGTTTTGCGGGCGGGCAGCCTTCTCCTAGACAGACGTCATGCGTCCACGGCCCCTAGCCGCATTGGTCGTCTCCCGGAGGGGACGGGCCCTTGCCTTGTTGTTGGTGCCGTTGGCCTGCATGAGCGGACTGGCGCCTGCAAATGCGCAGAACCAGGGCCAGGCGCCGCCATCCGCGCCGCTTGCGCCGGACGACCTGCCCGATATCGGCATCGATTGGCCCGATCTCTCGAAACCGGAAACGCCACTACCGCCCGCGCCTCAGCCACCGGCGTCGGAACCTGCCCAACCTGCGCCCGTCGAACCCGGGCCCATATCGCCGCCCATGCCGCCGCCCATGCCGCCGGTTGCGGACGATCTCGGCGAAGCACCGCCGCCGATGGAGGATGACGGCGGCCAGGCCGTGCTCGCGACGATCGATCCGACACAGCCGCTGCGTTATTCCTACAGGCTCGAGGGGCTCGGAGACGCGGCGGACGACACGCTTCTCTCACGCTTCGACACGCTTTCCGCCCTGCGCGCGGGGCAGCGCGAACGCGCCAATATCGCGCAGATTCGTCGCCGAGGTCAGACCGATGTCACGCTGCTCGACGATTTGCTCCGGGCCAGAGGCTATTATGACAGTCGCACGCGCCTCGATTTCCGCGCCGCGGGGCAGCCGAACGACGTGACCGCGATCCTCGCCGCCAATCCGGGCGACGCCTATAAGATCGGCACGCTCGATATCGATGGGCTGTCAGGCGATGGATCGGGCATGGCGGACATCCGCGCGTTGTTCACCGTGAAGCCGGGCGACCGCGCCGATACCGATGCGATCAACGGTGCGACGGCGGCCCTGCGCGGCGGCATGCTGGAGCGCGGCTATCCCTTTTCGGAGGTCAGCGATCCGGTGCTCGTGGTCCAGCACGAGCAGCACAGCGCCACGCTCAACATGACGGTCACGACCGGCGGCTATCGGCGGATCGGCAAGATCGTCGTCAACAACGACGCGCCGTTCGACGCGAAGCATGTCGGCGTGATCAGCCGGTTTTCGCAGGGCGATCCTTATCGGCAAGCCGACATAACCGATCTCAATCGCGCGCTGGTCGCGACCGGCCTGGTGTCGCAGGTGTCGATCACGCCGCAGCCGGGCGCGAATGACGAGACGGTCGATCTCGACATCAAACTGGGTAAGGCGCCCGTCCATACGATCGCCGGCGAAGTCGGCTATGGGACGGGCGAGGGCCTGCGCGTCGAGGCGAGCTGGCAGCACCGCAATTTCTTCCCGCCCGAGGGCGCGCTCACCGTGCGCGGCGTCCTCGGCCAGCAGGAACAGAGCGCCACGACGACCGTCCGCTGGGGTAATTTCGGCAAGCGCGATCGTGTCCTCAACCTCGAGCTCAGTGCCGCCAATCTCGATCAACCCGCCTATAAGGCAAAGATCGCCGGCATCAGCGCGAGCCTCGAGCGCCAGACGAATCTGATTTTCCAGAAGGACTGGACCTGGTCCCTCGGCGCGGAGCTCAAGGTGAGCGACGAGCGGGATCTCTATGGCAGCTCCCTCGTGCCGCGCCGCCGCACCTATGGCATCTTCGCGCTGCCGAGCAGCCTCAACTATGATGGCAGCGACGACCTGCTCGATCCGCGCAAGGGCTTCCGGCTGGGCGGACGCATCTCGCCCGAGCTTTCCTGGCAGGGCAATGCGTTCGGTTATGTCCGCGCCCAGATCGATGGCAGCTATTATCTGCAGGCGAACAAGCGCGTGACCATCGCCGGGCGCATGCGGCTCGGGACAATCGTCGGCGCGTCGAGCGACCGGATCGCGCCGACCCGCCGCTATTATGCCGGCGGTGGCGGCTCGGTGCGCGGCTATGGCTATCAGGCGATCGGCCCGCGCGATGCCAATAACGACCCGGTCGGCGGCCGCAGCCTCGGCGAGCTTTCGATCGAGGCGCGCTTCCGCTTCGGCAGCGCCGACCAGTTCGGTATCGTGCCCTTCGTGGACGCCGGCACGATCTCGACCGACCCGTGGCCCAGCATCAAGGAGATGCGCGTCGGCGCCGGTCTGGGCTTCCGCTATTACAGCAACTTCGGACCGATCCGTATCGATATCGGCACGCCGCTCAATCCCCAGCCGGGCGATTCGCGCATCGGCGTCTATGTCAGCCTCGGGCAGGCCTTCTGATGGCAGAGCCCGAAGAGGTCCTGCCGGACAAGCCGGTGACGCAGCGGGTCCGCCGGCGATGGTCGCGCATCAGCCTCGGCTTCCTCATCCTGCTGGCCTTGGTGGCGGCCCTGGCGGTTGGTGCGCTGCGTTGGCTCGACAGCGAGAGCGGCCACAGCTTCGTCCTGTCGCGCATCGCCGGGCTGGAGCCTGCCTCGGGCTTGCGTATCCGCGTCGGCTCGATCGAGGGCAGCATCTACAGCAAGGCGCGGTTGCGTGATGTGCAGCTGCTCGACCCGGAGGGCGAGTTCGCCCGGATATCGGTTGCTGATCTGCAATGGTATCCGCTTGCCTGGTTCGCAGACCGCCTCGACGTCGACAGGCTGCATGTGGGTCCGGCGGAGCTGAAGCGCCTGCCGCGCTTCAGGCCGACCGGGGCGCAAAAGTCGATCCTGCCGAGCTTCGATATCCGGCTGATGGACCTGCGCGTCGACCGGCTTGCCCTTGGCGCGTCGGTCACCGGGCAGCCTCATGTCGTGCGCGGGGCCGGGCGGATTGATATCCGCTCGGGACGCGCGGTCGTGAACATCTCCGCTCATGCGCTGGATGGTGCGGACACGATCCGCCTGGCGCTCGATAGCCGGCCGGATGACGGTCGGTTCGACATCGATGGCGTCGCCACGGCGCCCCAGGGCGGGGTCATCGCCGGGCTGGCCGGTCTCGCCGAGCCGATGGCGATGGCCATCAAGGGCGACGGCAACTGGAAGCGCTGGCGTGGCCGATTCGTCGTGATGCGCCAGAGCGGTACGCTCGCCAACATCGCGATCGAGGCGCGGGACGGCCGCTACATGCTGCACGGGCCGCTGGCACGAATCGGGCCGCTTTCCGCATTGGGGACGGGCATGGCCATGCTCGACGGCGACGTTCGCTTCGAGAACAAGATCGTGTCCGGCAAGGCAGGGCTCAGCGTGCCGGGCCTCGCCGTCACGGCCGAAGGCGGCGTCGATCTGGTCCAGTCGCGCTATGACAATCTGCTGGTGAACGCCCAGGCCGCCGATCTGTCGCGGGTCTCGTCCAATCTCTCCGGCCGCGATGCCGCGCTGAAGGCTCGCCTGTCCGGCCCGTTCGCCACGGCGGGCCTCGAATTCCTCGTCACGCTGCGCGAACTCAAGCAGGGCGGCTTCACCATCGCGGGCCTGAAGCTGGATGGTGCGGGCAAGATGGGCGGCAGCGGCGGCGCCTGGCCGATCAAACTGACGACCCAATCGGTGCGCAGCGGCAATCCGCAGTTCGATCCACTGCTCCGCGGTCTGAAGGCGCAGGGGCTGGTGCGCCTTGCCGGCGGGACGCTGTGGCTCGACCGCACCCAGCTGCGCGCAAGCGGCGTCTCCGGCGAATTGCACGGCCAGTTCAGGCCGAGCGACGGCAATGTCGATTTTACATTGGCGGCGGTCTCCAACGGCTTCGAGTTCAACGGCCTGGGGCGCGTCGATCTCGACGCCATGCTGCGCGTCGCCCGGCCCCCCAAGCGGGCCCTGGCGGTGAGCGGCACGGCGCGCGCGCAGGTTCGGCGGCTCGACAATGGTTTTCTGAGTTCGATCGGCGGCGGCCTGCCGACTGTCACGAGCGGATTGTCCTTCGGCGCGGACGGGCGGCTCGATCTGCGCAATCTCAAGCTTGTCGCGCCCGCTCTGTCGCTGACCGGCGAGGGCTATCGCAGTCGGGAGGGGCTGTTCCACATTGCGGGCAGCGGCGCCCATCGCGACTATGGCCCGCTGGCCCTTGTTCTGGACGGCCATATCGAGCGGCCGCGCGTCGACCTGACGCTTCGCCGCCCGGGGCAGGGGATGCAGCTTGCCGACGTGCATGCCAAGCTCGAGCCGAGTGCCGCAGGCTATGACTTCGTCGGCAACGGTCAATCGATGCTGGGCCCCTTTGCCGTGGACGGCGCGATCCTGTTGCCCGCAAACGGTCAGGTCCAGATCGACTTCGACGCGATCCGCGTTGCCGATGTCGTGGCGAAAGGCACGCTGACGCCGGTGACCGGCGGCATTGGCGGCAAGCTCGATCTCTCTGGCCCGGCCACCGGCAGCATCACGCTGGCGGTGACGGACGGCGTCCAGCATCTCGGACTCGATGTCGATCTCGGCAATGCGAACTTCGCCGGGCCGCTGCGCCTGACCGTCAATCGCGGACGCGTGCAGGCGGACATTGCGCTGAAGGAAGGCGCGGTCGGCCTCAACGGCCAGATTCAAGCGCGTGGCGTCCGCTATGGGTCGCTTCGCATCGGCCGGCTCAGCGGCAGCGCCAGGCTCGTCAACGGCGAAGGCACGGCGGCGGTCTCGGCGACGGCCGACAACGGGCGCGCCTTCAATATCACTGCCCGATCGAATATCTCCTCAGGACGGATTTCGACAGCGCTCACGGGGACGGTCGAGCGCGAAACAATCCGGCTGCAGGGGCCTGTCATCCTGTCGCGCGAGGGCGATGGTTGGCGGTTGCAGCCCGTCCGTCTCAGCCTGCGGAACGGCGGCATGCAGCTCGGTGCCTTTTTCGGCGCGGAAAGCACGCATGTCGATGCAAGCCTTTCGCGCATTCCGCTCTCGCTGCTCGACCTGGTCAACAGCGAGCTCGGTCTGGGCGGCACGGCTGACGGCACGCTCGTCTATGATGCGCCGCGCGGCGGCGTTCCCAGCGGGGCATTGAACCTGCGCGTGCGCGGCCTGACGCGATCGGGCCTAGCGCTGAGTTCCGCGCCCATCGACATCGGCATCAACGGCGTTCTGGATCCGCGCCGTGCCGCGATGCGTGCCGTCATCTCCGAGGGCGGCGCAGTCACCGGCCGGGCGCAGGCGCTGCTCACGCCGCTGGGCGAAGGGTCGCTCATGGACAGGCTGAATGCAGCGCCGCTTCAGGCGGACATACGCTATAACGGCAGCGCCGATACGCTCTGGCGTCTCACCAACATCGAGCTTCTGTCCTTTGGCGGGCGGGTCGGCATCAGCGCGCAAGCGCGCGGCACGCTTGCCGATCCGGATATCAGGGGCTCCGTCTCGACCACGGACGCCAGCCTGCAAAGCCCCGTCACCGGAATGACGCTCAGCCACGTCTCGGCCACCGGAGCGTTCGATGGCGCATCGCTGCGCCTGGACAATCTCAGCGGACAGACTCCCGGTGGCGGCAAGGTCGCCGGCGCCGCGACTTTCTCCTTCTCGAGCGAGCGCGGCATCGGGATGGATGTGCAACTCCAGGCGACGCGCGCCGTCCTGCTCGATCGCGACGACATCGGCGCCACCGTGTCGGGCCCGCTGCGCATCCGCTCGACCGGCGGGGCGGGCACAATCAGCGGCAATCTCGACATCGTGGAGAGCCGCTTCATGCTCGGCCGCGCCGCGGCCGTCGCCGAGATTCCGCAGATACGGCTGATCGAGATCAACCGGCAGGGCGATGAAGTGACGCCGGCTCGGGCCGTCGAGCCGTGGCGGCTCGACATCACGGCGAAGGCCAATTGCTGCCTCCACGTCGAAGGCCTCGGCATGACCAGCGAATGGGCGGCGGACCTGCAAATCGGCGGCACGGTCACCAATCCCTCCATCAAAGGCACCGCAACGCTTGTCGACGGAACTTACGATTTTGCCGGCAAGCGCTTCGATCTTCGCGAGGGTCGCCTGACCTTCACCGGCTCGGTGCCGGTCAATCCGGTGCTCGACATCCGTGCCGTCGCGGACGTGAGCGACCTGAATGCGACGATCAGCGTCACCGGCACAAGCCTGCGCCCGATCATCAGCATGAGCAGCATTCCCGCGATGCCGCAGGATGAGCTGCTCTCGCGCCTGCTGTTCGGCACATCGATCACCAAGCTTTCGGCGCCGGAAGCAATCCAGCTCGCCTCCGCCGTCGCGGCTTTCCAGGGCGAAGGCGGCGGGCTCGATCCGATCAACGCGATCCGCAAGGCAACGGGCCTGTCGCGCCTGCGGATCCTGCCTGCAGACGCGACCACCGGCGCCCGGACGTCGATTGCGGCGGGCAAGAATATCGGCAGGCTATATGTCGAACTCATCACCGATGGCCAAGGATACAGCGCGACACGCGTCGAGTTCCAGATCACGCGCTGGCTCTCCCTGCTTTCGACAGTGTCGACGATCGGCCGTCAGAATGTCGGCGCACGCATATCCAAGGACTATTGAATTATCGCGTTATCGCTTGATATCGCGAAAAAACATATGATTAGAGGCGGAATGGTGGAAGAAGGTCCTGGGCGGGACGAGCCATTGGTCGATCGCAGGGCCAACGCGCGACAGGCGATATTGGCGGCCGTTGTCTTCATATTGCTGGGCGTCAGCGTGATCAGTGCGGTCTGGGTTTCCATCCTTCAGCGCGATGCGACCGATCGGGTGCAGCACACGCTCGAAGTCGAAAACCGCCTCAATCGCCTCGGCCGCATCATCACCATGGCGGAGACCGGCCAGCGCTCCTTCCTGTTGACCCAACGGCTGGACGATCTCGTCGACTATAATCGGGCCGTGCAGACGCTGCCCCGGGAGCTGGGGAATCTCGACCGGGCGACCATGGATAACGCCGCACAGCGACAGAATGTGGCGCAACTGGCGGCAGCGATGCAGGTCAAGCTGGATCAGCTCGCGCAGGCGACGCGCCTGGCGACGTCGGGGAAGCGGAGCGAAGCGTTGCAGATCGTCCGTTCGGGCCAGGGCAGCACGTCTTCGAAGGCAATTTCGGATATTATCGGCCGCATGCAGGCCGTGGAGGAGGGCCTGCTCGCCAAGCACCGCCTGGTTGCCGACGCCCGAACGAACCTCGGCTATGGCGTGCTCGCCATCAGTTCGCTGTTGGTGATCGTCCTGGCCTTTATCGTCCGTTCGATCAACAGCCGTCACATCAGCGATCTCGAAGAGCGCAATCGCGCGCTGAGCGCCGTGATCGCGCAGCGCGCGCAGGCGGAGAGCCAAGTGCGGCAGCTTCAGAAAATGGAGGCGGTGGGCCAATTGACGGGCGGCATCGCGCACGATTTCAACAATATGTTGGCCATCATCACTGGCAGCCTGGATCTCGCCCGGTTGCGTTTGAAGCGCGACGATGTCGGCGCGACACTCAAGTGCATCGACAATGCCCAGGAAGGCGCGCAGCGCGCGGCATCGCTCACCGCGCAACTCCTCGCCTTCGCACGTTCGCAACCGCTCGAGCCACGGATTATCGAGCCCAACCGCCTGGTCGGCAGCATGTCCGAACTGCTGCGCCGGACATTGGGCGAGCGGATCGAGATCGAGACGGTGCTGGCAGACGGCTTATGGCGCGTGAATGCCGACCCAGCCCAGATCGAGAGCGCCCTGGTCAATCTCGCGGTGAATGCGCGGGACGCCATGCCCGACGGCGGCAAGCTCACGATCGAGACGGCGAACAGCGAGCTCGACGATCGATATGCCCGCACCCACGAGGATGTCCGGCCCGGCCAATATGTCATGCTTTCGGTGACGGACACCGGAACGGGCATGCCGCAAGACGTGATCGACCGTGCCTTCGAGCCGTTCTTCACGACCAAGGATGTCGGCCGCGGCACGGGGCTGGGCCTGAGCCAGGTGTTCGGTTTCGTGAAGCAGTCGAACGGCCATCTCAAAATCTATTCCGAGCTCGGCAAGGGGACGACGGTGCGGGTCTATCTACCGCGCTATGTGGGTGACGCGGCCTCGACCGAATTGCGGGAGCGCGACGAAAGCATCATGCGCGCGGTCGATGGGGAAGTGATCCTCGTCGCGGAAGACGATGCCGAGGTCCGGGCGATGACCGTCGGCATGCTCGCGGAGCTGGGCTATCGGGTGATCGAGACCGGCAGCGGCGCGGAAGCGCTCGCGATGCTGGAGAAGGGCGGCGAGGTGACGCTTCTCTTCACCGACATCGTCATGCCCGGTATGACGGGTCGTGAACTCGCCGAGAAGGCCATAGCGATCCGTCCCTCGCTCAAACTCCTTTATACGACCGGCTATACGCGGAACTCGATCGTCCACAATGGCATGGTCGACCAGGGCATCGCCTTCATCCAGAAGCCGTTCGCATTGTTCGGCTTGTCGCGGAAGCTGCGAGAAGTGATCGACGGCTGACACCGTTCGGCGCGCCTCGACCCGGAGAATATCGCCGTCGCGCAGTTCATAGTCCGGGCCGTCGATCGGAGGAGCTCTGTTTCCGCATGGGGCGCTGGAGAGCTTGTCCCGTCGGTGTAACAAGCCCATGCCGGGACAGGAAAAGGCCCCGGGAACATGTCCCCGAGGCCTTTCTCTTGCCGTTCGGCAGCCTGATCAGTTGCTGTAGTACATGTCGAACTCGACCGGGCTCGGCGCCATTTCCCAGCGGTACACTTCGGGCCATTTGAGCTCGATATAGGCGTCCAGCTGGTCCTTGGTGAACACGTCGCCCTTGAGCAGGAAGGCGTGGTCGGCTTCGAGGCTGTTGAGCGCCTCGCGGAGCGAGCCGCACACGGTCGGGACCAGGCTCAGTTCCTCGGGCGGCAGATCGTAGAGGTTCTTGTCCATCGCATCGCCGGGATGGATCTTGTTCTCGATGCCGTCGAGGCCCGCCATCAGCAGCGCGGCATAGCAGAGATAGGGGTTCGCCATCGCGTCCGGGAAACGGAACTCGACGCGCTTGGACTTCGGGCCCGTGCCGTAAGGAATACGGCAGGAGGCCGAGCGGTTGCGCGCGGAATAAGCGAGCAGCACCGGTGCCTCGAAGCCCGGCACCAGGCGCTTGTAGCTGTTGGTGGTCGGGTTGGTGAAGGCGTTCAGGGCCTTGGCGTGCTTGATGACGCCGCCGATGAAATAGAGGCACATGTCCGAGAGACCGGCATAGCCATTGCCCGCGAACAGCGGCTTGCCATTGTCCCAGATCGACATGTGGGTGTGCATGCCCGAGCCATTGTCCTGGGCGATCGGCTTCGGCATGAACGTCGCCGTCTTGCCATAGGCCTGGGCGACCATCATCACGACATATTTGTAGATCTGCATGCGGTCGGCGGTCTGGACCAGCGTGCCGAAGGTCAGGCCGAGCTCGTGCTGCGCGGCGG
>JAGIAZ010000024.1 GCA_017744605.1 Sphingobium sp. | reverse complement strand
ATGTCAGCGCCGTCGCCGGCGAGCAGGACATCGTCCAGCACGACAGTGTCGCCGGCATCGCCTGCCAGCTTCTCAACCGAGATCTTGTCTCCGGCGGCAACGCGATACTGCTTGCCGCCCGTGCGCACGACTGCGAACATGGGTCTTACTTCTTTCGCTCTTCAACAGCTTGACGCAGACATAGTGGCATAGCCACACGACTGCCCGCGCGGGAAAAAGGGCCCTTAGTGGCGATGCCCGATTCTGTCAACGGCGCAAATCCGCCTCTCATCGCCTTGAATCGAAAAGCCGGGAACCCCGTTCATCCCCGGGCAATAGGTGGAGCGAGAATATGGGGTTACCGAATGGGGAACGTGAATTCGAAAAGGAGAAGACCATGAAACCCAGCCATATCATCGCAGCGCTGCTCGCCGTGACGGTCGCAGCCCAGCCGGTACTGGCCGCCACCACGCTCAGCAAGAACGAGCGCGCACGCGTCGCCCGGGCGGCTCCGCGCGACCGCGCGGCGCTGACCTCCTGCTTCATCGAGCGCAAGAAGGCCCAGAAGAAAGGCACCGTCATCGGCGCGGCGGGCGCGGGCGCCGGCACGGCGATTGCCGGCGGCGACCTGGGCGGCTCGCTGCTCGGCGCGGGCATCGGCGCGCTTGCCGGCAACCAGATCGGCAAGGAAGCGGGCACGAGCAAGCGCTGCCATTCGCTGCTCGAACGCAACAGGTAAGATGATCCGGCGCGGGCCGGTTGAACCGGCCCGCGCCCTCTCCTAAATGCGCTGTCATGATCAGACGCATTGCCGCCTTTATCGCGCTGTTCGCCCTGGGCTCGGTCGATGTCAATGCGGCGACCCGGGCTTACCCGTCGCTCGCCAAGCGGCCGGTCGAGACGCGCGATGGCAACGCGCCCGCGCCTGCAGTCGTTCAGGCAGCCCCGGCCGATGCGGCCCTGGTCAAGCAGGTCGAGACGCTGGGCATTCAGGCCAGCACCGCCGACACCGCCTTCAAGACCGAGTTCGGCAAGGCGCGCGGTCTGGTCGCGGCCGCCGATGGCGCGGCGCCGACCAGCGAAGCATGGGTCGCCGCTCAAATGTCGATCAGCAATAGCGATGCGGCCCGTTATGATTCCGTCGCGGCGCTGGCCAGCCTCGACACGCTTTATGTCGGCCGTCAGGACAATCCCGATGTGAACCGGGTCGCCGCGGACATGGCGACGATCGATCCCGTGCGCACGCGCGTCCTCGCCATCGTCGACACGCAGAACGACGCGCTCGACAGCCTGCGCCGCGCGCTCAGGACTCCTTGAAGTAGGCCGCCAGCGCAGCGGCGTGATCCTGCCGCTCATGGACATAGCCGGTCACGCCGCGCTGCATGTCGGCAATCGCCGCATCCGTCAGGTCGCGCATATATTTGGCTGGCCGGCCCGACCATAGCTGGCGCGACGGCAAGCGCTTGCCCGGGGTCAGCATGGCGCCAGCCGCGAGCATGGCGTCTCCCTCGATCACGCAACCGTCCATCACGATCGCGCCCATGCCCACGAAAGCCCGATCGAGCAGCGTGCAGCCATGAACGATGGCCATGTGGCCGATCAGCACGTCGTCGCCGATGATCGCGGGGTGGCCGCCATCGCCATAATCGCTCTCGACGTGGATGACGCTGCCGTCCTGCACGTTGGTGCGCGCGCCGATGCGGATGGCGTTGATGTCGCCGCGCACCACGCAATTATACCAGATGCTGGCCTCGGGCCCGATCTCGACATCGCCGACGATGACCGCGCCCGGCGCGATGAAGGCGCTGTCGTGGATCTTCGGGGTCTTGCCGCCCAGAGGAAGGATAAGCGGTCCGGTCATGCGGCTCTCCCGATGCTGTAGGTGATGTGGCGAAGGTGCGGGCTGGCCGCCGGCAGGATCGGCATGTCGAAATCGAGGGCGGCATGGCGCGTCATGCCGAGCCGCTCCATGAGTCCCCAGCTGCGCAGATTGCCCGCCGCGGTGATCGCCCAGATGGCCTCGTCGGGCAGATGGGCCCACGCCCAATCGAGACTGGCCTGCGCCGCCTCGCGCGCATAGCCCTGACCCCAGGCATCGACGTGCAGCCGCCAGCCGATCTCGGTCTTTCCGGCGATCGGCGTATCGACCATGCCGGGCTTCAGGCCGCAAAAGCCGAGGAACGCGCCGTCCTCCCGCCGCTCGATTGCCCAGAAGCTGTAGCCGCGCTCGGACTGCCCCGTGCGCTGCCGCACGATGCCCGCGACGCAATCGGCTTCCGTGGACGAGCCGCCGAGATACTCCATGACGCGCGGATCGCCGCACATCGCCGCGAATGGCGCAAGGTCTTCGTCCCGCCAATCGCGCAGAATCAGCCGCGCGGTCGGAAGGGCGAATCCGCTCGTCATGCCCGCCAGTCCTCGCGCGCCAGCGCATAGACGATCGTGGGATTGTCCGCGGGCGGAAAGGCCGGGTCCTCATAATCGAGATCCTCGCGGCGCTTCAGGCCGAGCTTTTCCATGAGCCGCCAGCTCGGGACATTGGCGGGCGACGTCTGGCTGTAGAGGATCTCGATACCGTGGCGTTGGAAGGCCAGCGCGATGACGGCACGCGCCGCTTCATGCGCATAGCCCCGCCCCCAATGGTCGGCGCGCAATTGCCAGCCGATCTGGACCGCGCCGCGCAGATTGTCCGGTATATTTTCATTCTCGATGGGCGCCATGCCGACCGTGCCGAGGAACGTGCCGTCCTTGAGCGTGACCATCATGAAGGAGAAGCCTTGCTCCGCCTGGCTCTTCGCCATCCTGGCGAATTTCTTGACGACGTCCTCTTCGGTCAGCACACCAGCCAGGTGCGCCGTCACGTCCGGCGTATTGAGATGCGTCATCCAGTTCGCCAGATCGCCATCCGCCTGCGTGCGCAGGATGAGGCGATCGGTCGTGGCGATGATTTCAGCCATTGAGCAGCCGCGCGGCGTGCAGCGCGTGATAGGTGAGGACGCCCGTACAGCCCGCGCGCTTGAACGCCATCAGCGTCTCCAGCACCAGCGCGTCGCGGTCGCCCGCGCCCACGGCGGCCGCGGCCTCGATCATCGCATATTCGCCGCTCACCTGATAGGCGAAGACGGGAATGTTGAATGCGTCCTTCACTCGCGCGACGATGTCGAGATAGGGCAGGCCCGGCTTCACCATCACGCTGTCCGCGCCCTCGGCAATGTCGAGCGCCACCTCGCGCAGCGCCTCGGACCCGTTTGCCGAGTCCATCTGGTAGCTCTTCTTGTCGCCCTTCAGCAGGCCGCGCGAGCCCACCGCGTCGCGAAACGGCCCGTAGAAGGCCGAGGCATATTTGGCGGCATAGGCCATGATCTGGACATTGGCATGGCCCTCGGCCTCCAGCGCCTCGCGAATCGCGCCGATGCGGCCGTCCATCATGTCGCTCGGCGCGATGATGTCGGCGCCCGCCGCCGCCTGGTTGAGCGACTGGCCGATCAGCACGTCGACCGTCGCGTCGTTGACGACATAGCCGGCCTCGTCGAGCAGCCCGTCCTGGCCGTGCGCCGTATAGGGGTCCAGCGCGACATCGGTCAGCAGGCCGATCTCCGGCACCGCATCCTTGATGGCGCGAATCGCCTGGCACATCAGATTGTCGGGATTGAGCGCTTCGAGGCCATCGTCGCTGCGCCGGTCCGCCTGCGTATTCGGGAAGAGCGCGAGGCAGGGAATGCCCGCCGCCGCCGCGTCCTTCGCGCGCTCGACCGCAAGATCGACCGACCAGCGCGACACGCCCGGCAGCGAGCCGATGGGCTCCTCGACACCCGATCCGCCGGTCACGAACAACGGCCAGATGAAATCGGCGGGCGACAGGCGATGCTCGGCATGGAGCGCCCGGCTCCAGGCGGAAGCACGCGTGCGGCGCAGGCGGAGGGCGGGATAGGACGGTTGCGGCATGGCGGGGAGATAGGCCCGCGCGAGGCAACGATCAATGGAAGAGCGGCAAAGCCGTGACGCCGAAGCTGCCGTTTGAATCGGCTCCAACTGGATGTCATATCGATGTTATGACAAAAGCATCGAAAGTCCGCTTGGCTCAACGAATGACCGTCCCGCTGTTCCTGCTGGCAAGCTGCGCCGGCAACGATGCAATATCGGCTGCCGATGCAACGCGTGGCCAGGGTGCGAACTGAAAGTCCAATAAACAGCCCCGGATACAAAGCGCGTTCTTATGCATCTCCTCCACGATCCTGCCGCGCCGCCCGCGGCCGAAATCGGCTTCGACCAGTTCCTCGCGGTGGACATCCGCGTCGGCCGGATCGTCTCGGCCGAGCCATTCCGCGAAGCGCGCAAGCCCGCCTACAAGATCGTCATCGATTTCGGGCCGACGATCGGCGAACGGAAGTCGAGCGTGCAGATCACCGAGAATTACGCGCTGGAGGAGCTGCCGGGCCGGATGGTCGCAGCCGTCGTCAACTTCCCGCCGCGCCAGATCGGCAAGTTCATGTCGCAGGTGCTGACGCTCGGCTTTCCGGACGAAACAGGCGCGGTCGTTCTGTTCTCGCCGGACAAGGATGTGCCTTTGGGCGGGCGGCTTTTCTAGGTCGTCGACAACCAAAAGCAGACTGTGCGGATGCGACGACCCTTTCCGCCATTGCTTCTTCGTCACCCTGAACTTGTTTGGCGATTATACCCTTAAGACAAGGAATAGGCTGTTCCCCGGCGCAGGCCGGGGTCCAGGCTGAACGGAGACGCGCGTCCGATAGCAGGTATTCGACGCTTCGCGTCGAAACTGGGCCCCGGCCTGCGCCGGGGAACGGCTATCTGCTCGAACGGGATCATCACCAACAAGTTCAGCATGACGATTTTGGGAATGTCCGCTTCCCACCTCATCGCAGTCGATCCACTCGGAGTGCGCGGACGCCGAATGCAGACGTCTTCCCCTCGTCGTGGGCATCCATGCATGATGGCCCGGCTCAGGCCTTGCCCATCGCCTTCGCGACGGCGAGCGTATCGACATATTGCTGGAAGCTGACGACCTTGCCGTCCCTGAGCGTCCAGAGATGCAGGGCCTGCGGGTTCATCGGCTTGCCCGTCGCCGGATAGGTGCCGACATAGCGCCCGGTCACGACGACCTTGTCGCCGCCGTCGATAAAGTCCGGCATGAGCGCGCCGAAGCCATCCCACTCCGTCGCCAGCCGTGCGAAGACGCCGCTCAACACCGCTTCCGGGCCGACATAGGGGTTGCCATCCGCATAAGGGAAACTTTCGGCCTCGTTCCAGACGACATCGGGGCTGAGCGCATTGACGACCGTTGGAATATCGCCGGTGGCGAGCGCGTCATAGATGGAACGGACGATCGCGACATTCTCGGCTGACATGGCTTCCTCCCCGCTAGAGCGCTGCCGATCCGGATAGCATGGCTTCGGCCACCTTCAACAGCGGCCGCATTCGACGCTGTCCTACATAGGCGTGGCCATGGCATGGGCCTGGCCATGATCCCGCGCCATCCCTTTCCGCTTAGCCGACCCCCCGCAAGGACCGTCACGCCAGGCGAAGAGAATTTTCTCTCTATAGGGGCAGAACCTTCAGAACCTTTCGCACAGCCATGGGCACAGATGCGCCGCCCCTACCCAAGCCCCTTGGCGCTTGCTAATCGCCGTTCATGACCGATCTTCCAGACGCGCCGGAGGGCATTCTCGATCGCCCCTTCGACAGCGCACTTTCCGAACGCTATCTCGTCTATGCGCTCTCGACGATCACCGCGCGCTCGCTGCCGGACCTGCGCGACGGCTTGAAGCCTGTCCATCGCAGGCTGCTGTGGGCCATGCGCCAGCTTCGGCTCGAACCGGGCGGCCCCAATCCCGACATTCTCGCCGCCAATCCTGAGCGCAACACGACCTCGTTCAAGAAGAGCGCGCGCATCGTCGGCGACACGACCGGCAAATATCACCCGCATGGCGAGATCGCGGTCTACGACGCGATGGTCCGCCTCGCGCAGACCTTCGCGACCCGCATGCCCCTGGTCGAAGGCCAGGGCAATTTCGGCAATATCGACGGCGATAATGCCGCCGCCTCGCGCTACACCGAAGCGCGCCTGACGCAGGCCGCCGCCGACCTCATGGCCGGGCTCGATCAGGGCACGGTCGACTTCAAGCCCACTTATAATGGCGAGGAAGAAGAGCCCGAGGTTTTTCCCGGCCTCTTCCCCAACCTCCTTGCCAACGGCGCCGCCGGTATCGCGGTCGGCATGGCGACGAGCATTCCGCCGCACAATGTCGCCGAGGTGATCGACGCGGCGACGCTGCTGATCGACCGGCCGGGCGCCAGCCACGACGAACTCATGGCTTTCGTGAAGGGCCCCGACTTCCCGACGGGCGGCCTGCTCGTCGATCCGCCTTCGTTCATTTCCGATTCCTATGCGACCGGGCGCGGTTCGATGCGCGTGCGTTCGCGCTGGCACAAGGAAGATGAAGGACGCGGCACCTGGGTCACGGTGATCGACGAGATTCCCTATGGCGTCGCCAAGGGGAAGCTCATCGAGCAGATCGCCCAGCTCATCGCCGACAAGAAGCTGCCGATCCTCGCGGATGTGCGCGACGAATCGGACGAGCAGTTGCGCATCGTGCTGGAGCCCCGCGCCCGCACGGTCGACCCGCAGGTGCTGATGGACGGTCTCTTCCGCATGACCGACCTGGAGAGCCGTTTCCCGCTCAATCTCAACGTTCTGGATGCAAGCCGCACGCCGCGGGTCATGGGCCTCAAGGAGGTGCTGACCGCCTGGCTGCATCATCAGATCGAGGTGCTGCTCCGCCGCTCCAACCATCGCATCGCGCAGATCGACAACCGGCTCGAACTGCTCGACGGTTATATCATTGCCTATCTCAACCTCGATCGCGTCATCGAGATCATCCGCACCGAGGATGAGCCCAAGCCGGTGATGATGGCGGAGTTCGGACTGACCGACCGTCAGGCGGAGGCGATCCTCAACATGCGGCTGCGCAGCCTGCGCCGTCTCGAGGAAATGGAGCTGCGCCGCGAGCATAGCGACCTCACCGCCGAGCGCGAGGAGTTGCAGAAGCTCGTCGAGTCCGAAGCCCGCCAGAAGACGCGCCTCAAGAAGGACCTCGGCGCGCTGCGCAAGCGCTACGGCCCGGAAAGCGGAATCGGCGCGCGGCGCACCGGCCTCGAGGAGGCGGCGCCCGCCCGCGACATTCCGCTCGAGGCCATGATCGAGCGCGAACCGATCACGGTCATCATGTCCCAGCGCGGCTGGATTCGCGCGATGAAGGGTCATGTCGATCTCGCCTCGACCGAGACGCTGAAGTTCAAGGAAGGCGACGGCCCGGCCTATGCCTTCCATTGCCAGACGACGGACAAGGTCCTGCTGGCGGGCTCCGACGGCCGTTTCTTCACGCTGGGCGCGGACAAGCTGCCCGGCGGGCGCGGCTTTGGCGAGCCGGTGCGCCTGATGATCGATCTCGCCAACGAAACCGCCATCGTGGCGCTGCTCGCGGCAAAGGCGGACGCGAAGCTGCTGCTCGCGGCGAGCGACGGGCGCGGCTTCATCGCACCGGTCGCCGATATCCTCGCCGAGACCCGCAAGGGCAAGCAGGTGGTCAATCTCAAGGCCGGGGCGACGCTCAAGATCGTGCGCCCGCTGGTCGAAGGTGCCGACGCCGTCGCGGTGATCGGCGAGAATCGCAAGCTGGTCATCTTCCCGCTCGCCGAGCTGCCGGAAATGACGCGCGGTCAAGGCGTTACCCTCCAGCGCTATCGCGATGGCGGCCTGTCCGACGCGACCAGTCTCGTCATGATCCAGGGCCTCAGCTGGGCCATGGGCGGCGACAGCGGCCGCACGCGGACCGAAACCGATCTCCTGCCATGGCGCGCGGCGCGCGGCGCGGCAGGGCGGATGCCGCCCAACGGCTTCCCGCGCGATAACCGCTTCGGGTAGAATACGATCCGTTTTGACCGAAGCGGATCATGCTCCCTTCAACCCTTTGTTTTTCGCATTTTCCGAGCCGTCCGATGAGCCCATCTGGTTTGAAGATGCGCTAACTCCATGCAAGCGAGACGGTCGTACAGTCGGGTGTTGCAGGGCCCGCCGGCACGGAAAAGCTGTGGTTTAACGTTCGTTTACCACAGGACAGCTATGCCCGGCCGCATGACAGCCCGCGCCAAAGGCAGCGCCGACGATTCTGTGGCGACGAACGCTCGTCCGGCCACCCATTCGGCTGACCAGCGCGCCGGCACGCATCCGGACGCGCCGGCGGGCGAATATGCCGCGCTCCTGCGAGCCCTTCCCTATCCGGCCGCGCTCATCCACCAACGCGCGAACATGATTGAAATTCTCGCACAAAACGAGGAGTTCAGCCAGTTCTTCGAGGAGGTCGAGGGTGCGCAACCGGCCATCGAGCGGCGTGCAAACCGCCAGTTCGACTGGCGCGAACGGGCCGAAGCCATGTTCCAATCGCATCGTCCCTCCGACCGATTCGAGATGGAGTTCCAGGGCCAATTAGGTACCCGCGTCTACGGCTGCTCGCTGAGCTGGGTCGAAGGAAACGGCATATCCGAATCACTTCTCCTACTTGCCGCCACCGATCGTACGAGCGAACGAAAAGCCGAATCGACACTGCGCAAGGAACTCCTCACCGACAGCCTCACCTCGCTGCCCAATCGAACCGGTTTCGTGGAGCAGATGGAATTCCAGCTCGACAGCCCCAAAGGCGACGTGCAGCGTTCTCATTATGCCGTGATCGCGCTCGATCTCGTGCGTTTCAGCCGCATCAACGAATCGCTGGGCGCCATGGCCGGCGACGAACTCATCATCACCGTGGCGCGGCGTGTGAAGTCGGTGCTGCGTGCCGGCGACATCCTTGCCCGCATCGGCGGCAATGAATTCGCGATCTTCTCGCATGTCGGCCATGGATTGTCCGAAGTGCTCCAGATCGCCGAGCGGATTCGCAAGGTCTTCGAGTCGCCGATACGGCTTTCCACCTATCTTATCAGCGTCGAAGTCGCGGTGGGCTGCGCCCTTGGCCAGGAAACCGAGGGCGACGCGGAAAACCTGCTTCGCCAGGCCCAAGCGGCGGTCAAGCGCGCCAAGCGCTCGGGCGCGCTCGAAGTTTACCGTGCCCATGTGCTTCGCGAGGCGCTGAAGCGCTTCACCGTCGAAAACCGGCTGCGCGAAGCCATTGAGACCGGCACGCTGGAACTTGCTTTCCAGCCGCTCATCAACCTCCAGGATGAATCGGTGAAGGGCTTCGAGGCGCTCGCGCGCTGGAACGATCCCGTGCTCGGGCAGGTCTCGCCCACCGAGTTCATTCCGGTCGCCGAAGAATCCGGTCTCATCGTACCGCTCGGCCGCTGGGCGCTGTGCGAATGCACCCAGACGCTGGCAAACTGGGACCGCCGTCATGGCGAACAGCTCCCCATCACGATGAACGTCAATCTCTCGCCGGTGCAGATGGTGCGCGACAATGTGCCGCGCGCGGTCGAGGAGGCCCTTCGCTATTCGGGCATCGACGGCAAGCGCCTCACGATCGAACTCACCGAGAGCGCCCTCATCAGCGACCCCGACAAGACGCGCCAGCTGCTCGCCGCGCTGCAGGCCATGCACGTGACGGTGGCGATGGACGACTTTGGAACGGGCTTCTCGAACCTCGCCAGCTTGCAGGCCCTGCCCATCGACGTGCTCAAGATCGACCGCAGCTTCGTCAAGGACATGATCGGCGACAAGGACAAGGTCGCGCTCATCAGGGCCATCATCAGCCTCGCCGGCGCCCTCGGCATGAAAACCACCGCCGAAGGCATCGAGGAAAAGGCCATGGCAGCCCAACTCGCCGATCTCGGCTGCCATTTCGGCCAGGGCTATTTCTTCGCCAAGCCGCTGACATCGGCGGAGGCCTATGATTATTGGGTCGCGCGGAACAGGGAAACGAGGATTTGATCCGCCAGCGCGCGGGTTTCCGCCTCACCGGGAAATCCTGATGCGATCCACTGCCGCTCAACTTCCTGCAAGGCCTTCGCCACTTGCGGCCCGGCCTTCAATCCCATCGCAATCAGATCGCCGCCGGAGAGCGGAAGCCTCGGCGACACCCAGCCCTGGAGGCGCGCCGCGTCCGCATGAGAAAATGCGCGGCCAAGCAGGATGCGATCGAGCGCGGCGGAAGCGCCGGTGCGATATGCAAGCGCTTCGGGTGTCGACGCATCGAAGGGACCGAGCGCGGCCTGTATGCGAGCGCGCAACTTGTTGGACAGGCGCAGGCGCGCGCCGACCTGATCCGCCATCCCGGCATCGTCCGGTAGCAACGCCAACAGGCGACGCAACGAATCGGGCGGTGTCCCCGTGGCCCGCTCAGCCGCAATGAGCGCCCGCAGCGTCGCGACGCCCTGTGCGTCGATTTCAGGGAGGACCGGCTTCAATATGCCATCTTCGACCATGGCCGCGACCACCTCCACCGGGTCGGGCAGCGAAAGAAGCGTCATGAGTTCGTCGGCGATGCGTTCGCGCGACAGGGCCATGAGACTCGTCGCATGCATGACGCAGGCGGCATAATCGGCGGACTGGCGATCGACAGCGCCGAAGCGGGCGGTGAACCGGAAGTAGCGCAGGATCCGCAGATGATCCTCGGCGATACGCGCCTCGGGATTGCCGATGAAGCGCACCCGATGCGCCGCGAGATCGGTGAGACCGCCGAAATAATCGTAAAGCCCGCCGGTCAACGGGTCCGCATAGAGCGCATTCATCGTAAAGTCGCGGCGCGCGGCATCCTCGCGCCAATCCGTCCCGAAGGCGACGGTGGCGCGGCGGCCGTCGGTCGAAACGTCACGGCGCAGCGTGGTGATCTCGACCGGACGATGATCGACGACGGCCGTCACCGTGCCATGGGCGATGCCGGTCGGCACGGCCTTGAAGCTGGCGCGCTCGATTCGCTCGACAACCTCCTCCGGGCGATGGACGGTCGCGATGTCGATGTCCTTGACCGCCAGCCCGAGCAGACCATCGCGGACGGCACCGCCGACGAAGCGCGCCTCGCCAGCACCCGCGCCAAGAGCGGCGCACAGTTCGGACAGACCGCGACGCGTGCGCCACTCCGCGTCCGGCAATATCGGGGGCAAAAGGCTTGTCACGGTGCCTGCTTCACGCCGTCGAGGCGGCGCGCGAGATTGACGAGAATGGCGGCAGTCACGCCCCAGATGCGGCGCTCCTGCCAGAGATACTCATAGTAGCTGCGCCGACCGCCCTGCCAGTCGACGGTCTTGAGTTCGCGATTGGCGGCATCGAACAGATAATCGAGCGGCACCTCGAAGATCGCCTCGACCTCGCCGTCCGCCGGGCGCAGCGGGAGGTCCGGCGGCACGATGCCGATGATCGGCTCGATGGCAAAGCCCGTCCCGGTGCGGAACGTATCCGAGCGGCCGATCACCTCGACAACGTGCGGCGGCAGGGCAATCTCCTCCTCCGCCTCACGCAGCGCCGCCGCGACCGCATCTGCATCGCCCGGATCGAGCCGGCCGCCGGGAAAAGCGACTTGCCCGCTATGCTGACGGAGGCCTGCATGGCGCAGGGTGAAGAGTATCCCCGGCGCGGGCCTGTCGGTGATAGCGATGAGCACCGCCGCCGGCGTGAACGGTCCTTCCGGCTCTGGCCGGTCCACATTGAGAAAAACGTCCTGCGCCTGCGGCCGGTCGAGGTCCGGCGAAAGCGCGGCAGCGAGGCGGTCGCGCAGGCTCATCGGGCAAAGGACAGCGGAAGGATCATGATCTTTCGAATAGGGCGCGCCGCCGCGCTTGGCAAAGGTACGCCGACACTTTCCTTCCGATCACCTTGCCTGCGAAATCACCGTGAGGGGCGTCTTGTCGCTCAGATAGCGGGTGAGCAATGCCTTCACGTCCGCCGACGTGACAGCGCCCAGTTCCTTCGTTTCGTTCAGGACATGATCACGCGCGCGTGGTTCGCGCAACAGCAGACTGAGATTCCTCGCCCAAAAGGCGTTGGTCTCGCGCGCCTTCTGCGTGGCTTCGATCAGCGGCTTTTTCGCGCGGTCCAGTTCGTCGTCGCCGATGGAATCCCGCACCAGATTGGCGATCGCCTCCAGGACCGCTCCGCGCATGGCCTCGAACTTGTCGGGCGGGGTTTCGGTCTGAATGAGCAGATAACCCAGCCCCGAAAGCTCAATGGACGCGGCGGCACTTACACCGGGCGAATAAGTGAGGCCGAGCTTTTCACGCACCGTATCCACCAGCCGCGCCTTGATCAGCGCCGCCGCCACATCCGCCGTCCGGCTGAGTTTCTGGTCCGTGAAGAAATCCGGAAGCTGCCAGACGAGACCATAATAGGCCTGGTCGGCGCGGCCGCCATGCCGGAAGATAAAGGGCTCCGTCCGACCCGGCGGCATGGTGACGCGGGGTCTCGGTTCCGCCGGCCGTGCCATGCGCGGAACGGCGCCGAGCGTCGCTGCTGTCTCCCTGATCGCCTCGCCGACGCTCAGGTCGCCGACAATGGCGATGTCGGCAGGCGTCTTCAGCATCGGACGGACGATCGCCGGCAAATCGGCGGGCATCGTCGCGTCGATGTCCGCATCGCTCGGGGTCGAGGCGAAGCGCCTGTCATTGCCCTGCAGCAGATCGACCAGCCCGCGCGCGAACACGCTGCCCGCGCTCGTGTCGATCCGTGTCTTGAGCATGGGCGCCATGGTGCGGAGCTGATCGCCCAATTCGGGACGGAAGCCGGGATCGGTGACGAAGGCGGCGATCAATTGCATCTCGGTCCCGAAATCCCTGGGCCGCGTCCCGCCATTGACCCAAAGCCGCGTGGCACCGAGCGTCGCCGACACGGACCCGAGCTTGCCCTGCGTCTGCATGATCCGCCTGACATCGGCGAGCGAGAGTTTTCCCGTGCCGCCCATGGTAAAGAGACCGACCGCCCAGTTGGCGTGGGCGAGCGCCGGAGACAGGCTCGACTGGCCCGTGCCGAAGCCAACGGAAATATTGACGCGATCTTTTTCGAAGTCCGTCTGCTTGACGATCAGCCGCGTGCCATTGGCGAATGTGACGATGGTCGCACCGAGCGCCTTGTCATCACGGCGCGAGACGACCGTGCCGGGCTTGCCGAAATCGCCATAGGGCCAGCTCACCGCCACCCGGATCTCGCCTGCCGGCAGGGCGCGGACCTGTGCTGCCGCCAGCGCCGTTTCGAGCGCCGGCGCTGTGGCCGGATCGGAGCGCGCCGACCGGAAAACGAGGGGCGGTGTACCCGCGAAGATGGCGCGCATTGCCGCAGTGACGGTCTCGGGTGTCTCGTCCGCAACGAACGCACGCACCATGGCGAGATTCTGAGCGGGACTGGTGTAGAGCTCATCGTCGAGGGCAGCGCCCACGATTCCGTCCGCCAGTGATTCATTGCGCCGCGTCGGCGCGCCATCAGCGCTGGCCTGGAGCGAAGCCAGCAGTGAATTGGTGGCACGCTGGAAATCGTCGGCCGTGACTCCATCGCGAAGCAACATGCGCTGCTCCTCCAGGGCGGCGTCCAGTGCCGGGCGCCAACGCGACGGATCGGCCTGGATGGCCAGGCTTGCCAGGGACGCGCTATCGAGCAGCGAATCAGAAAGGCTGAGGCTGGCGCTTGCGAACGGATTGCCGGGCCTGAGCGCGCGATCGCTGAGCCGGTTGTTCATCACTCTGGCGGCCAACATGCGGCGAACACGCTCGCGATCGACCGCGAGAGTCTCGGCACGACGGTCCACAGGTCGTACCCAATTGAGCGACAGTTCGTCCGGCGCGCCGTCGGCGACGAACTCGTCAGCATTCTTGTCCGGCTTAGGCGCAACCTGCGCAAGCCGGTCAGGCTCGCCCTTGCCCCTCCAGTCGGTGAAACCGGATTTGATCTTGGCTTCCACCTGATCGACGTCGATGGCGCCGACGATGACGATCACGGCATTTTCCGGCCGGTAATTCGCTTCATAATAGCGACGGAGGCGCTCCGGCGTCGCAGCCTTGACCGTTTCGACCGTGCCGATCGCCCAGCGCTCGGGCGCCAGCGTCCCCGCCAGCAGCAGGCTGACATTCGCCTTGGCGGCCTTATAGGCTGGCGTGTCACGCAGTCGTTCCTCGGAAAGGACGACGCCTTTCTCCGCTTCGACAGCCGCAGGATCGAGCTTCAGCCGCTCGCCGATCTCGCGGAACAGCGTCAGGCCCGTGTCCAGCGCATCCGGCGTCGCCTTGGGAAAATTGAACATGTAGAGCGTGCGTTCGAACGAGGTCGAGGCATTGGTGTCCGGCCCGAAGCGAAGGCCATGACGCTCGAGCATGCGGACGATCTCGCCATCCGGCACGTTGGTGCTGCCGCGAAACGCCATATGCTCGAGGAAATGCGCAAGGCCGCGTTCCTCCTCCCGCTCCTTGAGCGAGCCCGAACCGATCAGCATGCGCATCGCGACCGCATTTTTGGGCGTGTCGTTCTTCAACAGTGCATAGCGCAGCCCATTTGCCAGCGTACCGAAACGGACGGCGGGATCAGCCTGACGTCCAAGATAATCTTGCGCCCATTTGCCCGCCTGCTTGAGAACGACAGGCATTGGAGCCAGCGGCACCGGGCCTTGCGGGGTCAGTGACGGTGCGGTTTGGGCGAGGGCGATTGCGGACAGCGTGAAAGCGGCAAAGAAAGAGAAGAGGGTCCGGACGAACTTCACCTGGGTATCTCCGCAACGAGGAACGGCGAAGGCTAGGACCTAAGCCGAAAACCCGCAAGAAAAAGCAGATTATCTTTAGAAATCCAATATTTAACTGGATCGTCAGATTGCCAGGCGCGGACCGACCATACCTCTCGGCGGCACCTGCATGCCGGCCGGTACGCGCGCGAGCAGGCGGCGCTGTTCCACCGGCCCCGGAACCGTCCAGCCGCCGGTCGCATCGGCCGTGAAGCCCCAGAAGCGGCCATAATATTCCGGGTCACCGATCATCATGAGCGGCAGCCGGACATCGAGAGGTCTCGCATCGGCGGTTTCGATGAGGCGGTCCATCAGCATGCGGCCGATGCCGTGCAGCTGCTGGTCGGGCAGCACGGCAACCGGGCCGACCATGACGAGCGGCGTCTCCGTGCCATTCGGCGCCGCGAGCGAGACGGGCCAGCTCTGCAACACACCGATGAGCGCCCCCTCCCCGTTGCGCGCGGCGAAGGAAAGATCGGTGAGCCAGGCCATGCCGCGGCGGATGCGATAAGCGGTGCGGCCATGCCGGTCGGGCCCGAAAGCCGCATCGAGCAGTCCAGCGATGGCCGCGTCGGCCGTCCCCGCCAGTTTCTCGATCCCGATGGCCGCCTGCGTCGTCACGCTTGCCGTTCCAGCTCCAACCGGGCATTAGCGCCCGAGCCGGGGGCCTTTAGCGCCTGTTGATCAAATGAAAAGGACAAAGTGGGCACTCGCGATGCAATATGAGGCAGGCATGGGCAGCACGGGGGGCAGCTGGGGTGCACCGGTCGCGGTGGACGACATGCTCGTGCTCGAAATCGAGGATCTTGAAGTGGATGTCCTGACCGGCATCTATTCCGAAGAGACACATCTGCCGCAGCCACTGCGTATCAGCGTGCGCGTGCTGCTGGATTGCGCTGCTCATTACGGGCCGGACTCACCACTCAACATGTCCAAAAACTATATGGACCTCAAACATGCCGCGACGGCCGCACTGACGCAGGGACAGCATTTCACGCTGATCGAAGCGGTGGCGGAGCACATCATCGAGACCATCTTCCTGCAGGACAGCAAAGCCCGCCATGCAACGGTGAAGATCGTCAAGCTGGCGCTTTCCGAGCGGAACGAGAAAATCGGCATCACTCTGTCGCGCTGGCGCAAATAGCCCCGCATCTGGCATTTTCGGCGTGCCTCCCCTAAAGGGCCGCCCATGCACTTTCTCGACCAGGCCAAGATCTATATCCGCTCCGGCACCGGCGGCCCCGGCGCCGTGAGCTTCCGGCGCGAGAAGTTCGTCGAATATGGCGGTCCGGACGGCGGCGACGGCGGCAAGGGTGGCGACATCATCTTCGAAGCGGTCCAGGGCCTCAACACGCTGATCGACTTTCGCTACAGCCAGCATTTCAAGGCGCAGCGCGGCCATGGCGGCGCCGGCAAGAATCGCACGGGCGGCGGCGGCAATGACCTGGTCATTCACGTGCCCGTCGGCACGCAGGTCATTGCGGACGACGACGAAGGCACTATCCTCGCCGACTTCACCAAAGTCGGCCAACGGCAGACTCTGCTGCGCGGCGGCGATGGCGGGCGCGGCAATCTCTCCTACAAGACATCGACCAATCGCGCCCCACGCCAGCATGGCACGGGCTGGCCGGGCGAGGAGATGTGGGTCTGGCTGCGCCTGAAGCTGCTGGCGGATGTCGGTCTCGTCGGCCTGCCCAATGCAGGTAAATCGACCTTCATCAACCAGGTCACCAATACCAAGGCGAAGGTCGGCGACTATCCCTTCACCACCACCAAGCCGCAGCTCGGCGTGGTTCTCCATAAGCAGCGCGAGTTCGTGCTCGCCGACATTCCTGGGCTGATCGAAGGCGCGGCGGAAGGCGCGGGTATCGGCGACCGGTTCCTGGGACATATCGAGCGCTGCCGCGTGCTCATCCATCTCGTCGACGCGACCGGGGACGACCCGGTCAAGGCATGGAAGATCGTGAAGGGTGAACTGGAGGCCTATGGCGCCGGACTCGACGAGAAGCCGCAGCTGCTCGCGATCAACAAGGGCGACCTGCTGGGTCCGGAACTGATGGAAGACATCGCCAAGTCTTTCGCGCGGCGCAAGGCCGGCAAGCCCTTCATCATCTCAGGCGCGACAGGCGAAGGCGTGGACAAGCTGCTCGACGCGGTGATCGCCGTGCTCGACGAGACCAGGGCCGAAGAGGTCGAGGAAGACGCGGACACGAGCAGCAAGCCGGAGAAGCCATGGTCGCCGATCTGAGCACGCTGACCGGCTTCCCGGCGAGCAGCAGCAAACGCCTCATCGTCAAGGTCGGCTCGGCGCTGCTCGTCGCGCCGGACGGATCCGTACGCCGCGACTGGCTTGCGAGCCTCGTCGCCGAGCTTGCCACGCGCCGCGACGCGGGACAGCAGATCGCGGTCGTTTCGTCAGGCGCCATTGCGCTTGGCGCGCGACGGCTCGGTCTCGCAAAAGGCGGGCGTGCAACGCTGGAAGACGCACAGGCAGCGGCAGCGGTGGGACAGATCGCACTGAGCCAGGTCTGGGCCGACCTGCTCGGCGATCACGGCATTGCGGCTGCACAGATGCTGGTGACGCTCGGCGACCTCGAGGATCGGCGGCGCTATCTGAACGCCGCAGCGACGCTGGACAGGCTGATCGGCCTTGGGGCCATCCCCGTGGTCAACGAGAATGACAGCGTCGCGACCGAGGAAATCCGGTTCGGCGACAATGACCGGCTTGCCGCGCGGATCGGCCAGGCCGCGCGCGCCGATGCGGTCGTGCTCCTCTCCGATATCGATGGGCTCTACACCGCCAATCCGCACAGCGACCCCGACGCCATGCTCGTCCCGCTGGTCGAGATGCTCGATGCCAAGACCATTGCCATGGCCGATGCCCGCAGCGCCTCGGGTATGGGATCGGGCGGCATGGTCTCGAAGCTGCAGGCGGCGCAGATCGCCACTGGCGCCGGCGCGCATCTGGCGATCATATCGGGCCGCGTCGATTCGCCGCTGACAGCCTGGATGGAGAGCAAGCGCGGGACCTTGTTCCTCGCCTCATCCAAGCGCGGTGCGCGGAAGGACTGGCTGGCCGGGCGGCTGACTGTGAAGGGCCATCTCGTCGTCGATGCAGGCGCGGCCCATGCGCTCAGGCAGGGCCGCAGCCTCCTGCCCGCCGGCATCACCGCGACCAGCGGCGCCTATGCGCGGGGCGACGTGATCGATATCGCCGACGCCGACGGCCACGTCATCGCGCGCGGCCTTGCCCAATATGACAGCAGTGACGCCGAGAAGATCATCGGCAAGCGCAGCGAAGACGTCGCGGCGCTTCTGGGCGGTGCCCCCCGTGCCGCTATCGTTCACCGCGATCATATGGTGCTCCTCTGACCCTCCTCGCCATCACCGGCGCGACCGGCTTTGTCGGCAAGGCGGTGCTCGCAAAGGCGCTCGCCGACGGGCTGCGGGTGCGTGCCCTCACGCGCCGCCCGCAAGAACCGCGGGATGGGGTCGAATGGATACTCGGCACGCTGGAAGACCAGCGCCAGCTCGAAAAGCTCGTCGCCGGCACGGATACCGTGCTGCACATTGCCGGCATGGTCAATGCGCCCAACCGCGCCGCCTTCGAAGCCTGCAACGCGACCGGCACCGCCGCCGTGATCGCAGCCATGAAGGCGCAGGGCATCCAGCGGCTTGTTCACGTCTCCAGCCTGGCCGCGCGCGAGCCGCAGCTATCCGATTATGGCTGGTCCAAGGCGGAGGCCGAACGCCATGTCGCGGGCAGCGGCCTCGACTGGACGATGATACGACCGCCGGCCATTTACGGTCCCCACGATGCCGAATTCCTCGAGCTGTTCCAGATGGCGCAATGGGGCTTCATGCTGCTGCCGCCGGGGGGGCGTATCTCGATCATCCATGCCGACGATCTCGCCGATCTGCTGGTCGCGATGGCGCGAACGCCGGATCGTGCGACGCACGACCAGATCTACGAGGTCGACGACGGCCGCCACAATGCCTGGACGCACAAGACACTCGCCAAGGCCATCGGCCGGGCCGTCGGCCGCAATGTCGTGCCCGTGAACATGCCCGCGCTGCTGGTCAAGCTCGGCGCCCACGTCGATCGCCTGATCCGGCGCGACAAGGCTCGGCTCACGCCGGATCGCGCTTCCTATTTCTGCCATCCGGACTGGTCATCACGTGTCGCGATGGCGCCGCCGGAATCCGTCTGGACGCCGCAGATCGACACGGAACCAGGCCTCGCCGCCACGGCAGAGGCCTATCGTGAACGCGGCTATCTACGCTGAGCCCCACCGAAGGAGCAGTTCGCCCGATTCCCGCCTTATTCGCTTGCCATAGGCCGCTCCGAGGGGGCATTTTATTGCTCCCGGGGCCAATCAAACAGAAAGTCCTGTATCCCATGTCCGACCGCCAGGCCGTTTTCGATACTGTTGCCGCGCAGATCGAGCCCTTCAACAAGAAGGGCGTCGCGCTCACCGAGAGCACCACCTTCGCGGGCGATCTCGAATGGGACAGTCTGACGGTCATGGATTTCGTCGCCGCCATCGAGGACGAATTCGACATCATCATCACCATGAACATGCAGGCCGAGATCGAGACCGTCGGCCAGTTGGTCGATGCGGTGGTGAAGCTCAGGAAGGAAGGCTGACAGCATGGCATCCGTGATGGACAGCGACGCGCCGTCGATGCGCATGGCCGAACCCGGCGCAGACCTGCTCTCCAAGTTCGATCCGCTGATCGCCGAGCGCGAAGCACTGCTCGCGACCGGCGTGCGCGATCCTTTTGCGATCGTCATGGACAAGGTGCTCTCGCCGACGCGTGCCATCATCAAAGGCAAGGAAACGATCCTGCTCGGCACCTATAATTATATGGGCATGACCTTCGACCCGGACGTGGTTGCGGCGGGCAAGGCGGCGCTCGACAATTTCGGCTCCGGCACGACCGGCAGCCGCGTCCTCAACGGGACCTATTCGCCGCACAAGGACTGCGAAGACGCGCTCAAGGAATTCTACGGCACCAGGCATGCCATGGTCTTCTCGACCGGCTATCAGGCCAATCTGGGCATGATCTCCACGCTCGCCGGCAAGGGCGACTATATCATCCTCGACGCCGACAGCCATGCGTCGATCTATGACGGCTGCTATCTCGGTAATGCCGAGATCGTGCGCTTCCGCCACAACAGCATCGAGGATCTCGACAAGAGACTCGGCCGGCTGCCCGCCGAGGCACAGAAGCTGGTCGTGCTCGAAGGCGTCTATTCGATGTTCGGCGACGTCGCGCCGCTGCCGGAGATGGTCGCGGCGATCCGCAAGCATCCCAACGTCATGATCCTCGACGATGAGGCGCATGGCATGGGCTTCTTCGGCAAGAACGGCCGCGGCGTCTACGAAGAGCAGGGCGTCGAAAGCGAAATCGATTTCGTGGTCGGCACCTTCTCCAAGTCGGTCGGCACCGTCGGGGGCTTCTGCGTCTCGAACCATCCCAAGTTCGACGTGCTGCGCCTCGTTTGCCGGCCCTATGTGTTCACCGCCTCGCTGCCGCCGAGCGTCGTCGCCACGGCGGCAACATCGATCCGCAAGCTCATGCATGCCGGAGACAAGCGCGCGCATCTCTGGGAAAACAGCCAGCGGCTGCATAAGGGCCTGACCAACCTCGGCTTCAAGCTCGGCACTGACCGGCCGCAATCGGCCATCATCGCCGTCATTCTCACTGATCAGACCCAGGCGGTCGCCATGTGGCAGGCGCTGCTGGAGCTGGGGCTCTATGTGAACATGGCTCGCCCGCCGGCGACGCCGGCCGGCACCTTTCTGTTGCGCTGCTCGCTGTGCGCCGAGCACACCAGCGAGCAAGTCGGACAGATACTCGATATGTTCGCGACAGCCGGTCGCATGACAGGGGCGATTGCCGGCTGATCCCATCGCGACGGCATCCCGCATCGCGCAGAGGGGTTGCAGGCGCTGCCCAAGCGCCGTAACGCCGAAACCGCGATGGGATTGGCGAATTAAGGCGCGATGCTGAACGCAGCGGATCGATATATGGCGCGGCTCATCGCCGTGCCGCTGCTTGCGAGCCTGTTCATCGCTGCGATGCTGCTGGTGCTCGACCGGATGCGCCGCCTGTTCGACTTCGTCGCGACCGAGGGTGGGCCAGTGAGCGTGGTCTGGCGAATGCTCGCCAACCTGCTGCCCGAATATCTGGGTCTCGGCATTCCGATCGGCCTTATGCTGGGCATCCTGCTCGCGTTCCGCAAGCTGGCCATCTCATCAGAACTCGACATCTTCCGCGCCGTGGGACTGAGCTACACGCGACTACTGCGCGTGCCCTATCTCTTCGCCATCGTGCTCGCGATCCCGAATCTCGCCATCGTCGGCTATCTCCAGCCGCACACCAAATATGCCTATGAACGGCTGGTATTCGAGCTGCGGTCGGGCGCGCTCGGCGCTTCGATCAAGGTCGGCGAATTCACCAACCTGGCCGACGAGTTCACGATCCGCATCGAACAGAGCGAAGATGAGGGCCGCAAGCTCAGCGGCATCTTCGTACGCGCGCAAGCCAAGAACAAGCAGTCGCTGACCGCAACCGCGGCCCGTGGCCAGTTCCTCGCGACCGACGATCCGGATACCATCATCCTCCGCCTCACCGACGGCGTGCTCGTCCACGATGCCCCCAGCTTCAAACAGCCGCGCATCCTGAGTTTTTCGAGCCATGACCTGCCGATCGACCTGCCCAAAATGGAGGCTTTCCGAGGCCGCGGCGACGGCGATGTCGAGCTGTCGCTCAACGAGCTGTTCCGCAACGGCATGTCGAGCAAGTCGACGCCGTTGCAGCGCGCCCAGGCCTGGTCGAACTTCAACTACCGCATCGTCGAGGTTGCGATGATGTTCCTGCTGCCTCTGGCGGCGGTCGCTTTCGCCATTCCGCCCAAGCGCTCGACATCGGCGCTCGGCGTGTTCCTCTCGATCGTGTTCATCGTGACCTATCACAAGATCAACCAGTATGCGCTGTCGGTCGGCGCGCTCGGACGGATCGACCCGTTCCTGGCGCTGTGGGGACCTTTCGTGCTCGCCGGAGCGTTGATCGGCTGGATGTATTACCAGACCGCTTATGTGCCCGGCGGCCAGCCAATCGGTGGGATCGAGCGCCAGTTCGCGAAGGGCGTCAAGGCGGTCATGTCCCTGGTCAGGCGCCTCAACGGCGATCCGAGCAGCGCGCCGGCAGCGGAGGGCTCATGAACTTCTTCCCCTCGCGCGCGCTCGCCATCTATGTCGGCCGGACGTTCCTCTGGCGTTGCCTCGCCATGCTGGCGATGCTGGTCATGGTCCTGCAGATTCTCGATTTGCTGAGCGAGGCGGGCAATGTCCTGGCCTATCCCGGCAATGGCGATGCCGAGCTCTGGCGCTATGTGAGTTTGCGCGCGCCGGTCATCATCTCCACCTTCCTGCCCTTCTCCGTCCTGCTTGGGACGCTGGTCACGCTCACCACATTGAACGCGAACAGCGAGGTTATCTCCATGAAGGCGGGCGGACTGTCGGCGCACCAGATCCTGGCGCCGCTGATGCTCGTCTCGCTGGGCGTCGCGATCCTCAGCTTCGCCTTCAACGAACGCGTCGTCGTGCGCGCAGCCTCGACGCTCGCCGCCTGGGAGAAGGTGCATTTCGGCCCGATTCCCAGGGCGCAGGGAACCAAGGCCAATGTCTGGGTTCGCGATGGCGACGATCTTGTCCGAGCCGGCCTCATTTCCGGCACCGGCGCCAACGTCACGCTCACCGACGTAAGCGTCTACGACCGTCATGGCGACCGGCTGGTGACGGTCATCCACGCCCCGAGCGGACGCTATGCCGGCAAGGGATGGGACCTCAAAAACGCGACCGCATTCGACGTCGCGCACGGCACGAGCCGGTCGCTTGGCGACATTCATATCGGCGATTCGATCCGGCCCGACCAGTTCACGCTCTCCTCGGTCGACCCCGAAGGGATGAGCTTCTGGCAGCTCAAGGACGCGATCAAGATCCTGCGCGCCTCGGGCCGGCCGGTCGCGGGCCTGGAAGGATCACTCTGGCACAAGATCACCGAGCCGCTCTCGTCGTTGCTCATGCCGTTGCTGGGATCCGTCGCCGCCTTCGGCATTGCGCGTTCTGGCAAGCTGTTCGTCCGCGCGGTGATCGGCATGGCGCTCGGTTTCACCTTCTTCGTCGTGGACAATTTCGCGCTGTCGATGGGCAGCCTGGGCGTCTATCCGCCCATCCTGTCAGCCTGGGCGCCGTTCCTGCTCTTCTTCCTTGTCGGAGAAGCGGTGCTCGTCACCACAGAGGAATAAAGATCAGCGGCGGACCATGGTCGATCGCGCAATCCGCGCGACGAGGACGAACAGACCCGGGTGATTGGCCTCCATATAAGTCGAATCCAGCCCGCAGGCCGCGACGAGACGCCGATGTGCCTCGGCATATGAATGATAAGGCATGCTCGGCAGCAGGTGATGCAGCGCGTGATAGCGCAGGCCCACCGGCGCCCAGAGTTCCGCGACGATACCGGGCGGCGGCACATTCACCGAATCGAGGAATTGGCCGGTGACGGTCATCGTGTCGCCATCATTCTCCCAGAGATGCGCGACCAACGTGCGCAGCTGGTTGACCACCGCGACGCCCGAAAAAATCGCCATGCCGATGAGCAGCGGCCGCCAGCCGTAAAGCGCGCTCGCGACGAGGATGCCGATGGCCCAGACTGACGCGGCGCCCTCCTGCCAATGCCACATGCGCCGGAAGGCGCCCTCGGGCGCACGACGGCGATAGGCGGCATTGATGGCGAGCCCGGACAGCGCCTCGACTACATATTTGCGGAGGCGCGGAATGATGAGCGACAGCGGCGTCAGCACGGCGAAGCGGAACAGCAAGGCGATCGGCGCGAGCAGCGCGGCCAGGATGAACAGCGGCAGCGACCATGGCTTCATGAGCGCCAGTGGCAGATATTCGGGATCCTCGACCGTCCCGTAGCGTGTCTTGGCGTGATGATGCGTGTGCACCTCTTCATACATGAAGGAGGGCAGCAGCAGCGGGATGCCGATCAGCAGGTTCCAGACGAAACGGAAGCCGGGCAGCGAACCGCTGCGAATATGCGTCAGCTCATGGATGAAGCTCGCGGCACGGAACAGCGCGAGCGCCGCGATCACAGCGCCGAAAAGGGCGACGACGGTGTTCTGCGAGAGGATTGCCGTCGCCACGCCGGCATAGCCGATGACCGTCGAGGCGAGGAAATCGGGCCAGTAGATTGCGCCCTTCGCGACCAGCAGGTCTCGCGGCAGCTCGGCCGCAGCGCGCAGCATCGCTTTATCGTCGGGCGTCGCGGCGATCTTCGCACGCGTCTTTTCCCGCCTCTTGATCGAATCCATTGTCGTCATGCCAGCTTCCATGGGGGCGTTGGCCCGGCCCATTCGTGCCGGCCCAATGAGCGCAGATCGTGGCAGCAATATGGTGTTTCGATAGCGCTTCGGCCAGCACCGTCCATTGACTTGCGGCAAAAAGCGGGCGGAATGGCCGGCCCCAACGCCAGTGCGAAGACACGGGAGAGTGAGGGTCTTGGCGGTTGACAAGGCGTGGGCGGCGGGAGAGTGCTGCGCCACGCCGCACTTGAGAGGATCGACCTTGGCATCTTCCGACATCACCATCTCGCCTGTCGCCGGCAAGGCCGACCTGAAAGCCTTCGTCGAGCTGCCATGGACGATCTACAAGGAGGATCCCGCCTGGGTGCCACAGCTCAAGGACGAGATTTACGGCCTGCTGACGCCAGGCAAGAACCCGTTCCACGAACATGCCGAGCATCAGTATTTCCTCGCGCGGCGGGGCGGCGAGGTCGTCGGACGGATCAGCGCGCATTACGACAAGCTCGCGCTCACCATGCCGCCGGAACAGGGCATGGGGCCGGGCACGGGCAATTGGGGGCTGTTCGAGGCGAAGGACGGCGAGGTCGCCGCTGCGCTGATCGCGGCCGCCGAGGATTGGCTGCGCGCGCAGGGCATGACCCAAGTGCTGGGGCCGATCTCGCTCAGCATCTGGGAAGAGCCAGGCCTGCTGGTGAAGGGCCACGATCATTCGCCGACGGTGATGATGGGCCACAACAGCGCCGCCTATCAGCCCTGGATCGAGGCGGCGGGCTATGATCCGGTCAAGACGCTCAACACCTATGAACTCGACATCACCAAGGACTTCCCGCCGCTCATCCAGCGCATCGTCCAGTCCGGCGAGAAGAACCCGCGGATCAACATCCGCAAGGTCGACAAGAGCAAGTTTGACCGCGAGGCGGCGATCATCCTCGCGATCCTCAACGACGCCTGGGGCAACAACTGGGGCTTCGTGCCGATCACCGATAGCGAGGTCGCCTTCACCGGCAAGAAGCTCAAGCCCATCGTCTTCGAGGAGCTGATCCGCATCGCGGAACTCGACGGCGAGCCGGTCGCCTTCATGATGACTCTGCCGGACCTCAACGAGGCGCTGAAGCCATTGAACGGCAATCTGTTCCCGTTCGGCTGGATCAAGCTGCTCTGGTGGCTGCGCAAGCCCAAGGTGAAGACGATGCGCGTGCCGCTCATGGGTGTCGTCAAGTCGCTGCAGGCGAGCCGCATGGCCAGCCAGCTCGCCTTCATGATGATCGAATATATCCGCCGCGATTCAGTGGCGAAGTATGGCGCGACCCGCGGCGAGATCGGCTGGGTCCTCGACGACAATCAGGGCATGAACGCCATTGCCGACGCGATCGAGAGCAAGGTCAACAAGAGCTACGTGATTTACCGGAAAGGGTTGTGAAGGGGCAGCTGTCGCACACTCAATCCGTTAACCTCCAGCCGCTACACGGGCAATATGTTCAAACTGCTCGCCCTCCTGCTGCTCGGCTATGCCGCGTCCGTGGCCCATCGAGGCCGGGTGACGATTCGCGAGGGCGGGGCTTCGCAGACCATCTGGCGCGATGAGGTGCCGGCATTGGTCTGGTTCCATGTCGGCGCTTATGTGGCGCTGGCGGTCGCGTTGGCGATGCTTCCCTGACAAAGGAAACCCCGCCGGGTTAGGGCGGGGTTTTGCGTTTCTTGCTTCGGTCGGCGCTTTGACGCCTGGGCCCTCCCCTGAAGAGGTGGGGAATTAAAGGATCAGCTCCTTGGCGCGGCGGCGGCTGGGCGCGGGGCGTTGGGGTCGATGGCACCGCGTTCGATGCCGCCTTCGTCATTGGCCTGCGGGCCCGGGATCGGCGTCAGGGTGTGGACCGCGCGGATCTTGCCGTCGATATAGCGGAAGCTGTGCGAATCCGGGGCCTCTGCGCGACCGCCGAAGCGGCAGAAGATGTTGATGACGCCTTTCTCCTCGTCGATCAGATAATCGCGGTGCGTGATGTAAAGCACGCCGGCGGGCAGGCCGACCTCGCAGCTCGCATGGGGATCGTTCTTGGCATTGGTATAGGCGCCGCCCTCGAGGCGGGCGCAGGGCGTGCCCCAGGGGATATCGGTGAACTTGTCGGCAAAGCCGTCCAGATAGGCATTGCCGCCGCGGATCATCTCGGCAGGCGAGGTCAGCTGATATTTGAACAGCGGCGACCAGTCTTCTTTCGCCGCATATTTGGCATAGGCATTGGCGTTGAACAGCCAGTCGCCTTTCCTGGTGACCAGGCTGTCGATGCGGATGATCTTGCCATTGTGGACATAGAGGCGCGTGCCGATCACGTAGGGCACCGGGCCGGTGACGATCACCTCGGTGAAGGTCTTGCAGCGCTTGTCGTCATGGAAACTCATATCGTGCGTGATGGCGAGGGGCCTGGTCCACATGCCCGCCGCCGCGTCCACATCCTTACCATTTTCGAGATAGTGAACCTTGGCGTCGAGCGGCAGGCCGGCGAGGCTGCCCTTCTTCTGCGCATCGACATAAGCGGCGGTGAGCTTCTTGAGCTCATCGCGGGTGCAGCTGGGATGATCCTGCAGCGGCGCATAGGGGCTGGGCGGCGGGCCCGCAGTACCACCCTGTTGCGCGAACGCGGGCGTAGCGGCACAGGCGACGAGGCCGGCGAACAATATGTGCTTGATCATGGTCTATCCTCCCGAAAACCCTACTTCCACAACCGTTCGCCCTGTTCGAGCGAGACGCGTGGCTCGCTCGAATGTCGAAGGGCGTTTTCTTCCTTGAAGAACAAGGGAAGGTGCTTCGACGAACTCAGCACGAACAGTGATTGTCGATGATTTGCCAGCTTATCAGCGGATGTCCTGCGGCTGCTCCGAGCGGGTTTGCTCGTAGGTGCTCCAGCCCGAGTTCATGCCATAAGGGCCGCGCAGGATCACGGCCTCGACGCGGGTGATCTTGTCCTTCTGGATCTTGAAGATCTCGCCGAGCTCCCAGGTCCAGTCGATGTTCCGATGGTCGAAGAAGCCGAAGGCGAAGACGAGGCCGCGCTCGCGATCGACAGCCACGAAGCGGCGGTCGCGAATGGTGGTGACGGCGCCAATCAGAGACTTTTCGAGTTGCGCCTTGCACCCCAACCGATTGGGATTCGAAGCATCGGGCGGGCCGGCTGTGATGGTGCCGTTCTCGTGGCGGAGGCAATCGTCGCTGAACGGGTAGTAGTCCTTGCCGGTGTTGCGCTCGACCGCGTCGAAATAATAGTTGCCGATGCGGATCAGGTCGGCACGGCTAAGACGCTCCTTCTCCGGGATGGTGGTCAGGAAGGACGGGTGCGGCGCGCCCATCTTCTCGATATTGGCACCCGCCGCGCCGAGGCCGCCCGCTGGCGGCGTTGCCGGCGCCGGACCGAGCGGGCGGTCGGGACGGTTGGCGATCTGCTCGACCTCGGTGATCTTGCCGTCGACGATGCGCAGGCGCAGCGAAATGGCAACGATGTCGGGCGCGCGCGCCGGCCCGCTGGCAGAGCTGTTCTGCGTCTCGAGGACCGTGCCGATGAAGCCAACCTGCTGCGTCTCGATATCGGGGACATAGAATTTGTAACTGCCCACGCCGCTGGCAGTCGCCCACAAGCCTTCATTGCCGAACGGCAGCTGGACGCCATTTTCGGTGAAGCGGACATTGGCTGCAAACAGAGCCGGATCCACCTTGTGCGCGGCCATGGCATCGAGATAGCGGTTCACAAAGCCTTCAAGGCAAGCGCGCTGGCAGGCGTCGGCGGCCGGGTCGGGCGGCGAGGAGGCGGACTGCGCCGAGACCGGCGCACCGATAATGGCTGTGCATGCCAGAACAACGGCGGCCACGGCCGACCGGATGACTATCTTCATGATGTTCCCCTCCGTGTAATCGCATCGGCCCCGCTTCATCCGCCGGACTCGTTTTCTTGTTTCTTCGCACGCTAACAGCGGTGCTTGAACTGGAAAAGCCGTAAAGGTGAATGCGCCTCCACGACATTCCGGCCACAGGCAACGGAACTTGGCCGCCGCAAATGACGAATAGGCTGGACCTTGGCGGCCAGCGGATTATTTGGAACACATGATGACAGACAGCGCCACCATGACGAAGAGCGTGCTCGAGCAGCTCGCGGACACCAACCCCGGAGCCGAGATCTGGTGGGACTCATCGCCCATCATTTTCCCGAGCTGGCGCAAGGAGACGCTTGCTAAGGCGCCTGCCGGCCGCGAAGCGGACTGGGACGCGCAGCTCACGCGGATGATGGACGCCGAGACCATCGCCGAAGACGGCACGATGGGCTTCCGCGGCGTCACCACCAATCCGCCGCTCTCGCTGCAGGCGATCAAGCTCGATCCCGCCGGCTGGGCGCGCCGCATCCAAGACATTGCCAAAGCCGATCCGTCACTCGACGTCGAGGGCGTCTATTGGGCCGCTTATCTCGACCTGGTGAAGCTGGGCGCGGACGCGATCCTTCCGGTCTATGAGAAGTCCGGCGGCAAGTATGGGATGCTCTCCGGCCAGGTCGACCCGCGCTTCGTGCGCGATGGCGACAAGATGCTAGCGCAGGGCCTGAGTATCTACGCGCAAGCGCCCAACGTCATGGTAAAGCTGCCCGGCTCCAAGGAAGGCTATGAGGTTCTCGAGGAACTGACCGCGCGCGGCATCTCGACCAACAACACAACGAGCTTCACTGTGCCGCAATATATGCGCTGCATGGCGGCGGTGACGGCAGGCCTGCAGCGCGCGCGCGCCGCCGGCGTCGACCTCGGCAAGTGGCGCTCGGTCATCACGCACATGTCGGCGCGACTCGGTGAACTGTCTGACTGGAAGACCGAGGCCAAGGCCCGTGGCATCGAGCTGACGCTGCCGGAAATCCGCGACGGCGAGGAAGCCGTGCTGAAGCGCGCCTATCATTGGGGCAAGCAGAACAACCACCCGTCCAAGATGCTCCAGTGCTCGATGCGCGTGGAGAAGGACGAGCGCACCGGCAAGACGGTGAGCCGCCACATCCAGGACTATGCCGGTTCGGACATGGTCTACACCTGCCCGCCCGGCTATATTGCGGGCCTGATGGCGGCGCAGGACGATTTGGCGCCGTTCGAGAAGAATGCGATCGACCGCGAGCCGAACAAGGCGAGCATCGAGAAGCTGCTGAAGCTGCCGAGCTTCCGCCAAGCCTATGAGTTCGACGGCATGACGCCCGATCAGTTCGCGCATTTCGGCGCGTTCAAGGCGACCGAGACCGAATTCCACGCGGCGACGCGCCAGACGGTGGACTTCGTGCGGATGACGCTGGAAGGCTGATTCGGCCTCAACAGCATCGCTTTCAAAAAAGGGCGGATGGCTGCGGCTCTCCGCCCTTTTTCGTGTCTGAAATGCGCACCGGACCGATTTAACGCGCATTTAATGCCCGGAACCGCCTTCCATATGGCGGTTTAATCCCGTTCGCGGGCATCGAATGGTCCATGACACAGGCCATTTCCACCCGCTCCTCGCTTCCGCTGCTGACATTGGGCGCCATCGGCGTTGTCTATGGCGACATCGGCACCAGCCCGCTCTACGCTTTTCGCGAGGCGCTCGCGCAGACCGCCGCCGACGGCATCGACCGCAGCGAGATCGTCGGCGTGCTGAGCCTCGCTCTGTGGGCGCTGATCATCGTCGTCACGCTCAAATATGTCCTCTTCCTCATGCGCGCCGACAACAATGGCGAGGGCGGCGTGCTCTCGCTCATGGCGCTGGCCAGCCGGGCCACCAAAGGGCGCTGGCCGATCGTGCTGATCCTCGGCGCGGCGGGCGCGGCGCTGTTCTATGGCGACGCGATGATCACCCCGGCGCTGTCGGTGCTCTCGGCGGTCGAAGGCCTGCGCACGATACCCGGCGTCGGCGACGGCATGTCGCTGCCGGTCATTCTCGGCGTCACCATCGGCATATTGATCGCGCTCTTCGCCATCCAGTCGCACGGCACGGCGAAAGTCGCCGGCCTGTTCGGGCCGGTCTGCGCGCTCTGGTTCGTCGCCATCGGCGCGCTCGGGCTTTGGCACATCGTGCAGGAGCTCGGCATCCTGCGCGCCTTCGATCCGCTCCAGGCCGTCCGCTTCATGCTCAGCCACGGCGTGCCGGGGCTGTTCGTGCTGGGCGCGGTGTTCCTGACCGTCACCGGCGCGGAGGCGCTGATCGCCGACATGGGCCATTTCGGACGGTTGCCGATCCAGCTCGGCTGGCTCGGCTTCGTCTGGCCGGCGCTGACCCTCAACTATCTGGGGCAAGGCGCCCTCGCGCTCCACATGCTGAACGCGGCGGAGGCGGCGCACACGCCCTTCGCCAATGCCGACTGGTTCTTCCTCATGGCCCCGGACTCGCTGCGCGCGGGCCTGGTCGTGCTGGCGACGCTGGCGACGATCATCGCCAGCCAGGCGGTCATCACCGGCGCCTATTCGCTGACCCAGCAGGGCATCGCGCTCGGCCTCATCCCGCGCATGACGATCCGCCAGACCTCCGCCGCGCGGATCGGCCAGATCTACATGCCGATGGTCAACTGGATCCTGCTGGCCGGCGTGCTGATCCTCGTCACCTCGTTCCAGAGCAGCACCGCCATGGCGGCGGCTTACGGCATCGCCGTCACCGGCACGATGGTCGTCACCACCTGCCTCGCCTTCATTATCGCCTGGCGCCTGTGGCGGTGGAACATGGTCTGGACGGCCGTGCTGTTCGCGCCTTTCCTGACCATCGACCTCATCTTCTTCGGCGCCAACATCCTGCGGGTGACGGAGGGCGGCTGGGTGCCGCTGCTCGTCGCCGCCATGATGGGCCTGATCATCGTCGCGTGGCTCGCGGGACGCAAGGCCGCGCTCCAGCGCACCGCGGAACAGGGCGTCGCCATGGCGGACCTCGCAAAGGCGCTCTGCGGAAGACCGCCGGCACAGGTGGACGGCGTCGCCGTGTTCCTGACGCAGGATGCAGCCGTCGCGCCCTCGGCCCTGCTGCACAATCTCAAGCACAACAAGGCGCTGCACCGTCTCAACATCCTGCTGACCGTCGCCACGCAGCAGACACCGCATATGCCGCCGGACGAGCGCCTCAACGTGACGCGCATCGACGATCATTTCGTCGCCGCCGCGCTGCAATATGGCTATATGGACCATGTGGACGTGCCGAGCGATCTTGCGCGCAGCGACCTGCTCAAGGGGACGGGAGGCACCTCCTTCTTCGTGGGGCGCAATGCCATCCGCCTGTCGGCGCACCCCGCCATGCCGCGGTGGATGACGCTCATCTACAGCTTCCTCCACCGCAATGCCGCCGATCCGACCGCCTTCTTCGCCATCCCGCCCAACCGCGTGGTCGAGCTGGGCTCGCAAATTGAGCTTTAGGCGATGAGATCGGGCCCCGGCGCCTATCTGCTCGCCCTCGCCGCCGTCGCGCTGGTCGCGGCCGCGGTGGCGCTCTGGCTGCCGGTCTGGGGCCTGGCGTCGGCAGCGCTCCTGTTCCTGCTGCCGGTGTTGCTGGCCTCGCCCCGGGGCGGGCTTGGGCCGGGCCTGGCCGCGGCGGTCACCGGCGCGCTCGCCTATAATTATTTCGCCCTGCCGCCCCGCTTCAGCTTCCAGGTCCACGGCCTCGACAATGTGGTGAGCCTGTTCGTGCTGGTGGCGGTCGCGGTCGTGACCAGCCGGCTCGCCGACGCGCTCCATGCTCGCAAGAGCGAGGCCGAGCTGCGCGCCGCCGCCAGCACCGAGGCGGCGGCGTTCGCGGCGCTGCTCGGGCGCGGCGATCCGGGCGATGCAGCCGCCGCTGCCCTCGACTGGCTGCGCGGCCATTATGGCCAGACACAGATCCTGCCGCTGGGCCAGGCGCCCGACGCCGAGCCGGGCTTTTCGACGCTCGACCGCTCGGCCGCGGCGTGGACCATGCACAATGGCGACATGACCGGCCATGGCACGACGATCATGCCGCCCGCCGACTGGACCTTCCTGCCGCTCAGCCCACGGCGCCAATCCGGCGGCGACGTGCTCGCCGTCGCGCGGCCCGCCGATGGCGAGACCCGCAGCGAGGCCGCGCTGGACCAGCTCCAGTCGCTGGCCTGGCTGCTCGGCCAATCCCGCGACCGGTTGGCGCTGGAAGGCGAGCGGCACGCCCGGGAGCGCCTCGAGGATCGCGACGCGTTCCGGCGTGCGTTGCTGGCCTCGCTGGCGCACGACTTCCGCACGCCGCTGACGGTGGTGACCGGCGCGCTCGATCGGCTGGCGATCCATGATGAAGGCGCCGCCGAAGCCCTGAACGAAGCGCGCCGCCTCGACCGCATGATGGACGACCTGATCGGCGCGGCCCGCATCGAAGGTGGCGCGCTCGCGCCCCGGACCGAGGCGGTCGACCTGGTCGACAGCGTCGCCGACGCCTGCGCCGCGCTGGACAGGGTGCTCAAGCCGCTCAAGGTGACGCGCGATGTCGCCAGCGACTTGCCCCTCGTCGCGGCCGATCCGGTGCTGCTGCGCCATGTCCTCATCAATCTCATCGACAATGCGGCGCGCCATGCCCGCGCCTCGATCGGCATTTCCGCGAGGGCGACGGGCGGCCTCGTCGAACTGCGCGTACGCGACGATGGGCCGGGCATTTCCCCGGCGGAGCGCGGACGCGTCTTCGAGCGCTTCGCGCGTGTCGAAGGCAATGACCGGGGCGGCGGCAGCGGGCTGGGGCTTGCCATCGTCAAAGGCTTCGCCGACGCCATGCACATGACAGTCGACATCGAGGACATGCCCGACGGTGACGGGGTCGGGGGCGCCTGTTTCCGCCTTGGCCTGCCCGTGCGGGCGATAGAGGCGGCATGAGCGCGATCCTGATCGCGGAGGACGAGCCGGCCATCCGGCGGCTGCTCGCGACGATCCTGACGCGCGGCGGGCATGAGCCGGCCTTTGCCGAAAACGGGCGCGAAGCGCTCGCCATCGTCGAGCGGGGCGGGATCGCGGCGGTGCTGCTCGACCTCGGCCTGCCCGACCGCGACGGCCTTGAAATATTGAGCGCAATCCGCAGTCGCCACGACTTGCCGATCATCGTCGTCACGGCCCGCAACGACACGGCCGAGAAGATCGCCGCGCTCGACCTCGGCGCGGACGATTATGTGACCAAGCCGTTCGACGGGGACGAGCTGCTCGCGCGATTACGCTCCGCGCTCCGCCGGGCGGGCCATGCCCAGCAGGCCGACATGCCGATGCGGTTCGGCCCGATCGTGCTGGACGGTGCGCGCCATGAAGTGACCTGCCGCGACGCGCCGGTCACTCTGACGCCGCGCGAATTCGCCGTGCTGCAGGCGCTCGTCGAGGCGGGCGGCCGCGTGCTGACTCATGCCGCGCTGCTGGAGCGGGTCTGGGGCAAGGCGCATGTCGCCGATGTCGATTATCTGCGCGTCGTCATGCGCGCGCTGCGCCTCAAGCTCGAGCGCGATCCCGCCCAGCCGGCGCTCATCCGCAACGAACCGGGCATCGGCTATCGGCTGGCCGACTAAGGCTGATCAGAACGCCTCAATCGTCATTGCGAGCCCGGCGGGAAGCCGGGCGAAGCAATCCAGGGCGGTTTAAGGCGGGCCTAGAGCGGTGTGCTTTTAATCTGCAACGCTCTTATCCGTTCGTGTCGAGCGAAGTCGAGACACCCATCGGTCTTGCGCTACAACGATGGGTGTCTCGACTTCGCTCGACACGAACGGAACGGTGGGTCAGATTTTAGGCTCAATGCTCTAGATTGCCGCGCGACTGCGTCGCTCGCAATGACGATCAAGGTCTACCGGACCATGGAAAGGGCAGGCCGACACGAACGACCCGCCCTTTCTCTGGCTGCCGGACTCCCACATGCCGGCGACTGAAACGGATCAGGCCGTGGCGAAACGGACCCCGGACCGGCGGCGCAGCGCGGCGCCCATGAGACCGAAGCCGCCGATCATCAGCGCCCAGGTCGCCGGCTCCGGCACGGCGCTGGTCGGGGACGACCCGGCCGGAACGGTCTCGGTCGGGGCCGTCGTGATCGGATCGTAATTGTCGTTGAACGTCCAGTTCACGACATCTTGCGCGCTCCAATTGGCGCCCGTGGCACCGGTGAAGCCGACAAAGACCGGATTGGTCCCGAACAGGCCCGCCAGATCGATCGTATAGCTGAGACCGGCAACGCCGGGCCGCAGGCCGTCCGTGGACCAGCGGACCTCCATCAGATTGGTGAGGCCGTTATAGTCGACGAAGGCGGTGATATCCTGGCCGCCGCTCAGGTTCAGCGTGGACGCCACGTTCGCGAAGGCCAGATGATTGGTATAGTCGCCATTCTGCATGATCGCGATGTGATTATTGGCTCTGAGATCGCCGTTGAAGCCAGGATCGGTCCCGTTGCTGTAGGTATCGAATTCGACCTCGACGCTGGGGCTGATGCCGCCATAGCCCAGAGCGCCGCCGGCGCCGCCGACATTGTTGGACACGGTCTGGATGACGAAGGCGATGCCGTCCGCTCCGATCGGGCCCCATGGCGTGTCCCCATTGGAGCCGATGTTGAAGGTGAAGCGGGTGCTGAAGCCATAGTCGTTGGTCAGCGCGATCGCCTGCGTGTTGAACACGGAGCCGCCGGAATTGCCCTGAGGCGGCGTCAGGCGCATCACATCGCGGCCGGCGACATTGGTCGCGGCAGCCGCGCCGTTCACCTGGAGTCCGATCGTATCGGAAAAGTCCGCATAGGCGAATGTCGCCGCCTGGGCCGAAGCCGGCAATGCCGCTGCGGCGGCGAGCGCCGCCATGCTGAAGAATCTCGTGCTCTGTCTCATCTGAAGTCCCCACTTCGGCGCTCCCGATGAGCGCCACGTCGGATCATCTAGATGTTTGAAAAGGCGGCCGCGTCCACCAGATGGTGGAGATGTTTACGCCGTCCCGCGTTGGGCCAGTTCAGGGCTCAGCCGGGCAAGGCGAGCCCGGCGGCCAGGCGCACCAGATCAGTCTGGCGGCGCACGCCGGTCTTGTCGAAAATGTGCAGCAAATGGGTGCGCACGGTGCTGACGCCGGTGCCGAGCCGCTCGGCGGCCTCGGCGGGGGTCAGGCCCTCCACGATCAGATCGAACACCCGCGTCTCGCTGCTGCTGAGGCCGAAAAGCTGCGCGACCAGCGCACCGGTGTCCGCCATCTCCGGCATCGAGGAACTGACGAAGATGGCGGCGACGGCGCGATTGACCAGCCCGGGGCGCAATGCGCCGCCGCGCAGGGGCAGGACATGGAGCGCACGCGCCTCGCCATTGCCGGCGAGCAGCGGAATGGCGAGGCCGCGCCGCCCGATCGCGGTCTCGTCCTCGGCCGCCTGCGCCACGGCCAGGGCGAGCGCCTGCGTCGTGGCGGGCATGGCGGTGGCGAGGCGCTGGCCGGTGAGCATGAGCACATCGCGCCCGGCGAGCAGCGCCTGCGCGGCGGCATTGGCATGCAGCAGGCCGAGCTGGCCGTCGGTGATCAGGATCGGCGTGCCGGCCCGGTCGATCACCGACTCGAAGGTCGCGGCGGCGACGGCGCGGACATCGAGCAGACGACTGATCGTGACGGCGCGGCGGAGGTGCGGCGCGAGCAGGCGGATGGCCTCCAGCACCGGCGCATCGATCAGGCCCTGATCGGTATGGCGCGTGAGGCTGATCGACGCGAGCGACCAGGCGTCGCGCGTCAGGACGACCGCGGCGGTGTCGCCCAGACCCTGCGGCTTGTACCAGTCCTCGTAGAAGGCATTATCGGACTTGCCGGCGAGCAGGCCCGGGTTCATCTCGCTGAGCAGCGCCGGCTCCTCGATCGGGATCGCGCCGATGCGGGCAGCGCCGCCCCAGCCCTCGATGACCTCCGCCCCATAGGCCCGGCTGCGCTCCAGCCAGTCGTCCGAAATGCCGCTGGCGACGCTGAGCAGCACCGCGCCGGTGGGCATGGCCTGCAAGGTCAGCGTGGCCTGGAGGAACCCGAGCCGGCGATTGATCTCGGCGAGCACCTCCGACCAGAGCGCCGGGTCGAGCGCGCAATCGTAGATCCGGCCGATCAGCTCGGACAGGCCCTCAAGCGAAAGGAGCATCGGCGCGGCGTCCATCGCGTCGTTTGTGTGGGACATTCTCAGAGCGGGTCAAGCGGATATGGTGCGCCCGCGAATGAGATCGGCCGCTTTCTCGCCGATCATCATGACCGGGAGGTTGGTGTTGCCGCCGACGATGGCGGGCATGATCGAGGCGTCGGCGACGCGCAGGCCGGCCATGCCGCGCACGCGCAGCGCGGCGTCGACGACAGCGGCGTCATCCGCGCCCATGCGGCAGGTGCCGACGGGATGGGAGCGGTGCGTGGCGTTGGCGCGGATGTGGGCGGCGAGATCGGCGTCGCTCTGCGCGTCGGCGCCGGGGAGGGACTCGCGCACGATGAGATCGCGAAGCGGGCTTTGCGCATAGATGCTGCGGCTGAGGCGCAGGGCGCGGACCATGGCGTCGAGATCGCCGGGCTCGGCGAACATGTTGAGGAAGATGCGGGGCGCGTCGCGCGGATCGGTGGAGCGCAGCTTCACCCAACCGCGCGACCTGGGCTGGAGGAAGCCGGTGCGGACCGAGAGCTTCGAGATGGGCTTGCGCTGGAGGCCGGGCCACCAGAGCGCCGCCTGGCCGCTGATCGGCAGGCACATCATCTGGATATCGGGCCGGTCGAGACCGGCGACGGAGCGGGCGAAGACGTTGGCGGCGGTGCCGGTACAAGCGAAGGGCCCGGCATGGCTGGCGAACCAGCGCAAGGCGGCGAGCGCGGCGCGGTCGGCGCGGAGATGGCGCGTCAGGCCCTCGTCGCCCGCCAGCTCATATTCGTTGATGATGTTGGGATGATCGGCCAGGTCGCGGCCCACGCCGGGCAGATCGTGGACGGGCGCGATACCGAAGGCGCGGAGCTCGTCCGCCGCGCCGATGCCGGAGAGCATGAGCAGCTGGGGCGACCCATAGGCGCCGCCGCAAAGGACGATCTCGCGGTCGGCATGCACCGTGTGGACGCGGCTGCCGCGCACATAGTCGATGCCGGTCGCGCGGCCGCCCGCGACGAGAATGCGCCGGGCCAGCGCGCCGGTGACGATGTCGAGATTGCGGCGGGCCATGGCGGGACGGAGATAGGCGCGGGCAGTGCTCGACCGCATGCCGCCGCCGACCGTCGACTCCATCGGCGAGATGCCATCCTGCACGGCACCATTGGCGTCGTCGCAATAGGGAATGCCGGCCGCCTCCGCCGCCGCGCGCAATTGGTCCCAGAGCATGTCCGGGCCCGACATGCGCGAGACATGCACGGGCCCGCTGCCGCCATGATACGGCCCCTCGCCGCGCCAGCTGGTCTCCAGCCGCCTGAAATAAGGAAGCACGTCCGCATAGCTCCAGCCGGACAGGCCCTGCGCCGCCCAGCCGTCATAGTCACGGACATGGCCGCGAATCGCGATCATCGCGTTGATCGAGGAGGTGCCGCCAAGCGTGCGGCCGCGCGGGATCGGCAGACGGCGGCCGTTGAGACCCGGCTCGGGCTCCGATTCATATTGCCACGTGCCGATGCGCCCGGCGGCGACCTTGCTGAAGGCGAGCGGCATGTGCTGCAGCGGATGGCGGTTGCGCGGGCCGGCCTCGAGCAGCAGCACCGAAACCGCCGGATCCTCGCTCAGCCGCGCGGCGACGACGGCTCCAGCCGAACCCGAACCGACGACGATATAGTCATAGCCTCCCCGCATCGCGCTCATGATGCCCCGTGCGGCGCGACGCGTCCATGCATCTCATCGTGCCTGGAGGCCGTTGGGAAATGCGCTACGCGGCGCATTGCGGCGCCAGCCCTCTCCCCCGCCCGGCCACCCACAGACTATGACCGCTGGGTGGCCGGATGGGAGAAAGGCCGGTGCCGCCCCGGAATGCGCACTTTCGCGCGTTTCCAAACAGACGCTTAACGCTTTGCTAACCCTGATCCTCAATAAGCTGGCTCCGACCAGACAGACTTCGGGGACTGCAGACCGATGAAGCTCGCCGCACGCGCGCACCAATTTGCGCACATTCTCGACCAGGCCCCCGATGGCATCAAGATCCTGAGCCTGGACTGTTTCGACACGCTCCTCTGGCGCAACTGCAACCTGCCGGTCGACGTGTTCGCCGAACTGGACCTGCCGGGCTCCGCCATGGAAGCGCGCATCTGGGGCGAGACCAAGGCACGCCGCGTGGTGCCCTTCCAGCGCGGCGAAGACGAAGTCACGATCGAAGACATTTACGGCAATATGATGCCGACCGCGAGCAAGGCGGACGTGCAAGCCAAGGTCGACGCCGAGCTCGAAGCCGAAGCGCGCAACTGCTATGGCTTCAAGCCGACCGTCGAGCTGATGCGCGCCGCCAAGGCACGCGGCCTCGAGATCATCATCGTGTCCGACACCTATCTGTCCAAGGAACAGCTGCGCACACTCATCGGCCGCGCGGCGGGCGAAGACGTGGCCGCCATGATCGACCGCATCTTCTGCTCATGCGAATATGGGTCTTCCAAAGCCGGCGGCCTGTTCGTGCCGGTGCTGGCCGCGCTCGGCGTCTCGCCGGCGGCCATCCTGCACTGCGGCGACAATCCGACCGCGGACGTGATCGCGCCCGAGCGGCTCGGCATCCATTGCTGCCACCTCGAGCAGTTCGACGCCGAGAGCGAGCAGCGCCTGCGCCTCGAAGCCAGCGCCGCCTGCATCGTCGACCCGACGACCCGCATCACCGTCCCGGCCTACCAGCCGCACCGCCAGCGCATCGCGCTGCGCGAGGCGGACGACGCCGCGACGAGCCTGGGCCATGACGTGCTGGGCCCGGTCTTCCACAGCTTCGCCGGCTGGATCAAGGACGAGGCCACCGCGCAGCAAGCGCGCACCGGCAAGCCGACCAAGCTGCTCTTCCTGCTGCGCGACGGCTATCTTCCGGCGCAGGCCTATCTGGCCCGCTATCCCGAGGACGCCGCCAATGTCGCCATGGTCGAGATCAGCCGGCTCACGGCGGCCAAGGCCGGCATGACCGACGCCAAGGCGATCGAGGATTATGTGCTGCCCGAACTCGACACGGGCTCAAGCCGGGTCTTCGCCAGGCATCTGCTGTTCGACGAGGCGGAGGCCGAACGCCTCGGCAAGCTGCCCAAGACCCAGTTCGCCGCGCATATCGCCAAGCCGGACGTGGTGCGCGGCGTCGCGCAGCGCTCGGGCGCATTCGCCGGGAAGCTGGTCTCGCATCTCAAATATCATGGCGTCGCCGAAGGCGATTCCGTCATGCTCGTCGACCTGGGCTATAACGGCTCGGTCCAGAATCTCATCGAGGCGCGCCTCAAGGAGACGATGAAGCTCACGGTCAGCGGCCGCTACCTGCTGCTGCGCGAGACTTGGCAGAGCGGCCTCGACAAGGCCGGTTTCGCCGATCACAGCCGCTACGACCTCAAGCTGCTTCACGCGCTCTCTGAATCGATCGCCATTGTCGAGCAGCTTTGCACGCTGCCGCAGGGCTCCGTCGTCGACTATGAAGCCGATGGCAGCCCCATCCGCGAGGAAAACAGCGTCAAATCGGCGCAGAGCGACGTGCGCAGCATGGTCCAGCAGGCCTGCACGGCCTATTGCGCCGATGCCGACGCCGGTTTCATCACGGCACCCGCCAGCGACACGGCCGAGACGCGCCGCCGCATGGCGACCGCCAGCCTCGCTCGCCTGCTCTTCCTGCCGGTGGACAGCGAAGTGCAGGTGCTCAGCGACTTCGACCATGACGTCAACCTCGGCACGTCCGAACTGCTGAAGTTCGTCGACGTGGAGGCCGCGGCGCAGGGCCTGCGCCGGCGCGGCATCTTCTACATCAAGAATGCGCTGCGCATGTATCTGCCTGGCGAGCTGCGGCAGCACGGCCTGCCGATCAACCTCTCGATCTTCGCCTCGCGCCGCTTCGGCCTCGACCTGCGCAAGACCGACTTCGACGTGGGCGCGATCCAGGTTCCGGTCATGCTGATGGACGCCGCCGGCCAGCACGTCACCATCGACGTCGACGCCGTGCCGACCATCGAGGGCTATTATCAGGCGCTCGTGCCGATCGGCCAGGCGCAGTTCACCGCCGGCATCCAGCTCGGCCGCATCGCGGAATGGGTGCAGATCGAGGAAGCGAGCTTCCATCAGATCGACGAATTCCTCGACGCCAAGGCGGAGGAAATCTCGATTCCCGCGCAAGTCATTGCCGATGGCCTCGAGGATATGGGCCATGGTCTCATGCAGTGCACGGGCGGTGAGACCGCCTTCCTGCTGGTGCCGCCGCCTTCGGTCGCGCCGACCGGCGAGGCGCTGCTGCTCAGCGTCGTGTTCCGCCCGGTGGTGAAGCGGCAGAAGGTGGTGCAGCAGCAGGACCGCGCGGCGGCGTAAACCCCGCCTGTTCCCCGGCGCAGGCCGGGACCCAGCCTGATCAGACCGCGCGTTCATGGGAATGCCTTCGCTCCGCGTCGAGACTGGGGCCCGGCCTGCGCCGGGGAACGGCTTGCCTGACATGCGCAAGTTCGGGGTGACGGAAAAGGGCGCGATGGTCTAGGGAGGAGCCTCATCCCGCAGGAGGCCCCGCCATGCTCAAGCAACTGACCCCCGACATTTTCGTCGCGCCACAGATCGGCGTGGAGACGGTGGATGCGGCGAAGGCGCTGGGGGTGACGCTGATCGTCAACAACCGGCCCGAGGGCGAGGCGCCCGACCAGACGCCCGGCGACGTCATCGAGGCGGCGGCCAAGGCGGCCGGCATGGATTATGTCGCTATTCCCGTCTCGCCGGGCGGCTTCGCGCCCTGGCAGCTCGACGCGCTCGACGAGGCACTCAAGGGGCATGACGGCAAGGTGCTGTGCTATTGCCGCTCGGGCACGCGCTCGACCCTGCTCTGGTCGCTCGCCAAGGCGCGCGCGGGCGGCAAGCCCGACGAGATCGCCGAGACGGCGGCGGCGGCAGGCTATGATGTCTCGCCGATCTACGAGACGCTGCATGCGTTGAGCGCGCAGGGGCGCTGATCCTGCGCGCCTTCTGGCCGTCGCCCGGGACTTGATCGGCGATTATACCCTTAGGACACGGAATAGGCTGTTCCCCGGCGCAGGCCGGGGTCCAGACTGGACGGAGAGGTGCGTCCAATAGCAGGTATTCGACGCTTCGCGTCGAGACTGGGCCCCGGCCTGCGCCGGGGAACAGCGATCTGCTCCAACGGGAGCATCACCGACTGGATTCGGGATCAAGCTGCCTTTTGCCTGCACGGACGAAGAAAAGCGGCCCCCCCGTCTAGAGGCTGATCCATCGATGCTGAATCGCTCGTCATTGCGAACCCGGCGTTAGCCGGGCGAAGCGATCCAGGGGCGGGCAAGATCGGCCTGGATTGCCGCGCGACTGCGTCGCTCGCAATGACGCTTCAGCTCTGCTGGATCGGAGCCTAGCCTGGGGTGACATATTTGGCGGGGCCGGTTCAGAAGGTCGCCGCAACCGCCGGCACGAGCAGCAGGACGAGGCCGGCGAAGCTCACCAGCCAGACCAATGAGCGCAGGCCCGGCACGCCCGCCGCATAGAGCGGCAGGTAGACGATGCGTGCGCCCAGCCACAGCGATGCGCCGAGCGTCGTGAGGCTGCCGGTCAGATGGGCCGCGACGTCGATGAGGATCGCGACGGCGACGATCGGGAAGGTCTCGAAATAATTGGCCTGCGCGCGCAGCAGCCTGCCCACGACCGGTTCCGGCTTGCCCGGATCGGCATCGCGCGGGCCGGTGTTCCAGGCGATGCCGAACTGGCGCGTGCGCATGTGCGAGGCTGCGAGGATATGAACGAGGGCCAGCACGCAGCCCCAGGCAAGGATCTTGAGTTCGTAGGCCATGGCGTCCTCCGTCTGCGGGTCGTCCTGTCAGGATGCGCCTGGCCGCGCCGTGCGCCAAACGAAAAGAAGGGCCGGTGCGCTGGCACCGGCCCCAGTGACGTTCGCAGGAGGAACCTCTTGAGGACGGGCGGCTTTTGCGCGCCGCCCGCCCGAACTCCTTAATTGTAGGCGCGCTCGCCATGCTCGCCGAGGTCGAGGCCTTCCTGCTCGACTTCCGCGCTGACCCGCAGGCCGGTCACGAGCTTGGCGACGGTGATGGCGATGGCCGTGCCGATGGCGGCCCAGACGATCGTCATCGCAACCGCTTCGACCTGGACGATCAGCTTGGCGACCATGTCATAATTGGCCGCGCCGGGACCGCCGAGGCTCGGCGCATAGACGATGCCGGTGCCGATGGCGCCGAGCATGCCGCCGATGCCGTGGATACCGAACGCGTCGAGCGAGTCATCATAGCCGAACCTGGGCTTGAGCTTCGAAACCGCGAAGAAGCAGACGACCGAAGCGACGGCGCCCAGCACGATCGCGCCGAACGGGCCCGAATTGCCGGCCGCAGGCGTGACGGCGACGAGGCCGGCGACGATACCCGAGCAGAAGCCGAGCGCCGACCCCTTGTGACCCGCCAGGCGCTCCACGACCATCCAGGCCAGGCCGGCCGAAGCCGTCGCGACGAAGGTGTTGATCATGGCGAGACCGGCCGAGCCATTGGCCTCCAGCGCCGAACCGGCGTTGAAGCCGAACCAGCCGACCCACAGCAGGCCGGTGCCGACCGCGGTCAGCGTCAGGCTGTGTGGGGGCATCGGCTCATGGGGATAGCCCTTGCGCTTGCCGAGCATGATGCACGCCACCAGCGCCGAGACACCGGCGTTGATGTGCACGACCGTACCGCCGGCGAAGTCGAGGGCGCCGGCCTTGAAGAAGTAGCCGCTCGACGCCCAGACCATGTGCGCGATCGGGAAATAGACGATGGTGAGCCAGACGAGGGCGAACACCATCACCGCCGAGAACTTGATGCGCTCGACCACCGAACCCAGCACCAGCGCCACGGTGATCGCGGCGAAGGTCATCTGGAAGCAGATGAACACATATTCGGGGATGTCGACGCCCGCCGTGAAGGTCGCGGCCTTGGAGGCCGGAGTCACGCCGGCGAGGAAGGCCTTGCCGAAGGTCGCGACGAAATTGCTGAGGCCGCCGGTATAATCGGGGCCGAACGCCATCGAATAACCCCACATGACCCAGACGAGCATGGCGAGCGCGGCGACCGCGCCGATCTGCGTCATCACGGAGAGCATGTTCTTCGAGCGGGCAAGGCCGCCATAGAAGAGCGCGAGGCCGGGCAGGATCATCATGAGGACGAGGACCGTGGCGGTCATCATCCAGGCGGTGTCGCCCTTGTCGACGGTCGCGACCGGCGCGGCCGCCGCGGCTTGTGCCCAGGCGGGCAAGGCGGCGAACAGCGACAGGCCGGTGACCGTCGCGGCGCCGCAGAGTTTCTTGGTGAAGCTCATTGAGTACCCCTTTCTTACAGCGCGGTTTCGCCGGTCTCGCCGGTGCGGATGCGCACGGCCTGACCGACC
>JAGIAZ010000023.1 GCA_017744605.1 Sphingobium sp. | reverse complement strand
AGCAAGATCAGCGAAAAGAACCCGGTGACGGGCGACGTGACCGAGCGTGCGCCGACCCCGGCGGATCTCATTCCGGTCGTCTATTATGCCGGCCAGGGCACGCCGCCCGATCTTTCGCTGATCGCCAAGGCGCGCCATGGCGGTGCGGACTATATCCACTCGCTGCTGATGGGCTACAAGGAACAGCCGGCTGAGCTGCTGAAGAAGTTCCCCGACGCCAAGACGCCGAGCGGGCTCTACTATAATCCCTATTTCGCCAACCTGAACCTTGCCATGCCGCCGCCGCTGACGACGGAAGGCCAAGTGACCTATGGAGAGGGCAACCCCAAGCCGACGGTCGAGCAGATGTCGCAGGACGTCTCGGCCTTCCTGACCTGGGCTGCAGAGCCCAAGATGGAGGCACGCAAGGCCACGGGCTTTGCCGTCGTGATTTTCCTGCTCATCGCATCGGTTCTGGCGTTCCTGTCCTACAAATCGATCTGGGCGAACAAGGAACATTGATCGATCGGACCTGATGGTCTTTCGAAATCGAAGAAGCGGGCTGGAAACGGCCCGCTTTTTTGTTGTCCGTGCGGCGCGCTGGAACCGCACGGGAAATTAACTGTCTATCAGGCTGGTTGTGGCATATGGGAATCCTAGGCGCGGATCGAATGCTTGGTTCATGAAACAAGAGCCGTTCAAAGTGGAAAGGGTGAGCCCCCGCCCCGCCGTCAGGCGGGTTTTCTACGCGAGCGGCGGCGCAGCCAATATCATTGCGGCCCAGGAAGCCTGGCGCACCGGCCAGCAGGACCCCACCGAAGTCTCGATCACCTTCTCATCGCAAATTGCGGATTTTTGCCGCAGCATCGGGGCCGAGGCCTATTTCGTCTCGCCGCATGCCGACGCGAAAACCGTCGAGCTCGATGAGTTCGTGCTCGAGCACAGGCCCAAAAAGGATGGCTACGCGCTTGGCTATCACTTCAACGAGATCGTCTATACGCTTGGCTTGTTGAGGACGGCCCGCCGCTACAAGGCTGATATTGCGTTGATCGACAGCGGCGCGACGCCGATCTTCATGCTGCCTCTGTTCAAATGGTTCGGCATTCCCGTCGTCTTCATCCTGCACAACACGCTGTGGCCTGCCCATTTCCGGACGCAGCGTCGGCGCAATCACGTCGTCCGTTGGCTCGACCGATTCTTCTGGCGCCGCGGTGCTGCGGGCGCCATTGCCGTGTCCCCGGAATGCGAGCGGCAGGTGCGGCACGAAGCGCCTCATCTCAACTATCCGATGGACGATCTGCGGCAGGGGCGATGGGTTCGACGCATTGAGGGCGCGGCGTGACGCCATGGGCCTCACCGATATTATCGAGCTGGCGGGCTGGGTCTCGCTGGAGCAGCTGCGCGACGTTTACGCGCGAAGCCATGCGGCGATCGTGCCGACGCGCAGCAGCTTTGCGGAAGGTCTGGCCATGACCACTGCCGAAGCCGTGCTGGCCGGTCGTCCGGTCGTTCTCAATCCGGTCGTGCCGGTGATCGACGTGGTCGGCCCGGCGGTGCTGGCCGGAAAGACCAACGATCCCGAAAGCCATGCCGAGCAGGTTCGGCGTCTCGCATGGGATCCCGAGCTGTACCGACAGTTGCAGAAGGACTGCGCATCTTGTGAAGCGCCATTTTACGATCGCGAGCAGAGCCTGACCGCGGGCTTGTGGAAGATGTTCGACGCTCTTGGTCTCCTCGGCACCGCAGGCTCGTCGCCGCGCTTCATGCCTGTACCGGGCCCAACGCCTGTCGAGGCCGGCCGCGCGACCCGGACGACTGCCAAAATTTCATGAGCGACGCGCTACGATCTGCTGTCGTGGCTATTGGCCGCAATGAGGGCGAGCGCCTTGTGCGCTGCTTTGACAGCATCGGCGACGATTATCCGGCGGTATATGTCGATTCCGGTTCGACCGACGGCAGCGTTGCGGAAGCCGACAAACGGGGCATCCAGGTCGTCCATCTCTCTACGGACGCAGGCTTTACCGCTGCGCGCGCGCGCAATGCCGGCTGGCGGGCCGTGGCGCAGGCCAATACCGCGCTGGATTATATTCAGTTCGTCGATGGGGATTGCGAGTTCGCGCCGGGTTGGATCGCAAGGGCGATCGATGAACTCGATGCGGATCCAACGCTCTGCGCTGTGTTCGGGCGGCGGCGTGAACGCTTCCCGAATGCATCGGTCTACAATGCCTTATGCGACGACGAGTGGAATGTGCCTGTGGGTTTCGTCGAGGCTTGCGGCGGCGACGTGCTGTTCCGGCTGGCGGCGCTCAAGCAGGCCGACGGCTATAGCGACGACCTGATCGCCGGCGAGGAACCCGATCTCTGCCTGCGTCTGGGGCAAAAGGGTTGGAAAATTCGCCGCATCGACGCCGAGATGACGCTGCATGACGCGGCGATCACCACCGCGCGCCAATGGTGGCTGCGCACGCGGCGGGCAGGGCACGCTTTTACGGAGCATGTCGCGCGTCATGGGCCGAGGGCTTTTGCAAGCTGGCGGGCAGAGCGAAATCGGATAGGCCTGTGGGGTGTTGGGCTGCCGCTGCTCTTTCTTGTGCTGGTCGCCGTCGCGCTCGTGACCCGTTCTGGCGCTGTGGCGATTGCTGCGGCCGCGGTCGCCGCAGCCTATCCCGCACAAGTGGCGCGGCTGACGTTTCGCGATCTACGCCAGGGTCGATCGTTCCGCTTCTCGGCGGCGCATGGCTTCTGGCTGGTGGCAGGGCGGTTTGCGCAAGCCGGCGGCATGGCGCGTTATTGGATCAACCGCGCGCGTCGCCGCCGCAACAGCCTGATCGAATATAAGGGCGCCTAGCTCTAACCGAGCAGAGTCTTTGCCCAGGATTTCAGCTCGTCGCCCATGCTGGCGTCGCGTGCGGCGAGCGCGAAATTGGCCTGTGCGAACCCGAGCTTGGACCCGCAATCGAAGCGTTCGCCATCGAAGGTGACTCCGTGGAAGGGCTGCCGGCCGATCAGCTTGGCCATCGAGTCCGTGAGCTGCACTTCGCCGCCTGCACCTGCTTCTTGTGTCGCCAGCAGCGCCATGACCTCGGGCTGGAGAATATAGCGGCCCGGGAGCATGAGATTGGACGGTGCGGTGCCGGGCTTGGGCTTCTCGACGAGACCCTTCACTTCGGTCAGCACGCCGTCGCGCTTGCCGGGGTCGATCACGCCGTAGCTGGGCGTCTCTTCCATCGGCACTTCGAGCGCGCAGACCAGATTGCCGCCGACTTTCTCATATTGCTCGACCATCTGGGCGAGGCAGCCCTTCTTGCGGCCGATCAGCAGTTCATCGGGCAGAATGATCGCGAAGGGTTCGTTGCCGATGATGTCGCGTGCGCACCAGATGGCGTGACCGAGGCCGCGCGGCTCCTGCTGGCGGACGAAAATGGCGTTGCCGGGCGCGAGGCGCGTGCCCTTGAGCGCCTCGACCGGCTTGCCGCGGTCGGCCTGGGTGCGCTCCAGCTCATAGGCAATATCGAAATGGTCCTCGATCGCGGCCTTGTTGCGCCCGGTCACGAAGATCATCGTTTCGATACCGGCTTCCAGCGCTTCGTCCACGGCATATTGCACGAGCGGCCGATCGACGACCGGCAGCATTTCCTTCGGTACGGCCTTGGTTGCTGGAAGAAAGCGCGTGCCCAGGCCCGCCACAGGAAAAACGACTTTGCGGATGCTCAACGGACTGCTCCCCATCAGGATTCTCTCACGAGGTGCCTATCGCCGATTCTGGTAAATATCGCGCTAGCAAAACGCCAGTGGCTCCACGGTCCCGCGCTTAGCGGCCCACGGCCGTGTAGCGGAACCCGGCATCCTCGGCGAGCTTGCGCGGGTAGATGTTGCGCAGGTCGACCATGATCGGCGTCTTCAGCAGGTCCTTGAGCCGCTGCAGGTCGAGCGCGCGGAAGGCATCCCATTCGGTGACGATGACCAGCGCGTCGGCGCCTTGCGCCGTTTCATAGGCATTGGCGCAGTAGGCGATATCGTTGAGGACGAGCTTGGCCTGCTCCATGCCTTCCGGATCATAGGCCTGGATGCGGGCGCCGGCCTGCTGCAGCGTCTCGATGATCGCGATCGCGGGGGATTCGCGCATGTCGTCGGTATTCTGCTTGAAGGTGAGGCCAAGCACGGCGACCGTCTTTCCGGCGACGCTACCGTCAAGCGCGTCGATCACCTTCTCGCCCATGGCCCGCTTGCGCGCATTGTTCACGGCGACAACGGTCTCGACGATCCTCTGGGGAGCGCCATAGTCGGTCGCGGTCTTGAGCAGCGCGAGCGTGTCCTTGGGAAAGCAGCTGCCGCCATAGCCGGGGCCGGGATGCAGGAATTTGGAGCCGATGCGGTTGTCGAGACCGATGCCGCGCGCCACTTCATAGACGTCCGCGCCTACTTTTTCGCAAAGGTCGGCGATCTCGTTGATGAAGGTGATCTTGGTCGCGAGGAACGCGTTGCCGGCATATTTGGTGAGCTCGGCCCCGCGGCGGCTCATCTCGATGACCGGCGAGCGGCCGATCACCAGCGGGCGGTAAATCTGTCGCATGATCTCGAGGGCACGCGGATCATCGCCGCCGATGACGACGCGGTCCGGCCGCTTGAAATCGTCGATCGCTGCACCCTCGCGCAGGAATTCAGGGTTGGAGATGACCGCAAAATCGGCATTCGGGTTGGTGGCGCGAATGATGCGCTCGACCTCGTCGCCAGTGCCGACCGGGACCGTCGACTTGTCGACGACGACGGTGAAGCCCTGGATCGCCGCTGCGATCTCCTCGGCAGCGGCATAGACATAGGCGAGATCGGCATGGCCGTCGCCGCGTCGCGAAGGCGTGCCGACCGCGATGAACACGGCGTCCGCGCCGGCGACGGCAGGCGCGAGGTCGGTGGTGAAGGAGAGGCGGGCGGCGGCGACGTTTTTGGCGACGAGATGATCCAGCCCCGGCTCGAAGATCGGCATGCGACCGGCGCGCAGCGCCTCGATCTTGGCTTCGTCCTTGTCGACGCAGATCACGTCATGACCGAAATCGGCAAAGCAGGCACCCGAGACGAGCCCGACATAGCCCGAGCCGATCATCGTAATCTTCATTATGCACAGTCCTTCAGGCGCGCGGTGCCCCCGCGCCAGAGGCCCCTATTTCAATTTGGGCTTCAAGACCAGCCAGACGTAGACAACCACGCCGATGATCATGGCGACGGCGATGCCGTGCAGCAGCAGATTGTCGTTCTTGATGCCGTAATTGCCCGCCTGGTTGGCGATCGCGCAGCCCAACGTCGGCGGGAGATAGTCGATCATCCGATCGGGCGGATTTTCCATCGACGAGCGCTGGAGAAAAAGCACGATGATTCCGGCAAACAAGGCCAGTGTGAGCCAGTCATATGCCGTTTCCATCGTCATCCTCCGCCCGGCGGTTTAACTAATTTCGCTGCGTCTCTACCGACGAGTGGCTAATTTTTTTGTCAATAAAAGGCAAAGCGATTCACGATCTTTTCGTGCAACCGCGATTATGAGGCGCGTCGAACGCAAATTTGGCGCGAAGGCGTGACGAGACTTGCATCGCTTCCGCGAGAAGTTAGGCGCAGGGATCGGACCCGGCCGGATTTGGCGTGTAGGGGGATTCGCGATGAAGTTCCGCGAAATGCTTGCTCTGATCCGCGAGGATCATGCCGCGCATGCACGCGACTGGACGCGGCCGGGCTTTCGCGCGGTCGCGGTGCATCGCTTCGGCAATTGGCGCATGACCGTCCGGCCCAAGCTCCTGCGCGCGCCACTGAGCATATTCTATCGCATCGCCTATCGGCGCTGCCGCAATGTCTACGGCATCGAACTTCCTTATACGGTCGCGCTCGGCCGCAGGGTGGTGATCGAGCATCAGGGCGGGATCGTGATCCATGGGGCGTGCAAGATCGGTGACGATTGCATCATCCGCCAGAACTGCACGCTTGGCATCCGTTCACTCGACAGGCTGCAGGATGCGCCGGTGCTTGGGCAGCGTGTGAATGTGGGCACCGGAGCCGTGCTGCTGGGCGCCATCACGGTTGGCGAGGGTGCGCAGATCGGTGCCAACGCCGTCGTGCTGCAGGACGTGCCGGCTGGCGCGCTTGCTGCTGGTGTTCCGGCGCGCATCGTTGGGCGCTCTTGAATTCGATAGGCAAGCGGTTAGGCAGGGCCACTGCAATGCGTGGGAGACGGTTTTTGACGACACGTAAGGGCATTATTCTGGCAGGCGGCTCCGGTACGCGACTCTATCCGTTGACCAAGGCGGTGTCGAAGCAGCTGATGCCGGTCTACGACAAGCCGATGATCTATTACCCGCTGTCGGTGCTCATCCTCTCCGGTATCCGCGAGATCATGATCATCACAACGCCCCAGGATCAGGCCGCTTTCCAGGCGTTGCTGGGCGATGGCTCGGACCTCGGCATTTCGCTCAGCTATGCCGTGCAACCTCATCCCGGCGGCCTGGCCCAGGCCTATCATATCGGCGCCGATTTCGTGGGGACGAACCCGTCGACGCTGATCCTGGGCGATAATATCTTCTACGGCCACGGTCTGACGGAGCTTCTCCGGTCCGCCTCCGCAAGGGGCAACGGCGCGACCGTATTTGGCTATTATGTGAGCGACCCCAAGGCCTATGGCGTCGTCTCCTTCGACAGGGACGGCCGTGCCGAGACCATCGAGGAGAAGCCGGCCGAGCCCAAGTCCAACTACGCCGTGACCGGCCTCTATTTCTACGATGGCAAGGCGGTCGAGCGGGCGCACCAGATCAAGCCTTCGCCGCGCGGGGAACTGGAGATCACCGATCTCAATCGCGTGTATCTCGAAGCGGGCGAACTCAATGTCGAGCTCATGGGGCGCGGCTACGCCTGGCTCGATACCGGCACTCATGGCTCGCTGCTCGATGCCGCCAACTATGTGCGCATCACCGAGGAACGGCAGGGGCTCAAAATCTGCTGTCCCGAGGAGCTGGCCTGGCGGATGGGCTTCATTGACGACAATCAGTTGCTCCGCATTGCCGAGCCGCTGCGCAAATCGGGCTATGGCGAGTATCTCGTGAAGCTGCTGGAGCGCGGCATCATATGAATATCATCGAGACGGCGATTCCAGGTCTGCTCATCATCGAACCCAGGGTTTTCGGCGATGATCGCGGCTTTTTCATGGAAAGCTGGAACGCGAAGAGCTTTGCGGCCGCCGGACTCGATCTCGACTTCGTGCAGGACAATCACAGCCGCTCCTCGCGCGGTGTGCTGCGCGGCATGCACTATCAGCAGCCTGGTCCACAGGGGAAGCTGGTGCGCGTGACGGCAGGCGCCGTCTACGACGTCGCGGTCGATATGCGCCGCTCTTCGCCGACGTTCGGCAAATGGGTGGGCGTGGAACTCAGCGCCGCCAACAAGCGCATGTTCTGGGTTCCCGAGGGGCTCGCCCATGGCTTCCTCTGCCTGGAGGACGGCACGGACTTCCTCTACAAATGCCGCGGCTATTATGACCCGGCTAATGAGCACAGCCTGCTCTGGAACGATCCGGATGTCGGCATCGAATGGCCGCTCGACGACATCGTGCCCCAGCTTTCAGCCAAGGATGAAGCCGGCAAGCCGCTGCGCGAGGCTGTGATTTTCCCATGAAAGTGCTGATCACCGGCGCGGGCGGTCAACTTGGCCAGGCCCTGCAGGCGAGCGCGCCGGCCGGCGCCCATGTCGTCGCGCTCGGTCATGCCGATCTCGACATTGGCGACGCGGCCAAGGTGGCAGCGGTGATATCGCTCGGCGCATTCGATCTCGTCATCAACGCCGCCGCCTACACCGCCGTCGACAAGGCCGAGGGTGACGAATGGACGGCCTATCGCATCAATGGCGAGGGACCGGGCCATCTGGCTGCCGCATGCCATGCCGCGCGGACGCGCTTCGTGCATGTCTCGACCGATTTCGTCTTCAACGGCCGCGGCGGTGTGCCGTATTTGCCGGACCAGGAAACCGATCCGCTTGGCATCTATGGCGCGAGCAAGCTCGCTGGCGAAAAGGCCGTGCTGGCGGCGGACCTCACTGCACTCATCGTCCGCACGGCCTGGGTCTATGGCACGACCGGACATAATTTCGTGCGCACCATGCTGCGCCTCATGGCGGAGCGCGACGAGGTGCGCGTCGTCGCGGACCAGATCGGCACGCCGACCTTCGCGGGCAGCCTGGCCGACGCGCTCTGGGCACTCGCCGCGGCTGGTGCGAGCGGCATCCACCACTGGACGGACAGCGGCGTGGCGAGCTGGTATGATTTTGCCGTCGCGATCCAGGAAGAGGCGCTGGAACTGGGGCTGCTCGGCCGGGTTGTGCCGGTGATTCCGATCGCAACGGCCGACTATCCGACGCCGGCGATGCGGCCGCATTATTCGGTTCTCAACAAAGGCGCCGCTATTCAGATCATCGGAGCAGCGCCGCCGCACTGGCGCGTCAATCTTCGCCACATGCTGGGAGTGATCAAGGCGAATGGCTAATCTTCTCGTGACCGGCGGTGCCGGCTTCATCGGCGCCAATTTCGTGCATTATTGGGCCGCGCACCATCCTGACGACACGGTCACGGTGCTCGACGTGCTGACCTATGCCGGCAATCCCGCCAACCTTGATGGCCTCAACGGCGTGGACCTGATAAAAGGGGACATTTGCGACACTTCCCTGGTCGAAACGCTGCTAAAAGATCGCAAGATCGACACAGTGGTGCATTTCGCGGCCGAAAGTCACGTCGATCGGTCCATTACGGGCCCGGATGCGTTCGTGACGACCAATATTATCGGTACGCACAGCCTGTTGAAGGCGGCCCGCAAGATCTGGCTGGACAGCGGCACCGGCATGCCGCACCGCTTCCACCACGTCTCGACGGACGAGGTCTACGGTTCGCTGAGCCCGACCGATCCGGCCTTCAGCGAGACCAAGCAATATGAGCCCAATTCACCCTATTCGGCGTCGAAGGCGGCGTCGGACCATCTCGTGCGCGCCTATCACCACACCTATGGGCTCGACGTCACGACGAGCAACTGCTCGAACAATTACGGGCCCTACCAGTTTCCCGAGAAACTGATCCCGCTGTTCCTGCTCAACTGTCTCTACGGCCGCGACCTGCCCATCTATGGCGACGGCATGAATGTGCGCGACTGGCTCCATGTCGAGGATCATTGCCATGGCATCGAGAAAGTGCTGCAGGTCGGCAAGACGGGCGAGACCTACAATATCGGCGGCGGCCAGGAACTGCCCAATCTCCGCGTCATCGAGGAGATCTGCGCGACGGTCGACCGCGCCTTCGCGGAAAATCCCGCGCTCGCCGAGCGCTTCCCGGATGCGCCGGCCGCGAACGGCAAGTCGTCCGTGAGCCTCAAGACCTTCGTGACCGATCGCGCCGGCCATGACCGCCGCTATGCCATCGACGAGACCAAGGCGCGCGGCGAACTGGGCTATGCGCCCCGCCGCACGTTCGCCGAGGGCTTCGCGCAGACGCTGGCCTGGTATCTGGCCAATGAAGGCTGGTGGCGGCCGCTCCTCGCCAAGGGCTGAAGCGGCTTTCGGTTGGACGGTCTCGCCGACCCTTCGGGGACAGGGAATAAGCTATTCCCCGGCGAAGGCCGGGGCACAGCATCTTGTTCGAGCGGGATAATCTTCGATCGAGTCCGGGGTGACGCTGAACTGCGGCTTGAAGGGTAGCGAGCCGCCCCGTCCTCGTCAGTCGTCCCGGCGATAATAGTCGCTATATTTGTCGTAGGCGCCGAGGCCGATACCCTCGCCGATGCCGCCTTCATAGCGGTTGAGCACCGAGCCGATACACTTGGCCGGCTCGAGCAGGCGCATGGAATCGGTGATCTGCCGGGCGCTGGTGCGGCCCTGCTCGACGACCATCAGATAGGCGTCGATCATGGTCGCCACGACCATCGCGTCGTCGTTCGCGAAGACCGGCGGCATGTCGAAGATCACGATGGTATCGTCCGGAAGCTTCTTCAGGGCCTTCACGAACGCCGCGAAGCGATCGCTGGCCAGCAGGTCCACCGTTTCCAGATCATTCGGGAAACAGGGGAAGAGGCTGAGATTGGTGCCCGCGACCGAACAGCCGACCTTGGTGAGGTCGTCGGTGCCGCCCGCCAGGAAATCTTCCAGGCCGCCTTTGCCGGTCAGGCCGAAATTGGCCGCCAGCGAGGCGCGCCGCACATCGAGGTCGAACGCCAGCGTCTTGAGGCTCGGCAGGCGGCTCAGCGAGGCGGCGATATTGGCCGACAGGAACGACTTGCCCGCGCCGGGCGCCGGCGAGGTGATGCCCACGATCTTGTAGCCGTTCGTACGCATGCGCTTGATGAGCTGCGAGCGCAGCAGGCTGAACGGACGCGACGTGAGATTGCGGCTGTTGAAGCCGACAATATGGTTGCGCTCCAGCACTGCCGCATTGGGCGTGAAGACCGGCAGTTCGCTCCGCTCGGGGATCGAAAAGCTCTTGCGACCGGTCGCCGCGTCGGGCGCGAAAATATCAGACAAAGGTCATTCTCCTGCCGCGCATCCGGTCAATCGTCATCGTCGTCGTCATCTTTTTTACCGCCCTTCGGCCAGAGGCTGGCCAGCAGGCCGTTTCCGCGCTCGCCCGGCGCATAGATGGTCGGAATGACCACCAGCGGCGGCTCGCCGATCGTCTTCGTCACGGTCATGACGTGCCGGATCGGGCGATTGACGATCTCGAGGAGCATGATGACGGCAATGCCGAACATGGCGCCCAATCCAAGGCCGGCCGAGATCAGCAGCGGCCGGTTGGGGCTGATCGGCTTTTCGGGCGTGGTCGGCGATTCGAGCATGCGCAGGCGCTCGCCCTGCTGCTCGTCATCGGCGCGCTTGCCGGCGCGGGCGGCGCGCAACTGGATCGCGGCACGCTGATACTGCGCGTTGAGACCGTCGAGCTTCTCCTGGAGCTGGGAGACCTGGCCCTGCACGACAGGCGCCTGGCGGGCAGCGGAGACCGACGAATTGGCCGCGCCAAGTGCGCCCCGCAACTGCGCGATCTGGCGGTTGTTGAAGGCGATCTGGTTGTCGATGGTGCTGGCGCGGTCGACCGGCAAATCGTTTTCGCGATTCTTGGCGAGCTGCTTGGCTTCCTCGAGCCGACGCTTGGCCAGGATGACGTCCGGATGCGTTTCCGTATAGGTCGCGCGCAGCGTCGCGAGGTTCGCCTCGGCGGCCTGGACGCCGGGATCGCGATCGGCGGTCGTCTTGGCGAGGTCGCGCTGAGCCTTGAGCTGGGCGTTGGTCTGCTCGATCTGGATGATCTGCGATTGGATGATGTCGGGCGACGATACATAGCCGCCGGTGCCGGCCGCCAGGGCCGTACCGTTGCGGGACTTGATGTCGAGAATCTGGCCTTCCAGCGCGCTGATCTGGGTCGAGAGCTCCTCGGTCTGGTCGGTCAGGAACTGGACCATGTTGGTCGCCTGCTCGGACTGGGTGCTCGAATTGAGCTGCTGGATCTGGTTGGTGATCGACTGCAGCACGGCCTGCGCCTTGACGGGCTCGGCATAATCGAAGCTGATGCTGAACGCGATGGTGCTCTGCCGCCCGTTGCCGCTGGCCTGGATATTGCCCGAGACCGGCTCGATCTGGATGGCATTGCGCATCTTTTCGATGACCTCGGAATAGGTCTTGATGCGCAGCTCGGTCTGGTAAAGCGAATTGCGGTTGATCAGGTCGATGAGCTGCGACCGGCTCAGCACTTGCTGGCGAATGCGCGCCATGCGCTGGTCGATGATTTCCACGCTGCTCGCATCGCTGGCGACCTCTTCAGGCAGCAGCGGCGCCTCCACGAGCAATGTCGCCTTGGACTGGAAGGTGACCGGAAGCAGGAAGGCAAGCGCGATGCCGATGATCAGGCCGACCAGGGTCGGGATGATCAGCAGCCACTTGCGCTGGAAGATGATCGTCGGCAGATGCGGCAGCATCGCGCCGATCGCCGACTCTTCCGTGGCTTCGAAATTGCTGGATTGCGTGTTCATGTTCACCGTCCGAACCGGTAGGAAAGGCCGACCCCGCCATAGAAGCTCCGCCCGCGGCCGATCGTCGATTTGATCGGATCGGTGTAGCGCGCTTTGACGGTCAGCGAGAGGCGTTCCATGAGCTGATGGTCGTAAGTGGCCGACGTGCTGATATAGCTGAAATCATAAGCGGATATGGCGCTCGTCGATTTCGTGTTCGCGTAATTTCCGGCAACGCTGATCGAGCTGCGCGGAGACAGCTTGTAGCTGTAGTTCGCGCTGATCTGGTTGACGGTCGAGCTGCCGGCGGTCGAGGTCGCCCCCACCCAACGCGAGGCGCTGATGCACAGGTTGCTGCGATCTCCCTCGTGGCAGAGCGCGGCGCTGCCCGTGAAGGCGGTGGTGTTGACCGACGGCGCTGCGGGCCTGCTCTCGGTATTGAAGGTGACGCCGGCAGAGACGTTCAGCGTGGTCCGCGGCGCCAGCTTCAGCGACATGGTCGCAGCGGGCGTGAAGGCCTTGAACGAGCCGAACGCCGCCTGATCATAGTCGGTCTTCGCATAGGTCGCGGTCAAACCGCCCGACATGCGGTCGCTGAAGACATGCGAGAAGCCGCCCGTGCCGGAATAGCTGGTGTAGCTCGAGCTGCCCGCGCCGGCATAGTCGACCTTGGCGACCGTGCCGCCCAGAGTGATCGTGTCGCGCGCCGAAACCTTGGTGTCCAGGCCTATCCGGCCCGCCAGGGTCTTGGTGCGAAGGCCGCCATTCTCGGTCACCGTCGGATCGAGAATCGGGTTCAGCGGATCGAGCGGCAGGAGCGGCTGAATGGCGCTGGCGAGGCCGCTGTTGACCATGCTCGAATAGGAGGCGCCGGCGGTCAAATTGGTCCGCGGGCTGAGGCGCACCGCGGAATCGGCCCCGAGCGACCAGTTGGTCACATCGGAATAGCGGGATGTGAAGAACGCCTGCTCCACCCGGCCACTGAGATTGACGTTGCTCGTCGGGCCGATAAGTTCGACGCGCGGCGCCGCGGTCAGGATGACCGTGCCGGTGCTGCTGTTCTGCCCGCCGGCGTCGAAATAGGGGTTCGATCCATAGCCGCCCTCGGCGCCGACCACCACCGACGTGCGCGTGTCGGCATAAGCGGCGCCGGTCAGCAGCAATGCGGCCAGCGGCGCGGTGGAGAGGAGATGCTTTGTCAGGCTCATGGGACGATCACCGTGTCGCCGACTTCGATCTGGGGGATTTCCTTCGCCGCCCCGGCCGGAATATTGCCCTTCATGACGCCGCCGAGGCGGACGCGCACGGAGGTGAGACCCGAGCCCGCCTTGCGCACGATGGTGACATTGTCGAGATTGGCGAACTCGTCCGGACCGCCGGCGGCCGCGAGGGCCTCCAGCACATTGACGTAGCGCATCGGCGTGAAGCTGCCGGGCTGCTTGACGCGGCCGATGATCGAATAGCTGTAGCCGCTGGGCGATTGCACCGAGACAGTAACCTGAGGCGGCTGGCCGTTATACTGGCTCGACAGCGACTTCGAGATCATGCCCTCGACATCGGTCGTCTTGAGGCCCGCCACGACGACGCGACCGACCAGTGGGAAGGTGAAGCTGCCGTCGGGCAGCACGCGGATCGCGCGCTGAAGCCGTTCATCGCCCCAGACGTAGACTTCAATCTGATCGCCGGGGCTGAGCTTGTAATCCGCGCTGGGCGCCTGCGCGGCCACAGGCGACGCAACTGCACAAAAGAGCGGAAGAACAAGCGAAATCGACCATGACTTCTTGAGTGGCGCCACGTGAACGATCCTTTCGCTGGGTCCTGGTACCGCGCATCCTATAGCAGCTTAGTCTGTCGAAACCACGTAAAAGGCAGGTTAACGACATCGGCAAGCCACATCTTTTCAGAGCGCGTTGCCTCAACTCCGTCAAACCATTAGAGGTTCCGTAAGATCGGCTCCGCTAGAGAATTGGCGCATGATATCAACCAATGACGCCGACCGAAGCCGTGGCCACACGCCTGCCAGCGATGATCGCGCTGCGGCGCGACATGTTGCGCGTTCGTCACTATCGCGCCTGCCGATGGCCGCGGCATTTGGGCTGTTGCTGGCGCTGTTGGCCTGCCAGGCGCCCTCGGAAAGGGCCGACGACTATGCGCAGCGAGCGAGTCAGCTGGCGGACGCAGGCAATCGGCTGGGCGCGCTCGAGGCGATTCAGAAGGCGATCGCGCTGCGCGACGACAATGCCGCCTATTTCCTGCTCCAGGCTTCGATCGAACTGCGGTCAGGCCATCCGGTCGAGGCCTTCCTCGCCGGCCGGCGGGCTCTCGAACTCGACGCGGCCAGTGTCGATGCGCTGAGCCTCGTCGCCAATGTCGGCATGCAGGTGGGCCAGTTCGACGAAGCCTATGACGCGTCGACCCGCCTGCTCGCGCTCGATCCCGCGTCGCTGATCGGCCTGCAGACCAAGGGACTCTATGAGCTCCTGAAGAACCGATATGCCGACGCCGAAGCGACCTCCCGGCAGCTGTTGCAGATCAGCCCGGCCGATATGGCAGGCATCATCATCCATGCGCGGGTGTTGGCCAAGACGAAGAAGATCGAGGAGGCGCTGGCCTTCGTCAACGAACGGCTGGCGCAGTCGTCGCAGTCGCCGGCGTTGCTGATCACGCAGATCAACCTCAATCGTGCGCTGGGCAAGCCCGAGGAGATGGCCAAGGGATTTGCCGAACTCGATCAGGTCGCGCCCGACCGGAGCGCGACGCTTCGCCTCGACGAGATCAACCTGCTCTACCAGCTCGGCCGCACGGCCGACGCGCGCGCCCGGACCATCGCCCTGCTCGGCACCAAGTCCCTCGACGTCGCCGCCATGACCACATTGCAGCGGATCTGGTGGCAATATGACCCCAAGCCCTTCGACCGGCAGAGCCTCGAAGCGGCGAAGGCGTGGGGCGATCCCATGCTGCTGTTCGGCATCGCGCATTATTTCCTCTGGCAGGGCGAGTATCAGCTGGCCGACGACACGTTCTTTTCCTTTCCCGAGGCCCTGCGCGCGCCGTGCTTCGCCATTCACCTGCGCGCCCAGGCCAGGCTGGGCGATGCGGCGGAGGCGCGGAGGCTGAATGACCGGATCCTCGAGCGGGACGGCGAGAATGTCGATGCGCTGCTGCTGCGCGCGGCGTTCGAGGAACAGGACGGGCATCGCGACCGCGCGATCGAATCCGTGCAGCGTGCGCTCAATGTCGATCAGACCAATCCCGAAATCTATGTGACGCTGGCGGCGCTGAACGCCAGGACGGGCGACAAGGGCCGGGCGCAGCAGCTCTTCGAGGAGGGGCTTCAGCAGATGCCGCAGGATTTCCTGCTCATCCAGCATTATACGCAATTTCTTCATCAATCCGGCAATAGAAGCCGGGCCGTGTCGGTATCGCGGGCATTTGCGCGTGCCTTGCCGTCATCGGTCAAGGCCTGGACGATCATGGCGCAGCAGTGCGCTTGGGCCGCAGACGCTGCTTGCGCAGCAGAAGCGGCCGCGGGTAGGACGGCGGCGGCGACGCGGTTCGGCGTCGACGAGCCTCCGGGGGCGGCTCCGGATCGCGGCCTGCTCGGAAAGTTTTGAGTGTCAGGATCTTCGTTGCGGAAGCTGAACTGAGCAATGCGCGCCAGGCGACCAACCCGGAACAAATATGTTCGTTTCACGTCGAACGTGCTGCGTTCCGGCGGCATCATGAACGATATCGCCTGCTTTCTTTCGGCATTCGGGCTCACGGTCCTGCTGGTCGACGGCTATCTGCGATATTATTTCGAGTTCCGGCTGCACTCGACGGCGGCCATTGTCCTGGCGATCAATTTCTTCCTGATCCGCATTTCGCGCGACGCCTATTCGGCCCTGCGTGGCCAAGGCGACGATCTGGGCAGCGGGACGGTCCTCGACTTTCTCGTCGCCTCCACGCTGACGGGCTTCACGATCCTCCAGTTCGGACGCTTCGACGATCTCAACACGACCTTTGCCGTGAGCTATCTCGGCATCTGCTTCGCGCTGCTGATCGTGACGCGGCTGCTGTTCCGGCGGTTCGTCTGGACGATCATGCGCCAGGGCATCATCGGCCAGCGCGTCGCCATCTATGGCGCGGACCGCGAGACCACCACGCGCGTGCTCGAGCTGCTCGACATCGAGCGCCTGCCGCACATCAATATCATCGGCTTTGCCGACGACCGCCGCGACGATCGCGTCGAGACGGGGATGATCGGGCGCTTTCCGTTCCTGGGCGGTTTCGAGGAGCTGCTGGCGCTGGCGCGGCAAGGCATGCTCGATCAGTTGATCGTCGCGCTGCCGATGGTCCGCCAGGAGCGGCTCAACATGATCATCGAGCAGCTTTCGGCCGGTTCGATCGACGTCTGCATCATGCCGCGCGAGTTCCTGGTGCTGCGTGACCGCTACCGGGTCAATTATATCGGTTCGCTGCCGGTGCTGAACGTCTGGCAGCAGCCTGTTCGCGATTTCGACGGTATATTGAAGAGCGTGCAGGACTGGCTGCTGGCGTTCTTCGGCCTCATCGCCCTTTCGCCGCTGCTCATCCTGACCGCCATTGCGATCAAGCTGGAGAGCAAGGGGCCGATCTTCTTCAAGCAGAAGCGCTTCGGCTTCAACAACCTCGAGATCGATGTGCTCAAGTTCCGGTCCATGTATGTGGACAGACAGGACGTGACCGGCGGCGAGCGGACGACCAAGGGCGATCCGCGCGTGACAAAGGTTGGCCGCATCATCCGGCGGACCAGCATCGACGAGCTGCCGCAGCTCATCAACGTGCTGCGCGGCGAGATGTCGATCGTGGGTCCGCGTCCACACGCCACGGTCATGCGCGTCGGCGAAGCCTATTATCACGACGCCGTGCGCGGCCTGCGCGGCGAGATCGACACGATCGACCGCGCGAAGAAGCGCGTCGAATATGACAGCTACTATATCGAGAATTGGTCGCCGCTGCTCGACCTGCGCATCATTTTCGAGACGATCTTCCGCCTGATCTGGGATCGGAACGCTTATTAGAGCGGGTCTATGGGGTGGCAGACCCTGATCCCGGACATGGCGGGCGCGTCGGACGGGCCGTCCATTTCGGCACGCCGATCGACTGGCCGTAGAACAGGACCGTGAGGACGTGCGGTGCCCCGACGTTGCGCCACGCATCAAACATTTGATTGATTCGTAACGCGTCGGCCATAAGGCAGGCGCGGGACATTGGATGATCGAGACGGCAAATGGGCAACATCATAGCCTCCGGAGCGCTGCTGGCATGGCCGGTGGTCACGCTCGTCCTCTTCCTGACGCTGTCCACGCCGCGCGCGATTACGGCTTCCCTGCTGTGGGCCTATCTTTTGTTGCCCTATTCGGTGGGTTTCGATTTCAAGGGCGTTCCGACGCTCGACAAGAGCAGCATACCCAGTATCACGACGCTTCTGCTGGCTTTCTGCCTGGCGCCGCCCGGCGCATTCCGGTGGCCGAAGAGCCCATGGTTCAACCTGCTCCTGATCGTCTATGTCTTCTGTCCGATCCTGACCACGATGACGAATCCGGATGCGCTCACCGTCGGCGAGGTCACGCTACCCGGCCTGACGTTCTACGACGCCTTTTCAGCCAGTGCGGAGAAAGCGATCGAGGCAATGCCTCTGATCGCCGGCGCGGCGCTGCTGCGGAGCGAAACCGCGCACCGCGATGTCCTGCTGGTCTTCGTTGTCGCGGCGCTGGCCTATTCGGCGCCGATCCTGCTCGAAATCGCAAGGGGGCCTTTCCTTCAGGCGCGAATCTATCATGTCGATCCTGGAACCTGGTACGAGCAGCAAATCCGCGCCGGGGGCTTTCGCGCTATCGTCTTCATCGGTCATGGCCTGTTGGTCTCCGCGTTTCTCGGCCTTGCATTTCTCGCGGCTTTGGGGCTCTGGCGCGACAAATGGCGCGTCATGGGATTGCCGGCCATCTTGTGCGCGGTATGGCTCCTCGTGATGCTGGTTCTGAACAAGTCTGCGGGCGCCCTGATCACCGGTACGGCGCTGGCCCTCCTGTTCGTTTTCCTTCGGCCGCGGCGGTTCATTGGCATCGCGCTTGTCGTCGCCATGATGATCGTGACCTATCCGGTCCTCCGCGGGAACGGCTTCGTGCCGACCGCGGCGATCCAGTCCGCCATATCCTCCGTTTCGTCGGAGAGAGCCGCGTCGCTGGGTTTCCGGCTGCGCAACGAGGACATGCTGCTTCACCGGGCCAATCAGCGTCCCTGGTTTGGCTGGGGCGGCTATGCCCGCAACCATGTCATTGTCGTCACGGAGTGGGGCGAGACGAAGGATGTCACTGTCACCGACGGCACCTGGGTCATTGCGATCGGTACCTATGGCTGGATCGGCTATCTCTCGACCTTTGGCCTGCTTTGCTATCCGTTCTGGCATCTCTTCCGGATGCGGCGGCGGTCCGCCATCTCGATGGCGAGCGTCACGCTTGCAGCCATGCTGCTGTTCAATCTGCTCGATCTCATCCCCAACAGCTCGCTCAGACCGATTACATGGCTGATCGCGGGCGCTCTCTCGGGTCTCACGATCATGCGGGCCAAGCAGGCCCCAAGCATTGCGCCCGGTGCGCCCGGCGCGGCAGACCCGATCCCGGCACAGGCTCCGGCTTGAATGGCGCCGAAGCGCTTTTTTGCAGCGCTTGCGGCGAGACGTGCTTCAGTTGCGTTTGTTCGTTCCGAGGGTCTTATGGCTAACGTCTCGTTAACCATAACTCGTAGGCATTACTTGGCCTATTTTTCTTATTTTCGCTCCTGCATCGGACCGGGCATGCCTCATGCCCTCCCATCGGGAGCCACCACCAGTGAAAAAAAGCCGCATCAGGAAAAAGTCGGCCTTAAAGTCTTTTTTCGGATTTTTGGGCACCGGATCGCTCGCCATGGTTTCTAGCGGAGCAGTGGCTGCAGCGCTGTCCCTGGTCTATGCAGGACTTGAAATGCCTGATTCCCTCGTCGCGAAATGGCTTGTACGCCCATTGGCCGCCGTAAGCGTTGGCACAGTCACCGCATCGGGCGGCCTTCCGACGAACGTCGGCAAGTCGACCTCGACAACGACGCCTGCGCCCACGCCATTGAAGCCGATGAAGCTCGGCATGAACATGACGCAGCCGATCTATTACACCCCGACGCGCATTTTCACGAATCTCGCCTCCGACGTCGGCTGGGTCGTGACTCCGGCCAACGGCGGTTCGACAGACGGTTATTTCGATGCCAACCGCAATGTGGTGAAGGTTCTGCCTGGCGATCAGGTATACCGTTTCATTCTGCGCCCGACGGGTATCTATCAGAAGAAGAGCGTCGACATCGTGTGTAAATGGGACGGCATCGGTACGATCGAGGCCGTGAAGCACAGCGGCATCCAGAACCTGGTGATGGGCGCCAACGGCATGCGCTACACGCAGCTTCCCGATCCTATAGATAGCGCCTGGATGATGGTCCGTCTCAAGTCGGTCGACATGAGCAATCCATTTCGCAACCTCGATTGCCGCGAAGCGGGCGCCGATCCCAATGCGCTTTATGACCCGACCTTTCTCGCTGGCGTGAAGAAATATTCTAGCCTGCGTTTCATGAAGTGGCAGAACGTCGAACAGAACAAGACGGTTACCTGGGCCAAGCGTACGACGCCCGCCATGGGCCAGATCATGGGCGATGCCGACGGCGTTGCCATTGAAAACATGATCGCGCTCGCAAACCAGACGAAGACCGATCCCTGGTTCGCCATGCCCTGGAACGCCGACGACGATTATATCCGTCGTTTCGCCACGCTGGTGCGCGATACGCTCGATCCCAACCTGAAGGTCTATGTCGAGGCATCTAATGAGGTGTGGAACTGGGCCTATCTAGTGACGCATCAGGCTCAGCAGGAAGGCCTTTCACGCGGTCTCACCACCGACGGCCAGGTCGCCGTCTGGTACCGCTATGCCGAAAAGACCATCCAGGTCATGGATATTTGGAGGGACGTTTTCCAGGGTCAGTCGTCGCGCCTAGTCCGAGTCGCTGCCATGCAAAATGCCTGGCCGGATACGATAAAGGCGGTGCTGTCATTCCGTGACACGCCCCAGCATATCGATGCGATCTCGTCCGCACCTTATTTCACCGCGGATCTCTCAGCCTACACAGGTGACGGCTCGAATCTGAACGATTTCTTTGCGCAGCTGCGTACTACGCTCGACGGCGCGATGGACAATGCGAAGCAGTTCAAGCAGTTAGCCGATCAATATCATCTGCGCTTCGTGACGTATGAAGCCGGCCAGCACGTCTCCAATGCGCGCCAGGACCAGATCCCCCTGCTCTATCAGATCGAGCATGACCGGCGGATGGGCCAGCTTTATACCTATTATTTGAACCGCTGGAACAACGAGATCGGTGATTTGATGACGTTGTTCTCCGATTACGACGGCGCATCGACAGCCGGTGCCTGGGGTATTTCCGATTATATCGGCCAATCGCCCAACGCTGCACCGAAGGCGAAGGCAGTGATGCTGTTCCAGGCGTCGATCAGCAAATAGTCTCCGCGTTCCGCATCTGAAATGCAAAGTCGCCCCCAGGCTTGCCGCCTGGGGGCGATTTGCTTTTTGGGAGTGTGCGCGGCCTCTCGGTCAGCGCGCCGATCAGATCCCCAGGCTCAGCGTCACTCTGACATCGCGTCCGGCGAGCGGCGCATAGTCCTTGAGGATGCTGGCATGGCGCCGGGCGGTCACGTCGAAGATGTTGTTCGCCGAGACCAGCAGCCGGACCTTTTGATTGTCCGGCAGCGGTCGCCAGCCGATCGACGCGTTGACCAGGGTGAAGGCCGCCGTCGGTGTCTCGCGCACGTTCACGCGATTCTGCGCGAAATCATGCTCGACCTCGATGCGGCCGTTGAGCCGCCCGGCATCGGCCGACAGCCCGCCGAGAATGCGCAGCGGCGGGATGCGCGGAACCGGGCCGCCGATGCCACTGCCGCCGATGATGGTGGCGTTGGTATAGTCGGCGAGCGCGTCGGCCTTGATCTCGGTCTTGCCGATCTTGCCGAGCGTCACCGCGCCTTCGATCTCGGCGCCATAATAGCGCACGGGCGCCTGGCTGAACTGGAAGCAGGGGAAGTCGAGCGGCTCTCCACCATTGACCGCGAGGCAGGCGGCGTCGGCCACGACGTGATCGTAGATGAAGCTCGAGAAGCGGTTGTAGAAGGCCGAGACGCTGATGTGATAGTCGCGGCCGCGCCCGTGCAGCAGCGCTTCCACGCCCCAGCCGCGCTCCGTGCCGAAATCGGGATTGCCGAGTTCGAAGGCCTGGGTCCCCGCATGGTTGCCGCGCGAGAACAGTTCGTCGACCGTCGGCGCCCGCTCGGAACGCGAGACATTGACGCCGATCCGCCAGTCCGGCGCGATGCTGTAATTGGCGCCGATCGAGCCTGAGAATGTGTCATATTTGCGGTCATAAGCGGGGTTGCCGAGCAGGCTGTCCGCCATGGCCGAAATGTCGGCATGCTCATAGCGCGCGCCCGCTTCGATTCGTGCATTGCCCAGGTCCAGCGACTGCATCGTGAACAGGCCGGCGCTGTTCGCCTCATTGTTCGGCTGGAACTTCTCGCTGCCGAGGATCTGGCCCTTGCGGAAGACGAGCTGCGCACCCGACACGCCGTCCCAGCCGCCGCGCCGCGTTTGCACCAGTTCGAGCCGTGTCTCCAGACCCTTGGCGAGAAAGCTCGTGCCGACATTGCCATCGGCGTCGAGTTCGTCATGGCGATAGTCGGCCCAGCCGCCGCGCAGGTTGATCTCGTTCAGGAACGATCCTTCGACCGGCACCTTGACGCGCAGGTCGGCGCGGGTCTGGTCCATGCGGATGCGCGGCGCTTCAGTCTCGATCGCGGGGTCGAGGCTGAAGCGCTCGGGCACGCCGTAGAAATTGTGCAGCCTGGAGACGGAGACGCCGATCGATCCGCCGCTGGGGGCCAGCCAGGCAAGGCTGCCGCCATAGCTCCAGCTTTCCGACGCGGAGTTGGGCAGCTTGCCCGAGAGATTGGCGAGATCGGCAATGTCCGGATCGCTGCTGGCTGCGGCCTGGGCGCGAAGGGCGGGGGAGAGGATATAGCCCCCAGTCCTGAGGTCGCCGGTCCTGGAGTAGCTGCCGTCGACATGGGCGACGAAGCCGCTGCCGCCGATCGCATAGTCGACCTTGCCGGCCACGGTGCGCTCGTCGGACGCGCTGCCGTACGTGGCATCGATGTCGCCCGCGATGCCGTTCTCCGGCCTGCGCGTCGGGATACGGCTGTCGATCACATTGACGACGCCGCCGACCGCCGAGGAGCCGTAAAGCAGCGCGGAGGGGCCATGCAGCACTTCGATGCGGTCGGCGAGCAGCGGGTTGATCGCGACGGCGTGGTCGGCCGAGGTCGCCGAGACGTCGAAACTGCCAATGCCGTCGGTGAGGAGCCGGATGCGGTCGCCCGAGAAGCCGCGCAGGATCGGACGCGAGGCGTTGGGGCCGAAGGAGGAGGCCGTAACGCCGGGCTGGCGGGCCAGGGTTTCGCCCAGATTGGGCCGCAGGTCGCGCGCGAGGTCTTCGCCGGTCAGCACCGACGTGCCGGCGAGCAGGTCGACATGACTGCGCGGGATCACGGCGGTGACGATGATGTCGTCGGGATGGTCATGTTCGCTGGCCTGGTCCGCCGACTGGGCGCGGGACTGCGCCAGGGCGGGCGCGGCAAGCAGGAGGGTGAGAGTGGCCGTGCCGGCCAGGGCGAAGGAGCGGTGCTGTTTTGTCATATGATATAACATACCTGTGAAAGCGACTTTGGCAATGCCGATTTCTTCGAATTATCGCACGTGCGAAACAACCGGGGCGATGAGCGCGCCTTGGGCCCGTCCGGCTGACTGGCCGATGAATGGAGGCTCAGCGTGCTTTTGCGGTGCGGCCGACGGGTGTGCCGCCACCGGCGGTTGCTGCGGGCGCGAGGGCGGGTTTTGCCGTCGCGGCGATCTTCACCGGCTCGGTGCGGATGCCGGCGGACAGGCCCTTGAGTTGCGCCAGGCGCGCCTTGAACGCGGCCAGCGCCTTGCCGCTGAGTTGCGCGACCTGGGTGAACTTGATCGAGTTGGGGTTGATCGAGGTGCCGTTCTTGAACAGCTCATAATGCAGGTGCGGGCCGGTCGAGAGGCCGGTCGAGCCGACATAGCCGATCACCTGGCCGCGCGAGACCTTCTGGCCGACGCGGGCCGCGATCCGGCTCATATGGCCATAGCCCGTGGCGATCCCGCCGGCATGATTGACCTTCACATAATTGCCATGGCCGCCATGCCAGCCCGAGAAGGAGACCGTGCCATCGGTCACCGCCCGGATCGGCGTGCCATAAGGCGCCGCGATATCGATCCCGGCATGCATGCGCAGATAGCCCAGGATCGGGTGCATGCGCGCGCCATAGGACGAGCTGATCCGTCCGCCCGAGACGGGCGAGGCCAGCGTGCCGCGGCTCTCGCCGACGCCGGATGCCTCGAACCATTGGTCGTGACCGTCGAGGGGCCATTTCAGCATGTCGAGGCTTTTGCCGTGGCCACGATTGAGGCCGGCGTAAAGCAGCGCGCCGGTCTCGGTCTCGCCCGTGGCGGCGCGGCGATGCGCGACGATCATGTCGAACTGGTCCTCGGCGCGAACGCCGGTGCCGATGTCGAGCCGGGTCGCCAGCACCTTGAGATAGGCCTGGATCGTCGAGGGATCGGCGCCCGCCGCACGGGCTGCGCGATAGAGGCCGCCGCCGACGGTGCCGCGGATGCGCAGCGGCGTATCGTCGACGGCGATCGGGATGCGCGTCATGGTCAGTCGGCCATCCACGCGATTGAGTTCGAGCGCCAGCTCGAGCCTGGCGCGCACGGCCAGCTTGTCGAGCGGGCGCGGCACGTTTCGATTGGCGCGGCGGCCGAGCACCATGCGGACGCGCGTGCCGGCGGCGATCGAGCCTGGCGAAACCGCTTGCGAGATCAGGACGAGCGCATCCTGCGCGTCGGTCTCGCTGACGCCCGAGCGCGAAAGCGTGCTGGCGAAGCTGGCGCCATCACCTATGGCTGCATCGAGTTCGATGTGCGGGCGCTCCGGCGTCTCCGCGAGGGGCGAGACGGCGTCGGTCGGGCCCATATGCATGCCGCTGTCGGCGCCGAGCGCAAGCGCGTTGACCATCTGCGCGCGATACTGGTCGAAATGCCGCTCGCCGACCGCGCCGGGGACCGGGCCGGGAATGGCGCGGAAACCGGGTGAAAGCGAAATGGTGAGCGCACAGAGCATGAGGCAGGTGAAGAGGCCTCGCCACCAGGTGCGTGTGCCGATGTCGCGGCCGAGATCGGGCGCCAGGTCCGTGCGGTGCGCCCAGGCTTCGATCCCGTCGCGCCAATCCCCGCTCCGGGCGAGCGCAATCGCGCGCGCCGGCCCGCTCAGACGCAGCGCGCCGGCCGGGCTCCCTTTGCCGGGATTGAAGTCAATCTTCTGAAACACCGCGAAAAATACCATCCCCCGAAGGCGCTCTGGCCGCGCGCTTTTGTGAACGAGGAGGGTTAATGTCAAATGAAGACCGGTCCAGCGGAGTCGGGCCTGCGACAAGCTGTGCGAGGGTATCGGCGAACAGTCCGTATGCCGTCGCGTCCCCGGGAAACGCTGGAACCATGTGGTTCGGCAGTCCTTGCCTTGAACTCCCTTTCGACGTGAACTTTCGACGCGAAGGACGGCAGCGCATCCGGCCTCTTGGGACGGACGTGCGAAACAAGGACTTGCGCCCCGCTTATTAAAACTGGGCTGGCCTTTTCGGTGCTTCGACGCAAGAAGCGCGCCCTTGCCGACACGCGGAGATTGAATGAGGCGCCTCTCCTGGATGAAGCCGCTGCTGCCGGGCACGCATCTCGTGCCGCGGCTGCTCGCCTGCGCGGGCGCGGCCATCGGTATCGTGCTGACGGTCCTTTTGTGCGGGCGGTTCCAGCTCTCGGCGTCGGACGTCCCCTTCATCGTCGCGCCGGTCGGCGCATCGGCGGTGCTCGTCTATGCCGTGCCGGCGAGCCCGCTCGCGCAGCCATGGTCCGTGGTCGGCGGCAACATGCTCTCGACGCTGGTCGGCGTGGCCGCCGCCAAAGCGACCCCCGACCTGGCACTGGCAGCCGGGCTGGCCGTCGGCGGGGCGATCTTCGTCATGTCCGCCTTCCGCTGTCTGCACCCGCCTGGCGGTGCGGCGGCGCTCACCGCCGTGATCGGCGGGCCGGCCGTCCATGCCGCTGGTTTCGCCTTTGCCTTGGCGCCGGTGGCGATCAATTCCATCGTCCTGGTTTCCCTCGGCATGGCCTTCCATCGCGCCACCGGCCACAGCTATCCGCACCATGCGCCGCTGCCGCCCAAGGACATCGAAGCCCTGCGCGTGGCGGCCGGTTTCCACGTCGAGGATATCGACCGCGCGCTCGACGAATTGCCGGACAGCATCGACATCAGCCGCGACGATCTGGACCTGTTGCTTGCGCGCGCCGAGATCTATGCGAAGGACCGCCATCGCCGGTCGATGGCCCTTCCGCCGTCCGGTTAGGAGTCGCGCTCTTGCTCTCGCCGGCCAAGTCCCCCATGTCCTGATCCATCATGACGAGCTTTGCCCGTTCGGCCCATATGGCCGTGCTTGGGCCAACCAACACCGGCAAGACCCATCTCGCGATCGAGCGGATGTGCGGTCATTCCAGCGGTCTCATGGGCTTCCCGCTGCGCCTGCTGGCGCGAGAGGTCTATGATCGCGTCTGCCGGATCAAGGGGCCCGACCAGGTCGCGCTGCTGACCGGCGAGGAGCGCATCCTGCCGCCCAATGCCCGCTATGTGCTCAGCACCGTCGAGGCCATGCCGACGCGCGGCGGGATCGGGTCGCTCAACGACTTCGCGTTCGTCGCGGTCGACGAGATCCAGCTCGCGGCCGATCCCGAGCGGGGCCATATCTTCACCGACCGCATTCTTCATGCGCGCGGGCGCGAGGAGACGATGCTGCTCGGCTCGGCGAGCATGGCGTCCCTGGTCAAGACGCTCCTGCCCAAGGCCGAGATCATTTCGCGGCCCCGCTTCTCGACGCTCAGCTATGCCGGGTCGCGCAAGCTGTCGCGCCTGCCCCGGCGCTCGGCGATCGTCGCCTTCTCCGTGGATGAAGTCTATCGCGTCGCCGAGATGCTGCGGCGGTTGCGCGGCGGTTGTGCGGTGGTGATGGGCGCGCTGAGTCCGGCCACGCGCAATGCCCAGGTCGCGATGTTCGAGGCCGGCGAGGTCGATTATCTCGTCGCGACCGACGCCATCGGCATGGGTCTCAACCTCGACGTCGACCACGTCGCCTTCGCGTCTCTGCGCAAGTTCGACGGGCATCGGGCGCGCCGCCTCACCGTTTCGGAAATGGCGCAGATCGCCGGGCGGGCCGGGCGTCACCAGAAGGACGGCACGTTCGGCGACCTGGGTTCGCCGGACGGGCCGCCGGCCTTCACCGCCGAGGAAGTCGAGCGAATCGAGGCGCATCGCTTCGACCCCATCGAGCAGATTTTCTGGCGCGAGGCGGAACTGCCGATGGAGTCGGTCGGCGCGCTGATGAATGCGCTGGAGCGGCGACCGGCCCTGGAGGGGCTGCGCGCCGCGCCCGAAGCGATCGACCTAGCCGTCCTCAAATATCTCACCGACCTGCCTGACGTTCACGAGCGTGCGGTCGGCAAGACGCAGGTCGCGCGCCTCTGGGCGGCCTGCTCGGTGCCGGACTTCCAGAAGCTCGGGCTCGAGCATCATGCCCGCACCGTCCACCGCCTGTGGACCTATCTCAGCCAGGGCAAGGCCTTCATCCCCCAGGACTTCTTTGCCGGCCAGATCGCGCGGCTCGACAATGTCCAGGGCGATGTCGACGACCTTGCCGGGCGCATCGCGGCGGTGCGCATCTGGAGCTATGTGGCGCAGCGCGACGACTGGCTGCAGCAGCCCGCCGAGATGGCGGCGCGCGCGCGGGCGCTGGAAGACCGCTTGTCCGATGCGCTGCACGGTGCGCTGCGCCAGCGTTTCGTCGATGCGCGCAGTTCGGTACTTTTGCGCAACGCCGGACGCGATAACACGCTTTTGCCCGTAGACGTGGACGCAAGCGGCGCGGTAACAGTGGACGGACACAGGATCGGCACCATGCGCGGCTTCCGCTTCGCGGTCGATCCCACTGCAAGGGCGGGTGAGAAGCGCATGCTGCTCGCCGCCGCCGAACGGAGACTGGGTGCACATTTGAACGAGATGGCTCAGGCATTGCTGGCCGTGGACGACAAGGCGTTCACGCTGGCCAGCCCTCCGGCGGGCGAAGCACAAATCGTCTGGAACGGACATGCGGTCGCGACGCTCAAGGGCGGTCAGCGGCAGCTGGCACCCGAACTCATGCTCGATTCCGGGCTGTCGGCGCTCGCGCCGGAGATCCAGCACGGCGTGTCCGAGCGGCTCGGCGTCTGGATCAAGGGCCAGCTCGAGCGGCATGTCCCGGCGCTGATCAAGATGGACGAGGGCTCGCAGGATCCCGAGATGCCTGCATCCGTGCGCGCCGTGCTCGCCCAGCTGGCCGATGCCGGCGGGATCATGGCGCGCAACCTGCTCGACGAATCGCTGGCCCAGGTCAGCAAGGAAGACCGCGCTCACCTGCGCAAGGCGGGCGTCGTGATCGGCGTCATGGACCTCTACCATCCCGGCCTGATGAAGCCCGGCGCGGCGCAGTGGCGCATGGTGCTGCTGTCGCTCAAGCGCGCCAAGCCGCTGGTGGCGCTGCCGCAGGCGGGCGTGGTGCTGATCGGCCCGGATGAGGACGGCTCGCTGCCGGTCGATGAGATCGGCGCGCGCATCGCCGGTTTCCGCAAGCTCGACAACAGCCTGTTGCGCATCGACATGGCCGAGCGGCTGGCCCGCGGTGCGCATGAGGCGATCGCGGCGGGCAAGCCTTATCTGGCTACCGATCCGACCATCGTCTCCATCGGCCTCAGCGAAGCGGCCTTCCTCGATCTCATGCGGCAGGCCGGCTTCAAGCCCCTGCCCGAAGCGGCCGAGGGCGCGCCGAACTGGCAGTTCCGCGGCCGGCCCAGGCCGCGTCCCAAGCCGGAGCGCGGCCCGCGCCGCGGGCCACAGCGAGACCGCGCGCAGCAAGGCGCAAAGCCGGAGGGCGCGCAGGCAGATCGCGGCAAGTTCCGGGGCAAGTCCGGCGACCAAAGGCGCGACCGGGCTGCGGACGGCAGGGACGGGGAGGGGCGTCCGCCTCGTCCGCCGCGCGGGCCCAAGCCGCAGCATGGCGGCGGTCCGCGGGATCGCGATCGTCCGCGTCAGGCGCCGCTCGTTGCAACGGGCAAGGGCCTGGCCGGCCTCGCCGCATTGCTCGGCAAGGACGAGTAGGCCCCGCTCGCGTCGCATGTCGGACGGTCACGGCCCCACGCTGCGCATCGACAAATATCTCTGGTTCGTGCGCCTCGCGCCGGACCGATCGCGAGCGCAGGCACTGGCCGAGCGCGGCATCATCCGCCTCAACGGCCGCCGCGTCGAGCGCGCGCACACGCCGGTGCGGGTCGGAGACCTCATCACCGTGCCGCAGGGCGACGTGGTTCGCGTGATCCGCATCGAGAAGCTGCCGATGCGGCGCGGCCCCTTCATCGAGGCGCAGCTCTGCTATAGCGCGATCACGCCGGGCGACCCGAAGGCCGATTGATTCTCGCTTCCCGACGGTGGCTCAGAGACGCTCTTCATCATCCAGCAGCACATAACCGACCCGAAACGGCGCGCTGCGGGAGAAACCGGGCTCTCGGTGCGGTTCGTCCATCAATTCGCGCCACCGCCTCCTTCGGGCGCGCAGTAGCCGCCAAGCTTATTGACGCTCGCGAGCAGGATGCATATCGCGGCACGAACGCCGTGGCATAGCTGCCCGGGACTGAAGACCAACAAGGGAAAGGCCGCCATGACCTACGTCGTGACCGATGCATGCATCCGCTGCAAATATATGGACTGCGTCGAGGTCTGTCCGGTGGACTGCTTCTATGAGGGCGAGAACATGCTCGTCATCAATCCCAACGAGTGCATCGATTGCGGCGTGTGCGAGCCGGAATGCCCGGCCGAAGCCATCCTGCCCGATACCGAGGGCGGTCTCGAGCAGTGGCTCGAGCTCAATGCCACCTATTCTGCCCAATGGCCCAACATCACCACCAAGGGCGAGCAGCCGGCCGATGCCGACGAGCACAAGGGCCAGCCCGGCAAGTTCGACAAATATTTTTCGGCGGAGCCCGGCGAAGGGAGCTGAAAGGCCCATCTTGTTGGGGGGATGCAATAAAATTGCGTCATCTCCCATCAAGGTTAACGCATAACGCCGCGCTGGCTTTTTTGTGACGAATCTGTTAATTGGCTTGCGAAGCGTTTGCGTACAGCATCGCTAAGGAGCATGATCGCATGGCTATCAGCGGGCATCGGACAATCATCCGACTTCATGCCCGCGTTCATTTTCAGCCAAGCCAATTCAAATAGAGAAAGGTTCGCAAGAATGGCTGCAAAAGCGCTGTCTTTCGACGTCGGCGACTATGTCGTTTATCCCAAGCATGGCGTCGGCCGGGTGATCGAACTGCAGAGCCAGAAGATCGCCGGTATCGATCTCGAGCTTTATGTGCTGCGGTTCGAAAAGGAGCGCATGACGCTTCGCGTTCCAACCAACAAGGCCGAGAGCGTGGGCATGCGCAAGCTGTCGTCGGACAAGACGCTCGGCGAGGCGCTCGAGACGCTCAAGGGCAAGCCGCGCGTCAAGCGCACCATGTGGTCGCGCCGCGCGCAGGAATATGAAGCGAAGATCAATTCGGGCGACCTCGTGTCGATCGCCGAGGTGACGCGCGACCTGTTCCGTGCCGACGACCAGCCCGAGCAGAGCTATTCCGAACGCCAGATCTTCGAAGCGGCCTCGAGCCGCCTCGCCCGCGAACTGGCCGCGATGGAAGAGACGGACGAGCCGAGCGCGCTCAAGAAGATCCTCAAGATCCTCAACGAAGCCGCGCCCAAATATGCGAAAGAGCGCGTCGAGTAAGACATAGGTCTTTCGGGACCTATCAGGCGGCGCCGGAGCGATCCGGCGCCGTTTTCTTATGTGCGGCGCGTTTCCGATGTGGCGATATTGACGCGGCCCGCCCGAACTGTTGTAATGATGTAATACAGCAGGGAGGCCTTCCGGTCGATCGCATGACTGCCATTCGGTTCCATTGCCCCACGCCGCCCATATGTGCCGCTCCATCCGCAGGAGACGGACATGGGCGATAGGACGCGCCTGTTTCTGACCGGCGTCGCGGCGGCGGGCGCCATAGCCATGGCGTTCTCGCCGCCTTGGACCTGGTTCGATGGCGGCGATGATGAGCAAGCGCGGGCGGTCCCGCTGAGCAGCCTCAAGAATTTCGACGGCATCAAGCTCGATGGGCCGGACACGGTTGTCGTGACGTCGGGCCCGGATTTCTCGGTCAGCGCCGAGGGCGATCCCCAGGCGGTGAAGCATGTCAGCCTCGCCGTTCATGACGGTGTCCTTCGCGTGCAGCGGCGCAAGATCAACGGCTGGTGGGGCTCCGGCGGCCATGCTGTGACGATCCGCGTCACCATGCCGAACCTGTCGCGAGTGTGGATCACCGGATCGGGCGACCTCCAGGCCAAGACGATCGACAGCAGGGAATTCGCCGCGCGTCTCGACGGCTCCGGTGGCCTGAAGGTCGCCAATGTCCGGTCCAATGCCGTGCGCCTGTCGCTCAACGGCTCCGGCACCATGGAGCTCTCCGGCCAGACGGGCGAGGTCTCGGCCGTCCTCGTCGGATCGGGCGGCGTCCAGGCTGCGGGCCTCGAAGCGCGAACGGCCGACATCTCGGTCACGGGCTCCGGAGAAATCCATGTCCAGGCCCGGCAGAGCGCCAATCTCGCGCTCAGCGGTTCAGGTCACGCTCAGGTCGACGGGACTAGCCGGTGCCGGATTCGGAAAACGGGATCTGGAGAGGCTGAGTGCACCAGCTGAGACGTCGCGCACTGCCGGTTCTTTTGACGGGCGGCCTGCTGTTTTCGACCGGACCGGCATGGGCCGCGAACCGAACCTACATCATCACGGAGTTCGACACGGTGCGGCTCGAGGCGCCGATCGCGGTCGGCGTCCAGACGCGGCGGGGCGTCACCGCGCGGGGCGAGGGCGATGCCGATTTGCTCGAGCGTATCGATCTCAACGTCCAGGGCCGCGTGCTCACCATTCGCCTGAAGCCCTCGCCATTCGAGGGGCGCAGGACCGACCAGGGGCAGACCGCGCGTCTCCTCCTCACGACGACCCAGCTTCGGCGCGCCCATCTTTCCGGCTCGGGGACCCTGGCGATCGAGGGCATGGCCGGCCAGACTGCCGAGCTTGTCGCGGCCGGCAGCGGCACGCTGAGCGCCGCCGGCGTCGATGCCGACAATATCTCGGTCGCGCTGCAGGGATCGGCCTCCACCAGGATCAAGGGCAAGGCGCGCAAGGCGAGTTTCACCTTGTCGGGCAGCGGCGCCATCGACGCGGCGGCGCTGACCGCGTCCGACCTGGACGTGACCGCCCAGGGCGCCGGCGCCATCCAGGCGCTCGCCACACGCTCGGCCAAGGTCACGGCCCTTGGCCCGGCGGCCGTCACGATCGCTGGACATCCCGCCTGCACGGTCCGCCATGCCGGCAGCGGCGCGGTCAATTGCGGCGGCGAGACCTATTGAGCATCGGGCCTAAAATCTGACCTACCGGATAAGAGCGTTGCAGATTAAAAGCACACCGCTCTGAGCATGGTCGCGCTCCAGACTCCGCTTCAGCAGGCTTGAAGCGTCATTGCGAGCGACGAAGCCGCGCGGCAATCCAGGCCGATCTTGCCCGCTTCTGGATTGCTTCGCCCGGCTGAAGCCGGGCTCGCAATGACGAGCTGTTCAACATCGATGGATCAGACTAAGCGCTTTTGGCTGACGGCTTTCTACACTCTCTCGGCCTGCACCACCGCATCGACCGCCCTCAGCGCGGAAATGATGCGCGCGACATGGCTCGCATCCTCCACTTCCAGGTCGATGATGTCGGTGTGGAAAGGACCTTCGCGGTTGGCGAGCTGCAGGTTGAGGATGTTCGCCCTGTTGACGCCGAAGATGTTGGCCACGGTGGCGAGCGATCCGGGCTGGTTCTTGACGATGACCTGCAGCCGCGCCGTGCCGCCCTTGGCCTGGCTGTCCCATGAGAGATCGACCCAATCGGCATCCTGGCCGGTTTCGAGCGCGAGGCAATCGATGGTGTGCACCTCGATCGGCTCGCCCGGCCGCCGCAGGCCGACGATGCGGTCGCCGGGCACCGGATGGCAGCATTCCGAGAGCGTGAAGGCGATGCCCGGCGTCAGGCCCGTGATCGGCACGGCATGGGATTGCGCCTTCTTCCGGCGGTTGCCCACCGTCTCCTCGACGCTGCCGGGCACGAGGGCATTGAGCACTTCCTCATCCGAGACCCGGCGTGTCGCGACGGCGATCAGCAGCGCTGCCTTGTCCTCGAGCTTGAGGCGCTTGATCGCCGCTTTCTCGGCCTTGTCGCCGATCTCGACCGGCAGGCGCGAAACGATCTCGGCGTAGAGCTTCTCGCCGAGCGTGATCGTCTCGCCGCGCTGCTTCTGGCGGATGAAGCGGCGGATCGCCGCGCGTGCCTTGCCGGTGATCGCGAAAGCGAGCCAGCCGGGTTGCGGCTCCTGCGCGTCCGATTTCAAGATCTCGACCTGGTCGCCATTTTCGAGCGGCGTACGCAGCGGCATGACACGGCCGTTGATCTTGGCGCCGACCGCCTGGTTGCCGAGCGTGGTGTGCACGGCATAGGCGAAGTCGACCGGGGTCGACCCCTTGGGCAGCTGGTGCAGCACGCCCTTGGGCGTGAAGGCGAAGATGCGGTCCTGATACATCGCCATGCGCGTATGTTCGAGCAGTTCGTCCGCGTCGTGGCTCTGCTCCAGAATCTCGATGAGATCGCGCAGCCATCCGGCCTGTCCGTCTGGACTGGTGCCTTCCTTATAGGCCCAGTGCGCCGCGAGACCGAATTCGCTGTCGCGATGCATGCGCTCGGACCGGATCTGGATCTCGACGCGCGCATTTTCCTCGTGGATCACGGTGGTGTGCAGCGAGCGATAGCCGTTGCGCTTGGGTGTCGAGATATAGTCCTTGAAGCGGCCCGGGACCATTTTGTAGCGCTGGTGGATGAGGCCGAGCGCCCGGTAGCAGTCGTCGGTGGAATCCGTGACCACCCGGAAAGCCATGATATCGGACAGCTGCTCGAAGCTGATGTGGCGTTCCTGCATCTTGCGCCAGATCGAATAGGGATGCTTCTCGCGACCCGATACTGTCACGTGCATGCCGGCCTGCCCCAGCATGAGCTGAAGCCCGGAGGCGATGCGCGCGACCTTGTCGCCGCCGCCTTCCTTCAGCAGCGCGAGCCGCTTGGTGACGCTCTCATGGGCTTCGGGCTCCAGCTGTTCGAAGGCCAGGAGCTGCATTTCGCGCATGAAATCATACATGCCGATGCGCTCGGCGAGCGGCGCGTAGATATCCATCGTCTCGCGGGCGATCCGACGGCGCTTTTCCGGATTCTTGATATGATGGAGCGTGCGCATGTTGTGCAGGCGGTCGGCGAGCTTGACCAGGAGCACGCGGATATCGTCCGACATGGCGAGCAGGAACTTGCGCAGATTTTCTGCCGCCCGCTCATTCTCGGTCTGCGCCTCGATCTTGGAGAGCTTGGTGACGCCGTCGACCAGCCGCGCGACATCTTCGCCGAACAGCTTCTGGATCTCTTCGGTGGTGGTGAGCGTGTCCTCGATCGTATCGTGCAGCAGGGCCGTCACGATCGTCTTGTCGTCGAGGAACAGGTCGGTCAGAATGCCAGCAACTTCAATGGGATGGCTGAAGTACGGGTCGCCGCTGGCGCGCTTCTGGCTGCCGTGCCGGGCGACCGAAAACACATAGGCGCGATTGATCAACGCCTCGTCGGCGTCCGGATCATATCCCCTGACCCGTTCTACAAGTTCATATTGTCGCAGCATCCGCAGACAGGATGTGGTGACTTGCTGCTGCTTCGCAACAGGAAAGTAGCGTTTCCGCGTATGTTCGTTGCACGCACGCGGCGCGCTGTCATCGCGAGGACACGCTTGCCTTGTCGTCGCGTCGTGCATTGCACCGGGCCAGAGCCGCCGCATCGAGTGATTTCCCGCCGGTCGCAAAATCGAGCACCGTGCCGAGCTCCTGGGCCAAGGCCATGCACACGATCACCGGACGGCTGTCGCTCTGTCCTGCCGCGACGCAGCGCTGGCCGTCACACTGCCAGAGAAGATTGTGGACGACGAGACGGGACCTTTCGGCAGGCCTCTCCAGCCGCGCTTCGTGGCCGCCCGCCGCCGCCTGTGCGCTGCCGCCGCTCATCAGCAACGCAATGGCCAATCCCAGCCTAATCCCTCGCATATCGGCCTCCCCATTCCAGTTTCGAATCAAAACCTATATTGATCAATTTCAATTCGCAACTGAAATCTGGCTCGGAAAGGGATTCCCGCAACTTCGGGGTTTGGCGCGGAGCGAAGAATGCGCTAGCGTTGTCCGCTATGGGTGCGCGTAAGGGTCTCGAGGCCTTTGAAGGCTGTGCATTGCCGGCGGCGTTGGAAGCGATGGGCGAACGCTGGTCGTTCCTGATCCTGCGCGCGGCATTCAACGGCATCGTCTATTTCGAGGATTTCCAGTCCGCGCTCGGCATTGCCCGCAACATCCTCTCGGATCGTCTCGGCAAGCTGGTCGCGAACAACATCATGACACGCGAGCCGGTGCCATCGGACAAGAGGCGCATTGCCTATCGCCTCACCGACAAGGGCCTCGGTCTCGTGCCGGTCATGATCGCGCTCCGCCAATGGGGCGAGCGCTGGGGCGGCCATCCGGCCAGCGGTCCGGTCCTTTCCGATGCGCGCGACCGCAAGCCGATCCGGCCCATCACCATCCAGGCATGGGATGGCCGAACCCTGGATCGCGGCGAGCTGTGCTGGGTCGAGCAGGCCGATGGCGCGAGCGCGCCCGTGCGCTGCACCGGTCCGGCGCGGGACCGAAAACCGGGCCTCTGAGTTTCGACGACGATGACCGTCATCGCCTACTCTGCCAAACCGTTTTTCGAAGACAAGAATCGCGCCTTCTGGACATTGCAGGGCATCGGCTGGGCCGGCGCCTTCCTGCTGCGCGCGGTGACGGGCTTCGCGAACACCCAGCCTTTGTCCTTCCTCGTGCCGATCCTGATCTCGACAGTCACCGGCTATTCGCTGACGCTCATCATCGCGGTGGGCTACCGGTTGCTGCTGAAGCAGAAGCCGATCGTCACCTGGACAGTGTCCATCCTGCTCGTGCTGGTCGCGGGCGCCGTTGCGGCGGCGATCGACAGCTGGGTCTTCGCGCTGCGCAATCCGCAGAGCGAGGCCACGAGTCTCAAGCTCGTCATCGGCTATCTCTATCTCAACATCACCCTGCTCGGCGCATGGTCGGCGCTCTATTATGCGATCAACTTCTTCCTCACGATCGAGGAGCAGGCCGACCAGCTGCAAAAGCTCGAAAACCAGGCCAGCGCCGCGCAACTCGCCATGCTGCGCTACCAGCTCAATCCGCACTTCCTGTTCAACACGCTGAACAGCATTTCGACGCTGGTTCTGCTCAAGCAGACCGAGCGGGCCAATGCCATGCTGTCGCGTCTCTCGGCCTTCCTGCGCTACACGCTGATCAACGAGCCGACGGCGCAAGTGACGCTCGCGCAGGAGATCGAGACGCTGAAGCTCTATCTCGAAATCGAGAAGATGCGGTTCGAGGACCGGCTGCGCCCGACCTTCAACATCGACCCCGCGGTGGCGGGCGCGCGATTGCCGTCGCTGCTGCTCCAGCCGCTGGTCGAGAACGCCATCAAATATGCCGTGACGCCGCAGGAGGAGGGGGCGGATATTACGGTCACCGCGCAGCCTGTCGGCGAAAACGTCCGGATCGTCGTGTCGGACACCGGTCCGGGCTTGCAGGCGGAGCGTCCGCGGATGACCTTGGGAACCGGTGTCGGCCTTCCCAATATTAGGGAACGGCTGGTCCAGGCCTTTGGAGACCGTCAGACTATGGAAACGCGATCCACGGCCGAGGGGGGATTTTCCGTCATCATTGAAATCCCGCTTCTTGCCGAGGATCAGCCGAAAGTAGCCGCATGAGCATCAGAACCATTCTCGTCGACGACGAGAGCCTCGCCATTCAGGGCCTTAAGCTGCGCCTGGAGGCTCATGAGGACATCGAAGTCGTCGAGACCTGCAGCAATGGCCGCGAAGCCATCCGTGCCATCAAGACCCACAAGCCCGATCTTGTCCTCCTGGATATCCAGATGCCCGGCTTTGATGGCTTTTCCGTCGTGCAGGGCGTGATGGAGGTCGAGCCGCCCCTGTTCGTGTTCGTGACCGCTTATTCCGAGCATGCCGTGCGCGCCTTCGATGCCAAGGCGATCGGCTATCTGGTCAAGCCCGTCGAGGAGCAACGCCTCGCCGACGTGCTCGAACATGCCCGCCAGCGCCTCGCCGAGAAGCGCCAGAGCGCGGATGCCGAGCGCCTGCGCGAGGTGCTGTCCGAGCTTGCCCCGGAGGCGATGACCGATCTCGATCTCGCCGCCGATGCCGAGGCGCCGGCCTCGAACCGCTTCGAGAAGCTCATCAACATCAAGGATCGCGGCCAGATCTTCCGCATCGACGTCGACACGATCGAGCGCATCGAAGCGGCCGGCGATTACATGTGCATCTACACCGGCGACAATTCGTTCATCCTGCGCGAGACCATGAAGGACCTGGAACGCCGGCTCGATCCGCGCGTCTTCCAGCGCGTCCATCGCTCATGGATCGTGAACCTCAATCTCGTCCGGCAGGTCCGCCCGCACACCAATGGCGAGTGCTTCCTGATGCTGGAATCGGGCGCCGACGTGAAGGTCAGCCGCTCGTTCAGGGACGTGGTCGCCCGTTTCGTGCATTGATCGGGGGGATCGACGCGCGGGTCAGCCGCGCCCGGTCTCGATCTCTTTCCAGACCTTCTGAATGATGGCTTCAGTCGATTGCACGACGCCGTCACGCCAGAGGTGTCGCGTTTCGGGATTCGGACTCGCCATGTCATTGCCGAAAAGAGACGCAATCAGATTGTCATGCAGCATGTTTCCGGCCCGGAGGCGGAGCCTGATGCGATAGCGGATGGCCTGAAGCTCGACGGTCTGGTCGTGCAGACGGCTCGATCGTGCCTTCTTCTGCTCCTCGTCGCCATGCAGCAATTGCGTCGTGGTCGTGGCCACGTCGTCGGCCAGGGCAATGAGTTCCGCGACGTCGTCGCGCAACGCATCCAGCCATGACTGGCGGTTACGAGCCAGCGCGAGCTTCCGTGAATGACGAAAGGCGATGAAGGGCGCCGCGGCGGCAACGATAATCGTCGCGATCTGAAGGGAAAGGGAAGCGTCCATACCATCGACGCTAACAAAAATACGGGCCGGCGCGGAGGGGGAGATTGCGCCGGCCCGTAGGGAGCCAAGGGGAAAGTGAGTCTGTTAGCGGCAGTTATTGCCGTTCTTGTCGATGGCGCGGCCCGCGACTGCGCCGACGGCGCCGCCGATGATGGTGCCGGTCGTGCGGTCGCCATGGCGGCCGGCGACGCTGTTGCCGATCAGGCCGCCGGCAATGGCGCCCAGGATCGTGCCGGTCGCGCCGTCGCTGCGGCGGCAGCCTTCGTAGCGATAGCCGCCCTGATAGCCCTGATAGACGGGCTGCTCGTAGTAGCGGCGGTCCTCATAGCCGCGATAACGGTCATAGCGATCGTAGCGGTCGTCGCGGTCATGCTTGTACCAGCCATAATGGTTGCCGCGATCATGGGCCTGCGCCGGAGCGACCGCACCCGCGGTCGTGGCAGCAAGCGCCAGCGCGATGCTCAGCTTCTTGAAAGTACGGGCAGTCATGGTCTTGTATCCTTTCTGGCGCCCTGTGGGGGAGCGCCTTTCATGATGCCCTTCTATGTGAGTCGCTCTGAGCCATGCCTGAATGCGGCTGGCAGGCTTCGTTCATCTTTGACTTCACGATTGTAAGACTTTGTCGCGGGCGCGCCCGACGCATGGCCAGCGCGAATATCAGCCGCTATGCGTGCGGCCATGCAGCGGATTGCGGTCATTCTTCTCCTGTTCGTGCTGCTGATGCCCGCGCCGCTGATCGACACCGAGCCGCCGCTGCGCAGGACGGCCATTCAGCTTCGGGCCGAGCCCTTGCCTGTGCCGTCGCCGGATGTGCAGCGCGCTTATGGGCCATTGCGGCTGGAGGGGCTGTGGCGGCTGTCCAGTCCCGTCCGCGCGTTCGGCGGCATTTCCGCTCTCTTCGTCACCGAGGACGGCCAGCTCACCGGCCTCAACGATTCCGGCCAGTGGGCGAGTTTCCGGCTCAACGGACCGCCCAACGGCACGATGGCGGCCTTGCCGCGCATGCCGCTCGCGGCCTTTCACCGGCGGCAGAATGACAATGAGAGCATGGCCCGCGATCCCGTCACCGGCAATGTCTGGGCCGGGTTCGAGGTAACCAACCGCATTTGCCGCTATGCGCCCAATCTCGCGCGCATTACGGGCTGCGTGCGGCCCGAGGCGATGCGGGACTGGCCGGAGCAAGGCGGCGCCGAATCGCTCGCGCGTCTTGGCGACGGGCGCTTTCTAGCAATTGGCGAGCTCGCCAACGCACCGGGCGGCGGTCATGACGTGCTGCTGTGGGCGGGCGATCCAGTCGATCCGCGGACGCCGCCGCCGGTCCACATGCGCTATATCACGCCCGCCGGCTATCGCCCGACCGATGCGCTCTGGCTGGGCGGCGACAGGCTGCTGGTGCTGACGCGCCGCATGACCGTGTTCGACTGGTTCACGGCCAGGCTGACTCTGGTCCGCCTGCCGAAGCTCGAAGAGGGCGCAGTGCTCAAGGGCGAAGTCATGGCCTCGTTCGAACGCCCAGGCCCCACCGACAATCTCGAAGCGTTGGCGCTCAGCCATGAGAAGGACGGCCCCAAGCTCTGGATCGCGTCGGACGACAACCACCTCATCCTGCAGCGCAGCCTGCTGTTCAAGTTCGCGCTGCCGAAGGATTGGGTGAACGAGGCGCCGGCGCCCTAACCGGTTCGGAAGAAAAGCCGTTCGTATCGAGCGAAGTCGAGATACGGCATGCCAACGGTTCTCGACTGCGCTCGAACCGAACGGAATGTCAGTCGGACAAAGAAAAAGGCGGCCCCGCAGGACCGCCTCTTCGGCTTTTCAGCTTTTGCCCGGCTCAGGCCGCGGCGGCGATCGCCTGCTTCTTGACGATCTCGCGCTTCAGGCGACGGACCTTCAGGGAGAGCTTGTCGTCCGAGGTCTTGAGCAGCCAGTTGTCCAGGCCGCCATTATGCTCGACCGAACGCAGGCCGTGCGTCGAAACGCGCAGCTTCACGCCGGTGCCCAGCGTGTCGGAAATGAGCGTCACGTTCTGCA
>JAGIAZ010000022.1 GCA_017744605.1 Sphingobium sp. | reverse complement strand
TTTGAGGATCGGCCATGGCGAAGCCAGCCACCGTGAAGATTCGACTGGTCAGCACGGCTGACACCGGCTTCTTCTATGTGACCAAGAAGAATCCGCGCAACACGACCGAGAAGATGACCTTCCGGAAGTATGATCCCGTCGTGCGCAAGCATGTCGAGTTCAAGGAAGCCAAGATCAAGTGACGCATTTCCCCGTGTGCTAAGGGCGCACGGCATGGACATGCATCATCCCGGCACAGGTCGGGATTCAGAGGCCCGGAGCCGATCGGCTCGCGGGCCTTTCTTGCGCCGGCGGCCTATGCGGCCGTGAGCAGGCCCGTCACCACATCCATGAAGCGCATGACGCTGATCGGCTTGGAGACATAGGCATTGGCGCCGGCGGCACGGATACGCGCCTCGTCGCCCATGCCGGCATAGGCCGTGACCGCCATGATCGGCACCGGCGCAAGTTGCTCGTCCGCGCGCAGTTCCGCGATCAGCTCCATGCCGTTGACATGGGGCAGCTGGATATCGGTGATGATAAGATCGGGCCCGAAGGCGCGCGCGCGGCCATAAGCGTCGCGCCCGTCGCGAACGGCATCGGTCTCATAGCCATGCACTTTCAAGAGGTCGCAGAAGAGCTTGAGGTTGAGCTCATTATCCTCGACAACCAGGACACGTTTTGTCACGAGCGCCCCCTGCGACCATGTATAACGACCATAGATCTGGCCTCTGCCTGCCCCTGGACCGCAAGTTGTGAGCGCGACATATCGCATTGTCTCACAAGAGGAAAGTTCCGCGCTCGCGCTGACTGTCGTCGCATGGACCGTATCCGACGCGGACCGGGCGCAGCGCATGCTGGATATCACCGGCCTCGACCCGCAAACATTGCGCGAAAATCTCACAAAACCAGCGACATTGAGGGCGATGCTGGATTTCGTTCTCGATCATGAACCGGATCTCATGGCCTGCGCGAAAGACATTGGGGTGGCGCCGGAAAAAATCGCGGCAGCACGGCGGGGCATCGCATGAACCGGCCGCTGATCGTCTCGGACTGCGACGAAGTCTTGCTGCACATGGTCGTGCCGTTTCGGGAATGGCTGGACGAACATCATGGCATTCACTTCGATTTTTCCTCGTCCTTCGAGGAGGCGCTGCGGCACAAGGACAGCGGCGATGTCGTCGAGCGCATGCATGTCTGGCGCTTGCTCGGCGGCTTCTTCGAGACGGAGATGCACCGGCAAACCGCCATTTCCGGCGCGGTCGAGGCGATGACACAGCTGGCGGAGCGGGCAGATGTCGCGATCGTGACCAATATCGGCGAGGAGAATGCGCAGGCGCGAGCGGATCAGTTGCATGGCGTGGGCCTGCCCTTCCGCGTGATCGGCAATCGCGGCGGCAAGGGCCCGGTGGTCGCGCGACTGATCGAAGAGTATCGGCCCGGTCTTACGATCTTCATCGACGACCTCGAGAGCAATCATGCCTCCGTGGCGCAGCATGGCGCGCAGGTCTGGCGGCTGCAGTTCGTGGGGGAGCCGGAGATCGCGCCGTACGCGCCGACCTCGCCGGATGCGCATGCGCGGATCGACGATTGGGCGAGCGCAGAACGGTGGATAGCCGCGAAGCTGGACGAGCTGGCTGAGGTCGAGGCGCTGATGGCGCGCGCAAGTCCGGACTGCTGAGCGCGTTCGGGTTTGTTTCCATCAAACCCGGCGCTTCAGAGTGTCGAATTGTGGCCGAGCCCGTTCCCCGGCGAAGACCGGTCCAGATGGCAAGGCAGAGACAGAATCCCGGCCTTCGTCGGGGAATGAGAGGAGAGAGAGAATGCGCTTTTCGGGAGAAGTTGCGCTCGTGACGGGCGCAGGAAAAGGCTTTGGGCGTGCCATTGCGCTCAAGCTCGCCGCGGAGGGCGCGAAAGTCGCGCTGGTCGCGCGGACGAGGTCCGACGTGGACGCCGTCGCCGAAGAGATTCGCGCAGCGGGCGGGACCGCCCTCCCCATCGCCGCGGACGTGACCAACGCGGCGGACGTCGAAAGGTCCATCCTGGAGACCGAAGCAGCGTTCGGCCCGATCACCCAGTTCGTGAACAATGCCGGTGTCGGCTGGCCCTACGGCCCGGTCGGCGGCATGGACGTCGCCAAATGGTGGGAGGCGCAGCATCTCCATCAGCTCGCGCCGATGCTCTACCTCTCTCGGCTGCTTCCCAAAATGAGCGCGGCGAAACGCGGCCGCGTGGTGGTGGTCTCGGCCAAGGCGAGCCATCTCAGCGTCGGCGGCATGAGCGCCTACATCACCGGCAAGACCGCGCAAGTCCGCATCGTCAATGTCGCGGCGCTGGAGGTGAAGGACGCGGGCGTGAGCCTGTTCGCCATCGACCCCGGCTTCGTCGTCACCAGCCTGGCGCGCGAGACGATGACCAACCCGGGGGCCAAGCAGCATCTCGCGGGCATGGTCGAGCGGCTCGCCCAAGTCCAGGACAAGGACTTCTCCGCCGAGCTCGACGCTTGCGCCACGCGGGTCGCGAACCTGCTCTCGGGCAAATATGACGCGCTGACCGGCGGCTATTTCGAGATACCGGACGATATCGACGCGGCACTGGCCGAAAGACGAGCGGAGGCACAAGCATGAGCGAGAACCTCGCAAAGGAAGTCGCCGCGATCCGCCACGAACTCGACATGCTGAAAGACCAGCAGGCGATCCGCGCGCTGCAACACACTTATGGCTATCTCATGGAGAAGGGCCTCTACCAGGAGGTGGTGGACCTGTTCGCGGACGATGCGGAGATGACCTTCTTCGGCGGCGTGTTCCGCGGCAAGGAGAGCATCAAGCGCGTGTATCTCAACCGCATCCGCACCAACTTCACCGGCGGCAGGAACGGCCCCGTGCGCGGGCTGCTCTGCGACGTGCTGCAGATGCAGGACGTGATCACCATCGCGGACGACCGCAGGACCGCGCGGGGCCGCTTCCGCGCGCTGCTGATGGGCGGCACGCACGCGCAGGTCTCCGACGCGCCCAAGCTGCCCTATCAGCAATGGTGGGAGGCCGGCGTCTACGAGAATGAATATGTGCGCGAGGACGGCGTCTGGAAGTTCAAGCAGCTGGGCTACCAGCTCACCTGGATGGCGGAGTTCGACAAGGGCTGGGCCCATGCGCCGGACATGTCGGTCTATGGGCCGGGCGTGCTCTACCCCGAGAACCCCAACGGCCCGGACGCGATCGCCGAGACGCGCTATCCGCCCTGGCCGGAGACCTGGCTGCTGCCCTTCCACTATCCCCACCCGGTGACGGGGGAAGAGATTGTGCCGGAAGGGCAGTGAGGCACAACGCTTGAAGCCAGCTCGTGCTCCTGCGAAAGCAGGAGCACGGCACAGGTTTAGGCAGGGAGCGGAATGCGGACCAAACAGGAACAGGCGAATATCCGCCTCGTCGAGCGCATCTATGAGGAGGTGCTGGGGCCGATCGATTCACAGGCGGTCGATGGCCTGTTCTCGCCCGGCTATATCCAGCACAATCCCGGCATCCCGAGCGGCGCCATGGCGCTCAAGGACATGCTGGACCGCGCCAAGGCGAAATATCCCAACGCCGTCCACATCGTGAAGCGCATGATGGCCGACGACGATCTGGTCATGGCGCATGTCCACGTCATCTTCGAGCCGGGATCGCCGGGCCTGGCGGTGGTCGACATCTTCCGCATCGAGAACGGACTGATCGCGGAACATTGGGACGTGGCGATGCCGGTGAATACCAAGCCGGCGAATGGGAATGGGATGTTTTGAGGGGAGGCCTGCCCGAATATCCCGGGCAAACGAGCGCGCAGCCGGCAATTCCAAATCCGTCTCCGGATCGCGCCAACAATAATAATGACACATGTACGCCCGCCGCGCCGCCTACCGACACCCCCCACCTTGCCCCGCCCCCTCCCCTCGCCCTACATAGCGCCCGACTCCTTCAGCCCGCTCAAACGGAAAGCATTCTCATGACCAGCGCCACGCTCACCGCAGCCGACCAAGCCAAGGACATCGCCCGCATCTTCGCCCTGCAGCAAGCGCATCAGTGGGATGTGAAGGCGACGAATGCGGCGACCCGCAAGGCCAAGCTGACGAAGCTCAAGGCGGCGATCGAGGCGCGGGCGGACGAGATCGTGGCGGCGGTGCAGACCGACACGCGCAAGCCCGAGGGCGAGATCCGTGTCACCGAAGTGCTCAACATCCTGGGCAATATCCAGCTGAACATCGACAGCCTGGAGGACTGGATGAAGCCCACCGAGGTGACGCCCAGCAAGAACCCCGCGGACCGCGCGATGATCGGCTATGAGGCGCGCGGCGTCTGCCTGATCCTGGGGCCGTGGAACTTCCCGTTGGGCCTGGCGCTGGGTCCGGTCGCGGCGGCGGTGGCGGCAGGCAATTGCTGCATGGTGAAGCTGACCGACCTCTGCCCGGCAACGGCGCGCGTGGCGAAGAAGATCATCGAGGATGTGTTCCCCGAGAATGAAGTCGCCTTGTTCGAGGGCGATGTGAGCGTGGCGAGCGCGCTGCTCGAGCAGCCGTTCAACCACATCTTCTTCACCGGCTCGACGCGCGTCGGCAAGATCGTGATGGCGGCGGCGGCGAAGCATCTCGCCACGGTGACGCTGGAGCTGGGCGGCAAGTCGCCGGTGATCATCGACGAGGGCGCCGATGTCGCCGCGATCTCGGCCGCGCTCGCCGGGGCCAAGCAGTTCAACGGCGGCCAGGCCTGCATCTGCCCGGACTATGTGTTCGTGAAGCCGGATCAGCAGGACGCGCTCGTGGAAGGCTTCAAGGCCAACGTCGCCAGGAACCTCTATGGCGAGGATGGCGCGATCGACAAGTCGGCCATCGCGCAGGTGGTCAACAAGGCGAATTTCGACCGGGTGAAGGGGCTGTTTGACGATGCAGTGGCGCAGGGCGCGACAGTCGCGGTGGGCGGCACCTTCGACGAGGCGGACCTGACTGTGCACCCGACGATGCTGACCAACGTGACGCCGCAGATGAAAATCCTGCAGGAAGAGATTTTCGCGCCGTTGCTGCCGGTGATGACCTATGACAATCTCGACCAGGCGATCGGCTATATCGAGGCGCGCGACAAGCCGCTGGCGCTCTATGTGTTCAGCCCGGACGAAGCCAATGTGCAGAAGGTGCTGGACCGGACGTCATCGGGGGGCGTGACGGTCAACGGTGTGTTCTCGCATTATCTCGAGAACCGCCTGCCCTTCGGCGGCGTCAACGGGAGCGGCCAGGGCAGCTATCACGGCTATTTCGGCTTCAAGGCGTTCAGCCATGAGCGCGCGGTGTACGTCCATCAATAAGGCGGCGGGCGGCGCTGATCGCTCGCCGGCCCGGCCTCAGGGCCCGTCGACATAGAGATAGGACGGGTCGAAATCGCCTCTCCTGGCCAGCGCGGCCGCATCGAGTATCTCCACGAAAGGCGGGCGGAAGATGCACAGGCCCGCTTCGCGCAGCTGGCGGATCACGCGGTTCACATGAACCGTGGTGAGACCGCAGATCTCCGCAAGATCGGACTGGGTGAGCGGAAGATGGAATGCCTTGCCGTCCGAGAGACCGGCCCCGGCCATGCGCACGCCCATCTCGCAGACGAAATGCGCGACACGCCCGACTGCGTCGAGCCGGCCGACCCGGAACAGCCAGGCACGGTGCATGGCGGCACCGATCAGCGTCGAAAACCAGAGCTTGCGCGCCAGTTCGGGGCGCGGATCGAGAATCTGCTTAAGCGCCTCATGGGGCACGATGGCGACGCTGGCCGCCGTCAACGTGCCAACGCCGTGATCGAGGTGCCGCATCGGATAGGCATGGATATCCACGAACTCGCCCGGCACATGGACCGAAACCAGCTGCCGCAGACCCTTCCGGTCGTCGATATAGCGGCAGAGAATGCCATCGATGAGGATCGTGCTGATGCTGACGCGCTCGCCGGCCTCGACGATCGTCTTGCGCGGCTCGAATTCCCTGACTTCGGTAATCGCCCCCTCTAACAAACCCCTCTCTTCAACCGTCAGCTCCACGCCACGACGATTGAGCAACATGCGCTCAGTCCGCACTTCAGCCGACCCCTTACACCGTTATATTTTGTTGCTCGGCGGCTAGCGCGGCGGGCGCCCGTTTGGCGATCCACCGGGAGGCGAATTCGTCTTGATATTTGTTAAAACAGGGCCGGGGCGGACCTGAATTATCTCTGATCCGGCTTTCGCAGGGGCTCAGGATCGGCAATCGCGGCCGAGCGTTTCACCCTCATGAGCGCAGAGCCGATCCCGTGCTGACCAGCCGTTTCCTCCGGAACCGGTGCGGCGCCGAGCTCACAAGAGCCGAGCGCATGGCCCTCGAAAATGCCATCACCGACATATTGGACATTCCGGCACGCACGACGCTGATCCGCGCGCACGAGCCCGTGCATGTGAGCACCCTGCTCGTCGAGGGCTTCACGTCCCGCTACATCGACGACCGGAAGGGTCTGCGGCAGCTGGTCGGCCTGCATGTGCCCGGCGATTTCGTCGATCTTCATTCCCTGCCCATGACCACGCTCGATCACAACATCGCCACGCTGACGGCTTCGAAGGTCGCCATCATCCCGCATGCGCAGCTCCGCCGGCTCATCGCGCAGGACCGCGAACTCGGTCTCAAGCTGTGGTTTTCGACGCTGGTCGACGCCTCGCTCCATCGCGCCTGGCTGTTCCGCGTCGGCCGGCTCGACGCGGTCGGACGCGTCGCGCACTTCCTCTGCGAAGTGAATGCGCGGCTGGAAGCCGTCGACCTCAGCGATGGGCATAGCTTCACGTTCGGCATCACGCAGGCCGACCTCGCCGAAGCCTGCGGCCTGACGAGCGTCCACACCAATCGTGTCATTCGGCAGCTGCGCGAGGCGGGCCTGTGCACGGTCCGCGCGCCCATCGTCGAAATCCTCGACAGGCCGGCGCTGGAACGGCGCGGGAATTTCGATCCCTATTATCTGTACCTGGAGGAGAAATCGGGCGCCCGGCCCCTGCGAGCAAAGGCCGTGCGATGACGCAGATGGCAACGGAGCCGTCCAACAGCCCGGGCGTCGCCAGCGCGGAGAACGGCATGGTCGTGCTCGACGGCCCGGACGGCACCGCCATCACCATGACGGTGGACGCGGCAACCAAGACCGGGGAGAGCCTGATCGCCGCCGCGGAAAAAGCGCGGCAGTTCCGCAATGGCGACGCAATGCCGGTGCCCGAGGGCAAATAGACCAGGTCTCCGCTCAGCCGCGGTAGAAATTACCCGACGGGATTTCGATCATCGCGTCAGCCTCGTCGAAGATCAGGCCCGGCGGATCGCCGCCGGCGCGGACGGTCTCGATGGCGCGGGTGAGCGCGCGGCGCTGCATGCCGATGCCGATGTCGCTGGTCACGAGATGTTCCTCGCTGTGCAGCGAGATGGCGCCCTGCCCTTGCTGTGCCTCATAGTCGCCGGGCTGGTCCTGCCGCTCCGCGACCGTCTTCCGGCTCCAGGGTTTGAACTCGCTCATGCCGAGCTCCGGATCGATGGGCCCCACGCCATGGGGCAGGCGGAAGGTCGCGAGAATGCGGCAATGGGTATCGTCGACCGGCACGGAAATACCGAGCATATTGGGCCGCCCTTCCTTGAGCACCGTATCGGGCACGCTCATGATGTGCGGCATCAGCCAGGTGGAGATGCGGTCCAGCACGCGGCCATCGTCGAGCGTGCGACGGGCGCTGTAGAACATGCCGCCCTCCATCTCCTCGAACTTGACCTTGGGCATGTGCACGAACGCGTTGACGAACTGGGTGCCGCTGAAGGTCGTGTGCAGCACCTGGACGTGGAAGGGGTCCATGACATTGTCGTTCATGTGCAGCCAGCTGTAGGGCACGACCTCCGGACCGCCGAGATCGGCATGGGCGGCCATGCTGTTGTCATAGGCGATATAGGTCTCGCCCGCTTCCAGCGGTTCCATGCAGCTGTAGCGCGGGAGGACAGGCATGCGCTCCGGCGGGCCCATATAGGCCCAGACGAGACCGTAACGCTCGCGGACCGGATACCAGGGCTGGCGGGCGGAGGCGCGGTTGACGCCGCCATTAGGCTCGCAGGGCTGCTCGAGGCAATTGCCCTCCACGTCGAACTTCCAGCCATGATAGCAGCAGCGGATGCCGTCCTGCTCGACCCTGCCCCAGAACAGGCTCGTGCCGCGGTGCATGCAGCGCGGATAGAGCAGGCCGGGCTTGCCCTGCCCGTCGCGGAAGACGATCAGATCCTCGCCGAGGATGCGGATCTCGCGCGGGCGGGATGTGACGTTGTGCGAGGCGAGCACCGGCTGCCAGTAGCGGCGCATCAGCTCGCCCATCGGCGTGCCGGGGCCGACCTGGGTCAACAGCGCATTCGACGTCTGCGGGGGCCGGCCATAAGCGGTGCCCTGGGGCACGGCCTGTCCCGGGCACGCGTCGTCACGCTTGGTGGCCATGTTCGCTCTCCTTCGAACTTTGCCGCAATATAACAAGCACGCCGGGCGGCGGAAGCGGGCCGCACTGCCCTTTTCACCAGCAAGTCAGAAAATCATAATCGGGTGATTATCCCGTTCGAACAAGCAACCATTTCCCGGCGCCGGCCATAACCTGCCGGGAACGTTCGACCTGGGTTTCACGCCGTCCCGCGGCAAAGGTCCAGCCGCCTCTTGACGCTTTTCGCGGGCCATGCTTCTCCCCGTCCCATGAGCCGCATCGAAGATCATCTCGCCGCCGAGGGCATCTCCCTCCCCGCCGCCGCCGCGCCTGTCGCCGCTTATGTGCCGACCGTTCTCGCGGGCGGACTGCTGCACATTTCGGGGCAGCTGCCATTCTCGCCGGACGGCGAGCTGATGAAGGGCAAGCTGGGCGACACGCGCGACCTCGCCTGGGGCCATGCCGCGGCGGAGCGCTGCGCGCTGATGCTCGTCGCGCAGATGAAGGCCGCCTTGGGCGATCTCGACAAGGTCGAACGCATCGTGAAGCTCGGCGCCTTCGTGGCGAGCACCACTGATTTCGCCGACCAGCCCAAAGTCGCCAACGGCGCCTCGGAAATGATGGTCCGCATCTTCGGCGACGCCGGCAAGCATGCCCGCAGCGCGGTCGGCGTGCCGGTGCTGCCGCTCGACGCCTCGGTCGAGATCGACGCGATCGTGGCGGTGCGAGGCTGAGCAAGCCTCTCATTTTCGTCATGCTGACGGGGAGTGAGATGACGATACGCACAGCCACGTGCCGCTGCGGGCAATTGCAAGTGGTCTGCACGGGCGACCCAGTGCGGATCTCGGTCTGCCATTGCCTCAACTGCAAGAAGCGCTCGGGCAGCGCCTTCGCCGCGCAGGCGCGTTGGATGCACGAGGATGTCGCGCTAAGCGGCAATTTTCGGGAATGGTCGGAGGTCGGCGACAGCGGCAAGCGCGCGACATTCCGCTTTTGCCCGATATGCGGATCGACCGTCACCTATGTCGCCGAGGGTCTGCCGGATTTCACCGCCGTCGCGGTCGGCGCCTTTGCAGAACCGGATTTCCCGCCGCCGGATTATTCCGTCTACGAGGAGCGGATGCACAAATGGGTTGCCATCGTCGGCGACGGCATCGAGCATTACCGTTGAAAAAAGATCCTTCCCAAGCTCGTCTTGGGGAGGATCTATTTGGAGCGAAAAGCACTGGTCTAGGCGCGCCTGAATGCCCATCTTCCCCCTCATGACTCGCCCGGCGCCCCTTCCCTCATGAGTATCGAATGGACCGTGCGCCTGTCGATGTCGGTAGCGAGCCTCGACAAGGCGGGCTGGGACGCGTGTGCGGGCGGCGGCAATCCGTTCGTCAGCCATGATTTCCTCTCGATCCTGGAGGAGTCCGGCAGCGTCGGGCCGGGTACGGGCTGGTCGCCTGCGCCGATCACGGTCGAGGATGCGAGCGGGACGATCCTCGCTGCGGCGCCGGCCTATCTCAAGCATCACAGCCAGGGCGAATATGTGTTCGACCATAGCTGGGCGGACGCCTGGCAGCGGGCGGGCGGCGACTATTATCCCAAGCTGCAGGTCTGCGCGCCCTTCTCGCCGGTGCCAGGACCGCGGTTGCTCGCGCGCGATGCCGGTGCCGCCAATGGGCTGATGAAGGGCATCGAGGCGGTGGCCGAGCAGAACCGGCTCTCGTCGGCGCATGCGACCTTCATCGCGCCGGAGGAGGTGGAGCGCTTCCGCGCCGGCGGCTGGCTGATCCGGCAAGGCACGCAATATCATTGGTCGAACGAGGGCTATGGCAGCTTCGAGGATTTCCTCGGCGCCCTCTCCAGCCGCCACCGCAAGGACCTGCGCAAGGAGCGGGCCAAGGCGCAGGCGGGGCTGGAGATCGTGCACCTGACCGGCACCGACCTGACGGAGGCGCATTGGGACGCCTTCTGGACCTTCTATCAGGACACGGGCAGCCGCAAATGGGGACACCCCTATCTGACCCGGTCATTCTTCTCGCTGCTCGGCGAGCGCATGGCCGACAAGGTGCTGCTGATCTTCGCGCTGCGCGAGGGCCGGCCGATCGCGGGGGCGCTCAACCTGATCGGCGCGGACACGCTCTACGGCCGCTATTGGGGCTGCACCGAGGAGGTGCCGTTCCTCCATTTCGAGCTCTGCTATTATCAGGCGATCGATGCGGCGATTGCGCGCGGGTTGAGCCGGGTCGAGGCGGGCGCGCAGGGCGAGCATAAACTCTCGCGGGGTTACCGCCCGGTGCCGACCTTCTCGGCGCACTACATCCCCAACAAGAGCTTCCGTCGCGCAGTGGCGGAGTTCTGCGAGCATGAGGCGGCGGCACTGGAAAACGACCGCGAATGGCTGGGCGAGCGCGGGCCGTTTCGGAAGGATTGCGACTAGAGCATCGAGCCTAAAATCTGACCCACCGTTCCGTTCGTGTCGAGCGAAGTCGAGACACCCATCGTTGTAGCGCAAGGCCGATGGGTGTCTCGACTTCGCTCGACACGAACGGATAAGAGCGTTGCAGATTAAAAGCACACCGCTCTAGACGGGGTGCGGCTTCGGAAAAGCTGACCCCCGGATCATGTCGGCGATTATGCCCTTAAGCCGAGGAATAGGCCGTTCGAACGAGATCATCACCGATCACGTCCGGGGTGACGGGATTTGCTCTGAACAGAGCTTGTCCTCAGCCGCCCGACAGCGGCCTTTTATGCTCGCCAGTGGAATCGAAGATCGTCGATTCCGCGATGGCGCCGGAGGCCTCAAGGGTGAGCTTGACCGGCTCCATGGTGCGGTTCTGCCAGTACCAGCCGTGGATTCCGGTGAACGCCGCGACATAGCGGCCCTGCATAGTCTGTGCGGTGCCGACGCCATAGCTCTCGGTGAGCGCGGTGCCGCCGTTGAAGGGATGCGCATGCATGTCGTAGCGCAACGGCGCGGTGGCCGACCATTTGAAGGTCATCGCCTTGCCTTCGTCGATCGTATATTTGAATTCGGTCGCCTCATAGGGCCCGAGCTCGATCTCCCAGCGATCGGTCTTGCCGGGTTCGGCCGCACGCTCGCCGAGCGTCAGGACGCCGGTACGCTTGGCGCCGCGCGCCAGCTCGGGCGAATTGGCGGCGTCGGCAATCTGGATGAGGCCGGTCGCGGCACCGACGCCGGTCGGGTCGATGCCATATTGGGCGGGGAGCACGAAGCAGACGGTGATGCCCGCAGCGGCGAGAAGAGCCGCCGCGCCGCCGATGACCAGCTTCGTCTTCGAGAGCGGAGCGGGCGCTGGCGGATTGGGCGATGCGTCGGTCATGATGCGAGATATCCTGCAATCTGGTTGCCGGCGAGCATGAAGCCGGCAAGGATGAGAGCGATATTGGCGTAGCGGGCGGTCGCGTCGAAGCTGGGCAGATGCCGCCAGAGGTTGAGCAGGGTCACGACCACGGCCAGGACGATGACCTGGCCCAGCTCGACCCCGAGATTGAAGCCGATGAGATTGACCAGCAGGCCGTTCCTGGAGACGGCCAGGTCCATGAGCTTCGTGGCGAGCCCCACGCCATGGAACAGGCCGAAGACCAGCACGGCGAGCCTGGTGTTGATCGCCAGGCCAAGCTTCTCGAAACCGCCGAGATTCTCGAAGCCCTTATAGGCCACCGAGAGGCCGATAATCGCGTCGATGATATGGGCATTCGCCCCAACATGCAGCAGCACGCCGCCCATCAGCGTCAGCGAATGGCCGATGGTGAACATCGAGACGTAGAGGACCACGTCCTTCAACCGATAGAGGAAGAAGACGACCCCGATCAGGAACAGGATATGGTCGTAGCCGGTGACCATATGCTTCGCGCCGAGGTAGAGGAACGGCATGAAAGCCGGGCCGTTCACGCCCGCGACGAAGGCACGGTCGCTCTGCGCCACGTCATGGGCGGCTGCCGCGCCCGCGATCGTCAGCAGACACAGAGAGACCAGCAATTGGCGGATCGGCAGGCGGAGCGTCACCTGGCGATGGCTGCGTTCGATGCATTGCCCGCAGCGTCGGCCGCATTGGCGGGAACTTCGCCGGCGGCGGGCGGGTAGACCTGGTGGCAGGCCGTGCAGACATTGTACATCGTGCCGCCGGTTTCGAAGATCGCGTCCTCGCTGCGGTCGATGGCGGCTTTCTCCGCCTTCTGGCCGATCTCGACCAGCGACTTGGAGAACTGCATCCAGTCCTCGCCGCGGCCCTTGGCATATTGCTCGGTCATCAGGAGATTGCCCATCTCGGCGATGGTCGCGGCGGCGCTGCGCGTGCGCAGCCAGGCATCCTCGGTGGTCGGGCGCAGATCGTGCGTGCCGGTCGCGTCCGTATAGGAGCCGGCGGATTTCCAGAAGACATCGGCCTGCGGCTGAACGATCGTCGCCATCAGCTGCTTGATGTCATGGGCTTTGACGAAGGTTGGCGCCTTCTCTTCGGCCTTCTTGCAGCCGGTCAGCAGCGCCAGGCAGGCCACCGCGACAATCATCCCCTTCATTCACGTCTCTCCCAGGCGCCGCCGAGCGGCTTTCGGGCAACGGTATGAATAGGTTTGCAACGAATGGCGAGCGTGAAACGGTAACTGTACCGTTGCAACTCAGGCCAATCGGAAGGGCCGCTTCAGGCGGCGGCGCGATGGGCGGTCTGGCTCAGCCAGGCACGGGCAAGACGCTGCGCCTCGGCAACTTCGCGCGCGCTCATCTCGTCGGCGATCTCGGCCCGGCAATGCTGGCCTTCTTCGCTGCCGGCAAGCGCGGCAAGGTTGAACCACTTATGCGCTTCGACGAGGTCGATACCGACGCCGCTGGTTCCGCAACTATAGGCGACCCCGAGATCATATCTGGCCTGCGCATCGCCCTTCGCGGCATCGCGCATGCGGCTCTCGATCAGAAAACGGGCACTTTCCAAACTGTTCGCCACAACAAACCCCCTGTTAGGTCCTGTGATGGCGACAAATCAGCACGGCGCTGTTTACGAAATAGTTAACGGCGCGCACGGATCGCAAGATAGGTATCGCCACAAACCCCGCTGCGAGGCCTAACTCACAGGTTAACGGCGATATTGTCGATGAGGCGGGTCCGGCCGATGCGGGCGGCGGCGAGGAGGCGGGCGGGGCCGTCAAGCGAATCGATTCGCTTGAGGTTCGCCGCGTCGCGCAGCTCGACATAATCGACCGATTCGAATCCCCCGACACGAATGGCATCGGCGGCCTCGGCCAGCGCCAGCGCGACATCCGCGCCGGCGACGATGGCGCGCGCTGCCTCGTTGAGGGCCCTCGGGAGCGCCAGGGCCTGTTCCCGTTCGTCGGGCGAGAGATAGGCATTGCGCGACGAGAGGGCGAGCCCGTCGGGATCGCGCACGGTCGGTACGCCGACGATCTCGACGCCGAGATCGAGGTCCGCGACGAGCCGGCGAATGATCGCGAGCTGCTGGTAATCCTTCTCGCCGAAGCAGGCGATGTCCGGGCGCACCTGCCCGAAGAGCTTGGCGACGACCGTGGCGACACCGTCGAAATGGCCGGGACGATGCGCGCCGTCCAGTTCCTCGCTCAGACCGGACACGCGGATGCTGGTCGCGAAGCCATCCGGATACATGGCCTCGACACCCGGCGCCCAGAGGATGTCGACGCCCGCCTCGCGCAGCATCGCCGCATCGTCCGCCTCGCGGCGCGGATAAGCGGAGAGATCCTCATTGGGGCCGAATTGCGTGGGATTGACGAAGATCGAGACGACGACGCGAGCCGCGCGGCGCTGCGCTTCGGTCACCAGCGCCATGTGCCCCGCATGCAACGCGCCCATGGTCGGCACCATCGCGACATGCCCGCCATCATCCCTGAGCGAGGCCAGGCCCCGCCTCAGCGCATCGACGTCACGGAAGATTTGCACGGCGCACCAGCCTCCGATAAGGCCGCCTCAAGAGGGGGACGGCGGCGGCCTTGTCGCGCCTGTCCGCCCCTCGGTCAAGCAACCCGGCAACTTACAGAACAGGCTCGATACTCTTGCTCATGACCAGCGCAACCGGCAACGGCGCTTCTCCGTATCCCGCACCGCACCTCATCGTCTTCGCCAACGAAAAGGGGGGCACGGGCAAGTCGACGACCTGTGTCCACACCGCCGTGGCGCTCGCCGCGCAGGGCGTGCGCGTCGGCGTGATCGACCTCGACTATCGCCAGCGCACCGTCGCCCGCTATCTCGAGAACCGCGCCGAGACCGTGCGCCGCCGCGAGATCGACCTGCCCTCGCCGGTCTGGCGCGTGCATGACGGCGATGCCGAAGGCCTGGACGCGCTGATCGCGGAAATGGCCGCGGATCTGCCGGTCATCATCATCGACACGCCGGGCCGCGACGATCCGGTCGCCCGCCATGCCGCCACCCGCGCCAACACGCTGGTCACGCCGATGAACGACAGCTTCGTCGACTTCGACCTGATCGGCCAGGTCGACCCCGAGAATTTCAAGGTGAAGCGCCTCAGCTTCTATTCCGAGCTGATGTGGGAAGCCCGCAAGTCGCGCGCCAAGGCGGACGGCGTGCAGATCGACTGGGTCGTGCTGCGCAACCGCCTCCACCATATGGAGGCCCGCAACCAGAAGCGCGTCGGCGAAGCATTGGCCGAGCTGTCCAAGCGAGTCGGCTTCCGCGTGATTCCGGGCCTGTCCGAGCGCGTCATCTTCCGCGAGCTGTTTCCCTCGGGCCTCACGCTGCTCGACAAGGGGCATCTGGGCGAGCTCGGCGTCAGCCACATCGCCGCGCGGCAGGAACTGCGCGAGATGATCGCGGGCCTGGCGCTTCCCATGTCGGGTGCGCGAGCCTTCGTCGAGACGGCCGCCTGAGAAAGGCATGAGCGCCGCATGATCCCCGAATGATTCTCGCCGCGCTCCTCGCCGTTGCGGTGCTCTGGCTCACCTTCGGCGGCAAGCTGGTGCGCGACCGGCGCAACTGGCCCGCGATCGGCGCGATGGCGATCGGCATCGCCCTGCTTGCCAAGGGCGAACTTGTCCCCGCCCTGCTGCTCACCGCGGGCGGCGCATTCTGGCTGCGCCGACCCAAATTCAGGAAGCCCGCCGCCAAGCCATTCGCGCAGGATATGCAACTCGCCGAGGCGCGCGACCTGCTCGGCCTGTCGCCCGACGCGGGCCGCGACGCGATCGTCGCCGCGCATCGCCGCCTCATCGCCCGCAACCATCCCGACAGTGGCGGCACCGAAGCCCTGGCCGCCCGCCTCAATGCCGCGCGCGACCTTTTGCTTCGCGCGGAACCGCAGTGATTTAACGGAGTTGCAGCCTGGCTGGCCTAGACGCGCCAGCTCCTGTACCGACCACACCATGATTGGGGAGCCCGAATGACGCATCAGTTTCACCCGACCTCTTTGCGCGAATATGACATCAGAGGCATCGTCGGCGAGACGCTGGGCGAAGAAGATGCGTACGCGATCGGCCGGGGCTTCGGTTCGATCGTCAAGCGCGCGGGCGGATCGAAAGTGGCGGTCGGCTATGACGGACGCCTGTCCTCGCCCGGGCTGGAGGCGGCCTTGGTCGCGGGTCTCAACGAGAGCGGCATCCACGTCCTGCGCATCGGCGAGGGCCCGACCCCCATGCTCTATTATGCCGAGTCCGTGCTCGACGTTGACGGTGGCATCCAGATCACCGGCAGCCACAACCCCGCCAACTATAACGGCTTCAAGATGGTCTTCCGGCACGGCCCGTTCTTCGGCGCCGATATTCAGGCGCTGGGCACCATGGCGGCGAGCGGCGACTGGGAGGACGGCGCCGCGGACAGCGAGCAGGTCGACATCATGGACCGCTATGTCGACCGGCTCGTCGAAGGCTTCGACGGCAAGGGCTACCGGATCGGCTGGGACGCGGGCAACGGCGCTGCTGGGCCGGTGGTCGAGAAGCTGGTGAAGCTGCTGCCGGGCGAGCATTTCACGCTGTTCACCGATGTCGACGGCGCCTTCCCCAATCACCATCCCGACCCGACCGAGGAAAAGAACCTCGCCGACCTGCGCGCGCTGGTCGCGGAGAAAGGCCTGGACTTCGGCGTGGCCTTCGACGGAGACGGCGACCGCATCGGCGCGATCGACGGCGAAGGGCGCGTGATCTGGGGCGACCAGCTGCTGGCGATCTTCGCCGAGCCGGTGCTGAAGGACGTGCCGGGCGCGACCATCATTGCCGACGTGAAGGCCAGCCAGGCGCTGTTCGACCGCGTGGCGGAACTGGGCGGCAAGCCGCTGATGTGGAAGACCGGGCACAGCCTCATCAAGTCCAAGATGAAGGAGACCGGCAGCCCGCTGGCCGGCGAGATGAGCGGCCACATCTTCTTCAAGCACCAATATTACGGCTTCGACGATGCCCTCTATGCGGCGGTGCGGCTCATTCGCGCGGCGAGCGCCTCGGGCAAGTCGGTGACTCAGCTGCGCGGCGAGATGCCGGCCATGGTCAATACGCCGGAGCTGCGCTTCCAGGTCGACGAGAGTCGCAAGTTCGCCGTGATCCAGGAAGTGCTCGATCGCCTCGCCGCTGCGGGCGCGAAGGTCGACAATACCGACGGTGCCCGGGTGAACACCGCCGACGGCTGGTGGCTGCTGCGCGCCTCCAACACGCAGGACGTGCTGGTCGCGCGCGCCGAAGCGAAGAGCGAATCGGGGCTCGAACGCTTAATGGCTCAAATCGACGAGCAACTGGCGCTTTCCGGTCTCGAACGCGGGCCGCAAGCAGGCCACTGAAAGTTGCGAAAATCTCGCCAATATGGCTGCAACAATCGTTAGCTTGCAAATTTTGCACGCAAGGCAACGCATTTCGCACTTGCGAAGAAATTGTATGCAATACATACGGATCGGGCCTTTCAGGCATCCTCTCCTAAAACTTCCAGGCCGTCCTTCGGGGCGGCCTTTTTTTTGGTCTTCGCGGATCGAATTCCCCGGCCCGAGTGAAATCGAAGCCCGCATGCTCTACTTCGTCGGCCCGGACTTGACCCGGGATGACGTCCAGCGAGGTCGATCAGCGAGAAGCGCCTTCATTTTGTGCGCGTCCGACGCCATCTTGGGCTGATGCCCGCCCTTCCTCCCGTCATCGAAAGCTGGCTCGCATCGCGCGGCTGGTCGCTGCGCCGCCATCAGGCGGGCATGCTCGATGCCGCCGGGCACGGCGAACACGCACTGCTGGTCGCCCCGACCGGCGCCGGCAAGACGTTGGCCGGCTTCCTTCCCAGCCTCGTCGACCTGATCGAGCGGCCCAGGAACGGGTTGCACAGCCTCTATATCTCGCCCCTCAAGGCCCTCGCGGTCGACGTGCAGCGCAACCTGCTGACGCCCATCGCCGAGATGGGCCTCGACATCCGCGTCGAGACGCGTAGCGGCGACACACCATCCGACCGCAAGGCCCGCCAGCGCGCCCGGCCGCCGCAGATGCTGCTGACGACGCCGGAGTCGCTCTCGCTGCTGCTCTCTTACCCCGACGCCGACCTGATCTTCGCCGATCTCGACACCGTCATCATCGACGAGATCCATGCCTTCGCGCCGGACAAGCGGGGCGACCTGCTCGCGCTCTCCATGTCGCGGCTGCAAGCGATCCGGCCCACCCTGCGGCGCGTCGGCCTCTCCGCCACCGTCGCGGAGCCGGACAAATATCGCGAATGGCTGGCGCCGGGTGGACGGGCGGAGCATGTCGCGCTGGTCGAAGGCGAGCCGGGTGCGCCGCCGGACCTGCAGATCTTCATCCCGCAGGATCGCGTGCCCTGGTCCGGCCATAGCGGCGTCTATGCGGCCAAGCAGGTGATCGAGCTGATCGCCGCCAACAAGATGACGCTCGTCTTCTGCAACACGCGCAGCCTCGCCGAGCTCACCTTCCAGGAGCTGTGGTCGGAGAATGACGAGAACCTGCCCATCGGCATCCACCACGGCAGCCTCAGCCGCGAAGCGCGGCGCAAGGTCGAGGCGGCGATGGCGGCGGGGAAGCTGCGCGGCCTCGTCGCGACCGCGAGCCTCGATCTCGGCATCGACTGGGGCGATGTCGACTGCGTGATCCAGATGGGCGCGCCCAAGGGCTCGTCGCGCCTGCTCCAGCGCATCGGCCGCTCGAACCACCGCCTCGACGAGCCCAGCAAGGCGATCCTGATCCCGGGCAATCGCTTCGAATATCTCGAGGCACAGGCCGCTTATGACGCCGTGATGGCCGGCGAGCGCGACCCTGAGCGCTTCCGCCCCGGCGCCAACGACGTGCTTGCCCAGCATATCATGGCGCTGGCCTGCGCCGGGCCCATCGACCCTGCCCAGCTCCATGCCGAAGTCACCAGCGCCTGGCCCTATGCCGCGCTCACCCGCGCGCAGATCGATGAGCTGCTGCAGTTCGTCTCGACCGGGGGCTATGCGCTGCGGGCTTATGACCGCTTCCAGCGGCTGGTTCAGAATCCGGACGGGACCTGGCGCATCGCCCATCCGCGCATCGCCCAGCAGCACCGCATCAACGCCGGCATCATCGTCGACCAGCCCGCGCTCGACATACGGTTCGCCAATGGCCGCAAGCTCGGCACGATCGAGGAAGCCTTTGCCGCGACGATTTCGCCCGGCGACCGCTTCTTCTTCTCGGGCATGTCCCTTGAGCTCGTCCGCCAGACCGAGGGCGAACTGATCGTCCGCGCCAGCACCAAATCGGCGCGCATCCCGAGCTGGGGCGGAACGCGCATGGCGATGACCACGCACCTCGCCGACAAGGTCCGCCGGTTCATCGCCTCGCCCGGCGAATGGCACCGCTTCCCGACCGACGTGCACGAGTGGCTCGCCATGCAGCAGCTCCGCTCGGTGCTGCCGCGGCCGGACCAGCTGCTCGTCGAGACCTTCCCGCACGAGAGCCTGCACTATATGGTCGTCTACAGCTTCGAAGGCTGGAACGCGCACCAGTCGCTCGGCATGCTGCTGACGCGGCGCATGGAGGAGCGCGGCCTCAAGCCGATCGGCTTCGTCGCCAATGATTATTCGCTCGGCGTCTACGGGCTGGAGCCGGTCAAGGATCCGGCGAGCCTGTTCTCCGCCGATATCCTCGATCATGAATTCATCGCCTGGGTCGAGGAAAGCTCGCTCCTCAAGCGCGCCTTCCGCGACGTGGCGGTGATCTCCGGCCTCATCGAGCGCCAGCAGCCCGGCACCCGCAAGACAGGCCGGCAAGTCAGCTTCTCGACCGATCTCATCTACGACGTGCTGCGCCGCTACGAGCCCGATCACCTGCTGCTGCGCGCCGCCTGGGCGGACGCCCGCGCGCGCATGACCGACGTCGGACGCCTCGGCGAACTGCTCGACCGCGCGGCAGGCACCATCGTCCACAAGGAACTGGAGCGCGTCAGCCCCCTGGCCGTGCCGGTGCTGATCATGATCGGCCGCGAGAATGTTGCGCAGCAGGAGACTGAGAATTTGCTGCTGAGCGAGGCTGCGGATGCGCTGGGGCGGATCGCGATGACGCCGGATTGAGATGGTAGCTTTAGAAAAGCCGACTGTCAGGATACGACAACCTTTCCGCCATTGCTTCTTCGTCACCCTGAATTTGTTTGGCGATTATACCTTTAAGACAAGGGATAGGCTGTTCCCCGGCGCAGGCCGGGGTCCAGACTGAACGGAGACGCGCGTCCGATAACAGCTATTCGACGCTTCGCGTCGAGACTGGGCCCCGGCCTGCGCCGGGGAACGGCTATCTGCTCCAACGGGATAATCACCAACAAGTTCAGCATGACGATTTTGGAAATGTCCGCTTCCACCCCAATTCCCGCCGTTCTGCCCGCCCGCGTGACCCCCTGAAGGCAGACACTTCGAACCGGTGTGCGTGCAAGTTCACGACCCAGCCTCCCCTTCGCACCCGCACTGCAAGCCGATTGGCGCCGCCGTACAGCCGTGTTATTCTGGCATGACGGAGGTGGATAGGAGAGCCACATGTTCCTGCCGAAACCGCGCTTGCTGCGGTCGCTCGCCTTGGGGCTGGCCGCCGTCACTCTTGCCGGGCCGGTCGCGGCGATCCCGGACGCATCGCTACCCGCCGATAAGGCTGCGGCCAGCGCCGCAACGGCTGATGCGCCGTCAACCGCGCCTCTCCTCAATGTCGCCGACACCGCCATCGATTTCCTGCGCATCGGCGCGGACGATGCCGACCGCATGACGCTGCCCGTCGAGATCGGCCAGGGCGGGCCTTATCCCTTCATCGTCGACACAGGCTCCTACCGCTCGATCGTTGCCACGGAGTTGGCCCAGCGGCTGTCTCTGCAGACCCTGCCGCCCGTGGAAATCGTCAGCATGGCGGGACGCGAGACGGTCGCCGCGGTCCATCTCGACCGTATCCAGTTCGGCAGCCAGGTGATCAGCGACCTGCCGGTGCTCAGCATCGCGCACGAGGCGCTGGGCAGCGCCGGGCTCATCGGACTCGACGGCCTCAAGAACAAGCGCGTGACGCTCGATTTCAAGAAGCGGCAACTGGCCATCAGCAAGAGTTCGCCCATCGGCTTCTCGGCCTATGACCGCAACACCATCGTCGTGCAGGCGCGCACCAAGCTCGGCCAGCTCATCCTCGTCAACTCGAAGGTCGACGGGAAGAAGGTCAACATCATCCTCGACACGGGCGCCGAGACCAGCGTGGGCAACATGGCGCTGTTCCGGAATCTCAAGCTGAAGAAGCTGGTCGCCCCGCCGACCAAGGTCCAGATCACATCGGTCACCGGCCAGTCGATCGACGCGCAGTTCGCCATCGTGCGGCACATCCAGATCGATTCCGTGACCCTCGACAATGTGCCGATGGTCTTCCTGGACGCCGCGCCCTTCGCGGAACTCGACCTGTCCGACCGCCCGGCCATGCTGCTCGGCATGCGGATGCTGCGCATGTTCGACCGCGTGGCGATCGACTTCGGCAATCGCCATGTCGATTTCCAGCTGCCGCAAGGATCGCAGACCGACAATGCGGAGCGGCTACTCGCCCTGCGCTGAGGTGCAGTCGTGATCGTCGGCCAGGATTGGCTGGCCACAATCCGGACATAGCCTCGCGTCGCCCAGCGCTTCGCCATGGGTAATCGAGACGCGCTCGTCGAACAGGAAGCATTCGCCGCGCCACAGGCTGTCGGTGGCCTCGATCTCGGCAAGATAAGCGAGAATGCCGCCCTTCAGATGATAGACTTCGTCGAAGCCGCGCGCGCGGGCATAGGCGGTCGATTTCTCGCACCGGATGCCGCCGGTGCAGAACATGGCGATCCTGGGCCGGCGGCCTTCCGCCCGCCACGTCTCGGCCTGTGCATCGAACCAGGCCGGGAAGTCGCCGAAGCTCGCGGTCCGCGGATCGATCGCACCGGCGAAGCTGCCGATCGCGACCTCATAATCGTTGCGCGTGTCGATGATGACGGTGTCCGGGTCCGCAATCAGGGCGTTCCAGTCGGCCGGCGCGACATGTGCGCCCGCGCCGCCGGCCGCGTCGACCGGCACGCCCAGGGTCACGATCTCGCGCTTCACTTTCACCTTCCAGCGCAGAAACGGCACCGCCGGCGCATCGTGCAGGCGCGGCGTGAGCCCTTCGAAGCCCGGCTCGCCGCGCAACGAGTCAAGCAGGGCCGCGACGGCGTCGGGCGCGCCGGCAATCGTGCCGTTCGCGCCTTCGCTCGCGACGATGATCGAGCCCTTGATATCCAGCGCCCGGCCAGCCTCGCGCAGCCACGCGGCGAGGGTTTCCGGTTCGCCGACCTGGGCGAAACGATAGAAAGCGGCAACGCGAATGGGATCTGCGCTCATGATGGCGCCTCTAGGCCATTCTCGCCTCGATCGTCACCCTGAACTTGGGTGGCGCTTATCCCGTTCGAACAGGTCGCCGTTCCCCGGCGCAGGCCGGGGTCCAGGCCAAAAACGGGGAACAGCTTGGCCCTTGCCTTATGGGTATGACCGCCAACTTGGTTCGGGGTCCTTTTCACGCCACGCAGGCCAAGCGGTGCAAAATGGATGCCGAACCGAGTGCAGCATGCTGCCAGAGGAAATCTCCGCGATTGAATCCCGCAGCCGCGCGCGTCATAGTTTTGGTCATGACCTGTTCTCCCTTCCGCTTCGGCGGCCAGAGTTGGGAGGCGCTGCCGGAAGGCGCGCTGTACTGGCACGAGCGCAAGGCGCTGATCGTCGCGGACCTGCATCTCGAAAAGGCCAGCGCCTTCGCCGCGCGCGGGCAGATGCTGCCGCCCTATGACAGCCTCGCCACGCTCGCCGCGCTGGAAACGGCGCTCGCGCGGACCGACGCATGCGAACTCTGGTGCCTGGGCGACAGCCTGCACGACGAAGGCGCCACCGATCGGATGAGCGGCGTGGTGCTGGAGCGGCTTGCGCGGCTGACGGCGCGGCTCGACTGGATTTGGATCACCGGCAACCACGATCCGCACGTCTCGCCACGGCTCGGCGGGCATAATCGCGACGAGGCCGAGGTCGATGGAATAATCTTGCGCCACGCGGCCCGACCCGGCGAGCATCGCCCTGAATTATCCGGCCATTTCCATCCCAAATGGCGCCTCAGCCTGCGTGGCCGCTCGGTCTCGCGGCGCTGTTTCGTCATGGATCATGCCAAGCTGATCCTGCCGTCTTTCGGCGCTTTCACCGGCGGGCTCGACGCTTGTGCGCCACCGATTCGCTCGCTCATGGATTCGCGCGCCGAAGCGCTGGTGCCGTTGCCCAGCCGCCTGCTGCGCTTCCCGATGCCTGCATGACAGCAAGATTCGCCTGGTGAAAGATTTGTGCAACATTCGTGCGCGGCGGCTGGGAAAAAGGCAATTTCAGTCAGAGTCGCCGTCGCGTAAGAAAGAGTTCAGCAACGAAGCCTAGATAATAACCAGCAATGCATATGCCTGGGACGAACGGGGAGTATGTGCCAATGCGTCGATTCATTCTCGCTACATCTGTCAGCGTGGCCGCGATTTGTGGCCTTCAGAGCACAGCCGCGCTCGCGCAGGATACACCCGCCGATGCTGTCGCAGCCGACGATGAGTCCGGCGGTGCGATCATCATCACCGCCACGCGGCGCGCCAGCCCGCTCTCGGATGTTCCGATCGCCGTCTCGGCAGTGACGTCGGCAGCGCTGCAGAACAGCGGCGCCAACGACATCCGCCAGCTCAACCAGCTCGCGCCCTCGCTGCTCGTCACCTCGACCGGCACCGAAGCCAATGGCGTCGCGCGTATCCGCGGCATCGGCACGGTCGGCGACAATCCCGGCCTCGAAAGCTCGGTCGCGGTGTTCATCGACGGCGTCTATCGCTCGCGCGCGGGCGCGGCCCTGACCGACCTCGGCGACGTCGAACGCGTCGAAGTGCTGCGCGGCCCGCAGGGGACGCTGTTCGGCCGCAACTCGTCGGCCGGCCTCATCAACATCGTCACCAAGGCGCCCAGCTTCAAGTTCGGCGCGACGGGCGAAGTCAGCTACGGCAATTACGACGCCTGGCGCCTTGCCGGCCGCGTCACCGGCCCGATCAGCGAACAGGTCGCCGCCAGCCTCGAGGGCATCTATTCCAAGCGCCGGGGCTTCCTCAACGAAGTCTCGCCGACCGGCTCGAAGATCGGCGATACCAACGACCGCAACCGCTACCTGCTGCGCGGCCAATTGCTGTTCGAACCGGGCAGCAATCTCTCGGTCCGGCTGATCGCCGACTATACCCACAAGAATGAAAGCTGCTGCGGCGCGGTCTATGTCGACACGACCGAGGAAACCGGCTCGGGTCCGATGAACTATACGCCGAGCGCGACCAACCGCATCGTCAGCCTGCTCTCGGCGCTCGGCACGGTCTTCCCCAACGGCCCGACGCCCTACACGCAGGATCCCTATGCCCGGAATGTGAGCATCACGGCCGGCCGGGACTATGTGAGCAAGCTCGACGACTGGGGCCTCTCCGCCGAGATCAACTATAATTTCGGCGGCGCCAAGCTGACGAGCATCACCGCCTATCGCGACTACAAGTCCGCCGACTATGGCGACTATGACTATGCGACGGCGGACCTGCTCTATCGCGATCCCAACACCTATCGCCAGTTCAAGACCTTCACCCAGGAACTGCGCCTGCAGGGCTCGGCCTGGGACGAGAAGCTCGACTGGCTGGTCGGCGGCTATTATGCGCATGAAAATCTCGACTTGCGCGACAATATCCGCTTCGGCGCGGACTATGGCCGCTTCGCCGCCTGCCGCCTGATGCAGGGTGCCGGCAACAACAGCAATTTCAGCACGGCGCAACTGGCGCTGTGCGCGGTGCCGCTGACCAGCGCGGCGCCGAATGTCGGCACGCTGATCGCCGGCACGCAAGCCAATCTGAACGCCGCCCTGACGCCGGCCGTCGGTGCGCCGACCGCCGCCGCCATTTCGGGTGGCCTCGGCGCCGGTCTCACGGCGCTCGCGGGCATGCCGAGCGGCGCGGGCGACACGGACTCCAGATATTACCAGAAGAGCAGCAACTGGGCGCTCTTCACGCACAACATCATCCATGCGACCGACAAGCTCGATCTGACGATCGGCGTGCGTTACACGCATGAGACGAAGGACGTGCGGCTCGCGCTCAACAACAATAACGCGACCTGCGCGGCGCTCCAGGCCTCGAGCCTGCCGGGGCTCGCGACCAATGCCTTGCTGGGCAGCGCCGCCCAGCTCGCGGGCGGCATCCTGACCCTGGGCTGCCTCGGCAACTCGACGACCAGCCTCAATGCGCTGACGCCGACGGACAAGATCAGCAGCGGCGAGTTCTCGGGGACGGCCGTGTTGTCCTATAAGGTCGCGCCGAGCATGATGATCTACGGCAGCTATGCGCGCGGCTACAAGGCAGGCGGCTACAATCTCGACCGCTTCGAGCTGGGTTCGACCGGCATCGCGCCCGCGATCGCTCCGCTCACCTATTTCTCGCCGCGCACCAATGCGGACGCCGCGACGCTCTCGTTCGAACCCGAGACGGTCAACGCCTATGAGATCGGCTTCAAGGTCAACAAGCGCAAGTTCGGCGTGAACATCGCCATCTTCCGCCAGGAATTCACCAACTTCCAGCTGAACACCTTCAACGGCACGAGCTACGTCGTGCAGAACATCAATGGCTGCAAGAGCACGAAGGCGGCGAACGGCACCTGCACCGACACCAAGCCGGGGCTGATCAGCCAGGGCTTCGAGCTCGAAACCTATGTGGCGCCGGTCCGCGATATCCGCATCACGACCGGCGTGACCTATGCCCGCACGATCTACGCCAAGAGCCTGGTCGGCAACAAGACAGGCACGGTGCCGCTCGATCCGGCTCTGTTCCTGCTCGAGGGCAATACCAACAGCAATGCGCCGCGCTGGGTGGTGACGGGCAGCTTCGCCTGGACGCCGACGCTCGGCGACACCGGACTCACCGGCCTCGTCTACATCGATGCGCGCACGACGAGCGCCTACAATACCGGCTCGGACCTCTATCCCGAGAAGCGGCAGCCCAGCTACACCGTCGCCAACGCCCGCATCGGCGTCCGCGGCGCGGACGAGCGCTGGGCGCTGGAGTTCTGGGGCCAGAACATCTTCAACGAGCGTTACCAGCAGGTGGTCTTCAACAGCCCGTTGCAGAGCTCGGGCCCGAACAACCAGTCGACCGCCCAGCTCGGCCGCGGTGGCGTCACCATGACCAACCAGCTCTTCTCCGCCTATACGGCCGAGCCGCGCACCTACGGCATCACGCTGCGCGGGAAGTTTTAAGGTAAAAGCCCTCTCCCCATGAAGGGGGAGAGGGAAATCCGCATGTCATCTGTGTCGTGCCGTTGCAGGCATGGGCAGCACGGCCACGACGATCGAATCCGCCGGCAATTCAACCCTCAGCGGGCCTCCCGACACATGCCGCTCCGCAGGCGGATCGGTTCGTGACGGACGGCTTTCGGCGTCCTGGTCCAGCCAGGCATATTGCGCCGGCCCATAGGACCAGATTTCGGCCGGCCCGGTCAGCGACGCGGGCCGTCCCCCTTCGCTCGCGCCGGTCAGGTCCAGGCTGAAGGTCTGCGTGGCGCTCCGGTTGACGAGCAGAACCCCCAGCTTGCGATCAGGCCGCCGCACGCTGAACAGCGCAATCGGCGAACCATCGCCCATGCCTTCGACGCGGCTCGCGACCAGCCGGTGCAGGCCATGCCCCGGCACGGTCCACGCCTGCGTGAGCAGCCGCGCGGTATAATAGCTCGGCATGGGCTGACGCGCCTGCCCGTCGGAATCGGCCATGTGCAGCATCATATTGCCATAGCCCGCACAGGGCAGGTGCTGGTTCGACGGCCAGTTGGGGCCATAGCCGAACATGTAAGCGGCGCTGCCGCCCAGCCCCAGCCAGCGTCCGGCGATGTTCGCCATGAGCAGGGCGCTCGGCATCTCCGACATGGCGCGGCCGGAATAGGCTGAGAAGCCATATTCGGAGATGATCTTCGGCACGGACGCCGGAATGCCGTCCTGTTCGAAGCGCGTCATGACATCGGAGAGGAGCTGATCCTGTTCGATCAGCTTGGCGTGGATGTCGCCGCAAATATCGTCGAAGGGATAGAATTCGAAGGAGAGGAACTGGAGATCGGCCAGCCTGTCCCGGCGCTTGAGATAATCGGCCAGCCAGTAGGTCCAAGACCCATGGACCTCGGGCAGCAATTCGGTCTCGGTGAAGCCGCTCTGCAGGCTGGGTCCGCCGAAGCTTGCATGCGGCGCGATCGGCCGTAGCCGGTCGAGAAACGCAAGATAGAGCGCGCCATAGTCGGCCGGCGCCCCATATTGACCGTCCGGCTCCTCGCCGAGTTCGACCTGCCGCACGGTATAGCCCCGGCGCACGAGATAGCGCAGCTCGGCTGCCGCATTGTCGGGCGTATCGAAGAGCAGGCCGGTCGGCATCATGATCGGCAGGCCGAAGCCCAGGTGGCTCGCGAAGATGCGGTCGATGCCGGTCTGTTCCAGATCCTTGTCGCGGTCGATTGCGCGGTGCCAGGGATCGGTCGAGGAGACGTGGGTGAAGGTCTGCCCGTCGTGCGAGGGCTTGTGCACGACGACGTCGTCAAGGCTGCCGTCCGGACGCTGCAGGCCGAAGGAGACCTCGCGGACGGCATAGCCTGCCCGGTCGCGCCAATCGGTGGCGCCGGGTGGTGCCGTGCCGGATCCCGTCTCGAGCAGGATGCGGAGATATTTGGCCGTGACCGGCTGGTCGGCGAGCCGGATGGAAACGTCGCCGCCGCCGCCGGCTTCGAATCTGCCGTGCGGGAACGTCACCCAGCGGCCGTCCGCAGCATATTCGGTCGCGCCCACCCAATATTGCACCTGGTAGCGCGTCGCGAAGGGCGTGCCCCAGGTGATCCGGGCGGCGTCGACCGGCCGCTCGCCATCGAGACGCACGACCAGCCATTGCGGATGCGGCTGGCCGTCCTGCAGCACAGACGGATCGAGATAGGGGTTGGACTTCCAGAAGGTCGTAGGGTCGCCGTCCGTCAGGCGCGAATAGCCGACATTATTGGCGTTATCGACCGTGTCGCCGCGCCTGGGCAGCTCATAGCCCCAGGACATGAGGATCGGCTTTCCGAGCTTGTCGCTCGACGTCCAATAGCCCTGCCTGTGCGCGGGATCGCTCCATGTCCCGGCCGGATTCCAGTGCCAGGCCTCGATGCCGAGTTCGGTGCGCAGGCGATAGGTCAGCGGACGCAGCCCGGCGCTCTTCATTGCGCGGATGTTGTGGGCGGTCAGCAGCCGGTCGATGTCGCCGGCCTGCGCGCCGTCGACGCCTGCGCCCAGCGCCTGGTCGGGACGAAAGGACGGGCTGGACCGGTCGGCGAGATCGATGATCACACGACCGATTGTGCCGGCGCCGGCACGGGCCGGCGCGATGCAGATGACGACCAACCCAAGGCTGGCGATACGCAGGACGTTGTTCATGGCACCATCGATCAGCCCAGGAAATTGCTGAGAATGTCGGGGTGGAAGCCCCATTTGGCGAAACCGCAGACGCCGAGGACCATGCCGAACGCACCGAAGGCCCAGCTGCCGGCGACGAGGGCGACGCTCTCGCTCAACGCCGCGACGGCCGCCAGCGAGATCGCCGTGGTGGTCATGGCCTCGCTCGCGTCGAACTGGTCGTCGTGAATATTGAGCGCATCATATTGCGCAGCATAGCCCTTTGCGCGCTGGGCGAGTCCCGGAATTTCGGCGCGGTATTTCGCGATGTCGGCATCCAGCTTTTTCATGTCCGCTTTCGCTTCGCCGCTTGCGGCGGGCGTTCGGGCCAGCAATGCGAACTGGGCCCGGCTCGTCTCGCTGACGTGAAGCTTGATCTTGGCGGCCTGATATTCGTTCCAGGCATCGACCGCATCCGCTTGGGCCTGCTGCATCGCCTGGACAATGTTGCCATCCTTGATGTTGCAGAGCGCCATGAAGATCGACAGCATCACCACCGTCACGGCGACCATGCGATTGAGGCGCTTGTCCTTCGCCTCCGCGCTGACTTCGACCTCCATGCCCTGTCCCTCTGGTCCGCCTGGATAGCTAGAGCATTTTCAAGTCAGATGGACTCATCTGACGGCTCGGAAAATGCGACAACTCCACAATCTGGAGCGCATTCGGGTTTGATGCCATCGAACCCGAAAGCGCTCTAGGTCCGCGACGTGGCGCCGTAAAGCGGCCGATGGCGTAAATGGGCGCCGAAAGGGCAACGACCTTCACCTCTTCCGTCACCCTGAACTTGTTTCGGTGATTATCCCGTTCGAGCAGATCGCTGTTCCCCGGCGCAGGCCGGGGCCCAGTTTCGACGCGAAGCGTCGAATGCCCGCCATTGCCCGCACCTCTCAGTTCGGTTTGGACCCCGGCCTGCGCCGGGGAACGGCCTATTCCTTGTCTCAGAGCATCGAGCCTAAAATCTGACCCACCGTTCCGTTCGTGTCGAGCGAAGTCGAGACACCCATCGTTGTAGCGCAAGGCTGATCGATGTCTCGACTTCGCTCGACACGAACGGATAAGAGCGTTGCAGATTAAAAGCACACCGCTCTAAGCGTATAATCGCCCTTGTTTGTGCAAGCACGCCTGCGGCTCCAGGGTCCATAGAGTCGCCGGGCGCGGCGCCTGGTCGAAAGATGTGCAGCCGGGTCACGTACGTCGGCTGCACTGAAACTAGGTCAGCATGACGCAATAGAGTTGGCCCCGGCGGATGAGCAGGCCATGGAAAAGGGCCCGGGAATGACCCGAGCCCTTCGAAATTCAATATCGAGGCGCGCTTATTCGGCGGCTTCGGCCGAACGCGGACGGCGGCCGCGGCGGGGCTTGGCAACCGCTTCCACGGCTTCGGGAGCACTGGCCTCGTCATTGCCGGCATCGGGCTCGATACGGCCGATCGCCGGCGGCAGCGCTGCGAGATTCAGCATGCCGTTGTCGTCGCCGCTATCGTCGTTGGCGATGCGGGGACGGCGCTCGCCGCGCTCCTCGCGGTTGCCGCGCGTATCGCGATTGCCGCGGTCTTCGCGGGGCGCACGGTCTTCGCGCGGACCGCGGTCGTCCCGATTGCCGCGCGTGTCGCGATTGCGCTCGCGACCGGTTTCGTTGCTGCGATTGCCTTCGCGGCGCCCCTGCTGTTGGTCGCGCTGCTGCTGAGAGGCCTGGAACTCGTCGCCGGCTTCATCGCCGTCATCCACGCCTTCGTCGCCTTCATTCGCCATGTCATAGCTGTCGCCGACCGGTTCGTCGTTCCGCTGGAAGCGCTGTTGCTGCTCTTCCTGGCGCGAGCGGTTGTCGGCCAGCACGCGGAAATAATGATCGGCGAACTGCAGATAATATTCGGCGTTCACGCGGTCGCCGGCGAGCTGCGCATCACGCGCCATGTTGCGGTACTTCTCCAGCAACTGTGCTGCATTGCCCCGCGAGCGATTGTCGACGCGGTTACCAGAGTCTCCATTGCCGCGATTACCGCCGCCGTTCTGGCGGGGATTATTATTCCGACCGCGACGGCGACCGGCCTGACGATTGTTGATCAACGGTTCGTCCCTATGGTTACGACAAAAACCTTTGTCCTGCTGGCGCGGCTTTAGCCTCTATGCGCGCTGCGGGCGGCGAAGGCCGAATATATGCCCTCGCGCCCCGCGCTTCGGCTAACGGCTCCATCTTCGAACGCCGCCAAAACTGTGGGAGCAGGCCGCCCGTCCAAACGCTCCCCGCATGCGGACAGCAGCAACCTTGGCTCGCCAGATAGACGCTCCGGCGTCTCAAACCAAGAGAAATTCGCACAAGAGCGTTAAAAAAGCGCGTTCAGCACGGATATAGGTTTCAGCCATCCCGAAACAAGGCCGTGCGCTCCGCCAGGACGAACAGGCTAGGGCCTGGTGACGACCAGACAGCGCGCATTTCCAGCAAGATCGCGCCGAAGCACGACGTCGAGAAAGGCGTCGCGGAAGAGATTCGCCGCGCTCTCGCCCTGATCGAAGCCGATCTCGAACAGGGCGACGCCGCCCGGCATCAGCAGGTCCGCGATGCGCAGCGAGAGGATGCGATAGGGATCGAGGCCATCTTCCCCGCCGAACAGGGCCAAAGCCGGCTCATAATGCGCCACGTCGCTCGGCAGCATGGCGTCGTCGCGAATATAGGGCGGATTGCACAGGATGAGATCGAAACGCTCGGAGAGGCCCGTCGCCCAGTCGCCCTGACGGAATTGCGCGCGGTCCGCCATGCCCGTCGCCTGCGCGTTCTCGCGGGCGATGGCCAGGGCCGGCGCCGAGATGTCGATGCCGAGACCGGTCGCGTCCGGCCAGAGATCGAGCGCGGCGAGCAGCAGCGCGCCCGAACCGGTGCCGAGATCGAGGATGCGGTCCGGCTCGCGACCCTCGCAAAAATGATCGATCGCCGCCTCGATGAGGGTCTCGCTTTCGGGTCGCGGACAGAGCACGTCGCGCGTCACCTTGAGCGTCAGCGTCCAGAAGTCGCGTTGGCCGACGATCTGGGCGATCGGCTCGTGCCGCAGGCGTCGTTCGAGCAAGCCGTCGAGTCCGCTGGGCAGGGCCAGATCGGGCAGGCGCAGGATCATCTCCTCGCGTGTCATGCCGAGCGCATGGGCGGCGAGCAATTCCGCATCGAGCCGGGGCGTGCCGGTCGATCCGGTGAGGCGTGCCATCGCCTGGCGCAGCCAGCTTTCCAGCGGGCCATGGCCGCGCCGGGAGATGTCGGACATGTCAGGCGACCATGTCGAGCTGGGCGAGCCGCGCAGCCTCGTCCTCGGCGACCAGGGCGGCAACGATCTCCTCGAGCCCCGGTCCTTCGAGGATTTCGGGCAGGCGGTGCAGCGTCAGGTTGATGCGGTGATCGGTGACGCGGCCTTGCGGGAAATTATAGGTGCGGATGCGCTCGGACCGGTCGCCCGAGCCGACCATGGCCTTGCGCGCACCGGCATGCTCGGTCTGGGTGCGCTCGCGCTCGGCCTCGTAGAGCCGGGTGCGCAGGACTTTCAACGCCTTGGCCTTGTTCTTGTGCTGCGACTTCTCGTCCTGCTGGGTGACGACGAGGCCGGTCGGCAAATGGGTGATCCGCACGGCGCTGTCGGTCGTGTTGACGTGCTGGCCGCCCGAGCCGGAGGCGCGATAGACGTCGATGCGCAGGTCCGTCGCCTCGTTGATCTGGACATCGACCTCCTCCGCTTCGGGGAGGACGGCGACGGTGGCGGCGCTGGTGTGGATGCGGCCGCCGCTTTCCGTGACCGGCACGCGCTGGACGCGATGCACGCCGCTCTCGAACTTGAGCTTGGCGAACACCCCGGTGCCGGTGACCGAGGCGATCACTTCCTTGAAGCCGCCCTGCTCGGACGCGGAGGCGGAGATGATCTCGACCCGCCAGCCCTGCGTCTCGGCATAACGCTGGTACATGCGCATGAGATCGCCCGCGAAGAGCGCGGCCTCATCGCCGCCGGTGCCGGCACGGATTTCCAGCATGGCGGGACGCTGGTCGGCGGCGTCCTTGGGGAGAAGCGAGACGGCGAGGCCATGTTCGGCCTCGGGCAGGCGCGCGCGCACGGCGCCGATCTCCTCTTCCGCCATCGCCTTCATCTCGGGATCGGCAAGCATGGCCTCGAGATCGGCCAGCTCGTGGCGCAGCGCCTCGACCTCGGACGCGGCGCGCACGACCGGCTCCAGCTCGGCATAATCCTTCGACAGGCGCACGAACTCGGCGGGATCGAGATCCGGCCGCGCCATCTGCGCCTGCACCTCTTCCTGCCGCCGCAGAATCGCGGCGATCCGGTCGGGGGAGATGGTGGTCATTTGCGTTCTTTCACACCGTCATGCTGAACTTGTTTCAGCATCCATGGCGCGGCATTGGGTTCGGCATGGAGCGTCGGAACCCGTGCACCTACATCCTCGCAAGTCAGAAGCGCGGAACGCTGTACGTCGGCGTTACATCCGATCTTGCCGCACGCATATGGCAACATCGCTCCGGCGAGATCGAGGGCTTTACGTCGCGCTATCGGGTCTACCGTCTCGTCCATGCCGAGTTTTTCGAAACCATGGAGAACGCCATCACCCGCGAAAAGCAGCTGAAGCGCTGGCATCGCATCTGGAAGATCAACCTGATCGAGGAAAGCAATCCCGACTGGACCGATCTTGCGGTGACCTGGGGTCTGGCCGAACCGTTCCATCCGGGGCGCTGATCTGCCCTCGCCGGCCACAACACCGTCATGCTGAACTTGTTTCAGCATCCATGGAGCGCCGGTTCGGACGTGGAGCGCCATGGACCCTGAAACACGTTCAGGGTGACGGGGCGCATGGGCGGATGGAGCTTTCACCACTGATACTCAGCGAAAAATGCAGAGATTTTTGGCAGATCATTTTTTGGGTCAAGGACCTTCAATCGCCCACCCTCGGCAGTCAGCGACAAGATCGTTCGAGGGTGGGTTTTGACGGCCTTGTCAAACCTCTTCCGAGGGGAGCCCGAGGCCGCAAGCTCTCCGGCAAAACCCGCACGCCGAAGCTCAGCCAAGACTTTCACGCCTGTCATCACAGCTTGATCATCTTCGACAACAACGACCACGTCCAAAGGACCACTTTGGACGTTCTCCAGCAGCATCCCCAGCCGCTCGATCCCCGCCGCCCAGCCGACCGCCGGCGTGTGCGGACCGCCCAGCGCCTCGATCAGGCCGTCATAGCGGCCGCCGCCCAGCACCGTGCCCTGCGCGCCCAGACGGTCGGTCACGAACTCGAAGGCGGTGTGGCGATAATAATCGAGGCCGCGGACGAGGCGTGGATTGCGGGTCCAGGCGACGCCGGCCGCGTCCAAGCCCTTGGTGACCGCCTCGAAGAAGGTGCCCGCCTCGCTCGACATGTGCGCGTCGATCTCCGGCGCGGCGTCAGCGATCGGACGGTCGCGCGGGTCCTTGCTGTCCAGGATGCGCAACGGATTCTTGAGAAGCCGCTCCTGGCTCTCCTCGCTAAGATCGCCGCGATTGCCCTCGAAGTGGCGAACAAGCGCCTGCCGCCAGGCCTCGCGCGTCTCGCTGTCGCCGAGCGTGTTGAGCGTGAGCGTCACGCCCTCGCTGACGCCGAGCTCCTTCAGCAACTGGTCGGCGAAGATCAGCAGCTCGGCATCGGCCAACGGCTCGGCCGCGCCGATGATCTCGGCGTCGAGCTGGTGGAACTGGCGGTAGCGTCCCTTTTGCGGGCGCTCATAGCGAAACAATGGCCCGTGAGTCGTCACCTTGAGCGGCGCATATTGCTGCCAGCCCTCGGTGATGTAGGCGCGCGCGATGCCGGCGGTGAACTCGGGGCGCAGCGTGACGCTGTCGCCGCCGCGATCCTCGAACGTGTACATCTCCTTGGAGACGACATCGGTGGTTTCGCCCAGCGAGCGCGAAAAGACCGACGTGGCCTCGAACACCGGCACCTCGATGCGCTTGAAGCCATAGAGCTTGCGCACGCGCTCGAAGGTTTCGACGACATGCGCGAAGCGGTCCGCGCTATCGCCCAACATGTCCTGCGTGCCGCGAATGGGCCGGGGTGTCTCGATTTTCGCCATGGGGAGCGCGTCTAGCGTTTATGTCCGTATCAGACAAATGCTACCGCGCCAGGACATGCCGGATACGCTTTGCAAGACGGGAAAACAGCATGCCCGGACCATATAGTTCCCGATATGTTTCGGCCGGGCATGTCGGAATGGGAAACAGAGCAAACGGCCGAAGGACAAACGTTCCTTTCGCAACAAGACTCCGTTCGCCCTGAGCCTGTCGAAGGGCTCTCCTTCTTCAGGAAAAAGGAAGGTGCTTCGACAAGCTCAGCACGAACGGGTTTTATGATTATCAAACAGGGTCTCAAAGAACTGACTGATCGCTCGATAATCAATGTTCTCGCTTAGCATTCCGTCTCTTATCCAACTCTCTCCACTGTATGAATTATCATATCGGTGAGATACTCTTGCGCTTGCAAAAGTCTTGTACGCTAACTTGACGTCCTCGGGCGGATTCAAGATTGAGAACTGCGAACTCTCGTCATCAACCCAATCTGATATGCTTTTGAGCAAATTCGCTAACGCTGAAAGAGCTGCGGGTCTTTCAGCGATTTGCTGCCAAAACGCTGGCTCCCCAGAGGCCTGAATGGTGAACTCTGGATCGCCTGCCTTGTCCAATTCCCGTCGGAGATTGTCTAATAGGCGGATTTGGGGGCGGCCATGATTGATTTTCGACACCCTGCTCTCCGAACTCGCCTTACTCCGCCGCTTCCAGAAACCGGTCGTCGATCGAGGCAGCGTCGGCTTCCCAGCTCTTGATCTCGGGCAGGCACTTTTCGGCGAACATCCTGATGTTCTTCATCGCCTCGGCCTGTGGCATGCCGCCATAATAGACGTGCGGGAAGAAGCCCTGCGGCTTGTAGATTTCCTTCAGTTCCCACATGCGGTCGAGGATCTGCTGCGGCGTGCCGGTCACGGCCTGCTTGCCGAATTCTGCGACGTATGGCTCGATCGCCTCCTCGGCCATCGCCAGCTTGTCATAGCTCTCATAACCCTTGATGCCGAGGAACAGCCCCGGCTTGTCGAGGCTGTAATTGCGGATCGCGGCGCGCATCGTGTTGGCGAGATATTTCTCGCCCTGGAGCTGCGCATATTCGGCGCTCTCGTCGAGATAATAGTTGCCGCCGAGCATGGGCGGCGGGGGCAGCGTGCCGTCGTTCCGGACCTCCTGCCAGACGCCGGTGTACATGTCCGGCGGGACCTCCTTGCCGCGCTGGGGCAGCATCAGGATCATGTTGCCGAAGCCGAGCATGGCGGCGGTCTTCATCGAGCTGCCGGACAGCGAACCGCAGAATTTGCGTCCCTCGAAGCTCTTGAGCGGACGCGGGCGCAGTTCGCGGCGCGGCTGCTTGATGAGAGCGCCCTCGCCCTCGATGACGCCGGTCTCCAGCGCCGGGATCACCAGCTCGAGGATCTCGGTATAGAGCTCGCGCGCATTGTTCTGGTCGATGCGCAGCCCCTGATATTCATGCGGCGCGAGGCCATTGCCGAAGCCGAGGATCGCCCGGCCGCGGGAGAGGATGTCGAGGTTGATGATGCTCTCGGCCAGCCGAACCGGATCGTGCCAGGGCACGATGATGACCTGCGTGCCGAGCTTGATGCGCTTGGTCCGCCCGGCAATGTAGGTGAGCAGCTGCAGCGGGTCGTTGGACATGGAATAATCGGAGAAGTGATGCTCGGTGATCCACACCGAGTCGAAACCCAGCTCCTCGGCCAGCACCAGATTCTCGACCTCTTCCTGGACGAACTGGACATCCGGATAATCATTGCCGCGCTGGTGCGCCATTCCGGTTGCGAGACCTACATGCATCGCTCTCTCCTTTTGCCGCCGGGCCGTGTGCGACTCCGGTAAACCGTTTGTCTGCAAAGGATGCTAGCGCCGAAGCACACTCGATGCGAGCCTACGCAGACGGGCAGCATGGCGCGGGGCGAAACGTAGCCGCGCGTTGCTTGAGGTTGATGCCACTCACCCACTCTCCGTCACCCTGAACTTGTTTCAGGGTCCATTTTGCCGTCTAGCATCCCGCTCGATCGAGAGATGGATGCTGAAACAAGTTCAGCATGACGCTTGAATGGGATCGCGCCTTGCCATCTACCTTGCCCCACACCCAAAGACCGACGATAGCGCGCCCATGATCATCCGCGACCGCCCTCGCCTTCCCGACCTGCTGTTCGCGCTGCGCGGCTCGATCGTGCCGCTGATCGCGCCGGGCGTGCTGACGCTCATGGCCGTGGCCGCCGCAATGGTCTGGGCACATCAACATTTCGATTTCATCCCGGTGATCGACGGCATCGGCTTCACTGTCTTCGGCGTCGCGCTCTCGCTGTTTCTCGGCTTTCGCAACAACGCCGCCTATGACCGCTGGTGGGAAGCGCGGCGGCTGTGGGGCGGCCTGCTGGCCGACATGCGCAGCCTGGCGCGCGAGGTCGACATTTTCGTGCCGGACGCCGCGCTTCGCGAGGCGCTGCTGAACGGCGCCGTCGCGTTCCTGCATCTCCACCGCGCGAACCTACGCGGCCTGAAGGACGATGTGACGGCCCGCGCGCTGGCCGGCGATCTCTGCGATGCCGCACACGCCCCGACCGCAGCGCTCGACATGCTCTCGACCGCCATCGCCCAGGCACATCGCGCGGGCGCCATAGACGGCTTCGGCGCGATGGTGCTTAGCCAGCGCATCGCCAGCATGAGCCTGCAGCAGACCGGCTGCGAACGCATCGCGCAGACGCCTTTGCCTTATGTCTATTCGCTGCTCATCTACCGCACGACCTATCTCTATTGCCTGCTGCTGCCGCTCGCGCTGGCCGGGCCGGTCGGCTGGATGACGCCGGTGTTCATGGGCATCGTCGCCTATGTCTTCCTGGGCCTGGCCGAGGTGAGCGAGGAGCTGAGCCACCCCTTCGGCCTGACGCAGAACGCCCTGCCGCTCGACGCCATCTGCCGCGCCGCGGAGATCAGCATCGCCCCGCATCTCGGCAAGACGCCGCCGGAGCCGCTGGCGGCCGTCGACTATTTCCTGAGCTAGGGATTGCGCCGCCGCTGGACGCGACCGCCGCATGGCGGCATGGTGGGCCATTCCCCCTTCCGGAGCCGATGATGCCCCGCAATATATTGCTTGCCCTGATTTCCTCGTCCGTTCTCGCCACCACCGCCCTTGCCCAGCAACCGGCCACCCGCTCCGCGCCGCAGGCCCAGCCGATCGTCGACACAGTGCCGCAGGCGCGCGACATCCCCTGGGCCAGCGGCACCATCAAGCTGGAGGTCGATGCGACCGACACGGTTCGCCGCATCATCAACGTGACGGAGACGATTCCGGTTGCGGGGCCGGGCCCTTTGACGCTGCTCTTCCCGGAGTGGCTGCCCGGCAAGCATGATGCCCGCGGCACGATCCAGAACATCGCCGGCATCACCGTCACCGCCAATGGCCAGCGCGTCGCCTGGCAACGCGACCCGCTGAACGTCTTTGCCCTGCACATCACCGTGCCGTCGGGCGCGAGCCATGTCGTGCTGCGCTTCCAGCATCTCGCGCCGACCGCGAGCGACCAGGGGCGCATCACCGTCACGGACGTGATGTCCAACCTGCAGTGGGACGCGCTGTCGGTCTATCCGGCCGGCTATTATGTCCGCCGCGTGCCCATCCAGGCCACGGTGACGCTGCCGGCGGGCTGGACGGCCGCAACGGCGCTGCGCGGCACGGCGACCAACACGGCCCAGGCGAGCGTCGTCGCCTATGACGAGACCGACTATGAGACGCTGGTCGACTCCCCGCTGTTCGCGGGCCGCTATGCACGCGCGGTCGACCTGGGCTATGACGTGACGCTCAACATCTTCGCCGACGAGCCGAGCGAGTTGATCGCCACACCCGAGCAGATCGCCGCGCACAAGAAGCTCGTCGACGAAGCCATGGCGCTCTATGGCGCGCGCCACTTCGACCATTACGACTTTCTGCTCGCCATCTCGAACAAGCTCGGCGGCATCGGCCTCGAGCACCACCGCTCCAGCGAGAACAAGGTCGATCCCGGCTATTTCAGCAACTGGATGGAAGACCCCGCGGCCCGCAACATCCTGCCGCACGAGTTCAACCACAGCTGGGACGGCAAGTTCCGCCGCCCCGACCTTCTCTGGACGCCCGATTATGCAACCCCGATGCAGAACGACCTGCTCTGGGTGTATGAGGGCCAGAACCAGTTCTGGGGCTATGTGCTGGGCGCGCGCTCCGGCATCTACACCAAGGCGCAGACGCTCGACGCCCTCGCCTCGATCGCAGCGCGGCTCGACACCGCCAACGGCCGCTCATGGCGCCCGCTTCACGACACGACCTTCGATCCCATTATCTCCAAGCGGCGCCCCCGCCCCTGGTCCGGCTGGCAGCGCAACGAGGATTATTACAATGAAGGCATGATGATCTGGCTCGAGGCCGACGCGATCATCCGCCGCGAGACCGATGGCGCCAAGAGCATGGACGATTTCGCCCGCGCCTTCTTCGGCATCAAGGACGGCGACTGGGGCCAAGTCACCTACAACCGCCAGGACATCATCGACACGCTGAACGGGATCGCATCCTATGACTGGGCCGGCTTCCTCAAGGCCCGCGTCGACGAGCCGACCGCCGAAGTCACAAAGGGCGGCTTCACGCTGGGCGGCTACAAGCTCGTCTTCGGCGAAACCCCGAACATGACCGACAAGTCCCGCGAGAACAGCGGCAAGATGATCGACCAGAGCTATGGGGTCGGCATGACCGTGACCACCACCGGCGATGTCCAGTCCGTCGTCTGGGATAGCCCGGCGTTCGACGCGGGCCTGACCGTCGGCACCAGGATCGTCGCCGTGAACAGCGAGGAATTTTCAGGCAAGCTCTTCAAGGCGGGCCTGAAGGACGCGACAGACAAGAAACATCCGCTTTCACTGATTATCAAACAAGGGACGCGATATCGCACAATCACGCTCGATTATTCGGGCGGCATCCGCTATCCGCGCCTCGAAAAGGTGGGAGAGGGTGAAACGAGTCTCGACCGGCTGCTCGCACCCAAAACGGGCGAGGCGCCGGCCGGCCCATCCAATCGCACAGGCTGATTCATGAACATCGAACTCATTCCCGTCGGCGACAATCCGCCCGAGAGCCTCAACGTCATCATCGAAGTGCCCACCGGCGGCGAACCCGTGAAATACGAGTTCGACAAGGAGAGCGGCGCGCTGTTCGTCGACCGCATCCTGCACACGCCAATGCGC
>JAGIAZ010000021.1 GCA_017744605.1 Sphingobium sp. | reverse complement strand
ATCCCATCCACTGGCACATCCTTGGCGAGGGACAGGGGCAATATGTCCAGAACGCGTCGATCCACGACAGCTACAACCGCTGCGTGACGGTGCATGGCACCAATGACCTGCGGGTGGAAAACAACGTCACCTACAACACCGTGGGCCATTGCTTCTTCCTCGAAGACGGCATCGAGCACGGCAACCAGTTCGTGCACAACCTGGCTATCCAGACCAAATGTCATCCGACATTGGATTGCGTGCCCACCAACCTCGCCGCCAACGGAGAGAAAGATCCCAAATATGCGGATCGTGCGGCCTTCAGCAAAGCCAGCTTCCACAGCGGGAACACCCTGTTGCCTTCGGACAATACGGTGGCGTCATACTGGATCACCAACCCGGACAATGTCTTCATAGACAATGTAGCGGCCGGTTCCGACGAGAACGGCTTCTGGCTTTCCCTGCCGGAACATCCTCAAGGTGCGTTCAAGGATTCGGACACAGCCAAGACCATCTGGCCGCGCCGAACGCCGCTGCGCGCATTCAGAGGAAATGTGGCGCATTCCAACTTCGACGGGTTCATGTTCGACCGGAACATCTACGAAGATAACACCTTCGGCCTGGCCACCATCCCGTTCCTGCCGTTGGCAAATCCCGCCGATCTGGAGAGCGAAGTGGTGGAGTCGCACTTCGAGAACTTGACCAGCTACAAGAACCGCAATGGCGGTCTCTGGGGCCGGGGCGACCTCTTCGTGTACAGCAATTTGAAACTCGCTGATAATGCCATTGGCATGACGCAGGCCGCTGGCGACATCGGCAGCGAACCGTTTCACGCACGGCTGGTTGATTCGCTGGTCGTGGGCGAGACCGCCAATATCGGCAATCCCAGGACGCCGGACGAAGTCGCCTATGGCCGCAGCCTGCCCAAGACCCGTATCCCCGACTTCCCGATCCGCGGCTATGAATATTATGACTATCGCGGTGAAGTGGTGAACACGACATTTGTGAATTTCCAGGATAACAAGGTGCGAAAGACAGGCGCGCTTTCCTTCCTGCTGTTCACGAGCGCGGGGCTCAGTACCGGAAGCTCCATCAGCGGCGCGAAATTCGTCAACGCCAAGCCGGTCTATTTCCCGAAATTCGATACCAGGTTTGATAATGATAACCGCGGCGGCAATGCATATCGGACCCTGTCGATCCACGACCTGGACGGTTCGGTGACCGGCATCCCCGATTCCCACATCATGCTCAACGATGGCGAGAACGACAGCGTCGTCACCGACGACAGCTGTGAAATCCATCCCACCTGGAACGCCTCCGTCTGCAAGGGCGATGTCGGTCGCCTGAATCTCTCTGACAGCAGAGGAGAACTTCCAGCCGCAGTCGATCTCGAATCCCGGACCGCTCGGTTCGCTTTGCTCTCTTCGATCGGTCCGAATGCTCCAAACACGCCCCTCGTTCAGGCCCAACGTGCCGCTCTGTTTTCTCGTCGTGCTCCGCAGGCGCCGATCGCGCTTGTTCGCAATGGCAAGGAATTCAAAATCTCCGGCGACCAGAGCACCGTGCGTGCCGGCACCGAGATTCAGGTCAAAACCGAAAGACCGGAAGTCACTCTCAGTCTGGCCGAAATGAACAAGGGCTCATGGGTCATGTTCGAGTTGCCTGGTTTCACCAAGGCAGCCTCCGGAACGGAACAACCCAGCATGGACGCATTGCGCCAGGCGAATGAGACGTCCTATTTCAAGGGCGGAGGCGCCCTCTGGGTCAAACTGGTGGCCGGTGCTCCGGTCAGGCCGGTCATTCGTCCAACGGATCTGCAAGCCAGTATAGCGGTCAGCAGATAAGGACCCGAGCAACCCACATCCGCACGCGCCGGCGACCTGCCGGAGCCGGTGCTGCGACGGCGCGAGGAGATCGCTTCCCGACAAGCTTCAGCCATGAGCGATTGCCACTCGGCCAGGGCGGTCGAGCGGCGGGCCGTGTCGGTCGCTCAACAGACGGATGGCGTGAACGACCGGGATTCCGACGCTCCGAACAGTCAGCGGATGATGGCGAGCGCGGAAAGCGGCCGTCCGTTCAGCCGCGTGAACGGAAGTGTCCGCTCGTGGTAAAAGCGTCGATCATGCCAAACGGATAGGACGTGAAGGACACACCTCGCTTGTTCGAATAGAGAATTATATCTTAATCACCAGGAATTCAGTAATTCTCCAATTAAGTCCATAAATCATCCAAGACTCGCGAGACTGTTCAGCCAAATTTTCGGAGGATCGCAATTGAGCGCGCCCAACTCACTTGGCAATTAAAACGACCTTTTCATAGCGGGTCAGAGCGGGCGTCCCGTTGTCCGTCGCTTCCGCGACGATCTGAAGCCTGTCTCCCGGTTTGACGGTGTCAGGTACGACGAACACCGCCGAACCGTCAGTTTTCTGGTCGATTGCAAGTTTTTGGAACCTCCCGCCCTTCCCTTCGAGCAACCACCAAGTCAGGGACACCTGGTTACCATCCGGATCGCCCCATCGCGCCTTGAGTGGCACCGCGGCCCCGGGTTCAACCGATAAGGTGGCGGGGATTTCGAGCTCGATGATGGGGTGATGATTTGCGGCCCGGTAACTCGATGCTTGGCTCCAGGCCAATCTCCCCGCAAAGTCTCGTTGAGCGGCCGCAAGAAACGGATGGGTCGGCGCGCGGGCAGGCGTAGAGTAAGGCCTGCGAAATTCTCGCATGCTTACGAAGGATGGCGCCGGATCGAGATATCCTCCCCAGCCACCAAAACTATTATCGAGATACCCTCTTAATCCATTGTCGATCAGGTTAAGAAAGGTGGGGGTGTCGCCTTCTCCGATGAAGCTGCCCTTCGGCTTGATGGGCGTCCAGACATTATAGCCTTCACGCCGCAACTCATCCGCGCCTTTACCTGCAAAACCGAAATAGTCGAATTTATCGCCCGCGACCATCTGCCGGCCGTCACCCCATACCCGGTAAAAAGACCCTGCAGGCCCACGCGCCGATATGTTGCTCTGAGTCCAGGAAGCAGAGAAATACCGAGCGTCCTCTGCACTCACGACTTCCGCCGCAAAGTAGCTTAGATTGACGGGATCGAGTGTCATTCGATATCGAATTTCAGGCCAATGGGGCCTTATATAGTTTGCGTAGGTGTCGTCCTGGTCTCCGGAAGGATGGATGACGGCCTTGCGGATGACTTTCTCACGGATCGCGCTCCATCGCGGCGTGCCTTCATACTCATCTTCAATGGATTTCAGCGCACGGGCGATCGTGCTCTGACCACCCCAGGCGTGCAGATAGACAGGCGCATCATCGTTATCGAGCAACACGGCCTTGATGAGATCGGACCCCGGTGTGTCCGCCATCATCTCTCCGTCAAAGGCGACATTCCCCCAGCGAATACGTGCTTTTAGGGATGCCGGAGATGGGTAGCCTCTCTTGTGACGGCGCAAATTGGGATAGATTTTGGCATAAAGGTCGACGGCATCATCGATGAAGTGTTCATTTTGACCCCAGCGCCACGAAGAACATGGGCAAGGTTTCGCCGTCAATCGGCGGTAATCGGTGCCATCTGGAACAGCCAGCGTACCCCTGCCATCTCCCTTCCAGTGAAACTGGCTACTGGCGTAGATCAGACCCTCCGTTCGAAAATCCGAACTGTAGATCAGATAGCGCAGCAGCGAATTTGAATCGTCCAGTTCAGGATCTGCGGTAATGATGACCCGGGGTCTGCTATCAACGGGCCGGGATCGTTCAAGGGATCCACCAAAGGCGACGGCAGAGTTGCACAAGCCTGCAATCAGCATGATCGGCGCTTGGCGACGCGCACGCGCCATCTCCACCCCTCCTCCATCCCAGCCGCATCCACGAGGCATCCAGACGTCAATAGCAGCCCAAGTTGAACTGCACCTCATAGGATGCCTAGCCGGGCGGTAGCGCCAGAAAGGCACTTTGGCCATACCAATTCGCGTTGGCATGCGGAGGTACGGTGATTAGGCCATGGTCGATAGACGCTTTTGAGCGCCCCAACGCCATCGCGATGCATGCTGCGCGTTAGACCAATCATTTGGTGGAGGAGGCAGGTATATGGGATGACCTCAACCACCCATGACCGACTGCTCTTGCCCAGCAGGCCAAAACGTGCAAATTGGTAATACCGAATTACCAAAGAGGTCGGGGAGAGTGAAAATGCGTTCGAGTTCGTGGATGCTCGCCGGTGCGGCGCTGATCGCCATCAACAGTCCGGTCGTGGCGCAAGTGGGTGGCCCGCAGAACACGGCTCCCACCGGAAAGTCAGAGACAACTCATGGCGAAGATAGCAACGGCGGCCAGGACGATCCGATCATCGTCAGCGGCTCGCGCATCGATCGCGCCGGCTTCATCGCACCCAGCCCAACAGTCGTCATTGGTTCCGAGCTTCTAAAGGACCGCGCCGCGGTGAACGTTGCCGACGTCATCAACGAGGTGCCCTCCTTCCGCCGCACCCAGGCACCTGAGGCTGGCGGCATCGGTAACCAGGGCACCAATAATGCGGACCTGCGCGGTCTCGGTCCGGTGCGTACGCTGGTCCTGCTCGACCGCATGCGCCTGCCAGCTGTCAATCTGCCGGGCGCCGCGGTCGCCGGCGCGCCTGACCTGAACCTCATTCCCTCCGCGCTCATCAGCCGGATCGATGTTGTGACGGGGGGCGCCTCTGCTGCTTACGGTTCGGGCGCCGTCTCGGGTGTGCTGAACCTGCAGCTCAACACGACTCTCAATGGGATCAAAGGCAATGCCCAGTGGGGCGAGACCAAATATGGGGACGCGAAGGATGTCTTCGTCTCGCTCGCCGGAGGCACGAGCTTCGCTGGCGGACGCGGTCACATCGTGATCGGCGGCGAATATAACAGGAATGACGGAACGGGCCTTTTCAACGATCTGCGCCCGTGGGGGCGCCGCAACGTCAGCAGCGTTTCCCTGCCGACGAACCGCGCGAGCACACTTCCGGCAAATCTCATCACCGACAATGTCGTGTTCGGCATGCTGACGACCGGCGGCCTGATCAGCCCGACTGCGACGAACAATCCCGCCGCGTTGCGCAACCTCCAGTTCGTCCAGAATGCCAACGGCACCGTCTCGACCGCGCCCTTCATTCCGGGGCTTTATCAGGGACAGATCGGCACCAACATGGTCGGAGGCAGCGGCACCCCGCCCTATCAGGTGCTGCGCGCCAAGACAGAGCGCTACAGTCTCGCGCTCAATGCCGAATATGACCTGACGGATGACATCCAGCTCTGGGTGCGCGATCTCTATTCAAACGTGAAAACTGAAAACATCAGCGCTCAGATCCGCGCCGCGACCGGTGGCACGACGGGCCTCCTTTCGATCAGCAGGAACAACCCATATCTGCAGGCTGCGCTGACCTCCGACCAGCTGGGGCTCATCCCGGCCAACGGATCGCTGACGATCGGCTATCTCGGCAATGATTTCGGGCCGCCGGTCATCTACACGGAAAGCAAGACCTGGTCGGTCGCTGGCGGTCTGCGCGGCAAGTTCGCGTCCAACTGGCGCTGGGACGTAGGCATCCAATATTCCCGCAACTCTGCGGTCCAGGATCAGACCAACACCGCCATCACCAACAATTTCCTCAATGCGATTAATGTGATCAGCATCGGCGGCCAGAATGTTTGCGCCGTGCAGGCGGCGCGCGACGCTGGCTGCCAGCCGATCAATATCCTCGGCAAAGCAAGCTATTCGCCGGGCGCCTATGCCTACGCGTTCGGCACCGCCCATTCCGAGGCGATCAGCACGCTGTTCGAGGCGTCGGCCAACCTCAACGGTGAAGTGCTGACGTTGCCCGCCGGCGCCGTGTCGATCGGCATCGGCGGCGAATATCGCGAGGAAAGCTTCCTCACCAACGCCGACGCGATCAGCCAGGCGGGCCTCTTCATGGCGCGCGCGCCGCGAAACTTCCCGAAGGCCAGCTACTCGGTCAAGGAAGGCTATATCGAGACGATCGTTCCGCTGTTTAAGCCGGAATGGGTGACAGGCTCGCTTGAATTCAACGGTGCGCTACGCCTCACCGACTACAGCATCTCCGGCAGTGTCACGACCTGGAAGGCCGGCCTGGTCTGGAAGCCTGTTCCGGACCTGATGCTGCGCGGCACCGTTTCGCGCGACATTCGAGCGCCCAGCCTCACGGAGCTGTTCACGAGCGCCGTCGCGACCGTGCCGAAGCCGCTCTACACCGATCCGCGTGCCGCGTTCGCCGGTCAGCCCGCCTATACCTACGACACGATCACCGGCGGCAACGTCAATCTGAAGCCCGAGGTGGCCAAGACGATCAGTTTCGGCGGCGTGCTTAACCCGCGATTCCTCTCGCGGCTGCAGCTCTCGGCCGACTATTTCTTCATCAGGGTGGAGGACGCGATCGGCGCAACGGGGGCGGCGACCTCGCTCACCAACTGCATCGGCAATGGCGCGTCCACTCTGGATCCGACAAGCCCCTATTGCGGGCTCATCACCTTTGCGAACAACAATCCGACCAGCGGCGCCGTGCTCTCGGTCTTGTCGCAGAATGCGAACTTCGCCGAGTTCAAGACGCGTGGCCTCGACTTCGCGCTCTCCTATTCGCAGCCGCTGAGCGAAATCATTCCGTCGGCGAAGGGCCGCCTCGTGCTCAGTACGCAGGCAACCCATGTCCTGGAATATCGCTCCACCTTCGACGTCTCGCGCCAGTTCCCGAACGGCGTGAACAGGGCAGGACAGACCGGCGCAATCTTCGGCGGCACGGCAGGCGTGCCGGATTGGGTGGTGAACGCGAACCTCGCCTATCGCGGCGGCCGCATGGAAGGCAGCGTGCAATATCGCTGGATCAGCAAGAGCCATTTCAACAATAGTTTCGTTGGCCCGGACGATGCAAGCTACAGCCCGACGCTCACCAACAGCATAAGTGACAATATCGTACCGTCGCGGGGCTATGTGAACCTCAGCCTCAGCTATAATCTCGGCACGGAACGGAAGAAGATCCAGCTCTACGGGACGGTCAATAATCTGTTCGACCAGGACCCGCCACTCCCCGCGATCAACAACAACGCCTGGTACGACCTGCTCGGCCAGAGCTTCCGTCTCGGCATCCGCTTCGACCTCTGATCGAGGCCGACCGACATGAACAGGCGGCGGCGGGGCTCTCGCTCCACGGGACGGCGGACGATCCCGTCGCCGCTGCTGTTTGCAGCGGCGACGCTGGCGCTTTCGTCGGCGGACGAAGCCGTAGCGCGAGGCAGCGGTGGCCCGAAGGCTGTTCGGACCAGTTCCGGCCTCGTGGCCGGCGTGACTCGCGATACAGGCCAGGCCTTTCTCGGCATCCCGTTCGCGGCGCCGCCGGTTGAACCGCTGCGGTGGCGCTCGCCTCAGTCCCCCGCAAGCTGGAGGGGTGTCCGGAAAGCCGACAGTTTCGGGCCGCCTTGTGCGCAGGTCCCTTCGAACGGGAGAACCGCCGTATCGAGCATCAGTCGCGAAGACTGCCTCTATCTTAACATCTGGACACCGGGATCAAGAGGCCCGGGGCCAGCGCCGGTCATGGTCTGGATCCATGGCGGCGGCTTCCAGAACGGCATGGGGACGAGCCCAACTTATGACGGCGCTGCGCTGGCCGCGCGCGGCGTCGTCGTGGTGACGATCAACTATCGGCTGGGCGTCTTCGGCTTCCTTGCTCATCCCGCGTTGACCGCGCAATCGCCCATCCATGCGTCGGGCAATTACGGCCTCGAGGATCAGATCGCCGCGCTCCGCTGGGTCGCACGGAATATCCGCGCTTTCGGCGGCGACCCGGCCAATGTGACGCTTTTTGGCCAGTCGGCCGGCGGAGCGAGCGTAGTGGATCTCGTCTCGTCTCCGGCTGCGCAGGGCCTCTTCCATCGCGCCATCATCCAGAGCGGCGCGGCGCGTGACGCCATCTCGGCGATGCCCAAAGCCGTCGCGGAGCAACAAGGCGTGACCTTCGCGGGCAAAACCTCGCTCACTGCCCTCCGCGCCATTGACATGTCCTCCCTGCTCCAGCGGGCGGACGAAGCGAGGCTGCGCTTCGGTCCGGTTGCAGACGGTGTGATCGTCGCGAATGGTCGCGACGACGGGGTGCAGCACGGGCGCGCGACTGTCACGGCCATCCTCGTTGGCAGCAATTCAAGGGAGGGGCTCGGCAGCGTTTCCAGCGATGGGCTGGCGGCAGCGATCCGCGCCGCCTACGGGGTCAATGCGGGCAAAGCTTTGGCCCTGTACGGCGGCGCGAATGGCGGTGAGCCTGCGCGCGACCGGCTGCTTGGCACGCCCGGCGAGCAGTTTGTCACCGATACGAGCTTCCGCTGCGGCAGCGTCGACTATGCCGCGCGTGCGGCGCGGTCCGGCCGGCAGGTGTGGCAATATCAGTTCGAGCAGTTCGTCCCCGGTCGCGAGATGCAGGGCGCTGCCCATTCGTTCGAAGTGCCGTACGTGTTCGGAAACCTCTCCAGCACCGGCTTCGCGGCTGCCGATTACGGGCCGGCCGATCGCAGCCTGTCCGAGGTCATGATCGGCTATTGGACGAATTTCGCGAAGAACGGCGATCCGAACGGCCCCGGCCTGCCAAATTGGCCTCGCTATAATGTCGCCACCAAGGCCTATGTCCGCCTTTCGAGCGAACTGAATGGCGGCGCGGCGGCCGACAGCGATCTGCGGGGCGCGTTCTGCGCGCTCCTTCCCAATTCGACACACGTTCAAGAGTGAAGGACCTGAACATGCACCATCCGACAATCATCCGCCGTTCCGTTTCGCTTGCGACGCTCGCGGCGTTACTGGTCTCGGCCGCATCCGTTCCGTCCAATGCACAGACACGGAAGCCCTCGGCCTCGCCCCCCGCTGCGCCTGCCGCGGCAACGGCCGCACAAGTGCCGGCGGTGGCGCCCAAAATGCGCTCGCGCCTGATGACCAGCCTTACCGGCTGGGAAGTCGAGGAATATCTCAAGCGCAACGACGTGTTGTTCGTGCCCGTGGGCCCTGTCGAGCAGAATGGCGGCTCACCCACCGACGTCGAATATGTGATCCCGCTCGCTTATGCGCAGGAGCTGGCCGAGAAGGGCGACGGGCTCGTCATGCCCTATCTCGCTTATTTCTATCCGGGCGAGACGACCAGCAGCCGAGCCACGGTCCACGTCTCGACCTCGGAGAGTCTGCCCTATCTCAAGGCTCTGGTCCGCTCGCTGGTTCGTCAGGGCTTCCGCCGGATCGTCTTTCTGACCTCGCATGGTCCCTCCCAGCAAACAATGCTGCCGCTCGTGCGCGAGACCTTCGACGAACTGCACGTGCCGGTGCTGTGGATGGACACGGGCATGATCCGACCCTTCAAGCCCGGCGATCGCCCCGGCTTTGGCGATGGTCCGCCGAACGGCCGCAACCTGGTGACCTATGGCGCCTATCAACTCGTCGGCCGCCTCAACGACCTGCCGGTGGGTCTGGCGCAGCCCAAGCATGAGGTCATCAAGGACCCCAGCAATCTCTCGCGCTATGTGCCGCCCTTCAACGGCACGCCGGCCGGCAGCTTCTATGCCGATCCGGTCATGCATGGTGGCTTCGTCGAGTCCGTGACGGCCGAGCAGCGCGATCAGTGGGCGCGCGAGGGCGCGGAGCTCATCAAGTCGCAGGTGGCGTCCTTCGACGTCAACGGGATGCTCGGCGAGCTGCGCAAGCGCGACGAATTCACAAAGGAACTGGAAAAGCGCTACGGCGACCATCTCCCGGCTGCCGGGCGCTGAGGGTCTGCACGAAGGCGGGACCTCAACCACTCGCCTGATCCAGGAGCATGATCTGCCGTCTCTGGCGGGTCATGCTCCTTTGTTTTTGGGCTCAGGCCGGTCGGTCCTGCATCTGCGCGATCTCGGCGGCCGATGGTGTCCAGTCGCTCGCGACCAGGCCACCTGGCCCGAAGACCCGCATGGCCGCAACCGCCCAATCGACGCCTGTCGCGGCCGCCCGCAATGCAGTCGCCATGGGATCGTCGAGCGGCGCGTCGGGGTTGCGCAGGCGGCGTAGCCAGGCTCCGGCCGCAGCGAGAATGGCGGGGCAGTCTTGACCCCGGCTTCTTTGCGTGGACAGCGTCGCCAGCCAGCGCTGCGGGATTTTCTGGCTGCCGTCCATGGCGATCTGCGCCAGCTTATGCCGCAGCGCCGGGTTGGCGAAGCGCGCGAGCAGCCGGTCGGCATAGGTGGCGAGATCCTGGCCGGGCGCGGGCGCGAAGCTGCCGGCCGCCTCAATGCGCATCAGCTGCTCCACAAGGCCACGCAGCACGGGATCGGCGACCGCCTCGTGCACGAAGCTGTGCCCACGCTCGAGCCCGAGGTAGGCGAGCGCGGAATGCGCGCCGTTGAGCATGCGCAGCTTGGCAGTTTCATAAGGCTCGACATCCGTGACCAGCTCGGCGCCGACCTGCTCCAGACGGGGGCGCGGGCCGGCAAAACGATCCTCGATCACCCATTGCGAGAAGGGCTCGGTCAGCACGGCGCCGCGATCTTCCAAACCCAGCCGCGCGGCCACGAGGGTGAGGTCGTCGACCGTGGTCGCCGGCACGATGCGGTCCACCATCGTCGAGGGAAAGGCGCATTCGCGCTCGACCCAGCGGCTCAGCTGCGCGTCGTACCGCTCCAGATACGCCATGAGCATTCCATGAAGTATGCGACCGTTATGCGCGAGATTATCGCAGGACAGCAGGGTCAGCCCCGGCAGGCGTGCATCGCGGCGTGCCTTGAGACCTGCTGCCAGCATGCCGTAGAAGGCCCCGGGGCCGCCGGCCCGCTCGAAATCGAGGCCACCGTCGGGCAGCCTGCAATAGCCCTTCTCCGTAACAGTGAAACTGACGATCCGCGTGTCGGCTGAAGCAAGCCTGTGCACGACCGGCTTGGCGCCCTGCGCCGGGCCGCAAACGCCGCGAACAGCGCCGATCACGCGGGTTTGGGACGGCTGCTCCGATCGCTCGGTAACAGTGTAGAGGCCATCTTGCGGATTGAGCTGGCTCGCGACATCGTCGGATCGCAGCGACACGCCGAGGATCGACCAGTTCCGATCACCTGCCGCCATGGCCCTATCGACATACCAGGCCTGATGCGCCCGGTGAAAGGCGCCGATGCCGAAATGGACGATCCCCACGGCCTGCTCCGCGTGCGCATAGCCAGGGCGAACGGCCTCGAAGGGCAGCTGTGCCAGCGTCCCTCGCGACAATCTCACAGGCGGTAGGCCCGTTTGGCGAGGCCATAGGCGAGGTCGTGCGCGAGCTCGGCCGCTTCCCAATCTTCCAGCCGATGCTGGGCGACCAGCTCGGCAAGGAAACCGCAGTCGATGCGCCGCGCAAGGTCGTGCCTCGCAGGGATGGAAAGAAATGCCCGCGTGTCGTCGTTGAATCCGACAGTGTTGTAGAAGCCGGCTGTCTCGGTCGTGGCGAGCCGGAACCGCCGCATGCCTTCCGGGCTATCGTGGAACCACCAGGCAGGACCGAGCTTGAGGCAGGGATAATGGCCTGCGAGCGGCGCCAGCTCGCGCGCATAAACGCTCTCGTCGAGCGTGAAAAGGATCAGGCTCAGCCGCGTGTCGTTGCCGAACCGGTCCAGCAAAGGCTTCAGTGCACGGACATAATCTGTGCGCATCGGGATGTCGGCTCCCTTGTCCCGGCCGAAGCGGGTGAAGAGGTCGCGATTGTGATTGCGGAAGGAACCGGGATGGAGCTGCATAACCAGCCCGTCGTCGATCGACATTGCGGCCATTTCGGTCAGCATTTGCGCGCGAAACAACTCAGCGTCCGCTGCGCTGGCCTGACCCGTCGTCACCCGCGCGAAAAGCACCTCCGCGTCCACTGCCGGGAGATCGGCTGTCGCGGCGGTGGGGTGGCCATGATCGGTCGAGGTGGCGCCCATCGACGCGAAGAAAGCGCGGCGCTGGCGGTGGGCGTTCAAATAGCCCTGCCAGGTCCGGCAGTCCTCGCCGGTCAGCGCCGAAAGTCGATCCAGATTGACCTGGAAGCCCTCGAACTCCGGATCGACGACCGGGTCGGGCCGATAGGCGGTGACGACCCTGCCATGCCAGCCCGAGGCGCGGATTGCTTCATGATGCTCGAGCGTGTCGAGTGGACTCTCGGTCGTCGCAATGACCTCGATATTGAACCGCTCGAACAGGGCGCGCGGCCGGAACCCGGGCTGCTGGAGCGCCTCGGCGATCACATCGAAATAGAGGTCTGCCGTGTCGCTTTCGAGGCGCACCTCGAGTCCGAAGACCTCCGCAAAAACCCAGTCCAGCCATATCCGCGACGGGGTGCCGCTGAAGAGATGATAATTCTCGGCAAGCAGTCGCCATGCCTCGCGGGGCGCGACCGCGGAATCCCCGATGCCGAGCGCCTCCAGCGCGATGCCCTGCGAATAGAGCATGCGCAGCAGATAATGATCCGGCTGGAGCAGCAGCGCGGCGGGATCAGCGAAGGGGGCGTCAGTGGCGAACCATGCTGGATCGGTATGCCCGTGCGGGCTGACGATCGGCAGTCGTGCGACGCCCTTATAGAGATCGCGGGCGATGGCGCGCACGGCGGGCTCGGCCGGCAGCAGGCGCTCCGGGTGCAATATCAGCGATCTTGCCATGGTTCAGGAGATCGCGCGGCTGTAGCGATCGCGCTTGGCCTGGACGGAACGGCGCGCTTCCTCGATTGCCTTCTCCTCGGTCGCGAACAGCAGGCTGTCCAGAACCGCCGAGAGATGCGTACGCATGGCGGCGCGCGCTGCGACCGGATCGCGGTCGCGCAGGGCACCGAGAATTGCGGCATGCTCATCGACCACCGGCTTGATGTTCGCGGTGCGCGCTTTGGCGTGCAGGAGCGCGGCCTCGGGCGATGAACTGCGCAGGCTCCAGAGATTCTCGATCGCGTCGTAAACGGCGCCATTTCGGGTGGCGCGGGCGATGGTCAGGTGGAAGGCGCGGTCGGCATCGACAGTGCCGGCGGGCTCCATGTTCTCGCGGGCAATCTGCTTGACCAATCCATCGAGCTCCGCAACCTCCTCATCGGTGATCTGCGTCGCGGCGAGCGCAGCCGCTTCGCCCTCGAACAGCAGGCGCGCTTCGGTCAGCTCGATCGCGCTAATGCCGAAGCCGGGGATTTCACTTTTTCCGGGCAGGCGCAACACATAGGCGCCCGAGCCGATCCGAACCTCTACCAGACCCTGCACTTCAAGCGCGATAATCGCCTCGCGCACGGTCGGCCGGCTGACGCCATAAGCCTGGGAGAGCTCGCGCTCGGCAGGCAACCGACTGCCAACGGGGTAACGCCCCTGCGCCAACGCCTCAAGCAAGGATTTGGCCAGCTCCTGATACAAGCGATCTCTGGATGAATCGGGCACACCAAGCTCCTCTGGTCAAACCAATCAATCGAACCTTGACAGGCCAAATGCCGCACGGCAAGTCCCGTTTATGCCATGCGTTTTAGGCGGGGAAGAGGATTCATGAAAATCGTAAGCGCGCGGGTGATCGTCACCTCCCCAGGCCGGAATTTCGTCACGCTGAAGATCGAGACTGACCAGGGTGTCTACGGCATTGGCGATGCGACGCTGAACGGCCGAGAACTCTCGGTTGTCAGCTATCTCGAGGATCATGTCGTCCCCTGCCTCATCGGCCGGGATCCGGCCCGTATCGAGGACATCTGGCAATATCTCTATCGCGGCGCCTATTGGCGGCGCGGCCCCGTCACCATGCGCGCCATCGGCGCTGTCGATACCGCGCTTTGGGACATCAAGGCCAAGATGGCGGGCATGCCGCTCTATCAACTGCTCGGTGGCAAGAGCCGTGATCGCGTCATGGTCTATGGCCATGCCAATGGCCGCGACATCCCGGAGACGGTCGATGCAGTCGGTCGCTATATCGAGATGGGCTACAAGGCGATCCGCGCGCAGACCGGCATTCCGGGCGTGAAAGACGCCTATGGCGTGGGTCGCGGCACCCTCGCCTATGAGCCTGCTGATGCCGATCTGCCGAGCGAAACGGGGTGGGACACGCGCAAGGCGCTGAACACGGTGCCCCGCCTCTTCGAGGAACTGCGCAGCACCTATGGATTCGATCATCACCTTCTCCACGATGGTCATCATCGCTACACCCCGCAGGAAGCGGCGACGCTCGGCAAGCTACTCGAGCCCTATCAGCTCTTCTGGTTCGAAGACTGCACGCCTGCGGAAAACCAGGAGGCCTTCCGCCTCGTCCGCCAGCACACCACGACACCGCTCGCGGTCGGCGAGATCTTCAACACCATCTGGGACGCCAAGGATCTTATCCAGAACCAGCTGATCGATTTCATCCGGACGACGGTGCTGGGCGTCGGCGGCATCACCCATCTGCGCCGCATTGCCGACCTGGCAGCGCTCTATCAGGTGCGCACCGGCAGTCATGGCGCGACCGATTTGTCCCCGGTGACCATGGGTGCGGCGCTCCATTTCGACACATGGGTGCCGAATTTCGGCATCCAGGAGTATATGCGCCACACGGAGGAGACAGACGCCGTCTTCCCCCACGACTATCGCTTCGAGGACGGGCACCTGATCTGCGGCGAAGCCCCGGGCCACGGCGTTGACATCGACGAGGCACTTGCTGCTAAACATCCATATAAGCGTGCTTATCTGCCGGTGGCGCGCCTTGAGGACGGAACGATGTGGAACTGGTAAGGCCGGGGACAAGGCAGGCGGAAGGCAAGCATTCCGCCCCGGTCGTGATTTGCTGCGGCGAAGGCATGCTCGAGCTTACGCGAGCCGACGGTCAAGCCAGGCTCGGCACGGCGGGCGACACGCTCAACACCGCGATCCATCTCGCCCGGCAAGGCTTGCCGACGGCTTACCTGACCGCCTTGGGCATGGACAGTTTCAGCGACGAAATGCTCGCGACATGGGCCGCCGAGGGGCTGGACTGCCGCCTCGTACTTCGCCACCCAAACCGTCAGCCCGGCCTTTATGCCGTCACCACGGATGAGCGTGGCGAGCGCAGCTTCACCTACTGGCGCGGCGAAAGCGCGGCGCGGGAGATGTTCGCCCTGCCCGACATGGCGCGCCTCATGCCGCACGTCGCGCAGGCGCGGCTCTTCTATTTCTCGCTGCTTAGCTTAGCGATCCTGCCTTTCGAAGGACGCCAGGCACTGCTTGCGCTCGCCGCAGCGGTCCGGAAAGGCGGAGGTCAGGTGGCCTTCGACAGCAATTATCGCCCCGCAATGTGGTCCACTCCCGCCGAAGCGCGGCAGTGGCGCGACGCAGCGATTGCAGTCGCGGACCTCGGCCTCCCCACATTGGACGACGAGCAGAGGCTGGAGCCCGGTATCGACGCGGCTGCCGCGCAACGCACTTGGACCGCACTGGGCTGCGACCTCACGATCATGAAGCTCGGACCTGCGGGGTGCCGCCTGCCGGACGGGCAGATCATCGCACCGCCCGCCGTGTTGGCACCGGTCGATACGGCGGGTGCGGGCGACGCCTTCAATGCCGGGTTCATCGCAGCTTGGCTGGCCGGAACGTCGCTGGAGGCAGCGGCGGCCGCCGGTCATCGCCTCGCCGGCTGGACGATCATGCGTCCCGGGGCGCTGCCGGCGCGGGATTGAAGCTCTTCTTCGGGCGCAGCAATAGCCAAAGCAGCGCGGCGCCGACGAAATCCAGGCCCGCCAGCGCCACGAACAGCGGATTATAGCCGAAGCTGTCCGCACTCGCGCCGATCAGGAAGGTGAACAGCATCCCGCCGATCCATGCTGCGGAGCCGGCCATGCCGCTCGCGGTGCCGGCTGTGCGACTCTCGAATGCATCTGAGCATAAGGTGATCAGCGCGCCGTTGAGCATCTGGTGGGCGAAGCCGCCCGCGCAAAACAGGGCGATTGCTATTCCGGGCGATGTGGCAAGGCCGATGCACGCAGGGCCGATCATGCACAGCGCTCCCGCCGTCATCGTCAGCTTCCGCGACGCAAAGACCGAATAGCCCTTCCGCATCAGATAAGCGGGGAGCAGGCCCGCAGCAAGCGAGCCGAAATCGGCGGCGAGGAATGGCAGCCAGGCCCACAGGGCAATAGTTTTGAGATCGAGGTGCCAGGCAGCGACGAGGTAGAGCGGAATGAAGAAGTTGAAGGTCTGCCACGCAGGCTCCGCGAGAAAGCGCGGGAGGGCGACCGCCCAGAAGCTGCGGCTCTTCAGGATTTCTGTCCGACTCCGGGGTTTGGCAATATGATCGTCGCTGAGTTGGCCGGTCTGGATGTGGGCCAGTTCCTCTGCAGACAGACGCCGATGCTCTGCGGGGGAGCGGTAGACGAACCACCACACAAAGGCCCACACGAGGCTAAGACCCCCGGTCACCACGAAAGCGGACTGCCACCCGAACCAGATGATGCAGAAGGCAACGAGCGGCGGCGCGAGCATGTTGCCCATGCTGGTGCCCATCTGGAAGCAGCCGGTCGCCAGCGGCTTCTCGCGCGGCGGAAACCATTCCGAGACCGTCTTCACGCCCGCCGGAATGGCTGCCGCTTCCGTGGCGCCGAGCAGCGCGCGGAAAAAGGCGAGGCTGGGCCAGCCGGTCGCAAAGGCATGGGCAATGTTGGCGAGCGACCAGCCGACCGCAAACAGGAAGAAACCAAGGCGATTGCCGAGCGCATCGAGCACCGTTCCAGCGACCGCCTGCATCAGCGTGTAAGTGGCCTGGAAGGCGAGGACCACCCAGCTATACTGCTCGGTCGACATTGCGAACTCGGCCTTGAGCGTCGGCGCAGCCACGGAAAGGGTCGAGCGGGCCAGATAGTTGAGGATCGTCCCCACGGTGACGAGGCCGATGATCCACCAACGCAACTTGGCAATGGTCCGCACCCTACTCTCCTCGCCGTGGCCCGCAGGCTCTGGTCAGACCATTAGAGTCTGTGCCTATGCCGTCAAGTCGCCAAAACGCCCGGAATTGGGGAGGTTGGAGTTGGCGACTCATGTATTTCCGGCTCGTCGTGGGCTTTTTCGTCCAAAATCAGTTTGACCAATTAATGAAAGTGGTCGCCACAGCTGATGCTGCGGGCTAGGTTTCCGGCCAAGAGTCAGAAGCGAATCGGAAGTGGAGAGGGTGATGGGCGTGATGAGGTCGCTGATCGTTGCGGTGACTGTTTTAACAACGTCGCTGCTTCTGGCGCAGATCGCGCCTGCCGCGTCGACGACGCCAGCTGCCGAAACTTCCCGCCAGGTGACCCAACTTGCCACTGGTTGGCGCTTCTTCTTTCGCGACACGGCGGGGGCGCAGGCGCCTGGCTTTGACGATGCGGGCTGGCAGACGGTCTCCGTGCCGCACAGCTGGAACCGGGTCGGCACCTATCTGACCACCAATATCCCGCACACCAACCGGCCGGACACGGTCAACAAGAGCCAGGGCATCGCCTGGTATCGCCTGCCCTTCGCTACGCCGGCCGGATCCAGGGGGCGGCAAGTCTGGCTGGAGTTCGATGCCGCAAGCCGGGCCGCCGAGGTGTGGCTCAATGGCCGCAAACTGGGCGAGCATCGCGGCGGCTTTTCGCGTTTCCGGCTCAACGCGACGGCCGCGCTGGCGCCGGATGGAAAGAATCTGCTCGCCGTGAAGGTCGACAACAGCAACCCGGCACCAGGATCATCCACCGCCGACATCTTCCCGCTGGCTGGCGACTTTTTCGTCCATGGCGGCCTCTATCGGCCGGTGCGCCTGGTGATGACCAACCCGATTCACATTGCCATGACCGATGCCGGTGGGTCAGGCGTCTATGCGCGGACTGAGTCGATCGGCCAGGGCAGGGCTCGGGTCGGTGCGACGATCAAGCTCAGCAACGATGGCGCGCGCGCCGCGCAGCTCGTCGTTGCGGCCAGCCTCATCGATGGATCCGGGCGCCAGGCAGCGACGGTGAGCAAGCCGCTCGTCCTTGCGGCGGGCGCCACGGCGGATGCCGCCGTCCAGCTCGACGTCGCCAGGGCGCATCTCTGGCAGGGAGTTGAAGATCCCCATCTCTACAAGCTTGTAGCAACGGTCAGCGAGGGCGGCCGCGTGCTGGACCGCGTGACGCAGGACTTCGGCATCCGCCAGATGGCCTTCGATCCGGACAAGGGTTTCCAGCTCAACGGCAAGCCCTACGCCCTGCGCGGCGTCGGCTATCATCAGGATCACGAGGGCAAGGGCTGGGCGATCGACGAGACCGATGTCGCCCGCGATATTGCCATCCTCCGGGACATGGGCGTCACATCTATCCGCCTCACTCATTATCAGCACGGCGAGCCCATCCACAGGCTGGCCGACCGCGCCGGCATCATCCTGTGGGACGAGGTCGCCGTGGTGTCCACCTGGACGCTGGGTAATGAGGAGACGATGCCGCCGGCGCGCCTCGCCAATGTCCGCCAGCAGCTGCGCGAGCTGATCCGCCAGAACTACAACCATGCGTCGGTCGCCAACTGGGGCCTCGCCAACGAGGTCGATTTTGGAAACTCGCTGCCCGGTTTCGTCACGCCGCCCAATGGCCAGCTCGCCGATCCGCTCATTCTACTGAAGGACCTCCGGCAGATCGCCACGATGGAGGATCCCTCCCGCCCGACGTCGATCGCGACCTGCTGCGAGGGGCGGCTCTTCGCGCCGGGTACGGAGGTGCCGATCGTCTCCGGCGCGGTCGATCTTGGCGGCGCAAACCGCTACTTCGGCTGGTATTATGGCGTGCCGGAGGACCTCCGCGATCATCTGACCCAGCTGCGCGCCGCGCGGCCCGGCCAGCCGCTCGCCATCACCGAATATGGCGCGGGCGGCGCACTCTCGATGCACACGGACAATCCGCTCGGCGGCCCGGTGGACTCGCGCGGGCGCAACCAGCCCGAAGAATATATGAGCTATGTCCACGAGCAGAACTGGGGAATCCTTTCGGAACGCCATGATCTCTGGGCGACGTGGCTGTGGTCGGGCTTCGACTTCGCCACGACGATCCGCCGCGAGGGCGACGCCGACGACATCAACACCAAGGGCCTCGTCACTTATGACCGGGCCGTGAAGAAGGACCCCTATTTCTTCTACCGCGCCAACTGGTCGAGCAATCCGACCGTGTACATCACTGGCCGCCGCTACACGGATCGGGCCTATGGCATTACGGACGTGCGGGTCTACAGCAACGCGCCGACCACAGAGCTGGTACTCAACGGGCGCTCGCTCGGGACTCGCAACGCCTGCCCACAGAAGATTTGCGTCTGGCCCGCCGTCAGGCTGCAGACCGGTGCAAACCGAATCGTCGCGCGCGGCACGTTCGGAAAGAGCAGGGTCGAGGATGTCGTCCAATGGACCCTGGCCAATGAGGTCGCTGCCAATATCCGCATCGATTCCGGAGCGCTGATGGCCGCACCGAGCGAGAGCGGCCGGTTCGGGTCGGACAATTTCTTCGAGGGCGGCACGGCCGGAACGGTGAATGCGCCTGCCAATTACGGCCGGCCTGCCGAAGTTAAGCAGATCGCCGGATCGCGTGATGCGGCGTTGCTCGCGACCTATCGCGAAGGCACGTTCAGCTATCGCGTGCCGGCGCGGCCGGGCAGCTACACGCTGCGTCTCTCCTTCGTCGAACCGTCGGAGAGCGTCGGCGCGCGCGTGTTCGACGTCCTCGTCAATGGCGAACGGCGGCTCGCCGGTATCGACATTGCATCCGCTGGCGGCGCGCCCCTGACACTCGTGCAGCGCACGATCCCCGTGCAGGTTGGCGCAGACGGTCTGCTGATCGACTTTCGGCCGACCAGGGGCAAGGCGATCGTCTCGGCGGTCGAATTGCTCAGCGCCAACTGACGAGGATTCGCAGGCAATTGAACCATGCTCGGCGTGGCCATCATCGGTCTCGGCATGGCGGCCACCCCGCATGCGTTGAGCTTGCTGGATCTAAGCGACCGCGCGCGCGTGATCTGGGCCGCAACGCCCAACCCCGTCCGCGCGGCGGCTTTCGGGCGGGCCTATCCCTTCGCCGTGACGACGAACGTCGCTGCGGCGATCCGTGATCCGGCGGTCGACTGCGTCTTGCTGCTTACACCCCCCGCGACCCATTGCGAGCTGGCGCTGGCAGCGTTCTCGGTGGGCAAGCATGTGCTGGTCGAGAAGCCACTCGCTCTCGACGTCGAGAGCGGCCGAGTGATGCTCGCGGCGGCCGAGGCTGCGGGGCGGCAGCTCGGCGTCGTACTGCAGCATCGGTTTCGTCCTGGCCCTCGCCGCCTGCGCGAGCTGCTCGCCGATGGGGCGCTGGGCGCTGTGGTTCACGCCCATCTCAACGTCCCCTGGTGGCGCGCCCAAAGCTACTATGACGAACCTGGTCGTGGCACCTATGCGCGGGATGGCGGCGGCGTGCTCATGACACAGGCGATTCATAGCCTCGACCTGCTTCGCGCCTTGGTCGGTCCGTTGCATGTCGTCTCTGCCCTTGCCCGGACGACGCCGCTTCATGTCATGGAGGCCGAGGACCTCGCCGCCGCGTTGTTCCGCCTGAGCGACGGCGGCACCGCGAGCATGGTGGCCACCACCGCCAGCTACCCCGGCACCCCGGAAACGCTCGAAGTCATCGGAACAAGTGGGACGGCGCAACTCGTCGGGGGGACCCTGCATGTCAGCCTCCTGAACGGGTTCCGCGAAAACGTGGCATCCGATGAGGGAACCGGTCATGGCGCAGGTGCAATGGATTTCTCGCACCATGCCCATCGAGCCCTGATCGCAGACTTTCTCAGTTCGATCGCGCTTGGGCGGCCACCGATGGCGAGCGGATCCGAGGCACTGGACACGCAAATCCTGATCCAGAGCATCCTTCGCTCGGCGCGAGGCGGCGCATGACATTGCTCTTGGGTTTGTTTCGGCGCGTATTCACGCCCGGCGATGTGGTGCAGGTGGCCGTTAAGGTTCCACGGGGAATTTGGTCGGCTGAATAAAGTTTGCGTAAAGCTTCAAGGCGGGTTGGCCAAAGCTCAGGGACGGTCCCGCCTTCCGAATATGATCCCGCTTATAAAGAAAGACCGCCCGGGAACGCCGGCGTCCTCGTTGGGCTCAAGCGATCGCTAAAGCCGCATGACGTTTCTTTGGACATGGCGCGCTAAGACTTTCTGGTCCCCGGCATTCTCCTGCTTGGCAGTTCGAGCAATGCAGCAGGCGCCGCAGACATGGCCGTGATCCTGTTCCAGAGAATGATGGCAAAAATGATGAAAGACCGTACGATGGACTCAAAAAGCGCCACCTGAACAACAACAGCTGCCGACCCCATAGCCGTCAAAGAGCGGGGGACGGTTTTGAGGGAGGAAATATCTGTGAGCAACAATGCTTTGCGCCCCATCCATGCTTTGTCGGCGGTCAGTCTGATTGCCATTGCGCTCGGAGGCGGCCTGACTTCGCCTGCTTTCGCGCAAAACTCGAATGAGAGCGCGCCTTCGGCCAAAGATGAGACGGGCGCACCTGCCGAAGCCCAGGAGATCATTGTCACCGGCTCGCGCATCGCTCGCTCCGGGTTTACGACGCCATCGCCAGTGACCGTACTCGGCGGCGATCAGATGGCCCGTCAAGGCACGTCGAACGTGGCTCAGCTTCTCAATGAAATACCGGCATTCCGTGCCCAGAGTTCGCCCGCCACGTCTGCAATTTACGTCAGCAATCTTGGCGCCTCGACCGCGGACCTTCGCGGCCTCGGCGGCAATCGCACGCTTGTTTTGATCGATGGCCGCCGCGTTGTAGCCTCGACAGTCGCCGGCGGCTCATTCACGCCGGCCAACCTTGTCGATCTCAATCTCGTCCCGACGTCGCTGCTCCAGCGCGCCGAGGTGGTGACCGGCGGTGCATCGGCAGCATATGGTTCAGACGCAGTCGCGGGCGTCACCAATCTCATCATCAATCGCGATCTGACTGGCCTGCGCGGAAGCATGCAATATGGTCAGACCGAGGCCGGCGATAACGAGGAATATTTCCTGTCGCTCGCCTATGGCACGCATTTCGCCGACAATCGCGGCCGCTTCATTATCGGCGCGGAACGGGTCGACAATTCCGGAACCGGAGATTGTTCGACCCGCGCCTGGTGCAACGTCAATTACAATGCGGTCAGCAACCCCTTCGTGACGGGAAGCACACGCGTCCTTGCTGGACAACCGGCAACTCTTCTTCTGCCGAATACCACGACGGCGACTTCATCGCTGAACGGTTTGGTCGTCCTGGGTGCGCTGAAAGGTCTGGAATTCAATCCCAACGGCACCACATTCCAGCACGACTATGGGGTCTATGGCAGCGGCCTTTTCCAGAGCGGCGGTGGCGATGGCATCATGCCATTCTATCAGTATTTCCCGCTGTCAGCGCCGAGCGAGCGGACGAACATCTTCTCCAATCTGGATTACGAGATCACCGACCATGTGAAGGTCTTCCTCGAGGGCTCATACGGCCATGTCCAGGGCCGCCTTCTCGGAGCCCAGCGGCGCGATATCTCGCCTGCAGGCGCGTACAACATCGCGCGCGACAATGCATTCCTCCCCGCGTCGGTGCTCGCGAGGATGGTGCAGACCAACACCGCAACGCTCGCCTTCGGCCGCATCTGGGACGACATCGGTCCGCAGATCGGAGAGGTGAAGCGCAATACCTACCGCGTCGTCACCGGCTTCGATTGGAAGGTAACCGACGCTCTGTCGGTCGAGGGCTATTATCAATACGGGCAGACCGACTATTCGCAGCGCGGCTACAATACGACGATCAACTCGCGGATGAACTTCGCGATCGACTCCGTCCTCGATACCAATGGAAACATCGTCTGCCGCGCGACACTTGCTGGCCCGGCATTCCGCGCCGCGGCCGCTGGATGCGTGCCGCTCAATCCATTCGGCGCTGGTGCCTCCTCACCCGCCGCGCGCGCCTATGTGACCGGGACGGTCATGCAGGATACGAAGATCAAACAGCATGTCGCGTCCTTGACCTTGAAAGGCGATCTGATCGATCTTTGGGCGGGGCCGCTCTCATTTGCGACCGGCGGCGAATATCGCTGGGACGGCGTCGAGAGCACGATTGATGCAATCTCGGCAACGAATGATTTCTATACCAGCCCCGGCGGTGGCATCGTTGGCGGCAGCAAGAGCCTGAACGTCAAGGAAGGCTTCGTGGAGGTCGATCTCCCGCTCGCGAAAGACCTTCCGTTTGCGCAAAGCGCCAGCCTGAACGGAGCCGTCCGCTTCACCGATTACAGCACCAGCGGCAGTGTCACGACCTGGAAAATCGGCGCTGAATGGGCGCCCACAAAGTTCCTTCGCTTCCGGGCGACGCGGTCGCGGGACATTCGAGCGCCCAATCTATTCGATCTCTATTCCACGCCGCAGAGCTCGTTCCAGGCCGTTGACGATCCGGTGAAGGGCGTACGCGTTCTGATCCCGACCCTGCTCAGCGGCAACGCCAACCTGATGCCGGAAATCGGCGACACATGGACCGCCGGCGCAATCATTACGGCAAATATGGGCAGTGCAGGCACCTTCAGAATCTCTGCGGATTATTACGATATCAAGCTGAACGGCGCCATCAGCACGCTCGGCGCGCAGGTGATCGTCACGCGCTGCTTCCAGGGCAGTGTTGCGCTCTGCCCGTTGATCACGCGCAATTCGACCAACGATCTCACACAGATCATCAACGCCAACCTCAATCTGAACACCCTCATCACCCGAGGCGTGGACATAGAAGCGGATTACGCCGTCCGGCTGGGCGCGCGCACGAAGCTCAACCTTCGCGTTCTCAGCACCGTCGTCAAGGATCTGATCACAATCGACACGGCCGGCGTGGCCGTCGACCGAGCCGGCCAGAACGGCGCGGGTGTGTCCCAACCGTCGGGTCTGCCTAGCTATATCATCAATGCTTCAGCCTCGCTCCAGCACGGTCCGCTCTCGGGTCAGGTCCAGCTGCGATACATTTCGAAAGGCCGCTATCAGGTCACCAACATCGGTCCCGATGAGGCAGGCTACAGCACGACCCTCGCCAACAGCATCAACATCAACAGCGTGCCGGCAGTGGCATATGTGAACCTCAACGCGCAGTATAAAATCTGGGAGTCGGGTGAAAGTCATGTGGAGTTGTTCGGCGTCGTGAACAACCTCTTCGACAAGGATCCGCCCAACAACATCCCGTCGAGCTTCGCGCCCACTAACCCCGTTGTCTACGATACGCTGGGGCGCAGCTACAAGGTTGGCGTGCGGTTTGCCTTCTAAAGGGGACGGGGTGTTGGCATCAGCCTGTCGACACCCCGGTCTGCTCCTTCGTCAATGGGCCTATCATGTCAACAAGACGACAGTGCCGTGCGGCGATCCATCGACCCACAGGGCTCATGAGCTTTGTGCAGGACCAGAGGTCACGGCACGCCAATCGCAAGCTGGCGCGACTGAAACTCGTCTTGCTGTTGGCCGAACGCCAGACGAGCGAATTTGTTTCTGGAGAGCGACCCGGTCCTAATTCATGTTAGCGACTCTAGGAGCCGATTGCCTTCGAAAGCTCTCGCACCGGCCATGGTCACCCTTTTCGCATGCTTACGTCAGATAGGCGTGGACGATCTCGACCAGTTCTTCGGCAGCGACGCGTTGCGGACTGTCGGGCGGGGCCTCGGGGCTGACCAGATGCTCGCGGATATGATCCTCGATCACTTCGGCGATGAATCCATCGAGCGCGCCCCGGCATGCCGTCGCCTGCTGGAGCACGCGCGTGCATTCCTGATCTTCCGACACGGCGCGCTCGATCGCCTCGATCTGCCCGCGCATCCGCTTGAGCCGATTCAGGAGCTTTTTCTTCTCTTTCTCGACGTGGCTCATTTTTCCTCGACAGTCTTGATCCTATACCCCGGATAGGTATATCACTCATCAGCCGCGTCGCCAATGGCGAGTCGGCCGCCGATGCGCGCACGCATCAAAGCGAAGGAAGACGATGAACACCCGATCTAGCACGCTGTCCAGCGAGGGCGACAGTAGGAGCCAGGCTCCGCTGACGCCGTGCGTTGGACCCGCCCCGATCGGGGAGAGCCTGCCCGCCGCCTGAACCAGCGGCGCCGCCGACCTCTCCGGACGGGCACGAACCAGTCCGAAGGAGGTTGGCGATGACCAACACCATGCTGCGCATCCAGGGGTGCGCCACGATCATATGGAACCACCGGCGCGCCCGCCGGGCCTCCGGCCGGATTCGCACGCGCGACGACCGGATCCGACACTGCTGCCGCGCGGCCTGAGCCCGCCGCATCCCGACCAGATCGATCCCGCACGCCCGGAGTCCGTACCATGAATGCCGAAACCCTGACGCTGGCGCGTGCGCCGGCCCCCACCGCTCATCTCGACCTTGCCCATAAGGGCGACATACTCGGCGCCTTCGGCACTATCGCCGAGAACGATACCGGCGCCCGCATCGGCTGGCGCCGGCGCCTGCTGACGCTCGCCGCGATCGTCGGCCCCGGCCTGATCGTGATGGTCGGCGACAATGATGCCGGCGCGTTCGGCACTTATACCCAGGCCGGCCAGAATTACGGCACCAGCCTGTTGTGGACGCTGCTGCTGCTGATCCCGGTGCTGTATGTGAACCAGGAAATGGTGCTGCGGCTGGGTGCCGTCACCGGCGTCGGCCATGCCCGCCTGATCTTCGAGCGTTTCGGAAAATTCTGGGGCGCCTTTAGCGTCGTCGATCTCTTCCTGCTCAACGCGCTGACCATCGTGACCGAGTTTATCGGCATCACGCTGGGCCTCGCCTATCTCGGCGTGCCGAAAGTCCCGGGCGTGATCCTGGCGGCGGTATTGATCGTCGCGGCCGCGAGCACCGGCAGCTTCCGGCGGTTCGAGCGCTTCATGATGGTGCTGGTGTTCGGATCGCTGCTGCTCGTCCCGATCGCCCTCGCCATCCACCCGCCCGTCGGCGTCATCGCGCACGATTTCCTGATCCCGGGCCTGCCGCGGGACGGCAAGCTGGCCGACGTCATGCTGCTGATCATCGCGATCGTGGGCACCACCGTCGCGCCCTGGCAGCTCTTTTTTCAACAGAGCTACATCATCGACAAGCGGATCGGACCGCGTTTCATGGCTTATAGCCGGATCGACCTGTGGGTGGGGATCGTGATCGTGATCGTCGGCGCCGTCGCGATGATGGCCTTCACCGCCGCGACGTTTGCCGGGACCGCCGACTTCGGCCAATTCGCTGACGCGGGCGCGATCGCGCGGGGCATCGAGGCCCATTCCGGCCGGCTGATGGGCACATTGTTCGCGATCGCGCTGATCGATGCGTCCATCATCGGCGCCTCAGCCGTGTCGCTGAGCACTGCCTATGCAATCGGCGACACGTTCCGCATCCGCCATTCGCTGCATCGATCGCCGCGGGAATCGATCGCCTTCTATCTGGTCTTCGCCGGACTGGTCGGCGTCGCGGCCGCGCTGGTCCTCGTGCCTGGCACGCCGCTGGGCCTGCTGACCAACGCCGTCCAGTCGCTGGCCGGCGTGCTGCTGCCCAGCGCAACCGTCTTCCTGCTGCTGCTGTGCAACGACGAGGCGGTGCTGGGGCCGTGGCGGAATGGCCCCTGGCTGAACCTGTTCACCGGCGCCGTCATCGCCGTGCTGGTGATGCTGTCGGTGATCCTGACCGCGTCGGTGCTCTTCCCCGATCTCGGCGCAGGGGCGATGCTGTGGATCCTGGGCGGAGGCTCGGTCGCCGCCGCGATCGCCTGGGGGATCATTCGCCTGTTCTCGCCGGAAGCGGTTGCGGCGATCGACCGTCGCGGCCAAGCAAGCTGGCGGATGCCACCGCTCGATTCCTTGCCGCGGCTCACCCTGCGGTCGGGCGAGAAGCTGTGGCTCGGCGTCTTGCGCCTCTACCTCGTGATCGCCGGTGGCCTTGTGTTGGTCCGGATCATCGAACTCGCCGTGGCACATCGGCTCTGAGCGGAGGGATTCAGATGCGGATCGTCATCAACGCCATTGGCTCAATCTGTGCTCTGGCGATGTGGGGCGGCGCCCCCACACAAGCGCAGGAGGCCGCGACGTCGCCGGACATCGCGATTCACGGTCAAGCGACCTTCGTGCTGCAAGGCACGCCGGCGTTCGCATCGCCTTATGTCGGGCCGAACAGCCTGGCGCCGGATCAGGTCAAGGAAACCATCGATGTGACGCTCTACGCCGGCGTTCGGCCCTGGCGCGGCGGCGAGTTCTGGATCAACCCTGAAATCGATCAGGGGTTCGGCTTGTCGGATACGCTCGGCGTGGCGAGATTTCCCAGCGCCGAAGCCTATAAGGTCGGCAAGTCCACGCCCTATGTCCGACTGCAGCGCCTGTTCTTCCGCCAGACGATCGGGCTGGGCGGCAGCCGGGAGGCGGTCGATGGTGCGGCCAATCAGTTCGCCGGCAGCCGCGACGCCAACCGGCTGGTCCTGACCGTCGGCAAATTCGGCATCGGCGACGTGTTCGACACCAACGCTTATGCGCACGATCCGCGCCGCGACTTCCTCAACTGGTCGGTCGTCGATGCGGGCACGTTCGACTATGCCGCGGACGCCTGGGGCTATTCGACCGGGATCGCAGCCGAATGGTATCAGGGGCCGTGGACGGTCCGGGCGGGCCTATTCAACCTCTCCAAAGTGCCCAATGGCGAAACGCTCGAGACGCGGTTCGGGCAATATCAGCTCGATGGCGAGGTCGAGCGGCGGTATCTGATCGGTGGCCGTCCGGGTGCGGTCCGCCTCACGGTCTTTCGTAATCGTGGCCGGTTCGGGCGCTTCGCCAATGCCCTGGCGTTGGCCGCGGCCAATGGCGGATTATCCGATACTGCGCTCGTCCGCAGTCGCATGACCCGGATGGGCGTCAGCGTCGGTGCGGAGCAAGCGATCACCGACACGCTTGGACTGTTCCTGCGCGGCGGCGCAGCCGACGGCGCGATCGAACCCTATGACTTCACGGATATCGATCGCACGGCGCAAATCGGTTTCTCGCTCAAAGGCAATGGGTGGAAACGCCGCGACGACACGATTGGGGCAGCCTTCGTAGTGAACGGCATTAGTCGCGTGCACGAGCGCTACCTGGATGCCGGCGGGATCGGCGTGCTGGTCGGGGATGGCCGCCTTCCGCATCCCGGCGCCGAATTCATCGGGGAGGCCTATTACAAGCTGGCGGTGGCCAAAGGACTCGAACTCTCGTTGGATTATCAGCTCATCGCCAATCCCGGCTATAATCGCGATCGCGGCCCGGCCAACGTGTTCGCGCTGCGCGTGCACGGGGATCTCTGATGGGAGCGGATCGATGGCGCACCGTCGTCTCGAACCGCACTGGTGGGAGCGCCTGTTCCCGTTCGTCGTCTGGCTTACCTTGGCCAGCCTGATGTTGGCGCTCGTCCGCCTGCTATTGCGACTGGGGATCAATGATCCGCGCGTCACGATCCGGGTGATGCGCCTTGCCTCTCATCTGTCACGTATCGGCTTCAGGGTCTGGCGTGCACGCGAACCGAAATGGCCGAGATCATGATCGAGATCCTCAATCACTTTTTGGCCATCTTCGGTCGACTGGGCCCGGCTTTCGTGCTTGGCGCCGCGATCGGCTTCGAGCGTCAGCTACGGCAGCGCAATGCCGGCCTGCGGACGATGGTGCTGGTCGCCGTGGGCGCGGCGGCGTTTGTCCACCTCGGGGTGCGTATCGCCGGCAGCGACGGAGCGGTACGGATCATTGCCTATGTCGTTTCCGGCATCGGCTTCCTGGGAGCGGGTGTCATCATGAAGGAGGGCGCGCAGGTGCGCGGCCTCAACACCGCCGCGACGCTTTGGTCATCGGCCGCCGTCGGCGCGTTTTGTGGCTGCGGCTTGATCGGAGAAGCTGCCGCGGTCGCGCTGGTGGTCGTCGTCGGCAACACCGTACTGCGGCCGCTCGTGAACTACATCAACCGGCTACCGCTTAACGCAGGTTCGACTGAGGCCGTCTACAAGGTCCATGTCGTTTGCGATGCCGGGCACGTGACCGAAGCGCGAGACCTCCTCGCCGAAGCGCTGGAAGAAGGCGGATATCCGATCCAATCGATCGACGTGCTCACCGAAACCGACGAGAGGGTCGAATTGGCCGCGACGCTCATCCCGACCACGGCACAGGCCGCCGACCTCGACGCAATATGCGAAAGATTGTCCGGTTCGCCCGAACTCGACGCTGCCACCTGGACCATGAGCACGACGCTTTGAGTTTTTGGGCAGGGCGTGGCGCGGTCGCGCCTCGCAGAGAGACAAGCGGGTTGATCGATGTGCTATTACAACATATCATTGGGGCAGCGCGGCAGTGACCGCGCGCTGGTGGTGACCGACTGACGATATGATGGCGTGTGGTCTGAGAGTCGTAAGACACGCGCAGGTCCGGGCTCCCCGCACCGGCATGGGGACGCGCGCCACGCGGCGCTCGCATTCGATTCCGGCTGCCATGGGCGCGCGATGGTTCGTCCTGCTTGCGGCGTTGATGGCTTTCTCGTGGCAAAGCATCGTCACGCACACACATGTCCATGCCCATCCCGGCACCCATGCAGCGGCGACAATCCGGACGAGCGACACAGCGCAACTCACGGACGATCAATCGCCCGCCGATCAGCCGGCGAATTGCCCGATCTGCCAGGAGATCGGGCACGCCGGTGACTATCTGCTACCGACGGCACTCGCATTCGAGATGCCACGCGCTCCAGACCAGCGGCCCATCGTCATACCGACAGTCGCACCGAGCCTTCGCCAGGGCCTGCGCCCTTGGAACAGTCGCGCACCACCAAATCCGCTCCACGCCTGAATTTCGAACGGCGAGCAGGGGTACGGCCCGGCCGCGTGCGACATGGGACTTTCCGTTCACGGAAAATCCACCTCAAGATTCTGGAGTCCAAGTAAATGCGAAATCTGTTCCTTCTCGGCGCGGCATCTGCCGTGCTGATCCCAACCGCTGCTATGGCGCAGGACGGGTCGGCCAAGGCTGCCAATATAGTGGCCGACCAAACCAGCGATATCGTCGTCACCGCGCGCAGGCTGGACGAGGCGCGCGACGCCATTCTCCCGTCGCTCGGCGCGAGTGACTATACACTCGACCGCTCCCTTCTCGAAAAGCAGCCGGGCGGCCTCGACCGCAACCTTGTCCAGGTGCTGGTGCAGGCGCCCGGCGTCACGCTGGACAGCTATGGCGCGATCCATGTGCGCAACGAGCACGCGAACCTCCAATACCGGCTGAATGGCGTGATCGTGCCCGAAAGCATCTCCGGTTTCGGCTCCACTTTCGATCCGCACATCGCCGATTCCATCGATCTGCTCACCGGCACGCTGCCGGCGCAATATGGCTATCGCACATCGGGCGTGATCAACCTGAAAACACGCGGCGGCGCCTTCGACAATGGCGGCGATCTCGGCTTCTACGGCGGCAGCCGCGGCACGCTCGAGCCAAGCGGCAGCGTGCATGGCTCAAGCGGCGGCCTCAATTATTTCGTCTCGGGAAGCTATCTCGAGAACGATCTCGGCGTCGAGAATCCGACCGCGTCGCGCGACGCCATCCACGACCATACGCGGCAATATCGCGCCTTCGGCTATCTCTCCGACATCCTGTCCGACACCAGCCGCATCACCGCCTTCGGCGGCACCTCGATCGGCCATTTCCAGATTCCGAACAATCCGGGCCAAGGCGATCCGGGCACGAACTTCGTGCTGAACGGCAATTCGGCATTCGATTCCGCGAAGCTCGACCAGAACCAGCGCGAGATCACGCATTATGGCGTGCTCGCTTATCAATATGCCGGCGAGGCGCTCAATTTCCAGATCGCGCCGTTCGTCCGCTACTCGCAGACCCGCTACACGCCCGACCCGCTGGGCGGGGATCTCATCCTGACCGGCGTCGCCGACACTTCCCGCCTGTCGAGCCTGACCGCCGGCGTGCAGGCGGACGGAAGCTACAAGCTGTCCGGCAGCCATATGCTGCGCTTCGGCCTGTTCTTCCAGAACGAGCGCACGCGCTCGACCGTAACATCCCAGGTGTTCACGATCGATACGCTGCCCAATGGGGACGTGATTCAGACATCCGACATCCCGCTCTCGATCACCGACCGGGGCGGGAAGACCGGCCAGCTCTACGGCGTCTATCTTCAGGACGAATGGTCGCTGACCCCGACCCTCACGCTCAATTACGGTGCTCGCTTCGATATGGTCCGCGCCTATACGCGGGAGCAGCAGTTGAGCCCACGCGCGAACCTCGTCTGGAAGCCCGGCGGCAGGACCACCTTCCATATCGGCTATGCCCGCAACTTCACGCCGCCGCCGCAGGAACTGGTGGCGGCGCCCACGCTCGCCCTTTTCACCGGAACGACCAAGGCCACCGAGATCACGACCGCCGATCCGGTCCGCGCGGAACGCGAGCATTATTTCGACGGCGGCATCCAGCAGGTGATCGCACCGGGCTTCAAGATCGGGATCGATGCCTATTACAAGATCAAGCGCAACCTGCTGGACGAGGGCCAGTTCGGGCCGTCGCTGGTGCTCTCGCCCTTCAACTACGCCAAAGGCTATGCCTGGGGCGTCGAGCTCAGCACGAATTATACGCACGGCCCATTTGATCTCTACGCCAACGTCGCGCGCGGCGAGGAAAAGGGCCGCAACATCATCTCGAGCCAATATTTCTTCGGCCAGGACGAGCTGGATTATATCGCCGCGCACAGCATCTTCACCGATCATTCGCAGCGCTGGACGGCCTCCGGCGGCGCCAGCGTGACGATCAAGGACGGGATCGGCACGCTCGTTCCGAACGTCGATTTCCTCTACGGCGACGGCCTGCGCGCGGGCGATCCGGCCGGCATCGTGCCCAATGGCGGTAAGCTCCCGTCCTATTTCACCGCGAACTTCGGCATCGTCCAGAATATCGACGGGCCTGGGGTCCTGAAGGGCCTGTCGATCCGCTTCGACGTGATCAATGTCTTCGACGAGGTCTATCTGCTTCGCAACGGCTCCGGCGTCGGCGTCGGCGCGCCGCAATATGGCGCGCGTCGCGGGTTCTTCGCCGGACTGCGGAAAGCCTTCTGAGGCATCGACCGCGTCGCTGCGGACATCCGTGAGTAAGTCCAATCTGGAGTCATAGGCTCCATTGACCTCCTCTCGGCCTTTGTCCCTCGCCAGCTTCAAGGATTTGTCTTTCCTCGCCGATCCAGCGGTTGGCGAGGAAGGACAAGACAATGAACTTTAAAGGACTGAATAGACAGCAGAAATTGGTACGTGCACCCGTGAGTCCAACGTTCCATATTTCGGGCGAACTGCGACATTGGCTAGGGATGGATCCTGGGCGAGCGGCGGCTTTCCATATGCTCCGTTGACGGCGAAAGTCCATTTCACCACCACAAAATATCGCTTCAATTTCGTCCATGTAGCCCAGTCACCGGCAGTCGTGTTCATCGCTTCCCATCCGGAAAGAAGCATAAGCTTGTGGGAGGGATTTCGCTTCGATATCGCGGCCTTCGCTCCGCATCTTTGCAATCGAACACCAGACAAAGGGGCTATGAAGGCTTTGTCGATATCCATGCCTCAAAAGGCCGGCCCCCGGCCAGGCTCTTTCCTGGCCGCACGAAACAAGCCGGCCCTAGCACAAGCATTTCGCGTGATGGCCGCCTGTCTGGTGACCTACCTCATCGTGCAGCTGCTCGGCCTGAAGCAAGGATATTGGGCGCTCTTCACCGTGCTGATCGTGATGCAGGGCTCGGTGGGCGCGACAGCCGGCGCGGCGATCGATCGCCTCATCGCCACCGTCGCCGGCGCCGTTCTGGGCGGCCTCGCCGTCCTCGCGACGCCGCATCAGCCGGTCGCGATCGGCGCCTCGCTGATCCTCGTTTCCGGGATTCTGACCTTTGCAGCGGTTCGCTTGCCGCGCCTGCGCGGCGCCGGGCTTACGGCCGCCATCGTGATCTTGACGCGATCGCCGGATATTCCGGTTGGCGCCTTCGTCATCGACCGAATCCTCGAAATCTCGCTGGGCGGGCTCGTTGGGGTGCTCGCCAGCCGATTCATCCTGCCATCGCGATCACATGGCGCAATGATGAAGGGATTCGCTGGGGTCCTCGATGCGATAGCGGAGCGGCTCGAGGCGCAAGCCGACGCGCTTGAGAGCGGTCAGGCGCTCGCATCGAGCGACGCCAACATAGCGGTGCGCCAATCGCTCGTCGCCGCCGAGGCATTGCTGATAGAGGCGCGCCGCGAACGCTCGCTGTGGCTTGCGGACCAAGACGTGTCCGACGCCATTCCTCGAGCGCTTTGGCGTGTCCGCAATGATATCGTGCAGATCGGCGGGCTGTTGGATAGCCCGCTTCCCCCGACCGTCTCCCAATCGGTCGGAGCGGCGGCAGCCGAGATGCTGCGGACGCAGGCCAGCCACGCGCAAGCCTGCGCGCGGGCGATGATCGATGGAACGAGCGTTGCACAACAAGATGATGAAGCCGATGCTGGAAACGCCTTCGAAGCCGTCTTCAATGCGTATCAGAAGTCCGACACCGCGCGCGCCGGCGGATTTGAAGCGGTCGGACGGATATTTGAACTCGCCTTCGCCCTCCGCAGGATCCGCGACGATATGCAGGATCTTGCTGCCCGCATCGCGGAAGCGGCCACTCCGGAACGCTGAACGCCGGCTGCTCGAGATGATGATGGAGCGAATAGCCGCTTTCGAAACCTTCAGGATGAAGGCGGAAGCAGCGACGGCGTGCCGAGACACCGGCCCGGCATCACCCCAGAATCACCGAGCTCGTACGGCTTTTCCTTGGGCTTGGCATTTTTGACGGCGTGTCAGTCAGAGCCATCGTTGGGGGCCACTTCTTCGAAGCGGGGGCCACGTCAGGAAATTGGGCCCCAATGCGGCCCCCAAAAGCGCACGGCTTATGACGTTCTATCACGAACGATGGGCGAACGGAGGCTGGAAGGAATATGGCGGATTTTCGTCCGCTGTAGCGTCTATGGCGAACGAGGAAATGGTGCCGGGGACGGAATCGAAAATATCTCCTAACATTATGATATTATTAGTTCATTGTTTTCGAATTTTCAAACGAGCCCCCAAATCAGCCCCACGTAGAACCCTTCCGTTCCGATTTCGAATCAAAAGGGATCCCGCATATCTGCTGACAACGGACAGACATAGAATATCGGCCACGTGTTCTGCATTAGGGAAAACCGCGAGCATTTCAGCATCCAATGGGCAACCATATTCATAGGCCCAGGGCGGACGCTAAAGATCATATCGGCTTTGAGGGCGATGGTAGACGATGCGATATTTCCCGTACAGATGAGGCTCCTTATGCCACCATTCTTTGAATGATGGGTCCGCCCTCGCATAAAATAGCGCCTTGGGAAGGAAGTCCGCCGTATTATAGATGTCAACGTCCTGATTGCATTTGAGGAGAAGCCACCGAACGGCAACGAACTCATAAAATACGTTCTGCGCTGGAATAACTTTCTTTAAGCCTTCTATGAAATCCGCCAAATAGCGCGGATTATTCTCGGCAGCGCCGCAGGGCGCGAGAAACGAATGGTCTTCTAAATCCAAATTTGTATGCGGAAGCCCCGCCAGCTTAAAATGCTCACGCAAAATGTTTCGGTCTCTTGGCGTGAGCCGAGCCAGCTCCTCCAATTGCTTGGGCGAACGATAGGCCAAGGCTATCGAACGAGCGCTCATTTTGCCCTTGCGAATGTCTGAAATGACCATTTGCCAATATTTCGGCGTAGCTGATTTTCCGATTTTCAGAATGCCGTCCTGGTACATTCGACGAAGCTTTTTCATCGAAATGCCGTAACGGTCATTCATCTCGTGAATGTCCATGAAAGCCTCGCTTTTGCTTGGAAAGATATGGATCGGGTGACTCCAACGCGGGTGCGCAGATAGTTGTCGATGTTCCAACAGGCAGGCCCAATTCGATCTCGCCGGGGCCCCGCAGGCAGAAACCTTTGGTTCCGGGGGATAGCTTCGATAGATTTCTCGGCATGGCCCCATCATGACACGCATGATAGATTCCAAAAAATATTCGGGGGTAAAGCTTGGTGGATGAATTGGGCTTTCCGGTCGATTTCAACGAGAAGCCCTGGCTTTGGACGACTTCGAATGCCACCCGCGCCGTTCATTTTGCACTAACGTGAAAGGGATGCCTGCGCAGCTATTGATCGCCTGCCACTAGCGAACGAAGGCTTTCCGCCGGAATGAGCGTTCGAGAACCGATTTTCCTCGTTTCGAGGCGACCTTGGCCGATCAATTCATAGAGCTTTGACCTACCTATCCCGACCGCATGGCAGGCTTCGGCAATGGTGAAGGCCAATTTTGGGCTTTCAAGTCTGTGCATGTTCGTCCTTTCCGCCCACAATGGGCATGGGCGGAAATGGCAGGACGTGATGCCTCAAAATAGCTGACATAAATTTATGGCGAATCGATTCACCGCTTTGATTTTGCTCCCGCCAAACTTCTACCGACTTGTGGAGCAACCTTCGCCCACACGCGATCGAAGCCACGCAGACTGAGCCTACCCTCACAAACTGTTATTGCGGCATCCCTGAAAGACTGCTTTGCTCGGCGTTTCTCAGCATCGGAGCAAAAAGCTTCCAAGAGCCATTTTTCACATTCGATTTCTGCTGAGATAGTAGTCGGGGTCCGCGCCACCGAGCTAGGAGGGAATTCCCGGAGCAAATCGACGCGATTGACCGTCACGAAGCGATAATGCCGGTCATCGCTCGGGTAGCAAAGGTCGCGTCGCGTGTGATCCCAAGCTAATCCGACGCCACGATGCAATGAATCGTCCAAGGTGTCGAACCATCGGTAGTCAGCCAGGCGCACCGGTAGAATTTGCTCAGTAAAAATCTCGATTTCGTCATCGAGCACATCACGAAAATACCGGCCACGTATTTCAATTACGCCGGCTGACCCCAAATCCGTTAGGCGGTTTACCGCTTCTGCCAAAGCACGATCATTCCGAGCATCTTCATCTGCATCCGAAGGCGTGCGCAGCCGACCTATAGCTAAGGCGGCCGACAAAGCCGGCCCGTCAATGGAAGCCTGAAATGCGATCCACGACACAGCTTCCGACAACGTGACAAAAGGTCTGTTTGGAGGCAGTTGTTTAGCTATCGTAGGGATTTGCAGTTCTCGCTATCATAGTAACGCTGGGCTCGTGCTTTTATCGCAGCTTTGTCGGGAGACACATAGTCATTCTTGCTGTCCCATCGATCCCTCTCCCAAAGCTTATCGCCAACATATTCCTCTGCTGCTTGCCAGATGCGACCCAACACGAAATCCACGGTTGGCCCTGTCATTATCGGATAATATCGAAGCGGCACGGTGGACTCGAAATCAGACTGGGCGATCTTCCCATCTCGCGCTGCCGTGAGAAATACCCTTCCTTCGTTAAGGCCGAGCTTCTCCAATCTCATCTGCTCATTCGCATTTTCGGCGAACGCCGCATATCCCGCGCATCTCATAGCATCCCAAGCTCGACGCCCTGATAACGCTGCGTCCTTACTCGTAGATTGCGATTGGGCGCTGGTCGCGAATGCAAGAGCGACGAAACCAATCGCTGCATGTCGGAACTGGCGTCCTTTGCGGAAGCGACAGGAGGACGCTCCTGACCGTCCGCCATTTACAAACCCGGGAGCGCCGAAAAGCAAGCATCTGAACATCTATGCCCTCCAACTTAATGGAGGCGACTTATGACTTCTTGTCTGCCGCCCCTATGTTCCTCTCGGAGCGACGGCCGAAGCCGGATGTTGGAAACCTGTTCGATGAGCAGGCGCATGCGCCTTTACCCTCACGGGCTGGACATGCGCGCATGCCACCCGGCCTCCAAATCTAGCGACCGAGTTCATCGAAAAGAGGTTTCCACGCCCCACCTCCCGGCTTTCACGGAAGGCACGGCTGTTCTGACGTGGGATCAGCGACGGCGCAAGTGGCGCTTTTTTTATTTTGGCAAGTCCCGCTGCTGACCGTCTAGCAGGCCAGTATCCTGATGGAGAGCAAGCTGTCCGAACGGCACGCCAAGGCGCCGCTTCCGCCCTGAACTCAGGCGTTTGAGGACGAGAGTCGGCTTCCCGATAGCGGCCACTCATTCAGCCTGATTACAAACTGATGCGGGTTCCACCACCACGGCAGTTGCCGTACCTGTGGCTATCGCGAAAATCGGCGGCCTTCTGTGGCTCTATTGCGCGGTGTCGGCCTAGCGCATATTATTATTGCTATCAATTCGCATTAGCTATACTGGCACCCCAGTTTCATCAACGAAGGGGCGGAAAATTGAAGTGTAGAGCCATGGCCATCGCGGCCCTGATGTGTGGCGCCGCGCTACCCGGCGTCGCGCATGCGGACGAGAACCTGTTCGGCTACAACACCGGGGCAGAAACGCTGCCCAAGGGGTCGGGCGAGGTCTACGTGTTCAACACGCTGCGCTCGAACAAGGGACAGGGCACCTATCGCGCCGTCGATACCGAGATCGAAGTCGAATATGGAGTGACCGACCGGATCACGCTCTCAGGCGCGATGAGCTTTTTGACAATCAAAAGCCAGGGTCTGTTGATCGATGGCTATTTGCCGGCTGACATCGACAAGGGGCCACGGTTCAATGGTGTCGAGGCAAAGGCCAAGTTCAACGTGCTGAGCCCGGCGCTCGACAATTTCGGACTGGCGGTAATCACGTCGGCCGAAGTGAAAACGCTCGATCCGCACAGCGGGCAGGACAAGATCGAATATGAGGGCAGGGTAACGCTCGCCGCGCAGAAGTATTTTCGCCAGGGCCAGATCGTCTGGGTCGGCAATCTCAGCCTCAAGGCCGGCCATGAGACCAGGAAGCCCATCGACAATCTGCCGGCGGATTTTGATTGGCCGACAACGCCGGAGATGGAGATCGAACTCTCGGTGGGAACCGGGCTGACCTACCGTGTTGCGCCCAACTGGTTTGTCGGTGCCGAAACACAATATGCCAGCGAATATGAAACCGAGGTCGGACAAGAGCGCTGGTCGCTCTTTGCTGGTCCTACAATCCATTATGGCGGCGAAAAGTTCTGGGCGACGCTGACCTGGTTCCCTCAGATAAAGGGCGGAGGCGAGCGTTATCCGGGACAAACCGGCAGCCTGCACCTGATCGAGAAGACGAAGAACGAATTTCGTCTCAAGCTGGGCGTGAACTTTTAGGAGGCTACCAATGTCCAAACCCCCTTGGGCGCATATTGCTGCTCTGCCGATCCTTGCTGTCGTCTCGTCTCCTGCCTGGGCAACGGATTATCTCACCGTCGATCAGGCGCAGCGCGCCCTGATCCCGCAGGCCCAGGCTTTCACTGCTTTTCCTGTCGTCTTGAGCCCGGCGCAATTGCAGCAGATTCGCCGTTTGTCGGGTGTGCCGCAACGCACGAACCAACCAAAGATCTGGCAGGCGACGCGTGAGAATGCAGCCATCGGCTGGGTAATTGTCGACGAAGTGATCGGCAAGCACGAGTTCATTACCTATGCCACAGCCATCACGCCGGATGGCCACGTTCTAGGCGTAGAAATCTTGAGCTACCGAGAGTCAAAGGGCGGGCAAGTGCGTGATCCGCGCTGGCGCGAGCGATTTCGAGGAAAGACCTTGGCAGACCCATTCCGGCTTAATCAGGATATCCCGAATATCTCGGGTGCCACGCTTTCAAGCCGCAATATCACCGATGGGGTGAAGCGCATCCTGGCGATCCATCACGTGGCTTTGCCACACGGGTGATCACGCGCTGCCGACCACATTTAGGGACATTTGTGGAGATTTCACTGCCGGAGGGCCACGCCGCCGCGGTGGAGGAAGCCTTCGCCACCGTGGCGCATATTCATCGGCGGATGTCGTTCCACGAGAGGACCAGCGACCTGGCGAGGATGCGCGAGGCAGTGCCGGGTGAACCGGTCGAAGTTGACGCTGACACTGTGATAGTCCTGCGCAAAGCGATCGAGTTGTGTCGCGTAACCGATGGGCTGTTTGATGTGGCCGTGGGTCGTGCGCTTGTGCGCGGCGGCTTCCTGCCACGCACCGATATTGAGCGCCTCGATCGTTATGTCGGTGCAACTGACGACATCGAGATTGTCGATGAATGCCACGTTCGCTGTCGCCGCCCCGTGCTGGTCGATCTTGGCGGGATCGCCAAGGGTTACGCAGTCGATCGTGCGGTGGAGGTGTTGTTGGCGCGCGACGTGAGCGCGGCCCTGATCAACGCTGGAGGGGATCTGCGCGCATTCGGTGACTGCGACTGGCCGGTCGAGCTGCGTGACGCCAACGGTCAAATCCGTTTCATGGTCCCCGTCCGCAATTGCGCCTTGGCTAGCTCAGCAAATCTCGGAAATCGCCGCCGATATCGCGGACGGACAGTATCGCCGCATATCGGACGGGAGGGCGTCAGTGTCCTCGCTGAACATCGCGTTTCCGTGATCGCCTCTACCTGCATCGTTGCCGACGCGCTGACCAAGGTCGTCATGGCTGATCGCATCCTCGCGGAACGGGTGGCCGGGCAATTCGAGGCCCGCGTTCTCGACATGCCAGCTGCCGGAGTACCGAACTGATGCCCCACCGCAGAACCACGAGACTCGCTGCTTGGCAGAAATGGCTGCTCACCCTTAGCGGATCCGGGCTCTGGCTCTCGGGCGCAGGCTGGCTTTTATTGCACCATTTTGGGCAGAAGCCGGGAGGGTTCGGGCCTGAGATGAACCCGGCCGAACCGTGGATGATGACCATACATGGCTTCTTTCTCGTTCCGGCTCTGCTCGGAATTGGTGGCATGTTCGTTGTCCATGTCCCCAAGGGCTGGAGCTATGTGACCCAACGCATCTCAGGAATAGGCCTATGTGCAGCCTTGGCCGTGCTGATCGTCAGTGGCTACCTGCTCTACTACGCCGGCGATGAAGCGCTGCGCGACTGGACCGGTTTTGTACACTGGGCCGTTGGTCTTGGACTGCCTGGTGTCTTCACCTGGCACTATCTGAATAAACTTCACCGACAAAAACGCGCTGCACGCAATGGGGCAAAGATCGGCCGGAGCTAGTGTCTTTGATCGGCGACCGCCTTCCATTCGGGTATCGAAAATCGCGAGGGGCTGACCAGGAGGCGCCGCCGTCCGTTGACTCACGGGATAGAGAACTCTTCCCGAGGCTATGCGGTTGTTGACGGGGCGAGGCGCCGATGGGTATCTAAATCGTATCGGGGACGGCGCTGGGGAGAAGTGAGGGGGCTCCTCGTGGTTCCTTTCTGAACCGCGGGCGAACGCGCGCTTCAGCAACCATGCAGTGTCAACGTGCGACAAGCCTCTGCAGACGCATTGTGGAGGCTGACATGAAACTAAAGGTCGATTTTCCCGTCATCGGGGCTGCCGTATTCGCTTTGCTGGCCCCTGCCGCCGCGTCGGCGCAGGGCAGATTTTCCATCGTCATTGGCTCCGGCGGGTACGGCTATCCCGGTTATGATGGCTACCGGGGGCAGAATTGGCACCGTGATCTGCACGAAGATTTGGATGACGAGCATGATGATATCCATGATGAGCTCGATGAGCAGCACGCCAGGGCGCACGAACAATGGATGACTGCGCGAGAGCATCGACAGTTGCACCGCTATCTTGATCGAGAGCACGAGCGTGCAGACCATGAACTGCGCTGGGAGCATGCGCGCGAACACCGGCGCGAGTCCTGGCAAATTTATAACCAGTATCGCCCTTCCTACGGATATGATGGTTGGTGAGTCTCGTGGAAGACCGGTCTCGCCCTGATTCTGTTGAAGAAGTGGCCTTTCGGCCTGGATTGGTAAGGTCTCTCAGCGATGGCGAGGCGCCCTTCCTCTTCAGGCTGGCATTAGCTGTGTGGTCAGCGGGATGATCTTGGCCATCTTGCGCAGGTTCTGGGCGGTGGCGGCGAGGAGGAACTCGCCTTTTACGCCATTGGGACCGCGTAGCCGCAACCGGTCGAGCTTGAGGATGCGTTTGAGGTGGGCGAACAGCATCTCGACCTTCTTTCGCTGTCGCCGCGAGGTGACGTAGGCATCGGTGTTGGCGATGTCTCGGGCCATGTCCCGTGCGCCTTCATGGATGGAGCGCGCGATCTTGCGAGCGGGTGTGTTGGGCGTGCAGCTTGGTCGTAGCGCGCAAAGGCCGCAGTCCTGCTGGCGGGCGCGGTAACGGATGAAGCCGTCCTTATCGACGCGAGAGCGCTCCGTGGTGAAGTTGCGGTTGGTTGGGTGCAGACGCTTGCCTGCAGGGCAGACATAGCTGTCGTC
>JAGIAZ010000020.1 GCA_017744605.1 Sphingobium sp. | reverse complement strand
CGCTGGTGCGGTCGAGGTTGAGATAGTCGAGGCCGACATTGTTGAGGAAGCCGAGGCGCTCGACGATCTCCTTGAGAATGGCGCGGGCGATCTGGTTCTGCTGCGGCGTGAGCGCGTCGGGCAGGCCGGTGAAGAAGGCGAGCGCGTCGACGACGGACATGGCGGTGGGGGTGGCGATGTCGGTCATCGCGATCTTGACCGCCAATGCTTCCGGTTTCAGGCGCTTGCCGCCACAGGTCTCGCAGGGCTGCGCGGTCTGGTAGTTGCTGAGCTCCTCGCGCATCCAGGCGCTGTCGGTCTGCAGCAGCCGGCGGTTGAGATTGCCGATGACGCCCTCGAACGCCTTGCTGACGCTGTAGGTCTTCTTGCCGTCCTGGAAGGTGAGCGTGACCGGCTTGCCGCCGGTGCCGTGCAGGATGATGAGGCGCACCTCGCCGGGCAGCTCCTGCCAGGGCGTGTCGAGACTGAAGCCATATTCGCGGGCGAGGCTGCCGAGCACCTGCATGTAATAAGGGCTCGGCGGGTTGGACTTGGCCCAGGGGACGATGGCGCCCTTTTTGAGGCTGAGGCTCTCATTGGGCACGACCAGCTGCTCGTCGAACAGCATCTTCTCGCCCAGGCCGTCGCAGGCCGGACAGGCGCCCTGCGGCGCGTTGAACGAGAAGAGGCGCGGCTCGATCTCGGGGATGGTGAAGCCGCTGACCGGGCAGGCGAACTTCTCGGAGAAGATGATGCGGTTGGCGGGGACGCCGGTGTTCTTCATGCCCGCCGTCACTTTTCCCGCCGCTCCGTTCGCATCGAGCGAAGTCGAGATGCCGGAAGCGCCGTCCTCGCGTGTCTCGACTTCGCTCGACACGAACGGGGAAGGTGCGCTGGTCAGCCCCGCCACCGTACCCTCGGCGAGGTCGACATAGGCAAGGCCCTCGGCGAGCTTGAGCGCGGCCTCGAAGCTCTCGGCGAGGCGGGTCGCCATGTCCGCCTTCACGACGATGCGGTCGACGACCACCTCGATGTCATGCTTGTACTTCTTGTCGAGCGCCGGGGCCTCCTCGATCGGATAGAATTCCCCGTCGATGCGGACGCGCGTGAAGCCCGCCTTCTGCCACTCGGCCAGTTCCTTGCGATACTCGCCCTTGCGGCCGCGGACCACGGGCGCGAGCAGATAGAGCCGCGTGCCCTCGGGCAGGGCGAGGACGCGGTCGACCATCTGGCTGACCGTCTGCGCGGCGATGGGCAGGCCGGTCGCGGGCGAATAGGGGATGCCGACACGCGCCCACAGCAGGCGCATATAGTCATAGATCTCGGTGACGGTCGCCACGGTGGAGCGCGGATTGCGGCTCGTCGTCTTCTGCTCGATCGAGATGGCGGGCGAGAGGCCGTCGATGTGCTCGACGTCCGGCTTCTGCATCATCTCGAGGAACTGGCGCGCATAAGCGGAGAGCGACTCCACGTAGCGCCGCTGCCCTTCCGCATAGATGGTGTCGAAGGCGAGGCTCGACTTGCCCGATCCGGACAGGCCCGTGATCACGATCAGCGCATCGCGCGGCAGATCGACGTCGAAGCCCTTGAGATTATGCTCGCGCGCGCCGCGCACGCTGATGTGGGTGAGACTCATGCGCTCCGTTCTATATCTGTTCCATTTCGGGGTCCAGAGTGGAAGATAGGAAAGTGGTGGAGGGATTGCGAGGGGCGTCCAGCCTAGCGCGGCCGCTCTGGGACCGACGGATATCCGACCGCAAAAGCGCAGCCGGTTGGCGGCCGCGCTTCGTGACTCGATAACGATGGACGTAGGCGCGCGTCGCCCGGGCCCTGCCGCGTGCGGCCGCGCCGACGATACCGAAGCCGCTGGCCATCAGCGCCCAGGCCGTGGGCTTGGGCACGGCATTGGCCGCCAGGATGAAGTGCGTGACGGTAATGGCGGGGACTGTGTAGCTGAACGTCCCGACACCGAAGCCGACCGATCCGTCGAGCGGCGAGATGTGGCCGTTGGCGACGAACGCGGCGCCGTTGTGGGCGGAAAATAGAGAATGACACCGCACGAATTCCTGACGAAACGGCGCCAATGGCCGCTTTTAGATGCTGTCTTCGTCCGTCGGGTGACCGGATTGGCGGGGGCCACGCTTCCTATTTTTGTGTATCGAGAAGCTTGCCCATCGCGTCGAGATAATTGCCGAACGCTTCGCGACCAGATGCGGTCAGTGTAACGCGAGTCAGCGGCTTTCGTCCGATGAAGCCTTTCTCGATCTTCACATAGCCCGCTTCCTCGAGCTTGGAGAGGTGCACGGAGAGATTGCCCTGGGTGGCCTTGAGCTTGCTCTTGAGTTCATTGAAGTCGGCAACCTCGGCGCTCGCCAAATAAGCGACGATCCCCAGCCGCATGCGGCCGTGGATGATATCGTCGATGCCTTCAATGTCGAAGGCCGTCATGGCCTTAGACCTCCCTATGCGCCTGCCGCATCATGGCGGCGCCGGGAATGGCGAAGCAAGAGACGAAGCCAGCTGCGAGAGCGAGTATCGCTGTCGAACCGCCTGCGACCGATCCCATAGCGATAGCGAACAGGACGCTCGCCAGAGCCGCCAGCTGCGCCCAGCGGCGGCGGTTGACAGCGTAGGCCACCTGCCATGTCGCCGCTGCGAGGGCAAACAGGACGATCGGAAATCCGACCGACAGGATTTGTCCATCCTGCATCTGCCATCGCGCGGCGATAAGTCCCAGCACGGCTGCAGCCAGAGCCCAAGCCAAGGCATTCATCGCGCCGCGGATCGCGCGGCCCGCGGGGCTGGCCGAACCGGGCCGCAAGGTAAGTGAGGGGTCCAATTTGGGCAGCAATATCATGATGGCGAGTTGCAGGATGACGCCATCGATGCCGAGATACGCCCGCAAAGCATCGGGCCATCCAAGCCATCCCGTGTCAACCGCCCAAAGCCTGAGTGCGCTGACCGCCTGAATGAGGCCGCTCACCAGCATCAGTGCGCCCAGAGCGCGCAATGTCGGGCGACCATCTTCCGCTAAGCTGCGCAAGAAGGCGAGATCGCGGCGTGCCTGATCCGTGTCTTCCGTCATGTGAGAACTCCATCCCCCTGGATCGATCGGCCGATTTTGCCGGCGGGCAGTCCAGCCCGCCGTTTACGGCGGGTGCGTCCGAATATCAACATCGCAGACTAGTTTGTATTTTAAACTAGTCTGCGATATATCCTGGTGGAGGCGATTCGGCATTCGGTCGGATCTGCCGCCTGGAGCCAATCCGATGATTTCTCTTTCAAGGCGCACGGTTGCCGCAGCGTTGCTTTGCCTGCTCCCCGCCGCAGCACCGGGCGAGCCCGTCGCGGGGCAAAAGCATGCCGCCATGGCCATTGACGAGGGCATGTTCGTCGACATCAATGGATCGCCGCAGTGGATCACCGTGCGCGGTCAGGACCGGCGAAATCCCGTTCTCCTGTGGCTGCATGGCGGCCCTGGCGTGCCGATGAGCGGTCAGGCGCCGCTCTTCGCGGCCTGGGAGAAGGACTATACGATCGTGCAGTGGGATCAGCCCGGCGGCGGCGCGACCTACGCCAAAAACGGTCCGTCCGGGATCGGCGAAATGAGCATTTCGCGTTATACCCGTGACGCGATCACGGTGGCGGAGTGGGCGCGCCGACATCTGGGCAGCCGCAAGCTCATCGTGATCGGCACGTCCTGGGGTACGCTGCTCGGCCTGCAGCTGGCCAGCAAGCGCCCCGATCTGGTCGCCGCTTATGTGGGCGCTGCGCAATTCGTGAGCGGACCCAAGGGCGCGCGATTGGGTTATGACGAGGCGTTGAAAGCCGCGCGCGAGCGCAACGATCGAACGGCGATCGAAGAGTTGGAGAAGGTCGGACCGCCGCCCTATACGCGGTTCGAGGATTTCCTCGTCCGGCAGAAATATGTGAACCCTCCCTTCCAGAAGCCGAGCCCGGCGGAAGCGGCGGCGATGGCCGAGGCCGGAAAGCTTCTGCAGGGATCGCCTCCGCCCGGCGCGAAATATGTCGCAACCGGCCTGCCGGAATATGACGGGGTCGAGGCATTCCTGTCGGCGCAAAGAAGCATGTTCGCTCCGACCGCTCAATACGAGGCGGAGAGCCTGGGCTTGTCATTCAAGGTGCCGATGTTCTTCTTCCAGGGCGCGGACGATCGCAACACGCCGACAGCGCTGGTGCGCGATTATTTTGCACGCATCAAGGCGCCCCGGAAACGGCTGGAGATCGTTCCCGACGCCGGCCATCTGGTGGTCATGTTTCACGACCGGCTTCTCTCTTTCCTCAACCGCGAGGTGCGCCCCGTCGCGCTGAACGCAGCTAGCCCGAGGCCATAATAGGGCCGCGTACTGTGTAGGCGTACCGCGAATGCCACGAGCCGTCCGACGCCGCCGCTTGTCATGACGATGGCGCATGACGCACAGTGGTGCCGACGCCAGAGCATCATGTGTTGGGCGCGTGTGCGGGAGAGCGAGATGAACTATGCCGACTATGTCGCCGACTTCAACACGGGCGACGATGCCGCGCTGGTCGAGAAATGGTACGCGCCGGACTGCGCGATGCGCAGCTCGACGCGGACGGTGGAAGGGCGTGACGGGCTGCGCGCCTTCCTCGACTGGGCGCATGACGGGGTGCGCGAGATCATCCGGCCGCGCACGGTGATGCACCGGGGCAAGAGGCTGTTCGCAGATGTCGACATGGATTTCGTCTGCCGCAAGGCGCGGCCGGACTTTCCCTTTGGCGCGCTGCTGCCGGGCGACATCATGACGGTGCGCTTCTTCGCCACCTATGAGACCAACGAAGCCGGGCAGATAAGCGAGCTGTGCACCATGGCCTGGCCGGCCGAGCAGGGCGTGAGCAAGGCGCCGATGCTGTCGGCGAGTGCGGGCGGGCGCGCATCCTATGATGGCTATGCCGCCGCCTTCAGTAATGCCGACATGGAGCGGGCGGGGCGCTATTATACCGAGGATTGCACGCTGGCGCTGCCTAACATGCCGCTGATGGAAGGGCGCGACGCGATCACCGGCTTTTACGGCACGATGTTCGCGCGGGTGCGGGAGCATCTCACCATCCACCAGCTGGTCATGGACGATGACGGCATCGCGGTGGACTGCACGAGCACCTTCACGGCGGTCGTGGATGCGCCGGACTTCGTCGTGGCGCCGCTCAAGGCCGGCCAGTCCGTGCAGACGCATGTGTTCGTGCATTATGCGCTGCGCGACGGGCTGATCTCGGAGATCAAGGTGGCGCGGGCGGGGTGAGGCTGCTGAATTCGCCATGCTGAATGGTTCGTCATGGCGAGGCCGGCTTGCGGGCGAAGCACGCGCGATGTCGTCGCTCGCCATGACGCTCAAGGGCTACCGGGCCAGATTCTAGTTCAGCAGATCCGCGTAAGCGATGGGACCTTGCGGAAGACTCAGCCGCGCGGCGAGGGCAGGCAGCAGCACGGCGCATAGCCCGGCGAGGCAGAGAAGCGTCCGCCGGTCCGGGCGCCATTTGTCCCAGAGCAGGGCCCAGGCGAGCGCGACGGCCAGCATCGGCCAGAGATGATAGCGCAGGTCCGAGGAGATGCTGAGGACTGTAAAGCTCGCTTCCTGGCAAAGGGCGGAGAGGAGCAGCGCCAGCGCGAGGTCGCGGCGCGGGCCTGGCGGGATACGGCGGACCTGCACGAGGCCGCAGATGCCGAGCACGACCCAGAAGAAGGGCCAACCCAGGGGCGTGTCGATGAAGTTCGCCGCCAGTTGCTGCCAGCGCAGCAGCGCGCCGCTCGGTGGGTTGTCGAGACCAAGCGTGTTCGGTTCGTTATAGGCGGGCGGCGCGGCGAGCGGCCAGTCGCGCGAGACGAGCCAGCGCAGGGTCGCATTGAGATGGGCGAGGCGGTGCGTGGCATAAGCGACGGGATGCGCGGCGGCCGCGTCGGCCAGCATGAGGTAGAGCGTACCGGCGGGCATATGATCGATCCCGGCGAGCGGGCGCTGGCAATCCTCGCGATTCTGCATCGGGTCCCAGAACAGCGGTTTGACGCAGTGGCGTGCTGTCAATGCCACCGGATCGATGCCGTAGATCGGCTCTCCGCTGCGGACGGCGATGCCGGCCAGATCGTAGATCGCCTCGACGCGGGCGATGCCGCTGTCGCGCGCGCCGAGCAGATGGCGGTTGACGAATTGCGCGGCGATGATGGCGACCACGATCCCGGCGACGATCCCGGCGACGATCGCAGCGGGACGGACGAATCGGCGCCCGGCCGGCAGGAACAGCAGTACGGCCAGCGGCACGGTCGAGAAGGCGGCGTTGGCGCGCAGCAGCGTCGCATAGACGAGGCATAAGGCGACGGCGGCGATGGCCGGCCATGTCATCGGGCGTGCACGCAGGCGGAACCATGCGATGAGCCCGACGGCGCAGGACAAGGCGCCGACCAGTTGCGCGTCCTTGAGCACGACCGCCTGCCAGCCGAGCAGGACCGGCGAGGCGCCGACGGCGAGAATGGCGGCCGCGCGGCGCCCGCCCAGCGCCTGTGCAAGCGTGCCGAGGCCCAGCCAATAAGCGGCGATCTGCAGCGCGAAGAGGGGCCCGGTTCCATCGGCGAGCGGGTGCAGCAGGGACCAGAGCCGCGCCATGACCGGCGGGTGCCAATCGTCGAAGCGGCCGGCGAGCACCTGCGAATATTGGCGAACCGTATCGAACATGGCGGCGCCCGGCCAGGCGGCGACGATCGAGACGAGCAGCAGCACGGCCGCCGCCCCGGCGGGCCAATGGCGCCAAAGTCTCGCCCGAATGTCCAATGCGGCAGGCTTGCGGTCCAATGCGCGTCCCCTTGCCGCCGGACTGCCGGTGACGCCCGCGGCGATCAACCGCTTTTTCACCTGGCAGCGCTCATTCGCGATTATTTCACGCTGCGATTTTCCGCACACTTGATCCGCGGCGCATCTGAGGCCAAGATCAGTTGCAACATCAACGGTTCAAAGTTGGTGCAAAGCCAAGGGAGCGGGAGGGAACATGGAGCGAGCAACGGAGGTGCATGCCTTCAGGCGTGGAAGGCGCCTGGCGGCGGCATTGGCGGCGGGATTGTGCCTGCTGAGCCAGCAGGCGCAGGCGCAGCGCGCACCGGGGCCGCTCAGCGCCGACGCGCTCGACAAGCTGGTGCCCAAGCATCCGGGCTATCTCGGCGCGCTGGCGCCGGAGAATCTCAAGAAACCGCGCCCCAAGCCGGCCTTCGACGTGACCGGCACCTGGTTCGTCGACCTGTCCCAGGGCTTCAACAAGTTCATGTTCGGCCCGCCTTATCCCAAGTTCAAGGAGCAGGCGCAGAAGGACTATGAGGAAGGCCAGAAGGCGGCCGCCGAGCGCCGGCCCTATCGCGATGCGATCGGCCAGTGCTTCCCGGCGGGCATGCCGATGATCATGACGCGCGTCTGGCCGCATGCCTTCATCCAGCTGCCGACCGCGATCTACATGGTCTCCGGCTTCACCAACGCCTTCCGCGTCATCTACCTCGATGGCCGCAGCTTCAGCGATCCCGATACGGTGATCCACACCTATAACGGTGAATCCATCGGTCATTGGGAAGGCAAGACGCTGGTCGTGCAGACCAAATATATCGAGCCGGAAAATCACTTCATCGACACCGGCATCCCCATTTCCGACGACTTCGAGATCACCGAGCGGATCACCATGCTCGACGGCGGCAAGCGCATGCAGGTCGAGTATATCATGACCGATCCGCAGAACTGGGAAGGCGAGTGGCGCAACACCAAGCAGTTCACGCGCCAGGATTATACCGACATCGGCGAGGTCGAATGCGTCCTCGCCAACAATTCGCATCTGCCGGGCACCGAACTGGGCAACAGCAAGGTGGGCGAGGCAGGATCAACGGAGCCGAAACGATGAGCGTGAAGACGATATTGGCAGCGACGGCTGCGCTGGGCCTGGCCTTGGCCGGGCTCGAGGGGGCGAGCGCGCATCACAGCTTCGCCATGTTCGACCAGAGCAAGAAGATCACGCTCAAGGGCACGGTCACCGAGTTTCAGTGGACCAATCCGCACAGCTTCCTGGAGATCGATGCGCAGGGTGCGGACGGCAAGAAAACGCACTGGAGCCTGGAATTGAATAGCCCGAACAACCTGAAACGCCAGGGCTGGTCGCGCAACGCCGTGAAGCCGGGCGACATCGTCTCGGTGACGTTCAACCCGCTGCGCGACGGCAAGCCCGGCGGGCTGTTCAATTCGGTGGTGCTGCCCGGCGGCAAGGTCCTGGCCGAAGCGGCGTTTGCGGGCGGCAAGCCAGTCAACACACCAGGCTCGAACTGAGGAAGAAAAGACATGCGGATGAAGAAGCGAATCGTCGCGGCTGCGCTAGCCCTCATGGCGACGCCCCAGCTCGTCGACGCCCATCACAGCTATGCCATGTTCGACATGACCAGGCAGGTCGATCTCAAGGCCAAGGTCGTCCAGTTCAAGTGGACCAACCCCCATGCCTGGCTGACGGTCGAGGTGAAGGACGCGAACGGCGCTCCAGTGACCTGGAACGTCGAAATGAACAGCCCCAACAATCTCATGCTGCTGGGCTGGAAGCGCTCGACCCTCAAGCCCGGCGACGATGTCATCATGACCGTGCATCCGCTCAAGGGCGACAAGGCCGGCGGCTCGTTCATGTCGGTGACGCTCGCCAACGGCACGAAGATCAACGGCTGATGGCACGAGGGATCAAGGGGCGGCTGGGTGCCGTGCTTGGCGCCGGCATGGGCGTCGCTTTGCTGATCGCGCCGCTACAGGCTCAGCCCGGGCCGCCGCCTGCCGCGCCTGTGCCCGCCGGTCTCAAGGAAGGGACGGGCGCGGGCTTTCCCAAGGGCAAGAACGCCCAGCTCGATTCGCTTCCCGATTGGGGCGGAATCTGGTTTTTTGCGCCCGGAGCCCGTCCGGAGCCGCCCAAGCTCAAGGGAAAATACAAGGAAGCCAACGAAAAATGGCGCGCCGACATCGCCGCGAACAACGGCATCGACAAGAAGGCGCGGTCGAATTGCAGCCCGCCGGGGATGCCGGGCTTCATGGCGCTAGCGCAATATCCCTATGAGTTCCTGTTCACGCCCGGGCGCGTCACGATCAACCAGGAAGCCTGGATGCAGACACGCAAGATATGGACGGACGGCCGCTCCCATCAGGAGGATCCGGACCCGACCTTCTACGGCGACAGCATCGGCCATTGGGAAAAGGACACGCTCGTCGTCGACACGATCGGTATCAACGACACGCTGCCGCTCCAGACCGGGATGACGCATAGCGACAAGCTCAAGGTGACCGAGCGCATCCATCTTTCGCCGACGAATTCGAACTTGCTTATCAATGAGATAGTGCTGGACGATCCGGACGCGCTCGAGGAGCCGTGGCACGCGACATATACGTATCGCCGCGACCGCTACGGCATGCTGCTCGAATTCCAATGCTCGGAAAACGACCGCAATCCGATCGATGCCGAGGGCAACACGCTGTTCCATTGAGGCGCTGCCCGCGGGGCGGGCAGCCGCTGAGCCGAAACAGGTAAAACTAGATATAGTCCAGCGAACCATATGGGCGATTGCCCGGGTTAAAGGCCGAAACGGTCCATTCCGTCACGTTCCGGCACATGTTGCAATGCAGCAATATGTGCTGTCATCGCGCTTGCATTTAACCGGATTCGTACATCCTCCGAATCGTTAACCATCGACTTCCTTGAATTCCCGGGTGTTGCAACTCGGCCATGCCCCTCAAAAGAACTATCGCAAACGCGAAAACATGGGTTATGGTTCCTATGGTTTCGGCGCTATTTACCAAGCTGGAGATAACGCCGAAATCTGAGTATCACGGTCCGGGGACGACGGGCCGGAGCTGTCTGGGTCGCGCCAAAGGGGTTTCTCGCTATGGCCAGGTTGATCGATGTGGAAGGGTTGAAGGCGGCCGGTGCGGTTGCGTTCATGCCCCCGGAAGGACTGGATGATTCGTCCGTCGAAGCGGCTCGTCTGCGCTTCGACCTCGCCGAAATGGACGTGAGCTGGGAGCCGGAGACGGCGACTTTGTGGGCGTTCATGACGCCGCGCGGCGAGCCCAAATATACCCCCTCGATGTTGCGCGACCTGCGCCGCTGGCAGGTCGAGGCCAAGAAGGCGCATGACGAGAAGATCGTCGATCTGCGCTACCTCGTCCTGGGCTGCCGTTACCCCGGTGCGTTCAACCTGGGCGGAGACCTGGAGCATGTCGCCGCTCTCGTCGCGGAGCGCGATCTCGACGGTCTCGAAGCCTATGGCAATGCCTGCGTCGACATCCTCTACAACAATCTCCAGGCGCTGGACCTGCCGGCCGTCACCATCGCCCTCATCCAGGGCGACGTTGTCGGCGGCGGCCTCGAGTCCGCCCTCTCGTTCAACGTGCTGATTGCGGAGCGCGATGCGCGTTTCTCGCTGCCGGAGAATGCCTTCGGCATGTTCCCCGGGGTCGGGGCGCATTCGCTGCTGACTCGCAAGGTCGGCGCGGCGCAGGCCGAGCGGCTGATGTTCAGCGGCAAGGTCTACACCGCGGAAGAGATGTACGACATGGGCCTCGTCCACATTCTCGCCGAGCCGGGCGAGGGCGAAGCCGCCGCGCGCAACTATATCCGCGCGAATGCGCGCCGCATGAACGGCCAGCTCGGCGGCTATCGCGCCGCGCGCCAGGTCAATCCGGTGACGCTCGAAGAGCTTCGCGCCATCGTGCGAATCTGGGCCGAGACCGGCATGAACCTCTCCGACAGCCAGCTCAAGATGATGCGGCGGCTGGCGGTCAAGCAGGTCCGCTGAACCGGCTGAGCCAGGCTTCTACCGCCGGCGCGAGCGCTCGAACGAGGCGGGTGACTCGTGCGAAGGGTGAGAGTGGTGGCGTCATCGCCGCGGAATACGCAGACCTGCGGTCGTGGCGGCTGCCACCCCGATAATGCTGCGAAGCAGGAAGATAAATCGCCTGTCTGAAAGCTATAGGCGGCGGTGCCTTGGACGGAGTCATTGATCCTCAAGCACTCATTGGCGACGCGCTCACCGCCGGTGCTTGGGGTGCAGCCAAAGCCGGAACTGTCGCCCGCGCTGCCTTCCCGCTAGGGCGAGCGTTGAACTTCGTAAAAGCGTCGGTGCCAGGTTTGGTGCTGTCGGTGACAATTCAAGCAGCAGCAGGCGGCGCTTACGCCTACTTTACCGATCCGAGGTGCAAGTGATGTGGAAGAAAATAGCGCAGATCTGCGCGGCCCTTGGTGTTCTGGGAGCATATTGGCTCATGATATATTTGGGCCTTGGCATGCTCCCATCAGCGCTGATTGCGTTCGTCATCATCGTTGCAATCTACTTCGCGTTCCGCAGCCCGAGGGGCGCCTGAGTATGCCTATGACGCTCCGGCCAACACACCTTTGTCGCAAAGTGTCGGTCATGGGACGACTTCTCTATCGTCATGCCCGCAAAAGCGGGAAGTCAGCCTTCCCGATCCGAGGCAGGGTTCTTCTGAACCGGTCACTGAAGTCCCGCTTTTGCGGGAATGACGATGTGGGATTGGGCCTGGCGGGTAGGTCTGCCGATCGGGGGCGCCGGCCTCACCTCACGCCGCGCGCGACCGTGGCTTGACCTTGCGGTTCGCTTCGCCGGCGATGACCTCGTCCTTGGTGAACAGCGCCAGCTCCTCGTCCGCCGTCGACAGATAAGGCAGCACAGCGGAGGCCGGCATGGGCTTGGCGAAGAAATAGCCCTGACCGGCCGAGCAGCCCTGCTTCACCACATATTGCAGCTGCTCGAACGTCTCGATGCCCTCGGCGACGACAGTCAGGTCGAGCGAGGAGGCGAGACCCGATACGGCCTGGATGACGGCGCGGGATTCGCTGCGCGATTCCACATTGTTGAGGAACGAGCGGTCGATCTTGATCGTGTCGAAGCGGTGCCGGCAGAGATGGCTGAGCGAGGAGAAGCCGGTGCCGAAGTCGTCGAGGCTCAGCGACGTGCCGATGCGCTTCAACATGTCGAGCACGTAGCGCACGTCCGGATCGTCGGCGAGCAGCGCGGTCTCGGTGATCTCCAGGTGCAGGCGGCGCGGCGGCAGTCCGCTCCTGAGCAGCGTGTCCGAAACGATGTTGGGCAGCGTCCGGTCGGTCAGCAGCACGGCGGAGATGTTGACCGCGACGGTGATGTCGCCCGGCCACTTCATCGCCTGCATGCAGGATTGCATGAGCACCCACTCGGTGATCGGCCCGATGGTGTGGCTGCCCTCCGAAATGGGGATGAACAGGCTCGGTGGCACATTGCCGTTGGTCGGATGATGCCAGCGCAGCAGGGCCTCGAAACCCCTGATGCGGAAGTCGTGAAGATCGACCACCGGCTGGTAGTGGACCTCCATCTCGTTGTTGGCGAGGGCCTTTTTGAGGTCGCGCTCGATCTGCTTGTTCTCGAGCAGGCGGCGCTCCATCTCGGGATCGAACAGGCGCACGCAGTTGCGGCCACCGGCCTTGGCTTCGTAGAGCGCCACGTCGGCATGGCGCAGCAACTCGTCGGAATCGCTGTCGTCGTCGGAGATCGAAATGCCGATCGAACCGGAAATATCGACCTGGATGTTGTTGATGGTCACCGGCTGGCGGATCGCCAGAATGAGTTCGTCGGCGGTCGCCACGGCCTCCGCCTCGTCCTTCACCGGCAGTGTCACGATGAACTCGTCACCGCCGAAGCGCGCGATGCGGCCGCCGCGCTCGTGCATGATCGAGAGGCGATGCGAGATGGTGCGCAGCACGGCGTCGCCCGTGGCGTGGCCGAGCGTGTCGTTGATCTGCTTGAAGCGGTCGAGATCGAGCCAGAGGATCGCGATGCGGCTCCGGGCCTCCTCGATCAGCTTGTCGAGATTGGTCTTGAGGATCGAGCGGTTGTCGATGCCGGTGAGCGGATCGGTCTTGGAGAGATGCTCGTAGACTGTCGCCATGCGCAGCTTTTCCTGCCGGTCGATGAAGGCGTCGAGCACGGTCTTGTAGGTGCGCAGCGTGAGATCGATCAGAACCGCGATGAAGAGCAGGTTGACGATGCTGATGAAGATGGTGGGCAGCGACGGCTTGATGATCGGCACGATCGACAGCGGCAGCGAGCAGAGCAGCAGCTGGCTCAGCGCCAGCAGGGGCCGGCCCGTGTTGCGCCCCGTGGCGCCCGCGGCATAGCAGGTCGAGGTGAATGCGGTGACCAGCTGCATGCGCAGGTCGTCCGTGATGACGAAGGTCAGGAAGGTCAGCTGCCCCACGAACAAGGCATAGGCAAAGGCGCCGGTTTCGTAGATTCGCCCCCAGACCTTGGCATTCGCGTCCGCCGAACCCGGCTTGAACATGCCGAAGCTGAGGACACGCAGGAGCGCCGTCGCGGAGATGAAGGCGCCGCAAGCGTAGATCCATGGCGACGGGCAGTACCAGGAGACCATCGCCGAAATGGCGAGGCCGGTTGCCGCGCCGATGACCAGCGACAGATGCGAGGAGTAGAGCGCCTTGATGAGTGCGATGCGCACTGCGGCGGCCAGCTCGGTATCGTCCGTCCTGATCTTGAAGAAGTTGAACAGCATTGGCCTAGTCCCGCACCTCGCCGCGCGGTTCCGCGCAGTTCAGCAGGTGGGACGATGCCGCGAATTCGGGGATGCGGGCATAGCGGCCCACGCATTTTGCAAGACTGGCGGGCACGTCAAAACGCCAGCTCCCGCCGTCGGCGGCCGGCAGCCAGTAATGCACGCTCCGGGGTGGCGTGCTGCCCAAGACTCTCTTCTCTCTTGGAAACGGCATGAGCGCGTCATGCGCCAATGCTCTGAAAGAAGAGTTAAGTGCCGGGCGTTCATTTCGGATTTTTCACGATTTATTGAGGATGAAATCGTGGGATTGCGGTGAAAACTGGAATCAACAAAAGATCGTTAAACATGATTAACGAATCGTCGCATGGGGATGGCTGGACGCGTGCGTTATAATCTCCGCCGATATTTCCCTGAGCGGCGGTTAACTCTATTCTGTCCCGGCGAGGCACGGATCGGCTTGGGAATGTCTTCCGTGGCCGCAAGGGCGGGAAGGGAGATGAGGCGCTTTGTTTTGTGCCCGGCCGGACCGGATCGACAGCCCCTTTCGCTCGTCCAAAACTATGGCCCGACATGCCCCGAAGAGCGCGGTCAGGGCCTCGATGAAGCCTGGAAACCAGCGTTTCCCATAACTTGCAACAGTCCACAGCTTATTTTGCCTGCCGCGTTTTCCTTGTTGTGCGGCACAAGCAAATCTGATTCCTTATGAATGTGAGGCAACGCTCGCTTAACGGCCCGCTAACCTTGAAAGGCGCATAGCGACCTTGCCACACTGGATGGAGGCATCATTGGGTCAGCACGCGAAGCCGTCGGACGGATCGATCACAATCGCGGAACTGCGCGAGTTCGCATCCTTCCCCGCTGCCACGCAGCGCTACATTCGCCGTTCGCTCGACATCGCGTTTCACCGCGGCGATGCCATGGAGACATGGGGCCGCGATGTGGTCGAGGAAGCCTCGATCCGTGCGCAGGCCCGCATCTATGGCCGCCTCGACGAGATCAAGACGCTGGTGCCGGACGATAGCGGCCTCGAGCAGGTCGAACCGTTCATGGCGCCACTGGTCACCGTTTCCGCGTTCGACCTCGGCCAGAACCGCCTGAACAGCTTCTCGGCCTATCGCTTCCTCTACGAGCGGCTGATCGGCGCAGGTTCGCGGCCCTGGCTGCCGGGCGCCTTCTGCGCCGCCGCCAGCCTGCCGCACCTTCACCCCGAACGCCGCCGGGCGCTGCTGCAGTCGATCAGCGAAGCCGCCGCGACCGCGCCGGGCTGGTCGACGCGCGAGCCAAGCTTCTACCCCGAGTGGGTCGAGAAGATCGACATCAACAAGCAGCCCAATTGAGCGGCGCTTGCAGCGAAGAATGAACGAGGGGGCTTGGGCCCCCTTTTTCGTCAGTAGCTTTCGATACTGCGCACCGACCACAGGAGCATCATCTGATGTTCGCGCCTCCCCCCGAGCACTGCTACCATGCCGTCTTCCTTAGCCTGAAGCCAGTCCTGCACCGATTGCCGCTGGGCCGGGGTCAAGTCTCCATCTTCGATCTGCCATACGCACGCTGAATCGTATTGGGGATTGGCGGCTTTTTCCTCGGTTGTGAGCACACGGCTCATGGGACGGCCCAGACCAAACCCAAAGAGCCACCGACCATCGCTGATGCGGTAACCTCCATGACTAAAATCATCACGCCCGCCGACCGAGTCATCCCGGATCGTCAAATCCTCCTCCGGATTCGTTGTCCCAAGTCCCCAGCCATTCCATATCCAGGGCATCTTATTCCACCGCGAGGAGCCGTTCAGCCGCACCGAGGTCCACCGACACCAGCCGGCTGATGCCCTGTTCGGCCATTGTCACGCCGAACAGGCGGTGCATGCGGCTCATGGTCACCGCATTGTGCGTGACGATGAGGTAGCGGGTGCTGGTGTCGCTGACCATGCGGTCGAGCAGATCGCAGAAGCGATCGATATTGGCGTCGTCGAGCGGCGCGTCGACCTCGTCCAGCACGCAGATCGGCGCCGGGTTGGTGAGGAACAGGCCGAAGATGAGCGCGATGGCGGTGAGCGCCTGCTCGCCGCCCGAGAGCAAGGTGAGGGTGGTCAGCTTCTTGCCCGGCGGCTGGGCCAGGATTTCGAGGCCGGCCTCCAGCGGATCGTCGCTTTCGATCAGTTCGAGACGGGCGCTGCCGCCCTGGAAGAGAGTGGTGAACAGGCGCTGGAAATGGCCGTTCACCGCTTCGAAGGCCGTCAGGAGCCGAGTGCGGCCTTCGCGGTTGAGATGGCCGATCGACCCACGCAACTGGTGGATTGCGGTGGTCAGTTCCTCGCTTTCGGCGCGGCTCTTCGTCTGGATGTCCTCAAGCTCGGCGAGCTCGGTCGCGGCGACGAGATTGACGGGGCCGAGGCGCTCGCGCTCCAGCACCAGCCGGTCATGGGTGGCCTGCTCGGTCGCGGCATCGCGTACATCGTCCTCGGCAAAGCCGAGCTTGCCGGGCAGGACGGGGGGCGGACATTCGAAGCGCTCGCCGCAGGCCTGGCCGATTTCCCTGCGCCGGGCGACGGCATGTTCCGCACGGGCCGCAGCGCCGGCGCGTGCCTCGCGCGTGGCGCTGAGGGCCTCATTGGCGGCGGCAATCGCCTTTTCCGCCTCGGCGAGCCGCGCCTCGGCCTCGCGCTCGGTGATCCTCGCCGTTTCCGCCGCCGTATCGAGATCGCGCGTGCCGGCGAGCAGCGCTTCGAGCTCGGTGGCGAGCGCCTCGGGGCGACCGGAGATCTTCTCGAGATCGGCCGCCAGCGTTTCGGCGCGGCGCCGCATGTCGGCGATGCGGCGGGTGGCGTCGCCGGCGCGGGCGCGCCAGCCTTCGGCCTCGGCCTTGACCGAACGCAGGCGCTCTTCATCGGCCGCAATGGCGCGATCGGTCATCGCCTGCTCGGCCTGCAGGTGGGAGACGGCGGCGCGATGTTCCTCGCTCGCCTGCCTGCGGAGCGTGACATCGGCATTGGCGGCGTCGCCCGAGGGGAGCGCACTCTGTGCAGCCTCGGCTTCTTCCGCTTCCTTGCTGGCGATGGCGAGGTCGGCATCGATCTCGGCGGCGCGCCGGTCGAGGTCCGCGCGGCGCTCCCCGACGCGTTCGATTTGTGCGGTGACATCGCCCAGCACACGTTCGGCGGTGCGCACGGCATCCTGCGCGGCGGAAGAGGCGGCGCGAGCGCTGCGTTCCTCGTCGCCGGCTGCGCGCAGGGCCTGCTGGTTCGCGGCGAGCGCCGTATCGGCGGCCTGGACCGCGCCGGCCAGCGCCGGACGCTCCCCGGCAATGGCTTCGAGGCGATTGAGGCGGATCAGCCGCTCGGCGGTGGCCGCGCCGCCTTCCTCGACGACGAAGCCGTCCCAGCGGCGCATGCGGCCGTCCAGCGTGACCAGCCGCTGGCCGACGGCGAGCGCGGCGCCATCGTCGGTCTTCGCCACGGCGACCTGGGCGAGGCGGCGGGCCAGCTGTCCGGGCGCTGTGACCTTGGCGGCGAGCGCCTCGCAGCCGGCAGGCAGAGCGGGGTCCTTGTCGCCGATCGGCGCGCCGATCCAGCGCATGCGCCCCTCCTCGGCCGTGCCGGCTTCGAGGTCGTCGCCCAGCGCGGCGGCGAGCGCGCGCTCATAGCCGGGCGTCACGGCGATCTGGTCGAGGATGCGTTGGCCCGAGCCGCTTGCCTGTGTCGCCTTGGCGAGCGCCTGCGCCTCGCTTTCGAGCGCGGCGAGCGTCGCGCGGGCGGAGGCGAGCGCGCGCTGCTGTTCGGCCACGGCTTCGGTCAGGCTGGCGCGCTGCTGCTCGGCGGCGGCGATCCGCGTGTCGGCGGCCTCGCGCGCCGCCAATGCTTCGTCCTGCCGTGTCGTGGCCTCCGCCTGCTTCTGCGCGAGGGGTGCGGCATCGGGCAGGGCGGCAAGGGCGGCGGCGATGCGTTGCTGCTCGTCGGTGGCGCGGCCAAGGCGCTGGCGGGCAGCGGCGAGCGCGGCTTCGGCGACGCGGCGCTCGGCCTGTTCGCTGGCAAGACGCGCCATGGCCTGGGCGAGCGCGACTTCGGCTTCGCTGACGGCGCGATCCGCTTCGGCAATGCGGCCGGCAAAGTCGGGGCGCGACGCCTTGGCGTCCTTGATGCGCCGGGCGAGCGCGGCCTCCTCTTCGCCGAGCCGCTCAATGGCCTGGGTGGCGTCCCGCGACAGTTCGTCCTCGCGGCCTTCGTCGGTTGCGATCTGGGCGATCTGGGCGGTGAGGTCGGCGATGCGGCGGACGAGGCCATCGCGTTCGGACGAGAGGCGGTCCAGCCGGTGGCGGGCCTCGCCGGCGGCCTCGCGCGCGGACGATGCCGCGGCGCGCTTGGTCGCGAGCGCCTCGATCGCGGCCTGGTTGATGGCGGCGGCGGCCAGCTGCGTTTCCTGGGCGATGCGGACATTTTCCTCGCCGGCCTGGGCGGCGGCGGCGGCCTGGTCGGCCGCGCGAGAGGCTTCCGTATAGCGCGCGAACAGCGCCTTGCCCTCGGCGAGCAGGATGCGCGTCGTGAGCTCGGTATAGCGCTCGGCAGCCCGCGCCTGCCGGCGCAGGGAGGCGGCGCGATTGTCCATGTCGGCGAGGATGTCGTCGAGCCGGGCGAGATTGGCTTCGCTCGCGCGCAGCTTCTGCTCGGCATCCTTGCGGCGCACGTGCAGGCCGGCAATGCCCGCCGCCTCCTCGAGCATCGCCCGGCGTTCGGTGGGCTTGGCGGAGATGACGGCGGCGATCTTGCCCTGGCTGACGAGCGCGGGGCTGTGCGGCCCCGTCGCGGCATCGGCGAAAATGAGCGCGATGTCCTTGGCGCGTACGTCGCGGCCATTGGCGCGATAGGCGCTGCCGGCGCCGCGCTCGATACGCCGGACCACTTCCAGCTCGCCGTCCGGACCCGGTTCGACCGACGGGAAGAGTTCGCCCTGTTCCTTCACGGCGACCAGAGTCACCTCGGCGAAGTCGCGCTGGGCGCGTGTGCTGGTTCCGGCGAAGATCACATCGTCCATGCCGCCGCCGCGCATCGACTTGGCGCTGGACTCGCCCATCACCCAGCGAATGGCCTCGAGCAGGTTCGATTTGCCGCAGCCATTGGGCCCGACGATGCCGGTCAGGCCGGGTTCGATCCGCAGTTCGCTCGGCTCGACGAAGCTCTTGAAACCGGTCAGTTTGAGGCGGCGGATCTCCATCGCTCAGACTCGCGCAGGGGCGCCGGCGTCACGCCCTCCGAATCGATCTGTCGATGCCCCCCAATGGCCCAACCGGGTCAGCCCGTTCAGACGCCCGCTTCGCGCAGCCGCTTCTGGAACGCGTCCCAGGTGGCTGTGGCGTCGAGGAGTTTGCCGTTGAGGATGAAGGACGGCGTGCCGGGGAAGTCCGGATATTTTTCGAGCACCGCCTGCGACTGGTTGGCGATGGTCTCGGCCTTCTTGTTGTCGGCGAGGCAGGTGCGCACGCGTTCTTCCGAAAGGCCGCGCTGCTTGGCGAATTCGATGAGGCCGGCCAGTTCGGCGAGCTTCACGAAGCGCTCGTTCGGCGGCGCCTGGCCGGCCGCCTGCTGCTCGGCCTGGCTGTGCGCCGTAAACGTCTTGATCATGTTTTCCTGATTGGCGAAGAGCTGCGTGTTGATCGCGAAGAACGCGCCGGGATCGAAACAGTGCGCCACGAGCGCATTGGTGAGATCGAGCGGATCGCGGATCATGTTGCGATATTCGAAGCTGATCTTGCCGCTGTTCACATAGTCGCGCTCGATCGTCTCATGCCCTTCGGCCTGGAAGTCGCGGCAGTGCGGGCAGGTGTAGCTGCCATATTCGATGATCTGCACGGTGGCATCGGGATTGCCCATCCGCACGCCTTCGGCCGTCGGCACGACTTTCTCCGCCCAGCTGGTGCCCGCCGGCGCCGCCACGACCTTGACCGACCCGGCCGGTTTCGTCGTGGCCCCATCGTCCGACTTGTTGCAGGCGGCGAGCGCAAAAATCGCCAGGGCGAACGGAGCGAAGCGGATAGGGGTCATGGCAGAATCGGGCCTCTTCTGGGAGACGTTGGAGAGCCGGGACTAGCTCAGTTGGCGGAGGTGGGCAATGGCGGCAGATGGCCCTTGAGGGTGGCCCAACTGGCCGTATTCGGGACGAGCTTGCCGTTCAGCAGGAAGGTCGGCGTGCCCGGGAAATCGGGCACCGCGTTCCAGGAGCCGGCCGTAAGATTGAGGACGGTCGCGAGCGCCTTCTGATCGGCGAGGCAAGCGTTGATCTGCGGTCCGGTCAGGCCGTTCCGGGTCAATGTCGCCGTGAGACCGGTCTTCTCGGCAATGTCCGCGAAGGTCGCGGCATTGTAATTCTTGGGATCGTCGATTTCGGGATGGGCTCGCGAATAGGGTATCACCTTGTCCATCCACGGCTCATAGCCCGCATAGATGGACTCGTGATTGGCGAGGAAGCGCGACTGGCCGCCGCAGCGGGCGAGCAGCGCGGCGACGAGATCGAATGGGTCGCGGACCCAGTTGCGGAACTCGACCTTGATCGCGCCGCTGCGGACCCAGCTCTGCTTGATCGTCGGCATGCCTTCGTCGGCGAACGCCTTGCAGTGCGAGCAGGTGTAGCTGAAATATTCGACCAGCGTCGTCTTGGCAGCCGGATTGCCGAGCACGAACGCGCCATTGGGCAACAGCGTGACCATATTGGCCCAGTCGCCGGCCTTCGCCGGGGCGGCGGGCGCCTTGGCCGGTGCCGCCGGGCGCTTGGCCGGCGTCGGCGCGGCATGGGCAAGCGGCGCACCCGCCAGCGGGAGAGCGAAGAGCAGCAGGGCTGACAGTCTGGTGAGCGGGCGGATCGTCATGGTTTCTCTTTTTCAGCGGATAAGAGTCAGCGAATTCGGGGCAGCGAGCCCGGCGCGGCGAGACCGCGCGCCATGGATTCGAGCACGGCGCGCAGTTCGGGATCGGATACCTCGCGCAGGCCTTCGCCGATCTCGGTGGGCACGGGGCGGAGCATCGGCGGCGGCGGACGGTCGACGGCTTCGGCGGCCTTGACCTCGCCCTGGCGGAGCGAGACGCGCGAGACGGCGTCATAGCCGAAGAAGCGGTTCACCCGCTCGATGATCTCGGGAACGATGTGCTGGACCATGGGACCATGGCCGCTCGCCACGACGAGCTGCAGCGTGCCGCCTGAACGGCGGCCCTGCGGGAAGCGAATGAGCTCGGGCGCGGTCAGCTCCGCATGACGCTTGCCGACGATCTCCGCCCAGCGCGTCACGACGCTCGACTGGATGAAGCCGAACTTGCGGAAGGCCGCGCGGCCGATGTCCGGCATGAGATCCGAGATGGCGCGCGCCGCGCCGACGCGTGGGCGCTCGGCAGGCGCTTGCGCGACCGCTTTCGGCTTCCTCCCACTGGTCTTCGGAGCGCTTTTCGTCTCGGGGCCTTCTGTCATCCGGGGGTTCATGCCATAGCGGGGCCATGGCAGTCGATGGCTTAATCCGGCATGAGCGAGATGTGGCCGCGCGGCTGTTGCGCCATTATCGCAAGCATGCCCGCACGCTGCCCTGGCGCAGTCCGCCGGGCACGCCGGCTCCGGATCCCTATCGCGTGTGGCTGAGCGAAATCATGCTGCAGCAGACCACCGTTGCCGCGGTCATCCCCTATTTCGAGAGCTTCACGGCGCGCTGGCCGACGGTCGAGGCGCTGGCGAATGCGGACGAGGCGGAACTGATGGCGGCCTGGGCGGGCCTTGGCTATTATGCGCGGGCGCGCAACCTGCTCGCCTGCGCGCGGACGGTCGCGCGGGATCATCGAGGGCGTTTTCCCGAGACCGAAGACGCCCTGCGGACCCTGCCCGGCGTCGGCGCCTATACGGCGGCCGCCATCGCCGCGATCGCCTTCGGCAAGCGGGCGGTCGTGGTGGACGGCAATGTCGAGCGCGTGGTGAGCCGGCTGTTCGCGATCGAGGCGCCGCTGCCGGGCGCCAAGCCGATCCTGCGCGACCTCGCCGGTGGCATCACGCCGGACGAGCATCCCGGCGATTTCGCGCAGGCGATGATGGATCTCGGCGCGACCATCTGCACGCCACGCAACCCGGCCTGCGGCATTTGCCCGCTCATGGACGATTGCGCGGCGCGGCGGCAGGGCGATCCGGCCCGCTTCCCCGTCAAGGCGGCCAGGAAGGCGCGGCCGGAGCGCAGGGGCACGGCCTGGTGGGTCCAGGCGGAGGGCCAGGTCTGGCTCGTGCGGCGGCCGGACAAGGGCCTGCTCGGCGGCATGAGGGCCCTGCCCACCGGCGACTGGTGCGAGGGCGAGCGCAACGACACGCCGCCGCTGCCCGGCCGCTGGCAGGCGATGGGCACCGTCCGCCATGTCTTCACCCATTTCGCGCTGGATTTGTCGGTCGAAGCCCTGGTGCTGCCCGTGAAGCCGGATGGGGCGCGGCTTGCCAGCCTGTTGGGCGATGGCCAATATTGGTGCGTCGATGAGATCGAGCAGGCGGGCCTGCCGACGCTGTTCGCGCGCGCGGCCATGCTGGTCGTCGCGTCGGAGACAGGGGCGCCGATGGCGTCGGGGAGCGCGGCATGAGCGATGCGATCGAACGATCCAATGCCCGGCCCATCGCCTTTGCGGGCGGCCTGCTGGACCGCGTCGACCAGGTCCGCATCGATCCCGAGCGCCTCGCCGACATATGGGCCGATCCGCGCGCCCGCATCGTCGTGCTCGACGGGCTCGATCCGGTCCCGGCCGAGGGCGGCATGCTCGAGACCATGGCCGTCACGGCGGATGCGCGCCTCGTCGATCATGCGCTGCTCGGCATCCGTCCCGACGGGTCGCCGCTGTTCGTCTCGCTCTTGCCGTCGCCGCCGACCGAGCGCGAGCCGGTCTTTCCGCCGCGCGTCTGGCAGATCGCCGCGCTGCTGCAGGCCGAGGAACTGGCCATTTATGGCGGGGCGCGCAGCCTTGCGGACTGGCATCAGCGGCACCGGTTCTGCGCGAAATGCGGGCAGTCGACCGCGCCGATCAAGGCAGGATGGGCGCGGCAATGCGGCGCCTGCGCGACCGAGCATTTTCCCCGCACCGATCCCGTCGTCATCATGCTGGCCGAATATCGGGGCAAGGTGCTCGTCGGCCGCAACGGGCGCTTCCCGCCGCGCCGCTTCTCGGCGCTGGCCGGCTTCGTCGAGCCCGGCGAGACGATCGAGGAGGCGGTGCGGCGCGAGCTGTTCGAGGAGGCAGGCATCCGGGTCGGCCGTGTCGACTATCTCATGAGCCAACCCTGGCCCTTCCCTTCGCAGCTGATGATCGCCTGCATGGCGCAGGCGGAGGATGATGCGCTGACGCTCGACACGGCCGAGATTGCCGAGGCGATCTGGGTCAACCGCGCCGACGTGGCGAAGGCCCTGGCCGAGGAGGAAGAGGCGCTCTTCCTGCCGCCATCGTCCATCGCGGTGGCGCGCCACATGCTGGAGCTGTGGCTGGAGCGGGGCTAGTCGCCGATCCAGCACGCCTGAATCGTCATTGCGAGCACGAAGTCGCGCGGCCATCCAGGCCGGTTTTGCCTGCCTCTGGATTGCTTCGTCCGGCTGAAGCCCGGCTCGCAATGACGAGCGGTTCGACGTGGATGGACAGCCTCTAGACCTGCCGTTTCGAATACCGGACCGGCTACACCGATCCGTCCGAGATCCCAGCTTTCGCCGGGATGACGAAAAGGGGTGTGCGGTCCGCCTGAGTCCCTGCATTGCGTCCGTCCGGGCACGGGTCTACAGCGCGTGATCCTATTCTTTCTGCCGGATTCCCTCGCTTATGCTCAGCCTCGATGAAGCCCTGAACCGCGCGCAGTCCCTGGTCGATGCCGCGCGCAAGGCCGGGGCCGACGCGGCGGACGCCATCTATGGTTGCGATGCGTCGGCCGGCGTCACTGTGCGCCTGGGCCAGCTCGAGGATGTCGAGCGCTCGGAATCCGAGCATATCGGCCTCCGCGTCTTCGTGGGCAGGCGCTCGGCAACGGTCTCCTCGTCCGATCTTTCGCCGCGCACGCTGTCCACATTGGTCGAGCGTGTCCTGGCCATGGCCAGCGAAGCGCCCGAGGATGCCTATGCCGGCCTCGCGCCCGAGGACCGGCTGATGCGCCGGAAATTGCCGGGCCTCGACATTGACGACGGCCAGGAAGCGGACATGGCGGCGCTGCGCGAGCGGGCGCTTGCCGTGGAGGATTCAGCGCGGGCCGTGCAGGGCGTCACCAACAGCGAGGGCGGCGGCGCGGGTCATGGCCGGGCGCAGGTCGCGCTGGTCACCAGCCACGGCTTTGCCGGCGCCTATGGCGGCTCCAGCCACAGCCTGTGGGCGAGCGTGCTGGCCGGCGAAGGCGCGAACATGCAGCGCGATCATGCCAGCCATAGCGCGCGCCACCTCAAGGACCTGGAGTCGGCGGATTCCATCGGGATGCGGGCCGGCACGCGCGCCGTCTCCCGGCTCCATCCGCGCCGGGTGCCGAGCGGCGCCATGCCGATCATCTTCGATCCGCGCGTCGGCGGCAGCCTGATCGGGCATGTGCTGGGCGCGATGACCGGCCCCGCCGTCACGCGCAAGGCGAGCTTCCTGCTCGGCAAGAAGGGTGAGCGCATCCTGCCCGCGGGCATCAACATCGTCGACGATCCGCTGCGCGTGCGCGGCCTGCGTTCGCGCCCGTTCGACGGCGAGGGGCTTCCGACCGCCAGGCTCAATCTGATCGACGACGGCATACTGACCGACTGGCTGCTCGACAGTGCCTCCGCGCGGCAGCTGGGCGAACGCCCGACCGGTCATGCCACGCGCGGCGGCGGATCGCCGGGTGCGGGCGCCACCAATGTCCATCTCGAGAGCGCGAGCGAGATGACCGCGCGCGAGCTGTCCGCCGGCATCAAGCAGGGCATCTATGTGACCGAACTGATCGGTCATGGCGTGAATGGCGTGACGGGCGATTATAGCCGCGGCGCTTCGGGCTTCCTCATCGAAAACGGCGCGATTGGCGACGCCGTCTCGGAAGTCACCATTGCCGGCAATCTCAAGGACATGATGCTGAACCTGGTCGCCGCCAACGACCTCGAATTCCGTTATGTGGTGAATGTGCCGACGCTGCGCATCGATGGGATGACCGTTGCCGGCGAGTGATCCGCGCCTTGCACCGATCATCGATATCGCGAAGGACGCGGCGCATGCCGCCATGGGCTACTGGGCGCTCGGCAAACGCGTCGAGAAGCAATGGGAAAAAGAGCCCGGCCATCCGGTGAGCGAGACCGACCTCATGGTCGACGCGCTGCTGCGCGAACGGCTGAGCGCGCTCATCCCCGAGGCGGCCTGGCTTTCCGAGGAAAGCGCCGCGTCTCCGGGCCGGGCGGAAAAGCGCTTCGCCTGGGTGGTCGACCCGATCGACGGCACCCGCGATTTCATACGGGGGCGCCCCGGCTGGGCGGTCTCGGTCGCGCTGGTCGAGGATGGCGAGGTCGCGATCGGCATATTGGCGGCGCCGGCGCGCAACGAACTCTGGTGGGCAGCGCGCGGGGAAGGGGCATGGCGCAACGGCGTGCGGCTGCGCTGCGGATCGCACCCCACGCTGTCGAAGGCGCGCGTGCCGGCCGACCATCTGCGCGGCATCGATATCGATTATGTGCTCGTGCCGAAGCCGAACAGCATCGCCCTGCGCATCGCCATGGTGGCGGCCGACGAGGCGGACGCGGTGGCGAGCATCCGCTGGGGTGCGGAATGGGACATTGCTGCCGCCTGCATCATCGCCAGGGAGGCGGGCGCAATCGTCACCGACGTGTTGGGCCGGCCGCTTCGGTTCAATCGGCCCGACCCGCGCGCGCTCGGCATTTTGTGCGCCGTGCCGCAGATTCACGCGGCCGGTGTCGCCCGGTTGCATGACCGCGCGGTCGCGGTCCTCGGCGAAGGGCAAAGCTGACGACGTTGGGGGAAGCGCTTGGCCGCGCTGCCTGATCGCCGTCAGAATCCTGCGGGACTGTTCTCAGGCGGGACGCGTCCAGAGGTTCGCTTCGCGCGCACCGGCGCGATAGATCCATTTGCGCCGCCGCGCCTGGCGCCAGGCATTGAGGGCGAAACCGGCTTTCTCGACCCTGGACGTGAAGACGCGGGCCTCGAGCGCGCGGGCGGGATTGGCGGCGACCTTGCGGGCGATGGCGCCATAGATGGCGGCGGCGGAGAGCACCGCCCAGGCCGAGCGGTGCGGCAGGGCGGGCGTGCCGTGGCGCGCACTTTTTTCATAGGCGGCGGCGAGGTTCGCGAGACGCCTGGCGAGGCCGGCGAGCGCGGCCCGGTTCTCCGGCGCCATGATGGCGTCGAATGCGATACCGGCTTCCGCCAGCCAGTCCGCCGGCAGATAACAGCGCCCGGCGGCGGCATCCTCGGCGATATCGCGGGCAATGTTGGCGAGCTGGAAAGCCAGACCGAGGTCGCAGGCGCGGTCCAGCGTGGCCGTGTCGTCAGGGTCCACGCCCATGACGATGGCCATCATGCAGCCGACGCTGCCCGCGACATGATAGCAATAGTCCATCAGATCCGCTTCGCTCTGCGGACGCCAGCCGCCTGCATCGCGTGCGAAGCCGGCGATGAGATCGTCCATGTAGCGGCGGGGAATGCGGCACTCGTCCGCCACGACCTTGAGGCCCTGGAAAGCGGGCGGCAATTGGCCGATGCCGCGCAAGGCATGATCGGTCAGCGTCTCGATCTCGGCGAGGCGCGCCTGCGGATCGTCGGTCGTGGACATGGCGCCGCCATGATCCTGGCCATCGGCAATGTCGTCGCAGGCGCGGCACCAGGCATAAAGCAGCCAGGCCCGCTCGCGGGTTTGCGGATCGAACAGGCGCGAAGCGGCGCGGAAGCTCTTCGATCCGCGCGAGATGCTTATCCGGGCGTGAGCGACGAGTTCGTTCCTGTTCACAGCCCCTATCTCTCGCACTTCGTCATGCTGAACTTGTTTCAGCATCCATTTTCCGTCTCGAACCCGGCTTGAAATCGCGAGATGGACCCTGAAACAAGTTCAGGGTGACGGTTGATGGAGGCAGGTAAGAAGAGGTCAAAGACGATTGACCGGAATAGCCGTAATCGGCGTGTGCGGTTCATAGGCCGTCATGGCGTCGATCAGCTCGGGCAGCGTGTCGCGCGCGATCAGGATGCCCGCATGGGCCGGGCGGATGAAGCCGACGTCGATCATGTGCCGGTTGAAGTCGAGCAGCCTGTCGTAGAAGCCGCCGGCATTGAGCAGACCGACAGGCTTGGCGTGATAGCCGAGTTGGGCCCAGCTCACCGCCTCCCATAATTCGTCCATGGTGCCGACGCCGCCGGGCAGGGTGACGAAGCCGTCCGAGAGCGCGGTGAACAGCGCCTTGCGCGCATGCATGTCCGGCACTTCGTGCAGTTCGGTGAGCCCGCGATGCGCAACCTCGGTATTGACCAGCTTGTCGGGGATCACGCCGATCACCTTGCCGCCGGCTTCCAGCGCTGAATCCGCGACGGCGCCCATCAGGCCGAGCCTGCCGCCGCCATAGACGACGGTGATGCCCCGCTCGGCGAGGGCGCGGCCGGTCATGCGCGCCGTCTCCATATAGATGGGGTCGGCTGGCGTGGCGGAGCCGCAATAGATGGCGAGCGCGTTCAGGGAAGCATTCGGAGCACTCAAGCAAAACTCTCCAGCATCAGGGTGGCAGTGGCGCGCGCGGAGCCGACGACGCCGGGAATGCCGGCGCCGGGATGGGTGCCCGCGCCGGTGAAATAGAGGTTGGAAATCGTGTCGTCGCGATTGTGCTGCCGGAACCAGGCGCTTTGGGTGAGCAGCGGCTCGAGACTGAAGGCGCTGCCCATATGGGCGTTCAGGTCCTGCGCGAAATCGGTCGGCGCATAGGAGAATTTGACCTTGATGCGCGAGCGGATATCCGGGATCAGCCGGCGCTCGATCTCGTCGAGAATGCGGCCTTCCATGATCGGTCCGACCTGCGCCCAGTCGATCGGCAGCTTGCCCATATGGGGCACGGGCGCGAGCGCGTAGAAGGTCGAATGGCCGGGCGGCGCGAGGCTCGGATCGGTGACCGTCGGGTGGTGCAGGTAGAGCGAGAAATCCTCGGAGAGCACGCCATGCTCGTAAATGTCGGTCAGCAGCTCCTTGTAGCGCGGGCCGAACAGGATCATGTGGTGCGGGATGCCCGGCCAGGTGCCCTCGATGCCGAAATGGACGAGGAAAAGGCTGGGGCTCCAGTGCTTGCGGGCCAGCGCCTGTGCCCGGCGGGGACCACGCTTGTGGCCCGCGAGCAGATCGCGATAGCTATGCATGAGGTCGGCATTGCTGGCGACGGCATCGGCTTCGAGGCGGAGGCCGCTCCTGGTGGTCACGCCGGTCGCGCGGTCGCCGACGGTGTCGATGCTCGCCACCGGATCGCCGAGCATCAGCGTGCCGCCCAGCCGCTCGAAATGCGTCACCATGCCGCGGATCAGGGCATTGGTGCCGCCCTTGGCGAACCAGACGCCGCCGTCCTTCTCCAGCTTGTGAATGAGCGCGTAGATGGCGCTGGTCGTCATCGGATTGCCGCCGACCAGCAGCGTGTGGAAGGAGAAGGCCTCGCGCAGCTTGTCGTTGCGCACGAAGCTGGAGACCATGTCGTAGACCGAGCGCCAGGCCTGGTATTTCGCCAGGCTCGGCGCCGCGCTCAGCATCGACTTGAAGTCGAGGAAGGCGACATGGCCGAGCTTCTCATAGCCCTCGGCATGGACGCCCGCCGAATAATCGAGGAAGCGATGATAGCCGGCGACATCGCTCGGCTCGAGCTTGGCGATCTCGGCGCGCAGTTGCGCATCGTCGTTGGAATAGTCGAAGCTCGTCCCGTCCCGCCAATGCAGGCGGTAGAAGGGCATGACCGGCAGCAGCGTGACATCGTCGCGCATGTCATGGCCGGAGAGGCGCCATAGCTGGTCGAGGCAATCGGGATCGGTAACCACCGTAGGCCCCGCATCGAAGGTGAAGCCCTCCTTCTCCCAGACATAGGCCCGCCCGCCCGGCCGGTCGCGCGCTTCGACGACGGTCGTTTCGACGCCGGCCGACTGGAGGCGGATGGCCAGCGCCAATCCGCCGAAACCGGCGCCGATGATGACGGCCTTCGTCATGTAATAGGGGCTCCCGATGCTCGGCCAAGGGCTTGGATTGCGCGGCCAATTGGAACAGGCGGGCGGCCGATGAGGACGCGCAGCTTGTCGATGAGGCTCGATCGGCCGGCATAAAAGCGGCCGATGAGCTTCGGGTCAAGCCGATAGAAGCGCGCGAGGATGCGCCAGCGTTCGGCGGGCTCGGCGGCGCGGAACAGCATCGTGGCGAGCAGGCGGTAATAGGCCTGGCCGCGCCAATGCGCGCGCGCCATGGCCAGCGTCCGCTCGTGGAGCGCCGCGCCCGAGAGATGGGGCATGGCGGCGAGATGCAGCGCGACGCGCACCGCGTCGGGCAGCGAGTAGCCGGTCATGGCGTGGAAGAAGCCGCCGCGCAGGCCCGCCTTGGCGACACCGCGCGAGGAGGCGCGCCAATAGCGTTCGAAATCGCCGCCCATGCAGACCGGCAGTACGCCGGTCTCGATGCGGTCCCCGGGCGTGCTGGTCCAGCCCTGCGCTGCGGCATAGTCGGCGATGCGGGCCTTGAGCGCATCGACCGCCAGCTCGGGGCCGGCCGTGTAGTAGGTGTCCTCGATGAACAATTCGCTCGCCGAAAGCGGCAGGACGTAGACGAAGCGATAGCCCTCGCTCTGGTCGACGGTCGCGTCCATGATGACCGGATGGGTGAGGCCGTGCGGCGCGTCCGTCTTCATGCTCATGCCGACGAACTTCTGCCAGCCGAGATCGAGGGCGCCAAGGTCGCCCGGACCGCGGCAATCGACGACGCCGCCGGCTTCGAGCGTGCGCCCATCGGCCAGCGTGACGCAGGTCGGCATGAGCCCGGTGACCCGCGCGCCGAGCAGGAGATCGCCGGGCGGCAGCGCATCGCGCAGCGCCGCGTCGAGCCGCTCGCTCGACAGGCTCGCATAGCCGCCGGGCAGGTTGCGCTCGAAGCTCGGGAAGCGCACTGCATGCTCGCCCCAGCCATGGACGATGAGCGGCTCGATCAGCCAGCGGTCGGCCAGCGCGACATCATGCTCGAAGCAGGACCATATGTGGTTGCCGCCCGCATTCGCGCCGCTCTCGATGACCACGACGCGCAGCTCCGGCCGCCGGGCCCGCAGCGCGAGCGCGATGAGGCCGCCGGCCAGGCCGCCGCCTGCAATCGCGATGTCGATGGGGCGCTCGCTGCTCACCGCGCCAGCCCTAGCGGAGGCGGGCGCCCAAGGGAACCGGGGAGCCAATGTGCACCTATGCGCGTTCCCGGCTTGCAAGCAAGGCATGCATCGCGGCCGCGATGCAGGAGGACAGGCTTATGAAGACGATTTTGGGCGCAACGCTGGCGGGTGGATTGCTGGCGGCCAGCCTCGCCCTGTCGGGTTGCGACAGCCAGGCGCAGAAGGAAGTCAAGGAACAGGCCAAGGCGATCGACAAGAGCTATGAGGCCGAAGCCGATCTCAAGGAAGCCATGGCGGCTGGATCGCCGAACGCGGCTGCGGCGCACAACGAGGCCGAGGCGCTGCGCAACGAAGGCCAGAAGACCAAGGATCATCTCGTCAGCGAGGCCAAGGAACTGAGCAAGGTTCCCAGGAAATAGGCCTGAAGCTTCGGCGCAGGCAGGGCGGCGCCCAGCGCCTCGCTGGCGTGGATGTGGCAACCGCCCTATAGGCGGTTCCCATGTCGCCGCTCGTGCCGATCATCATGTCCATGCTCGCGATGAGCGGCATCATCGCGGTGCGTTACCTGCTTTCGAGCGGCGGTTTCGCGCTCGCGACCCGCGCGACGCAGCCGGGACTTTATGCCGGCCTCAATCCCCAGATCGGCCGCGAGATCCGCTGGTCGTTGTGGAGCGCCTTCATCTACGGCGCGCCGGCCGGCTTCGTCGCCTGGGGATGGCAGAATCGCGGCTGGACGCTGATCTACACCGATATCCACGCATTCCCGCTCTGGTATCTGCCGGTCTCGGTCCTGGCCTTTCTCGCGGCGCACGACACATGGTTCTACTGGACGCACCGGCTCATGCATGTGCCCTGGTGGTTCCGCATCGCCCATGCCGTGCATCATGACAGCCGTCCACCGACCGCCTGGGCGGCGATGAGCTTCCATCCCTGGGAGGCGCTGACCGGCGCGGTCGTGATCCCGGCTCTGGTCTTCCTCATCCCCATTCACGTCGCGGCGCTGGGCGCGGTACTCGCGATCATGACCGTGATGGGCGTGACCAATCATATGGGCTGGGAGATGTTTCCGCGCCGGCTGGTGCGTGGCCGTGCGGGCGCCTGGCTCATCACGGCCTCGCATCACCAGCGCCATCATGACCATTATCGCTGCAACTACGGGCTCTATTTTCGCGTGTGGGACAGGCTCTGCAGCACGGACGATGGCCTCGGGGAATTCAGGCGGAAGAAAGGGAGCGTGCGTTGAGGTCCGTTTTCCCGGCAATTGCGGTCGCGCTGCTGGCGCCGCCGCTCATGGCGGCCGATGAACCTGCGACCGGCACGCTCGCTGTCAGGTTCGAGGGACTGCGCTCGGCCAAGGGCATGGTCCGTGCCTGCCTGACGCGTGATCCCAAGCTGTTCTTGCATTGCGAGAAGGACCCCGCCGCCCTGACGGCGAGCGTCGCGGCCGGGCCCGGCGCGCATATGGACTTCGCGAAGGTGCCGGTGGGCGACTATGTGCTTGCGGTCATCCACGACGAGAACGGCAACAACAAGGTCGACACGTTCCTGGGTATCCCGCGCGAGGGCGTGGGCTTCTCGCGGAATCCGGCCATGGCCTTCGGGCCGCCCAGATATGAGGCGGCGAAGTTCCATGTCGCGGCCGGCCCCGCTACGCTGGACGTGAAGCTCAAATATTTCCTCTGAGCGCTCGGCTACCCAGAGGCCGATCCTAACATATTGAACAGGCGTCTAGCGGACATCCTCATAGTCGGTGGTCGCGGGCTTGCCGCGGAACACGATCGAGAAATAGTTGGTGAAATAGAGACCCGCCATTTTCAGAAAGCCCTGCTTGGTCATGCGCCGGGCGGAGGTGGGCATGACGAAGTTCGGACAGAACAGCACACGCCCGTGCTTGCTGGCGCGCTTGCCGATGTCGACATCCTCGCCATAGAATTCGATCGAGGCATCGAAGCCGCCCATCTTCTCCAGCACGTCGCGGCGGATCGCGAAATTGCCGCCGACCATCATATGGCCCGTCATCCAGTAGAAGGGCCGTGCGCCGACGAACCAGGCATTGGAAATGGCACGGCGCATGCCGGTGAGATCGTAAAAGCTGTAGGGGCCCGACAGGCAGGCGAGATTCTTGCGCGCGGCGAACTGCTTCGCGATCTGTTCGATCCAGCCCGCGGGTGGATGGGTGTCGGCATCGACATAGGCGAGGATATCGCCCCTGGCCGCGAGGAAACCGCATTGGCGCGCGCGGGTGATGCCCTTGCGCTGCTCGAAAACATAAGTGACGCCCGGATAGCGCTCGACCACGGCCTTGGTGCCGTCGGTGCTGTTATTGTCGACGACGATGACCTCCATCGCCTCGCCAGCGACATTCCGCATGACCGCGTCCAGACAGGCGGGCAGATAATCCTCCTCATTATAGGCGGGGATGACGAGGCTGATCGTGGGTCGGCGTACGGAAGTCATGTCGTTCATTGCTGTCGTCGATGCTTATAGTCCGAGCGTGCCGAGCCCGGGATGGTCGTCTGGTCGGCGGCCGAGCGGCCAATGGAACTTGCGCTCCGCTTCCGCGATCGGATGCTCATTGATGCTGGCGATGCGCGTTTCCATGAGCCCCTCGGCGTCGAATTGCCAGTTCTCATTGCCATAGGCCCGGAACCAGTTGCCGCTGTCGTCATGATATTCATAGGCGAAGCGCACCGCGATGCGGTTGCCCTTGTGGGCCCAGACTTCCTTGATGAGCCGATAATCCAGCTCGCGCGCCCATTTGCGCGTCAGGAAGGCCTCGATTTCGGCGCGGCCTTCGATGAACTCGGCGCGGTTCCGCCAGCGGCTTTCAGGCGCATAAGCGAGCGCGACCCTGGCAGGATCGCGGCTGTTCCAGGCATCTTCGGCCATGCGGGCCTTCTGCGCGGCGGTCTCGTCGTCGAAAGGCGGGAAGGGCGGGCGACTCATGCGGCGTCCTCATAGTGAAAGTCGACGAGATAGACATGGGTGCCGGCGCCATGCCTGGCGACCTTGAGGAGGTCGACGACCCCCTCGAAGCCCGAGCGGCGGGCAAGCTGCGGCGTGATGTCCGACAGGCCGATCTCGCGGATCTTCTCGACCACGACCTGGCCACCCTCCAGAGGATAGCGGCCGCCGACCTTCACGCGCGGCGATCGCCAGATACGCACGCTGCAGTCGATCTCACCCGAGACGATGCGTGGGCGCAGGCGTTTCGTGAACATCATGGCGCGCTCCCTCCATCCCAGCGCCGTGCGGCCTTACTTGCCGCCTGCATTGTTGTCCTGTCGCTCGAGCCGTGCGCGCGCTTCGGCAGCGGCCTTCTCGTCGGCCGGCGCATGGGCTTCCGCAGCCTTGGCCTCGGCCTCGATCTTCTCGGAGTCGGCATCGATCGTACCGAGACGCTTTTCGCGCTGTGCTGCCACGGCGTCCTTCCAGGTCGCGCTGCCCAGCATCGTCTTGCGCTCTTCCTTTGCCTCCCGCGCCAGCTTGGCGAAGCAGCCAGTGAAACCGCCGGCGCCGGCGACGGAGCAGCTGTTGATGCCGCTCGCGCCGACCGTCTCAAGCGACTTGGCGCGATTGACCCAACTCTGGTTCTGCGGCGCAAAAGGGTCGCCGCGCAATTCCGGGGGAATGCGATAGCGTTCCCGCTCCGGCATTTTCGCGCAGACCTGGATCTCGTCCTCGGCCGGCACGGGGCAGGCATCGTCGCCATAGACATAGACGAGCTTCACCTTGTCGGTGTCGATCGGCCCGGTCTCGCCAACCGGATTGGGGCCTTCCTTGCCGGGCTGGGCAAAGGCGGGCGTGGCGAGGGCGGCAGCGCCGAGGATGAGGGGGAACAGAAGGCGGCGCATGGAAAAGGTCCTCTTCAAATTTTTTCGGACAGGGCGATGGCAGCGCGGCAACCCAGGCGGATGAAACCGGAGAGCAGCGGGTAGCCGGGCGCCCGTTCGGCGCCTGCCTTCAGGGCGGCTTCCCGATGCTCGACTTCCTCTGCCTGAAAATCGGCGATCGCGGCGCTGAGTTCCGGGTCGTCCGTCCCCAGGGATTTCAGCTGGCGGTCGTAATGGGCGTCGATCTCGGTCTCGATGGCGGCGGTGCAGGCCATGGCGGCTTCGGGGCCGAGCAGCGCGGTGGCTGCGCCCAGCGCAAAGCCCGCCACATGCCAGATCGGCTGGAGCGCCGTCGGCCGCGCGCCGCGCCGCGCCATCATCGCGTCGAAATGGGCGCGATGGCGCTCTTCCTGCGACGCCATATGGGCGATTTCGCGGCTCATCGGATGACGATCGCCGAGCACGGCGAGCTGCCCGGCATAGATGCGCACGGCACCATATTCGCCAGCCTGGTCGACGCGCAGCATGGCCTCCCGGTCGGCGCCGCGCACGCCCGGCCGCGGATAGGCGGCGGATGCGGTCACGCCTTGCTCCAGCGGCGCAGGAACAGGAAGATCAGGATCGCGCCGCCGATCGAAAAGATCGCGTTGAACCCTGCCAGCGAAATGCCGCCGAGCGTCCATTGCGCCTGATCGCAGCGGATGATCGGCGCCTTCATGATCGCTTCGAGCAGATTGCCGCCGGTGGGACGGAGGGCCGTGCAGGTGGTGAAGCCTTCCCACCATTTATATTCGACGCCGGCGTGAAAGAGGCCGATGCCGCCGCTGGTCAGGATCGCCAGCGCGGCGAGCGCTGTGAAGGTCGCGCTGGCGGGCGGGTTCTTGCGCAGGGCGATCGCCGCGAGAGCGATGAAGATCGCGGCCAGATGCGGCCAGCGCTGCCAGTAGCACATCTCGCAGGGGTGGAGGCCGCCAATATATTGCGATCCGATCGCGCCGCCGAGTAGCGCGACCGGAAGCAGGATGGCGATGAGTCGGGCGTTCGACAGGCTGCGTTCGTCGTGAATCACGTTTACTTCCGCTTGGCGGGGGTCTTGGGATCCGCCGCCGCGACCTTGCCGGTCGGCGTCGGGCCTGAGGCGATGCGCATCATGGTGTCGAGCGCATAGCGCAGCTGGAAGTCCTCCACGCCCTCCTTCTTGAGCTGTTCAGCGGTCTTGGAGAAGCGCGGATCGGCCTTCTCATCCTTCTTCAGCTCGGTCCGGTCGACCTTCACCTCATTGATGAGATGCCGTTTGAGGTCCGACTCCCGGAAGCGCGGCTTCTTGGCGTAATCGGGGTCGCTCAGCTGCGGCACGGCGATATCGGGCTCGATGCCGCCTTCCTGGATCGAGCGGCCCGACGGCGTGTAATAACGCGCCGTCGTAAGCTTGAGCGCGCTATGATCGGACAGCTGCTGCCAGGTCTGCACGCTGCCCTTGCCGAAGCTGCGCTCGCCCATGATGACCGCGCGGTGATGGTCCTGCAGGGCACCCGCCACGATCTCCGACGCGGAGGCCGAGCCCGCGTCGATCAGCACGATGAGCGGCAGGCCGTCGGCCATGTCGCCCTTGTTCGCCACGAAAACGGCGTTGTCATAGGGGAAACGCCCTCGCTGCGAGACGATCTGGCCGGAATCGAGGAAGGTGTCCGCTATGGTCACGGCCTCGTTGAGATTGCCGCCCGGATCGGAGCGCAGGTCAATGATGTAGCCGATCGGATCCTTGCCGCCGAGCGAGGCCTTGATCGAGCGGATCGCGCTGCGCACGTCCTTGCCGGCATCGGTCGAGAATTCGTTGATGTTGAGGATGCCGATCCCGTCCTTCACTTCCCATTTGACGGGCTTCAGGTCGATCACGGCACGCTTCACGCTGACGTCGAAGGGCTCGTCCCGGCCCTCGCGGGCAATGGTCAGCTTGACGATCGTGTTCGGCTCGCCGCGCAGCATGGCGACGGCCTCGTCGAGCGTGCTGCCATAGACGACCTTGCCGTTGATATGGGTGACATAATCGCCCGGCTTGAGGCCGGCGGTCCAGGCGGGCGAGTCCTCGGTCGGCGCGACGATCTTGAGAAAGCCCTCGTCCATGACCACCGACGCGCCGATTCCCGGATAGTTGCCGTCGATGCGGATCTTGAAATTGTCGAAGTTCGCGCCGTCCATATAGCTGCTGTGCGGATCGAGGCTGGCGAGCATGCCGTCGATCGCGCCCTTGATCAGCGCCTTGTCGTCGACCTTGTCGACATAGCCGTTGCGCACGCGCTGGAAGACCGTGAGGAACAGCGTCAGCTGCTTGTCGATCTCGGTCTGGTCCTCGGTGACGGCGGACGAGGAGGAAGGGATCGCCGTCAGCACGAGTCCGGCGACGGCGGCCTGAAGGATGAACTTGTTCTTGCGGCTCAGCATGACGAGGCCCCGGGGAAAGTGAATGCCATCACCTATAGGGGCGAAAGCGTAAGGATTCCAGCTTGGCGGCACTGTGCCCGCCGGGAGATTGCGGTCAACTGAACGAAGAGTGCGGGCTCAGCTCCATCATGCGCCGGACGGCCATATGTTCGGCCGATCAGCGCAGGAGCGCGACGATATCGACCGGGGTCTCGCCCGTGCGCAGCTCCAGCACGATCTGGGGGCGATTGCCGGTCATCGCGGCGCCGATCGGGTCGCCCTGACGGACCTCGTCGCCGACCCCGGCGCTGAGGCGGCCCAGATTGGCGATGAGGCTGGTCCAGCCGCCGCCATGCTCGATGATGAGAATCTGGCCATAGCCGCGGAACGGCCCTGCGAAGGCGACATGGCCTGCCGCGGGCGCGACCACAGTCGCCGAGGATGAGGTGGCGATGGACAGGCCACGCGAGCGCAGGCCGGCGGTCGAGACCTCGCCGAAGCCGGTGACGACATCGCCGATGACCGGCAGGCGGTAGGGTGGCGGACGGCCTGTCGGCGCATCCGGGGCCGGCATAGCGACGGGCAGGGCGGTCGCGCCGGGCACATCCGGCCGCAGGGTCGGGCCGGGCAGGCGCAGCAAGGCCTCGCGGACCGTCCCCGCCTCCTTGATCCGGGCCATGAGGTCGCCAATGTCGCGCGCCTCCTCGCCCATCGCGAGGGCCCGCTCGGTCTCGGCGCCGGCCGTTTCATGCAGCTGGCGCGCGGCGACGCGCAGTCGCTGCTCGATGGCGGTAAGCGTCTTGCGCTGGTTTTCGAGATCGGCGCGCGTCTTCCGCTGCGCGGCCGCGGCCTGCTCCTCGCTGCGGCGAAGCGCCGCGCCGCGCGCCAGCTCGGTGCGCAGGTCGCGCGTGCGGGACAGGACGACGGGGAGCATTTGCGCGAGCACGATGCGGCGATGGACGGCGTCGCTGACCGATCCGGGTTCGAGCAGGGCAAGCACGGGCGAGCGGCGCGCAAGTTGCTGGAGCGCGGCGGTCAGGCGGGTGATGGGCGCCTGTCGCACGGCAAGGCGGCGCGCCTGTTCGCGCTGCTGCGCGGCGATGATGGCGATGCGCGCTTCGCCGGCGCGCTCGTCCGCCTCGGACGCCTGGATGCGGGCGGCAAGGGCTGCGGCCTGGTCGCGGGTGCGATTCGCGGCGGCGGTGGCGATATTGGCGCGGGCTTCGATCTGTTCGCTGCGCCTGCGCGCGTCTTTGGCCTGGGCCGTGGCGCGGGCAAGCGCGGCCCGTTGCTGCGCGAGGGTCTGGCCCGGTGCGAGCGCGTCCTGCGCGCCGAGAGGGGCGGCGAGAAAAATGATCCCCAGAGCAAGCAGCCCCGTTCGTGTCGAGCGAAGTCGAGACACGTGGCGCGCAGCGGTTCTCGACTTCGCTCGAACCGAACGGACAATTTGAAGTCCCGCTCTCCCCATGCCCTCATCCTTCGCGATGATAGGGATGGTTGGCAAGGATGCTCGTCGCGCGCCAAAGCTGTTCGGCCAGCATGGCGCGCGCCATCATGTGCGGCCAGGTCATGGCGCCGAAAGCGATACGCAGCGTCGCGGCATTGCGCTCGTCGTCCGTGAAGCCATCCGCGGCGCCGATGAGGAAGCGGCATTCGCGCATGCCGTCGTCGCGCCAGCGGCCGAGCCGCTCGGCAAAAGCCATGGAGGTGAGCTGCTGCCCGCCCTCGTCGAGCATGATCGAAATGGCGGGTGAAAGGGCTGTCGGAGGGGCCTTGCCGCGACCGGGGCCGCCCCGGTCGGGCAGCTCGGTGACTTTGGTCGGCCAGGTCACGCGCTTGAGATAGCGTTCGACCAGTTCCGCTTCGCTCGAGCGCCCGATGCGCCCGCGCGCGATGATGTGCAGCAGCATGACGACTGTCCTCCCGAGCTAGTCGAGCATCGGGTTCGCGGCCGTCAGGCTTCGCCGGCTACGGCCGTGTCCACGAAGCCCCACATGCGCTCCAGATTATAGAAGCTGCGCACTTCGGGGCGGAAGACATGGACGATCACGTCGCCCGCATCGATCAGCACCCAATCGGCCACAGGAAGCCCCTCGATGCGCGAAGGACGGCCTGTCTCGGCCTTGATCCGCTCGGCGAGCTTCTGGGCGATCGCGGTCACCTGGCGCGAGGAACGGCCCGACGCGATCACGATGTGATCGGCCACGCTGCTCTTGCCGGCGAGCGGGATGCTGACGACGTCCTGCGCCTGATCGTCGTCGAGCGACTTGAGCACGAGGCTCAGCAACTCGTCCGCACTGTCATCGGACGCAAACGAACGCACGCCCCGGTCATTGGCGACGGGACGGGCAACAGGACTAGGTACCATATCGGGCAATATCACTCCTTCAGTGAGGTGATGCGGCGGCCGGTCACGCCGTCTCTCGGCGTGGCGTGAGCGTGAATGCGGTGCCAGTTGGGAGCCCTCTGCCGAAGCAGGGTGGCCGAGCGAGGATCAGGGCGAAAGCGCAGCAGCACGAGTGCCGGCAGTCTCCATGTCGTCCAGCTTTTTCGCTGGCTCGCGGGCCGGACGAAGCGCCGGAACCAGGCCATGGCAACAGAGCCATGCGCAGCCTTGTTATAGCCCGGACGAGCGATCACGGCAATGGCCATGGTCCGCGCAATATCCTGCCAGTTCCGCCACTGGTCGAACTGGGCGAGATTGTCCGCGCCCATCAGCCAGATGAAGTCGATGCGGGGATAGCGGCGGCGCAGGGCCTTGAGCGTTTCGTCCGTGTAGCGGGTGCCGAGTTCCGTCTCGATGGCCGTGACGCGGATCGGCGACCGCCGGGCGATCATCCTGGCACTCATCACGCGCGCGACCAAAGGCGCCATGCCGGTCCGCATCTTCAGCGGATTGCCGGGCGAGACCAGCCACCAGACCTCGTCGAGGCCGAGCGCATCCATGGCGTTGAGCGAAATGGCGAGATGACCGCGATGCGCCGGATTGAACGAGCCGCCGAGCAGGCCGACAGTCGCGGGATGACGGCGCTGCTTCGCGGCCATGCTCAGATCGCCATGTCGCTATGAAGCGTGAGCTCGCGCGGCTGGGCCGCCGCGGTCGCCGCATGATTCGGGCGGCGTGGGGCGAAGCGAAGCAGGACGAGGCCCGCCACGGCGGAGAGCAGGGATCCGGCGAGGATGCCGGTCTTGGCCTCCTCGGTCAGCTCGGCTGCGCCCGGGAAAGCAAGGCCGCCGATGAACAGGCTCATCGTGAAGCCGATGCCGCAGAGGAGAGCAAGGCCATAAAGCTGCGGCCAGGTCGCGCCGCGCGGCATGGCGGCGAAGCCAAGCTTCACGCTGGCCCAGACGCCGCCGAAGATGCCGATCTGTTTGCCGACGAACAGGCCGAGCGCGACGGCGAGCGGCAGCGGCGCGGCAAGCTGGTGCGCAATATTCCCTTCGATCGCGACGCCGGCATTGGCGAAGCCGAAGAGCGGCACGACCAGATAGGCGCTCCAGGGATGCAGGCCCTGCTCGAGGCGATGGAGCGGGCTCCGGTCTTCATCCGACGCGATGGGGATGGCGAGCGCAGCCAGGACCCCGGCGATGGTCGCGTGCACGCCGGAGAGGAGTACGCCATACCAGAGCGCCAGCGCGAGCAGCGCATAGGGCCAGAGGGCGACGACCTTGAAGCGGTTCAGCAGCAGCATCGCGCCGAAGATGAGAGCGCTGGCCAGCAATGCGGCGCCGTTGAGGCCGGTCGTGTAGACCAAAGCGATGATGGCCACCGCGCCCATGTCGTCGACGATGGCGATGGTCGTGAGGAGCAGCTTGAGCGACAGCGGCACCCGATCCCCGAGCAGCGCCAAGACACCGAGCGCGAAAGCGATGTCGGTCGCGGCAGGGATCGCCCAGCCATTGGTCAGGCCGGGGTTCCCGCGCGCGACGAGCAGGTAGACGATGGCGGGCACGATCATGCCGGCCATGGCGGCAGCGATGGGCAGGCGGCGCTGGTTCCAGCTCGACAGGTGCCCGGCCAGCCACTCGCGCTTGATCTCGAGGCCAACGACGAAAAAGAAGAGCGCCATCAGCCCGTCGTTGATCCAGAGATGCGGCGTCATCTCGCCGAGCCTGGCCGAGAGCATGTGACCGAGCGGCATGTGCAGGACGTGGTGATAGACGTCGGCGCTGGCGGGCGAGACATTGACGAGGACGATCGCCAGCAATGAGGCGAGAATGAGCAGGGCGCCGCCGCCCGCTTCTCCGGCAAGGAAGGCGATGAATGCGGGGACGGGCTGCGAGGTTTTGGTCGGGGTCATGGCTGCGCCTTCGCTAGAGAAGGCGGCGCGGGGGGTCAAACGGAAGCGGCTGGAAGCTGTTCCACGCCGGATATCGAATCCCCGTTCCCCGCCTTCGGCTCGCCGGGGAATGGGTTCGGACGATTATGCTAACCCAACTCCAGCGTCAGTTGCTGCACCGGCTTCGCGCCGCTGTCCTCATTCTCCTCGCCGACCATGTTGGAGAGGCCGAGGCCGAGCAGGCGTGCGCCCATGGGCAGCGGGAATTCCGCACTCAGCAGCTCGATGCCGACCTCAAGTATCTGCTTCATGCTCGCCGGCGGCGCGGGCAGCGTGCGCGAACGGGTCATGATGCGGAAGTCGCCGAACTTGACCTTGAGCGTCACCGTCTTGCCCAGCGCATGGCTGGTCTCGATGCGGTCCCAGAGCTTGTCGGCGATCTTGGTGAGTTCGGCGATCAGCTCCACGTCCGCGCCGATGTCGCGGAAGAAGGTGTCCTCGACGCTGATCGACTTGCGCGCCTCCCGGTCGCGCACGGGCCGGTCGTCGATCCCGCGCGCCGCGCCGTAATAGAAGCCCGCCGCCTTGCCGAACTGGCGCTGCAGCGCCTCCAGAGTCCAGGCCTTGAGGTCGCCGCCATTATGAATGCCGAGCAAGCTCATGCGCCGTGCGGTGACAGGCCCGATGCCGTGGATGCGCGCGACCGGCATGGCCGACATGAACGCTTCCGCGTCGGACGGCGTCACCACGCACAGGCCGTCGGGCTTGTTCTGGTCGGAAGCGAGCTTGGCGATCAGCTTGTTGCAGGAGACGCCGGCGGAGGCGGTGAGGCCTGTCTCCTCGCGGATCAGCCGGCGGATTTCCTGCGCGATATAGGTCGCCGACACGATGCCGAGCTTGTTGGTCGTGACGTCGAGATAGGCCTCGTCGAGCGACAGCGGCTGGATGACGTCCGTGAAGCGTTGGAAGATCGCGCGGATCTGGCGCGAGGCTTCGCGATAGGCGTCGAAACGCGCGGGCACGAAGATGAGATCGGGACACAGCCGTCGCGCCTGCGCGCCCGGCATGGCCGAGCGCACGCCGAATTTGCGCGCCTCATAGCTCGCCGCCGCGACAACGCCACGCGGCCCGCCGCCACCGACAGCGATCGGCAGGCCGCGCAGGCCCGGATTGTCGCGCTGCTCCACCGACGCATAGAAGGCGTCCATATCGATATGGATGATCTTGCGATGCTGCCCCAGCGCGTCGGCCATGGGGCGGCATTATAGCAGGGATGCGGGTGAACGGAAGGGGAACGCGTACCTGAACGAGCCCGCCTTATTCAGTTCATGAACCAGGCCACTCTCTTCAAGCGGACCTCCGCGATAGGGCGATTGTTACCGTCAATTGCTGGAGCGTATCGCCAACGGCGCAGAATGATTTCGCAAGTTGACTCGTTTAGGGCGTTGGACGCGCCTGTTGCAGTGCATTTAGAAACGCGACCATCGACGCCGACGGTGTATTTGGCGGTCGCTGTTCCTTGCTCGCGTTTGCGCTGGGCCCTGGCGGGATAATCGTCAACGGCAATGGCCTCGGACAGTGGAACCGCCGGTCGAGGGCCAGCGACGTGGATTTCCTCAGCCTTGGCTTCCAACGCTGGGCGCCTTAGCTGCGCCGCTGCCACGAATCCTTGTGTCAGCTGTTGAATATCATCCAACATTCGTCCCATGGCTTCCGGATCCGCCGCGTTGGATAGCGTCTTTGCACGGGCCGCGCTGCAGCGAGCGGTCAGCACTGCGGCGAGATCTTCGTCCCTAATTGCAATTAGCGGATAGATGTTTGCATCGTCGAGACTCGCCTTGAGCATGTTGCCGAACTCGTCATTAAGGCAAGCATGGTATTGGAGTTCGCCCTGCTCAACGGTCATTTGACTCGGGGTAGGGCCCGCAGCGCCAACTGGCGCGGTCACCGTCAGGATGACGGGAAAAATCAATCTCCTTGCGAAGTCATTCATGGCTTTCCCCTTAGCCTTGATCCGTCTTCCCCAGCTTCAGACCTTTAAGCGCCGCGAATGGCCCCACATCTTCCTCGCTCAGCACGCCCAGCGCTTTCAGCCGCGCATCGGCGTCGGGCGCGCGGGGGTAGGGGTCGAGGTTGAGGGCGAGGCTTTGGGCGACGGTCTCGCCGAGGTCGATCTTCTCGCCTTCCAGTTCGATGAGGTCGCAATCCTCGTCGCTGAGTTCCACTTCCTCGGCCTCGGCGCTGTCGAGATCGCGCACGAACCGCACCGAGAAAGGCACCTCGACATGGGCCGGCACCGGCTCGCCGGTCGCGACGCAGGGCTGGGCCAGATCGGCGGACAGCGTGCCGGTCACCAGCCAGCTCTTGGCCTCGGGGACGACCTGCAGCCGCGCGTCGAGCCGGTCGAGCGCGACCAGGCCGAAACGCCGCGCCAGCGCCTTGCGCTCCGCCTCGTCCGCTTCGACCGTGCGCTCGCGTGAACCGTCGCCAATCTCGTTGAGGCGAAGCGGGCGGGAGAATTCGGGCGTTGGCGTTGGCGGGGGTGGGGACGGGGGCGTGGTCATGATCGGTCCGGAAACGCGCCGGCGAGCACGGCTTCGGCATCCATGCCGTCGAGGGTCGCCGCGAAGGCGCGCAGGCCGGCGCTTACATGAGCCAGCGCTGCCGGCTCCGGTGCCTCGCCGCGAAAGATGTTGCGCACGACGGCGTCGTCCAGCGAGGTCTCGCCGGCGAGCGCCGTGCGATAGGCGGCGAGCCGACCGCCGAGGGCGCTCATCATCTTGCCGATCTGCTTGCCGACGACAAGGTCGCCGAAACCGATCTGGCGCACCTGCCCATCCATGTCCTCGACGAAAATCTCGGTGAGCCGCGCGCCTTCGCCCTGCAGGCCAAGGGTTTCCATGCGCAGCAAGGCAAGGCTCAGCATGGCGGCGACCATGTCGAAGCGCCCGTCGATCGTGTCGGGCACGGCGCCTTCCTCATACCAATGCGGCTGGCGGGCCCTCGCGATCAGCGCGGCATAAAGCGGGCGGAAGGGTGCGCGGTCGTCTTTACGGGAAAAGAGGGAAGCCAGCAGGCTCATCGGGCGTTCAGCTTTCGGCAGGCAGTGGTGGAAGAGTGTCGCTGCGCCCCTTTCCGGCGCGACGGGCGGAGCGGTCGGCGACCGATTGCATATTGATTGCAATGGCTGGCAATGCAATGGGCTACGGCCAACGCATTGTGCCGTGCGGGTTACAGAGTTTGAGAAGGGTAGACGTGCAGGAGATCAGCAAGCGTCATTTGGCCGCTCGGCCGGTTCTGGTCGCGGGCGCCGCGCTGGTCATGCTCTTCACGGGCGGCTGTTCGCGCATCCGCGAGCATCAGGGCTTCATTCTGCAGCCGTTGATCGTCCAGTCGGTGCTGCCGGGCGTCGACAATAAGAAGTCGGTGGAAGGCTCGATGGGCCGCCCGACCTTCGCGTCCCAGTTCGGGCCGGAGCGCTGGTATTATGTGTCGCGCACCACCCGCCAATATGCCTTCGGCAATCCCAAGCCCGACAGCCAGGTCGTCTTCATGATCGACTTCGACAAGGCGGGGAACGTCACGAACGTTTCGGACGACGTCACACTCAAGAACGTCGCGAACATCTCGCCCGTGGGCGCCAAGACGCCGACTCTGGGCCGCGAGCGCAGCCTGTTCGACGAAATCTTCGGCAATATCGGCACAGTCGGCGCTGGCCTTCCGGGCGGTGGCGGCGGTGCCGGTGGTGGCGGGCAGGGCCCGAACGGCGGCTAGAGGCTGATCCGTCGATGTTGAACCGCTCGTCATTGCGAGCCGGGCATAAGTTGGGCGAAGCAATCCAGAGGCGAGCAAGATCGGCCTGGATTGCCGCGCGACTTCGTCGCTCGCAATGACGATTCAGACCTGCCGGATCGGAGTCTGGGACCGCGGCCGGCGTTACTTCCAACTGATATCCGAGCATTTGATCGGCGTATCTGCCCCCGAGAGGGCACCGGCCCTGTGGTTGCGGCTGTTCCCCGGCGAAGGCCGGGGTCCAGTCGGCACGAGCATCACTGCGCCGCGCGATGTTCAGGAGTCCTGGGCCCCGGCGTTGGACTTCGCCCGCCTCCGGCTCGCCGGGGACGGCTGCTGATGCTCAGCGCGAGCGGCCTGCCGGGCTGCGGCGCCCGCCCTGCGATTGACCCCCATGCTGACCGCTGCGGAACTGACCGCCGCGGCCGGCGCCCTGGCGCTGACCCTGGTCCTGCCGCCCGCCTTCGGCACGGTGGCCGCCCTCGAAGCGGCGCCCGTTGTCTGTGCGCTGACCGCCTTCGGGGCGACGGCCCTGATCGGTGCGCGGACCGCGCTCGCCTTCGGGACGACGGTTCTCGCCGCGATAGCCGCGTTCGGCCTGCTGGCCATGCTCGGCACGCTGGCCGCCGTCACGCTGGCGATCGTTGCGCTGGCCATGGTCCGGACGGAAGCCGTCCCGGCGCGGCGCCTGGCGATTGTCCTCGCGCGCGCCGAACGGGCGGGGGTCCTGGACCTTGCGCTGCGGACGGCCTCCATCGCGGCCACCATCACGAGCTTCGCCGCGCGTCTGGTCGCGGTTCGCGCGAACGTCGCGCTCGAGCTGGCCGAGCGGATCGTAGCCGCGCGTGTCGCCGAAGCCTTCGCGGCGGTCGCGACCATGGACCGGACGCTCCCGGCGCTGCTCGCCCTGCGTGTCGCGGACCGGATGTTCGCGGCGTTGCCGGCCCTGGTCGTCGCGCACGGGGCGCTCCCGGCGCTGGCCTTCGCTCGCGCCATTGCGGCGATGCGGCTTGTGACGATTCTCGCCTTCGCCCACGGCGGTCTGGACCTGCTTGCGCGACGGCAGCGGCAGGCGCGCGGCTTCCCTGGTGAAGTCCTCCGGCAGCGGCATGATGTCGAGCTTGACGCGGGTCAGCTTCTCGATGTCGCGCAGATAGGGCTTCTCGTCGGGCGCGACGAAGCTCATCGCAATGCCGTCCGCGCCGGCGCGCGCGGTGCGGCCGATACGGTGGACATATTGTTCGGCGACGTTGGGCAACTCATAGTTGAACACGTGGCTGACGCCCGGAATGTCGATGCCGCGCGCCGCGATGTCGGTCGCGACGAGGACGCGGATGCTGCCGGAGCGGAAGCCGTGGATCGCGGCCGTGCGCTGGCCCTGGCTCTTATTGCCATGGATGGCTGCGGCCTCGATGCCGGCGGTGACGAGATGCTTCACGACGCGATCGGCGCCATGCTTGGTGCGCGTGAAGACGAGCGCGCGGTCGATGCTGCCGTCGGCCAGGCCCTGGCGCAGCTTGATGGTCAGCAGTGCCTGCTTCTCGGCCTGGTTGAGGAATGTGGCATATTGCTCGACGCGCTCGGCGGTCGTGGCTTGCGGCGTCACTTCGACCCGAACCGGATCGTTGACGAACTGCTTGCCGAGATCGGCCATCGCCTGCGGCATGGTCGCCGAGAAGAACAGGCTCTGGCGCTCCTTGGGGAGCATGCCGGCGACGCGCTTGAGCGCATGGATGAAGCCGAGGTCCATCATCTGGTCGGCTTCGTCGAGCACGAAGATCTCGACGTTGCGCAGCGTCAGCGCGCGCTGGTCGATGAGATCGAGCAGGCGGCCCGGCGTCGCGACGAGGATGTCGCAACCGGGGACGAGCGCACGCGCCTGCTTGCCGACGGGCACGCCGCCGAACACGCACTGGACGTTCAGCGCCAGATATTTCGCATAGCCGCGGATGTTCTCGGCAATCTGCGCGGCCAGTTCGCGCGTCGGCGAGAGAACCAGCATGCGGCATGCGGCGGGCTTGCGCGGCTGCGGATTGGCGGCGAGGCGATGGATGGAGGGGAGAGAGAAAGCAGCGGTCTTGCCGGTGCCGGTCTGGGCGATGCCCAGAAGGTCGCGGCCCTCGAGGAGCGCCGGAATGGACTGGCGCTGGATCGGCGTGGGATCGGCATAGCCCTTGGCGCCAAGCGCGCGCAGCACGGGCTCGGCGAGGCCGAGATCGGAAAAATAGGTCATGAAAAACTTTCAAAATATATGGCTTCGGCGCGCCGCGTGACGGCGCGCTGCCAGGGTTCGAAAATGCGACCCTGCGTGAAAAAGGAAGCCTGTGAATATCGTGATCGGGTGCCGGGCAGATCCGCCGCTTGGGGCTGGACTTCACGCTACGCCGGACTGCGATTGGGCAGAGCCCGCGCATCGATCGACGGCGCATCTAATATGTTGCGCTGCAAAAAGCAAGAGTCTGCGACTATGTCCCGCGCGGCGCGCTGAAGATCAGCAGCTCGAGCCTGGGCGGCACGCGCAGGATCTGCATCATATGGGCGCGGTTCCGCGCCTCCGGGTGCGTCCTGTAGAGACTGGCGAGCTCGGTGTCCGCCTCCCGATCGCGCCCGTTGAGCCGGAGCGCGCCGGCCATCAGATACACTTCCAGCGGTCCCCGATCGGACACGTTGAGGCGCGCATATTTGAGCGCGTCCGCCTTGAGGCCATTCTGGAGCGCGTGGATGGCAAGGCCGCCCCAGTACCAGGCCGGGCCGCCGGGATTGAGGCTGATCGCTTTCAGCGCCAGCTTGCGCGCGCGTTCGCTGCCGTCGAGCATGGCGAGGTTGAAGGCGGCGCCGGCCAGCACTTCGCTGTCATCGGGGCTGAGCTTGATCGCCGTTTCGGCGGCCTCGCGCGCACCACCATCGTCGTCGCCGAGCAGGAAGCGTGCGGCTGAGAGATAGCTGTGCGCCGTCGCACTGTTGCTGTCTGCCGCCACGGCGCGCTCGGCCGCGCGAAGCGATCGCCGCCTGCCGTCCTCGCCGGGCAGCTTGTTGAAGCCGTCGCGCTCCTCGTCGCCATAGATCCATGAGAGCAGCGCCCAGGCGGTGGCATATTTGGGTGAGTTCTCCACGGCCTTTTCGAGGCAGGATCGCACCCTGAGATGCGTTTCCGGGGTTTTGTGCCGTATATAGGCATAAGCGTTCAGCACGCAGCGATCGTCCTCCAGGCCGGGATCGGCCTTTGCCGCGACCTGCTGGGCATTGGCCTGGAAGATGACGCCGTAAGTCTGGCCGATCTTGCTGGCGACATTTGCGGCGGTGTCGGCCTGGACCGAAATGATCGTCTTCGGCCGTACGTTGTTCGCCGTCGTCTGGCCCGACCAGATGATGTGGCCGTCGCTGGCCTGTTTGAGCTGGCTGGTGATGCGGAGGCTGCCGCTCTTGCCCTCGATGACGCCGCCCAGCACGAAATCGGCGTCCTGCGGCTTGGCCTCCTTGGTTCCGGTGCCACCCGCCGTGTCGATGCCCAGCACGGCGATGTCGGGAAATTTGGCGAGCTGGTTCACCAGATCATATTGCAGCCCCTCGGCCAGCTGCGTGGTCAGCTCGTCCTTGCCGATCACCTGATATCGGGCGACGTAGACCAGCGGTCCATTGAGCCGTTTCGCCGTCACGCCGGTGCCGGCCTTCGGGCCGAGATAGTAGAAGGCGCCCGCGCCGACGATGGCTGCGAGGAGGAGGGCAAGGGCAATGGCCAGCAGACTCGCGCGGCTGCCGGCAAGGTGCCCGGCAAATCCCGCCTGCGCCGGGCGTTCGGGCGGCGGCACGAAGGCGGGCTGGGTCGAATAGGGATCGCCCAGCGCCTCGTCCGAGAGCTCCTCGCCGTTTGCCAGTTCGAAGCGCGGCGCATAGCGGCCGGTGACCAGGATGACGCGGATGGGATCGCTGGCGCCCGAACCGTCATAATAATTCTTCAGGAGCTTGCGGAGCCGCCCCATCTGCACACGCACGATCGCGTCCACGCCCTGGTCGAAATCGTGCTGGCGGTCGAACACGTCGACGCCGATCGTATAGCCCTTCAGCCGCTCGCTATTCCCTGCCAGCGTTTCGGTCACGAGATAATAGAGCAGTTCGGAAAGCTTGGGCGAAGCCGCGAACTCGGTCGACGCCAGCACCAGCCTCAGCTGCCGCTCGACGTCCTGGCGTGAGGGTGCTTCCATGTTCTCCCCGATCCCCGAGCGGGGGGGTAGGGGAAAGCACGACGCAAAGCAACGCGCGCAACCATAGGGCGCGCATCCGCAATCCCCCGCACACGGAGGGACGTTTGCCATGCCCTTGGGTCGGACCAGCCGATCCGACCCGAATTCAGTTCGCCGCGTCGGCCTCGCCCTGGCGCTGAAAGCCGCTCCAGACGCCGCACAGCAGCTCCTGCAGGCGCGCTTCGGTCGCAGGCGTCAGGGTGAGCGCCCATGTGTCGGGCGGGTCGGCGGACATGTCGCGATCGATGAGACCGCGCTCGCACAATATTCCGACATAGCGGATGGCGAGGGGACGCCAGATGCCCGTCCGGTCGCACAGCTCCGCGATGGTCATCGCCCGGCCATGCCGGCCGGCGATGAAGATATGGAGCATGATCTCCCAGCCCGGATGATCGGCCAAGTCGCGCATCGCGGGAAAGAACTCTTTGGAACAGCGAATGAACTGCAGGGTGCGGTGCGCCCGGGCGAGCGCGATTTCGTCATCGCTCAGGCGTGCAGCCGGCGCAGCGGACGCGACTCCACCGCCCGTTCCACTCAGGGCTTGAGCCAGCGCGTCCGGTGCATCTTGCGCCTGCGGTCCGGCGTCGATCCGTGATTTCGAATGACTGCCTCCAAGGATGCCGGCGAACATCGAGAAATCCCACTCAAGCCATTTCGGCGATGGAGGAGGGCTGCCACGACTCGTCCGACGTAAACCAGAGCGATACGGTAACCGCCGCATTGTAACGGCATGTAACGGGCGTTTTCGGTGATTTCTTGGCCGGTTTTCGGTCGCGTTTTGGTCCCGGGAACGGCTGAATTCAGCCAGTTCGATGAGCCGATATATGATCGTTTTAAGTTGAATGATAAGTTTTGATGGATTTTACCGTGAATGACTGACGCGCCGTCGAAACCTCCCCTATAAAGCGGCATGGGTCCTGTAACATCCGCCGACGCCGGCTCCGTATCGCGGCCGCCTGCGTCTCTCTTTTCTGCTTCCGTCGAGTCTGAGCAACAGAATCAGCCCTGACGGGTCGCACCGGGCCGCGTCGCGCTCCCACGCGGCGCGGCCCATCTTCCGGACAATGCCGGCAATGCAAGAAGAGGGCCGCCGCTTGCGCGACGGCCCCTCAAGGATGTTCGGGAGAGGACCCGAAGGATCAGAAGGATTTGCTGACCGTGAAACCCCAGGTGCGCGGATCGCCGGGCTGGCCGATGATCAGGCCGGTCGAGCCGGACTGGGTCGAGAGCAGCTCGTAATAGTGGCGGTCGAAGGCGTTGCGGACCCAGGCGAAGATATTGAGATCCTTGCCCTTGCGATAGCCGAGCCGGAAGTTGTGCAGCGAATAGCCGCCGATCCAGGTATAGGCCGAGGGGCTGGGGTTGGACGAGAATTTCGAACGCCAGCTACCGTCATAACCGGCATAGACCTGACCCTCGGCGCCGACCGGGAGCGCATATTCGCCGCCCCATGACAGCGACCATTTCGAGATGCCCGGCAGCACCTGGCCTGAAATGTCGCATTGGGCGGGGCTGGCCGTGCCGCCGGACAGTTCGGGCGGACAGGGCGCATTGGTGAACTTCACATATTTGGCGTCGGTATAGGCGCCGTTGAAATAGGTGCTCAGGCCTTCGAGCGGGCGGAAGGACGTGTCCCATTCCACGCCTTTGACGCGCACCTTGCCGGCGTTGGACAGATAGCCGCGGATCACGTTGATCGCATTGTTGTTCACCGTGGCCTGATAATCGGTGATCTCGGTCAGGAAGGCGGCGAGGTTGATCGTCAGCTTGCGATCCAGCCACTGGGTCTTGAGGCCGACCTCGAAGTGGTTTTCCTTCTCGGGCTTCACCGTCTGGGTGGTGAGGTCCACGCCGGTGCTGGTCGAGTTGAGCGGCAGGCCCGACAGGTTGATGCCGCCCGACTTGAAGCTGCGGGCATAGGTCGCGTAGCCGTGGATATCGCGCGCGAAATCATAGGAGACCGTGAAGTCGCCCGAGACGTTCCAGGCGCTGAACTCGGGGCTGTAGCGCTGCGGCGCCAGCGTGTTGATCTGGTTCTGGAAGGTCGTCTTGGCGGCGCCGGTCTTCGAATCCAGCATCGCCTGCACATTGTCCGCCGTCGCCGTGAAGTTGAATTGGCTGTTGCTGATGCTGACGATGGATTCGTAGAAGCCCGACTTCTTGTCGTAATTGAGGCGCAGGCCCGGCTGGAGGTGGAGGCCCTCGACCGGCTCCCAGTTGAGCTTGCCGAACACGGCGAAGCTGTCGTTCTTGAAGTTGATCGTGTTGGTGGAGGTCAGCCCGTTCAGCACGTTCGGGTTCGAGGCGTCCGCGCCCGAGAGCAGCCAGCGGCTGGCGGCCGAGCCCTGCACCTGCGATCCCTGGGTGTTGATCGTCTGGTGGAAGAAGAACGTACCGACAGTATATTGCAGCTTATTGCTGCCGTTCGATGCGAGGCGGAACTCCTGGCTGAACTGCTTCTGCTGCGAAGGGTTCTGCGAGACGGTCGTGATCGGCAGGCCGACGAAGTCGCGGTCGTTCGCCGGCTGCCAGTCCCAGTAGCGCCAGGCCGAAACGGAGGTGACCGTCGCGAAACCAAGATCAAGATTGCCGACGAGCGAGGCGCCACCCATTTCCTGGCGGCTGTTGATGCTGGCGTCGAGATCGGTCACGCGGTCGAAGGTGTTGAAGCTCGGCGGCGTGTAGTTCAGCGCAGCGGCGAGCGCGGTATATTGGCGCGCCAGCGGACGCTGGGTCGGCGCGACCCGCGCGAAGAATTGCGAGCAGCACAGCGGGTTCTGGCGATTGAAGTCGCCGGCCAACGTGATGTCGAGATCCGGCGTCGCCTTCCAGAGCAGCTGGCCGCGCACCGTCGCGTTGGACAGGCGGTGCAGGTCGGTCCTGGAGGTGACGTCGTAGATCGTGCCGTCGCGCTTGGTGAGCGAGGTCGAGATGCGCGCGGCGATCGTGTCGCTGAGCGGGCCCGACACCGATCCCTTGAACTGGAGGAAGGTGTAGCGGCCGGCGCTGACCTCCACCTTTCCTTCGGGCTCGAAGCTGGGCTTGGTGGAGGTGACGTTGACGGCGCCGGCGGTCGTGTTCTTGCCGTAGAGCGTGCCCTGCGGTCCGCGCAGCACTTCGACGCGGTCGATATCGACGAAGTCGAAGGTCGAGGCGCCGACGCGGCCGATATAGACGCCGTCCAGATAGAAGCCGACGCCTTGCTCGATACCGTCATTGGTGAGGCCGAACGGCGCGCCGAGGCCGCGAATGTTGATCGCGCTATTGCGGGGGTTGGACGAATAGAATTGCAGCGCCGGCTGCGAGGTCTGCAGGCGGTTCAGGTTGAACGAGCCGGTGTTGGACAGCTGGAGTCCGGAAACGACGGTCAGCGCGATCGGCACCTTTTGCGCCGACTCGGCGCGGCGGCGCGCGGTGACGACAATCTCGCCTTCGTTCGCGGGCGCAGCGGCGGGCGCGGCCTGCTCGTCGGCGGCTGCGGCCTCGTCAGCGGCATATGCAGGCGCGAAGGCCGGGAAGGCGAGCGCCAGCGCAGTGCCGGCGAGAAGGAGTTGGCGGACCATTGGTTTTCCCTTTTTTAGTAACGCAGAAGGGATGCCTCCGGCGGTCCGGTGGGCATCAGGCTATGGGTGCTGAGAATGTCAGTGACTCCGCGCGCCGGAACGGCAGCGGGTCAGGCAGGCAGGCGCGTCCGCTCGGTGACGTCGATCTGGACCAGCTTCCCCTCATGGACGGTCAGCTGGATCGAACCGAAGCGCAGGCGCGACAATGCGTCGTGGATCAGGTTCCACTTCGCGGGGTCGATATCCGAACGAGCCACGGGTGGCCTGTTCGTTTCGGCAATGGGCATATCAGCTCCTCTTCCCGGGGCTCCGAACACCGCCCCGTTGCCTGCCCGCTTAAAATCAATTGAAAAGATAGACAATATGCTTGCGGCGAAGAAAAGCTTTTCTGCGGGGAACCGTTTGTTGGTTCAGGGGCGTTGGGGCGAGGAGCCCGATGGACTTAATTGCCTGGCTGTTACGGGGCCGGAATCAGACTCTCGACGCTCCGGCGCGCGAACTTCCATGCGTTGCCCTCGCGTACTAGCCGGTCCCGATAGCGGGCCATCAGCGCGGGCGAGGGCGCGTTCTTCTCGTCGGGCACCATGTAGAGCGACATGGACGTCGCATGGGCCTCGTCCGGCCCGTCGAAGATCACGACCTCGTTGAAGAAGATGTGGAAGTTGGGCGCCCTGAAGCCGAGCGCATTGGCGCCGAAGATCCTGCGCATCATGTCGGCAGCGGCCGGGCCGCCCTTCGCTTCGCCGCCAGGTCCGCCGCCGGCATAGACGCCGTCCTTCGCGAACAGCCGGCCGAAGCCGTCGAAATCGCGCGCATCGAGCGTCGCGCCATAATCGACGAGCAGCTTGTGGATCGCGGCGCGGTCGGCCGCCTCGTTGCGCTTGGCGGCGGCGGGCGCGGCGAGCATGAGAAGTGCCACCCATGCGGAGAATATCCGTCTCATTTCTTCTTCTTCGCCGCGGCTTCCTTGGCTTTTGCCTCGGCAGCGCGGCGCGCGTTCATCTCCTTCAGCCATTCCTCGGCGGTCGGCATGACCGGATAGTCGACGCGGTGGAGAATCTTCCACTGGCCGTTCTCGCGGATCATCTCGTCCTCATAGCGTCCGGCCAGCATCGGCGTCGGGTGCCCATCCGGGCCGCGCATCATGAGCAGATGCCGCGAGCGCGCCCTGGCATGGTCGGCGTCGATCAGGTCCACCTCGGGGTTGGAGACGAGGTGATAGCTTTCATTGTTGACGAAGCCGGGCGCGGGCGTGCCGTAAATCCCGGTGAGCATGGCCTTGATCTCGTCCGGTCCCTTGCGGACCGTCTTGCCGTTCGCCCAGGTGCCTTCCCTGGCGAAGAGCCCGGCATAGCCCGCAAAATCCTGCGCATCGAGCCGCGCGGCATAGTCGACGAGGATGCGCTGGACGGCGATCTGCGCCTCGAGCCTTTCGATGCGGCTATGGTCGGATGGCGCGGCGGCCGGCGGCGCGGCATTGGCCGTCGCGGGCTCGTCCGGGTCGCGATAGGGGATGGCGCCGTAGGTGGTGCGCTTCGCGATCTTCCACTGGCCGCCCTCGCGCACGAACTCGTCGACATAGCGCCCGGCGAGCGCCGGCGTCGGCCGGTTGTCGGGCGAGGCGGTCCAGAACAGGTACTTCGATTCGAC
>JAGIAZ010000001.1 GCA_017744605.1 Sphingobium sp. | reverse complement strand
CGTCGATGACGGCCATGTCGTTTTCGATGGCGGTGACGGTGCCCTTGACCACGCGGCCTTCGAAGCCGCCGTCGGCGCCACCAAGAGAATCGTTGAGAAGCGCGGCAAAATCATCGCGCGAGGGGAATGCCGTAGAGGCCATGAATGTCGTTCCTTACTCGTCGTTGCTGGCCAGCCGGTTGTCTCCGGCGGTCTTTGGCCAAACCGCCCGCATGGCCTCATGCCGATGCAGGCATCCATGCCCGATCGTCTCGTGAACGCCGCTCGATGCTGGAAAGCGAAAAGGGCGCTCCGCTCAGCGAAGCGCCTTTTGAAGACCGTCGTTTCGTCTGCCGTATCTTCCGAGCCGTCAGGCGTTCCGCCTGACTTGAAAATACTTTAGGTGCGATCTTTCAAGCGAGCGTCCACAAGCGCGATCGCGCGCTGGACGGCCGCGCCTATACTCAAATCGGTGGTATCGAGCAAGTCCGCATCTTCGGCTTGTCTGAGCGGCGCTTCGGGCCGGTTCGCGTCGCGCTCGTCGCGCGCGACGAGGTCCGCTTCGATGACGGCGGCATCGACATCCTCCCCCTTGGCGAGCAACTCGTCATGTCGCCGCTGCGCGCGGACGGCAACGCTGGCTGTCACGAACAGCTTGGCGTCGGCGTCGGGGGCGATCACCGTGCCGATATCGCGCCCGTCCAGCACGGCGCCCGTCGCCTGCGTCGCAAAGGCGCGCTGGCGCTCGAACAGCGCGGCCCGCACGTCATGGTGGCGTGACACCCGGCTTGCGAGCGGGCCGGCTTCCTCGGAGCGCAGGGCAGGGTCGCCGAGCAGGGCGATATCGAAACCGCAGGCCGCCAGCGCATCGGCTTCATCGTCCGGATCGCCGCCGGCCCGCGCAACGCCGATACCCACGGCGCGATAGAGCAGCCCCGTGTCGAGATGGGGGAGGCCATAATGCGCCGCCAGAGCGCGCGCGATCGTGCCCTTGCCTGAAGCGGCGGGACCATCGACGGCGATGATCACTTGGCCTTCTTTCGGAACGCCTGCACGAGCCCGAACAGCGCGATCGCGGCCCAGACGATCTCCAGCGCCATCGACGCCATGTTGAAATGGACGGTGAGCGAATAGAGCAGGAGCAGGGCGCCGACGAGGTTCAACAGGTTGAAGAGCTTGAAGTCGATGGCTTTGGCCGTGTTCGAATAGGCAAAGGCGATGACCATGAGCGCGCTTCCGAACAAGCCCAGGATGTTGGCGAGATCGAACGTCATTTGATTGCCGATACAGCCTTGCTCACCGTGGACCGGGCATCTTCGCGCAGCTTCGGCCAATCCGCCACTGGCTTGAGGGAAAGAGGCGCAACCTTGCCCCCGACGGCGTTCGTCATTTCGGTCATGCTCGAGCGGCAAACCCACCAAGGTATCGCGTCGCCGGACAATGGGGCCTCGTCGGCCAGCGCGAGGGCCAGGGCCTTTGCGCGGTCATCGGCAGGCACGGCCGCGAGGACGAAAGCGAAATCCGGCGCGATCAGCGTGTCCCAAGCCCTCAAGGCACCCAGCGCCGATGGATCGGTGCAACGCGACGCGTCGTAGAGCATGCGCGTGCGCGCAAGAATATACAGCCGAAGCGCATCGGCAGGCGCGGCAGCAGCGCGTCGGCGCGCCAGTTCATAAAGATATGGCGTCGGCCCGAGCCGAGCCGTCCGCTCGAGTTCTGCGAGAGTCGCGCTGTCGTCATAGGGCCGGTAGTGAAGGGCCTGAAAGGCCTCGTCGAAACCGAAATTAGGCGGAATTTCAGGATTATCGAAGGTGCCGAACTCGCGTATCTTCACCTTGGCCGGGTCCGCTGCAGGGAAGAGCTGGAAATTGTGGACGTTGGTCGCCCTTGCCATCGGCGCCAGGGACGCAGCACGTCGCTCGCCCAGTTTCGCGGCTTCCTCCAACAAGCGAGCACCATATTCCACATCCGCCGGTTGGTAGCGGCCGTTCAGATAAAGCATGCCTAGGCTCGTTGCAGAATTTAGGAAACCGTCGGCCATCGCCTTCTTGTAAAGCGCAACGGCGCGGGGAATGTCGCGGGCCGTGCCCTTGCCTTGCACGAGGAGAGTCGCGAGCAGGTCCGACGCGGCAGGATTGCCGCGGTCGCTGGCGATCTGGAGATGCTTCACGGCTTCGGCGTAGCGAGGGACGATCCCCGCCTGGCCCGTGCTCAGCAGCATGCCGAGCAGATAATGCGCGGCAGGATGGTTCTCGGTGCGGATCGCCCGCTCCAATATGGCCACGGCCTGCGCGGGCCCGGTCGGCCCCATGCCCCCCAATGTTTGCGTCGCAATGGCGAGGGACGGCGCGGTTTCTCCTTTTTCGAGGCGCGCGGCGCAATCGGGCACCGACTTCACGGTTTCGACCGTGAAGTCACGGCAGGCCGGGTCAAATTTGATCGAACCGCCATCGCCCTGGAGTTGCGCCGTAGGATCTTGGGCCTTCATGGGTGGAAGCGGCTGCGACGCAAGCGCCGAGGCGGCTATCAGGGAAAACAGCATCATGACGGCTCACCCTTCAGCGTGCGGAGCAGGTCCACGAAGCCCGGGAAGCTGGTCGCGACCGGGCTCATGTCGTCGATCGCGAGGCCTCCCTTCGTGGCCTGGCCGGCGACGGCGAAGCTCATGGCGATGCGATGATCGAGCTCGGCGCCGATCGTGGGCGCAGGATTGCCGCCATCCAGCGGTGCGCCGTCCGTGCCGTCGATGATGAGGCCGTCCGCCCGCTCCTCGACGCGCGCGCCGATGCGGGCGAGATTCTTCGCCATGAGGGCGAGACGGTCGGATTCCTTGACGCGCAGCTCGTCGAGCCCGCTGGCGGAGGTGCGGCCCTTCGCGAAGCTGGCGGCGACGAAGAAGACCGGGAATTCGTCGATCATGCTTGGCGCCACGTCCGGCGGGACATCGATGCCGGTCAGCGGGCCATAGCGCGCGACAATGTCCGCTACCGGTTCGCCGCCGACTTCGCGTTCATTGGCGAAGCTGAGGTCCGCGCCCATGGCCTGCAGCATCTTGAAGATGCCTGTGCGGGTCGGGTTCATGCCGACATTGGTGACGGTGACATCCGAGCCCGGCGTGATCAGCGCCGCGACGACGGGGAAGGCGGCGGACGACGGATCTCCGGGCACCACCAGCGTCTGCGGCTTGAGCTCCGCCTCGCCGCGAATGGCGATATGGCGCGTGCCGTCATTGCCGACATCGACGGTCAGGTCGGCGCCGAAGCCGCGCAGCATGCGTTCGCTATGGTCGCGCGTCGGGATCGGCTCGATGACGCGGGTGATTCCCGGCGCGTTCAAGCCCGCGAGCAGGATCGCACTCTTCACCTGGGCCGACGCAACCGGCAGGCGATATTCGATCGGCACGGCGGGCACGAGGCCCGTCATGGTGAGCGGCAGGCGGCCGCCCGGCGATGTCATGAAGGTCGCGCCCATCAGTCCGAGCGGATCGGTGATCCGGCCCATCGGGCGCCTGGACAGGGATACGTCGCCGATGAACGTCGCCGTGATGCGATGGCTCGCCAGCAGGCCCATCAGCAACCGCGTGGATGTGCCGCTATTACCCATGTCCAGCGCCGTCACGGGCTGGATCAGACCGCCCACGCCCACGCCATGGATTCGCCACATGCCGTCGGCGCCGCGCTCGATCTGTGCGCCGAGCGCGCGCATGGCGGCGGCGGTCGAGAGAACGTCTTCGCCTTCCAGCAGGCCGGAAACGCGGCTTTCGCCAACGGCAAGCGCCGAAAACATCAGCGATCTATGCGAGATGCTCTTGTCTCCGGGTATCGTGACCGTGCCGCGCAGCGGCCCACCCGGCTCGAAAACCATCTTCTGGGCGTCGTGCGCCATGCCGAAATCGTCCGATTTGATGCCGTCCCGGAAACTCCAGGCGACGGCGAAGTTGAAAAAATGACCGGCGGCTTTTGACAGCGCGAACCGGCTATGGCAAGGCGCGCGGCACTTCGCGGCAGGGCAACCTTCGCCGCGCCTGTTTTCATTTCGTCGAGAAGGACAGAGGCAGCCCATGGTGAAGCCTGAATGGGGAACGAAGCGGACCTGCCCCAAATGCGCCACGCGTTTTTACGATCTGGGCAAGGATGAGCCGGTCACATGCATCGAGTGCGGCAACGTCTGGATGCCTGAGCCGGTCCTCAAGTCCAAGCAGCCGCTTCCCTATGAGGAAGTGCAGAAGCAGCCGACCGCCGATGCCGAGGCCGATGTGACGCGCGACGACGATCTCGACGTCGATATCGACATCGACGAGGGCGAGGGTTCGCCCGACAATGATGTCGACCTGGGTGGCGACGACGATCTGGGCGTCGACGCAGGCGACAATGGCGACGACGAAAATTGAGGCTGGAATAAACCATTCGAGCCTGATGAAAATTGCTCTTGCGGCGAGGGGCCTGCTGACCTAAAGGCAGCGCCTCGCCGCGCGGGACCCCATCCCGCCGCGAAGATTTAGGGGCCGTAGCTCAGCTGGGAGAGCGCTACACTGGCAGTGTAGAGGTCAGGGGTTCGATCCCCCTCGGCTCCACCATTCCGCGTTGATTTTATTGGATAATTTTCGAGGGCGTGCGAACCGTCCTAATTTGCGTCCTAATTTTTGGCGCTGTCCATGTATGCCTTTCGCGTCTCACCGATTACGGTATCGCGGTGGGGCGATTCGCGCCGTAGCTACAACTAAGATCGTATGTCCGCTGAGCGACTGAGGGTGACCCTGCGCTCTGATGTCCGCAGTCAACGTTTCGGGTGCGCGCCAGCCGCCGCCGCAGACGGATGAGTTGGATGATCGTGCACAGGTGGAGGCAGGACCTGAAGGACGTCGGTGATCAAGCTCTGATGCGCGGGTTGGATACCGCATTACCGATTGAGCGTCTGGGGCTGTCCCGGTCTTACTACGGGCGTCGACCGATGGCCGGCCACAAAGCGTCTGTCGGGCGTTCCCCTGCCGTGGTCCTGCCTCCACCTGTACACGATCATCCAACTCATCCGTCTGCGGCGGCGGCTGGCGCGCACCCGAAACGTTGACTGCGGACATCAGAGCGGCATGGCCGCACCATGCGGCGATGGCCAGCCGGGGCGGCGAGGGCATCTTCGCGATCGATCCGACGGCGCGCGCGATCACCGATAATGGGTTTCGCCGCCGATAGCTGCATGGAACGCTTGCAGTCACGGCTCCGCGTGCATGTCGCGAAACAGCCGCGGCGAGAGGCCGAAGCGCTGATCGAACGCATCATTGAGGCGCGTTGCCGGAAACAGCCCGACCTGCACGGCGACTTCCTTGAGCGACAATCCGCGCGAGAGCAGCATCCGGGCGGCGTCGAGCCGGGCGGCCTCGACGAAGCGCGCGGGGGTCTCGCCAGTTGCCGCCACGAACTTGCGGTGGAAGCTGCGCTCCGACAAGCCGGCGCGGGCAGCCAGCATCGGCACATCCAATGGTGCGGTGAGATTGGCCTGAATCCAGCCGATCAGGTCGGCGAAGGGGCTGTCGGCCTTCGCCTGCGCTTGCAACAGCGGGCTGAACTGCGACTGATAGCCGGGACGGCGGGCATAGAGGACGAGCCGCTTGGCGACGTCTCCGGCGACCGCCGCGCCGAGATCTGCCGCAACCATGGCGAGCGCCATATCGATGCCGGTGGTGACCCCGGCCGAGGTCCACAGCCGCCCATCCTCGACATAGAGTGCATCGGCATCGACGCGGACTGCGGGGAACGCCTGCGCAAGCGAGCTGCATCCGTCCCAGTGAGTCGCGACGCGGTGCCCTTCGAGCAATCCGGCGGCGGCGAGGATGAAGGTGCCGGTGCAGACCGAGCCGAACCGCCGCGCTCTGGCCGTTGTCTGGGGGAGCGCAGCGCGGATCGCCGGGTCGCTCATTACCTCCAGCAGGGGTTCCTTCTCCGCGCCCGCGACCAGCACCGTGTCGACCGGTTTGTCGGAAACATCGGCGAGCCGGCGGGTTTCGACAGTGATTCCGCTGCTGCTCGGCACCAGGCCGCCATCACCCGACGCCAGAACGATGGTGTAGGATGCGGGCTCATCGCGCACGACAAGCGCCCGGTTGGCGTTGTTGAACACGGAGACCGGCCCCGAGACGTCGAGCAGCTCGAAGCCCGGATAGACGATGAAGGCGACGGTACGCATTGGCAGAAAATAGCAGCTTTCTGTCATACCTGCCAAAGGGTGATTGTGCTAAGCTGATCGGTATCGGCAATTTGGTCAGCAGGAGCGGCGAAGATGATCGCGCGCTATGTCATCATCGGGGGACTGTCGCTGCTGGCTCTGGCGCTGGCAGGGTTCGGCGTGTGGATGGTGACGCTGCCGATGCCGGTCGCCGCCGAGGCGCCGCCCATCCCGCAGGCTGAAACCGATGCGCTGCTCACGGTCCTGACGCCGCCGAGGCGCGCCCGTCCGCTCGTCGCCGTCATCGGGATCAACGATGCCACCGAGACCAACGATTATCTGGTCTCGACCGGTATCTTGCGGCGCGCCGATGTCGCCGACGTGGTTCTGCTCGCCACCGGACCGGGACCCGTACAGCTCTATCCGGCGCTAAGAGTGCAGCCTGATTTGACCGTCGCTGAGTTCGACGGACGCGATCATGCACTAACAATCAAACCGGTCCACCCCGTGGGGGCTGCTCACTTCGTCCGGTTGAAGTGGAGTTCGACCCGGACCTTGTGGCGAATCTGCGCTTTCCCGATCGCATTAGCGCGAGCATATTGGGTGAGCAGCGTCCGGAGCTCGGCGGCGTCCCTGCGTGCGGCCGCCGCGCTGGCGGTGCGTTCCCGACTCTCCAGTTCGACCAGCCGGACGCGTTCGGCCTGGCTCAATCGCATGTCGCCAGCGATTTCCAGCACACGAATCGTCGCAGTTTCGGGAACGGCGACCAACTGCCGCGATGGCTCAGCGCGCGACGGAGCGGTCGCAGCCGGGGGCGCTTTCGTATTGGCGGCAGGCGCGCGGGAATCGCAGGCGGTCAGCATCAGCGGCAAGATCAGTATCATGCGCATGGCGACTGGCTGCGAAACCGCAGTGACGCGGCCATGACCGCGCCGCGCCTATGCGACGAACCCCACCGGACATGGGGTCAACCGATTATCCCGCAATTACGACTCTCCATCGTCACCGATGGGCACCTGTCCAACCGATGTAACTTGCAAAAACTTTATCCATTAGGGCTCGATCGCTTCGAATAAGGAAGGGAGTCGGCGCGCCGCATAACGGACGGAGGAGGTCATGCAGACCATCGGGCCGCCGCGCATCTATCCCGCCTTCCACGATATGGACGTACCCGCAATCGGCCAGTCATCGGTGACGCGGCGCTGCCGCATCATGAAGTCGCCAAAGCGATTTCGCACTTGCAAAAATATATGCCGCAATGCACAATGACAGTGCCTTTCAGGCATCCTCTCCTAAACTTTTCGGGCCGCCTTGAGCGGCCCTTTTTTGGCTGTCCTTGGGCAGCATTCTCATGCGGGCAGCAGGCTCGACGGTTGGTTCGCACAGAATAAGCAGCTGGTGACCAGCCAGCCGTCCGGGCGACTATACCTGCAGTTCCGCAAGCATCTTCTCGAGAACATCGAAACCTGCGGCCCACCCTTTGCCGAGATTTCCCATAGCGTTCGCAAAGCAAGATATTTCTGCGTCGCTGGCCTCGTGAGGTGTCCAGCTCAACGTCATCAGGGTTCGGCCAGCTTCCTCTTTGAAGGTGACTGTCGTGAGTAGGATGCGTGGCCAATCGGGCATCATCGGATTTGCTGTTACATTCCAATTCTGATCCGCATTGGCCATGAGGCATACGAGCCGCTCGGGCTCGACAACCTCCAGATACTCGGAACGCTGATAACTGGACCCTCTGCTCATTTTCATCTCGTTGAGCCACAGTCCCCCAGGCCTCGCGTCGAGCTGATGAATGATCGTCTCAACATTCGGCCCATACCAGCGAGATAGGAGCTTTGGGTCTGTCCAAGTCCTCCAAACCAAAGATCGAGGCGCTTCGAAGGTCTTCTCAAGCACGAACGTTGGTAATTCACTCATCACTTCCTCTCTTTCCTTCTGGTCATTTCAATTCCTCAAGCAGACCGTCCAACCGATCCAATCTTTGGAGCCATAGCTGCCGGATTTCCTCGATCCATTTCACAGCCGCTTGCAGAGCTTCTGGCTTGAGTCGAGCAGGCCGTCGTTGTCGCTCGATCTGCCTCTCGATAAGCCCGGCATGCTCGAGCACCTTCAGATGTCGAGAAATTGCCGGTTGGCTCATATCGAATGGGGCAGCTATCTCGTTCACCGATGCGTCTCCAGCAGCGAGCCTCGCCAAGATCGCACGACGCGTGGGATCAGCGAGCGCGGCGAAAACGGCATCCAAGGACGCTCCAGACGTCATATAACCAATTTGTTCCATAACCATTATGTTATGTGATCGCTGCCGACCTGTCAATGGGTGTTCCGCGGCCCATTGACGGGTTTACGAGGTCGTGTCGGCCGAGGCGCGCTTCATCCCAACAGCATCACGCTGATCTATCGGTGGCTAGGCGATAGCCTTATGAATGGGCTGCGAACAGGCGGGCATAGAAGATCGTGCCTACCTGATCGGCGATCGGGACCAGCTTCTTGAAACTGTCCTGAACGGGCGGGACGGTTTGTTCGTCCTCAAAACTTCACGTTGAAGCTGGCGTTGACGGACTGATCGGTGACGCCCGATCCAAACTGGCCACCATAGGAGACGTGGAGCGTCACGGTCTTCGACATCATGTAGTCGAGTCCGGCTTCGACCACGGCCGCGTCGCGAGCGATCGGCACGCCGCCGATCGAGAAGGCGTCGCCACTAGCGGCGAAGCGCATCACCGAGTCCGGGGTCACGTCGCCGAAGGCGTGACGCCAGCTGAGCGTGCTCTTCGCCGCCAGAGGCGCACCGCCCAGGTCGAAAGTGATCGAGTCGCGCAGGCCGAGCGTCGTGAAGGTCGCATCAGTGTTCGACGACAGGCTGGTCAATGCCGCCGCGCCGCCCTGCTCGGTGAAGTCGCCCGTGTGGACGTTCACATAGGCAAGGTTGGCGAAGGGCTCGAACCGGGCCGCGCCCATGGTCATCCCGTAACCCAATTCACCAAACACCTGCGCCGTGTCGGCGTGGTAATCGCCCTTGAGGGTGTCGATGAAGCCGGAGAAGGCTACCGAGCGGTTGGTCGAGATGTTATGCACGGTGTAGGCCGCGCCCGACCGGAAGGCGAGATCGCCTCCGGAGACATTCCACGTCGAGCCGCCATAGAGGCCGACCGTGTAGTTGTCGCTCGTGCCCGACGAATGGCGATCCTTCACGTTAAAGGTCGTGCGGCTGTAGCCGGCGATCGCGCCGAACCGCCAGGTGTCGAAGGCGGGAGCATCCGCGCCCATGAAGAAGCCGCCGATGGAGCGATCCAGCCTCGCGGCGTTGGCGTCGCTGTTCCAGTTGCCCCAGGAGCCGAACGCCTGGCCCCAGATCGCGCCGCCATCGGTCGTCGGGGGGACCGCAACCGGCTTGCCGTCGACATAGGCGGAAACCGGGCCGCCCGACGCGCCCACGCCATCGAAGGCCGCGCGCAGGCGGTCGTTGACGGCATTGCGGACAAAGCGGCTGTCCTCGATCATCGCCGTCTTCGCCGAGGCGTGGATTTCGCCGGAGAGCTGGTCGAAGGCGTATTGTGCCTGCGCCGCCGAGAGGTTCAGCACGGCGTTGTAAACCGGATTGCCGAAGCCGAGGCTCTCGGCGCCGCCGCCGGTGGCGATCTGGTTCGGGGTCAGGCCCACGGCAGCAAAGTCGATGTCGTTGCGCGTCATCGTCAGATAGACGTTGTTTGCGTCGTAGCTGAGCGAGGGATCGAGGAAGGCGAGGTTCGAGGTCACGCCGTCCGTGAAGGTGCCGGTGCGCCCGCCATTGGCCGTGAGGATCGTGTATTGGGTCGCGGGCGCATAATTGCCCGCTCCCGCCAGCACCTTCACCGAGCCGCCGTTGATCGTTGCCGTGCCGGACGCGGCGATCTTGTCGGACTGCCCGGCCGCGTTCACCTCGACCTCGTAGATCGATCCGGCATTGAAGGTGATGTTGCCGACGTTGATCGTGCCGATCGAATTGCCCGGCGCGATGGTGCCGCTGACGACGGTGTTGCCGACCGTGCCGGTGCCTTGCAGGCGACCGGCCGCCCAGATGTCGAGCGTGCCGCCGAGCTGGCCGTTCACCGCCAGGGTGCCGGATTCCACGGTCGTCGTGCCGGTGAAGCCGCTGGAGTTGCCCGTCAGGTCGACCTTGCCCGAACCGATCTGACGGATGCTGCCCGAACCGCCGATGACGCCCGCGAAGGCGAGATCGTTCGAGCGGTTGAAGACCAGCGCGCCGTTGTCGTTGACATTGCCGACGATCGCGCCGGTCGTGCCGCCATTGCCGAGGCGAAGCGCCGAGCCGGCCGCGATGTCGGTGCCGCCGCCATAGCTGTTGTCGGCGGTCAGGGTCAGGCCGCCGGTCAGGAGCTTGATCGCGCCCGAACCGGAGATCAGGCCGCCGAAGCTGGTAGCGTCGGTGCGGTTGAAGGCCAGCGTGCCGTTGTTCGTGACGTTGCCCGCAATCGAGCCGCCTGTGCCGGCGTTGCCGATCTGGAGCGTGCCGGCCGCGATGGTGGTGCCGCCGGTGTAGCTGTTCGCAGCCGTGAGGATCAGCGTGCCGAGGTCATCCTTCACCAACGCGCTGTTGCCGGTCAGGATCGAGCCGATCATGGCGACAGACGAAGCGCCCGCCGCCGTGCCGTCGCCGACACGGATCGAGGTCGATCCGCCCGTGCCGTTCAGCGTGATCGGGTCGCCCGCGACGGTCCAGCCGGTGCCGATGAACTGCATTCCGGCGGTCGAGATCGCGCCGGCCGATGAATCGACCGTGACGTTGCCCGGATTGTTCTGGAAAACGGCGAAGTTGCCGCCCCAGGCCCAGGCCAGCGTGCCGTTCGCGTTGGTCCAGCTGGTCGCCGGGCCTGCGCTCCAGACGCCGTTGCCGCCATGGATCGTGCCGTCGGCAACCGTTGTCGCGCCGTTCCAGAACTGCACGGTCGGGACCGGGCCGCCATTGTCGACGACGAGGTTGACCTGATTGGCGATCGCGGTCTGGATGATGCCGGTGCCGGTCGGGATGGCGCCGACATTCATGCCGTTGTCGGTCAGCGATCCCGAATAATCGACAATCCGATAGACGCCCTGGCCGAACCCGCCCGCGTCGGCGACGTTGAGCGTGCCGTCGAGCGTGAGGTTGCCGCCGACATTGAACAGGCCGGTGACGTTGCCCGGAGCGCCGAGCGAGACGTTGACGTTCGATCCCGAAGAGAGCGCGAGGTTGCCGGTGGTGAGCGTCTGGCCCTGCACGCCGCTGAGCGTGCCGCCATTGGCGACGGAAACCGCGCCGACAGTGCCGGTGCCGGCGAGCGTGCCGCCCGACAGGACGGAGACGGAACCGCCGAGCTGGCCGTTCACCGCCAGCGTGCCGCCTGTCACGCTCGTCGCGCCGGCGAAGGCGCCGGAATTGCCGGTCAGCGTGACCGTATCCGGACCGAGCTTGTCGATGCTGCCCGAACCGCTGATGACGCCTGCGAAGGTGAAATCGTCGAAACGGTTGAAGGCCAGCGTGCCGTCGTTCGACACGTCGCCGGTGATGGAGCCGGCCGTGCCGGCGTTGCCGATCTGGAGCGTGCCGGCCGCGATGGTGGTGCCGCCGGTGTAGCTGTTCGCAGCCGTGAGGATCAGCGTGCCGAGATCATCCTTCACCAAGGCGCTGTTGCCGGTCAGGATCGAGCCGATCATGGCGACAGACGAAGCGCCCGCCGCCGTGCCGTCGCCGACACGGATCGAGGTCGATCCGCCCGCGCCGTTCAGCGTGATAGGATCGCCCTCGACGCGGTAGCCGTCCGTGGCGAATTGCATCCCGGTCACGCCGATCGCGCCCGCCGTTCCATCCACCGTCACGACACCACCGACGTTCTGGAAGACGGCATAGGTCGGATTGGGCGCGAACGCCCCATTGAGGGTGCCGTCGGCCTGCGTCCAGTTCCGGCCGTCCGCGCTCCAGACACCTGAGCCGCCATCGACCGCGCCGTTATCATGGAGGGCGGCATTGCCACCGTCCCAGAAACCAAGCGCGATGTTCGCCGACGAAATCAGGTTGACCTGGTTGGCGACGGCGGTCTGCACGCTGAGGTCGGAGGCGCTGACGCCGGAAGGTCTCGCGCCGATAGCCAGGCCGGCGCCGCTGAGCGATCCGCCATAGTCGATCAGGCGATAGACACCTGCGCCGAAACCGCCGGCATCGGTGATGTTCAGCGTGCCGTTGAGCGCCAGATTGCCGCCGACATCGACCAGTGCCGTACTTGATGCCCCGCCGACGGCGACGTTCAGGACGCTGGTGGAATCCAGCGTGACGTTGCCGTTCACCCGCAACGTCCGTCCGCTCATTCCGGCGAACACGCCACCGCCGGTCAGGTCGGCATTGCCGATGATGCGGCCGGAGCCCGTCAACACACCGCCGGAGCGCGCGGCGACATCGCCGCCGAGCGTGCCGTCCACGCGCAGCGTTGCGGCGGAAATGGTGGTGGTGCCGGTGAAGGCCGACGAATCGCCGGTGAAAGTCAGAGCACCCGAACCGGTCAGGTCGAAAGCCCCAGCGCCAGAGAGAACGCCGGCATAACTGGCGCTGCCGCTCAGTGCGAATGCAAGTCCCGCACCGCTCCGGATCGTCGCGTTGCCGTTGAAGCGCTCGGCGGCCGTGTTCAGGCGGCCGGACTCGATGGTCCAATCCAGACCGGACGTCCCGGTCAGCGTGAGATCGCCGGCGCCGGACTTGACCATCACGCCATTCGCACCACCCAAACCGCTGATGTCGCCCGCGAAGCTCGCCTTCGTCGCCTGGGCGAACTCCACCGTACCGGCATTGGCGACATTGCCACGGATGGCGCCGACATCGCCGATCAACGTCCCGGCCTGGACGAGCGTGTCGCCGGCATAGGTGTTCGCGCCGGTCAGAAGCAGCGTGCCCATGCCCAGCTTGACGAGATTGCCCGATCCGCCGATCGGCCCGCCGAGGTCCAGCGTGATCGCGCCCGCGACATTGAACCGGCCGTCCGCCGGGAGCAGGATCGAGCGGGTGGTGCCGAACGCCGCCGTCGTCGCCAGCGTCCCGCCATTGAAGACGATCCCGCCGGAAGGATCGCCAAGATTCGCGTCCCGCGAGACCGACAGCACACCGGCATCGATGCGCGTTCCGCCGATATAGCTATTGTCGCCGGTCAGGATCGTGGTGCCGCCGCCGACCTGCTCGACCGCGCCGCTGCCCGAAATCTTGCCGGCAAAGGTCTGCGCACCGGAGCGGTTGAAGGCGAGCACGCCGTTGTCGACGACATCGCCGACGATCGAGCCGGTCGCGCCGCCGCTGCCGAGTTGCAGCACGCCGCCGGAGATGGTCGTGCCGCCGGTGTAGCTGTTGTCCGCCGAGAGGATCAGCGTACCCGCGCCGGCCTTGGTCAGCGACCTGCCATCCCATCCGGTCGCGGGATTGGCGGCCTGGTCGGTGAGCGCCATGCCGACCGTGAAGGTGTCGGAGGCATTGGTCAGCGTGAAGGTGCCATGGGCCTGGCTGTTGGCGGCCATCCAGCTCAGGCCATAGCTGGCAAGGTACTGAAGATCGTCGGCGGATTTGTGCGTCGAAACGGTGAGATAGTCGACCGTTCCGCTGATGCCGCCCACGGTCACCATGGCGAAGTTGCCGCTGATCCCGGAACGGGTGTCGATCAGCACCTTGTCGACTTGGCTCGCTTCGTTGACGCCGGTGATGTTGAAGGCGACACCGTTCCCGATCGTCACGCTGTCCGCCGACAATGTCGCGCCATTGGGCGAGGCGGCGATCGAAAGGCTGGTGTTGTCGGCGAAAGCCACATTGTGCGCGATGCTCAACGTCGCGGGCATCGCGATCGCAAGCGAGCCGCCGGCAACGGTCAGGTTGCCGCCCAGGTTGCTGCTGCCCCCCGAAGCGCCATCGCCGAATTGCAGCGCGCCGGCGGCGATCGTCGTATCGCCCGCATAGCTGTTGCTGCTGGTCAGGATCGTGGTGCCGGTGCCAATCTGGTTGACCGCGCCGCTGCCGGAGATGGCCCCGGCGAAGGTCAGCGCATCGGAGCGATTGAAGGTGAGCGCGCCGTTGTCGATCACGTTGCCGAGGATCGAGCCGCCCGACCCGCCATTGCCGAGCTGCAGCGTGCCGCCCGAAATCGTCGTGCCGCCTGTGTAGCTGTTCTCTCCGGTCAGAATCAGCGAGCCCGTACCGGACTTCGTGAGAGAACCGACACCGCCGAGGGGCGAGTCCACCGTGAAGGCGTTGGCGGGATCGGCAATGTCGAAGCCGCCGCCGGCGGCGCCCCAATTGATCGTGCGCGTCGTGCCGGTGAAGCTCGTGCCGGTGACCTGCAATGTGCCGCCGTCGATGGTCAGCGCCCCCGTGACCGCGCCGAGATTGGCGTCGCTCGACACCGACAGCACGCCGCCACGCACCGATGTCCCGCCCGTATAGCTGTTGGTGCCAGCCAGGATCGCCGTGCCCGTGCCGCGCTGGTTGACGGCGATATTGCCTGCGATGGGCATGGCGAAGGTGATCGCATTGGTCTGGTTGAAGTTCACGGTGCCGGTGCCGGTGCCGGAAACGACGCTGGCGGCGGTGACGGTGCCTGCCGTATCGGACAGATCGTACGCTCCGATATTGAGCGTGCCCGCGCCGGCCCAGCCGATGGCGAGGGTGCCCGAGGCCGTCAGACTGGAAGCGCTGCCCGTCACGGTGACTGTGCCGGGGCCGCCCGCGCCGCCGATATAGGTGTTGTTGAGGCTGCTGACCGTGCCGCCGTTTGTGATCGTCAGATCACCTTTGCCGCCGGAGCCGACATACAATGCGTTCGTCGTCCAGGTGGAGCCCGGCCCCGTCACCGCCACCGTGCCGCCGCCTTGAGCAGCACCGATGATGCTGAGGCCGCTATCGACCATGGCGCCATCCGCGATGGTCAGCACGCCGCTGCCGCCAGTGCCGACATTGAGGCCCTGAGCCTTCCAGCTTGAACCGGCGCCCGTGACCGTGACCGTGCCAGTGCTGCCGGCCAATGATCCGATGGAGGCGATCCCCCCGCCGGAGCCACTGACGATGCGGCCGCCGTCTTCGATATTGAGACGACCCGTGCCCTCGACGCCGACACTCAGTTGACTGCTATTGCTCCAGGTCGAACCCGTCCCCGATACGGTGACCGTGCCGATGCTGCCCGCTGCGACACCGATCGAGCCGAACCTGTCCGTGACTTTTGCGCCGCCGATGATCCGCAGCGTGCCGTTGTCGCCGCCCGCGCTGCCCACGACTATATCGGAATTGACCTGACCGGAGGGGCTGACGCCGCCGCCGTCAAACACCAGCATGCCGCGATTCACGATGGTGCCGCCGGTGTAGCTGTTCGCGCCGGTCAGCGTCGTGGTGCCGGTGCCGCGCTGATTGACGGCGATGCTGCCCTCGATGGGCGTGACGAGGACGACATCGTCGGTCTGGTTGAAATTCACCGTGCCGCTGCCGGTGCCGGTGGTGATCGCGGAGATGTTGCCGGGAAGGAAACCGGCGGTGCCCGAAAGGTCGTAGGCGCCGATATTGAGCGTGCCCGTCCCCGCGTCGCCGACAAAAAACGGAGACATGCCCGCAAGGGTCCACTTCAGGCGGCCGCCATCCGTCAGCGTGAGGGTGCCGTCGCTGCCGGCGGCCTGCCCGATTTCTCCGAAGCGCGAGGTGACCGTGCTGCCGCTGCCGATGGTGAGGCTGCCGGTGCCGGCGGCGCCGATCATGAGATTCTGCACCAGCGTCCAACTGCTGCCGCCAATCACCGTGACGTCGCCGATGCTGCCTGCGCCGAGGCCGATATTGCCACTGTTGCCGCCTGAAATCGTGCTGGCCCCATCGACAACAAGATGGCCGGTGCCACTATTGCCGATGTTCAGTGCCGACCCATTGGCGAACGTCCAGCTACTGCCGCCCGTCAGCGTCACGGTGCCGGCGCCGCCAGTTTCGCGGCCGATATCGGCATAGAACGAAGTGACGGCGCTGCCTGCGACGTCGACCGTGCCGGTGCCGCCGGCGCCGACGGCAAGCCCGGCGGGACGCCATTGCCCGCCGTTCGACACCGTGACGCTGCCGCTGCCGCCCGCATCGACGCCGAGGGTGACGACGGTGCTTGCGACCGCGCCGCCGCTATCGATGCGCAGGCTGCCGTTGCCATCGACGCCGATGTTGAGGGTGGTATCCACCCAGGTGGAACCGGCGCCGGTGATCGTGACCGTCCCGGTGCTGCCCGCCTGGCGGCCGACCGCATCGATGCCGTAGCTGTTGACCGCGCCGCCGTTTCCGACCCGCAGGGCGGCGCTGTCGCCGGAGGCATCGCCCACGATCATGGGACCGTTGCTCACCGAAGGGATCGTGCCCCCGATGGCGCCGCCGTTCACCACGAGCGTGCCCGCTTTGACGGTCGTGCCGCCGGCATATGTGTCGACGCCTGTGAGCGTCAGCGTGCCCGCCTCGGTCTTGACGATGCCGCCCGCGCCGGTGATCCGCGCGGCGATGGCCGCGTTGTCGGCGAGCACGCGAATTTCGCTGCCGGGGGCGTCGGTCACGAGTTGACCCGCGCCGTCGATCCGGTAGCCGTCATCGACGAATTGCAAGCCCTTGAAGCTCTGCGCGCCCTCGACCGTGATGTTTCCGCCGATAAAGCCGTTGGCGTTTCTGAAAACGGCGTTGTTGCCGGCCCATGCTACGGGGGTGGTGCTGTTCTGGTTCAGCCATTGCAGGTTGCTGGCGTTCCAGGCGCCGTCGCCGCCCTGCCAGAGTTGCAGCGTGTCGTCGCCGGCCGCCCCGGCCGCCCCGATGAACAGGTCGACCCGGCCGCTGCCGGCCTGGAGCTGGTAGAGATCGGCGCCGGCCAGCGCGGGAATTGTGCCGATGGTGGCGGTGTTGCTGGTCAGGGCGCCGCCATAGGTGATCAGCCGGTAATAGCCGATGCCCGCCGTGCCATCGGCGGGGTTGGTGCTCCGGGACAGGTTGACCGTGCCGTCGAACGCGAGGTCGCCACTGACGACGATGCGGCTGGACGTGCCGGAAGCCGGGCTGAGCATCGAACCGGGGTTGCCCAATGCGACGTTGAGCATCGAGCCGGAGTTCAGGGCGAGGTTGCCTGCCACTGTGAGCGTGCCGGCCGACCCGCCCGCCGAAAGCGTGCCGCCGCTTTCCACCGTGACGTTGCCCACGCTCCCGCGGCCGGTCAGCGTGCCGGTGTTCCGCACCGTTGTGGCGGAAACGATGCTGCCGTCGACCTGCAGCGTGCCGGCGGAGATCGTTGTCCCGCCTGCATAGGAATTGCCATTCGTCAGCGTGAGTGTGTCGCTGCCCGTCTTCGTCAGGCCGCCGGCCCCGCCGATCGCGCCGGAAAGCGTCACATCGTTGCCGCCGGTATCGAACGAGCCGCCGCCCGCATCGAGCGTCACGGACCGGCTGCTGTCGAAGCCTGCCAGGAATTGCAGCGTGCCGCCATTGAAGGTCAACGGACTGAATGAGGCATTGCCCAGATTGCCGTCGGACGAGACGGCGAGCGTGCCCTGATCGATGGTCCAGGGTGTAGGCACCAATGGTGTGGTGCCGGTCAACGTCCAGGTGCCGGTCCCGGTTTTCACGAATGTCGTGAATCCCGTGTACTGCGTTCCAAGCGCGGACGCGTCGAAGCTGCTGTCGGCGGCGCCGCCGAGCCGCAATGTATCGATGTAGTTGCCGACGACGTCGCCGGTGATGATCGAGCCGGCCTGCAATTCGAGCGTGTTGATGCCGCCGTTGAAGTAGATGGCACGGGCTCGCATCGAGCCGTCGCCAGCGAGGCCGCCAGTGATGGAGCCGCTGTTGGTGATCGAAAGGTTCGCGCCGGTGACCCCGACACCACCCAATCCGGGTAGGCCGTAGGCGACGCCGCTGCCGGGGATGCCTCCAGCGCCCCCCGCGATGCTGCCGGAATTGACCAAGGTGCCGCCGCTGCCGGTAAAGACGATGCCGGCACCGGCGAAGCCGCCATAGCCGCCGTTGTTGAATACGCTGAAACCGCCGCCGCCGCCGGCGCCACCTCTGACCGTACCCGTGTTGGTGTAGGAGAGACCGCCGCCATCGATCACCGCGCCATAGCCGCCCCCACCGCCCCCGCCGCCGGCACCCGGGACCGCGACCATGGGGCTGCCGCCGGCACCGCCGTTCCCGCCGGCAACGATCCCCGAATTGCTGGTCGAGGTGGTGATCACCGCACCGTGCGCGCCACCGCCCCCACCGCCGCCGCCACCCTTGGCGAAGTAGAAATTGTCGCCAGGGCTGCCGTTGGCGCCGGGGCTGGCGCCACCCGCGCCTCCCGCGGCGCTGCCGGTGTCACCACCGTTCCCGCCGGTCACGCCCGCGCCGCCGCCGCCGCCGCCGCCGCATCCCACCGACGCGGCGCCCGGGCCGCCCGTACCGGTTGCCGAGATGGCACCCCCGCCGCCGCCGCCGCCGGTGGCGCCGTTGCAACTGCCTCCGTACCAGCCGCTCGTCGACTGAGCACGGGAGGCTTGAGGCACAAGGCAGCCTGCAACAAGGAGAGCGCTGCCGAAGGCGAATAGTAGAGCCCTTGCGTCTTGCCGGCCTCGTCTGTCGGAGCGGCCGGCAAGGACCATGTGCGAACTCGTATTCAGGAGAGCTGTTTTCGAGAGTCCGGCTTGCCCCCGTGAGATACTGGCATTCGTCCGCATTTTGCCCCCTTCGCCCGCCGTCGACGCGCGATTGATGTCCGCCCGGATCTGGTGTCGACCCAGGCGCCTATGTCGTCAGCGCTTGATTAGAAGCCGGTCTGAAGCGGCGTGATCGCCCCCCTCGGCGTCCGGTTTACCCGTTTCCCAATTCCACGATTTCTGGGCTTCGGTATCACCGCGGATGCCGGCGTGGCAGGCGATCACGTCGTTCTCGGGATCTTGCTGGTTGCCGCCGCCGAACGCGCCGGTCCTCGCCAGGCCGGTTTTCGCGGGTGATGCCCGGATGCCGGGTTCATGCCCACGATCGGCCGACCGAATGAAATGCAAACATTTAGACATCGCCATCTTCCGTGATTTCGTTCGAAATGCTGGGAAAATGTGATTTTTGGCGGCCGATAGACAGCCACTGTCTGGCTAACGAGTCGTTAGCCTGCGCGTAAGTTGGGCAGGGGGCTCGAAGGAGTTCAGCTTCTAAAGCCTCCCGCCGCTCGGCCAACGAAAGTGCTTCGCGGCCGCCACGGCCACCGCAACCGCCGGGCTATGCGGTCGTCCCGCAACCGTCGCCAGGCTGATCAGCCGGAATACCTCCGGTTCGATCAGCGGACGCATTTCGAGGCCGGGTAGCAGCGGCAAGTTTTCAGGCATCACCGCGCAGCCGAGACCGGCCCGCACCAGCGACTGGATCCAGTCCTCGCGCTCACCGACATAACGGACATTGACGGCATCATATGGCTTCGGGACGCCAAGCCGCGCCAGGTTCGAGGGAAATTCGCAGTGCAGGCGCTTGACGTAGCTCTCGCCCTGGAGTTCGCGCATCGGCACGGCGTTCATCTGCTCGAAGCGATGGCCGGGAGAGAAGGAGACGTAGAACATCTCCCGGAACAGCGGCGTCATGCGGATACGCGCGTCCAGTTCGGGCGAACTGGTCAGGGCGATGTCGATTTCGCCGCCGAGCAACGCGCCTTCGAGCTCCTCGCAATTGGCCTCCCATATATGGAGTTCCAGATCAGGCGCCTTGTCGCGCAGGGCTGTGAGATAGCCGGTCAGCACATCGGCACCGATCGAGGCAAACATGCCGAATTTCAGGCGTGAACCGGCGAGCCTCGCATAATCGCTGGCCTCGCGCTTGGCGGCGTCGGCGGCACTGCTCATCACGGAAAAATGCGCGAGCATCAGGCGGCCGAGGTCGGTCAGGTGCGTCAGGTGCCGCTCGCGGCGAAAGAGCTGCCCGCCCAGTTCTTCTTCCAACTGCCGGATTCCGCGGCTGAGCGAGGGCACGCTGACGCCGCATTGCTCGGCAGCGCGCGTGAAATTGAGCGTTTCACCCGCTTTGAGGAAGTAGCGTATCTGATGAAGCTCCATGATCAGCACCCGTGGTCGATCGCAAGGACGGACCTTGCGAGATTGTGCGGGCATTGATGGAGCCGCAGCCGGCAGCTTGTCGAGAGGCGGTCGATGCGCAGACCGGAAGGGACACCGCGTAATTGATTTAGCCATCCTCGTGCATGGTACGAAGTCGCCTTGGCGCTTCAATGCAGGAGGATGACCGAATACGCTCGGCCACTCGCCGAACGCCAGGTTGGCGGTGATGATCACCGAGGTGCGCTCGTAGAGTTTGCTGACGAGGTGGATGGAACAGCAGCTGGCCGCCGGAGCGGGCGAACGGCAGGTAAGGCCGGGGCGATCGACCATATCTCGCATCCCCCGTTTTAATAGCTTGCTGCGCGGTTAGGGCCGATTGCCGCTTTTGCTCGGCGATCTGGAACCGCGATCGTGTCCGGCCACCGGCACGAAGCGGGGATCGCCGATAGGGCAACCTCACGGATCTTTGCCCAGCCACAGGAGGCGCCCGCTCGGCAGTCAGCGAAGCGTAGATCGATGTGCCGAGCATCGTGCGCCTTCCCCGCGCGAATGTCCGTGATCGTCTGGTAATAGATGGTAGCTGAAATGCGTCGCGATCCATGCGGGCCGCTGGTCGAAGTGCGCAGCACCAACGCCGTCGCGGGGCCGGTGCTGTCCGGTTGGTCGGGCAAAACCCAATCCAAGCCAAACACCGCCCGCAAACCTGCGAGATCGGTGTCATGCCCCACGATCGTCGCGACCTGCGCGGTCGCGGGCAAGGGCGACTGTTGCGCAGTCTTCCCGTCCAGGAAGTTGACAATCACTTGAGTTAGCGCTGCCGTTCGTGCGCCTGCCGCTGGCAAGGTCGTGAATTGCCTGGCTACCAACCATTCGTGCGAGGGCATGTCTGCAAACACCGTGTCGCGCTCGGACGCGCCTGAAGTCTGAAACGGCAGACCCTGAGCGTAAGCGAGATATTCCGCTGCGGCGATCATTGATCGCCGCTCCTGCTCGTCCGTGGGCTTGGGCGCGTCCACGGGCAGCAGGCAGGCCCCGGCGCGCGTGGCGTCGAACAACGGATCCGAGCCTCCCGCAGCCGCATGTCGCGACGGGCTGCTGCACTTTCCCAAGCTCCGCGCAACGATGTCGCCGCTGCGGATGGTCCGATAGTCTCGGACATCCGCCCACACCGTGCCGTGCAGCTCGCATCCACCGTCTTTGCCCATTAATAGGACATCACGGCCGATCGTTTCGGCCATCCCCGCCAGTTGCGCCTCGCCGAGCGGTGTGAGCTGACCCGACGCTACCGGCCACGCAGGAAAAGTACGGCCGGAAGCGGCCAGCAACTCGGTCGGAGATTCGATCGGCGAGCGCAGCCCATGCCGGATAACAATAACGACACGTTCTCCGAGCGCTGACGTCGTATCGCGCGCGGCGCCTCGCGCCTCAACAGGTGTCGAGATGGTAGCGGCGACGGCAAAGGGAAGCGAAGCGAGGGCGGCGCGGCGCCGTGAAAGGCTTAGATACATTCTTAATATGAACATAATGGCAGCTCGAAAGCAAATGTACATTTATTTTTCGGGTTTCACAGGCCTGTCACATATCCCTGCGATGGCGCAGATTATATTATAGTTCATAATTTAAAAGGGAGTCACCATGCGCCGCTCTGCCCATCGCATTCTACCGTTCGCTGCCTCGGCTATCGCTTTGCTGGCTTCTTCGGCAGCGTGGGCGCAGGATTCCAAACCTGAGGCCGATGCCACAGCGACGGCGGATGCCGCGCCGAAGTCCGACGACATCGTCGTGACCGGCACATCCAGGAAGACCACGCTTCTCAAGACGCCCTATTCGATCACCACCTTCGACCGTGCACAAATTGACCGTCAGGCGCCGAACAGCCTGGTTGATCTGATGCGTAACGTCCCCGGCATTTCCGCCGAATCCTCGGGCGGTCAGGGTGGCGGTGAAAACCTGTTCGTGCGCGGCATGCCGGCGGGTGGCACCTATCTCACCGCGATCCAGGCGGACGGGCTTCCCGGTATCGACGAGCCGCAAGAAAGCTACGCCAACACCGACGAGCTGGCTCGCCTCGATATGATGACCGAGCGTGTCGAGACGGTCGTTGGAGGCACGTCGCCGATCTATGCGACGAACGGTGTGGGCGCGACGATCAACGCGATTACCCGCCTGGGTTCTGCCACGCCGAGCGGTGCGGTGCGCGGCACCGTGGGCTCGCACAGCCTCAAGCGGGTGGACGCCTATCAGGTCGGTCCGATCAACGACCATTTGCTCTACAGCGTGGGCGGCTTCTATCGAGCCGACGACGGCGAACGTGAGCCCGGCTTCACCGCCGACAAGGGCGGCCAGATCACTGGCACGCTTTCCGCGTTGTTCGCGAACGGGCGGATCGACGTGATCGGTCATTACACCAATGATCGCAATGCCTTCTACACTGCGATCCCTCTCCTGAACACGTCCAGCGGTCAGTCGCTTTCCTCCTATCTCGACCCGAATTACGGCACGATCGCCTCCTCGGACTTCCGGAACGTCACCCTGCGCAGCTTCTACGGCAACAGCGCCCGCTCGAAGAGCGAGGATCTGGCGGACGGCATCCACACCAATATGGGGCGCATCGCCATCAACGCCGCCTTCGATTTTGGCGACTGGCATGTGACCAACAAGCTCGGGCTACTCAAGGGAACGATCGGCTATAATGCGATCTTCTCGGGCGCCGCTCCGGTGAACGCTTCGACCTATCTAGCCTCGGCGCTGACCACCGCGCGGGCGGGCTTCGGTGCCAGTGTCGCGAGCGTCGGCTATCTCTACGCCAATGGCGACAATGCTGGCGGCGTCTTTGATGCCAACAGCGGCAGCGGTCAGGTCGTGGAAAGCAGTTGGCAGTCGATCCAGACGAAAATGCGAACCGCGACCGATGATCTGCGGGTCACGCGCACCGCTCCGTTGGGCAACCTCGGCACGGTCGATCTCACAGGCGGCCTGGAGTTCGAATTTTTCCATTTCATGCAGGATCGCAGCCTCAACAACATCCTGACTGACGTAGCGAATCAGCCTAATGCGCTTGATGTCGCGGCCTACAGTGCGAGCGGCGCTTTGATCGGCACCGTTACGCAGGACGGGTTCACCTACTACAATGCCGGCCTCGCGCATGGTACTTCGGATGGCCATTATGTGTCGCCCTATGCGGCGTTCACCTGGCATCCGACCAACCACATCGCGATCGATGCGGGCATCCGCCACACCTGGCTGCACAATGACGGCGTGAACTGGACCACGACGACCGGCTCGATCAGCACGCCAGGATCGCTCGCCGGTCTCAAGGTTGGCGGGTACACCGGCGCAACGACCACAAAGAAGGACCGGTTTGAAGCCACGTCGTGGACGGTCGGCGTACGATATTCGATTGACTCGGTTGGTGAGATTTTCGCGCGCTACACAAAAACGGAACGACTTCCCCGGTTGCAGAATGCTTTTCTTTTGCAGAATAACCCGATCAACAAGATCAAGCTCGCAGAGGGCGGGGTGAAGCTCGGCCGTGGTCGGAATTTCTTCACCGCAACGGCTTTCTATAGCCATTATTCTCCGCTCACTGGCAACGCCATCGTCCTGAACTCGGCAACCGGTGTCTATTCCATCGTCACGACAAGCGGCGAAACGGAGACCTTCGGCGGAGAGCTTTCGGCGAACCTGCAGCCGTTCCGCTGGCTTGGCTTCAACGGCAACATAACCATGCAAAATCCAAAGCAGAAAAGCCTGACCGTCAACGGGGTCTCCGGGTTGGTTTCCGGTGATCTGGTGGTGGCGCGCGACCCCAAGCTCATCATCAACGCGACTCCGACCGTGTACGCGACGCCATTCGGCAAGCCAGCCGAACTCTCGCTGCTCATGTACTATGTCGGCGACCGCTACGTTGACGCTGCCAATTCCACCAAGCTCCCCGGCTACTTCACGCTGGGAGCCAGCGCGCGGGTCCAACTCCTCGATCGGCTCGACCTGCTGGTTACAGCCAGCAATCTGACCAACAAGGTCGGATTGACCGAGGGCAATCCGCGCATCGACACCGTGAGCGGGCAGGGTAACGTGATTTCTTATGCCCGTCCGATCTTCGGCCGCGCAGTCCAAGGGTCGTTGACCTTCCGCTGGTAATATCCGCCTTGGCAACCGGAGGGTCCCCCTTTCCCCGGTTGCCAGCCTAACGGTCGGGGCCGCTGTTCCCCGGCCGTCCTTTTTGATGAGTGAGTCCCGCCATGATGAAGTCGCTTGCGTCCGCCGTGCTTGCTCTTGGATTGCTGGGCGGGACGGCCATCGCGTCGAAGCCTGGTATCGCATCCAGTCCGCACCCGGTCGTAATGATCTCTATCGATGGCCTGGGCGCCGAAGATCTCAATCATGCGCAAGAGCGCGGTCTTCCCGTGGACCACCTGCTGGCCGTCGCGCGCGCGGGGGTGCGGGCGGAGGCGGTCCGGAATGTCGCGCCAACGCTGACCTATCCGAACCATACCACGCTGATAACCGGCGTAACCCCGGCGCAGCACATGGTCCTGAGTAATCAGCGGTTCGATCCGGAGGGCGTACTGCTCAACGCTTGTTACTGGTTCACCGATGACATTCATGCGCCGACCCTGTGGGATGCGGTGCATAACGCGGGTGGCAAGGTCGCGAATGTCTATTGGCCCGTGGCCGTTGGCGCGCGCGCGATCGACATCAATTTCCCCGAATATTGGGCGGGTGGGCAGCCTAAGAACTGGTCATTGATCGCGGCGCTTTCGGCGACGCGGATGCTGCCAGGCGCTGATGAGGCCGCGCGCCGTGCAGTGCTGAAAACGCTGATCGAGCCAACGATGGCGGGCGATCAGGCTCGCGCAAATCTGGCGCTCGATCTGTTTGCCAAGGAACGGCCGCGTTTGACGACGCTCCACCTTGTCAGCCTCGATGAGACTCAGCACCGCGAAGGCCCGGATACCGACGCCGCGCGTGCGGCCCTGGGCGGTATCGACGCGATGATCGGCAAACTGATCGAGCAGGTTCACGCGATCGACCCGGAAACGCGGATCGTCATCGTCTCGGATCATGGGCAAGCTCCGGTCGAGCGTCAGATCAATCTCGGTATCCTTCTTACAAAGGCTGGCCTGGAAACGCTCAATCCGAGCAGCGGCCACGCCGCGCGCTGGCAAGCAGCGATGTGGAACGGGGGAGGATCAGCCTATCTCGTGCTGCATGATCCGGCCGCCCGTGACGCGGCCATGACGGCCTTGAAGGACTACGCAAATACGCCTGGCTCGGCGATCGAGAAGATCGTCCCGATGACCCAGCCGATCGCCGATCGACCGGATGCGAGGATCGCCGCGATGATCTTTTTCCAGCCCGGATTTGAGGGGGGAAACGCACTTAACGGTGCGCTCATCACCCCGTCGAAGGAACATGGCCAGCATGGCGGCTCCCCGGATAATCCCGCGTTGCGGTCAATCTTCATCGCAGCGGGGCCAGGCGTTCCCAAGGGCAGGACCCTCGATGTTGTCGATATGCGCGCTATCGCGCCGACGATCGCCAAAATGCTCAACGCACCGATGCCCTCAGCTACCGAGCATCCGCTTTTCTGACCCTCTCATTCTCCGGGACTAAACGGCTCGTTTCAGGCCGTTTCCGGAGCGCAGGGCGACAATCGTACCGATCATCGCCAAAGCAGCCATGATTAGAAAACTTTCAGCGCCCAGCGCTTGCAGCAGGAAACCGGAGACCGCGAGCGATAGAGCGGGGATCAATCCTGTCTGCAAACCTTGATTGATGCCGACCGCACGCGCCTGCGCCCGCGCACGCCCCGTCAAGTGGTCGCGGATGAGCGCCAGCGTACCGACCAACGAGGCGCCGAAGCTGAATGACTGGAGCATTTGGGCCAAGGCCAGGAGAGGCAAGGAAGCGGTGCTGGCGATCAGGACCCATCGAATTGTGGCGCCTGCTCCACCCAGGATCAAAAGGATGCGGGGCCAGTCGGTAAACCGCCGGCACAGCCACGGCGCGATAAGGAAGAAACCAATTTCGGAGGCGGCCGCCAAGCCCCAGAGGAATCCGACTGCCGCTGGGCCATGCCCTTGCCTGACCCATAGGATCGGGGTGAGATGATAGAGGCCGCTACTCGTCTGAATCAGAATGGCCGCCAATGCCAAGCCGGTGATATGCGCCGGCTGCGTCTCGTCGGCTTTCGTTGTGGGTGGAACGGTGTGAGGCAGTCGCGTGCCGAAGCCCCAATCGATTGCGATTCCGGTCAGGATCATCACGAAAAAGCCAGCGCCCATCATCCACGCCACGGCATAGGCGCCGTTGGGCAAGCCTGCACCGACCGCCGCGATGGCAAAGGCAGCAGATCCGGCGGCGCGGCGCACACCATACGTCAATGGATCGAGCCGGGATGGTGGACCACCCAACGAAAGCCAATCGAGCTGCGCCATGAGGGCCGCGATCAATGCTGGCGCAATCATCTCGACTGCCAGCCATCCCCGCTCGCTGAAACCAAGAAAAGGGAGCAAGAGCGCGAAGGCCGTCGCAACACTGATAGCCAACGCGCCGCGTCCTGCCCAGCGGTCGGCCGAAACCATGTGCAAAATTGCTGGAATGATGGCGATACGCCCGAGGCGGGAAGCGGCCAAGGCGAGGCCGATCGCTCCGACACTCAGCCCGGCCTGGGTCATCCAGCCCGGCAAACGCGTGGACAGAATCGCCCCCACGCACCCGGCACCGCCATAGGCCAATACCGTCGCCCATGTTTGGCGCGACGCGGCTCTGTTACCATTGTTCAAAATTGCGCTCTTACCTATGGACCGTGGCGACCATGAACACCTTGCCAACCGAAAACCGCCTGTTTCTGGCCGCCTATGTCCTGCTTAGCGCGTGCCATGGAGCTATGAAATTCTTGTGATGGAAGCCTTCGCACCCCTGACCGAAACCGAGCGTCTCGTATTTGAAGCCGTCCATCGGTCGAAGGAAATTAGCCGAGCCCGCGTTGCGGACCAGACGGGCATTGCTCCGCCTATCGTTTCGACGACATCGCGTGATTTGATCGAACGCGAGATCGTGATCGAATTACCGGCCCTCCGTGGCGGTCGCGGCCAGCCGGCGCGCCCGCTCGCGATTAATCCGCAAGGTGGTTACACGTTCGGGGTTATCTTCACCGCGCGGCGGGTAACCGCTGGCCTTTTCGATCTTACCGGCAACCTGCTTAGTCAGCAGACAGCGATGATCGAGCGTTTCTCCATCTCCGAGCTGCTACGCACCACGCGGACGCTGATCGCTCGCCTTCAAAGACACGCGGGTATCGATGCCGGCCGGGTATTGGGGATCGGAATCAACGTGCCAGCTACGGCGTCGAGTCAAGCCGGCTATTTTCACACTCACGATTATTTCGCCGAGATGCGCGGGCTCGACCTGCTCAGCCGTTTACGCGCGGACCTCCCTTTTCCGGTCGTGATCGAAACCGATCCGATATGCGCGGCGATCGGCGAACGGATGCACGGCGTCGGTCGGGATTTTGACAATTTCTTCCAGATTCACATCGCCTATCGGTATGGCGGGACACTGATGTTGAACGGCCGCCCCTATCGCGGCGCGCACGGCAACGCCGGAGTGATCGGCATCGTCTTCCCGGTCGATAAGCCAAGGCCCTCCGGTCAGGATCTCCTTGAGCACCTTGCCAAGGCAGGCGCGGCCGTCGAGGATTTCGCGGATTTGTCGGGCCTTGATGAGGCCAATTGCCCCCCCCTGGTGCATTGGCTGGATCGAGCTGCTGGACAGTTGGGCCGTAGCATCGAGCTAGTCTCTCGTTTCTTTGACCCGGAAGCGATCATAGTGGGCGGTCGAGTTCCACCCGCAATAATCGACGCATTACTCGCGCGGATCGACCTAAACGCCGTTTTTGATTATTCAAAGCACATCGCTGCGCCGACCGTTCTAGCCAGCATCTTGGCAGAGCAGGCTGGGCTGATCGGGGCGGCGTCTGCGCCGGTTCTCGATTTCCTTACGTCACGCAAGGAGGCCGGTAGAGCCTCGTAGGCCGCTCGTTTAGTCATGGCGGCTCACAAATGTCGGCTTTTGGGATGAGCCCTCTCCGACCAGCACGGCAAAGATTGTGACGGATATCGAGGATGACGAGCGCTGCGTTCGCGCTGGTTGCGGCGTAGGGCGGGCGTAGCCCGACCGGAGGCGCAACCAGCGCAAAGCGGTCCTGATCGACTGCCTGTGGGTCAGCTGCGGTGTTTGAGGCGCCAGCTGTCGTTGCCGGTCTCGACGATGTTGCAGTGGTGGGTGAGCCGGTCGAGCATGGCGGTGGTCATCTTGGGATGACCGATGTCGATCTATGCAGGATTGGACGTGAGTGACAAGACGACGCATATCTGCGTGGTCAACGTCGACGGCAAGGTTTTGCGGCGCGATGTTGTCGCGAGTGATCCCGATGTTTTGGCCAAATGGCTCAGCAAACATTGTACCGATCTGGTGCGCGTGGTGCTGGAGACGGGAACGCTATCGACGTTCCTGTATCATGGGCTGGTCGAGCGCGGTGTCGCGATAGAATGTATCTGCGCGCGGCATGCGAAGGGCGTCCTTTCTGCCCGCGTGAACAAAAGCGATGTCCACGACGCGGAAGGGCTTGCCCAGTTGGCGCGTACCGGCTGGTACAAACGCGTCCACATGAAAGCGTCAGCCACGCATATCGATAGGGCAGCCCTCCGGAATAGACCTCGCCCTTGAACGGCCGCTCGACGTTCCCGACTGGATTTCCAGCAGTCTCCTGTTCAAATCCCCGTTCGTGTTGATCGCCGCTGAAAGCAATCCCGTTGTCGCGGAGATCGCCGATGGCGCCATGCTGCCCATGGAGACCTTCTGCCTGTTGCCGCACGCGATCCGCTCGATCGACGGCAGCATGTCCGGGGCGGTCGATGCAGCGCTGGAGGCGTCGGGGCGGCGGCGGCGTGTCGCGCTCGCACTGCCGCAATTTCATGCGGTCGCGCTGGCGGTCGCGTCCGGTCCCTATATCGCGGCGGTGCCGCTTCAGTTCGCGACCGCGGTGCGCCGCGACCTGAAGCTGCGCCTGTTTCGCCCGCCGCTCGACGTTCCCGTCCCGGACGTCCGGCTCTACTGGCATAGCCGGCATGAGCAGGACGCCGTGCACCGTTGGATGCGCGGCACGATCGTCAACGCCGTCCAGGATCTCGGCTGGCCGGACATGTGCCCTGCGTAAGGGACCAAAGAACCTGACTGGTTGCATGTCGGCTCCTTCGATCGAGTTTTGTCAGGTCAGCCGATCTTCCCGATCAGGCGGCCTGCCGTTCGTCGTCGGGCAGGAAGCGCACGCCGAAGCCGGCGGCGATGGCGGCGATCTGCTCGGGTGTTTCGGCCTGGCAGCGTTCGGCGGTAGCGAAGAAATCCTCGAACCCGCCGGGCGACGAGACGGCCATGAGGCGCCCTTGCGTCTCGCCGATATTGCGGAACCGATGCGGTACGCCGCGCGGCATCGCGATGCAGCCGCCCTCGGCGAGTTCGACATAATCGTCGGCGCACCAGAAGCCGAAACGGCCGGCGATCACGCGGATGAACTCGTCCTCGCGCTCATGGACATGGGCGGGCGGGCCTTCGCCGGGCGGGATGATACCCTCGAACACGCCAAAGGCGCCGCCCGTTTCGGCCGCCCTGATGCGGATCGCGTGTTCGCCGAACGCCATCGCGGGCGTTCCATGACCCGCCGGCGAAACGGCGGCAGAGGTGAACGTCTTCATCATTCTCTCCAGATAGTCGGACCTTCCGGTCCTGGGGTGGTTCCGTGTCCATCCCGAACGACGAGGAACCGCCGATGATGGCGGCGGGATCGCGTCCAGGTCTGCGATGGGCACGCCGCTTCGATAGCGAGTCCGGAAACCGCGCGTTCCTAAATGAATGTGCAAGCGGCGCCGGATATCCTAAAAGTTCGCTAAATGGGCGCGCGGGAGGGGCGACGGTGCGGCTGGATGACGACCTTCTGGAATTCTTGCAGCGACCGTTGATGTGCATCGTCGCCGCGACCGACGAGGCTGGACACCCGTCTGCCGGACGCGGCATCGGTTTCGATGTGCTGGAGGATCGGGAGACGGTCGACGTCATCTTCTCCGGCTGGCAATGGCCGCGGCTCGAATCCTCGGTTCGGCGAACGGGCCGCCTTGCCGCCACCTTCGTGAGCCCTTCGGACTATGTGACCTTTCAGCTCAAAGGGGCCGCCGCGATACGGGACACCGAAGCCGCCGACCTCGACAGCGCGGGTCGATTCATGGCGGCGGCTACGAACGAACTGGCATCGTTAGGCGTCCCGCCATGGATCATCACGCCATGGCTGACCGCCCGTGACGCCAGGGTCGCCCGGCTCGCCATCAGCGAAATCTACATCCAGACGCCCGGCCCGATGGCAGGGATGCGGACAGGCGCAGGACCGCAATGAGCGTGCGCCTCAGCGATCTTTCCGCCTGTTTCGAAGGCGTCATCCCGTCGATCATTGCCACGGCTGCGGCCGACGGAATGCCGAACATCTCCTATCTCTCGCATGTGGTGCGGGTGGATGAGGAGCATGTCGCGCTGTCCAACCAGTTCTTCGCCAAGACGGCGGCGAACATCCGCGCCAACCCTCATGTTACGTTGATCCTCGTCGACAGCTTCACGGGCGACCAGTTCCTGCTCGATATCGGCTTCGTGCGGTCGGTTGATGCCGGCCCATTGTTCGACAGGATCGCGCTGCAGCTCAAGGCAAGCAGCGCGCAGGTCGGCATGTCGGAGATTATGCGGCTGCGTAGCGCCGACGTTTTCCGCGTACACCGGATCGAGAAGGTGCCATCGGCGGTGGAAACGACATCCCCCGCGCCCGGACGCGCGCCTGTTAGCCTCCCCGATCTTTCGGAAGCGGTGAAGGCGATCGAGCGACAGGTGGAAGCGGACGAGATCATCGACAGTCTGCTATGCGGCGTTCAACGGGTTCTGGGGTATCGCCATGCGCTCGTCCTGATCCATGACCGTCATCGTGGCTGTTTGGTCACGACCGGCAGCATTGGCTACGAACGCTCCGGGCTGGGCTCCGAGGTCGCCGGGGGCGAAGGGCTGATCGGCGCGGCGGCGGCGAGCGGACGATCGATCAAGGTCAGCGACATGAGCCGCGTCCGCCGGTTCGGTGAAGCGATCGCCATGGATGGAGGAGGATCGGAAAACGCCACGCGCTCCGTCGCCTTTCCGCTTCTGCCCACGGCGATGAGCCAGATCGCGGTGCCGATGATTGCCCGCGGTGTCGCGACCGGGGTGCTGTTCATTGAAAGCGCGGAGCGGCTGGCGTTTCGCGCGGAAGACGAGGCCGCGCTTGAAATCCTGGCGGGACAGGCTGCCAACGCGCTGATGGCGAGCGAATGCGAGGTCGTGGCGACCGAACCCGAGCCGATTCCGATAGTGTCTGCAACCACGGTTGGCGGTCGAAATATCCGTGTGGCCCATCATCGTCTTGACGACAGCGTGTTCGTGGACGGCAATTATATCGTGAAGGGCATCGCCGGCGCGTTGCTTCGGCTGATGCTCGAATGGCAGCTAAACGAAGGGCGCAGCGAGTTCACAAACCGGGAGATGCGGCTGGCGCTCGGCGCCCGGATGCCGGAAATCAAGGATAATCTCGAAACCCGGCTTCTGCTCCTGCGCCGCCGGTTAGAGGAAAAGCAGGCTCCGATCCGGATTGTTCGTATAGGGAGAGGGCGTCTCGGCCTGGAAGCGGACGGGCAGGTCACACTCGATGCTGGACGGGAGTAGCGCGGGCGCGCTGTATAGCCCACAATACGCTATGGTCGGAGCCGGCGTCCGCCGCTCCCGCTATATTGGCATAAGTCGCCCAGCGCTTCGGTCGCGAGCGGATGCACGAGATCGTCGCGACGCGGGTCCGCCGCGGCTGCCGGTAACTCCGACATAGGTGGGGTCCTTCAACACTTCGGCGAAAGCTCTCAAGCAAGCCGATGTTCTCGATCAGGTAGCTTGGCGCATGTCTCGACGAGCGGTACGAGGCGTTGGTTATGAGTTTGTCCGTCCATCGCGCCTCCCGATTTATCCTTGCCACTCCGCACGCGATATTTCGCGCCTTTCTTGACCCCGAATCTCTCGTGAACTGGCGCCCCCCAGCCGGGATGAGGGCCGAGATTCGTGGGTTCAATGCGCGACCGGGCGGTGGCTATCGTATGGTGCTGATCTACAAGGCTCCGGATGCCAGCGCCGGTAAGACCGCCGCGGATCGCGACATCGTCAATGTGCGATTTGCCGATATCGAACCCGAAACGAGGATCGTCGAAATGGTCTCGTTCGACAGCCGCGATCCTGCCTTCGCGGGAACCATGAAGCTCACCACGACACTGCGCCCGGTCGACGACGGGACCGAGGTGACGTTCTGCGCGGAAAACGTGCCGCCGGGCATCGGGGAAGATGAGCACCGTCAAGGCATGGAATCGTCGCTCCGCAACCTTGCCAATCTGCTCGAATAAGGCGAGCTGTCCCGCGACGGTTCGTCCCATCTTCGTTCAATCGGCGAGGCTTCGCCCACGATATCAGAGGCCATTCGATACCGCTCCCCCCAGGAGAGTCCATGCGCGTTCTCATCACCAATGACGATGGTGCGGACGCGTATGGACTCTCCGTCCTTCAGGGGATCGCCGAAAGCCTCACCGACGATGTGTGGGTGGTCGCACCGCAGCAATCTGGCGCGAGCCGATCGATCGCCTTGCATGCGCCGATTAGAGTTCACCAACATAGCGCGCGTTTCTATGAGGTTCATGGCACGCCGACCGATTGCGTGCGTGTCGCGGTGTTTGATATCCTCAAGGACTGCCGACCGGCTTTGATACTCTCGGGGGTCAATCACGGGCAGAATGTCGGCGGGGATATCTTTCCGTCGGGCACCGTCGCGGCGGCAATTCAGGGGAGTTCGCTGGGCATTCCCTCGATCGCGCTGAGTCAAGCGTTGCCTCCATATGAAGACACCACGGAAATTTTTTGGGACGCGGCGCAGATATTCGGCCCGACCATCGTGCGCGCACTGGTGGATAGCGGCGCGGCGGACCAAACGGTTCTCAACGTCAATTTCCCTGCTTGTCGAGCGCGAGATGTACGTGCTGTCCTCGTAACCTCTCAGGGGTTTGAGGGTTGTTCCGCCACCCTCGCAAGCTCATGCACGGATTCATGTGAGGGTGACCACTATTGGATGCGCTTTCGCGCTCGAGACGAGGCGGCAGAAGGCACCGATCTGCATGCAATCGCGAATGGCTCTGTCTCGGTCACGCCGCTCCAAATCGATATGACCGTTCATAGCCTAATCGAGAATCTCAAGGACGACCTCGGCGTCATCAGCGCTCGGTCCAGAGAGCGGAAGCCACTGACGAAAGCCGACGTCCGCAGGCGCTTGACCCTAGTTCGCAGCTAGCATCCGCAGGAACACGAAGTTTCGATGGCACCGGGTGCCCCTTCCAGCGAAGAGTGGAACCGGCCCGCGGCCTCTTGGCTACCTCGCCGTGTATCGGCCTCGTGAAAATAGGAGTAGAAGGGACCGGTAAGCGTGGGGCGGCGAGTCTTGTCCGTCTTAAAGGTGTAATAAAAATCTTTTGCCAGATTCCTCGTGTCGATGTGTCTTAGATAATGGGTTGAATGAGTGCATGAAACGTTCGGCGCTGGTGCCGTATCGCGTTTCCAGTTCATTCGATCGGCGTGGCATGACATTCGTGTGGGGGGATTTCGATGGGTATTTGCTCGGACCGTTCGGTCAATTATCTCAAATCGCTGAATCTCAATGTCATTTTGCATCCTCAGGAGGATCTGGCGCCGCTTGCCCTGCTCGGCGAATATGGCGGTGCACGCGGAATCATTGGAACACTGGGCCAACTCACCGAAGCCCAGAACGGCGACCTCCCGCAAATCACTTCGGGGACAGCCGCCAATATCAATGGCCAGAAGAGCAGCAAGCTGCCGATCAAGCTTGGCCTCGATATTCTCGGCAATATCATCGGTGCCATGGGCGGCAATCTGGGTGTGACCGCCGCCTATGAGCATGCCAGCAAGGTGGAGTTCACCTATTCGGGCGTGACGCGATATCGCGCCAACACGATCCAAATCGGCGATTATCTCGCCGCGTCGAAGGTGCGCTGGGATCATCCGATCCTGAAGAAGTACCTGTTCGGCAAGGGGAAGTTGTATGTCCTCACCGAGATCGTGACCTCGAAGAAGCTGGGGGTGACGGCCTATAATCACGACAACAGCACCCTCAGCCTGGAAGTGCCCGTGATCAAGGAGTTGGTCGGCGGGTCGCTGTCCGTTGGGCATGAGGGCGAGACGACGACGATTGTCACCTATGAAGGGGACAAGGAGCTCGCTTTCGGTTTCGTGGCGATCGAGCTCTCCGGCGGCGACCGGGGCGATGACGGCGACTTCGATCTGATGTTCCGCCCGGTGAACCCTGGCGCGATCAGCTTCGGTGTCGGAGCGGGGCAGGGCGTTGTTTTCGCCGATTTCGAGGGCGCGCTGCCTATGCTGGCGGTTGCCGATCCGGAAACGCTCGGCGAAAGCCAGCTCGCGGGTTGATAGAGCAGCACCAGGGGAGGATGACATGGCCCAATTGGTGTTCGTGCATGGTGTCGCGACGCGGCAAACGCCGGCCTATGAAGCCGAGGTCGCGCTTCGCGACGAGCGGTTCCGCAATCTCGCCCTCGGAGTGGAGGCTGGCATCCGCAATCCCTTCTGGGGAGATCTGGGGGCCGCCTTCGCTTTCGGAGAAGCCTGTCTGCCGCGTAAGGGTGAGGTGCCGACGCCATTCGGTCTTGGCGGCGGCGGTGCCGTGTCAGCCGCCGGCGGCGGCGGAGCATCGATCGCATCGATCGCGGCGGCGGATTTTCCGGCGGCCGTGGACACGCTCTATGCTGTGCTGATCGAGACCGCGGCGAGCCAAAATCGACAGCTCGACGCCGAGGAATATGCGGAGATGCAGGCGGCCGCGGCCTATGCCGATGCCAATCCGGCGCCGGCCTGGGTCAAGGCCGACATGACAGATACGGACTTTATCGATGCCTTGCGCGCGCATCTGCAGGTTGATGTCCCTCGCCCCTATGGTTTGCTTGATCGCCTGAAGGCGGCGGCGGGCGCGGTTCTCGATCGGGGCCGAAATCTGGCTTCCGCGGGCATCCTCGGGTTGACGCGCGACAAACTGAACCCGGCCGCCGCCAAATTCATCGGGGATGTCTTCGTCTATCTGCGAGCTGGCCCTGTTCGGATCGATATTCGCCAACGCATCGTGACAGCGCTTCTCGCCGCGCGCGCGGACGCGGATGCGAAGGCCGAGCCGCTGATAGTCGTCGGTCACAGCCTGGGCGGGGTTATCCTTTATGATCTGCTCACCGATCCCGCCGGCGCCGGGCTGCCACCGGGGTTTGGGATCGACATCCTGCTGACCGTGGGGTCGCAGCCGGGCTTCTTCGAAGAGCTCAAGCTGTTCGCGGCAAGCGATCCAGCAATCCCATCGAGTGGACGGCCATTGGCACTCAAGCCAGCGGCGGTCGCGCATTGGTGGAATGTCTATGATCCGGTCGACGTCCTGAGCTTCCGCTGTCAGGGCATTTTCGAAGGGGTCGAGGACTTCATGTTCAGCTCGATGACCGGCGTGATCGACGCTCATACGAGCTATTTTATGCGTCCGCGCTTCTTCGAACGCCTCCGCGCGCGGTTGCAGGCGCTTTCATGACGGTCATTTACCAGCGCCCGGTGAACGGCCCGGCCACCCACGCCCTGGTCATCGGCGTCGGCGCTTATCCATCCGCGAAGATCGACAATTTCATTCCCGGCACCACGCCGGAATTGCTCAAGGATGTGCAGGACCTTCCCAGCGCCGCCGCCGGCGCGGCCGCCTTTTGTGACTGGCTGATCGGCGAAGCTGCGTTCGATCAGCCACTGGCCTCGATCGAGATGCTGAGCAACGGGCCGACGGCAGCGCATGGTCAATATGGATGGATAGGCCGTATTCCGATCCCGCTCGAGAACGGCGGGGCACCCATCGATCCGCGAGGCGATATCGCGGTCGGTGTGCCGAACACCGGAAACGTGACCGCCGCAGGCGCCCAATGGCTTGCCCGGTTGAGCTCGGAGAACGGTAATGTCGGCGTGGTCTTCATCTGTGGCCACGGTGTCGCGGTAACGTCGCAGCCCCTGGTGCTGCTCGCCGACCTCAATGAAAATCCGGTCACGCCCTGGAGCGCGTTCATTAACATGTATGATCTGGGGGTCGGTCTCAAACAGGCGCCGAATGTGTCCGCCGCCTATATCTTCGTCGATGCCTGCGGCGAAATGGTGACCGACTTCTATGTGCAGAACAATGGCGTCGGCGCGAAATTCATTCGCTCCGACCCTTTCGTCGCAGGCACGGAAAAGGTGGCGCTGCTCGCCGCGGCTGCCAGCAACTATTTCACCTTTGAGGACAGCCCAACGACGGGGGGTCGCTTTACGCAGGTCCTTTTGCGCGCGCTGCGCGGGGCGTCCGCCCGGAACCCTTCCGGCACCCCGCGATGGGGGGCGTACCCGATCGCGATCCACGAGGATTTGAAGAGCCTCTATCAGCTCGAACCGCGCTGGCAGCGGCAGCCCTTCGAGCCAGTGTCCCCGATGTTGCCAACCACGACGGCGCCGATCGTCAACTATTCAGTGCCGCCGGACGTGACGGTGAACGTGGTGCTCGATCCGACCCAGGCGTTTACGGCCGGGACCGTGATCATCCGGGATATACAAGGCGCAACGCTGCACACCTGTCCCGCGACCGCGTCTGAGAACTGGCCGCAACCGATGCAGGCGAGCATCTTCCCGCATTTCGTCAACGCGTCGTTCGGCAATGGGGGCGGCTATAGGGATGTTGATGAAATATTCTGTCCCAGTCGGTCGCTTTATCATCATGTGGTCAATGTCCGATTGAATGGAGGCGGCGCTTGAAAACCGTGTCCTTCCTGGCGCCGCCAGATGCGGTGGCGTCGCGCATTCGAATCCTTGGACCGGAAGGCGAGGTGCGCCTTGAACGGCGCGCGTCGGGCTCCGAGAGCCTGACCACCCCTTCGGATCGCGAGGTATTGATCCAGAACGCGGTTCCTGGCGCTTATGCGGCGATGATCGAGCCTCTGGGGGAAGCCCCGACCTTCTATCCGTTCACGGTGGACGGCGACACCGATACGATCGATGCACCTTCGATGTCGAACCTGTCCAGGGCGTCGGTTTCAAGCGACTGGATGCAGCAATTTGCAAGCAGTAGCTGGTCGAAAACGTCGCGGGATTCCACGCGACCGGGATCAGCCATGCGCGAGATGGGCTCGGTTTCGGCGCCAGATCAGTTCTCTCTCGTCCCGGCTGCCGGCGTTGACTTCTCGGCGGCGCTCCCCAATCCGGCTTCGCCGATGACCGGCGCGGAGAAGGCTGATTTCAGGGACGACAGCCAATCGGCCTCCAGCGGCAATGACGCCGGTCCGCAAATTGCCGCGAGGCGTTTTTCGATCGGACTTTCGGTCGATTCCAGGCCGATGGGCTATGGCGGCTGGCGGCCCTATGAAGGGCCGTGGCCGATCACTTTCTCAAGCACGCCCAAGGGAAGCGGGGCTGACGAGGGCGGTGCTTCGCTAGAAAATGTGGCACGCGCATGGCTGCGCATCGATCGCAGCCATGTCGCGCTTGTATCTAGCGGCGGGGATGCGCGAGGAATGCCGTTGCCCGCCGATGGCGCGCGGCTCAGACTTTCGGTTTCGATTGAGGGGCTACGGGTTGAGCGCATCTTGATTCCGCTTTTCTCGGGGGGCGTGACGATTGAGTTCGCGCTGGACCCTTCGGGCGGGCTGCTCCTCAATGTGGAGCCGGTCGATCTGGAGAAACAATCCCTCGCCAGGGCGCTGTCCTCCGCGGTCGGCATTGAAGGTCAGAGTGTCTGGGCCGACTTCACGAAAAGATTGCCGGTCGGACTCTATGTCTCGGGCGATATTCCGGAAGATCCATGGACGGCGATTCTGGCGATGCTCTGCGCAGTGCGTTTCCCCGGTGTTGAGGAGCATGAAGCGCTGCAATGGGCCCCGGCCTTGTGCAATCAGTCCCCGTGGATCCCCGATGGCCATATTCTCTTGGCGCGCAGCGTCCTGATGGGGGCGGCGCCGGACGACAGGGTGGGCGCTGCGGACGAAGCGTTGCGGGTTCTTTCGGTCGCGCGGCGACTTGGAGCGCCCTATTTCGCCTATGCCAATGCTCTGCTGGGCGACATGCTGACGGCGCTTCGCGACGGCGCACCGGAAGAGCGGCAAAAAATCCAAGCGACGAAGGAGATGGGCTATTGGTCCAGGCATCTCCCCCGCCAGCGAACCGCCGGTGTCTCGTTCAGTTGGCTTATGTCGAGCGGCGCCCGGTCGCGAGGCGGGCTGGACGCGCGCTATTCGGCGATGCTCGCGAACGGTTCCGCAGGGGTCGACGCCTTGTCCGTCAGGTTGGGCGGCCAGATGGTCGGTTAGGCTGGTCGCGGTGCAGGTTCGTTTCTCAACGCATTCGCGCCTTCTTAGGCGCGACAGCCGTGCCGTGGAGCACAAGACATATGTGCAAGCCATCACACGGAAAAGCTTGAAATTTTCGGAGTGATAGGTTCGTCGGACGGAGGAGCCTCACATCAGGTTGCCGTGATGACCAGCCAAACCAGGAACGCGGCTGTCGCGAGCATGGCGCCGAATGGCAGCCGGTGCTCCGCGCTCATTTGCACGCCCCGCAGGCGTTGCAGCAGCACGAAGGTCAGTCCGATGATGGATCCGGCAAACACCAGAAGCGGAATATGCTGCCACCCCGTCCAACAGCCGATCGCGCCCAGCAGCTTTGGATCGCCGCCACCCAAGCCTTCGCGGCCACGTGCCTGGCGATACAGCAGGCGGACAAGAGCAAGAGAGGCGATGCCGATAGCCGCGCCAATGACCCTTTCGATAAAGGGGGGATCGATCCCGGCAGTCGCGCACATGAGGCCCGTGATCGCCAGGATCCCATTCAGGGCATTCGGTAGCAGGAGCCTGGTGATATCGAGGCATGCAAGCGCGAGGAGCTGCCAACCAAAGACAGCGCCAGCGATCGCGAGCGACAGGCTGGGGGCGAACCCGGCCAACACGCCGATCGCGCATGCCGCGAGTTCGATTTTCCAATGGAGCGCGGGAATGGGGGCGTGGCACGTCCGGCAATGGCCGCGAAGCAGCACGGTGCTGGCGATCGGGATAAGCTCCATGGAGGCAAGCTGGCGCTGACATGAATCGCAGCGTGATCGACCGGTAAGAGCGGAAATACAGTCCGGCCAGCGGACGACGAGCACGGCGATATGGCTGCCGATCAGCAGGCCAACCAAGCCGAGAGCTGGCGCGATCATGTACGGCGTTGCCACTAATTCATCACTCCGTCTGTGATCTTCAGGGGTAAATCATGCGGCATTGCTGGAGGGGGAATGTTGCAATTCGAAGATGGCCTCGCTTCGAGGGGCGGGCGGTTGCCGTTTATCGCGGGCGGATGTGCCGGTGGCGCACCGCCTTCTTTCTCATCGAGACAGGACGGACATTGGAAATCGAGGGAAGTGGGGCCCAAAACCGATGCAACTGTGCCGGAATCGTTCAAGACCATCCCTTCGACGGCGGTCTATTGCTGCTTGGATGGAGTGGGCAAGGCCGCGTGGACGACATGCCTGGAAGGGGGAAATCGGTCGGGGTGCGGTGAAGCGATGCCAATTCGCCATCCGTTCTGCTGAAACGGGCAAATCCCCGCGCCGACCCGACGCGGTGGCGGTCCATGCCAGGCGTCATTTCCAGATTGAGCGTATTTCACGCCATTATCTTTCGAAGGCGCATGTAACACCTCATTCTTCCACTGGACGCGGGAGCGGCCAAATCCTACAATTGATCATCATGGGATCGACAATGTCATACCCATAAAAAATGATATCTATAGATGAATTTGAGGGGTGTGTTGTCGTCATTATAGGTGAATAACGCGTTAGTAACCGATTTTAGTGTATGATTATCGGGAGTGTATTTGCAATTATTGATAAAATCCCATGCAATTGAAACACTGAAGGAACAGGAGCCTTCTATGTGGGATTGCCGTGTTGGCGTGACGATCGTCGCGCCCCAAGAGGAACAAGAGACTCTGGCGCATCTTGTTCGCAATGCTGATCTACGCCTGATGCGGTCAACGACACTCGATCAGTTTAATACCAGGCGACTTCTTCGCAGCGATGTCATATTGGTCGACGCCTTCAACGATGATGAGCGCCACGATCAACTCGTCTCGGATATCGGCCGCGCGTCGACGAATGGCGGCGCCGCCCTGTTGGTCAGAACAAGTGCGTCGAGCCTTGATCCGGTGCTTGCGGCGCTTGGATCGAGTGAGGCGACGATATTGTTCGAGCCCACGGAGCAGGACATCGTCTCCCATCTGCGCGCCGCATCGGAAGCGGCGCGACCGCCTGTGATCCTTCACGATAGCAAGGGCAAATCCAACGAGGATGCGGAGGCGGATCGTGCGTTGGAAGACCGGCTTGAACAGATGGTCGACGCGGTCGAGACCGATCATTCGCTGCTGATGCACGACGGTGCGAGCGCTGGTTCGCTTTCGGCCGATCAGCGGGCGCGGGTTGCCGTCGAGGTTGAGGCGATCTTGAAGATACGACGCAGCCGAAATGACTTTTTCGCCGCCGCATTCTTCGCCGATCCGATCTGGGATATGCTGCTCGAACTGCTTGTGGCTCGCTTGCGCGGTGTTCACCTTCCCACGACCGGCCTGTGCGCCTCGGCGGGTGTCCCGATGACGACGGCGCTTCGCTGCGTCAGGATCCTGACGAAGAAGGGTATCATCAAACGCAACCCCGACATGGTCGATCGTCGGCGGGTCTATGTTGATATGACGGAAGAGGCCGCGGACGCGATGCTGCGCTGGTTTGCTCGCGCGCAGGGTCAATCTCGCCTGGCGGGCGTCTGACAACGATTGCAATCGCGGACTGGCGCTGGGAACTCCCTTCACAGGAGCCCCAGTTCCCGGAAGGAGGCGATCCCCCGGCTGGTGATGATCAGATGGTCCAGAAGGTCGATCCCCAAGGCCAAGCAAGCGTGATGGATGTTCTCGGTCACGGCCTCGTCCATGGTGCTGGGCTGCGCGCTCCCCGATGGATGATTGTGGACGATTATCACGCTCTTGGCGCCGAAATGCAGCGCTCGCCCGACGATCTCGCGGGGATAGGCAGGTACCTGGTCGACCGTTCCGCGCCACATCGGCTCGTCCGCGATAAGGCGATAGCCGTTAGCCAGGAACAGAACGCGAAATTCCTCGACCGGCAAGTAGCCCATCACGAGCGTCAGATAGTCGCGTAAATCCCGGGGTGTGCCGAGGATCGGGCGCTCGTCGATGCGCTCCCGCAGGGCATGGAAGAGCAGTTCGCGACAGGCGAGCACGATGGTCCTCGCACGGTAGGGCAGATGAGCGCCAAGACCATTCGCCTCATCCGCTGCGGCTAGAATGGCGGCGAGGGATCCGAAGCGCGCGTAAAGCGCGACGGCGATCGCTTCGGCCTGGGTCGGCTCTACAGTGGCGAGCAGGGCGGCAAGAAGGCGGACTCCTTCATCGCCTGCCGGTCGCGACGGATCCCGGCGACCATGATGACCAGCATCGGGATAGCCCAGAACGCTTGAAGCGCGACATAGGCTTTGGGCAGGAAATGCGGCGTGATAATCGTGACGAGATGCACCAGCACGGCGACGAGGTGTAAGCCGGCGAACCAGAGCGGCCAATAATGCCGACTTCGCAGCGCGAGGAACAGGAAGCCGATCAGGCACAGGAGATCGATCCAGAAGACCAGATAGACTGTCGCTCGCCATTCGCGGTCGACCAGTGTCGCAAATCCCGTGAGCAGTGCGCCGCTGGCAAATATGGTGACTCCGATCCGGCCGGACCTGCCGCCGAACGCCGCGCCATAGGCGCAGCACACGACGACAAGAATCCAGAACGAAAGCAAGATGACCATGCTTGACCGGAACACGCATGACAGATCCGGTCAAGCCAGTCCGCTTCTGGGTTCAGGCGGCGATGTCCGCCGGAGCGCCGACTTCCACCGGGCGGTTGGCCATCATGAGTGGGTTATCGAAACCGCAGCCCAGATCGGTTTCGCACAAATTGCTCTGGCCTTTTACCCGGACCATTGCGCGGTGCGCGTCGACGAAGCGGCTGCGACCGGCCGCCAGCGTCTGAAGGCTGTCGAGCGTGGCTTCGATCGCCGGCTGGCTGGCCGCGGCGGGTAGGGCCGAGACGGTGCTGGTCTCGATCACGGACGTGGCAAGCCCCAACATCCGCAGCAGCGCATGGTCGAGGGAGGCGTGAGCCTGCTTGATCTCGCCGGCGATCATGCGGGCGGCGTTCTCGGGAATTTTCGCTTCAGTACGCATGGTTTCTCCTTCGCGCCCGAGAGGGCGCGTTGCTTGATTGACGATGGGTGGGTCGGCTCAGCCGTAGAGGTGAAGAATGCCGGTCAAGACCAAGACGAACACCGACATGGCGATGACCGCATAGGCCGCGACCCGCAGGATCGCGTAGATACGTTCGTCGAGCTTCAGGCCATTGACGCGTCCTCCGATCGGAGGCGCGGCCACGGACCATCCGGAGCGCGCCATTGGTACGTCCGTACCCATGGCGCTGTCGCACATGACATGCTCTGGAGTTTCGGCCTCGGGCCACACCTCGTTGGCTGGCTGCCCGACAATGACCGATTGGGCGTTTTCGACAAGCTCCGGCGCGTTCAATTGAACCCGGTTCAACTCTTCCCAGGCGACGAACAGCCGCGCCGCTTCACGGCTATTGGCCGCTCCGATCTCATTGGTGGCGAGGAAGAGATATTGTTGGACCGTGCGGTAAGTGAGGTCGGTCCGCTGGGCGATTTCCTTCGAGGTCAGCCCGGTGGCGGCCAGGCGCAAGCAGGTCATGTGAACTTGGGTCAGGCGTTCGAATCGCTCGCCCCCGGACGCCGGCGGATCGTCAGCCATGCGCGCGAATCAGTGGTGATTGAGCGGGCGCCACCGGGTGTCGATACGGCCGAGTCACGATTCCTCCTATATTAGCGCACCTCTCTCGAAAGCATGTTGCTGTTCCCCTAAGGAAATATCGCATCCATTTTGGCAATTTCCCCGGTCGCTGCGGTGCCCGGGGGCGTTCCGGGCCCAGCACAGTCAGCATTGCAATACCCCCAAATCACAGGCATTCGTGTGATGAATCTAATAGTCCGGGTTGCGTGTTGCGTCGCCGGTGATTCCACTAGCGGCGAATCTCGCGAACCGGTGCATGTCACACTGCCGTCTAATAGCGATGGTCTATAGGGGGCGGTTCGTCTTAAGCCTTATGCGGGTGTTCATGCCTGGTCCCGACCGGATCAATCTTGTTGGTATGCTGTGCTCGTGCGTGGGGCATGTCGCTCTCTTTGGCGGCCTGATGCTCTCGAGCCAGATGAACCAGCCTCGCAAGCTCGCACCGCCCCACGCTTCCGAGCCCCTTGTCGTCACCCTGATCCCACTCGACGGTGCCCACCGGACGACAACGTCCCGCTCGGCCATGGCGCGCACGGAGACCATGTCTCCCACGCAATCGATTGAGCGAGGGGACATGAGTTCGACGGCGGGCGCGACTGGCCGCTACACCGAAACGGCTCGGTTGATCGCAACCGAGCGCGAAGGTAGCGTCGCGAGCCCCGCGGGCGGCGGTGGGCCGGTCCTGGCGGCGAACTCCGCCGCGATCAGCGATTATCAGCGACGCCTCTATGATGAGGTCGCGCGGCATGCGCGATATCCGGCGGCGGCGCGCCTGAAACGGCTCGCCGGCGTGACCCATCTGGCGTTTCGGATCGATCGCCTCGGCAATGTCCTGGAGAGTTGGGTGCAGGACAGCTCCGGGTCGGAGATGCTCGACAACGCCGCGCTCGAAGCACTCAATCGCGCGCTCCCCCTGCCGCCGATCCCGCCCAGCCTCCCATCGCCCATGAACTTCGAAATCGCGATCGATTCGTCGCTTATGCCGCAGTTCGCCCTTTCGACGGATGGCTAGCGGCGTATCCGCATCCAGTCGCGGCCGTGACATCCGGCAGGCGCCTAGTGAGTAACTCGGCTCGCGAACTGATGACGCTATTGGCTTCGGCCTATCCCGATCTTCGGCGGCGGCTCACTGGCAGGCTGGGGTCGGCGGAACTGGCCCATGAGGCGTTGCACGACACCTATTTACGGCTTCAGCGGGCGAACATTCCGGATGAAGTCCACAACCCTCAAGCCTATCTGATGAAGATGGCGCTCAGGATGGCCAGCAACTCGGCGCGCTCAGAATCCAAGCATCTTTCCGCCGCCGAAATCGAGACGCTCATTGATATCCCCGATGAAGCACCGGATCCCGCGCGGGAGGTCGAGGCCCGTTCCGAGCTTGCCGCGGTAGAAGAGGCGCTTCTAGGATTGCCGGAGCGCAGGCGTGCGATTTTCCGGCGCTTCTGGCTCGAAAACGCGACATATGGGGAATTGGCGTTGGAATATTCTGTCTCGGAGCGCACCATTCGTAACGAACTGATGCTCGCAAACCGGCATTTGCACGAGGCGACGGAAGAATTTTACGTGGTCGAGTTGCAAAATCGGCTTTCTCAAGTGTCCATTAAATAAGGGGCGCGTGCATGAACCCGCGCGAGGCGCTCTTGATGGAGCTTGTGATTGGCTTGCAAGGATGACTGATCAGACCGGATGGACGGATACTGAGCTGGCGCAACTCCGCTTGGAGGGGCTGAGCCGGCTCACGCATCTGCTGTCCGGCGAAGCAACCGAGCGCGATGCCGCCGAGCTCGTTGCGTGGCGGATGCAGAGCCGTGCCCATGAAGAGGCGTTTCGCTCGGCGGTGCGTTTCCGTCAGCTAGTGCGCAGCCTGGATGGGGCCGAGCGGCCGATGGCGATGGCCGACAGCGCGAGCGAAGATCGCGACAACGTCGTTCCGTTTCGCGCGCCGGCGGCCGAGACAGACGCTCCGCCCATCAGGAAACTGTCCCGCCGCAATCTCATCGGCGGCGCGATCGCGGCTTCGGTGGCCGGGGGCATGGTGATGTTCGGCCGGTCCATCGATCTTGTGCCTTCCCCGTGGGAACTGGCTTCCGATTACCGGACCAAGCCGGGTGAACGTCGGCTCGTGCATCTGGCACAAGGCGCCACGGTCGAACTGAATACGCGGACCAGCATTGACCTGCGGAACGACATGGGGATGCCCGCGGTCGAACTGCTCAGCGGCGAGGCGCTCATGACCAGCCCGCGCAACGGCCGGGTGGCGCTTGTCGCGGGCGAGGGCACGAGTATCGGTCGCGACGGCCATTTCAATGCCCGGCGCGATGGTGACGATATCTGCATCACCTGCCTCAGGGGCGCGGTCGATGTTCGCTGGGACACGGAGCGGCGATCCCTCGGTCCCAACGATCAGGTGCGCTACAGCTCCAACGGCATCGGGCCTGTCGAGCGTAATGTCGATACAATAACGCTGACCGCTTGGAAGGCCGGAACGCTGATCTTCCAGAATATGCCGATGCGCGATGTGATCAAGGAGATCAACCGCTATCGGCCGGGTCGCGTGTACCTCACCAATGACGCGCTGGCTGAGCGCCCACTGTCGGGAACATATTACGTCAATCGGCTGGACGATTTCTTCGATCAGGCTCGGTTGGCTTTTGGAGCTAAGGTCACAAAACTGCCCGGAAGCGTGGTAATTCTAGCTTAATATTGCTTTTACGGCACGGATGGCGTGAGGCTGTCTTAAAAGTGCAACAAAATTCTTTTGCCAACTTTGGCTCCCCGATGTGTCCTTATTTTAGGAGCTACATGCCGGGGGGATTTTTCATGCTTGCTGGTCGGACACTGGAGGTCGAGTGCGAAGAGCCCTCGGAGCCCGCTGGCACGTATGTCGCCGCCGACCTGCGTCGCAAGGATTATGACATTCGATCGAAGCTGCCGACGATCAATAGCTGCAGCTCCACCTCGGAACTGCGTGCCTGGCTGCTTCAGTTCGCGCGCGGCCTCGGCTTCTATGGCGCTCGCTACATTCATGTCGGCACGCGCTGGTGGCGACTGGAGCAGACCGAAGTGCCGGTGAGGTTCCTCACCACATCCACCCGGTCCGAGAATGAAAACAAGGACTGGCTTGCGCACGATCCCTGCGTCTCCAAGGTCCAGAACGCCTTCGCGCCGTTCGTCTGGTCGACGCGCCCGAGTGACTGGCATAACCCCAAGCAGATGCTCTGGCTGGAGCAGGAGCGCGCGCGAGGCATTTCCGCGGGCATCGCCGTTCCTGTCCAGGATAGCACCGGCGGGCCGGCCTATCTCAGCTTCTTCGGCAATAACGAGCCTGCGCTGGCCGAGCTTGTCGAGGCGCAAGCCCCCGAACTCGCCTTCGTCGCGGCACAATTCCACGCGATCGCCAAGTCGATGCTGGAGCCGGCCGATTGGACACCTACGCTGGACAAGCGGGACATCGAGGTCCTTAAATGGGCCGGCCTCGGCAAGACCTATAGCGAGAGCGCGGCGGAGATGGGCGTGTCGGCGCGCACCGTCGAGCATCATCTGCGCAAGGTTTCCGATAAACTCGGCGTCAAGAGCAAGGTGCGCGCGGTGGTCATCGCATTCGGGCTTGGACTCACCGAGCTCTAGGCATGACCGCCGAGACGCCTGCCTTGAAAAGGGTCCTCGGGCGGGTCGTGGCGGTCACATGCATACCCCGCGCGGTCTTTCGCCGGTTGCTGGCCGATCCGGCGCCGGTGCGGTCCAAGCAGCGCTGGAGTGACGATGAACTCAGGCAATTGCGCCGCGAAAGCTTCGACCATCTCAACCGCCTGCTTTCAGGGACCGCGACGACGCTCGATGCTGAAGCCCTGCGCGCCTGGAGAAATCGCAGTCCCGCCCACGAGGCGGCCTTCCAGTCAGTGTTGCGCCTTCGCCACCAGATCCGTTTCGCCGTGAGCTGGCCCGATGATGAGGATCTCTGATGTGCATGCCGCTCAAGGCGGCAGGTCATCACCCGGAGCTGCCCGCGGCGAACGACCGGCCGAAGATGCCTCGGTCCTGGCGGTGCCGTTTTCACGCGCGGCTTCCTTTGCCAGTTGCAACTCCAACGTTTCCACCAGAGCCAGCGCGAGCAGCGCTTCGTCGCGCGTCAGAGAGATCGTCGGGAGCATTGGCATATGCTCAATCTGGCGGCGCAGGATCGCCGCCGTCTCCGTCACCGCGAGGCGCGGCCAATCCTTCGGGAGCTTGTCCATAAGACCCGTTTTACCAGATCGGTGCCTCTGGTTCCATGAATCGTGGCGCCAAGCGTCTCTCAAGTGCTGGCGCGGCATGACCTCATACGAAAACGGGCTGGGCGTTGCGATCCGCACTTCCAAAGACACGTAGATACCGCTGGATCTCGGCCGGTTCGTCGGTGGCTTTCTCGGGATTATCGGAAAGCTTGACCGCCGGGCGACCGTCGGCGCTGATCACCTTGCATACCAGCGAGATCGGGGTGAGGCGGGTGTCGCCATCGGGGTCGCAGCCGCGAAAATCCTTGGTGAGGTTGGTGCCCCAACCAAAGCTGGTGCGCACGCGCCCGTGAAAATGGCGCCAGGTTGCCTCGATCGTGTCGACGTCCATAGCCGAAACGTTCCTGTTCATCGATGAAGCAGGCCGCATCGCGCCGTGCAGCTTCGCGCCCGAGCATTTCGGCGTCTTGGTCGGTGATCTGAGCAGCCCCGCGGATCTCGATGCTTTGCCGAGCCGATTGCGATCGCACAAGTATGCGCGTCCGGCGCGTGATTGCACGGACTGTCCAAGCACCCAGCAATTTGCCAAGTTCGAACCGATGGCGGCGTGACTGCTCGAGACAACGTTCTTGAAGGATCATGATGATGAGTGACGACACGCGAACGGTCGGGGGTGACGGCGTTTCATCGCAAGGCTATTGCTAGTGTTCCTTATTTGTTCCAGTTTCGCGGCATGACCCAAACCGATTCCCTATGGCTTGCTCAATCCCTGCTCCATGCGCCCGCATGGGCACGCGTTGGCCTTACCGCACCGAGTGAACGTCTGCGCGAGCAGGCCGCCGTCGAACTGGCCCAATCCATTGTCGTGGCGATGGAGCAGCCGCCAGTCTTCTATGATCACAGGCAAATGACGCTGCCGCTCTAGGGGCGTGAGGGGGAGTGCTCCAGGCGGCTGTCGATGAAAATCTCCTTGGTCGCTTCATCGATGCGCAGAAGGCCAGCGATCAGCAGTTCCAACTGATCGAGCGGCCATGCATTCGGACCATCCGACAAGGCTTTGTCCGGTTCGGGATGGGTTTCCAGGAAAAGGCCGCCAACACCGGCGGCGACCGCGGCGCGGGCAAGGACGGGCACGAATTGGCGCTCGCCGCCCGAGGCGTTGCCTGCCGATCCCGGTTTTTGCACTGAGTGCGTCGCGTCGAACACGACCGGTGCGCCGGTTTCGGCCATGATCGCGAGGCCCCGCATGTCGTTGACGAGGGTGTTATAGCCAAAGCTGGTCCCGCGCTCGCAGAGCAGGAAACGATCGTCGGGCAAAACGGCCTCTCGCGCGGCCGTGCGCGCTTTCTCGAGGACATTGGCCATATCCGCCGGGGCCATATATTGGGCCTTCTTGAAATTGACGGGACGCCCGGATCGGGCGGCGGCGAGAATGAGATCGGTCTGCCGAGCGAGAAAGGCCGGCGTTTGAAGCATGTCGACGCTCGCCGAAACGGCAGCGATCTGGCCAGGCTCGTGAACATCGGTGATCGTGGGCAGGCCGGTCGCTGCTCGAACCTCGTCGAGGATCCTAAGCCCTTCGTCCATTCCCGGGCCGCGATAGGAGGCGATCGAGGTGCGGTTCGCCTTGTCGAACGAGCCTTTGAAAATGACCAGGAGGTGATGCCGGTCAGCGATCGCACGGAGTTCCTCACCAATCCGCAGCGCCAGATCCCGGGATTCGAGCACGCACGGGCCGGCAATCAGAAACAGCCGATTTGTGCCGCCGATATCGCGGTCGAAGAGCTTCATGGGATGGGTTAGCCTCAGTGAATGGACCGCTCGGCCAGCGCCGCCTCGACGGTGACGATATCGGTCGGATGGTTGATTTCCCACAGGCCGCCCGGCGGATTGCTGACCTCGAGCATCCGGATTGGAATCCCGGTCTGCAGGAATCGTAGCTGTTCAAGCCCTTCGACCAGTTCCAGTTTCGATGGTGCCAGGGAGGCATAAACCTCAAGCGCGTCACGGCGATAGCCGTAGAGTCCCATATGCAGATAGATGGGTGGCTGAGCGAAGCGGTCGGGTGTGTAGGGGATGACGCGCTTGGAGAAATAGAGCGCATTCATGTCGATGTCGCAAACGACGGTCGTGCCGCCCACCCTGCCGGCACGATCGTCGGCGATCAGTCGATCGACCATGGCGGTTGAGCAGCGCACCATCGGTGTCGCTACATTCATGCCTGGCGCCCGGAGCATGGTGTCGATCAGCATCTCGACGGCAACGGGCGGGGTGAGGGGAGAATCTCCTTGCAAGTTGACGATGACCTGGGCGGTAATCCCCGCACGCTTGACCGCGTCCCAGCACCGCTCCGTTCCGTTCCGGCAAGCCGGCGATGTCTGCACGACCTGAGCGCCAAAGTTTCGTGCCGCTTCCTCGATCCGATTATCATCGGTGGCGATCCAGACATTCTCGGCCAATGCCCCTCGGCACGCCGCTTCCCAACTGCGCTCGATGAGGCTCTTGGCCTGCCCTGACGCCCCGCGCAGCGCTACGAGCGGCTTACCCGGAAAGCGCGAGGAACCGAAGCGCGCCGGAATGATGACGGCATATTCCTGGGCACGAGCAGGGCAAGTGGTATCGCTGACGATCCTGAGCATTTAGCCGATCCCGAGCCGAAGCAGGTCGTGGATATGGACAAGACCGGCCACCTCTCCGGCAGCCTCGTCCTCCAATACGAAAACGGACGTGATCCGTGCTCCGCTCATCGTAGCGAGTGCGTCGCGTGCCATCGCACCGCGCACAAGGGTTCGGGGCTGGGACGTCATGATCTCTCCTGCCGTGGCGCCGGGAAGCGCGTGGATGTTTCGCCGGATATCGCCGTCGCTTATGACACCGAGCAGGTGGCGCTGATCGTTCACCACCGCAGCGATTCCAAAGCCTTTATCCGAAATGGTGTGGATCGCTTCGAACATGGACGCCTCGGCCGCGATGAACGGCAGATTCTCCCCATGGTGCATGAATCTGTCGACAGGGAGCAGGTCGAGCCCGAGGCGTCCGCCCGGGTGCCAGACCAGAAGGTCTGCGGGCGACAGGCCCCTTAGCTGAAGCAATGTCACCGCGAGCGCATCGCCCAAAGCCAGCATCATCGTGGTGGAGGTTGTCGGGGTGCTGCCGAACGGGCAGGCTTCCGGTTTGGCGGGGAGCGCCAGCAGGATGTCGGCGCTCAACGCAATTGCTGAGCGGACGTTTGAGGTGATGGCGATGATCGGGATGGCCAATCCCTCGGCTTGCCGGATCACGACCCCGAACTCCCGCGTGTCGCCCGAATTGGAAAGGATCAGGAGGGTGTCGCCCCGCATGAGCACACCTAGATCACCATGGATTGCTTCGCCGGCGTGCAGGAAGAGGGCAGGGGTGCCCGTCGCCACGAAGGTCGCTGTGAGTTTGCGCGCGATATGGCCGGACTTGCCCAATCCGCAGACGATCAGGCGGCCCCGTGTGCCGCGGATCAGGCTGACGGCCTCGGCAAAGCTCTGGTCCACATGCGCGAGCGACCAGAGTGCTTCGGCTTCCGTGGCGATCGCGCGCCGGCCCATTTCGATGACGGCATCGTCATCAGGGTTTGGTGCCGGGGCGAAAGACATGGCAGATCAGATCCCTTCTGGTACGCCTCGCCGCATGTTCAACGGCGTGGCGCCCTGCGTACCTGAACTCGGTGCCGCGCTTGCTAGTGGAATCACGGGTTGGGAGGTATCGTATTACCGAAAATGCGTGAGCATGGACTTCCGGGTCAGGGAAGGCCGAAAGGCTCGTAGCTGATTTGGTCCAGTATCCCTGCCAAAACGGACGAAGGACATTCGGCGTACGCTGGTGTATGGCGGACGCTGACACGCTGCTCGTAGCCATACTCCGTGCTCCGGCTTTCGCTGCAACCGAACGTTCGCGTTTGTGCGGCTATGCGGAGTACAACCTGGCCTGGCCGTTCAAGTACGGGCAAACCGCTCCAGGTTGACATTTTCTTTAAAGTAGGCATGTAGGAGATGTCTAATGCCTCTATGGGCATCGCGTGGATTCTAACGGCAGTTAGGAGAAAGCGCTGGAGCTACGGCTTCAAGATCCGCTGGTCCTTCTACGGACCTTTCGCTTCGGTTGCGGCCTGAGCGAAACGATGGGCTTTGGTCCGTCGACCGGCTGATGGGTGATAGAGTGCTGATTGGATAATCGCCGTACACTCGCCTGAGAGTGTCGGCGGATTATTCCGCGGCCTTGAAATCGCCGACTCGTACAAAGTCATTGGGATAGATGTTGGCGTACTGGGCGTTGGCATTGATCCTGCCCTTCTTGCTGCAATCGAACAGGGCCCCGTCGAGGGATGATCCGTCGCGGCGCTGCACGTCATGATGCAGGCCAGGCTCGATAGCGCCTCCGAATCGATAAAGTGTCCGCAAAGCGCCCAGCAGTTCATCGGTACTATCGCCATCTTCGATCTCGCGCGGTGGTCCGTCATAGGCGGTCGGATGGGCGATGAAGAAGGCCATGCCCCGGTCATCCACGAAGACGCGTCGCGTCTGCGATGGCTGAATGCGTTTGGGGACATCTTCATGAGTCAGGGGTATTGGGCCAACGTCTTCCAGGCGATCAGCCCAGGTACGATCTCCCCGGCGGATCGCTGTGAACGCGGGGACAAGATTGCCCTCCGGCGTCATGAAATTCCTTGGCGGCAGGAGTAGCGCTTCATTGTCCGACCGACGGCTAAGGCGCTCCACGACCCTGTTGAGATTCATCCGAGCTTCGCCGGACGCCGCGACGGCGGTCCTGAGGGCATCCGCTACCGCGTCCCGATCATGCCTGAGCTGCTTATAATGTTCATCCAACGCGATCAGCGTTGGCAATGGCGCCGACATTACCGCGAAGTCGACGCGCTGGAGCAGGTTTTCCTGGTCAGGCGCCGGAACAAACAAAAGCGTTATGGAGGATGGTGCCGGCTGGGCGTTGCCGTTGGTGCGTCGGCGCACGGTAAACTCGCCGACGGATCGTACAATTTGGTTGACCGCGGCAGGGGAATAGAGCGCGCCATCCAGCGACGGGGCCGGATTGCCCTTCACGATCGCCTGGGGGAGTCGCGCTTGGAGATTTGCAACGGCATCCCTGTGGATGGCTATTGGTAGCCCTGCGATGACATACATGGGCTGTGGGCCACGCGACTGGACGACACGCCGTCGCCGAGAAGGTCTAGCCATTACGGCATTCGGCTAAGTGTGAGCGCAATATCGATCGGAACGCTCAGGCGTTTGGCGACATCGGGATCCTGCGCGGCATAAAGCCGTTCAAGCGCGCTCGACTGCTTGGGCGCTGCCGGCGCGGGCGCAGCCTTTGATGGCGATCGGTGATCGACCCGGGCCAGAGAGCTAGGGTCGATATGATGGCGATCGCACCATTCCCGAATGTTCGTGTCGAGCTTCTCCACATCGGCATCTGGAAGGTCGGCGAGATTGATCGCATCCAGTCCGGGCAATCTGAGATCCTCATCGACAATGATCGTGCCATCCTCGACGTTGGGGCCGGCAAGGTAGCTGATCTTCGGGCCGAGCCGGACGGCCATCACCTGACCTTCCGCGGTATCAAGGGTGAAAGCCAGCAGGAAGGCGCGCGGAAGGCCCCGTAAGAAAAATCGCTTGTGGCGGTCAGTGATCGCACTAATGGCTCGCTGCTCTTCGCCTACTTTGACGACTGCTATGAATGATTTCGCGATTTCGTCTCGGATTAAAGCGATTCCTGGAGTAGCCTCGGCTACTTCATAAAGCGTGCGTTTGTCATTGGCAGGCGGCCAGCGGCCTTGCTTGGTTAGGCGCATGCCGATGTTGGACAGAAGCAATATGTTGGCTCCTGCTTCGGCATAATGCTCTTCAACGAGCGTCGTGATTTCATCTTCGATCATGCCTGCTTCTTATGCGCTATGATCTCGGTCTGCCGCAACCGTCCTAGCTAGGCGATCATCGACCTTGGAAGCGGTGAGGGGCCAGTGGTCCCCAAGGCTCTTTCGAAGATGCCGGGTTAACGAGGATCTCAGCGCCGCTCCGATAGCCGTAAGGCGTTGTCACCATGATCCGGTCGCGCGCCTTCTGTGACAGCAAGAGCGGCGCGCACCGCGAGAAAAAGAGCGAACGCGGAACGGCCAAGCCGTTGGCGTAGCGCATTTCGACGGTGCCTGATGCGCAGATTTCGAGAAACTCATATAATTTACGGCCCGTTTCACTGTCGGGAAGGAAATAGCCGCAAGGGCGGACGAGGCGGCAGCAAACGCGCTCGTCATAGCGCAGCATGCGCTCATGGATGGCGCAGCGGATAGGGCCTGCCTGTTTCGCCATGGAGCCGCTCCTCCTTTCATCGCATCACGCTGAAAGTGGGTTCGCAACCGTCGCAGCTGTACCGCCGATCACGAAAACAAGCTGCTCGGCCTAGTCTATCCATCGACGGGCTTGCCGTCATATTATTGTAGAAAATTGGGTCATTTTCGCCGGCGCAGGTTGGATCGCGATGTACGGTCAATGCGCCTCGGAATTGTTCTCAGCCATCGGGAGTTTGATGAGACCGCGCTGAGGATCGTGGGTCTCTGACCCATATGGCGCCGCATTTTCGAAAAAGCTGATCAATCCCGGCTCAGCGGGCGAGCTCGATCGGAATTCCTATGTCGAGCGCTGCCCAAGTCCCGTCGGTGGTGAGCGCCGTCGCGCCCAACCTATGCGCAAAGGCCAAGCATGCCCGATCGCCCAGCGATAAGCCTGCCTGTCGTGTCACGCCGCGCGGCCTGCCGGCCAGGATCGCGCTAGGCTCACCGGCCGTATTTTTCTGGCGCTCAGGCCGTGGTCGGCAGCAGCACGTCGAAAGGTCGCAGGTCTTCCGGCCGCCTGAGAATTCGGCTCCACAAACCGGGTTTTATGGAGGGTTCGACCCGAATCAGGGTAAGACAGGCGCGTTCATCCGGGATGATGATGGCCTGCTCGACAACGCCCGGGCGGATGCCTGTGCCAAGGACAACATGCCCGCGCAGATTCTCGTAGTGTCCGGTCGCGAGCGCGCGGTTGATCTCCGCCCGGCTAAGGGGCTCGGTCGACGGCAGCGTGCATTCGAAGAAGAGGTCGATCTCATGACGCTCTCCGCCACTGGGCACCTCGCTGCCCTCCTGACCTGCCAGGAAGAAGAAGGGACCGCTATTGACCCCGTAGCACCGGCCCATTTCGACATTCGCATTGATCCGGCGCTGTTCCAGAATGCGTTCGGCATTTTCGCGGCGGGTGTTGTGGATCAATATCGCCATAATGCTTTAGGCCTCAGTTGCGGATTCCCTTGAGGGAAAGGCGGAGCGGCTGCTCCAGTAGTGGGGAAGGGGGCGTCACGCGCGCATCGCGCAAGACATCAACGACCGCGCGATCGACGTTCTGCCGGGCGCTGCCTCGGGCGACGACGATGTCCGAAAGCGTGCCTGTCTCGGAAATCCGCAGTTGAACCAGGAGATTGAAAGCAAGCCGCGAGGTGCGACGATCGGCGCCGAGCTGCTCGCGCAATTCGCCCTCGATAGCCTGATAATAGGCCAGGATCTCGACCGGCGTCAGGCGAGCGGGGCCAATGCGCTCACGGACGACAACCCGACCCAAGGGGATGAGCGGGGTTGAGTCGTGCTCCTCCGGTACGGTGATGATCGCGGAATTCGCGTTTGTGTATCGCACGACGAACCCGGTTCCCGAGAGAAGCTGGCGCAGGGCCCCCCGCGGCGAATATCGGCCGCGCACCGCTGTCGATCGCCGACTGGCCGTCAGGCGGCTGTCGTAGAGAAGTTGTACCCCGGTCGCCTGAAAATATTTTGCCAAAGCTGTGTCCAGCGGCTGCGCGGGGATATCGAACTCGATGGTATCATCCGCGTTCGCCTGCTGGGCGCACAATGGTTCGCCCGGCACGCCGGCAATGCCAATCACGGCCAGAAGGGCGGGCGCGAGATAACGGTGGGGCGAACGGCGAAAGAACATTTGCCGCGAGGATAGAAGCCGACGGCGTCGGTGACGAGCATCAAGGCGCTCGGGGAGTGGCGATGCCGGATATTTTTCTATCATATGCAGCTTTCGCGATTCAGCTATTCACGCTCATTCCGGATTACCTTTGGCCGCATGGCGTCCCATGAAGCCGCGCTTTTGTGATGACGATCGGAGTCTTCTGTTTAATATAGAAATAATAAATGGTGATTATCTTCCTAATTGTGTTCTATGAAAAAATATTTTTTTCTAAAAAATGCTACCAATATGGTGTTAGTTAAGTAACGATCTAGTACCTGATGGCTATATAACGCTTGTGTGAAGCGTAATATGAAATATTTATGACGATTTAACGTCAAAAGTGTCACATTTGGTTTTGCCAGAATCCCTGCCTCGATGTGTCCAAGTAACAGGAGCAAGTTGGGGGCAAGCTGAATGTTCGTGGGCGGTGCCGTCGAGTACCAGGAGGGGGGGGCGTGGCTCGCCGGAAATTTTCCGGTATGGGCCGCGGAGCTTCCGCGTGCTCTCGGTATGGTTGACGGGCACGATCTGGGCGGCGCGAGCTTGCCGTCGGACCTTCGTGCATGGCTTCACCGTTTCGCGGCCGCATTCGGGTTCTCCGGCGCGCGATACACGCATATCGGTCATAGCCTTGGGGAAGGGCGGCAGTCAGAGCGCCCGCCGCTGCGTTTTCTGTCCTCGCTGGGGGAGGAGGCCGATCCTTGGCGGGCCGGCGATCCATCCGCCCAGCAAGCGATCCGCGGCCTCCTGCCTTTCGGCTGGAACACCAAGGACAATCTGGAACTGCCGGACGAGCATCGCTCCTGGCTCAGCGTGGAGCGTGTGCGGGGCGTTGCCGCCGGCATCGCCATTCCGGTCCAGGATTATCTGTCGGGGCCGGCCTATCTTACCCTCCTCGGGCGTGCGGCCGACGACATCGCGGCGCTTATGCGGCTCGAGGCTCAGGCCCTCCTGTTCCACGCGATCGGCTTCCATGGCAGCGCCAAGGATATCATACCGCCAAGCACGGCGCCGGCGGACCCGCTGACCGACAAGGAACTGGCCTGCCTCCGCCTTGCGGCTGCGGGCGCGAAGCCGCTCGAGGCCGCCCGGTACCTCGGTATCGGGAAACGAACGGTGGAACTCCACTTCGAAAACATCGTCAGCAAACTCGGTGCGGCGAACCGGGTGCATGCCGTCGCGATCGCTCTCTCCTCCGGCCTGATCCAAATCTGATATGCGAGACCTCAGCGTTCCTATGCTTATTGCCGTCCAACGGCGCGAGGCCAGCCTCGCCGCCGCAGAGCCAGTCGCGGCCAATGCCTCTCGCAAGCGTTCCCCCCTGCGCGTGCGCTTGAGGCTGGCCGCGGCCCTGGTGGTCGGAGCATCCTGCATTCCCACGGCCGTTGCCGCGCAGGATGCTCCGGCCGCTCCTTCGCCCGAGGCGCGGTCCGCCGAGCCCCGGCGGGCGCCGAACCAGTTCATGATCGCGGCGATCGACGTCTCGGGGACGACCAAGCTTTCATCCGCCGAAATCGAAAAGATCATCTATCCCTTCCTCGGCCCCGATCGCACCAATCAGGATGTCATGGCGGCGCAAAAGGCGCTTCAGGATGCCTATGCGGCCAAGGGCTATGAGGGCGTGCTGGTCGATATCCCGGTCCAGCCCGAGGAGACCTTTTCGCAGGGCGTCGTCCAGATCGCCGTCAACGAGACGCCCGTCGGCCGCGTGCGCGTGGTGGGATCCAAGCATCACGCGCTTTCGGTGGTGCGCGCGCAGGTGCCATCGCTCGCCGAAGGGCAGCCGATCGATTTCAAGGCGCTTCAGCGCGACATCCAGCAGGCAAACCGCGTGGCCGACCGCACGGTCGAGCCCAAGTTCACGCCCGGCCAGGTTCCCGGCACGCTCGATGTCGATCTCAAGGTCGACGACAGCCGGCCGCTCCATGCCTCGCTCGACCTCAACAACGACAACAGCCCGTCGACGGAGCCGCTGCGGCTGGCGGCGACGGTTCGACACACCGACCTGTGGGGGGCGGGGCATACGCTTTCGCTCACCTATTCGGTCGCGCCGCAGAATCGCAACCAGAGCGAGGTATTCTCCGGGTCGTACAATGCGCCGCTGGTCGGCACGCCTTGGTCGTTCCTGATCTACGGCTACACCTCGAACAGCAATGTCGCGGCGCTTGGCGGCACCAATGTTCTGGGCGACGGTTTCCAGATCGGCGCGCGCGCCGTTTACCGGCTGCCGAGCGAGACGTTCCAGCAGATCAGCTTCGGGCTCGATTTCAAGGATTTCAACGAGCGCATCTTCCTGGAAGACAAACCGCTCGACCCGGCGCCGATCCGCTACATCCCGCTGGTGGCCGAATATACCTTGGCCGGCTCCAGCGAGAATGAGAGCTACGGCCTGACGCTGGGCGCGACCGCGGGCTTCCGCGTCATCAAGCAGACCAAGTGCGAGAGCATCGGCAAGGCCGACCCAGGCAACGCCCCGACGTGCGATCTGCCGGACGGCGGCGTCGGCGTGCCGGTCGACTTTCTGCGCGGGCGCTCGTTCAACGCGAACGAGAATTTCGTCCATTTCAACCTGGACGCGAATTATTCGCGTACCTTCCAGGGCGACTATGTCTTGGCGCTTCGGCTCGCGGGGCAGTTCGCGGACTCGCCGCTCGTCACCAACGAGCAGTTCGGTATCGGCGGCATGACCAACGTCCGGGGCTATTATGTCTCCGAAGCGGTTGGCGATAACGGGTTCATCAGCTCGATCGAAGGCCAGTTGCCCGATCTGGGCCAATATACCGGGCCGTATCTCGACCAGCTTCGCTTCTACAGCTTCGCGGACTTCGGCTACGCGCGCGTTCGCGCGCCGGCCCTCGGCCAGACGCCGAGCTTCCGGATCGCAAGCGTCGGCGCCGGTGTGCGCTACCGGCTTTTCAAGACTTTAACGGGTGAATTCCTGATCGGCGTGCCGCTTCGGAATGGGCCTGTCTCGAGGCGTGGGGACCCGCGCTACGGCTTTTCGCTCAAAGGCGAATTTTAATTTTAGAAGATGGGGGTACGTGCTGTGTTCCGACTAATTCTAACCTGGCTGATCGCCATGTTCGCGATCTCCGCGCCAGCCTATGCGCAAAGCTCGGGTTGGTGGAACAAGGATTGGCCGTACCGGCGCGCCGTGACGGTCGACGCCACGCCGACCGGCGGCAATCTGAGCGGCGCGATCGGCCGGACCGTGCTGCTGGTTCGCCTGCATGACGGCAACTTCACGTTCAGCGATGCGCTCGATAACGGCGCCGACCTGCGCGTCGTCGATACCGACGGCAAGACGCCGCTGCCGTTCCATATCGAGCGATATGACGCATCCAATAATCTCGCGATGCTGTGGGTATCGGTTCCCAATCTCAGTGGCGGCGAAAAGCGCCAGTTGTGGATCTATTTCGGCAACAAGAACGCACCGGCGGGAAGCAATGTCGCGGGCACCTATGATTCCGACACCGTCGCCGCTTATCATTTCAGCGAGACAGCCGGTAAGGCCGTGGCGGACCTCACCGCCAATCGCAACAACGCGCAGAACGCCGCTCCCGCGAGCGATGAAAATGGCATCATCGCCCGCGCCGCCCGTTTCCAGGGCCAGGGCGAACTGATCGTTCCGGACTCGCCGTCGCTGGCGATGGCGGCCGGCGCGCCGGTCACGATCGAAGCCTGGGTCAAGCCGGAACAACCGAATGGCGAGCAGGCCGTTTTTGCGCGCGGCTCGCTGATCCTTGGTCTTTCGAACGGAACGCCCTTCGCGCTGGTGGGCGAGCAGCGGGTTCAGGCGGGTGCGGCGCTCAAGGCTGGAGAATGGGCGCATCTGGGCTTCGTCGCTGATGCTGAGGGATATCGCCTCTACGTGAACGGCGTCGAGGCGGGGAAGGGGGCAGGGCCGCTTCCGGCGCTGGCCGGTCCAATCTCGCTGGGCGGAGCGCCTGGACGGCCGTTCTCCGGCGAGCTGGACGAGGTCCGCCTTTCCAAGGTCGCGCGTCCGGCGGCGATGATCCTTGCCAACGCGCAGGCCGAGGGTCCGAACAACAAGCTCGTCGCGGTGGCCGATAAGGCCGAGCGGCAGAGCGCGGGCGGCGGCACCTTCTTCTTCGTGCTGGGCAAGATCGAAGCGATCGACATCGGCATCATCACGCTCTGCATGGGGATTCTGGTGATCGCGATCGCCGTGATCGTGTCCAAGGCGCGCTATGTCGGCCGTGCCGTGCGCGCGAACCGCGTGTTCATGAAGCGGTTCCGGTCGCTCCATGAGCATCTCGTGCCCATGAAGGACGTCAACGGCGTCGGCGCCGGAGAGCTCGCGGTAATCGAGCAAGCCCCGCTTGGCAGGCTCTATGAAACCGGCATCGAAGAGCTGGAGGTTCGGCGGCAAGTGCGCGGCACGCGCCCGCTCTCGGGCGAAAGCGTCGAGGCGATGCGCGCCGCGGTCGATGCCGTGGTGGTCGAAGAGAACCAGAAGCTCGATAGCTGGCTGGTGCTGCTTACCATCGCGATTTCGGGCGGACCCTTCATCGGCCTGCTCGGCACGGTGCTGGGCGTGATGAACACGTTCGGCGGCGTGGCCATGTCGGGCGACGTCAACGTGACGGCGATCGCGCCGGGCATGGCCGCGGCATTGATGGCGACGATCGCGGGCCTCGCCTGCGCGATCCCGGCCCTCTTCGGCTACAACTACCTCAACAGTCGAATTTCGGCGCTCTCGGATGAGATGCGCGTGTTCGTCGACCGCCTCATCACCCGCCTTGCCGAAATGCAGACCGAGGGCAGCCCGACGCCGGCGCTGCAGACCGCGGAATAACGGGCGCGGCGGGGGAGAACGGCCATGCAAATCAACAAAGGTCGCAAAGCATACGACGACATCAACATCACGCCGATGGTCGACGTGATGATGGTGCTCCTCATCATTTTCGTCCTGATGGCGTCGATGCAGATCCAGGGGATCAAGGTCGATTTGCCGAAGGCGAGCGCGGCGCAGAGCCTGGCCCAGCCGAAGACGATCGCGATTACTGTGACGGCTGATGGTCAGATTTACGTGGACGCTGTTGCGGTGACGATGGCCGATCTCGAAGCGCGGCTCCGCAACGCCAAGGCCAGTAATCCGGACGTACCGATTACGCTCAAGGGCGATCAGACGGCGCAATACGGCAAGGTGGCCGAGGTGCTCGACCTCTGCCGCCAGCTCGACCTCAGCAAGATCGGTCTGGCGACGGGCAAGCAGACGGGCCCGATCCAGACATCGCAAGTGGATATCGGGCGCCGGAGCGGCATGCGCTTCGCCCGCGCGAGTGCCCCGGCGGGCCGCGCGTGGACGCGACGGGAAAGCAGGGGCGGAACGTCCTTTGCTCGTGAGAGTGCCGCGGCATGACCAGGCGTGCGGGTGAGGACAGGCGATGAGCGCGCCGACCTTCGACCAGTTCGAGCCCGAGCGCTCGAGCCGGCTCATGAGCATCCTGCTCTGGGCGATCGGGGCGCTGCTTGTCGTCGCGTTCGCATGGTACGTCTATCATCAGCTCACAGCGGTTCGCGGGGTCAGCATCACCGAAGACCCAAAGTCGATGGTCGACGTAGTGCCGTTGCCCCCGCCACCGCCTCCTCCGCCGCCACCGCCGGAGCCGAAAGAGAAACCGCCCGAACCCACCGAACAGCCTCAGCCGTCGCCGGTGGAAGCCCCGAAGACGCCTCAGCAGCAGGCTGCGCCGGTCTCGATCAACGCGCCCGCGCAGGCTGGCACCGATAGCTACGGCCTGCGCGCCGGCAATGGCGGCGGCATCGGTGCGCCGGGCGGCGGCGGTACTTGCCTTGGCACCAATTGCGGCGCGGCTGCGGGCGGCGGGGGCATGAGCGAGGCCTTCTATCGCCGCTACCTGAGCTCGGCGCTCCAGGAGCGGGTGCAGGATGACGAGAAGCTCAGCCGCCTCGTTTTTTCGGCCGATTTCACGCTCAACGTCACGCCCGACGGACGCGTCACCGGGGTTCAGTTCCTCTCCGGACGCGGCCGGAGCGACGACGAAACCATGAAGAAACTCGCGGCGATCCTCGCCGCCGTGCGCGGGCTCAATCCCCCGCCGGCGGCGATGGAGTTTCCGCAGAAAGTCACCGTGCGCGGCCGCCGCGCCTACTGAAATCAGAAGGGGTTCTTGGATGTCTGTTCGGTTGAAAGGTCGCCCTGTGAGTCGCACGCTGGGCGCGAGCGTGGCGGTGGTCACCCTGCTATGGTGTACTCCCTCCCTTGCACAGGAGGCTGCCGTCACGCCAACCGCCCGGTCGGACAGCGCGATGGTCAATCTTGTCCGGCTTCTGGTCGAGCAGGGCGTTTTGACCCGGGACAAGGGCGACGCGCTGATGGCACAGGCGCAGGCCGAAGCCACGCAGGTCCGCGCCGCCCAGGCCCAGGCCGCCGCGCCGTCGGGCGTCGCCGTGGCGGCGCTGCCGCCGCCGCCGGCCGGAACCGTTCGCGTCCCCTATGTGCCCGAGACGGTGCGCGCGCAGATCAAGGAAGAATTGCGCAACGAGGTGCTGGCGCAGGCCAAGGAAGAGCATTGGGCCGCGCCCGGCGAGGCCGCGCCGGACTGGGTGCGCAATGTTCGCCTGACCGGGGATTTGCGTCTGCGCTCGGTCTCGGACCTCTATGCCAAGACCAATTCCAACCAGATCGTGGACGTTCCCGCATTCAACGCGACCGGGCCGCACGACATTACTTCCAAGGCGCCTTTCGCCGTCCCGCTGCTCAACGCCACCAACAACCGCCTGAGCAAGTTCCAGTCGCGCGCGCGCATCGGTATCGAGGCGACGGTCGCCGAGCGCTTCCAGCTCGGGTTCCAGCTCGCCACCGGTGATGATGCCGGCCCGATCTCGACCAACGCGACGATGATGGGTGGCCTGCGCAAGCGCGATCTGTGGCTGCAGCTCGCTTATGCAAAGGGGGAGATCATCCCCGGTATCACTGCCTGGGTCGGCCGGTTCGACAACCCGCTGACCACGACCGATCTCATGTACGACCCGGACCTGGCGTTCGATGGCGCGGCGGGGCAGATCGACGTGGCGAAGATCCTGGGCCACGGCGATGACTTCATGTTCGCGCTGCGCGGCGGGGCGTTTCCGCTCGATCCGGGCGACGACAATTTCCCGTCGCGCGCCTTCAACAAGCGCAACTTCCGCGACCGCTACATCTTCAGCGGGCAGGTCGAGATCGGCAAGACGTTCGCGGGCGGGATCGAAGCCCGCCTGGCCGGCGCCTATCACGATTTCACCTATATGCGTGGTCATCTCTCCGACCCATGCGACGTCTACACGCTCGATGTCCCGAGCACCTTCTGTTCGACCGATGGTCTGATCCCGCTCAATCCGACCAAGGGCAACACGCTCATGTTCCTGCGGACCTTCGACATTGCGCAGAAAGGCGCAGCGCCGGTGTTCGAGCCGCAATATTTCGGCCTGAAATATGCCTTCCGCGTCCTGGATCTGAACGGCTCCGTCACCGTGCCGATCTCGGCGGGCGTGCAGGCCAAGCTGACTGGCAATTTCCTGTACAATTTCGGCGTCGATCCGCAGAACGACTGTAAGGAAGGCCCGACGGGCGGTCCGCTTACCAACGTGAGCGGCATCGTTTGCGGCACTGGCGCCACGGGGCGCTGGATCGGCAGTAACGAGGCTTGGGCCGGTTATTTCTCGATCGGTCACCCTGAACTGTTCTCGATCAATCCGCGCCGCGCCAATCGGGGCGCGTGGGCGATCAACGCTGGCTACAAGCGCCTCGGCAGCGATGCGGTGCCCGACGCCTTCACCGACAGCGATTTCCATCTCGGCGGCACCAACGCCAAGGGCTATTTCATCGGCGGCGCCTGGGCGCCGTACAAGAATGTGGTGCTCGGCGCGCGCTGGCTCAGCGCCAATGAGATCGTCGGCGATCCGTTCGCGATCGACGTCCTGCAACTCGATCTCAACCTGGCCTTCTGATGCGGCGCGAGGCTCTCTTTTCGGCCGTCATCGGCGGCCTCCTTGGGCTGGCTGCTCTTGCTGCCCCGGCGCTTGCCCAGACGACGGCGCCGGCTGCTGGGGCACCGGATGTTGCCACGCTGAGCGCGGACGCGCAGAACACCGCGCTCCGCGAGGATCTCGTATCCGCGCAGGCGGAGATCGTCCGGCTCCGCGCGCTGGTGGCGAACCAGCAGGACCTTGAGGTGGCGCTGAAGGCCGCGCGCGAGCGCAACGAGCGCCTTGTCGGCATCGCGAACGAGCTGATCGCCGCCTATGAGAAACGCTACCAGCGCGGGCAGTTTCTCCCGTTCGACAATGGTCGCCGCAAGTTTGAGGCCGATCTCCAGTCGATGGGCGATCGCGTCTATGACAACAAGTGGGATGCAGGCGCCCGGCGCACACCGCCTCCGGCCACGCCGGCGCCCGATGGCGCCGCCGCACAAGGGGGACGACAGCCCAATGGCCAATAGGCCCGCCTTGCCCCCGATCATCCAATTCCCTGCGCATCACCGCGGGCGCGCCGGATCGCGTCCCGACCAAAGCCCCGCCGGAGCCGTTCAATGACCAGTCGTAAAGCGTTCCTCGGTTGCCTGGAGCGCCGTACCCTCCTGATGATCGGTGCAAGCGTCGCTACGCTCGCCTCCGGCCTCGCGACCACCCCGGCCAATGCGCAAGCGACATTGTCGGGCCTCATGGGTGCGCGAGCAAGCGCGCCCAAGCCCGCAGCACAGGGGCCGCAGACGACCCCGCAGCGCGGCACTACGATGAGCGGTGCGCTCTCGCGCCAGCGCGCGACGATCTCGCGCGCCGAGCAGATCCGCGCCTATGTCATCTCGGCGCGCGACGCGGTCGCCGCCGCCAACCGTGGCACGGTGACCGACGGCCTTTCGACCAACGGCCTCGATCCGACCGACGCGATCCGGGAGGCCGTCGCGGCGGCGCGCGCCGGCAATGCCGACAGCGCCAATGAACTGCTGGTCAGCGCCAGCGCCAATCTCGACGATACCGGCCTCAAGACCTGGCAGGGAGCGGGGCTGCCAACCCAGACGACGACGGCGGACGGCAAGGTCAAGATCGTCATCGACCAGACGCAGGAGCGCGCCTTGCTCTCCTGGAACAGCTTCAACGTTGGTGCCAACACCACGCTGCAATTCAACCAGCAGCAGAACGGCACCGCGCAGCCGGGCTGGGTGGCGGTCAATCGAGTCACCAATTCGATCGCGCCAAGCCAGATCCTCGGCAACCTGCAGGCTGATGGCACCGTGGTCGTGCTCAACCAGAGCGGGATCATTTTCGGGAAGAACGCGCAGGTCAACACGCACTCGCTGCTCGCCTCGACGCTGGAGCTCGGGAACGCGGCGCGGTTCGTTTCGGGGAGCGCGGGCCCCACTCAGGCGACGACGATCCTCGAGCGCAACCTCGCCTATCTCGAAAACGGCCTGTTCACACCGGCGAACGGCACGGCGAGCCCCACCGGCACCTTCGATGGCGCGGCGCTGCTAGTGTCGGGCATGACCGAGGGCGACGGTACCAAGTTCAGCGCGACCCGCGAGGGCAGCATCATCGTCGATCCGGGCGCGCACATCAGCGGCACGGCCGGCGGCTTCATCATGCTGACGGCGCCTGAGATCAACTCCGCCGGCGCGCTGAGCGCGATCGACGGTCAGGTCAGCCTTCAGGCCGGGCGGGCTATCGCTTTCCAGCAGTCGACGGGTGCCGATAGCGAGCCCGATCCCAATGTCCGCGGCTTCAAGCTCAACAGCTATGTGTTCAGCGGGCAGGCTGATGGGTCGATCGTCAACAGCGGTCTGATAGAATCCAAGCGCGGCTATATCTCGCTGGGCACCGGCGCCGACGGCACGATCGAGCATTCCGGGCTTCTCTCGACCACCACCAGCGTCTCGCGCAACGGCAAGATTTCGCTCACGGCGGGACAGGTCACGCTTGCCGGAAGCCCGAACGCGGCGATGGCGAGCGGCATCGAAATGATCGCCGACGACAATGGCGAGACCATCCCGCAGGGCTCGGCCGACGCGCCGGCGAAATTCAAGGCGTCGCAGCTCGAAATCGGCACGCAGGTCCTTTATCCCGGACAACCGGTCGGGGGTATGGTCGCGACCGACCTTGTGATGGGGCAGAACGCCCTGATCTATGCGCCGGGTGCAAATGTGGCCGTGGGCGCGAACACGGTTTCCGATCTCTCGCAGAAGACCGCGTTCGATACGGCCCATCCGGGCCATATCGATATCGCGACCGGCGCGGTGATCGATGTCAGCGGCCTCAAGGACGTCCAGCTCGACGCCTCGCGCAATCAGATCGAGATCACGCCGGTCAAGCGCGGCGAATTGCGCGACACGCCCAATTACCGGGAAGTGGTGCTGGACGGCAATTTCACGCTGAACGGCGCGACGCTCTACGTCGATCCGCGGGTCACCGGCGTCAGGGACGATGGTGTGGCCTGGGTCGGCTCGCCGCTGATCGAGGCGGGCAGTCTCGCCAGTCAGATATCCGCCTCCGCGGCGGAGTTCATGACCAAGGGCGGCTCCGTCAATCTCCAGACCAGCGAACTCACCAATTTCAGCAATGTCAACGTAGCCACGGCGCCATCCGTCCATGTGGCTGGCGGCGCGGTCATCGACTTTTCGGGTGGCTGGGTCAGCTATGCCGCCGGGCTGATCAAGACCAGCAAGCTTATCACCAATGATGGGCGCATCGTCGACATTAGCCAGGCCAACCCGAATGATGTCTATGTCGGGGTCGCGGAGGGGTTCAGTTCGATCCAGCCACGCTTCGGCTCGCTGAAGACCTTCCTCAACGCGACGACGGAAACGCGCCGCTACGACCAGGCCTATGACGAAGGACGCGATGCCGGCGCGCTGACCATCGATGCCGCGGCTGTCGCGGTCGATGGCACCTTCATCGGCAACGCCTTCGCCGGCCAGCGCCAGATCAACCTCTCCGAGCGTCCGAGCGGCGTTCTGGCGGGAGACAGCCGCCTCCTCCAGCGCACTCCGTACCAGCTACCGTCCGGAGGCGGGCTTACGATCAATTCGCTCGGCGACATGATCGTCTATCATGGCGAGCGCGGGGCGGTGGAATCGGATTGGTCCGAACTGCTCCTCAACGACCAGATGCTTTCGGGCGCGGGTTTGTCGAACCTTGCGCTCTCCGCCGCCGGCACGATCACGTTCGCGGGCGCTGCGCCCAACACGCTTCAGAGCGCGGACGCGCTGTTGATCACCGGTGCGTCGTCCGTCGAGCTCGTCCGCGGTGGAACCCTCTCCCTGACCGCTGGCCGGACCATCCGGCTCGACGGGACGGTCGTCGCGCCGTCCGGCTCGATCGAGGCCGAGACCGTTCTGTTCGGCAAGTCGCGCGATCCACGAAGCGCGGGCACGCTGGATGCGAATTTCAGCAATGGATCCGCGTTCCGCCAGGGGCTTTATGGCAACGGTAATGGCGATGATCTTCCGGCCGACTATCTCTTCCACAATGATCCAGGCGCGCTGAATCCGTTCGACGTCGTCGTCACCGGCTCGCTTTCGACGGCCGGTTTGTGGGTCAATGACTTCACCGAAGCCGGTATCCGGCGCGGGGGGGCGTTCAGCGACGGCGGGAACATCAGCCTGACGACGGCGTCGCGCGTTTTTGCGGCGATCGGCAGCAGCATCCCGACCGCGACGCAAGCCATCGACCTGAGCGGCAGTATTCGAGTCAGTGGCCAGCTCGATGTCAGTTCCGGTGGATATGTGACCCCGGTCGGCGGCCTCCTGCTGGACGGGAAGGGCGGCAACGTCTCGTTGATCAACGCGACTGTCTATGCCTCGACCAGCCTTACGGCGAGCGGCGCGATCCTCGGCGACACCGAGGGCAATGCCGCTGGTGACAAGCCGATCGAAGGCACCAATCAGTCGGTTGATTTCACCCCGGTTCCCGGCGGCTTCAATGTCGATCCGGTTTTCCCGGCGTTGGTGCCCACGCCCCGTTCGACGGTGGATATTGGCGCGGCGAGCATCAAGGGCTTCGGTTTCGCGGGCGGTGGAACCTTCGACCTAATCGCGCCGGACATCAGCTTCGGTTCGGACAATCATGCCGGCAGCACCCATATCGGGTTGGACTTCTTCCGCACGACGGGCTTCGGGACGCTCTCGCTTTCGAGCTATCGCTCGCGGATCGTCGATGACGTGTTTGCGAACGATCGCGGAGGCAAGTCGGCCTTCCTCGAAACCACGCGGCTCGTGGTCGGCGCGGGTGAAACGTTCGATCTGACCCAATGGCTGCTGCCCACGCTCTTGTCGGCGGACCAGAGCCGGGCCCTGCGCGGGCTCGGCACGGGCGCGAGATTGACCGATCAATCGTTCCTTGCGCCGACGACGAATGACGCGCTCTGGGACCGGCGCGCCGCGAATCTGGTGCTGGGCGGGCTCACCGAACTGGACGTGCTTGCCGGCGGGCAGATCGTCGGCGCTCCGGGTGCCAGTCTGACCGTGAACAAGCTCTATAATGCCGGGAATATCATCCTGCACGGCGGGACGATCTCGCAGCGCAATGATCTGGTCGGCAGCCTGATCATCGGCGGGCTTGGGGTCGACGATCTCGCACAGGCGTTCGGCGGGGCGCGTGATGAGGCCGGACGCTTCATTGAATCCGCCGCCAATGCCACTGGCGTCACCGATCCGGCGATCGCGGGCCGGCTCCTGACCAACCGAGAACTGGTGACGAAAGAAGGGGCGGATCGGCTCATCTATTTCCGCGGCCTGCTCGATCAGGGCCAAGGAGTCCTGCTCGACGCAGGCAGCGTGACGGATCTCTCGGGTGTCGCGCTCGTCAATCCGCGCGCGCCTTTCCGTCCCAACGGCCTGCAGGTGCGCGATGCCGTCGTGCTCGGGGGCGGTGCGCTTGAACTCGCCTCGTCGCGCCAGATTTCGCGCCAATCGTCCCGCACCACGCGCGCCGATGGATTCTCGGGCGGGACGCTGGTCCGCGATGACGATGCCACGCTAGATATCAGCGGCACGAGTTTCGTTGTCGACCAGGCGGTCGGCCTCGGCATCTATTCGCCCTATCTGGAGTGGAGCAAGGCCGGCACCATCTCCGCGCTGGCGGGCGGAACGCTCGGATCCACCGCCATTAACGCGAGGGGCGGCGATGCACGCGCAGAAGGCGGCACGCTCGAATGGCTGAACCCGACGGTCGGCACCAGCGATGGAGCGGGCGCAAACTACCTCGCGACCTCGCTCATTGCGCAGAGTGGTTTCGACAGCTTGATCGCACGCGGCAATCTCACCCTGGACGGCGATTTCTCGCTGACCCTGCGCAAGGCACTGATGGTCACCTCGCAGGATCCGCTCATCGCCAGCGTGCCCTATACAGCGGACGCGAACGTCTTCGTGAAGGCCACCGCCGGAAGCGACGCGACGATCAAGGCGGGGTATGTCCGCCTCGCGAGCCGTCTCGGCGCCAACACCGTCATCGGTGCGAATGAGGGCGACGCGCGCGTCACACTGTTCGGCGGTGCGCAGGGGATCGACGTTGCGGGCGCGATCAACATCGACGGGTCAATCGGCTCGATCACGCTCGCGACACCGGGCGATGTTAGATTGATCGGGGTGACTTCCAACTTCGTCGCCAATGCGCCGACCTATGACGGCGGCCTGCTCACGTCTGGCGACCTGACGATCGATGCCGGCCGGACCTACGCCACGACCGGCACCGGTAACCTGCAGGCGCTGCTGGAAGGCAGGACGGCCGCTGCCACGATGCCCTTCTACATCGCGGCGCTCGGCCATCACACGATTACCTTCGGCGACACCTACCTCAATCCCAATGCGTCCGCGCCGCTCTCCGCCGGCACCCATATCAGCGTCCTTGCGGAGAACATCGTCCAGAACGGTTATCTCGCGGCGCCGCTCGGTTTGATCGAGCTTGGCAACTCGGCCGCGATCCGCCTCGCCAATGGAAGCGGGCCGTTTGCCACGCCCACGAAATCGGTCACCTTCGGGGCTGGAAGCATCACCACCGTATCGGGTGCGGGGCTGAACGTTCCCTATGGCACCACGACCGATGGCGTTGAATATTATTTCCCGACCCTGACCACGCCGATCACCAAGCTGCCCACCGGCGAGCTGCGTCTTTCGGCGGATTCGATCGTCCAGGAGGCGGGCGCCCTCTTCGATGGCCGTGGCGGCGGCGACGTCTATGCTTATGAATTTCAGAGCGGCGTCGGCGGGTCTCGCGATGTGCTCGACCGCTTCAACCGCGATCCCTTCAGCAGCAACGGCTATAATGCGGCGACCGGGATCGGCTATCAGTTCGCCGATCAGCGGCAGGTCTTCGCACTCGTGCCCGTCGACCAGATCGGCAAGATCGCGCCCTATGACCCCAGTTATTCGGCCGACTACGGCAGTGCGGGGCCTGTCGACCTCTATGGCGCCAGCGCCGGCCGCAGCGTGTTCCTCGACGGCGGCAACGGCGTTGCCGGCGGCGAATATCTCCTCGTGCCGGCGAAATACGCCATGTCGATTCCGGGCGCTCTGCGACTGGTCGAGAACACGGACGCGCCAGCGCTGATTCCAGGCACCAGCACGCGCTTGCTGGACGGAAGCGTCATCGTCGGCGGCACGTTCGGCTATGCCGGGACGGGTATTGCGGAATCCACCCGCCATTCTTTCACCGTCCAGAGCAAGGACACCTTCCTCAAATATTCGCAGATCATCACCACCGGCGGTTCCGACTACCTGTCCCACCTGGCCGACAAGAACGGGACCGGGCGGCCCCGACTGCCGCTCGACGCCGCGCGCGTGGTGCTCGCGCCGCTCAGCGAACTGCGTGTCGCGGGTGTGTTCGATACCACGGCAGTCGATGGCGGGCAGGGCGGCCAGTTCGATATTCTTGGCCAGAAGATCCTTATCGCTGGTGAGGAAGGGGAGGCGAGCGATGGCACCCTCCTGATCACCGGGAACACGCTGGCCGCGCTCAATGCGACCAGCCTGCTGATCGGTGGCCAGCGGACCGAAAATGCCGATGGCACGACGACCATCGCAGCGTCGGCGACGAACGTGACGGTTGCGGGCGATGCGCAAATCCAGGCGCCCGAACTGCTGCTGGTCGTGGGTGGGACCAATTCGAAGCTGGCGATCGAGGATGGCGCGCGGCTCGCGGCAATTGGCAATGTCGGGACCCAATCGGATGCCGACTACCTCTCGACCACCGCCGGGTCGATGCTCCGGCTCGCCAATGGCAACGAACGACTGATGACCCGCTCTGGCACTGGCGCGTCCGCGATCGAGATCGGAGCGGCTTCCATATCCGGCGACGCGCTCGCGCTGGATTCGAGCGGCACCTTCTCCGCGTCGAACGATGCGAACCTCGCTGCCAAATGGGTCGCCATCGGCGGCCAAGCCATTCGGTTCGACGATAACGCGGCGGCGGCTGGCGAAGCCGGCGCGATCGGCACGTCGCTTGAGGGTAAGTTGGCGACCGCGGAGCGGCTTACGATCCGTTCGCCCGGCGCGATCCGCTTCTCGGCGGGGACGCATCAGTTCAACGATCTCGTGCTCGATACCGCGACGCTGGCCGCGACCGCCGACACCGCGGCGGACGGTTCGGTCGTGGTGGGTGCGGGCAATGTCCGGCTGCTGAACTCCACCAAGGCGACGGACGGGTGCGCCACCGTCGGTTTCTGCGGCAGCGCCGGCAACTTCACCCTCGACGCGGTGACGCTCACCTTTGGCGCCAACGATATGTCGGCGGCCGGCTTCGCCAACGGCGTTTCGCTGGGCGCGACCGACGGCATGTATGTCGAAGGGAAGGGCAGCTTCTCGACGGGCGATACCGCCTTGACACTGCGGGCGCCGTTCCTCGTGGATCGCAGCGAACTGGCGGATCCGCGCGACCAGGCCGTCCGGCCGGATTATAGCTTCCTCACCACCGGCGATTTCGCGATGAGCGCGGTGGGCACCAACGCTGATGCCAAGATCGACGGCAATGCGGCGCCGGGCGCGCGCATCGGCATCGGGACAGCTGAGAGCCGCGTGCATTCGGCTGTCCTCGAAGGTGGCCGCATCCGGGCAAGCGCCGGCATTATCGACATTCAGTCGGCGACTGACATTTCGCTCGCGGGCGCGGCGCTCGAGACACCCGGTTATGAAGCCACCTTCGGCGACGAAGCGGACGCCGTGACGGTCTCGGCCGGCGGCGGCACGATCAATCTCTTCGCGGCGAACGGCAATATCCTGACGGACAGCGCGTCGCGCCTCGCCAGCGACAATAATATCGGGAAAGCGGGCACGCTCAATCTGCTCGCCAGCAATGGCGCGATCACGCTCGACGCCGCGATCAACCCGGATGCCACAGGCTCCCGCCAGGGTTCCTTCACGTTCGACTCCGGTACGGGCACCTTCGATCTGGCGCTCTTCATCGCGCGCCATGGCGCCTATTTTGGCGGCGACTTCTGGGTCCGGGTTGGCGCGGGCGGTCTTGATCTGAACCAGGGACAAACCATCAACGCCAAGAGCGTGACCCTGACATCCGACGTCGGGGCGATCACAATCGCGGGGACGATCAGCACCGCCGGGGTTGGCGTTGCCGGCCTGTCCGCCGATGCCGCGCGCGACGCGGCCGTCGATGGCGGTGATATCACGCTATGGGGCAATGCCGGGGTCACCTTGACCTCGACCTCCCGGCTCGACACGCACACCATCGGTTATGCCGATACCGATACCCGTCCGGCGGCCGCTGGCGATGTGATCCTTGGTGTCGCGAGTGACAGCGCGGTGATCACGGTCGCGGAGGGCGCAGTCATCGACGTCGGCGCGTGGCGCACCCAGGCGGACGGCGGTCTTGGTCGTATGGTGCCGCAGGTCATCACCGATCCGGCGACCGGGACGCCGACCACGGTCTATCGCTATGTCGAACCCGACACCGGCGGGACGGTAACCTTCCGGGCGCCCGTCATTGGCGACAATCGCGATAAGGTCTCGCTAAGCCAGCGCGGAACGATTCTGGGCGCGGACAGCATCCAATTGGAAGCCTTCCAGCGCTATGATCTCGACCAGCTCATCGACAACGGACAATATTCGGGCATCACCCGCGGAAACGACGGCGCGATCCAGCTCGATTTTGCCGCCACCGGCGCGAACCCGTTCACCGAGAACTTCACCCTCGGCGACGGGACGAAATCGCTCGTCAGGTTCATCCAGGACTTCGACGTCTCCACGGTCGATGGCAGCAGCCTCGCGGGTATGAGGTTGCGACCGGGTGTTGAACTCACCGCGCGCGGTGACATTGAAACGACGAGCCAGTGGAACCTCGCCGCCGCGACATTCTCGCCCCAGCAGCTCCAGGCCGCGGTCGATGCGGGCGTGCTGCAGGTCATCCCCGAGATCAGCTCGGGCACCCAGACGCAGTATAAGGTCGTTCCGGGCAAGGAAGGCGCGCTGCTCGATCGCTTCGCCACCTTCCTCTACCGTGTCGATGGCTCGGCGCGGGGAGAGGCGCCGGTCATCACCATGCGCGCGGGCGGCAATCTGACCGTGAACCGCTCGATCTCGGATGGCTTCTTCACCTTCCGCGATAAGTCGGACCCCGGCTATATCAACTACCAGCTTGGCGGCGGCGCGCGCGGCTATTCGCCGGCGATCCAGTTCTCGTGCGGCGGCGCGACCGGCTTCTGCGGGAACATCGCAAGCTATGGCACTGGTGCGAACCCCGGTGTCAGTTCCACCCTCACGATCACGCTGAGTTCGGCCGCCACGCCGGGGGGGCTGACCTCCGGGGCTCCCTACGTCAACTCGCCGCTCGCGCTCACTGGAAACGGCGCGGCCGGCGCGGTCGATGCGAACGGCAACCCGGTCGGCGACACGCTGGGCTTCGGCGAACTGTTCCCGCTGCTCGATGGCAATGTCGAGATGCATTCGTCCGACCTGCGCCTGGTCGCCGGCGCGGGAGAGCATCTCTCGGCCAACCCGCTGATCGTCGATCGCGCGCTGAACACGGATCTCACGGTGACGGGGGAATATTCCTACCGCCTCACCGCGAGCGGCTCCGTGACTTATAACGGCCCGTTGCAATTCCATTTGCTGCGGTCGACCACCGATACGAACAACGTCAATTTCAACATTGGCGACACGCTCGACCAGACGACCACCGTCGGAGGCCTCAACCAACTCAAGGACGATGCCTATACCCAATTGACCTGGGGAAGTTCGGCCGGGTTGGGCGTCGACGCGCGAGCGGCTGCGGTGAGCTATTTCGCGGGCAAGGGATATAGCTTCACTGGCTCGGTTGCCGCGCCCACCGGGATCATCGCGCCGCTCAACGAGATCGTCGCGTTCCTGCAATCCTTCGAGCCGACCTATCAGGCCGGGCTCGCCAGCGGTCGGACCGGCTATGCCGCCAACCGCAACGCGCCGGTGATCCGATATGGCGCAGCGAACCAGCAGGCGACGGCCAATTCGCCCAATGAGGCGCATGTCAGGACATTCATCCGGACGGGGGATGGGAACATCGCCTTGGCGGCGGCGCGTGATGTCGACCTTCGCGGCAGCGAGCAGCCGGTCTATCGCAATAATGACGGGGTCCAGGTCTCACAGCCGAGTTATTTCGGTCTGCCGAACCAACAAGCAGCGCAGTTCGCCAGCGCTGCGGTCTATACGGCCGGCGTTCGCGTCACGCAGGCGGATATCAGCGCCCGGATTGTCGACACGAACGAGCGCGTAACCTTCTCGCCCGACAGTCCTTATCTAGACGTGGCGACCGAGATGGCGGCCTTCATTCCGTCGCCTAGAGGCTTGACCGACAATCAGCCGGTCCTCGCGCAGGGTGGCGGCGACGTTTGGATTGATGCCGGCCGTGACGTGTTGGGGCAACGCGATGCGTGGACGCCATTGCTGGGTGTTCTGGGGCAACCTTATTCGGGTGGCGCCAGCGGCACCAGCACGGCGCCGATCCAGGCGATTGGTTCGATTTCGCAAATCTGGCGGGTCGGCCAGATCGGCGTTGATACCGAACTGGGCGTGTCGCCGAGCTACTTCACCTCGGGCGTTGGCGCGCTGGGTGGCGGTGATGTGCGGATTGGCGCGGGGCGGGATATTTCCGACCTCACCGTTTCGCTCCTCTCCGGCGTGACCACGACTTCGACGGATGCCGGCAACGTGATGGCCACATTCGGAAGCGGCTCGCTGAGTGCGGCCGCCGGGCGTGACATTCTCGGGGGACGTTTCGACATCGCGACGGGGGCGGCAACGATCCATGCGGAGCGCAATATCGCGCAAATGGGCGTCGAACCCATTACGCTCGATACGCCACAATATCTCCGGGTGCGTTTGTCCGATGCCGTGGTCGATGTCTCGGCGAAGGGCAGCGCAATGATCGCGAGCGTGTCGGCGCTTGGCGTCGACCAATCGGTCAACTCGGCCGGGTTCTTCAGCCCCAACGCGGCGTTCGGACTCTCGGCCAACGAAGCAGCGACGATCGCCCAGACGGCGGGTGTTGGGACCGACACGGAATTCGGCAAGCAGCCCGCCTATATCGCGCCGGGTCAAATTTCGCCGCTCGCCTATGTGCAGCTCCTCCCGCCCACGCTCGAACTCACCTCGATCCGAGGCGCGGTCGAACTGCCGCAGGATACGTTCCAACTGCTGTATCCGTCGGTGAACGGGCAGTTACGGATCTTCAGCCACGGCAGCATCGAGCATCTCGCGCTCGGTATGAGCGATGTGGACCCGGGCATCCTCGGTGGCGCGTTCACTGCCCAGCAGGCTGGGCGCATTCCGGTCGTGCCGGTCCCGTTCGTGACGTCGACCACGACGGATGCGACGCTTCGCGCGCAGCATAATCAGCGGATCACGCACCTGGGCGATCCCGAGCCGATCCGTATTTACACCGATGGAGATATCGACGAATCCGCTCTCTTCCTGCCGAAACAGGCGCGGATCACCGCATCCGGTGACATTGTCGACATGTTCTTCAACGGTCAGAACGTGTCGGCGACTGATATCACACGCGTTCGCTCGGGAGGCGATATCACCGGAACGACGGTGGCCTTGGGGACGCTGCCCTTCATCAAGTCGAATAATTTCATCCTGGGCGGCCCGGGGACGTTTATCGTCGAAGCGGGCCGGGATCTCGGTCCGTTCGTCACTTCCGCTGATGTTCTGTCGCCGATCGATAGGAAACTATACAGCTTCGCCGGCGGCATCCGCACGATCGGCAACGACTATAACCCCTGGCTTGTCGATGATGGGGCAAAGCTGAGCGTGCGTTTTGGCATGGCGGCCGGCGCCGATTATGCGGCCTTGCGAGAAACCTATCTCAACCCGGAAAATCTGACCAATCTCGACGGCGATCTGTTCGTCCAGGTGACGGACGCTTTCGGCAACAAGCGTCCCGACCGGAGCAAGTTCATTTACGCGCCGCTCCTGGCTGAATGGCTGAAGGCGAATGACCCGATCGCCTTTGCGGCCATTTTCGGAGGCGAGACCTTCCCTGACACCGATACCGGACGGGCAACCCTTGCGGACGCGGCCTATGAACGCATGGCGGACCTCTATGCTGCTTTCGCCAAGGTCGACCCGCTGCGCCAGCAGGATTTCCTCGTGGACGGCCTCTACTTCCATGAGATCGCCGCGGTCAGCGACATCAACGGTCCATCCTACCAGCAATATATCCGCGGATATCGGGCGGTTCAGACCCTATTCCCGACAAGCCGTGGCTATACGGACAATCTGGCGCCCTACACGCTCGATCCCTCGACTATTTCGGTGGATCATCCGTTGGGCGAACCGGTCCGCAACATCGTCAAGGGCCAGCCGCAGGCGGCGGAACGTGTGATCACGGGCAATGTCGACTTGCGCCTTGCCACTCTCCAGACCGTTCGGGGTGGCGATCTCACCATCCTCGGACCCGGCGGTGATGTAATTGCCGGTTCGGTGGTCAGGACCGCCGATCAGTCCAGCCGGCGGACGACTGCGTTCGACTATGCCAACCCAACAACGCTGCCGTTATTGTTCGAAGCGGGGAACCTCAAACCCTTCTCGAACGGCAAGATCGCTTCTATTCCGCTCGGTTACGAAGGCATACTGACGCTACGTGGCGGCGCGATCCGTTCCTTCACCGACGGCGACTTCATCCTCAATCAGAGCCGCGTGTTCACGCAGCAGTCCGGAGATATCACCATGTGGTCCTCCAACGGCGATCTGAATGCCGGTCAAGGCCCAAAGAGCGCGTCGAACTTTCCGCCGGTGACCGTGCGCTTCGATGAAAACGGCTTGGCGGAGGTCAACAGCGCGGGCAGCGTCTCGGGCGCGGGTATCGGAACCTTCAAGCGCACGCCCACCGATCCGGCTTCGAACGTCATCCTCATTGCGCCCGTGGGCGAGGTGGATGCCGGCGATGCTGGCGTTCGCGCGTCCGGCAATGTTGTCGTCGCGGCGGCTAGGGTCGCCAACGCGGATAATTTCAAAGCCGCTGGGGATATCACGGGCGTTCCGGCCGCCGCGGTTACCCCGGCGGTCGCCACCCCGGCCGCCGCGGCATCCGCAGTCGCGGCACAGGCGGCGAATGCCGCGGGCGACAATCAGGCGAATAATCGTCGTTCGCTGATCACAGTCGACGTCCTCGGGCCTCTCGGGTCTGCAAATGGAGGGAAGCGGTGCCCGGATTCAAGCGCGCCTGATGACTCGAACTGCCGATAACCCTCTCCAGATAATTCGACAATTCTACGATCATACGGAGAACAGCCATGGCCGATTTTGAACTTAATCAGCTCAATAACGTGACTTTTAGTGCCGATGCTTTTGCCAGAGTTAGCGCTTGGGGGGATGGTCCTCCACCATCCAACGCGCAACAGGGTGTTAAAGAAATCTACGAGGCAGGAGATCCGTCTGGAACGCCTGGGCCGATGAATCCCGGCACGGTAACTGTTCTGACTAGTCAGTATACAGCTGGATTCTATGTCGATTACGAAGGGTACACGATGCCCACGTTCGGATCGATTCAGTTTAGTGATATTCTTGATGGAAGTGATAATCCAGTCACGTTTTGGGTGCATGGATTTACAGAGAATGGATTGTTGATAACCAATTCAGAGACGATGAAGGCTGAAAGTGGTCACTTTACGACCGGAGATTCTTTCAAGAGCTATATCGTCAGCAACTATGGCTTTGGTCCGGGTGGACTGTCGCTTCCTGCGACGTTTGACAAGAACGCAACCGTTTATGCCGCTCCACCCGTCTGTTTCGTTGAGGGAACACGGCTGACAGTGCCTGGGGGGCAGAAGTCGGTTGAGCACCTTGAGGCCGGCGAGTTCGTTCAGGTACTGAGTGGCGAGTTTCGACAGATTAAATGGGTGGGGATGATGATCGTGCGTCCGCGCCGGTATGCCGACCCGAAGATGGCGTATCCGGTATTCGCAAAGGCTCATGCATTCGGTGAAAACATACCTTTCGAGGATGTGGGCTTTTCTCCGGGCCACTCACTCTTCGTTGATGGTGTCCTCGTGCCGGTCGGCAAGCTCGTCAATGGCGCGACCATCGTCCAGGAAGCGATCGAGGAAGTGCGATATTGGCACATCGAGCTCGAAACCCACGATATCGTCCTCGCTGCCGGCCTGCCGGCCGAATCCTATCTCCCCGATGGAAACCGACGCGCCTTCGGCAATGCCGGCAAGGTCGTCGAGCTCGATGGCAGTCTCGATCCGCAAAATTGGGACAATGCCTACGCGCCGATGGTCGCTGCCGGCCCGCAATTGGCCGAAATCCGCCGCCGCCTCCAGGTTCAAGCCGAAGCCCTGAACTGGGTTTTGTCCGAAACCGCCGATCTGACCCTGGAAGCCGATGGCGTCCGATATAGCCCGGTCAAGGTCGTGGACGGCTGCTATGCATTCGAAGTACCTGTGGGCGCTGACTGGCGCATTCGCTCCAACCACTCCGTTCTCTCAGCGGTCATGCCCAGCGTGACGGATGATCGTGATCTGGGGGTCGCCATTTCCGAGATTCGCATCGACGGCACTCCTCTGGATCTCGCCGGGGAGGAATTTGGCGAGGGCTTCACCGCGATCGAGCGGAATGACAGCCATGCTTGGCGCTGGACGAATGGCGCCGCAATGCTGCGGATTGGAGATCGTCGCGATGTTCGGATTGAGCTTTCCGTGCTGATGACCGCGCCAAATTGGCAGCGCGCGCCCGAAGCGCTGCTTGAGGTGGCCTGACGAGAAAAGGGGTGGGAGCGGTCCGGTTTGCTCCCACCCCGACTTCTGCTGGAAATGATGACACAGATCGACCCTCTGGGAACCGCTGGCCCGATACTCTGTGCTTGTGGCACTGGATTGAGTGAAAGGGCGTGCTGTCGCCCCCATCTGCGTACGCTTGCGGATCAACTGCCTCAAGCCGATTTGGACGGTCTGAGCGGTGCCTTGGAAAGCGCGCGGTCGTGCCAGGATCTGGCGGCCATGGAGCAAGCCGCGATCGCGCTTCTCCAGCACGATCCCTTGAATGCGGATGGGCTCAAGACTCTCTTCAGGGTTCTTCACGCGAAGACACGCCACGATGCCGCGACGATCGTCATCGAGCGACTGGCGCTGCATCATCAAAACGATCCTGTGGTAAGGATTTCCGCGATCGAGTTCTATCTCTCGCGAAATGAGGTTCCACGCGCGATGGGACATGGCCGCATGCTGATCCGGCTTGCTCCGGAAGCGGTCCTTTCGCATTTCCTGATGGGACGCGTCTTTATGGCGCAACACAATCCTAAGGCAGCCGAGCATCATTTCAGAATTGCTCTCAAGCTTCCGATCGGACGGGGACCTGAGATTTCCGTGATGGATTTGGAAGGGAATCTGGCCCTCACGCTGCGTGATCAGGGCAAGTTCAATGAGGCGCGCGAAATGTTTCGACAGCTCGATAGCGTGCATGGACCGAACCTTACCGTCCTTCTCTCTTGGGCTCAGCTGGAAGAGGCTGCTCAGGATTTCGACCAATCGGAAACGTTGCTCGACAGGGCGGACGCGTTGGCGCCGGCGAATGCGCGAGTGGGTATGGCTCGTGCTATACTCTTGCGCCGACGAAAAAAACCGCAGGAGGCCCTAAATGCTCTCGAGAGCATGGATTCCGATGATGGGATCGCGCTTTTGCAGCAGGGCCAAGTCTTGGACTCGATGGGACGCTATGATGAAGCGTTCGATGCCTTCGATCGTGGCAAGGCGAAGCTTCGTGAACGGACGGGGCAGGCCTATCTGAGGGATGAGGCTGCCGCGCTTGTCGGCGAATTGAAGAATTTTTTCACGGCAGGACGGACTCGGCTTCTGCCAAGAGCTGTCGTTCGATCAGATTTTCCGCAGCCGATCTTTATTGTAGGATTTCCGCGATCCGGCACGACGTTGCTAGAGCAATCCTTGACGGCGCATTCGGATGTTGCGGCTGGCGACGAGCTGCCGATTATTCATACTCTGACCGGACGGCTTCCGGATCTTCTCGGAAGCCTCTTGGGTTACCCAAAGGCGTTGAGCGAACTTTGGTTGGGTGATCGGGTCGGTCATATCAATAATCTTCGCGATCACTATCTCAACGAAGCACTCCGATTCGGCGCTGCTGACCCATCAAAGCGTTGGTTCACCGACAAGATGCCGTTGAACGAGACGCATTTGGGTTTGATTAATCTGTTGTTTCCAGAATCCCCTATCATTCATATGATCCGGCATCCCTTGGATGTCGTGACGTCGGTATATTCGAATTTTCTGACGCACGGTTTTCATTGCTCAATGTCGTTGGAATCGTCTGCTGAGCATTTTGCAATTATTTCTGATCTGGTGAATCACTATATGAGAGAAATTCCACTCCGATACATGGCCGTGAAATACGAGGAACTGATAGACGACCAGGAAGCGCAAGTCAGAGCAATCGCGGATTATATCGGGTTGTCATATGAGCCTGCGATGCTCGATTTTCAGAGCAACACCCGCGCTGCTCGGACTGCGAGCTACGCCCAGGTCACGGAGCCGCTCTACCGTCGCTCTCGTTTCAGGTATCGCAATTACCTATCCTATCTCGCGCCTGTAGTTCCGATATTGAGACCGGCGATTGATCGCTTAGGCTATGATGTTGATCAGGTGCTGGAACGTGAGGAATAAGGCGAAAACCGCCTTCCACGGTTTTGCGCTTGGAATAGGCGTCAATTGAGAACGGGATCTGCGGCCTCGTAGCATATCGAGACCGCAGATATCCTTAGACGGTTGGGTTGCTACATGCCCATGCCGATGGTGCAGGTCGCATTGGCGCCGCCACCTGGTAGCGGCGTGCTCTGGATCCAGAGGTTCCGCGAGCCGAGCGTTGTGCCGCCCGAGGTTTCGCTCGAATTGGTCAGGAACGTTTCGGTGATGGCATGGGCCCAACCAGCCGGCAGATTGCCGATGTTGGACGCCCCGGGGATTGCCTGGATTTCCCCAGTGTGATCGAAATTTCGCCAGTCATGCGTGATAGCCCCGGTTTCCCAGCCAAGCAAGTTGACGATGTGCTCGCGGTTGCGCTGCGAATAACAGCGATAGCCGAGAAATTGCGTGGTTCCGGTGATGGGATATCCGTCGGCCGGTTGCGCGAGGCCGGTGGTCGGCGTTGGATAGAGGACATCGTACCAGGAATATGGGTCCGCACGATCTACCGTCATTCCATTGCGATTCTTGCGCGTGTCACCGACATCATAAGCTCCCGTGAGGGGGCTGCTAGATTGTGGGGGAGTGATGGTCCCCATCGCGAGCACCGCCGAACTTGCCAGCGGCATATGAAACAAGCCGGTCGTAGCCCCTGTGCGAAGGGCAGCAGCGTGAAGCCCAGGCGATCCGCTAGGTGAATTTGCGATATATGCGCTCGAGATATACCCAATCTTGCCGTTCAAAGTCGCGTTGCCAAGCATGTAATCGGGCGCAAAAGTAATAGCGGCCAGCACTCCATTGCTGCCAAGCGTGACAAGATATCGGCCGCTGCCGAATGAACCAGCAGGATAGGAACTCGGGGCCCACGATGCGCTGTTGGTGGAGACGCGGATGCTATTGGTTGGTACGTCGAAATATTCTCGCCCAACAAGGTTGAAAGTTCCGGCCGCAATACCTCCACTTGGTCGAAGGCCGGTGTCGGAGCGTTCGGCACTGAAATTGACCCCGGAGTTGGAACTGTAAGGTAGCGTTTCCGCGTGCTGCGTGTAACGATTGGTCGCGACGAGGCCGGTGCATTGCGCGGTTAACGCGCGGGTGAAGATGTCGGTTTCGCCTGCCTTGTCTAGTCGGCCGACGAGGCGAATGGGCACGCCATCGGCAGCCCAGCGACCTGAAGTGTCGTTCGCTGTGTCCTGCAACGTGCTGCCACCGTTCGGCATGGTGAACGCAGGATCGTTGAAGTTCTTGATGTCGCCGTTGAAGATGCCGCAGTAGAGTAAGTGGCTCAAGCGCATGCCACCAACTGCGGCACCGCCGATCGTGATGGGTGTGCTGATATGGAAGCTCATGTCGTGTCCGCTGCTATTAATCCCATAAACAGGAGAATAAGCAATCGCAATCGGGAGAACATAAAGAGGGAAAAACACTGGTGCTCCAGCTGTTCCGCCGAGTACTACGTCAAACGTACTTAGATCAGTGTTACTGATGCTCGAATCTGAAAAGCCGTACTGAACGTGGTCGGTTGATGAGGAAAAGCGATCATTTTGGAGTAGGGTGACGGTCCATTGATTGGTTGCGCTGCGCCACTGCTGCCGTCCAAAGGCTGAATCTTCCTCCTCATAAGTGCAGGAAAACCAAGGTTGTAGGTCGGTCGGAGCGGGGGAGGGGGTTCCTGCGCCAGGAAACCATGCAGGATTGTTATCGCCGATGCGCTGGCATTGTTGCCGCAACACATCGGCGATCGAGGTTGTTCCGGTTCCTAGCAATGAGTCGAGGTTTGCGCCGGACGAAGGAATTGTTCCGTTACCCGCATCGGGCGGGGTATTTGGATTGCTCTGACCTGACGCAAAGGGAATCAGGGTTTGCGCGCTTACTTCATGAAGAGGGATCAAAGTGCATCCGACGAACATCGAAAGACGTAGCAAGCGGTCGAAAGACATGCCCCTCTCCTTTCATGGCAAGTCGGGTAGAAAAGAAAGGGTCTGCGGCCTCTTTTAAGACCGCAGACCCCATCAGGTAGTCAGGTTGTTACATGCCCATGCCGACGGTGCAGGTCGAATTGGCGTTGCCGCCCGGCAGCGGCGAGTCCTGGATCCACAGATTCAGCGAGCCGAGCGTATGACCGCCCGAGATCTCGCTCGAGTTGGTCAGGAAAGTCTCGTTCACAGCGTGAGCCCAGCCTGCCGGCAGGTTGCCGATGTTGGATGCCGTGACGATCCCTTGGATCGCGCCGGTGTGATCGACATTCTGCCAGTCATGCGTGACGGCACCGGTTTCCCATCCGAGCAGATTGACAATATGCTCGCGGTTGCGCTGGGTGTAGCACCGATAGCCGAGGAACTGCGTGGTCCCGGTGATCGGATATCCATCGCTCGGCTGCGCAAGGCCCGTGGTCGCCGTCGGATAGAGAGCGTCGTACCAAGAGAGCGGATCCGCGCGATCGAGCGTCACGCCGTTGCGATTCTTGCGCGTGTCGCTGACGTCATAAACGCCGCTGGTAGAATTGGTCGCCTGCGGCGGGGCGATGGTCCCCATCGCAAGAACGGCCGAGGGGGCATCCGGCATAAAGAAGCCGCCCGACGAAGCGCCCGTGCGCAGCGCAGCCGCATGAAGCTGCGCATTACCGGTCGGCGAATTGGCGATGTAATCGCTAGCCACATAGCCGATTTTGCCGTTCAGTATCGTGCCGTTGAGGTTGTAATCCGCCGGAGCGACGATGGCGGAGGCAACCGCACCGCTGCCGATCGCGACGAGATAGAGGCCGCTACCGACTTTGCCGGTCGGATAGGACGTGGGCGCGCCCGGCAAGCTGTTCATCGAGGGTTGGATCGAGTTCGTCGTGGTATCGAAGTATTCCTTGCCTACCGAGTTGGTCGAACCGGCATTGGCGCCACCGCCGTTTTTCAGGTCGGTGTCCGGGCGTTCGTGGCTAAAGTCCACGCCCGAGGTCGAGTAGTTGTACGGCAGCGTCTCGGCGTTCGTAGCATACTTGTTCGTCGGTCCGGTGCACTGCGCGTGCAGGGCGCGCGTGAAGATGTCGGTCGTACCGGACTTCTCCATACGGCCTACCAGACGGATCGGAACGCCATCGTTCCCCCAACGCGTCGCGTCGTCGTTCACCGTGTCCTGCAGCGTGGCGCCGCCGTTCGGCGTGGTGAAGGCCGAATCGTTGAAGTTCGTGATGTCGCCGTTGAAGATCCCGCAATAGAGCGAGTGGCTCAGACGCATACCGCCGACCGGAGTGCCTCCGATCGAGACCGGGGAGCTGATATGGAAGCTCATATCCTTCCCGGTGTTCTTATTCTGACCGTATACCGGGGCATAGGCGATGGCGACCGGCAGCACATATTTCGGGAACATGATCGAATCGCCGGCGGTCGCCTTGACGTTCGTATTGAACGTGGTGAGGTCTGACGCCAGAAGCGAGGAATCGGCGAACGCGAACTGGACGTGGCCGGTGCCGGCGGCGGTGCTAACCGCGACAAAACGGCTATTCGGGAGCGACGCCGCGGTCCATTCATTGTTCACGGAGCGCCACTGCTGACGGCCGAAACCCGAACCTTCTTCCTCGTAGATGCAGGCGAAATTCGGCTGCAATCCGGTGGTTGCCGTACCGGTGCCGCCGGGAACCCATGCCGGGCTGTTGGTGCCGATGGCAGCACACTCCGAGCGGAGCACGTTCTGGATCGACGTAGCGCCGGTACCCAGGAGCGAGTCGACCGAACCGGCCGTGACGCTCGACGCATTGCCAGTGTCGGTCGGGTTGCTCGGGGCGCTCTGACCTGGCGAGAACGGGATTTTCGTTTGCGCCTGGGCGCCGACGGCGGTGAGCGCGATGCTGGCGGCGGTCGCCAGATAGAGCGCGGACTTGAAACGCTTCATTGCAAGTCTCCTGTTAAGGTTGGCTTCAGATAGAAAGTCTCATTTCAACAAGGTGCATTTCACTGGCCGCCGTTTCGCAAGGAACGGCGGTTTTTTCTTTCTTTGTGCTCCGGTCACGCAAAGTCCCCTTCGCTAAATCAGAAGAAATGGCGTGGACCCTCGTTCTACTCACCGGCGTCTCGCCGGCAGGGTGCAAAGCTCCCCGCGTGGAAACGCTTGTTCCTACTAGCCGGAACCGGGCTTATTCCGCCTATTATGGCGGTATTTCATTTATCGGAAAACGACTCGATCATTTACCGATGATGAATAGCTATCGAGTCAAAATGACAGATTTGTTATGATTCCAAAAATCAAAATGATCTTTCGTAAAAAATCGCTTCCATTTTGGAATTGTTATTTATGTGATGACGGAATCATGCTGTAAAATATGAAACTTTATTGTAGCAATAGGATAATATGCTACAGAGGTATCTGGTTATACAGAACCTTATCTGTTCCGTTCAGCTGAGAGCTGATTTGGAACCGAAGGCGGGGTAGCATGTTCGGCGCGGGAAAAATTGGAAGTTCCTGGCACAAAAATGCGGAGCCGGTGGTTCAGGACGCTGAGACCGCGGTTTCGCGGGATTCCGTCGGCTTCGAGGCAATGTTCGTCTCGCGGAAATTGCTGACCGACGAGGCGCTGCAGCGCGCCAAGCTCGCCCATGCCGAGACCGGCGAATCGCTCGAAGCGGTGGTGACGCGACTCGGGCTGATCTCGGAAGATCGACTCGCCTCGGAGGCAGCGGACTACGCCGGCCTGCTAACGATTCTCGCGCCCGATTTTCCATCGCTTGCGATCGAAGGGGCGGATCTTTCAATCGAGTTCCTGCGGGAGAACCGCGCGGTACCGGTCGCCGTCGACGAAAATTGCGTCCGTGTTGCCGTCGCCGACCCCTTCAACCCCTTTATCGAAGAGGCGCTCGGCTTCATGTTCGGCCGCGCGGTCGCGCGGGTGGTCGGGCGTTCAAGTGATATCGATGCCGCGATCGAGCGCCTTTATCAGGCGCGAGACGAAGCGCGCGAGGATGTCGACTCCGCGGTCGATGGTGATGATCTTGAGCGCCTCAAGGACCAGGTCAGCGACGCACCCGTCATTCGCGCAGTCAACAGGCTGATCGCCCGCGCCTCGGATGAGCGGGCATCCGATATCCATATAGAGCCGACCGACGACGCGTTGGCGGTGCGCTTTCGCATCGACGGCATTCTCCGCAATGCGGCAATGTTGCCGGCTGCGATGCGCGAATCGCTGGTGTCGAGAATCAAGGTCATCTCCGGCCTTAACATCGCGGAGCGGCGCCTTCCGCAGGACGGGCGCTTGCGCATCCCCGTGCGCGGAAACGAAATCGATCTGCGTGTCGCCACGTCGCCCTCGATCCATGGCGAAAGCGTCGTCATGCGCATTCTCGATCGCTCCAAGCTGGCGCTCGATTTCGGGGCGCTGGGGTTCGACGCCGACCTCGCCGCGAAAATCCGGGATGCTATCGGGCGGCCGCATGGCATCGTCCTCGTGACTGGTCCGACGGGAAGCGGAAAGACCACGACCCTCTACGCGGCGCTCTCCGAGCTCAACACCGCGGAGCGCAAGCTGCTCACGGTCGAGGATCCCATCGAATATCGTCTGCCCGGCGTCATCCAGACCCAGGTCAATCCGGCGATCGGCTTTACCTTCAGCACGGCGCTGCGGTCCTTCCTCCGCCAGGACCCCGACGTGATGATGGTCGGCGAGATCCGCGACACCGAGACCGCGCAAATCGCCGTCCAGGCCGCGTTGACCGGTCACATGATCCTCTCGACGCTCCACACCAATACCGCGGCTGGGGCCGTCTCGCGCCTGCTCAACATGGGCGCCGAGCCGTTTTTGCTGGGGAGCGTTCTCACCGGCGTCCTTGCGCAACGCCTCGTGCGCCGCCTCTGTTTGGCATGCCGCGCGCCCTATGAGCCATCCGATGCGCCGGCCGGCATTCGCGCCATCCTCGATCAGCAGCGCGAGCCACATTTATATCGGGCGGTCGGCTGCGGCCACTGCGGAGGGAGCGGTTATACGGGTCGGATCGCGCTCCACGAATTCCTGCGCGTCGATGACCATATCAGCCACCTCATCCTGAACCGGGCCGACACTCCCGACATCCAGGCGGCCGGCGAGGCCGCCGGGATGCATAGCCTGTTCGCGGACGGTGTCGTCAAGGCAGCCGCCGGCCTCACGACGCTTGAGGAAATCATGCGCGTCGCGACCGGGGAAGACTGATGGCGACCTTCCAATATCGCGCCGTCAAATCCGATGGGTCGCCAGTTCTCGGCCAAGTCGAGGGTGTCGATTTGCGCGCCGCGGCGAGCAATCTGCGGCGTTCCGGCGTCCGGCCGGTCGAGCTGATCCCGGCGCGCTCGAACGAACAAAAGGCGCGCGTCAGGCACAAGAGCAAGGATCGGCAAGCCGCGGCGACGACGATCGGCGAACTGGCGGTGTTGCTGCAAGCCGGGCTCCAACTCGATCGCGCCTTGGCGCTGGCGATGGAGAATGTCGAGGATCCGAAGGTCGCGGTCCATCTCGGGCAGATCCTGCGCGATGTTCGCGAAGGCGCGCCGCTCTCGCGCGCGATGGCGCAGAAGAGCGAACTCTTCTCGCCCGCCGCCGTGGCGATGGCCGAAGCCGGCGAAGCCAATGGACGGCTCGGTGAGGCGCTGAGCAGGCTCGCGGGGACGATGGAGCAGGAGGCCGAACTACGGCGGCTCGTGGTGTCATCGATGATCTACCCGATCGCGCTGCTGATCATCGCGGTCGGGGTGGTCCTGCTCATGCTGCTCATGGTCGTTCCGCAATTCGAGAGCATGCTCTCCAACACCACCCAGAAGCTGCCCACCGCGACGGTCGCGGTGATGGCGGCGAGCCGGCTGTTGCGCCACTATGGGCTGGCGCTGCTCATCACCCTGGGCGTCGGGGCGTTCGGTATCATGGCGGCCTTGCGCCAACCGGGCGTGCGACTGGCGCGCGATCGATTGCTTCTGGCGATGCCGCAACTCGGCGAGCTCATCCGCCGGACCGAGACCGCCCGGTTTGCCAGAACCCTTGGCGCGCTCATCGAAGGGGAGGTGGCATTGCCGGTGGCATTGTCGCTCGCTCGCCGGACGATATCCAACCAGGTGCTGGGGCGTGCAATCGAGCGTGTCGCGGATGGCGTGCGTGAAGGCGGCGGCCTTACCGCCCCGCTCGCAGCGTCGGGCGTTCTGCCGCGCCTCGCCATCGGCTTTTTTCGCACTGGGGAAGAAACTTCCCAGCTCGGGATGATGCTGACCAGTCTCGCGGACGTGCTCGACCGGGATATCCGAACCAGACTGGAGCGCCTGATCGGCATTCTCACGCCGGCGATCACCGTCGTCCTTGGAACGACCGTCGCCGGGATCATCGCATCGATCATGTCGGCCATCCTCGGCTTCAACGACCTGGCCCTAACCTCATGAGGCGAGATGAACCCATGGAAAAAAGTCGCAATCAGGAAGCGGGTTTCACGCTGATTGAGCTTCTCGTGGTGCTGGCGATCCTCGGCTTGCTGGCCTGGATCGTCGGACCACAGGTCATCAAATATCTGGACAGCTCCAGATCGCAGACGGCCCGGATCCAGGCCAAAAATGTCGTTGCCGCCCTGAACCTCTTCAAGCTGGATGCCGGAAGGTTTCCCACCCAGCAGGAGGGCGTCGAGGCGCTCATCAAGGCGCCGCCGTCGCTGCCGAGCTGGAATGGACCATTTTTGCCCGACGCCTCGGCGATCACCGATCCCTGGGGACGGACCTATTTGCTCCGCATCCCGGGCGAGCATGGCGAGGTGGATGTCTACAGCCTCGGGTCCGATGGACAGCCCGGCGGCACGGGGGAGGCCAAAGATGTCGGAAGCTGGTGACCCAGCGCAGGCCGCGCGCTTATCCGAGCAAGGATTCACGCTGCTCGAAACCCTGGTCACACTTGCGATCCTGACGCTGATCGTCCGCATCGCCTTCCCGTCGGTCGACAAGGGGATGCGCTGGCAGACATTCAGCGGGGCCGCGGTCGGTGTCGAAAGATCGCTTCGATCCGCGCGCGCCCAGGCCATCCGGAGCGGGAACACGATACGCTTCGCGACCTCGCCCGATCGTCGGCAATACGGATATGGCAGGACCATCGACACCTTGCCTGAAGGCGCGTCGGCCGCGACCCCCGATGGTTCGATCGACTTCTTTCCCGACGGAAGCGCGACCGGAGGGCGCATCGTCATCACAGAAGGTCCCTGGCAGCGGCGATGGTCGGTGCGGGCAATTTCGGGCCAGGTCGAGCGCGCCCAATGATCGGGCATGACTCGCAGGCAGGCTTCAGCTTGGTCGAGACGCTGGTCGCGCTCACCATCATCGCCGGCATGGCGGGAGTCCTGTTCGAGGTGATCAGCACCGATGCGCGCGCGACGCATGCGATCGATCAGAAGCGCCAGGCCATCATGCTCGCGCGGTCGCTTCTTGCCCAAGGTTCGGTTCCACGGGGAGACCAACTTGAGGAGCGCGGCCATTGGCGCGATTTGAATTGGACAATCAGCCATCGGCAGGCGGTCGCGGCCGCCCAGAACGGTGTGCAGCTCGACGACGTGCTGGTCTCGATATCGAACGCCGGAACAGGCCGGTCACTCGTGGCGGTCCGCACCTTGAGATTGGCCAGGTAGGCTGATGTCCGATCCGGAGTTCCAGAGCGTCCCGGCGCGCGCGGAAGATGGGTTCACGCTCATCGAACTTTTGGTCAGTCTCGGGCTGATGGGAATGGCCGCGACCTTGCTGCTTCAGGGGCTGGTCACGGCCGGGATCGTCGCGAAAAGGGAACGCTCCTCCGAGGCCGCACTTGAGGAAGTCGTCGCCGTTCAACGCATTTTGCGTGGCAGTATCGAGCGCCTGCGGCCGGTGATGCGCACGGATTCGGGGCTGCCTATCATCGATTTGCGTGGGACCGCTGGCGTTCTCACCTTCGTCGCGCCGCCGATCGCGAATGCGGCCCCGGATGCGCTCCAGCGCTACCGGCTGACGCGAACAGCGAAAGGCGATCTGGTGCTGTTCAGCGCCAATTCCCTCGCGCCCGATATCGACACCAGCGGCGCCGACCTGATTGGCTGGACGCCGCACACCCTGCTACACGGCATCCGCGACATCGCGATCGGCTATTACGGGTCGGCGCGGCCGGGCCAGCGCCGCGGGTGGCAGAACGGGTGGTGGGATCGATCGACACCGCCCGAACTCATTCGCGTCCGGCTCCAGTTTGCCGATGGCGATCGTCGCATGTGGCCTGACCTCATCATCCGGCCGCCGGTCACGAAATACGGTCAGTGCGTGATCGAGTTCGCCACCAACAAATGCGTGGAGGAGCGATGACGGCGAAGACGATCCTGAACGCCGACATGCGGACCCTCGCCAATTGGGCGAAGGTCGGCGTTGCATGGTGGCTCGACGAGCTGAAGGAGATGGTCCCCCGGCGGCTCAGGCCAGTTCGCCGCGATGGCTTTCCGCATCTCTATTTTAATGGCTCGGGGCTCGCCGCGCCCGGTGATGCTCCGATCCGGACCGGGCTTTCAGCCATTATTGATCTGGCCGCCGACCGTTGCCTGGTTCGGGAAATCGAGTGCCCGGTCCTCAGCGATCGCGACATCCAGCGCATGGCCACATTCGAGGTCGAGGCGCTTCTTCCCTTCGCGCCCGGGGATGTCGTCGCGACGGCCCGGGTCAAGGGGCCGTCGGGTCCGGGAAAGATCATCGTCGAAGTCGCCGGCATGCCCGCCAGCCTTGCCCAGGCGCTCGGCCAGGCGGTGAAGGAAGCCGGTGTGGTTCCGATGCGGGTCCGCGCCCAAGGACGTGGCGAAGATCACCCGATCGATTTTGGGCCGGCGTTGCGGGACTCCGGCATTCTTGAAAAGCCGCGTAGCGCGACGCCGGCGCTTTGGGTGCTGGTGGCCATATTGGCGGCGACGAACGTCGCCGTCTCGGCCTGGCGCGATATCGCCGCCACCGATCGGCTCGACGCGCTGGTCCAGGAGCAGCAGCCGGCCGTCAACATCGCCCGCGTGATCAAAGGCCGGATGGCGCAGAACCAGGGGCTGGTCGCGCAATCGATGTCCTTGCGAAGGCAGCATGACGCGCTGGGCATCCTGGCCGCGACGAGCACCGCGCTGCCGGATGGGAGCTGGCTGCAGCGTTATGTCTGGGATGGCCCGACGGTGCGGCTGACGGGATACAAGCCGGCGAGGACCGACGCCGCCACCGCGCTGCGCCGTTCGCAGAATTTTGTCGACGTTCGATCGATGAATGATGAGGTGCAGGCTGCCGTGCCCGCCGGCGAGCCGTTTGACATTGCCGCGCGGGTGAGGATCAGATGATGGGTTCGATCTCCGCGCGCGAGCGGCGTCTGATCGCGCTACTGATCCTCACCGCGCTGGGCGCCTTGATCTGGATGCTGATCGTGGCACCGCTCATGAACGGCTTCACGACGCGCCAGGAACGCCGTGAGCAGCTGGCGTTGCAATACCAGCATAATTTGCGCACGATCGGCGGTATCCCGCGCTTGCGCCGGCAGGCCGAGCGGGAAGCGAAGGCCATCGTCGATTTCCAGATCAGTTCCGCCAATTTGGAAGGCGGACGCGAGTGGCTGAAAGCGCGCGTGCAGCGCGCGATCGAAAAATCGGGCGGCGAATTTCGCGATGCGGGCGACGCTGAAGGACGGCCGGGATGGGCGAAAGTTCGGGCAACCGCCCGGTTGACGCTGCCGCAACTGGCCGCCGCCCTTGAGCAAATCCAGAATGCCCCGCCGTGGCTGATCGTCGAGACGGTCACGATCACCGCCAATGATGCGCTCGTCACCGGGCAATCCTCCAGCATGGATGTGCAGCTTGAAGCTTCGGTTCCCCTCCGCGCCGCCGCCGCTCGATAAAACGGCCCGCCTGCCTTTGCTGCTTTGCGCGGCTTTGGCTTTGGGGCTGGTCGCCCAGTTCGTGGCGGATCGCGATGTCACGCCTCCGCTCGTCGGCGCGATCGGTGGCAGGGACGCGGGCGGCCCGGTCGCGGGGCCGGTCCAGCCGGCCAAGGGCGGGCCGATCATCGTCGCGCGCTCCATGTTTTCACCGAGGCCCTCGGCTTCCGCCAACGGGGGGCAGGGCGCAAACCTGCCGGACGGGCCAACCGTGGCCGGATCCATCAGGGTTGGGCGAAACCAGCTCCTGGTCATGCAGGGTCCCGGTCGGCGGGTTGCGCACGTCCCCGTCGGCGGCCGGATCGACGGATGGCAGGTGATCGCCATCCGCCAGAACGAAGCAATGCTCGCCCGTGGCGAGGAGCGGATCACGGTTCCGTTCGGTGCGAGAGGTTCTCTCTCGACGGGCGTCACCGAAACCAGGAGCCAATGATGACCTTCAAGCCGTGCCTGCTCGCGGGAGTCGCCTTTATCGTGTCGCTGGAAGCGGGCTGCTCCACACCCCGCCCGCCGCAGCCGGTGGAGATGATCCGGCCACCGGCGATCGTCGCGGAGGCCGAACGCGCCGAGCCGCAGGTTCGCTCGACGATCATCGGTGGCGAGGCGCCGGTTCCTCAAGCCGCGCCCCGGCTTGCCCTGCAGCCGCTGAAGAAGGGCAATATCAGCCTGAACCTTCCAGGCGCCGATGTGCGGACGGTCGCTGCTTCGGTGCAGGAGGTGACCGGAATCCCGATCGAGGTCGATCCAGGCGCGACCGGTCAGGTGAGCCTTGTCACGCCGGGCAGCGTCGCGCGATCGGAGATCGTGGGCCTCTTCGAAACGGCGCTCAAGGCGGCCAATCTCGGCTTGGTCCAGGTCGGTCAAGGCTATCTGGTCAAGACGACCGCGGCGTCGCAACAGCCCGTGGCGTCCGATGCCGTCGGCTTTGGCACCGAAGTCATCACCTTGCAGTTCGTGAACGCGGAAGAGGTGCGCAAGGTGCTCGATGGGGCGATCCCCGGCGTCGTGCAATCGGTCGACGGTGCAGGCAATCGCGTTACGATCGCCGGCACCACCGGCCAGCGCAACAGCGCGCGGGATCTGCTCAAGCAGTTCGACGTCAACTGGCTCCGCAATATGAGTTTCGGCCTGTTCGTACCGGAGCGAACCGACGCGCGCCTGATCGTGCCCGAACTGGACAAGCTCATCAACGCTGACAATGCACCAACGAAGGGCTTGGTCCGGCTGATCGCGATGGACCGCTTGAACGGCATCCTCACCGTCAGCGCGCAGCCTCAATATCTGGAAGACGTCCGCCGCTGGATCGAGGTGCTGGACCGTGAAGGGGCCAGCGCCGAGAAGCGCATCTACGTCTATCGCGTGCAGAACGGCCGGGCCCGCGATCTCGCGCGTACGCTGAACAAGGCCTATGGCAATGCGGGCGGCGGCGACGATACCGAAAACGCCGATCCTTTCGCTTCCCAGTCGAATAGTGGGCGGGTCGCGACCGGCCCGGCCCCTAGGCGCGACGATGCAAGCGCGGCCGGCGGCGCGCGCGGCGATCGCCGGGACGGCGCGGAAGGAACGGGCGACCGTTCGGCATCGGGAGCGAACGGGGAGGGCGGTGGCGGCAACATCACCGCCGACGAGGTGAACAATGCCGTCGTCGTCTACGGCACACCGCGCGAATATGCGATGATCGAGGACGCTCTTCGCAAGTTGGACGTCGCGCCTTTCCAAGTGATGATCGAAGCCGCGATCACCGAGGTCACGCTGACCGATCAGCTGCGCTACGGCGTGCAGTGGAATTGGCTGACTGGCGAGAACAACCTGCGACTTACCGAGGGCACGGCCATGCCCGCCGCCGCGAGCCAGGCTGGCTTCACCTATTTCCTCGCGGGCCGCAGCATAACGGCGGCGCTGAACGCGCTCGAGCAGCGGACGAATTTGCGGGTCGTATCGGCGCCCAAGATCATCACCCTGAACAACCAGACCGCAGCGCTGCAGGTCGGCGACCAGGTGCCGATCTCGGCCGGCAGCGCGGTCAGCGTGCAGAACCCCGAGGCGCCGATCGTCAATTCGATCGAATATCGCGATACCGGCGTCATCCTCAAGGTGACCCCGCGCGTCAACGGGAGCGGCGCCGTGCTGCTTGACGTTTCGCAGGAGGTCAGCGACGTCAATGCGAACGCGCAGAGCGTTGGGAGCGGCAGCACCGCCACGCCGTCGCCGACGATCTCGACCCGGCGGATATCAACGTCAGTCGCCGTCCAGGATGGCCAGGTCATCGCGCTCGGCGGGTTGTTTCGCGACTCCCAGTCGATCGGGAAGGATGGCCTGCCGGTGCTTTCCCGATTGCCGGTCATCGGGGGGCTCTTCGGCAGCCATCATACCCAGCAGAACCGGACCGAATTGATCGTTCTGCTGAAGCCGCAGGTCATTCGCACTCCGGACGATGGGCGGGCCGTAACCGAAGAGCTGCGCTCCAAGCTTCACACGCTCGAGCCCTTCAAGACTGAAGGCAAAATTCCGTGAACCGGGAAGGGCAGGAGGGCTATGCGCTGGTCGCCGCCGTGGCGAGCATCGCGGTATTCTCCGCCATGGCGTTGACGGTGATGGCGGCGACCGGATCGCGCGTCGAGGAGGTCGCGGCGGAGGAAGCCCAGCTTCGGATCAATGCAGCGGCCGATGCGGGCATCGCCCTTGCCATCAACAAGCTCGCCTCGCCCGACGCGGCGCAGCGCTGGTCGATCGACGGGCGAACCCGGCAGCTTAGTTTCGGTGATGCTCATCTGCGCATCAAGGTCGAGGACGAGCGCGGCAAGATTCCCATCAGCCGGCTCGATGAGAAACTTGCCAACCGGCTGCTGGAAGAGGTCGGCCTGGAAGGAGAGCGGCTCCTGATCGCGCGGGACTCGCTCTTGGATTGGACCGACGGCGACGATGATCCGCGGCCTTTCGGCGCCGAAGCTCCTTATTATGCCGCCGCGCATATTCGCCCTCCGAACGGCTTTCTGGCGAGCGTCGAGGAGCTCGGTTCGATCCGGGGCTTCGACGCCAAGTTGGTCGAACGCATCAGGCCGATCGTGACGACTTACACCGGAACGAGCAAATTCGATCCCACCTATGCCAATCCGATCGCGATCACGGTCATGGCGGAGGGAAGCGGGCCGGGCAGCCCGATCGCGATCGACAGATCCCGCGAACTCGCCGGGCAGCGCACCGCGATCGAGTTTACCGATGCGACGCCCATTGCCGGCAGGCCGCTCACCATAACGGTTGAAGCAACTCTCCCCGACAATGTCCGCAAGATCCGCCGGGTCGTGGTCGAATTGCCGGATCGTCCGGACAGGGCGGATCGTCCCTATGTCATCCGGGCGTCGGATTGATCGGGCTGTTCGCCGCACCCCGCTAAAGCATGCCGGCGCTTATTGACCGCCTGCCGCGCTCTTCGGGATCGGCAGGCCCCATGGCGCGAACGCCTCGGGCCGCTTCCGGGCCTTTCCCTCGCCCAGGGTATCCGATGGGGCCATGCCGCCGACCTCTCCCTCGCCGCCGGCGGCGATCGCTCCAGGAACCGCTCCGTCGGACGAGCGATAGAAGATATGGGCGCCGATCTTCGTCACCCGAATGAGCGACGGGGCCCAATAGGGGTTTACATAGTCGGCGTGATAATGGGTGGCGCCGGGCACTTCCGGCGTGAGGCGCCCGTTCAGCGCGTCCTCCGCGATTGTCCGGGCGGTGAGCATGACGCGCTCGGGAAGCCGCCGCGCGAGCGAGCCGTCGCAGGTAAAGGTGAATTGGCAACCGGTCCGGCGCGTCGAACCCGCGAAGACAACGTTGCATACCGACTTCGGAAAGCCCGGTGCGCGAACCCTGTTCATCACCACCTCGGCCACGGCGCGCTGGCCTTCGATTGGCTCGAAACCGGACTCATAGGCGATCGCGAGGGTCAGGCATTCGACCGCACGGTCATGGTCTTCGAGTGGAATGGGGGGTGAGGCGTCCTGCGCAGATGCTGGGGAGATGAGCGAGATGCTGCATGCGAGGATCACACCATGAATTGCTCGCAGATACCGCACTAATACGGCTCTAATCAGCAGATGGTTGAAGTCTGTGAAGCGAAATGCGCGTATTGTTTGCCATGATGACTAATTGAAGTCCCTCATATTATATGTATATTTGAGCAAAACGTGGTGAATATTATCTTGATAAGTGTTTGATTATTCTAGAGTATTGAAAAATATATTTTATAATATTTATAAAATGTCACTGATGCGTAATGTTGCTGTGTAACCAGCGCGGACAATTATTCCAGATTATCCCGCGTAATACGACGCTACTTTTATGAAACCTGTAAAATCCTGGCACAAAATTATCACCAGGATGGAAGCAATGGGACTGCCGACAATATGTCAGAGGACAGGAAATGGAGTCGCAAGATGATTGTTAGGCTTGGCGCCGCGGCCTTGCTGGCAACAGCCGGCGTTACCACGGTGACATTGGTCGGGAATCGTGGCGGCGCGTCGACCAAGCATTCGGCGGCGGCTGTCGCGCAGGACCAGGCCGGTGCGGCCGGCGCCGGCGAGTCTGACCTCGCCAAGATGCTTCCGGCGCGCCTTCTCGATTGTAAGCTCGGACGGATCTCGAACTTCGATCCGAACAAGGAGCAGTCGCCATCCGAATATATTTTCGATGGCGTTCATAGCTTCAGGCTTTTCCTGCCATCGATCCCGGCGCGCACGACGCCGCCGCCCGATTCGACCTCGCCGCCGGAGCCGGTCGATCCCAAAACTCGGATACTCGCCGATCCCGACGGCATCGCCAGTAATGCGGTTGGACATCCGTTCGATCGGGTGGTCGATTTCTGGCCGCAGCGCGTGGAAATGACGGCACCCGTCTCGGACGTCGCCGCCAAGCTCGTCATCATCGATCAGGTGAGCGCCGCGCAGAACGCCGCGACCATGTTCATGACCAACGCGAACGACGCGGTGACCTTCGATCTCAAGCATCTCTATTACGGTCGATGCGCGGTCTCCATCGGCGAAGCCGCGACCGCCTCCGCCAACTGACAGCGATCGGCGCGCGGCCTCTTCCGTCCCGCTGAATGGGCATGCCGGAAAGCCAGCCGATGCACCATCGGCTGGCTTTCGGGCGTGTTGGTAGATGCACGCGTCGCGGAGATCGGGCCGCGCGCCCGAATTGCGGGATTCCGCAATTGCATCATTCTGGAACACATTTTCAACTATCTGATAATTATAGAGAAAGTTAAATATTTTCGATCTCTTGCCAGCATTCACGTCGCCACGTGTCTCTATATCAGGAGCAACTGCACGCACCGTTCGACCGGTCCGGCCATCATGCACCACGGCGCCGGCGAGCGAGTGCTGAAAGGGAGAAGGCGCTTCATGCGAAGCGGCCATTCCTTTCGCTCGAAGGAGGCAGAGATGACGGCGTGTGGTCACGATGGGGGCGAAGGCGCGGGCAGTCGGAATATGCAAGGTCGGGCCAGGCTGGCGCCCTGGCAAATCAAGATCGCCGAAGCCGAAATCGCAAAGCAGATTTACGGTCGTTTCAACATCGATGACGTGGCCGCCAGTGTCCGCCTTTCACCGTCGCATTTCGCGAAGGCGTTTCGGAATTCCGTCGGTGTGACGCCCAGCAGCAGGTTCCGGAGCGTCCGCTTGGCCCAGACCATGACCCTCTTGAGGGAGAGCGACCTGACCATCACCGAAATAGCGGTCCATTGCGGGTTCACGGACGAAAGCCATTTCAGCCGCAGTTTTACCCATGTGACCGGGATCACGCCGGGAAAATGGCGGCGAACGCATCCGGATAGAAAGGCGTGAACTGACGAAGGTGTCCGCCATGGCTTGGGCGGAGGGGGATCCGGCCAGATGATGGCCGGTTCGAAACAAGGGGGAGGCATGGAACGGTATCGAACGTGCAAAAGACCAGCGACACTTCCCCCGCATGTCCTCAAGCAGGCTCAGGCATTGATGTTCGATCAGATCAATCAAACGCTGGAGGTGGCGGTCATTGCCGCGAGATTTGATATGGCGCCCACCTGTTTCTCGAAGGCCTTCAAGAATTCCGTCGGAATCGGGCCTTATAAATGGCACCTCCGGCGCCGGATCGTGCGCTCGGCCGCGTTGCTCTACGATGAGCGCCGGACCCTCGCTGAAATCGCCTGTGACTGCGGTTTTGCCAGCCAAAGTCATTACACGACGGCATTCCGGCGCGAGCTGGGTGTGACGCCCGGCTGCTGGCGACGGAAAATGCGCGATGGAACGCTTCGTATCGGCGACGCCCTGAGGACCTCCTGACCCTGGAGCGGGCTTACCTCAGCAGCGGAGGCGGTGGTCCGTCAGTTCGGTTTCCGGGAATGCTCCACTGAATCGATACACAATCCAGGGCTTTCGCTGGATCCGCCTTCCATTGCCCGGTCGATGGCCAACTGCAGATGGACGATCGCATCCGTATCACCGAGCTGGTCGAGAAGCGACAGCGCTTCGATCATGAGCATGATCGCCCGCTGGCGATGCCGGTGAAAATCGCCCACTTGAGCGCGCGTTCGGCGACGCAGCGCTCCCAGGATGTCCAGATCGACCTGCTGCGCCTCATCCTCGCGGAGCCTCTGTTCCACAAGGAGGTCGATCGCGCTGGCCGAAAGCGTCGGCTTGGGCGTCGCATGAGTTTCACCACTTTGTCCTGAGGCGTAAAATGGACCGTTCTGTTCCGCCACACAGTCGTTGAGAATCTCCCGCGCGCGCCTGAGGTGCGGTTCCGCCTCGGACACCAAGCCATCGAGCAACAATATCGCGTCGTTCACCGATTCAGCGGCGACGGCGCAAAGAAAGCCGGGTGTCTCTTCATCCTTGGTGGCCAAATTGCCTCGCAGCGCTTGAGCGTCCATCAGCGTCCTTAGACGATCTCTAGGGTTCGTTACACATGCTCTGAAATCAGGCAGCCGACAGCGCGTTCCAAAGTTGGAACGACGCAGCCGCGGGAACCGGGCATTGGAAACCTGAAAAGAGTCAGGCGCGAACGCCTTTAGGCTGGGCCTTGGACATACGCGTCCGCTGCCCGGTAGCCTAAGCTTGCCGGCTCTCTTTTCAGGAGGTTTCCACGCCTCCGCCTGCGTTTCCGCACGCGGCAAATCTGTTACGCAGAAGCTCTCTAGATTGCAAGAACAAGACAGGACCGGAAAGGGAGCGGATCGGCACAGGAGCCGTCATCCGCGATTGGTGCGCACTGTTGCGGGGCGTCTTGTCGGGCGGCTCCCCTCCGTTCGAAATTGGCATTGCGGAAAACCGCAATTTGCGCGAGCCGCGCCTAGGTGTTGCTTGTTGCAATCGCGTGACGGCCGCGCGCGCTGAACCCCTCTGGACAGCGCGATTTTCTTATCCCGCTAGGGAAATCACTAGCGAAGCTCATCATCAGGCCGGGTAATCGGATTGCGATTCTTTGGGGGCAAGAGAAGGCACCGTTCGCTCGCCCGTCATGTCTGCGGGAAGTCGGCTTTTGATCCAATTAGAGACCCGGACGGCGAATTCGCGCCACGTCGACGGTGGACCGGGATTTGCGGAGTACTCGGCGATGCGAGCCGTAACTCTACGCTGCCTGCCGCTGATACCAGTGATGCACGTCGATTGCTTCGTGGATGGTGTCGAAGAAGCTCAGTCGGCCATCCTTCAGCACGGCGCCTCTCTCGCAATAGGATCGCAGCGTTTCCGGGTCGTGGGAGACCATGATCAGCGTGCCATTCTCGCGGCGCTGCCGCAGCGCCGCGTGGCAGCGCTCGCGAAAACGCTCGTCGCCCGCGCCTGTCACCTCATCGACCAAATGGCAGTCGAAATTGATCGCGAGACTGATCCCGAACGCGAGCCGGGCCTGCATGCCGGCGGAATAGGTCTTCACCGGCTGACGAAAATAGGGGCCAAGCTGGGCGAAATCCTCCACGAAGGCGAGCATGGGTTCGGCCCTTCGCCGGTAGATTCGGGCGATGAAGCGGACATTGTCGGCGCCGGTCAGGCTTGCCTGGAACACGCTGGTGTAGCCGATCGGCCAGGAGACGCTCATCCGGCGGCTGATGTGCCCGTGGGTCGGCATCTCCACACCGGCGATCAGGCGCAGCAGCGTCGATTTGCCGGCGCCATTGGCGCCGCAGATGCCGATCGATTCGCCCGGGCGAATGCAGAAGCTTGTCTTCTTCAGCACCGTTTTCCGAAGGTTTCGCGCGTGATACGTCATCGAAACATCCTTGAATCGGATCATCGCGCCAGTCCTTCCGGAAAACGATATTTCTCCGGCATTGCCGGGAGCCGTCAAGGCAATTGTTCCTATGGGGTTACAATTCCATGACGTTCCAGCTTTCCAACTCTGAACGACTGCTCTCGATCTACGATCCGAATTTCGTTCGGCGCGTCGAGACGTTGAACGGTGGCGCTCCGGTTCAGGTCTGCCTCGAAAGCCGGATGCTCCTCGACCAGTCGGGGACCGGCGTGGCGACCTATGCGCGTGTCCTGGCATCCTGCCTTGAGGGTGCGGGGGCAAAGGCGCTGATCCTTGATGACGGCCGTCAGACCGAACAGATTTCACGGCCGCGCTTTGCCCGGTGGCTGTCGGCCGCGCGCGTCGCGCCCAGGGCCGCGGCCGTGGTCAGCCACGATGACGCCGCCGACCCGGTGCGTTGGCTGGCGCCCGACGTTTTCCGGGAAGCGCAGGTCTTTTTCAACATCCACGGTCGCCCGCTGCCGGTGACTTTCGACCGGACCCCCGAGGTCATGCACTGGACGTACCCGATCCCGCTCTATGTCGTCGGCGCGAAAAACCTCTATACGATCCACGACCTCATCCCGATCACGCACCCCGACCTCACGCCGATCCCCGGCCGTCGGCATGGCGGGATTCTCCGGGCGATCGCGCGGCAGGCGCATGGGTTCGTGACGGTCTCGGAGACGATGCGCGCCTCGGTGATCGATCATCTCGGTGTCGATCCCCGTAAGGTGACCAACACCTATCAGGCGATCGAAACACCGCTCCAATTCGATCCGGCTTTGCCGGACGATCTGCGATCGGGGCGCTATTTCTTCTTTTGCGGCCGCGTCGAGCGACGGAAGAATCTGGGACGCCTCGCTCGCGCGCACGCGCAAAGCGGATCGGGACTGCCGCTCGTGATTGTCGGGCCGGAGGTCGATGGCGAGGAGGATGTCGAAGCGGACCTCCGCGAATTCGTCGGAGTGCGGCGGATGGCGTGGGTGCCGCGCAACGAGCTGATCGGCCTGATGCGGCGGGCTCGCGCGCTGTTGTTCCCGTCGCTGGCAGAAGGCTTCGGCCTGCCGATCGCCGAAGCGATGACGCTTGGTTGTCCGGTGCTCGCTTCACATGGCGGCGCGACCGCGGAAGTCGCGGGCGACGCCGCGCTTCTGGCGGACCCGCACGACGTCGCGGCGATGGCCCGGGAGATCCAGCGTCTGGAAAGCGATGACGCGCTCTGCGCCCGGCTCCGTGCGGCTGGCTTCAACCGCGGCAAGAATTTTACCCCCGAAATCTACGCCCGCCGGCTGCGCGCGCTTTACGCGGACACGCTCGGTCAGGGCACCGTGAACAGCAAGGTGCCAGCATGAATGATCGGTCGACCATTCGCGTCGGGATCGACGGCTTCAATCTGGCGATGGGGCAGGGGACCGGCGTCGCGACCTATGGGCGCTCGCTGGCAGAGGCTTGCCGCCAGCTCGGCCGCTCGATTGATCTGGTCTATGGGCTCAACGTCCCGGCGGTGGTGCAACCGCAGCAGCGGGAAACGATCTTTTTTTCCGCGCTTGCAGCGGACCAGTCCCGCGAGGAAACACCTGCTCGCCGGTCGCTGCTCCGTTCCCTGCGCCGTCAAATGCTTCGACCCGGCACCAGGCGCCTTGTCGACGTGCCCATGAACGGCCGCGTCATCCGAAAAGGCGTCACCGAGATGATGCCGCCATTCGATCGCCTCGTCACATTCAACGCGCTGTTCAATCTTGGACAGCGCTACCTGCGGCGTTTCGGGACGCTGATGCCGGTCAGCATGACGAATCCACCCGACATCATGCATTGGACATATCCGATTCCGATACGGATGATCGGCTCGCGGAATGTCTACACGATCCACGATCTGGTGCCGTTGCGGTTGCCCTATCTGAGCCTTGAGGACAAACGCTATCACGAGCGGCTGCTGCATGCCTGTATCGCTGAAGCCGCGCATGTCCTGACCGTTTCGGAGCATTCTCGCCGGGACATCCTTGAGCATCTGCCGATCGCGCCCGATCATGTGACCAATACCTACCAGGCATTGCCGGCGCGCCGGCATGCGGCATTGCCGCCCGAGGTGCTGGCGCGGAATCTCAGGGCGCTCTTCAACCTGGAGGCGGGCGGCTATTTTCTGTTCGTCGGCGCGATCGAGCCGAAAAAGAACGTCAAGCGGCTGATCGAGGCTTATCTTGCCGCGTGCCTCGACACGCCACTGGTCATCGCCGGGCCCACGGCCTGGCGCTCGGAGGACCAGCTCCAGCTTCTGAACGGAGATGGCGCGGCGGTCGCGCGCGAGCAGGGACGCCTGCGGCGGCTCGGCTATCTTCCGGCCGAACATCTCGAGCAGCTTGTCGCCGGCGCGCGCGCGATCATCTTCCCGTCTGTTTACGAAGGCTTTGGCCTGCCCGCGCTCGAAGCGATGTCGGCCGGGACGCCCGTCGTCGTGGGCTCGGAAGGGGCGCTGCCGGAGATCGCGGGCGGCGCTAGCCTCACGGTCGATCCTTATGATGTCGGCGCGATCGGTCGAGCGCTCGCAGAGATCGACGCGAACGCGCAATTACGCGACGATTTGAAGGCAGAGGGCGCCAAGCGAGCGCTAGATTTCAGCATGAACCGATATTGCGATCGGATCGACGCGATCCATCACCGGATTCTCGCCCGGGTCGCGGAGGCTCGCGGGCCTCAAGGCATTCCCGATAATCAGACCGTCCTCGCCGGAGAATTGATGTGATCTCGCGCACGCGCGGCGCCAAGCGCCTGACGGCAACCCTGCTCCTGATCGGCACGATATCGCTGAGCGGCTGTGCCGCATTGCCGACCAGCGGCCCAACCGCGGGCGAGATTTCCCGCGCGCAACGCGAACTCGGCGACTTCGATTTGGTTGACATGGATGAGGCAGCCCTTGTGCGGATCACCCGATCTCCGACGACAGGGAAGGGGCGTCTCGCGCTGCTTGCCACCGATGGTATGGTGGACACGATCGGCCCGGGTGATGTGCTTCAGATCACCGTCTATGAGGTCGGTGCCTCGCTCTTCGGTTCACGCCTCGCTTCGATGGGATTTACGCCGGCGACCAGCAATGGCGAGAACCTGCCGCCGGTGATGGTCGGGCGCGATGGCCGTATCACGATCCCCTGGGTCGGCAATATCATAGCGGGCGGGAAGACGCCGGATGAGCTCGCGGCCGAATTGAGCGCCGCATATCGGCGAAATTCCGAAAACCCGCAGGTGATGGTGGCGATCCGCGAGAACGTGAACAATACCGTCGTGGTTCAGGGCGATGTGAAGAAGCCTGGGCGCCTGCCGCTGACCCTGGCGCGCGAACGGATCCTCGATGCGGTCGCGATCGCTGGCGGTGCCGCCAACCCCAGCCTCGACAGTCTGGTGAAGATCAACCGGGCCGACCGGTCGGCTGAGGAGCCGCTAAGTTCCATCGAACCCGGATCGCCCGACGACCTCCGTCTTCTCCCTCAGGACCGCGTCTCGGTGACCTATCGGCCGCGCACCTTCACGATCCTGGGCGCGACCGGCAAGGTCTCGGAGATCCCGTTCCAAAGCCCGCGCGTATCGCTTGTCGAGGCCATCGGCCGCAGTGGCGGGCCGATGGATGAGCGCGCGAACCCGGCGGCGATTTTCGTCTTCCGCTATGAGCCTGCCGAATTCGACGGTTCCCCGACGGAGGCATCCCGGCCGGTCGCCTACAAGATCAACATGCGCCGACCGGAAAGCTATTTTCTCGCCCAGCGTTTCGAGATGCGTCCGCGCGATGTGATTTACATCGCCAATGCCGGCGCGAACATCCCGACGAAGGCGATCCAGGTGCTGAGCCTGTTCTTCTCACCCTTCTACACCGCGAAGGTGTTGACCCAATGAGCGAGGATCCGGGCGCCATTCGTGCGGATGAGAGTGGGAGCCGGCCTACCATCCAGGACGTCGCGCGGGGATATCAACGCTTTCTCGGCCGCGAGTTGGAGAGCGTGGCCATCGCTGGCGGCCACATCGCCGGGAGCCCTACGCTCTGGGATCTTGTCGACCTCTTCTATGGGTGCCCCGAGGCACGGCGCTTGCGCGTCGGCGAGGCGTGCGCGGATGTCCAGGAGTCCCATCGTCAGCCTCGGACCGACCTCGCCGCCAGCCCGGCCGAACTCGACGCGCTATACGCGCTCACCTTTGCCGCATGGCGTGACAATGGGCTAGGTCGCCATGATCACTGGCTGCGCCGAAACGAGCGTCCATATGAGGCGCGCAGCAATCGCTGGCATGTCGCTAGCGCGCTTGAGAGGGGGCGCGGGGAGGCGGAGGCGCTCCTGCGGTGTCTTGAGCGATATGGCCTGCGCCCGGCTATGCCCATTAGCGTGGCGGTGCTGGGTGTCGAAGCTTATCGCCTGATCAGAGGTCTCGGGCCAATTTCGTCCAGAATGGACGTGATAGAGGCTCTTGAGAAGGATATTCGCCAAATCGATGTCGCGACGGAATCGCTCGATTTGAACAATATTTCCGTTTCTAGCGTGGCCACTATCGCCAATGGTTTGTCAGAATATGATTTAATATATGCGGTTGGCGCCCTTCAATACATGCCTCCGCCGATGATGATGGATATTGTCAGGCGGTTATTGAAGGCGATGCGCCCTAATGGCGTGACGGTGTTGCAAATACCTTCGTACTTATACGGGTATGACTATCATACGTCACAATATCTGGCCGGTGAGGGGCGCGATCCGACCGGCGAGATCCATGCCATCGATCAGGCTTCGATGCTTGAACTGCTATGCGAGGAAGGCTTCGTGCCGCTCGAGGTCGTTCCGGATGGAGGTGTCACCCCATTTGGGATCGCTTATCAGTATATTGCAAGGAAGATGTGAGGCTTCCGTAGAATCACTGGTGCGGACGCTTCACGCGCTCATATGATGTCGCTGAACTGTCATCGGCCATGCGTTAGCAGGCTAATTCTATGATGCAGGAGCGTAATCCGTGGGGCGTGATACCGATTCTGACTGGAGAATGATTGGCGAAGGAGAACCGTATTTCGGAGTCCTCAGCCACGAGCGTTTCCTGAGAAGAAATTTGACGCCGGAAATTCTCGCGGAATTCTGGCAAACCGGCAAAGTTGAAATCGCCTACCTCCTGGGTCGTTTGCGCGCTCATTTCGGCGAAATCACGCTGAATCGCGCCCTGGATTTTGGTTGTGGTGTCGGGCGGCTGTCGCGCGGAATGGCCGATGTCGCGCAGGAGGTGTTCGCAATCGACATCTCCCCCGGCATGCTGGAGGAGGCGCGGCGTAATGCGCCAGCCAACATAACGTTCACCTCCACGGTCGATGTGCGAGATCTCGATTGGATCAATTCCATCATCGTCTTCCAGCATATTCCTCCCGAGCGTGGCTATGCCATCCTGGATGATCTCCTTGGCAGGTTGAAGCCTGGCGGCGTTATTTCGATCCAGCTCACGATCTATCGCGATCGAAATCCGATATCGGCGATCACGGCCATGTCCGACGAGGCCGTGTATGACGGCAGGACGATGCGCGTGCTATGCGAGGAAAGCTCGCCGTCGGGCGCGATCCTGATGTATGACTATGATCTCACCCGGGTCGTGGCGCTGACCGTCCGGCACGGTATTGAGGTGCTGCTCCTCGAGCATACCAACCACGGCGGCTATCACGGTGTTCGCATATTCGGTCGCCGCACGACCTGAATATGCCCACCGGGCTGAGGGAGTGAACCCGGGAAAGTGGCGCTTTGCGCGTGCAGTCGGAGGCGTTTTCCGGTTCGCTCCCGCGGTCTGTCACGCCTGATGCGGACGACCGAAGAAATATCCTTGGCCGTACGTGCAGCCGAGTTGCTCAACGAGCAAGAGCTCGTCTTCGGTTTCGATACCTTCCGCTGTCGTCTCCATGCCGAGCGCCTTGGCAAGCCCGACGATCGATCTGATGATCGCCGCATCGCGGCCGCCAGCGACGGAAACGCGGCGCACAAAACTTTGATCGATCTTGATCTTGTCCAGGGGCGCCTGCTTCAGATAGCCGAGGCTGGAATAGCCGGTCCCGAAATCGTCGAGGACCAACCGCGTCCCGACTTTTTTTAGCGCCGCGAAGGTTTCGGACGTGGTCTGACCTTCGGCTAGGAAGACGCCCTCCGTGATCTCGAGTTCGAGCCGATCGGCAGACAAACCCGTGTCGGCAAGCGCGCTCATGACAACCGAGGGGAAAGCAGGATTGGCAAATTGAATAGGCGAGATGTTGACGGCCACGCGAACGTCATCCGGCCATTGGGTCGCGTGAACGCACGCGGTACGCAGCGCCCAATCGCCGATCGCGACGATTAGGCCAGCCTCCTCGGCGATCGGCACAAAGGTCGATGGTGAGATCGGGCCGCGTGACGGATGGACCCAGCGAACGAGGGCTTCATAGCCCACAAGCCGCCGGCCGGCCAATTCTATGACCGGCTGGAACACGAGATGGAGCTCGTTCGCCTCGATCGCTCGCCGTAGGTCGATCTCGAGCTGCTTGCGGTCGCGCGCATCGGTGCGAAGCTCCGGAACATAGACGACAATGTCCTTGGAGCCGTAAGCAAGCGCTGAGCGCAGGGCGAGATCCGCGTTTCGTTGGAGGGCCTCGGGCGCGAAGCCATGCTCTGGCGAGATCGCAACGCCCATTTTCGGCCTTAGCAGGATGGGTGTTCCTCCCGCATCGAAGGGAGATAAGAAGGCCTGCGCAATCCGGTCGCAGCACAGGGTGGCATCGGTTGAGGACGCGACGTCGCGCATGATGATGTCGAATTCACCGCCGTCGATCCTGCCGACATAAGCTGCTTCGCCGGCCGCCTCCGCAAGCCGTGCGTGAGCTTCGCGGATCAGCGACGATCTGGTCTCGCGTCCAAGGGCATCGACCGGGGAATAGGTTCCGAATATCTGCACGAAGATCAAGGCGGTCGAGATCGCCTGACCGCTCGCCCCAAACATCGCGCCCGTTAAAACGCGGCTCGACATCTCGGGGCTGGGCGGACTTCCCGACTGGAACAGAAGGGCGTTGAGCTGGCGTAAATGGGCAAGCTGCTCATCCTGATGCAGCGCGATCCGATCGACTTTGGTGTCGACACCCACCAGTGTCGCATCCATTGTATGTAGCTTGGATTGCAGCGAACGGGCAAGGGTTCGGATGGCGGCGCCGCTCTCCGCCGCGTCGCTCAGGTTACTTGCCATGAGCAGACGCTCGAAGGCGGGATTTTTGAGCAATTCTGCGGCCAGTTCATCGCGGAAGCAGGCAATCCAGGGCGGGCCGGCGTCGGGCGCGGCTTCCGTCAGGAGACGTTCGAACGCTTCCGGCATGGGGCCGACCGCGTGCTCGCACCAATTTCTGAGCGCGAGAACGAGCGGTGTGGAGATGTCGCAATCGACCTGAGTCTCGGGGTGTCGCATGTCCGCGAGCAACGGGCGCACGGCATCCGCCAATCCGACAAGGTGGGGCAAGCCGTCATCGGATCGAACGGCCCTTGTCGCGCGCCGGAGATCGGCCACGAACACCTGTTCGTCGGGATCGGCGGTCTGAAAGGCGATGGTCTTGATATAACGCGCCATGCTTCGCTGGAAGGCCGCTTCGACGGACCGGGCGATGACAACGGCACTGGCGGCGTCCTTCGACCCTGAAAGATATCGGAATCCGGCGGATATCGCCCGGATTGAGCGCAGGAGCAGCGCATCCGCTCGATTGCCGATAACGGCGTTGGCGACGTTGCCGACGGTCGCGGCCTTGGCAACCTCAGCCAAGGCGCCGGCTAAAATGGAGGTGAATATTTCAGTCACACGCCATCTGTTCTACTGGGCACCTGAAAGATCGGTCCGACCCGTCCAGATTGAGACAAATATCGTTTCAATTCGGTTGGCGTGATCGGATCAAGCCACCAGTCGATGGTTCCGATGCTCATCGGACAAATGTAGATCCGCTCTTGGAAAACCGTAGTTGTCGAACCAGAAGCTCCTTTCGCAGACCAGCGCGATGCTGATTGTGGTTCCCTCCATCGCCCAATCCCTGTCAACGACGATATGGAACGGCATGGCTTCTCCGGCGGGCAGTGATGATCCGGTGAATTGGAATCGGCGCTCGTGCGGCTGCTCGGCTTCCGGCGGGCGGATTCTGGCGCCCATCAGGATGCGTTCGGCGTTGAGCGCGTCGAGGTCCAATGGGCGAGGGCCCAAATTCTGGAACTGTCCGGCGAGCCGAAAGGCTCCGCCCGGAACCGTCCCGCTTGCTGCAAGGTCGAGATCGATTTTGTGGCGGAACGCCGTTCTCCAGGATTGGCCAAGGTCGCGCTGTTTTTCACCGGGCTTGCCGTTGACGGCGGAGCGAATGGCGAGAACCATGCGTCCGGTTTCTCTCAGCGCCATGGGCAGCAGCGGATAGGGCAGATCACAGTGATCCACGCGGACTTCGCCCTCCTTCGGCCAGCAGGTCCGCAATAGCGCCATATCGGCGGCCTCGGTGTCCGACGCCGTGCATATATGAACCGTTTGGCCGGGACGGTCGAATTCCCTGGTCCCGTAGGCGGCGGTCGCGGTTTCCGTGAATCCGATCGAGGGAACGCCGCCGCTGGGAGCCCAGACGAGGATCTGTTCGGCCGCGAGCAAGCGGCCGAACAGCAAGGCGGCCCTCCCTCCCGCGCCGATGCCGACCACCACGCAGCGCTTGAACGCGCTGGCCCGCTCGGCGAGCCTCCCTCTCAGAAGCTCCATATCGACCGCCGCCCACTGCTCCTCGATATGAACAGACATGCGTGGAAGCCGGGCGACAAGGTTGCCGAGAACGGCGCGCGAGGGGAGGTTGAACGGATCGAAATCGGGAAAGGCGATCAGGAGAACATCCTTCCTGGCGCCGATCTGGGACGGGACATCCATGTCAGCTCAACGGGATGTAGTTGGACGGTTCGCGATTGAATGCGAGATCGTCGACATTGCCAAGGGCCGCGGCTTCTAGAAATGCCGAACGCGCGACGAAATCTTCTTCCTCACAGATGAAGAACCCGGCGACACCGATCGAGACAACGCGCGGGTCGGAATCGTCCGTCACCCCGCGCAAATCCTCACAAGCGTCGCTGGATATCTCGATTTTGGTCGAAGACAGGAACTCCGCCCTGGCCGGCACGTCGACCGGAACCCATTTCAGTTCGCTCGGCCCCAAAGTGCCATGCGCGACGGGCGCCTCGCCATCCACCGCGATGCTGAACGGGCACGGCGTCGAGGGCAAGCCATGCAGACGCAGATACAGCCTCACCGCCGTGCCGCTCGGCAGGCCGATCTCCAGCCGCCCGCCGCCGGGCTTTGCCCAGCAGCCCCAGTTGTCGGGGCCCCACCAATTTGTCCCTGCGCGATAGACCTCACCCGAACGCATCGCCGGCCAGACGCGCATCTCGAGATTGCGTCCGAAGGGGTGATAGCTGCCGAGCTTGGCACGGGGCACGACCGGATACATCGCGCGCGCCTCACCCTTCCACGCGATGACGTCGCCGGCCATTTGTTCCGCGATATCGGCCCAGGACCTCGGCTGGAATTCGGTGCGAATTTTCTGTTCGCGTTCGCGGCGGAAACCCGCGTCGAACATCAGCCGCTCCAGCCCCTCGACGAACTCATTGGTGGAATCTGGATCGAAATACACGGCGAACGGGCCGCCGGCTTCGGGAAGCGAGGACACGTCGGAGATCAGCGGAACCTTCCCATAGCAGAGCGATTCCGTGACCGGCAGACCCCAGCCCTCATAGTGGCTCGGGTAAATCGTAAACATGCACTTTTCGTATAGCTGCGCGAGTTCAGCATCGGAAATCTGTGAAAGCATCCGGATGTGATTGCGGAGGCTCTCATGCGCGTTCAATTGTTCGTGGATCGCATCGTTGAGCCATCCGGGATGGCCGACGCACACCAGCATCGGCGTCTTCTTCGGCCCATGACGACGCAGCAGCGAGATCCAGGCATCAAACACGCGGAGGTGATTTTTCCGCGGTTCGATCGTCGAGACGAACAGCACGAACTTCGCTTCCTGAAGCCCCCATTTGCGCAATAGCGGGCGATCGCGTTTGACCGGCTTGCGGTAGTCCGCATCGAGGCGAACCACGGAAACAGTCGACGGGTCGACGGAGCGGCCGAGATATTCGCCGACCTTGATCAGGTCGCTTTTCGTCGCCTCCGAATTGACGAAGAAATAATCGGCATGCTCAAAAACCCCGATGGCCCACGAGATGAAATCCTGGGTCAAGACCTTGGGGCAAAATTCCCCGCGCAGCACGGGGATCATGTCATGGACGAAGGGCACGTAACGGATGCCGTGCATCTGCTTCGCGCGCCTGATGAAAAGGAAATAATTCTGGAGCCACCATGACGTGCCCAGATTGATCAGGAAGGCTCCATCGGGAAATTGGATGGAGTCCGCGATGTTCAGGAGAACGAAGGCTTTGGCGAGTTCCCCATTCCATTCCCCGGCATCGTCGTCGAGGCTCAGCTTGCACAGTCGGAGGAACAGAGTGGCCGGGATCTCGACCCATTCGTCGCGGTGCTCAACAAAGCAGCAGACTTGCACGCTGGTCGTACCGGCATGCATCGCGCTGACGATCGTCTCGATCTGAACGCGCTGAATGCCGGTCGGCGACCGGACTTTCTTGAAATAGGTCAGAAGGTCGGAGACGTCGAAAATGAGCGCCGGCTGGGACTGTCCGGTCTGGGGATTGTCGTTCCAGGTCTGCGCCAGCGTCTTGATGAATGCCGCGGCTTCCGTGGTCTGCTCCATCACCGAAGCCGTTTCGCCGCCGTCGCGGCCGAGCGCGGCGAGCAGTTCGCTCATCGCGACTTCGGCCTTCAGGGCCGCCTGGCTGACCAGAGGAGCGGGTCGTGACGCGGGTTGATGCAATTCCTCATCAACCAGGCTGAGCAGGGTTTCCATGTCGATGTCGGCGCCTCTTGCGAGAAGGGTTTGAATTTCAACGATGCTGTCCAAATTGGCAGGCGCGCGCCGGGCAGATTCGATATAGTGCCGCGCGGCCCCTGGGATGTTGCCGCGAAGCTTTGCGACATGGCCAAGATGGAGATATGCGTCGCTGTCCCCGTCGCCGGTTTCCACCGCGCGAAGATAGGCGGAATGCGCGGCGCCGAGATCGCCTTGTTCCTTCCGCGCGTGGCCGAGTTGGATCCAGACATGGGTGAGCTGATCGTCGCGCTCGAGCGCGGCTTCATAGCATTCGGCGGCCATCCGCCAGTTTTGCTCGGTCCGGGCCCGATTGGCCTGGGCGATCAGGCGATGTACGGGCAGGGAGACGCGCACGCCCGCCGACTTCCTCAGTTTCAGGGTGGAGATCATCTTTTGTCGCTCATGCTGCGTGTTCGCGGACGCCGGCGAAGACCAGCCATCCGACGGAGAATGTGAGAAGGAGGCCGAAGAAGACCGTCGCGACGGTCAACAGCCTCTTGGGAAACAAGGCCTTGCCGGGAAGATTGGGTTTCACGACCGAGACGATGAACAGCTGCTGCTTCAGGAGTTGCTCGCGCGCGCCCTGGTAGCTGGTCGCCGCGGCTTGATAGCGCTTCGCTGCGAAATCCTGCTTGATGCGCAGCTCCTCATATTCGCCAAGCCCGGCCGCCAGCGATTGGGATGAACCCGCCATCCGCGCGCGCGCCGCGCTCACTTGTGCTTCCAGCGCGTGAACCTGTCGCGCGGCTGCTGCATATTGTGGTGCCGAGGGCGGAATTTTCGCGGCCATGGCTTCGAAGTTTGCCCGCGCGGTGGCTGCGGCCTGTTCCAGCGAAGAGGCGAGCTGGATCTGAGCAGCGCCGCTACGTTCGGGGTCGATATCCCGATGCGATTGCCTGAACCGGGTCAGCGCGGCGGCGGTTCGCTCGACTTCCATTTCGGCATCCCGAACCTGGCGATCCGCTGCGGCCAGGCCGTCGTTGAGCATGCGCTGATTAAGGCTGTTCACCCGTTCTTCGCCCAGCCGAAGCAGCTGATCCGCCAGCACCTTGGAATCGGTCGGCCGAAAGGTCTGAACGCTCAGGGTGGTGATGCCGGTTTCCGTGCTGCTGGTGACCCGCACCATGTCGCGATAATATTTGAGCAGCGTTTCCGGTTTGGGCTCGGCGAACCATAGCCGGGTCGCGAAGTCGGCTTCCGGCCGGCGGAATATCCCGGTGAGCGTCTTTTGTCCGAGCGCATCCACGGCGTCATGTGAAAGCAGATATTCGCCAACGCTGTGCGCGTCGGCCGGTGTCGTGCCATTCGCAAGGCCCAGCATCTGCCCCAGGCTTGTCGAGCTCGGCGTCATCTGCGGCGCGCGAACGATGAACTTCGCTTCGGACTCATATCTGTCCGCCGCAACAAGATATTCGAAGCCGGCGGCGAGCAACGTGGGCAAGACGATCAAAAGCAGGGCGAGCAGCAGCAGGCGGGCGTTGGACTTCGGTGCTTCGAAATCGTCGTCATCCTCCGGTTCCACCCAGCCATTGGGCGCGACCCTCGGCACCTTGAGCTGGGTAAAATCGATATGGGGGGCAGGTGCCGGTTCGGGCTGGTCATCGGCGCGATAGGCCGCGTGCCGAAGCGAACTCGCTGATCCCGGCAGATCGTCGATGGAGGCTGGGTTGGTGGGCATCTGGCTAGCTCAGGTGAACGTGGCGACGCAGGACGCGCAGGGAGAGAAGGCCCAGGACGGTCAATCCGAGGCACCATGCGATGATGTACAGCGGGTCGTAGATCGGCTGCTCGATGCTCTCGAACTGGCCGCTATGAACCATTTCGAAGATCTGAACGATCGGGAGCCACGCGATCCAGGAGCGATAGGGCTCGGGTATCCAGCTCAGCGCGAAGAAGGCCCCGGAGAGGGGCATCAGGATATAAACCGCCGGATGGATCAGCTTGGCGACCGCCTTGCTGAAATGGGTGGCGGCGCAAATCGACATCGAAACAGCGAAGGAGAGCCAGGTCAAAAGAACGATGCCCGCGAGAAGCAGGAGCGGTCTGGCCGGGGGATCGGCGAGACCGACGGCGACCGCGCCGCTCAACAACAGCGCCAGCGCGGTCACCGTCGATAGAAATTCGAGCAACGTCCTCGCGAGAAGCATGTCGAATATCGAGACCGTCTTGTGAAAGAGCAGCGCCTTATTCGATTCAAGGGTGGTTTCGGCGCGGGACACGATCGAGCGGAAGATGATGAAGACGCAGTAGCCGGTCAGGCTGAACGGAATCACGCGGAGGTCCGAGCCATAGTGACTCCCTCCGCGATCCCCGCCGAAATGGAGCAGCGACACCGCGCCCGCCAGGAGCATCGGTTCGGCCAGCATCCACAGATAGCCGATATTGTCGCGGCCATATCTGGTGTGCAGCTCGCGAATGATCATGCCGCCGACGACATGGCATTGAGCATCAAATCCGTCGGTCAGCTCCCAGAGAAGCCGGCGCAGGCTCTCCTTGCGGGTCAGCATGCCGCCACCTCCTCGACAAGCGAAAGCGCTGTCTTCACATGCGCGTCCCAGGTGACTGGATGCCAATGGCAGAGACGGGTCTTCTGCGCGGCGCGGCGCGCGCTCGCCGGCGCGGAATAATCGAGGATGGCCTGGCGCCAGGCGGTTCCGTCGATCGGGTCAATATAGTCGGGCGCCGGGCCGCCTGCTTCGCGATGGGCAGGGATGTCGCTCGCGATGACCGGGACACGGGCGGCCAATGCCTCGGAAATCGGCATTCCGAACCCTTCCGCGAAGGACGGCATGAGCAGCGCGCGCGCGCCGGCGAGAAGATCCCGGAGTTGACTATCCGGCAGCCGGGGGAGTTCCCGCACGCAGCCTCGCAGGGTCTGGCAGCGATCGAGCATGTCGACGACATTCTCGTTCTCCCATCCGCGTCGGCCGACCAGATACAAGGTCGGAACCTGCTCGGCGCCGAGCGCTTCGATCATCGATCGCCAGATGTGGAGCAGCAGCAGATGGTTCTTGCGCGGCTCGATCGTGGATAGGCACACGAAATAGCTGCGATTCGGCGCGCGCGAAGGCGTCGGGCGGAGCCAAGTAGGATCCACGCCAAGCCGCGCCACCCGAGCCGGGCGCCCGGACGAATGCGCCTCCGGTCGCTGGAGGAACACGTCGAGCGTGGCTTGCGAGTTCGCCAGAATGCCATCGGCGAATGTCTCGACCGATCGCATTCGGCGCTCGTGAAGGTCGGATCCGGTCGGTCGGGCATATTCGGGATGAGTGATCGGGATGAGGTCGTGGACCATGCATACGAACCGCGCACATTCCCGGCGCAGCTTCCGCGCAATGATCGCGGAGTGCTGCAGATGATGCGGAGACACCTGGAGCAGGACGCGTTGCGCGGTGCCATCCGGCACGGGACGAGGCCGCAGAAGCCAGCAATGGTTTACCGCGGCGAGTTGCCCTTGCATGCGCCGTTCAGCACCGCCGGTACTTTCCCACCGCTCCTCGGTACGGTTGAGGAACTCCTCGACGCTTCGGGAGGGCAGGCGCCCATAGACGCCGGTTGGATGCACGGCCGCGAAGCGCAAGCGATCCGGGATGAGCCGGGAGAGCGTGCGGGCATAAGCCATCTCCACCCGGTCAATCCCGGTCGGGGAGGGGTGCCGCACGCGCGACAGCAGCCGGGATAGATCCAGCACGACTTCTGGCGGATACCGCCATTGTCCGGGCGGCGAGCTCGAACAGGTCCCCGAGGTGCGCCACTCGCCCACGACCAATCTGGGGAGCAGGTTCATGCGCTCACCGTACGCGCTGGTGGATCCATGGTGTCGACGTCGATGCGCTGGCAGAGCTTCGCGACGGTGGCGGGCAGTAGATGAGCGCGCGCGTTTTCGTTGCTGAAGCCGCCGCGCAGCAGGCAGCGGGAGACGAGCACCCGGCAGAATGCGTCATATATTTCGAGCTGCGGTTTTCCGGGCGCAACCCAGAACGTGTCCAGTTCGCCCTGATGCGTAACCCCGGCGAGATCGTAAACCGCAACTCCCAGCACCGCGACCGGTGTGCCCGCCGAGAGCGCGAGCGTACCGGTCGTGCTGTTGACCGTCACGACGCCCGCGGCGCGGGTCACAAGCGCCTGGATATCGCCATGTTCAAGAAAGAGGGTCCGCCGCGATACGCCGGAGGCGCGCGCGATACGGTAGACAACCTTCCGCCAGCCCTTGAGGCCGTTGTCCAGAGGATGCTCCTTGATCACCAGCATGGTGTCGGCCGGCGCATGTCGGGCGAAGGATGAGACGACCTGTGCGATCGCTTCCGTCATCCCGGAAAATGGCGAGTGGGTTCTGATTTGATGGTCGGAATCGAGTTGCAGCGGCAGCACGAAATACGCGTTTCGCCCCAGCCGCCGCTGGGTGATCGCGGCGCGAACGCGGGAGATCGGCCGGGTGGCGAAGCGCAGCGCCCAGCCCAGGAATTCCATCGATGCCGGATAAGGCCGGTGCGATCGGTAGCGCGGGTAGCAGGGCCTCAGCAGCCAGCCCGCCGTGAAATAAGCGAGCGCTTCGAGTGCACGCTGCCGGAACGAGGCGGGGATCGGCGGATAGGCCGGGATCGCGGGCAACCCTTCCGCTAGGCGCAGATAGGCCTGCGGGTCGCGCGGAAGGCGAGAATGCCCGTTGACGCCGCCGCGCTCGAGCGTGACCCAGTCGGGCCGAATATAGCCTTCCTCGAAGACATGGACGACCACCCGCCGCTCATTCGCGAGCGTGACCGCGCGCTCATGGAGCGGGCGGCAGTCGCCGAAGAGGATGATGTCGGTGACGGCGAGATCGGTGAGGACGTTATCGAGATAGTCCGGCCAGGCGTTCAGGTCGCCTGTGAAATTGAGTGCCTGCCGCCGCCAATCCAGCCAATCGCCGCCGTGAAAATTGATGCGGTTGCACCGATGGCCCTCGGCTTCGAGTCCTGCCGCCAGGTGCGCGAAGAAGGGACCCGGCGGACCTTGCAGGAAGAGAAAGCTGCCTGGCTGCCGCTGTGTCATGCCGCCGCTCCTGCGAGACGCCGACCTGCGACGACCGCTTTGCCTTGGAGGCCTCGCAGCCGACTGAGGATCGTGGATCTTGGCTTCCATCCGGCGAGATGCCGTTGCACCAATATTTCGGGAGAGCACGGTAGGCCGGTCGCCGGATCGACATAGCGTGGATAGAGAATGAGCGTGCCGGCCACCAACTCCAGCAGCGCGAGGCGTCGCGTGCGCCGTTCGATCGGAGGCGCCAGATCTTCGGTGAGGCCCCAGCCGGCATAAAAGGGCTGTCCGTGCGTGACCACCTGGCAGCCGCGCAGCAGCGCTTCGAACCCGGCCAGCGAGGTGAGGGTATGCACGCATTCCACCCGGTCCAGTAGCGCGGCTATCGAACCGTCGCGGACGATCTGGTCCGCATATCGAAGCGCCTCCCGGTCACCGACATGCCCTTTGCGCAGACCCGTGCTGACGTCGGGGTGCGGCCGATAGACGATCCAGGCGTTCGGCTCCGCGGCGCGCGCGCGGCGCAGGAGGTCGAGATTGCCGGCTGCACTTGAGGCACCCAGCCGGACCGAAAGATCATCGGCTACCTGGCCGGGCACAAGAATCCGTCGGACACCCGATGGAAGATCGACCGCGCCGGCTTTTTGCGCGGCATATTTCGTGACCCCGCCACGAACGAGGAGGCGCGTGAGCGCATCCGCGCGCTCGATCAACTGCGGTTGGAAATCCGCGGTGGACAATATCCGCTCGAGATCGCTCGGTCCGCTTGGATCATAATAGATGCCCGCCATGTCGATCACGATCGAGCAGGGCGGGAATAATTGGGCGCCAAGCCCTATCGAACGAATGAAACCATCCTCGATCCGGGCAAGCGGCTGTCCGGCGGCATCCGCTCGCCGCGCGAAGCCCTCCGGTGCGCGCGATGGCCAAATGCCGATCGCCTTGCCGTCGCTGGTCGTGGACCGGTGGGTGGTCAGGGAGAGGCGGGGAGGGCGATCGGCCCAGAGAAAACGGCTCAGCGACTTGGTTTTCCAGCCCCTGATGCCGATGGCATGGGAGAGCGCGCGATTGGCGTCGATCTGTGCTCGCCAGTCGCCCAGAATCTCGATCCACTCGATGGCGTCGATCGTCTTTCCGGTGAAGGGATCCGCATAATCCCACGCATCGATCTGAGCGACGAGATCGCGGCGCAGGCGACAACTGTCGAGCTGCCTGCCGGTGATGGGGTCAGAGACCTCGCGGCCAGAGGCCGCAGCGAGAAGGGCGAGCATGTCATCCGCATCGGCCACGAGGCGATTGGCATGGGCCATTAGCGTCCAGGGGTCGTGATCGCCGGCCGGCAAGGCCGTGCTGTCCTGGGTGGAGGTTATGAGGCAGTGATCGACGCCACGCCCGAACAGCAACAGGGAAGCGCTCGGAACAGCCTGTTCGCGCGCGATCGCTGTCCTGGCGGCATCCTCACGATCGGCGCATATGAGCGCCGAATATTGGCCGGAGATGGCAGGCATCGCCCAGAAGCTGCCGCCGACCCTGGTTCGGCTTATCGCCGCGCAGATCGCCGCGCCATCGCGTTCGGCGTGGCGCCGATGGTCACCAGCTCCCCGAAAAACGGGTGCGCCCACCGGTTTCGCGCGTGGGAAAGGGGGCGCACGCAGAATCGGTCTCGCCGACGCCGAATGGCATCCGCTGCGACCAGACTGACCTGCGTTCGTGGAAAACATGCCCACCTGAGATTCTGAAGATTGCTTCGATCTCTATGGCTGGTGCTGCGTCTTGCTTTGCCGGTGATTTCACTAGCGCCGCGAAATATTTTTGGATCGCGACCGGTTGTTCGGCGGTGCGCGCCATCCTCTTTCGTTTCAAATCGGCAGCATTGGCTAGGGAATCCACTAGCGGACGGCGCCTGCCCCCTCGTTATCAGCGCCGGGAAGATGAGTCGTGGGCGGTCGCGCCGCGTGTCCGGTCCCACATCTTCCGAGATCCATGGCGAAGGGCGACAGCGCAGGTATATGACGACCGATTCCAAGATGCTTCCCGCCGATGGTGGGCTGGTGCCGCTCAATGCAGATCAGCATGGCGGTTGGCGCGTTGTCGCCGGTGGCATGGCGCACGCCGGCGACGTACCATTCGCTCCGATCCTGGTTGGCGAGTTCGCCGCCGCGGCGCGCGTCTATCCGATCGTCTTTTCGGCCAGCGATCCGTCTCCGATCGCCGTCATGGGATTGGAGCGGCGCAATTTGTTCGTCGACAATGGACAGTGGGCTTGCGAGGTCGCGCTCCCTTCGCTGTCCGAACCATCCGGCGACGATCGACGCGGTGACATCTATGTCCCAGCGCATATCCTGCGCCATCCATTCGCGCTCCTTAGGACGCCGGATGAGCGGCATGTTCTCGCCATCGATCCGAAAAGCCCTTTGCTCCATCAGGATGGTGATGAAGGTGTGCCGCTGTTCGAGGATGGCAAACCGACGGCAGTCGTGGCGGCGGCACTCAAATTCTGTGACGTCTTCCGCGTGCAGGCGGACGCGACCATCGCGTTGGTTCGCGCCCTCGAAGCGCGTGACCTCCTGATCGAGCGGCAGGCGAACGTCACTCTGGTGACCGGTCGCTCCCTCGGCCTCACGGGTTTCAGGATCGTCGATGAGGCGCGGTTCGCCAAGCTCGATGGACCGACCGTCGTCGAATGGCACGCCAAAGGCTGGCTCGCGCCCATTCATTTCCATCTGGCTTCGCTTGACCGCCTTCACGCGCTCGCCCGGCGGCAGGCGCGTGTGGACACCGTCGTCAAGGACGCCGCGGTCCAAACCGAAGGCACCACGCTCGAACTTGAACTCGAAACTGCTTCAGCATGAGGAACACGATAATGCGCCGACTGATCACCGTTCTCGCCCTGACCACGGTCGCAACGACCGCGCACGCCCAAACCGCGGCGCCGGCCGGCGGCCAGGCCGCCCAGGGGCTGGGTGGGCCTACGATCCCGGGTGTTTGCCTTCTTTCCCGACAGGCGGTGATGGCCAATGCCAAGGTTGCCGTCGCGGCATCCGATCGGTTGCGCGCGCTTACGCAGCAAGCGCAGCAGGAAATCGACGGGGAACGGCAACCGGTCGAAACAGACATCAAGGCCTTCAATGCCGAAGCGGCGAAACTGCCCGAGACGCAGCGCCTGCAGCGCCAGCAGGCGCTCCAGGCTCGGCTCCAGCCGATCGAAGCCAAGACGCGGCTGCGCGCGCGGGAGATCGATGCTACGCGCGAGAAGGCTCTGGAGCGCATCTCGACCGAGCTGCAGCCGGTCGTCGCCCAAGTCTATAAGCAGCGCCAATGCGGGCTTCTGATCGACCGGAATTCGGTCATCGGCGGCAACATGGCCAACGATCTGACGGCCGCGGTGACGCAAGGACTCGACGCCAAGATCAGCACCATCACCTTTAACCGCGAAACCCTGCCGGCGGAGCAGGCCGCCGCCGCGCCGGCGCGGTGACGGGATAAAGCGCGGCTGCGCGCGCCGCGGTCGGACAGGGGTTCGGTTTGAAATGGTCACCGCGCTGCGCGATGCCAATTCAAACCGAGGCGCTACCATGCGATGACATGGACCGCGGATCGGTGGAGGGAATAAACATGGGAACGCGTCGCGACAGGTCCGGCATAATCGCATGGTTTCCGCGGTGAAGCGCCGGATCGTCCTGAGCGCCATATGCACCACGCTGGTTTCGATGGCGTCGTCGCTCCATGCCGAGCCCAGCGCGCGAGAACTGGACCTGCTTCAGGCGCTGGACCGTGCTTTCAAGCCGGGGCTGCTCGACACGGACGGTAAGCGCCGGCTGCCGGATGGCAGCTATGCACGGATGGTGTCGACCGGCGATGCCGTCACCAAGTCGACCATCGCCTCGCCTTTGATCGCGGTGCGAACCGCTTGCGCCACATCCGGCAACACGTTCGAACTCGCGATCAGCGCCGGGCGGGCCGACGCGACCCAGAAAACAAGGACGATCACTCTGGCCGGCGAGACGGTGACGATCGACCGCGCCAGGCTCTGGGGGTGGTTTTCTTCATTCGACGAACTGGCTAGCTTGGCAGAAAACCGGGGATTCGCGCCGCTTTTCTCGACCAGCCCGTTTGTCGAGCGCGCGGCCCGGAGCGCCGAGGCCGACCCGCCATTCGGATTGTTCATCTGCCACGCGCCTACGGGCGAAACGCTCTGGGCGGCGGCGATCATGCCTTCTGGCCGACCGATCGCCTATGATCTCCCGATCCGGGTGATACCGATCACGCACGACTGGATTCGTGGGCACAACGATGCGATCGCGCGCGGGCAAGCGAGGCTTGAAGCCGACAGGCGGGCGCAGGCGGCCGAGGAAGCCCGCCTCAAGCCCTTCAGGGAGGGGCTGGAAATTGGAAGCAGAACCAATTGCGGCATCGTGATCGGGGTTCGCGGTCCGCTCGTTCAGGTGCAATTGCCGCCTGAGGTTCGCGGTCCCGATGGTGCGCGGGAATTCTGGGTGGCGCGCGGCGAACTGACCGACGGGCCGCCACCGACGGGCTGTCGATTTGGGGGCTGAGCCGGCCCGACGGCTGCGGCCCTGATCGCGCCGGCGATGATCCGTTTCCTTGGCGCTTGGGTACTCACCGTCGGCCCGACCGCATCGCCGGAGGATATGGTTGTGCCGCGCTAGCGCGGCACTCTGAACTTTTGCTGCCTGAACTTTTGCTGCACGCAGCGCCGGGTGTCGGTAATCTTCCAATTTGGAAGTAAAAAACTGCGCTCGATCTTGCCAATCTGTGCGTCCCAAAGTGTCTAAGTAATGGGTGGAAAAAATTTGGCCGAGGTCAGCTCGACTTGGCCGAGGGGTTGGCTGGCGTCTCGTTGAGGCGTCCAGTCCGATTATCTTGGTGTGGGGCGGCCAACAGCAGCGGTCGGAGATTGTGCATGCATAACCGCATTTCATGAAGTCCCGCGCCTTCGCCTCGAGATTTATGCCTGTGCTTCCCGGAGATGCATTGTGCGAATGCGTCCAGTGATAGGGCGGCCGGATGGCGATTGTTCGGACCATTGTCCCGTCGGACCGGCCTGCGCTTGCCTCCGGCTCCTACTGACCGATGGCGAGCCACGGCCCGCGGATCGCGCGAGACTGGCGACATGGCAGGTCCGCCTTGCTCAGAACCAGATGCTCACGCGGATCGATCGGTCATTCGGGCTTCGTGAGATCGCCGACCATCTCAATGTATCGCAGAATCATTTCCTCAAGGCCTTCAAAAATACCGTGGGCCATCCACCGCATCGCTGGCTGCTGTATCAAAGGCTTTGTCTCGCTTTGAGACTGCTCGCAGGGAGTGAAATTGGTTTGGCCGAAATAGCGAGCGAGTGTGGATTTTCGGATCAAAGCCATTTTCATCGTACATTTGTTCGCATTATTGGTATGACGCCGGGACAATGGCGGCGAACACGTTGTCAGCAAATGAGTAGTGACGAATAGTTTCACGAATTTCAACGATTCGGCGCAGCTTTCATATCGAAAGCGGCTATATTAAAGATGTGATCGGACACTGACGTCCGAAGTTCCAGAAAAGCAGGGGAACAATGGCTGACACCGATAAGAAGGCCGGTTTGCTCGAACTTACCACCGACATCGTGGTTGCCCACGTCTCGAACAACAATCTTGCGGTCGGCGATCTTCCGGCGCTCATCAAGGGCGTCTATGGTACGCTGGCTGGGCTCGGTGCGTCAGAGCCCGAGCAGGAGGCTCCTGCCGCGCAAAAGCCAGCGGTTCCGATCCGCAGCTCGGTCAAGCCGAACTACCTCGTATGTCTTGAGGATGGCAAACGGCTCACGATGCTCAAGCGCTATCTGATGACACACTTCCAGCTAACGCCTGAGGAGTATCGCCGGAAGTGGAATCTGCTTCCCGATTATCCCATGGTCGCTCCGAATTATACCGAGCAGCGCAAAGCCCTTGCCAAGAAGATCGGCTTGGGGCGCAAGCCCAAAGAGTCGGCGCCAGTTCCCGTGGCGGAACCTGCGCCCGTCAGTGCGCCCAAGCGGGGCAGGCCTAAGGCAGCTCCAAAGGACGCCTGATCCTCTTCACCTCGGCGGCCGCCTCGTGGCGGCCGCCGAGGTGAATCGCGATGACGGCTTGCGACCCAAAGCCGGTCCATTGGGGCGGCGCGGGCGAATGTCTGGTCTCGACGGAAGCGGCCGAACGGGCTGATCGAAGCGGCTGATAAGGAAGCGCCCATTGCCCTTGCCCATCGTCTCATATCTCTATGTCGCGAAGTGATCGGACGGCGGTGCGATGATCGCGTCAGCCCAGCCCTGTTCGATATAGGCGGTGCGGCACCACATCCCCGACAGCATCTATGCCGCTACGCGAAGATGCTCCGCTCCGCGATGCTGGCATGATTCAGATCGCAAGCTTCGGTGCCAACGAGGCCAACGCCGTCATTTCCGGAAGCAACCGTAGCCACATGACGTCGGGCTCATATTCGTCAGCCTGCCGGCGAACGCGAGCGTCGACGTCGCGCGCGCAGTCCGTTCAGATAATGCCAGATGAAGATCACAGGCAGAACAAGGCCAAGCAACCAGTGGACTATGCTGGTCCACGTCCGGACGATGTCGTCGCCGACATAATAGAGCATATAGCCGCTCGCGATCAGCAGGGCGAGGAGCGTGCAGAGCGCGATCCCGGCAACACGCTGAAGCTGATGCGTCCAGCCCTTGGGGATATGAGCAACGAACATCCCGCCGATTCCGAGCAGAGCGGGGATCAGGACGAACCCATGCGCCCGCATCATCCAGGGCTCCAGCGGGTTCGCCTCCGGGCCGAACTCGCCCTTGGCCTGCCCGAAATAATGCAGGAGCAACCAGGCCGCACCGCTCAACCAGAGGAGCGAACCGCTGATCGTCAGCAGCCAGATCTGCCATCGGGCCAGCCGTGCCGTGCGGCGATGCGGCATCAGGCGGCCATCCGTGGCAACTGCCGCGACAGAACGAAGCCGCGGTGCGCCGCAAGAATCCTGTTTGCCAGCGCGACATCGGCCAGGGCGACCTTGGTCATGGCGTCGGCGATCACGCACCGGTCAGCGACGACCGTTACGGCGTGGTCGCTTAGCACAGGCCGTCGGTCCCTATCGAAGTGCGGACTGACGTCCTGCCCCCGGTGCCGCCGCCGATTGAGCAGATTGGCCGAACTGGCGACCGCGCAGTCGGACATTAGCCGAGGCGCGCCCATTCGTCCCTCAGCATCACGCAGGTGGACAGGCCAGTCTTGATCACCAAAGAGGCGAAGGTCGCCACCGGCATTGACCACGCCGTGGGCGACACCCGCACCGACCAGTGTTTCAACGGAGCGATCGACCGCATGGCCCTTGGCGATGCCGCCGAGGTCGACAAGCAGCGGACGCCGGCACCGGAGGTGCGTGTCGTCGACGATATCGAGGTCGCCGGTGTTGCCGGAGAAACGGGCGAGGTGGGCGACGTCCATGCGCGGAAGGAACCCGGCGCGGACCAACTCTCGTCCCATCGTCACGTCGAAAAGCCCGTCGGTCGCCTCATGGAGCGCATTTGCCACGCGGAGGACAGCGACCGTCTCGCGATCGACCTCGATGACTTCGCCCGGATCGGCACGGCGGATCAGGGCGAGATCGCTCGTGTCCTCGTGAAACGACATGCGCGCGTGAACATGGCGGATGACGGCGAACGCCGCGCTGATCGCCGCGCCGGCTTCGGCCGGCGCGGTAATCTCGACGAAGGTGCCGAGCAGTGGCTGGCAGCGCGTGATCATCTATCCGGCATGCGCGAGCACGATCGCATAGGTGGCGAGCAGCCGGCGAACGCCATCGGTGACATGCTTCGACGACAGCGTCGCACCCGAGATGTTCTTGATCTCGCCGCCTAGCCGCAACGGCTGTCCCGCACGCTTGCCTGCGAATTGCGCCCGCCAGCGCGGATCGCGCACCTGTCCGCCATAAGCCTCGCGATAGTCGAGAATCTCGACATCCTTCACCGCGCCCGAGGCATCGATGCCGAGCGCGAAAGTGATGAATTCGTGCTTGCCGACCACCTCGTCCACGATGAACCAGCCGCCGCCTGATGCCCGCCAGACCTTCAATTCCCGGCCGAGCGGGGATTCGCCCGAGCCCTTGCGGATCGCGGCGATCTGTTCGGGTGCAAGCAGGCGGAAGTCAGGCCGCAGGACTTCGCCGGGAAACATCTGCTGCTGCGCCTGTTCGACCGTCAGGTAGACGGTCGCGTAGACGGCGGTCGGAGCCGCCAAAGCCGCAAGCGGCACGAGATAATATGTCGAACGCTTCATCGCCTTGCCTCGGAAAGGGCGAGCCTCAAAAAAGGGCGCCTCAGAAATAATAGCCGACCTTGATGCGCAGTCGGAACTTCTCGAAATCGTCGCCATTGGTGATGCCGTCGACGATGAAGCCCGGCGCGGGATTGGCATAGTCCTTCGCCACCGGCAATTGCGCCAGGAAGGTCGCCGTCGCGAACATGTGCTGCCCGCCATAATGAAGGGTCGGTCCGGCATACCAGGCCTCGTTGGTTCGCACGCCGCTTTCGAACGGGTTGAAGCTGGCAAACTCATGCTCGTTCTGGACCTCGAAGCCCGCGGACCATTTCGGCCGAAAGCGATAGCTTCCCGCGATGCCGAAATTGATGTCGGTCTCATGATCCCAGTGTTTGGTGGCTTCGACCGTGCCGACATCGGCCGTTGGGTCGGCCTGGAGCTGACGAAGTTCCTGCTCGACGGTCAGGTTGGCGGCGAAAACGAGCTTATCATCGAGGAAGTTCTTCTGGACGATCAGCCGCGATTCCAGCTCGCGGGTGCGCGGGCCGATCATCGGCTCGACATAGAGCGCGATACCGACAGGCTTGGTATAGGGGCTGGCGATCCGCCACAGCCCCTCGATCGCGACGCCTTCGAAGCGCGCCTTGCTGAACCGGCGGTTCGGATCGACACTGAAATCCGCAAAGACCTCGGGCGGCGCGGTATCGCCTGACGGGGTGTTCCTGTTGGCATAGGTGTAGGCGAAGTTGACGTAGCCTGAGAGCTGGAAGTTATTGGTGACGCCGATAGACGCCTCGGTCTTGGTCTGGATCAGGTGGAATTCGCCCTGGCTGCGCCATTCGCGCGCTGTCATCCATTGCTCGACCTCCTTCTTGCCTTCGGGCAGCAGATCGGTTGTGTAGACATACCCGAACAACGGCTCGTCGGCCAAAGCCGGCGTCGCCATGAGGGTCGTTGCGGCAACCGCTGCAAATGCCGCAAGCGAGATAGCCCTTTTCATTTTTACCCTTCGCTGATGGAGAAAAGGCGGCCTTGCCGGCGGCTGCCCAACGCTGTTCGATGAGGTCGTGGTCAGGCCACCACCCGCCATGATCGGCGCCTAGAACATGTAGCCGAGACCGAGATTGATCCGGTCATTGGTGCTGTTCTTGAAATATTTCTGGTAGTCGAATTTGACCACGACCTGATCGAGCGGCTTGAATGACAAGCCGGTGGTCAACACGCGATCGCGGTTGAGGGGATCGGCGATCAGGCCGAGCGGCAGGCTCGACTGCGTGTTGTAGGTTTCATAGCGGGCGAATGGCGACAGCGTGACATCGCCGCCAAGTCCAAAGGTATAGGCGCCCTGGACCAGCCAGCCATAGAAGGCGCGGGGCACGATCGGCCTCTCCGTCCCGTTGGCGACATTATAATCGAGGATTATCTGGTCGATCGCGGCCGTATTGGCGAAGCTGCCACGGGTGTAGAGCGCCTCGACGTCGAAGCCCGAGCGCTGGACGCGGGCATGGACGTCCCACAACGTCACACGACCGCTTATGCCGGCGAAGTTCGGCCCGGTCGGATCAGACTTGTAATCGGCGTTGGAATGGCCGGTCTTGCCCGAGAAGATCGCACCACCGATCAGCACACCGGGCGCCGCGGTATATTCGAGCGAGCCATAAGCCGATAGGTTGCTGGCATGGGCGAGCTGCAGTTCCTGATGGGTCGCGAGCAGCGGCGCGCTCGCGTCGTCGAGTTTCGCGAAGTCGAAGCCAGTCGTGATACCGACGTCATAGGCAAGCCCGAACGGGGTCGAGCCCCAGACGCTGACACCGCCTTCGCGCCAGGTCGACGGAATGATCCGGCGTTCGACCTCGTTGCGCTCGACGCCGTAGAAGACGGGCGGCTCATGATTGCGGTTGATGAATCCGAACGGCATCAGGAACAGGCCGGCCTTCACGTTGATCGCGGGAGTAAACCGGTAGTTGAGATAGGCCTGCTCGATCTCGGCCTCGCCCTTATCGGACGCGCTGGTGACGGCATGTTCATATTCGACCTCGCTCATCAGGCTGAGATGATCGTTGAACTGATGGCCGAAGAAGAGGACGAAGCGCTGGAGGTCGGCCTGATTGCGGCTCTTGTCTTTGAGATAGCCATTATAGGCGATCTCGCCATAGCCGCCGATCGTCGTATCAGAGGTGGGTGACGCAGACGCGAATATGGGAGCCCGCGCAGAAGGCACGGCGACCGTCTGCGCCGGAGCGCCGGAAGAAGCGACGGGCGTTGACGGACTCACCGGCACGGCATCGGCAACAGCGGGCGCCCGGCTCTGCGCGTCTTCCAGTTTCTGGATACGCTGCGCTTGCGCGGCGAGCTGCGCCGACTGCGCGGCGACCAATGCCTTGAGCTGATCGATTTCGGCCCGTTCCGACGGGTCGGCAGCGAGCGCAGGCGTGGCAAAAAACAAGGCGGAGGATGCTGCTAGAACGGCAAGCGACGTTTTCATAAAGGCCCTCAAGGCGATTGATCGTGAGCCTTTAGACGATAATGCGAATAAGTAGCAATAGAAACTTACAATGGCGAAACCTTTCGGAAACATGTTTTGCGCCTGGCATCCGAGCGTGCGCCGGCTGCTCTGACCCGCGCTGCCCTAACTCAGCGGACGCGTGAACACCTGCGAGGCTTGCGCGCTGGCGCCTGCGTCGCGTTCGGGCATCTTCGACCTTCCTTCCGGTACGGCCTTCACATGGACGTGGGCGGTTCGAGCGTTCCTAACCAGGCCACCAGTGCCAGTACGGCGACCGCGCAGCCGCTTTCGATGACCAGGCTGCGTCGAAGCGCGCGGAGCGCCCCTAAATGGTCGGCCGAGGCGAGCGACCGTCCGAATTGAGGGACCAGCCTGAAGCGATTGGTCGCGGCGAGCGCTACCATCGCGCCGAACAGGAGCAACTTGGCGATGAGCAGCTGGCCGTACAGGCTGGACGGTAGCTTGAGGATATTGGCAGGCCCGACCAGCAACCAGCTGTTGACCAGGCCCGAAACGATGATTGCCGCGACTGTGAGCGTGCCGACCAGCGAGAATCCAGCCAGCGCGCGGTGCGACAGCATGAGATGATCGCGATCGACCAGATCGTGCCGCCTGAACACCAGCAGCAGCAGCGCGAGCAGCGCGCCGACCCAGATGCCGGCCGCCAGCAGATGGCCGATGTCGGCGGTCAGATGGATCCAGCCGATAGCGCCCTCGTCCATGGCGCCATGGCCGCCCCAAGCGAGGCTGGCCAGCGCGGTCGCCGCGGTGCCCGCCACGAAGGACAGGGCGATCGCCGGTCGGCGGCGAAGCGCGACAGTGGCGGCGAATGCGAGCAGGAGCGCCGCCATCCGGACCAGCCACGCCGCGCCGACGCTTGTCGTGCCGACGATCATCTTCACCGACGCGAGATCGACTGACGCGAGCGGGACGCTCGCCATGCCGGCGGCCAGAACCAGCAGCCCGCCGAACGACAGCAATACGCCAAGGGCGGCGCTGCCCCAAAGCCACGGACCCAGCGCGATCGCACCGTCGAAGTGCCGCTCGTCGCCGCGCAGCGCGTAGAGCGCGAATGCGGCGACGCCGAACAACGCCATAAGGTCGAGGTAAAGCCCGAGTCTGAGCGCGACTGCGCCGGCGTCGGTCATCAACGCACCCGGAAGCTGTAATTGCCCTCAACGCGGTGCGTGTCGGTCGACACGACGTGGTAGCTGAGTTTGTAGCTCCCGGCTGGCAGCGCCTTGGGCAGGGTTACGAGCAGCGTTTTGCCGTCGGCGCCGAGCGCTGCCGTGGCCGGCATCTTCATCGGCGCGTTCATCTTCATGCCAGGCATTTCGGTCATGACGAGGTCCGCGCCCGAGAATTGGGCAACAAGTCCTTCGGAAAAGACCAGTTGCAGCCGCGCCGTCGGCGCTGTGGCCACATTGGGGGCCGGGGTGGCGGAAACGAGCTTCGGGTGAGCAAAGGCCGCAACTGGAGCGACGAGCAGCATGGCGGCGACGATGGGTGCAAAACGCATGGGGAGATTCTCCGAGGTCCGGCAAGGCACCGGCACCTGGAATACGCAGCTCCGGCGCGCAGCCCTCATGAATGTGGTCAGGAAATTCATGATGCTCGCTGAACAAGTTTTTGAGGGATTGCGCCGTACTGCGCGTAAAGAGAGGAAAGGGCGAGCGGAGCAAAGACTATGGTACAGGATCTGGACGCGGCCCTGCAGCGGCTGTCCGCCGCGCCGGCGCACCCCGGGCTCGGATCGATCGAGAGCGCGGTGCTGGGGCGGCTGCACGAACGCGCGGCGACCATGTCGCTTCAAGGGATCGGGATCGGCGCAACCGCCGCGGTTGCCGCGCTGATGCTAGGAATCGCGACCGGAACCCCCCCGGCGTCGGCGGCACCCGACACATTGTCGCCCTTCGGCCCGTCAAGCCCGTTCGCGCCGTCGACGCTGTTGACGGCAAGCCGGTGAAACCGCTTCGCTGGACGATTGTCATCGCGCTGGTAGCGTTCCTGGCCGGAATCGCTGGCGTGTTTCTGGGCCACGCTCTGTTCCCCGGCCCCCCGGCGCAGGGGATCGAGCTTCATGAAGTGCTCCATCATCAGCTGAAGCTCGATGCAGCGCAGGAAGCGCGGCTCGACGTGCTCGAGCAACGCTTCGCGATCCGCCGCCGCGCACTCGAGCTCGAGCTGCGCGCCGCCAACGCGCGGCTTGCCGGCGCGATCCAGGCTGAGCATGGCAACGGCCCCCAGGTCGCCGCCGCGGTCGATGCGTCGCACGTGGCGATGGGCGAACTCCAGAAGGAGACGCTCGCGCATATCTTTGCGATGCGGCAGATTCTCCGCCCCGACCAGGCGGCCAAATTCGATCAGGCGGTGGTGAAGGCGCTGACCGTCGACGCGCGGTGACGCTCGATCTCACCAGTTTGACTGACGGCGAGCTGGCCGCGCTCAGCATCGCCGGACGCGACACCGCCTTCGCCGAAATCATGCGTCGCTATCGCGAGCCCGTCTATCGCATCGTCGCCGGCAATATCGGCGATCCCGACGAAGCGCTTGACCTCGTACAGGAATGCTTCGTGTCGGCGCACCGCGCGCTCCGCCGGTATGAGCCCGACCGCCCGATGCGGCGCTGGCTTGCGACCATCGCCCTCAACAAGTGCCGCGACTGGCGGCGCCGCCGCGCGGTCAGGCGCCTGTTCGTCTTTGCCCTGCCGCTGGAGGGCGCCGCCACGCGGGTCGCCGAGGAGCGTAGCCTGCCCGATGCTGAAGTCGCCGGCCGCCAGGAAATGGCGCGGGTGTCCCGCGCGATCGCCGAACTGCCGGCAGCGCTCCGCGAACCGCTCGTGCTGCGCACGTTGCAGGATATGGGTCAGGCCGAGACAGCGGCAACATTATCGATCAGCGAAAAGGCAGTCGAAACCCGCGTGCGCCGGGCGCGAGCAAGGCTCGCGGAGCGCCTGAAGGATCAATGAATCCCCGCTCTTGACCCTGACACGGCGTCAAACCCCATCAGACTTTTTTGAAAAAGGGCACGAGGGCTGGCCGCACGCATTGCGTAGTGCCTTTCGAACGTCTGTTGCAGATCCGAAAACCGGGAAAGACCATGAGCGAACCGATCGACCGCCGCCAAGTGCTGCGTGGCGCCACGCTGGCGGGGGGCGGGCTCGCGCTCGCGGCATGGATGCCGGCCTGGGCGCAGAGCGTGTCGCCCGGCCTCGTCGCGCCGCTGCCGATGGTCTCGGGCGAGGATATCACGCTCAGGATCGCGCGCCAGACGATGATGATCGATGGCCGGCGCTCAAGGGCGATCGGCATCAACGGCACCGTGCCGGCGCCGCTGATCCGCTTGCGCGAAGGCCAGAATGTGCGGCTTCAGGTCGTAAACGACCTCGACGAGGACAGCTCGATCCACTGGCACGGCTTGCTCGTGCCTACCCAGTTCGATGGCGTTCCAGGCCTGTCCTTTCCGGGCATCAAACCGCGCTCGACCTTCACATACGAATTCCCGATCCGCCAGTCGGGCACCTATTGGTATCATAGCCATTCGGGGCTGCAGGAGCAGCTGGGCCATTACGGGCCGATCGTGATCGATCCCGCCGGGTCCGACCCGGTCGCCTCCGACCGCGAGCATGTCATCGTGCTGTCGGATCACAGCCCGATTTCTCCGGAAGCCATCTTCCGCCGCATGAAGGTCGATCCCGGCAACCTCAATTTCCAGAAGCAGACGCTTGCCGGCCTTCTCGCGGGCCGCGACCAGACGCTCAAGGACCGGATGGACTGGGGCCGCATGCGGATGGATCCGACCGACATCTCCGATACGACCGGCGCCGCCTACACCTATCTTGTCAATGGCCACGGTCCGCGCGACAATTGGACTGGGTTGTTCACGCCGGGCCAGCGCGCGCGGCTGCGCGTCATCAATGCCTCGTCGATGACCACGTTCAACGTGCGCATTCCAGGGCTCAAGCTCAGCATCGTCCAGGCCGACGGCCAGAATGTGATGCCGGTAGAGGTCGATGAATTCCAGATCGGCGTCGCCGAAACCTATGACGCCATTGTGATCCCGCCCGACGACCGCGCTTATACCCTGGTCGGCGAGGCGGTCGACCGCTCGGGGATGGCGCGAGCCACGCTGGCGCCGCGCGCCGGCATGGCCGCCGACGTACCGCCTTTGCGCAAGCGGCCGTTGGCGACGATGAAGGACATGGGCATGGACATGTCGAGCATGCCGGGGATGGAAGGCATGGACATGTCCGGAGGGATGACGCCGCCGCGCGGCATCGACCCCAGCGCCGAGCAAAACCGCTCGGCCAAGCTCGCGACGCCCGGCGCTACGGCGACGCCGACCCCACAAGGTTCGATGCCCGGCATGGCGTCCGGCGCTATGGCCGGCATGGACCATTCCAAGGCGGGCGGCATGGACATGGGATCGACCGGGACCATGGATATGGGGTCCATGAAGATGCGCGATTTCTCGAACGCGCCCCAGGTGAGGAAGGGGCCGGGCGTGCAGACGATCGCGCCGATGCCGATCGACCGGACCGGCGAGCCCGGCCAGGGGCTCGAGGACGTCGGTCACAAGGTTCTAGTGTACAAGGATCTGATGGCGCTGGAGCGCAATCCTGACGTCCGCGCGCCGGGGCGCAGCCTCGACATTCACCTGACCGGCAACATGGAGCGATTCATGTGGTCGTTCGACGGCGTGAAGATGTCGGATCACATGGAGCCGATTCCCTTCATCGAAGGCGAACGCGTTCGCATCAACCTCATCAACGACAGCATGATGGCGCACCCGATTCACATCCACGGCCATTTCTTCGAGCTGGTGACCGGGCACGGCGATCATGGTCCCCGCAAGCATACTGTCATCGTTCAGCCAGGCGGCAAGGTGACCTGGGATTTCACGGCGGACGCCGTCGGCGATTGGGCGTTCCACTGCCACCTCCTCTATCACATGCACGCGGGCATGATGCGCACCGTCAGCGTGCGCCCGCGCGGAGACGCTGCGTGAACCGGGTGTTCGTCGCGGTCGCGGCCACCACCGCGTTTGCGCTCGCAATGCCCGCGTCGGCGCAGGACATGCCGGGCATGCCAGGCATGCCTGGCATGCCCGGCATGAAGATGCCCGCGCCAGCCAAAAAGCCAGCGGTCGCCAAGCCTGTCGCTAAAAAGCCGGTCGCGAAGAAGCCGGCTAAAAAGGCTGTGCGCAGCCCCGCACGGCACCGCGCACGGGCGCCCGCGGACGCGATGCCGGGCATGGAGGACAAGCCCGCCGCTGGGACCAAGGCCGCGCCGCCGCCAGGTCCGCAGTCGATGCCGGGGATGGACATGTCGGGCGATCACGGCGCCCACGACATGTCGGCCATGCCGGGAATGACGATGCCCGGCATGGCCCAGAGCGGCACCGCGCTCCCCGCCGGGAACGCGCCGGCACCTCCGCCACCGATGGATCACTATGCCGACCGCTTTTTCCCGGCATCCGAGATGAGCCGATCGCGCGCCGCGATGATGCGCGAGCAGGGCGGCCAGACGCTCTATCAGGTGATGTTCAACCTCGCCGAGGTTCAGGCGCGCGCCGGCCGTGACGGCTATCGCTGGGACGGCGAGGCCTGGGTCGGCGGCGATATAAACCGGCTATGGCTGAAGTCCGAGGGCGAAGGCGTGTTCCGTGAAGGCGTCGAGAGCGCCGAGGTTCAAGCGCTCTACAGCCGCGCGATCGGACCCTATTTCAATCTGCAGGCGGGCGTGCGCCGCGACTTCCAGCCTTCGCCGACACGAACCTACGCCGCGGTCGGGTTCGAAGGTCTCGCGCCCTATATGTTCGAGGTCGAAGGCGCACTGTTCCTCAGCAACAAGGGCGAGGTTCTCGGGCGGCTCGAGGGCTATTACGACCAGCGCCTCACCCAGCGATTGATCCTCCAACCGCGCGTTGAGTTCAATCTCTCGGCACAGGACGTGCCCGAAATCCGGCTCGGTTCGGGACTGACTGATGCCGAACTGGGCCTCAGACTTCGCTACGAGGTCAGCCGGCAGTTCGCACCTTATATCGGCGTCTCCTATGAAGCGAAGACCGGCCGGACCGCCGACTTCGCACGCGCCGACGGCAAGGACCGGACAACCACGAGCCTCGTCGCCGGCATGCGGTTCTGGTTCTGAACCCGCCGTCCGGCATCGATTCCGGCATAGGGGACTGAGGGGATCTCCAGGGAAGCGATGCGGTCCCAGCCCCCCAATCTTACCTTCACTTGGCTGAACCTCTGACCGAGATATTGTCTGAGCTACGGCGGGACTGAGGCATTGCTGTCCGGCACCATACGGCGCAGGCTTGTCTTCGAAATCGGCTGCGCGACCGTGATCCTCGCGCTGGTCGCCCGGCTTGGCATCCTAGAGCCGCCCGCGTGACGGCGCGCGTGGAATGCGGTTGCCGGGCGACGACGGTCATTTCACCGCGAAGGAATAAGCACCCGCGACCCGGTGAGTATCGGTGGCGACCGCATGCCAGACAATCCTGTAGGTGCCGACCGGGAGCGACCGTTGTCGCGCCAGCACCAGCGTCTTGCCGTCAGCGCCGATCGCAGCGGCGAAGCCGCCCATTTTCACCGGCTGGTGGTGAGGCCGGCCCGGCATCCCGGTCATCAGGATGTCGGCGCCCGACATCCCGCCGATGAGTCGCTCACTGAACCTGAGCTGGACCCGGTTCGGCGACGCGACCACGCCGTTCGCGGCCGGCGTCGAGGCCAAAAGGCGCGGGTGCGCCTCGGCAACGCCGCCAAAAGTGAAGGTGGCGACGAGCGCCGCCGCCCAAAGGGGTTGGGATAGCTTCATCTTGAATTCCGATCGTGAGACAAAGGCCGGGATGTCCACTGCCGGCCCGGCCGGGCAGTGGTCACCCCAATCAGTAGCCGTAATAGCCATTATAACCGTAGTAGCCGTAATAGCGGTGGCGACGCTGCCACTCGCGACGGTGCTCCCAGCGATGCTGGCGCTCGAGCTGGTAATCGGCCTGGTCGTGTTGGTACTGCAGCTCGCGGTGGAGCTGGGCATGCTCCCACGGCGTCAGGCCCTGCTCGTGGGCCTCGGCATGCTCCTCGTCGAGTTGATCATGAATATCGTCATGGCGCTGATCGAGGCGGTCGTGCTGTCGATCATGCCAGCCTTCCCAATCCTGCGCCATCGCCGGTACCGAAAAGCTCAGAGCCGCCGCCGCAGTCACCGCGGCAAGTGCAAATTTACGCATGTCATCCTCCTACACTGGACACGACGTCTCTAGATCAAGGGCGCTGAACTGGTTCTGATCGGGTGTGGCAGCTTGCATTCAAGTAGATTGCACGACGCCAATGTTCGCACCCCGCACACGGCGATCAAAGGCGCAAGCGACCGGCTGATCCGGATTGCGATGAGGTCGCACGTCACCGAGCTGGGCCTAGTGCCGCTCGCCATCGGCATCCGCGATCAGGGACGAGAAGTTGAAGGGCCGATGGCGGTCGTGATCCTCGGTGGCCTAATGACATCGATGGTCCTAAACCTATTGATGCTGCGGACCTTGGCGCTGGCCTTCGGGCGCTTCGGTGATCAGCCAAACGAAACGGTCGAGGCATGAAACCACTCGTCAGAGCAGTCCCGCGCACAGTCTGGATGCTAGGGTTTGTCAGCCTTTTCATGGACCTGTCGTCCGAGATCATTCATGCACTCTTGCCGCTGTTTCTGACGACGACGCTTGGCGTCAGTGTCGCCGTCGTCGGCACTATTGACGGCATTGCCGAAGCGACCGCCTCGATCACCAAGGTCTTTTCCGGCTATCTTTCGGACCGTATCGGCAAGCGTCGCCCCCTCATCCTGCTCGGATATGGGATCGCGGCGCTGACCAAGCCGCTTTTCGCTCTCGCAGGGAGCGCGCCCGTCGTGCTTGGCGCGCGCTTTGCGGATCGCATCGGCAAGGGATTGCGCGGCGCGGCGCGCGATGCGCTGGTCGCGGACGTCACGCCACCCGAAATCCGAGGCAAAGCGTTCGGCTTACGTCAATCGCTCGATACAATTGGTGCGTTCGCGGGACCGATGCTTGCCATCGGCCTGATGGTCGCCTTCGCCAATGACATTCGCTCGGTATTCTGGTTCGCGATCATTCCGGCGGCCATCGCCGTGTTGCTGGTGCTCGTCGGCGTTGAAGACGCTAAGCCCAATAGCGGCGATGCACAGGCTCGCTCGCCGATCCGCCTTGTCGATCTCAGACGGCTGGAGCGCCCGTTCTGGGAACTCGTGTTCGTCGGCGTCGTCTTCACCCTCGCACGGTTCAGCGAAGCTTTCCTGATTCTGAAAGCGAATGCGGAAGGCTTGCCGATCGCGCTCGCGCCGCTGGTGCTCGTTGTGATGAATATCGTCTACGCGCTGGGCGCGTATCCGGCCGGAAGATGGTCCGATCGCGCACCGGCGCACACCATTCTCGCCGCAGGCATGTTCTGCCTGATCCTCTCCGATCTCGCGCTGGCAGCATTGCACGGCATAGCCGGCGCGTTTGTCGGCATTGCATTATGGGGAACCCATATGGCGTTGACCCAAGGACTATTCGCCAAGCTCGTGGCGGACAATGCCGCGCCGGACCTGCGGGGGTCGGCTTATGGACTGTTCAATCTCTCGACGGGTTGCGCAATGCTGTTTGCAAGCATTGTCGCAGGCGTGGTCTGGGACATGGTAGGTGCCGATGCGACATTCCTCGTAGGCGGAGCCTTCGCGCTCCTCTCGATGTTGCTGCTTTTCATCCGTCGCGCGCCCAAAGCACGCGTGCAGGAGCTACCCGATCAACAGTGAGTTTGATTCGTGGCTTTGCAGGTTGCGCGTGGACGCCCATGTCCGTCGAATTGAGCGGGCGAACTCTTGGCTCGACCATCGCTAGAGTCCGGTTCCGCCAAGATCGGTCTTTCAGGATGGCGCTAACGAAGGGCAGGAATGTCGAAGGGTTTCGGGCGCCGGCAGGCGTACGAAAGTCTTACAAGTACGACCCGCGGTGGGGCTCGCACAGGTCTATGGGTAAAAGGACTTTGGTGTGGATTGGGGTGACTGAAGCAAGCCTACCGGCCAGCCCGTGATGGACGGAACAGCATAGAAGTCAGATGGCCATTGTGCTCGAAGCGCCGCTGATCCTGCTGGCAATGAGCCCAGTTTTGACTGTGCTGGCGGCGTCGACACACCTATCCCCATGGGCCGGGGCGCAACGTTCACGGCCATCATGCAGGGTAAACCATGCCGGATCATGGCGTGTTCTTCCGGGTCGGCGGCGCCGATTGCGGCGGAGCGCGGGGCTGGCACCAGCGAGCGAAGTCCTCGATAATGGTCATGTGCCCGCCGCAACATGGGCATGGCGGGCGATGATCGGGCGGTTCGTCGGGTTCGGTGTCGGTCTCCTCAATCGGCGCGGCGACGCCAAGCAGCCTGCGGGCCAGCGCCATGGCTTCTTTGTGCGTTGAACTGGCAAGCAGGCCGTAATGCCGGATGCGGTGGAAGCCGCGCGGCAGGGCGTGGATCAGGAAGCGGCGGATGAACTCGTCGGTGGCCAGCGTCGTGACCTGCTGGCGCTCGCCACCGTCGCGGCGATAATCCTTGTACCGGAACGTCACGCCGGTCTCGTCGAAGGCAATGAGCCGCCGGTTCGAGATGGCAACGCGGTGCGTGTAGCGCGAGAGATAGGCCAGCACCGCCTGCGGCCCGGCAAAGGGCGGCTTGGCATAGACCACCCAGCGCTTTTTCCTGATCGGCGAGAGATGCCGCAGGAAGGCCTTGCGTGTCGCGAGGCCCGCCAAGGTGCTGAAGAAGGACAGCTTGCCGGCATCGAACAGCGCCAAGAGACGCGTGAGGAACAGGCGGCGGAACAAGGCGCTCAGCACGCGCACCGGCAGCAGGAAGGCGGGGCGTGACGAGATCCAGCGCGTGCCATCCTGCGCGATGCCGCCGCCGGGCACGATCATGTGCACATGCGGATGGTGCGTCAGCGCCGATCCCCATGTGTGCAAGACAGCGGTGATCCCGATCCGCGCGCCGAGGTGTTTGGGATCAGCAGCGATGACCAGCATGGTGTCCGCAGCCGCGCGGAACAACAACTCATAGACCACCGCCTTGTTCTGCCAGGCGATGTCACCGACCTCGGCAGGCACCGTGAACACGACGTGGAAGTAGCCGACCGGCAACAGATCGGCCTCACGCGCGGCCAGCCAGGTGCGCGCGGCAGCGCCCTGGCACTTGGGACAGTGTCGGTTGCGGCACGAGTTGTAGGCGATCCGCCAGTGCCCGCAGTCGTCGCAGGCCTCAACGTGACCGCCCAGGGCGGCGGTGCGGCAATTCTCAATCGCCGTCATGACCTTGAGCTGGCCGAGGCTCAGATGCCCGGCGTGGGCTGAGCGATACGCGGGCCCGGCGCTACGGAAGATATCGGCGACCTCGAGCGAGGCGCGCACCGGCTCAGTCGGGAGGAGCCACCTGCGGCTCGAGCAGCGTCGTCAACTTGTCCAGCGGACTAATGACCGCGCGCACGGTTCGAGTTGCGACCGTGGTGTAGAAAGCGGTGGTCTCGAGGTTCGCATGCCCGAGCAGCGCCTGGATGATTCGAATATCGACGCCGTCTTCCAATAGATGCGTGGCGAAGCTGTGTCGCAGAGTGTGTGGGCCGACCCGCTTTTTGATACCCGCGGACTCGGCAGCATCGACAACGATGCGATGGAGCTGTCGAGTACTAAGCGGCTTAAGATTGTGCATGCCCGGGAACAGCCAGCCATCGACGTGCATGACGCCTTGCTTGCGGCCAACCGTCCACCACTCGCGCAAAAGGGCAAGAAGGTCAGCGGGCAGGAGCGCATTGCGATAGCGCCCGCCTTTACCGCGCTCCACTCGCAGGAGCATGCGCTTGCTGTCGACATCGCGGACCTTCAGCATCGTCACTTCGGCGGCGCGCAAGCCGGCGCCATACGCAACGGACAGTGCGGCCTTGTGCTTCAGGCAGTTGGTCGCGCCGAGGAGAAGCACGACCTCTTCGCGGCTGAGGACAATGGGCAAGGAGCGCGGATTCTTGACCGTGTAGAGCTTGCGGGACAGATCCGGGCGATCAATGGTGTGAGTGAAAAAGAAACGCAGCGCAGAAACGATGCTGTTCATGGTCGGGATCCCTATGCCCGCCTCGCGCTGTTCGACCTGGAATTGCCGGAGTTCTTCTACCGTCGCAGTATCGGGGGGACGCCCAAGATATGTGGCGAACCTCGCGACATGCCGCACGTAATCGAACTGGGTCTTCCGCGTGAACCGGCGCATGTTCATGTCTTCGATCATGCGCTGACGCAGGGAAGTGACGGGGGCATCAGACAGAACATTGGTCATGATACGACTCCTTGGTTGAAAGGAGCCGCAATCGTCTGCCTACCTGGCCCAGACCTCAACTTAGACCCAGACCGCCGATCACTGGCCAGGCCTCAAAACAAGCGCCTCTCCCGCGCCAGCGGGTTCGTACATGTCCCACTAGTTGGCGGCGGCCGCCTTTAATTCTGCGATTCTGGCGGAGCATAGATCCTGGACGGCTTGGCTGAGCTCGTCGATGTGCTCGGCCAGCCATTGCAGCTGCTCCAGCGTGACCCGATAGTGCTTCGAATAGCGCGCCTTCACGTAGGCGTCCTTCAGCTTCTCGAAATAGGCACGATCCTTCTTGGTCTCGCGTGGCCAGGCATAGGTTAAATTAAGGGAAAGGCGCTCCGCCTGTTTGCGGAGAAAATTGAGATTGTGAACATGTGGAGTATAGAAGGTCATCACCAGAAGTACGCAGTGATAGAGTGCTTCGGTTGTCTGGTGAAGATCGAACGCAGCCTTACGAAGGTGTGCTTTCTCAATATGAAATTTCGCACCTTCAAATGCGTGCATGGCGTCGCGGTACCAATCGTCGAAATATTCCTCCGCCAGGTTCAGTGAGGCGGTCGGCGTCTTCGGGCGGGCGCGGGCGAGTTCGGTATCATCCGACTGATACAGGGCGATCCCATCGCGCGCCACGTCCATGAAGAAGAAGCGCCCGTGCGCCAGGCCGCTGTTCACTTCCTGAAGCGTGTGGACGATGAAATTGACCGGGGTCTTAAGCGTCTTGGTGATAGCGAGTTCGCGATACAGCCGCTCCTCGGCGCGCTCCCAATAGTCTATGCGATCGGTCAGCTCGTCCTGGTTGACGATGATCAGGAGATCGAAATCCGACTGGTATCCCTTTGCGGTATGCGGCTCATCAACCCAGCCGCCACGCGCATAGGAACCGTAGAGGATGATCTTGAGGATGCGCCCCATCTTGCGGCGGCCGTTCGGGGTGCCGTGCGCATCGGCGAATTCCTCGAACAGGATGGTGACCACGCGCTCCAGTTCACGGCGCTTGGAGTCGGGGAGATGATCGAGATCCGTGCGCATCAGATGTACCGAACCGCCTGCACGTCGGTCATGGAAAAATCGGCCCCCTTGTAGAGCAATGGCTCCTCCAGCGCCTTTGAGAGCGCATAGGCGAAGCAGTCCCCGAAGTTGAGTTGCGCCTTGTGCCGCCCTTTGCCGAAATCGAAAAAGGCCTGCCGCGCGATATATCCCTGGTCAACGGTCACCGGCTCGATCCTGATGTCCGCACGTCGAAGAAAGGTTTCCGCCTGGCGGGTGCCGTCCGGACCAAGCTGCATCTCGATGACCATCGACAGCTCCAGGAAATTCGCGACGCTGATCCGGCAAACATCAGCGCCGTGGATGATCTCGGTAAAGCGGTCGCCTTCCGCTTCGCCATACAGAATTGCGACGAGCGCCGAGGTGTCGACGATCACCGCGGCAACCCGTCATTCCCGTACAGTTCCTCGCCGTGCGGACGATAGGGACCGTGGACGAGTGCGGACGAGCGTTTGGCGATCGCGAGCAAATCCTCCACGCTGGCTTTCCCGCGTGCTCGCTCCACTTGCGACAAACGATCGCGAAGGGCTTCGATGATCACCCGCGTCATCGTTTCGCCCGTCTCCTGGGCGATGGCTTGAGCAAGGCGATGCGCCTCGGGATCCTTAATGTTGAGGCCCATGGGTTCTACCCTAAAAGCAATTCTTCTACCAATATACCAGAGATTGCCCAAGCAATCCACCCGGCAGCGCATTCGTGCGGACGATTCCATCCAAGCCGAAGAGTCACGCGCGCGCTATATCTCGGATCGAGGAGGAGCACATGAAGAAGTGGGTTGCGATCACGCTGGCAGTAATTCCGATGGCGGCGCTGGCGCAACCGGCTGGCCCCGGACTGTGAACCGGCTCGAGGAAGAGGCCCGGATCGGCAAGGCCGGGACCCTGGCGGCCCAGCTCACCCGGCTCGACGTCGTTGTGCTCGACGAGCTCCGTTACCTGCCGTTCGCCCGCTCCGACGACCAACTGCTGTTCCACCTCATCAGCAAGCTCTAAGAGCGGACCTCGGTGATCTTCGCCACCAACCTGGTGTTCGGTGAGGGGCCGACCGTGTTCGGCGATCCGAAGATGACGACGGCCATGCTCGACCGCCTTACCCATCCCTGCGACATCGTCGAGACCGGCAACGACAGCTGGCGCCTCAAGCACCGCAGCTGACCGTCAGGCAGTCGATCAGAACGCTTCGAGCTGGTCATCGTCACACCACCAATCGAAAGGGGGGGCCTGTTCGACGCCGATAAGGGGTCCCGGTTGGGCGCCTATTTACAGCCAAGGATCTTCTCTGAGGGGCAGATTTGGTTGCGTTCGCGATCGCCGTGGCCGTTGCGAGACGATGCGGGGTTTCGGCAGCTTATTCCCAAATTGGGAAATAATGCTTGCTTCCCAAATTGGGAATTGGCATATCCTCGCGATGAGGATCATCGCTCGTTCGAATATCGCTTCCTATGCGGCGCGACATCCATTGACCAAGGCGTCTTTGGATCATTGGGTTCTGGTGGCGCGAGCGGCAAAGTGGCAGTCGACGACCGAAGTCCAGGCCGCATTCTCGACGGCCAAGGTTCTGAATGCCGAACGGGTCCGCTTTGAGGTTGCGGGCGGCAATCATCGCATGATCGTCGCTTTCCGCTTCGATCTGCAAATCGCGTTCGTCAAATTTATCGGAACGCACAAGGAATATGACCGGGTTGACGCGCTGACCGTTGGTCAATTTTGAAGGACTGGAACATGACCGATTTTGAAATCCGTCCGCTCCGCAATGATGAGGATCATCGCCTCGCGCTGGAGGCGATCCAGAGCCTGTGGGATGTTGCGCCGGGTACGGAAGGCTATGACCGTCTGGACCTGCTGACGACGCTTGTGGAGGCATATGAGGGCAAGCGGTGGCCGGTCGCTGATTTGGATCCGATCGAAGCCATCCAGACGGCGCTGGATAGCGGCGAACATGACCGGCGTGAGCTCGCGGATCTCATCGGCGATAATCGCGTTTCGGAGGTTATGAACCGCCACAGGGCTTTGTCGCTGGCGATGATCAGAAAGATCGAAGCCGCATGGCATCTGCCCGCCGCAGTGCTGATCCGGGAATATCAACTCTCGCGATGAAGCGTGGGTGGATGAATGTGTGTGGTTCCGCTCGCGACTCCATCCATCGAGGAATGCGATACCCTGTCATCAAGCATCAACCGGTACAAACTGAGCGCGGAATAAATTCCCAAAGGGCCTGAATCTGGTAAAGTCTCAACCGGCAGGAATTGGTTATGTTGACCGAAGAAAGCACTGAAAGCCAACTGGATATCACCGAAGCGGAACCGCGCTTGCCTTTGCGAGCGGCGGATTACCTCTGGCGCCCCTGGTTCGCGAAGCTCTGGTGGGTGGCCATCCCGATCTATTGGATGCCCGCCGGCGGGCCGACCAGGATTGCCGCGCTCGCGGATTTCTATGCGAGCGGCTATGCGGCCATTTTCAACATCGTCTTCCTGCCGGTCACCGCGATGCTGGTGCTTGGCTTCGGCTATCTCCGTCGCTTGTTTGACGAAAATCCGCCAGCCGAACTCCGTTATGGCAGGGATTACAGCGTGCTGCGGCGCTATGGCCTTCCCCATCCGACGATGGATGAGTTTGATCCTCGATCCGGTCCGCGCTGGATCGGGAATCGGGCTCGTGATCGCCTCATTCCCTAATCTTTCCTGGTTTTGTAGGTTGGGTCGCCGTCCCCGCTCCCATGATCGCGATCCAGGTTGAGGCGGCCCCCCTTCAGGATAGCGTCCTGTTCGCTCGATGTCAGAGGCGCGGCATAGTCCCAGGTGCTGCGCCCAGAGTCGGCATTTTCCAGATAGCGATTGCGCAGTCCGTCGCGGCCCAGGACCTGCCGCGAGAGTTCGTTAGAGAAGGTCGCCGCGGGCGTGCTGGATTTCGACGCGGCTCGCTCAGCGGCGGCGATGGCGGATCGGACATCATAGTTCACGATATCCATGGTGCTCGTGGCCGTGGAGCTTGTGCTTCCGGTGTCGCGGCTATCGGCTCCAAGATGTACGCCAAATTGCCCTTTGGTTCCACGAGAGGGAGGTGGCTGCGCCGCGCGCCTCCGCTCGTTGGAGCCAGCCGGCGGTGGTTCCTCGCCACTACCGGCAGGCCCATTCACCACCGCGCCGGCGCCGAGCTCAGCGCCAACCATGGTGCCCATCGTCGTCTGCTTGTCGGCGCTGCGTGACAATGAGCGTTGCCAGCCGGTCTGCGTCATAATGGCTTGGACGTCACGCTGCAGGGTGTCGGCGACCTGTGGCTTGAGGCGCCATTCGCCCTTGCGGTCCATTTCGAACCCGCCGGTCAGCCAGTTCTCCAGCATCCGCTGGCCTTGCTCGCCACCGCCCATGAAATGCTCGATCGTGTCTGGTCCGGCCTGCTTGCCCGCCTCGAAGCGCGTGCTGGTGTCGCTCCGCGAGGACTGATCGAACCTTGCCGTGCTGGATACTAGCAGATCGTTGTCGGCGAAGCTGAACCGGGCGTGCCCACCGTCGGCGAGCGCACCGAGCTGGCTTTCGTTGATCAGGCCAGCGACGAAAAGCTGCTCCGCCTGGCCAGCCGTCATATTCATGCTGAGATCACCATTCTGCGCCATCGCCAGCGCGCGCTTCGACATGGTGACGCCGTGGCTGCGCAGCAGGCCCTGCATTCGGGTCAGCCGCTCATTTTCGACAATCCGCGTGAGCCGTTCGTTGCGCGCGCGATCGGCGATACCCGCGGCGCCACCCTCGGCCATGTCGACCTGATTGCCGGCGGTGCGGCCGAGCGCCTGAATGAAGCTGTCGAGATGCGCCGCCTCGCGCGTGGACACGCCGGCCGCCGCCGCGCCTTCCGCGAACCCGTAATTCTCGGACTGACGTCGCCGCTCGCCAATCCGGGCCGCCGCGCGCGTCCCATCCGGTCCGACCTCTCGCTGCGCGTCGAGCTTTCCCGAGCGCTCGGCGAAATCATAGCCCGCCGCTTCACGCGTGCGTCCATAGATGCTTGTCCCTTCGCGGGTGGCCTCGGCGGTAGCGCCGTCGGCGGTGCCAACCTGTGTTGCCGCATTGTAGGTCTCCAGTGCGTGGAGGACTTGGGCTTCGTTGCGTCCTGTGGCGTGAGACAATTGCGAGATCGCGGAACTGCGTGCCTCGCCGGACAGCGCATTGATGAACCCAATCCGTCGCGCCGTTTCCTGAACGGACAGGCCGAGCATGCCGGCCGCCTGACGCTGCCCATGATTGCTGCCGGTACGATAGGCCTGCTCGGTTGAAACATTGCCGCGCTCAGTCGCCGCGACCCGGTCGCCGGCGAAATCGCGGCGTCCCTCCATCGCGCCGACCTGGACCTGCGCGGAGGTGAGATCGTTGGCGAGCATCTTGCCCTGATCATAGGTGTTGGCGATCAGCTTCGCGAACGTGGGATCGCTCTGCGCCTCTCCGATCACGCCGGTCGCCTTGAGCGCCGCATCCTCGGCCGAATAGCCGGCGCGCTCGAAATGCCGCGTCGCACCCTGCATCATCATTCCATAGGCGCGCTGATCGCCAAAGGCGCGCCACTGCACGAGATTCTGGCTGAAGGAGGCGAAGGCACGCTCGCCGGGTTGTCCTTTGCCGAAATAGGTGGTGCCGAGTTGGCGTAGCGCGTCCTTCTCCGCGAATTGATGGATCGCGGTGGTGGCGGCATTGGCCTGAACCGCCCGTGCGACCTGCGGGTCCGCAAGGTCGCGCCCCTGCAGCGCGGGAGCCAGGCTGCCGAGCTGGCGCGCGCCCTCGATCCCGCCGAGCGCGAAGGCCGTGCCGCCGGGCGTGCCCGGCCGATCGTTCAGGATGCGGTTCGCTTCGCCGAAGCTGCGGTTCGCGGAAAAGCTGCTGCGCTCGCCGAAGTCGCCGAAGCTGGACGATGCCGCCGCGCGCGACCGCGTGCCCAGCGCCGAGGCCTGGCTCTCGAGCGCCGACGCATAGCCTTCGCTGGTCGCTATCGGCGCCGCCGCGCCGGCGGCCGGACCGGTCACGCCGAGCGTGCCGCTGGTGAAGGAGGTGAAGACGTTGCCGCTGAACCTGAAGACGGTGAACACGAAGGCGCCCGCGAGTCCGGCCGCGGCGGTCCTGAAGCTGCCGAAGATCGCCAGCGCCTTTTGCGCCGCCGACGGCGCGAGCAGCCAGGCATTGGCGGCAAGCGCGTTCGCGCGCATCTCTTCAAGCGCGCCTGCCGCGCGCCCGAGTGTCAGTTGATAGATTCCCGCATCGATGACGCCCCAGAGCGCGACGAATACGAACAGACCGAGCGCGAACGATGCCACCCTGAGATTGATCGGCGTGAGGATGAACAAGAGCGCGACCGGTATCATGAACAGCATGATGCCGAACACCACCGCGCGGATGGTGGGCATCCATTCGTTGGCGACCGACATGGTGGCGAGGCCGTTGACCACCACGGCACGGTTCGCCATCACCCGGGCGGCGGAGGCTGGCGAGTCCTCGAACAGGACGTCGCCGACGGCATTGCCCAGCATGATATGCGTCATCAGCGCCTGGATGTTGAGCGAATGGCCAAGCATGATCTGGCCCATCTCGCCGAGTTGCTGGCGACAGCGTGTGAGCTGATTGATATCGTCGACATTGAAGCCTGTCCGCGCGCAAATCTGCCGGCTGTAATTATCGAATAGCGTGGGATCGGACAGACGCTCGGAAATATGGTGCCACGCTTCGTCGCAGCTCACCGTCACGCCGCCCTTGTCGCTTTCGGTATAGACGGTGGAAAATGTCGCGGGGCCCGCCATCGCCTCGAAGGCTTCAGGCAGGTTCTCCGTGGTCCGCAGCAGCTTGTCGTCGTCGATCCCGTAGGCGGGGGAGACGCGCGCCACCGGATAGCATTGGCGGACATAATCCTTGATCGTCGCGTCGAGGAACGTGTCCGTCATCGGGCCGCGCGGACTCACCGCGTTGAAAAACAGATCGAAGCTGTGTCCGCCGGCGCCGAATTCCATCTTGGCGTTGGGATCGATGGTGTTGTCGTCGATCGTCTCGACCAGCGACCGCTCGATCATGTTTGTGACGCCGGCGACGAGCACGAGCAACACGGGCACCCCGCCGACCGGCTGATAGGCGTTGCGCACGCGGTCATAGACATGGACCGTCCCCGTCGTCGCGATAAGACCGATGAACAGCCCGACGCCTACCAGAATCTGGAACCCGAAGGCGACGAGGCCGATACCGGAGCCACGCACGCTCGCCAGCAACGCGCCCAGAGCGATGCCGACCGTCGCGATGATCAGCACCAGCGTTTCATAGCGCGAATCGGCGAAGATCATCGAGACGAGCCGAAAGGCTTCGACCGTCTCCGCGAACCCGTCATAGGTATGGAAGCTCGCTTCGACCGCGAGGGCCGGGGACGCGGCGAAGAGGGCGGGGAGGGCGGCCAGAACGGCCAGAGCCTTTGAGTGGCGCATCTCGCTCTCCGGCTTATTGGCTGCGCGCCGCGGCCGCACCGGTCGCATCGCGGGCGTCACGGTCGCGCTGCCGCATGAGGCCGGCGTAATTGGCGGAGAGATTGGCCGAGTTGAGCGCCGCCATATAGGACTGGCGCATCTGCGCGCGGTTGCGAAGGACTTCGTCGCGCAGGTCGCGCAATTGTTCGAGACCCTTGGTCAGGATCTTGGTCTGGCAGACATTCGCGTTGTTGCCGTCCGCGGCGCCGGCGGCACTCGCGCCACGCTCCGCGTTGCTCACAGCGAAGTCGATGGTGCGCGTGAGATCATTGAGCATCTGATAGGCGAGCGTGAGCGCCACCAATTCGTCGGTATCGGCGATGACCGAGTCGACCACGCCCTCGCGAACGCCCCATTCGAGCATCCGATAGACCGGCAGCGTCCGGACGTTCGCCACGAACTGGCGTTCCTCGGCGCTGAGCGCCGCGCGGGTCTGAATCTTGACCGCGATCGATTCCATGCGCTCGCGCGCGAGCACCAATGCGCCGCGCCCGCCGCCATCCTGTGTGCAATCCGCGGGCGTCGCGGGAATGTTGAGCGACCGGCGCTGTACACGACCGGTCAGGAAGTCCTGCGCGCTTTCGGTATCCTGCGCCGGGCAGGACGGGATGGCCGAGAACAGCGGCACCCGGTCCGCGGGGTCCCATCGCATATAGACGTCGCCCACGCGCGCGCGCATGACCGATGCCCAATCGCCCGCGCCGATGCGGGTCGCTGCGTGGCTGAGCAGCGACCCGGACCGGAAAATCTCCGTCACTTCCGCTGGGCAGTTTGTCAGCGCTTCCTTCAGATCCTCGGTCGGATTGTTGTTATTGGCCTCGATCCGTTCCCGCGATTGTTGATAGCTTTTTGAGAAACCTTGCTTAATCGACCGATATCCGGTCATTTCCTCGATGATCCCGCTCATATTGTCGTCGCCCTTGGCGATCTGGACCATGCGGTTGGCAAGGCGGCAGTCATTGACCTGGATCGAGTTCAGGAAATTGGTCGCGGCTTCCATCTTCGAGATGATGTTCCCCATCTTTTCGTCGAGTGTTTCGAGCAGATACTGGAACGCCACGGCGGGCGCGGCCTGGAGGATGCTCTCCAGCTTCTGGACGAGATAATCTGGGTCCAAAAAACTCATCCCGCCCAGGAACATGTCGATGCCGCCGCAGCCGGCGCGCACCTTGGGGAGCGTTACCGACATGAGGTAATCATTGTGGACATCGACGCGCCCGGACATGCCGCCGGCGGTCAGATAGCCGCGCGTCTGATCCTCAAACGAACCGGGGGAGCTATAGGTCACATTATCGAACCAGCTCTCGGCCCAGCTTTGCGCTTGCGCCGGTGCTGAACTCATGACCGCCGCGCCGGCGGCCAGGATTAGGCGATAGGGCAATTGCATAGCGGGCTTCCTCTGTTGGTGAAGGGGCGCGATCGCCGGCCCGCCATGCGCGGCGCTCGCGTGGGACATGGGTGGATTGGAGATTGATCTATGTTGGGCCGCGCCATCTCAGCGGTGCCTTCTGGTCGGTGGCGTCGGCGCGCCGACGATGCCGGTGAATTTGGACATCGCCCGCACGCCCACCGCCGCTCGCACGCCGGTCAGCATCTTGGCCGACAGATAGAGGTTCCGGGCAAGATTGACCTCATGGTCGGTTCCGATCGCGATCGGGATTGTGCGGCCGGGATCGTTGACCGGCCGAACCCACGCGACCGGATAGCCGACCCAGGGCAGACCCAGGCGACCGGACCGGATCATCGCATTCTCGCCGCTGATCGTCTGCAGGCCCCAGCGATAGCGATGGGCGAGCACGCCGAGCTTCATCCAGAGATCGCCGCAAGGGACGCAGCCCGGTGTCGTGGTCATCTCGATCACGAACGCCGGTCCCTGGCCCTTGAGCGTCGTTATGAAATCGTCGGGAAAATCGCGGGTGGCGGGGACGCGGGACAGCCATGCCTTCATGCTACCGACATCGGAAACCGGATGGATGGCAGCCTGCATCGCCTGCTCGCGCGTTACGGTCTGCGCCGTCGCTGTTGGGCAGATAGCAAAGGTCAGCGCGGATAGCCCGAACGCCGCGGCGAGAATCCGCCTCGCCCCAGTCCATGCCTGATGTGCGGGGGCAATTTTCGTTACAGTGGCACCCGGAAGGGCCCGACGAATGAACGCGATGACCGTCTCCTCCGGCGGACAGATCACGCTGCGAAAGGAATTGCTCGAGCACCTTGGCGCCCATCCGGGCGACAAGATCAGGCTCGACAAGCTTCCAGGTGGTGAAGTCAGGATTCGAGCAGCCCGGCCGGACGGCAAGATCGATGGTTTTTTCGGCTGTCTCAGCCGGGAAGGCCGGCGGCCGATCTTGGGCGAGGAGGTGAACGAGGCGATCGAGCAGGGCTGGGCCGGCCAGCCATGATGCCCGCCTGACCGAAGGGCGTGCCGCGTTCTCGGAAATCGAGATTTGCTGGGCCGGATCATCGGCGGCCTCCGACGCTCGCGTCAACCAGATCGCCGCCGAGAACACTGGGGTCGGTCGACGCCACCGGGCCATTGGCCAGGGCGTCGAAGAACCCGTCATCCTCGCCCGGACCGGTCATGAACTGCTCGGGCCGAATGTCGCCGCGCAGGAGCCGCACGGCCTGATAGGCCATCTGCGCCAGATTGGGGTATGCTTCCACGCCCGCCGCGATGACCATGCGCTGCTGGCTGCCGCGCCGGATCACCATCGTCGTCGGCGTGACCTCGACACCGAACCGTTCCTTCACGTCCGGACGGCGGTCGAGATCCATGTGGATGACCTGCCAGCCCATCTCTTCCTGGAACCGCTGGACGATCGGCCATTGCACCCGGCAATAGCCGCAGCTCTCACGGGAGAACATGACCAGGGCGAATTCGCTGGCATGGGCACGCAGATAGCCGCGGCGGATCGCGTCCTTCTGCGCGGTGAGTTCGGAGCGCGCATCGCCGACCATCGGATTGGCTGATTTCGAGTTGAGCTCGGGATGCTGGAGCATGGCGATCTGCGTTACGCCGGCGAATGCCCGCGCCTTGCGCCGTGCGAAGTCCTGCAAGCGCCAGAAGTCCGCGACCGCGTCGATCGTGAGCACGGTCGCGGCATAGTCGCGCTGCTGCTCGATCAGCTTGCGGATGCGCGGCGGCGTCCAGGTGGCAAGCTCGGCCATCGGCGGAATCGCCGGTTTGACGAGCGGCTCCGTCTCATCCTCTGCCGCGGGTTTCGGCTTAGGCGCTTCATACCACCAATAGCCTTGCTTGGCTGGTCCGCGTGTCGTGCCGGTCTGATCCTGCGCCTGCGTTGGAAGCGCGCCGAGCAATCCGGCGGCGAGCGTGGCGAGAGTGGGAAGCAGCATCCGGGCGCGCGTCATAGCAACCTCTCCATGCGCATCAGGCGGCTTTCCGGGATGAGGCCGATGTAGCGGCTGTCGAACCCGCGCGGATGGTGCGAGCCGACATAGAACATGCCCGCCGGGATGATGCCGCTCCACTGCATATGCTGAAGGCGCATCCCGTGCGGGCCGACCGGCAGGCTCACGCCGAGCAGCGTCCCGTTGCAGAAATAATGGCCATCGAAGGCACCTATCAGGGTCGCCGACGGCGTCTCGATCCGGGTGAGGCGGTCGCCCGGAAGGCAGAGCGCATGCTTGGTCACGCTGACTGGCAGCGGGCCGGCGACCGGGTGCGATAGCGAGAAGCGTACATAATCACCGCGATGGATCGGGCCCGGCGCCTCGCGCACCGCCCAGGCTTCGATGGATGCGCTCATCACCAGCGTGATCCGGGGAAGCACGACGCTGGCGGCGAGCGCCACCGGCAGCGCGATCGCGAACACGATCCACAGGCGGCGCGGATCGGCCGGGATATCGCCGGCCGATCCGCCCAGCGCCAGCGCGGCGCGGCGGGGAAGACCGCGCAGGCCTGCCCAGAGCCGGGCGGCCAGTTCAGCGAGGAGCCAGGCGAGCCTGAGCATCGCGCACCTCCGTCTTGCCGCCCAGCCGGGCATATTCGTCCAGAAGCCCCGAGAGCGCGCTATCGCCATAGACGATGAACCGGGATCGAGGGCTCTCGTCCTCTCGCTCGCAATAGGCCTGGGTCGGGTCACCAGGGATCATCGCAAGCGCCGGAACGCGAGCGATCCCATGTTGGCGGAAGACGATCGGATCGACGATGAGCTGAACATTGCGCATCGCGCAGTTCGGCCCTTCGCAGCCGGGATCGAGCCGCAGGATTTGCGCCGTCAGCTTGGCCATCGGCGCGACTTGCCGCAGGCCACCGGGCATGCCGCGAAACGCCAGCACGCCGTTCACCCGCTCAAGCTGCTGGGCATAGGTCCGCAGCACCGCCACCGGCATCGACGATGAAACGAACAGCACCGGCACCCATTGCTTGGGCGCACCCAAGGGCTTCGCCGCCGCGACCGCGGCAACATCCGGCGCTTCGAGGCCCAGCGCCTGCGAGATCGCCTTGGCTTGCCGCTCGCGCTCGGCGGCGAGCTTCGCCTCGCCCGCCGCCAGCGCGGCGCGCGCGCGGGCATCCATGGCGGGCGCGGGGGCGCGGCGGCGCAAGGCCTCGAAGGCGCGCCGCCGGGTTTCGCCCGAGGCGGCTGGGGGAAGCGTGGGATGGGGGTGGCCGTCCGCCGCGCCTTTGGTGCGCGCGACCGCGTCCTTCAGGCGCTCCATGCTGGCGTCCCCCTGGGCCTGTGCCCGCTCACGGGCCGAGTCCTGCGCCAGCGCGCTTCCCGCGAGCATCAGCGCCAGGAGGGCCGCCAGCTTATGGCTGGACGGCACGGATATACGCATCGACCCGCTCCTTCATGTCCACCTGGATGTCGGTCTGCGCGCGCGCCTCGATGTCAGCGTAATATTCGCTGAGATCCATCTTGCTGAAGTCGAGCGCCTGGAATTCCTCCGGGGTGAATCCCCGGCACATGGGCTTTTTGGGCGTGCCCCATCCCACCCCGTTGAAGCTCTTGAGCTGGGGGCGGCCCTGCTCCTGGATGATCCGTCCCAGTTTCGTGTTGAAGCAGCAATAGCCGCGCGCCTTTTGCAGGCAGATGCCGAGAAAGCTCGAGGTGCAATAGCTGCCGACCTCGTGGCACATGCCCGAGCCGTTCAGCATCGCGGTTTCCATGTCCTGCTGGTCGCAGCCTGAAAACAGGAACTCGATCATGAAATTGATCGCGAGGCTGACCGCGATCGAAGTTGGATCGAGGCCGACGATCAGCGCATGAGCGCCGGCGTTGGCGGCTTCGCTCGCCGTCGCGCCGGCCCGAAACGCGGTGAAGGCCGCGCTCATCCCGCTGAACACCCCCTTGGCGACCGCGATCTTGGTGCCAAGGGAATTGATCGACGACCCCATGCCGTCCTTGATGATCTTGCCCTTGTCCTTGCAGCAGTTCGCCAAGGTCGTGCCGAGCCCCGCCGGGCGGCAACGCATGCCGCGCCCGCTGAAGATCTCGACGGTGCCGAGGCAATTGCCCTCGGCGTCGACCGGGCCATCGGCCGGAATCCCCGGATCATCAACCGGCGGTTCCTCGACGATCGGGGTGGTGCCGATATCCGCGCAGGGGTGCGGGGAGCAGGCCGGGCCGCCGTCCTGCGGGAGGCAGGCATATTGGGGGCCGAGCGGGCAGCTATAATCGCCCGCCACGTCCTGGGTGCAGGCGGTTTTCTCCAGAGGGCATTGATACTGATCCTGCGCGACCGGCTCGCAACGGGCAAGCTCCCCCGGATCGGCAGCATCGCCGTTGCCGTTGAGATCCGCCGCGCACATCTGCTGGGCATGAGCGATCGTGGGCCAACTGGCCGTGATCCCGAACCCGACGCCGAAGGCGAGGGCGAAGGCCGCGTCGCGCGGACCGGGGAGGGTAAGGCGGCTCATCGCGCCGCGTCCGTGCAGACCAGATCGGCGCCGGCGAGGCGAACCGATTGCATCATGACGACGGCTTCCGGAAAATCGTCCAGGCATCCGCAGGCGGACACGATCTCCTCGCCCGCGCCGGCGGGGCACACATTGTCGCTGCCGCAAGTGTGGTAGAAGGTGTCGAAGGAGGCCGGGCTGTTCTGCTGGTTTCCGACCACCCCAGCAGGCGCCGCGCCGGTGTTCACGCTCGGCTTGCGCGTCTTGCACAAAGGTTCGCAGATCGGGACGCTTCCTCGGTCGGGAACGGCGAAGGCCCGTGTCGATTCCGACACGCTGCCGTCGGCGGTGCGCACCCGGTCGGCGAGCATCGTCTCGGTCGAATGGTCGAGGATATAGGCGCCGCGACTTAGATCCGGCTGGGGAAGCGTGCCGTTGTCGATCTCGCAGCGATAGGTTCGGTCGCGCAGGAAGAAGTCGCGCGTCAGCGTGACCGGGCAGGCCATGCTGCCAAGGATACGCGTTTGCGCAACTGGCTTCAGCCCGGTGTTGACCCCGTTGAGCCATGTCGAAACGCCATCGACCAGCTCGGTCTCCAGTCGGCAGCGGCTATCGGCGGCGATCCCCGAGCAATTGTCGACAAGCTGCTCCATGACCCGGCAGCCCTCGTCGATATCGACATGGACCTGCGCCATGCCTTCGCCGCCTTCGGCGACCGCGACGCGCAGCCAGATCTCATGGTCTCCGGGCGTCAGGAACGGCTTCAGATCAAGGTTGGGATAGGCGTAGAAGGTCTTCTTGAGTTCGCATTGACCGGGCGGCAGCCCGGTCGATGTCCAGGGCGACGGTCCAGACCCGACCAATGTTCCGTCGATCCTGACCTGCGCCCAATCGTCGGCGAAATACTGAACCAGCCGCGCGTTGACGATGCGGCTGGCGTCGCCGACGTGCAGCGTCATCTTGAAATCGTGCAGGGTGCAATTCCCGCCGAGGCTATTATCGCTGGGCGATCCCAGATAGAAATCGACACCGGTGCCGTTGCGAACGGTCGCATAGCCACCAGCGGTCCGGCTGATGATGTCGTCCATGCCGGGCTTCACGACATTGACCACGCGCTCGATCGAGCAATGGCGGCGCTCGAGCGCCTTGCCCATACCGGCCGGCGATGCCGCGAGAGCCTGAAAGATGCTGTTGCTGTTCGAGGCGGCGAAGGCATCCCCCGCGATCGTGGCGGGGTTGGCCGCATATGCCGTCTGCGGGAGGCTTTGCTCGCCCGCGCAGGCGGTCGATTGCGCGCCGACATAGCGAATCATCGGGCCGTCGATCACCGCCTGGACGACGCCGACGCGTGGGTCGGCCGTGGTCAACGCGCCGATCATCCCGCCACCGAGATCGCCGAGGACCGAAGGCAGATTGTTCCAGGCCAGATTGGCGCCGCAGCTACCGTTGATGCAATAGCATCCGGCAAGTTCCTGCATGTTGACCTCGGTGAGCTTGAGTACGCGCGCGCCGTCGACATCCCAGCGCAGATAGTGGCATTGGTCCCAGGTACCGGGCTGGCAGGAGATCACGCCATTGGCGCAGATCCCCGACACCGGAACCGGCAGCGTGGTGTTGCTGTCGACGGTTCCGTCAAAGTCCGTGTCGCGGGCGATCCGGACTGAGGAAAGGTCGCCGGTCGGACCGGGCTGCACCAACACCTCCATCAGCGTCGCCGTCTTCTGGCAGGCAATGTTCGGGGTGAACGCCTTGCTGTTGTCGACGGTGGAGATCGGATGCCCCGACAGTCCGGGCGTCACATAATTTTGCTGGATCGCCTCGCTGTCGCCGGTCTTGGCGCGGGATGCTTCCGCCGCAGCGCGCGCGCGATCCTCCATCGTCTGGGCGCGGACGGGGGCGAGATCGACACAAAGGGCCAGCGCGGTCGCGGTCACGATCAAGGCGGAGGATAGGCACCTCGACCGTTGGGGGAGCATTGCGACCGCGCTGGCCAGGCATGGAGCGACGCCAAGGGGGGGGCGCGGCGCCGCTCCAGCCTCACTCGCAACCCGGCGGCCGCAACGGCCTTGGCGGGCAGACCATGGTCCATCCAGGGCGCGAGCAAGAGGGATAAGGAAAGGACGGCTGCTCATGGGACCGCGATCCCCGCGCAGCACATGACCTTCTCGAAAAGCATGAACTGGGCGTTGTCTTTTCCCGGCGCGTGCTTGGCCGATGACCACAGCGCACCGGGACGCCCGATGTTGACGCACTTGCCGCCCTTCACGGGCTCCATGAGCTGGAGCTTGTAGCGCGACTTCGTCCAGATCGGGCTCGGCTTGAACGCGCAGCCGTCAGCGGTGCTGATCGTGAGGGCGCCCAGCCGTCCCATCATGAACGTGCCGCGCGCCGCGAGACCGGCCCACGCCTCGACGCTGTCGTCGAAATGGATGTCGCCGGCGATCGGGTAGGTCGCGCCCCAGCTTCCCATGCACCAGAACAAGGGGTCGATGACCTTGCCGGCCGCCGCCGCCGCGCTGTCGCCCATGCAGGCGAGCCCCGCAGCCGGATTGCCGAACAATATGCCTTCGGGCTGGATGATCGCGCCCAATGTGCCCGACTGCCAGGTGGGCAGGACCTCGGTGATCATCGCGACGTCGAACCCGTCATCTTCCAGGCATGGAAGATCGGTGAACATGTCGAGGATCGCCCAGACCGGACTGATGTAATAATGCATCTGCGCGAACATCTTGCGGGTGTTGGTCCCGTCCGAAATCGACGATTGGCTGCCCTGCAATTTGCCGCCGGTCGGCATCAGGTCGGCGCCCAGCGCCATCATGCAGCCCGGCTCGGTCACCACGTCGATCATGCGGTTCGGATTCCAGTAGGAAACCTTGACGCCGAACCAGAACTGCACGCCCTTGCGGCAGGCGCAGAGCGGTTTGGAGGCGGATTGCGCGTCGAGCGCCTTGTCGAGCCCGTCGAAGCTCCCGACCCGGATCCCGCCGATCGTGATCGGGAAGATGCAGGTCCAGCGAACCTTGGTGATCGGATTGAAGATGGTCCCGGCCTCGCATTTCGAGGCATGGGCCTGGCTTGGCCAGATTGTCGCGCCAGCCAGTCCGAGCAAGAGTGCGATGAGGAGCGCGGAGAGGCGGCGGCTCACAGGGATTTCCCTTCGGGCGCCGGCTGCTTGCGACTGCGCGGACCGTATTCGGCAAGGATGAGCTTCGGGCCGTTCTGGGTGACGATGACCGGCGCGACGGTCAGCCCAAGCCGTTCCTTCACCCGCTCTTCGAGGATGAAGATGGCGCGGCCCGTTCGCTCGGAGAGCGCGATCGGATCGCCATTCTGCGCGCCATCGGCGCTGAGCAGGATGAAGTCGGCGGGCCTCGCGACCTTGAGCGCCCAGGCAAGGTCGCGCGGATGGACGACCACCAGCCGCTGGGGAAGCTGGACGAACGTCAGCGGGTTGAAGGTGAACCCGCGCGGATAGAGCAATTTCCCGTCCGGCAGTTTGATGTCGAAATCCAGCGTATAGAAGGGCACCACGGTCCGCGTGCGATCCGCGGCGGCCACGCCAAGCGGGGCCGACTTGAGCGCCGTCCAGCGCGAGCGCGGGCCGAAGGATTTGGAGAGGTCGGCGGGAAGGGTCGCGACCTTCGCCTCGATCTCGGCCAGGGCATCAGGTTCGACGATTGGCCAGGTGCGGCCGATCGTGCCGGTGCCTGCCTGCGGCATGGGCGCGGCCGCGCCGAGCAGCCCGGCGCAGAGCGCCAGCGCGGTGCCAGGCGCCCGGCGGCGATGGGAGCGGGGAGAGGCGGGCAGGGCGCGATTACCGGTCACGGCGCTTCTTCCAATAAGGGGTGAGGTCGGCGGGCTCCCCGACGATGGCCGCCACCAGCGCGCCGAGCGCGAGGCAGGCCACCAGCAGCGTGATCGTGCGCAGTGCGCCATCGATGGCGGTCGATCGCGCGGCGAGGAGCGCTGGGATGAGTTGCAAGGTGAAGCCGCCCACGATCGCGCGGATCGCACCCGCGCAGGGCCGCGAGGAGAACAGGCCGTTCATCGCGCCCTCCACCGGGTCCAGCGAATGAGGAGCTTGCTCGACCATGCCGACAAGCCGATCAGCAGGATGCCGCTCGCAAGGCACGATCCCGCGACGATCACGGCCGCGCGCAGCACCAGCATCGTCGGCTGCTCCAGAGCGAGGCCCGCGGCCGTCACCAGCGCGCCTACCATCGCCGTCTCGATCGTCACGAGGCGAAAGCGCCAGCGGATCGATTCCGCCTCGCAGCGCTCCGCTACCCGCGCCTCGATGATGCGCTCCAGATCCTCATCCGCCGCCAGGCGGAGCTTGAACTGATCGGGGTTGGGGAGAGATGGACGCCGCATCGCCATCACTCCGCCGCCAGCAACGCGGTTGACGCGTTCCTGCCCAGGATCTCGCTCGGCTCCACGCCGGCCAGCCGGCACACCGCTTCGAGCGGCGACAGACCCTGACGCATCAGCCCTTCGAACGCGGCGACTTCGTCCGGCGCCGAGGTATTCACCCAGTAGGAAAAGGGGTCGACGACGAGACGCGCGATCCCCAGGCCCAATGGCGAGTCGATGAAGACCTCGGAATAATTTGGCTTCGAATTGCGGACGGATTTCAGCAGGTCGAGGACGAACCCCGAATAATCGAGCACCTTGTTGTCGACCGCCTTGTCGTACGTCGATCCCTGCAACAAGAAGCGCGTTGCCGCATTTTCGAGGATGACCTGACCCGTGCCGCCGAACAGCAGGAGGTCGTTCATCGACTGCAGCACGATGCCGAACGAGCCGCGATATTTGCGGGCGCGGCGATAGCCCTGGCTGAAGGCTTCGGCGAGGCGCGACAGGTCCTGGCCCTCGCTTCGCGTCATAAATTGCGCGGATTCGTCGCACAGCACGAAACGCGGGCGGTCGCGCGCCGAGTGATAAAGCTCTTGAGTGACGGCGTTGACCACCACCATGACGATGACGTTGAACAAATCCGGCATGGTCTTGAGGCGTTCAAGTTCGAGAACGACGAACTCGTCGCGGCTAATGTCGAGCGTGGACGGGCCGTTGAAGAACCGGCCGTAGATTCCGCCCGATGCGAAATCCCTGAGGTTGAAGGCGAGTTCGCGCGCCACCGGCACGAGATGCTCGACGCGGTCGAGATCGCTCGCCGCATATTCGGGATAGCGGCCAAGCCATTCGCGAACCGCGTCGATTCCCGCCTCGCCGCGCCCGCTCTCCACCGTCCATTGCGAGGCTGACTTGAGCAGATTCCATTGCGACGTGGTGACGGGCTTGCGCGTGGAGGCGTTCGCCATCTCGGCGACGATCATGACCGCCATGGCGATCGCCGACTCGCGGTCGTCGCCATCACGCGCCAGCCCCATGTCGAAGGGGTTAAGGACCGGCCACTCTTCGCCGATGTCGATATAGCGGCCCGAACAAAGCGTGCAGAGCTTCCGATAGCTGCCGCCGATGTCGATGACGCGGATCAGCGCGCCTTGCGCATAATATTGCTGGCAGAGATTGTTGAGCAGGAAGCTCTTGCCGGCGCCGCTCTCCGCCGAGACGACGAAATTGTAATTGTTGATCCGGGGGTCGAAGAGGTCGAGCGTGACGAGCTGGCCCTTGCGTCCGGCATAGAGGAGCGCCGGGCGGCCGCCGCCGCGAAAGTCGGTCTGGATCGGCGCCAGCAGCGCCGCGGCCTTCACCGGCATATGGAAATCGCGCTCGAGCATGCGCAGCGTCGACCGGTCCGGGTAGAGGCCGAACGGCAGGCTCATCACCAGCAACGTGGGGTTGAGGTAGCTTTCCTCCTGCATCGAGAAGGGAAGGGGCTCGCTCTCCCATAGGCGCTTCGCCCGAGCGGCCATCTCGCGAGCATGTTCTCTCGTTTGACCGAACACCCAGACGGTCGGGATCACCCGCACGAACTTGCTGTTGCCGGCTTCATCGAGGATCCAGCCGATCTCCTCGATCTGCTTGCCGACCTCGACCGCGAAACTGCCCGCGGCTTTCTGCGCGGAGAGGATCTGCGCGCGCTTGTGGATTTCGAACTGCGAATGGTCGAACAGCACGTTCAGGGTGAACAGAAAGGGACCGCCGATCTGGTCGCTGTCCTCGGCCGCGCCCCGCATCCCGCCCAGCAGTCGATTGGCGCGTTCGGCCGTGATCCGCCGCGCCGGTGCCTTGGGCGTGAGGCAGCGCATCACCTGGTTGCCGATGAAGACTTCGGGGCCTTCGAAGCGCAGATCAGGACCAGCGTCGATGATTTGCTTGCGCAGGGGCGGTGCGCCGACCGTCGTGCCATCGGCGAACACGCCCGGGGCCGGCCTGGCGACGCCGTTGAAGACGCGCCGATAGAATGAAATCAGCTCCTCTGGTTCGAGCCGGCGGATGCCGAGCTTCGAAAGCTGTTCCTCGACCTGGCGCCGCAGGTCCTCGCCGAGCGGGCGGCGGGTCTTGATCGACAGGATGGTCCGAAAGTTGCGGATCGGGATGTCGTGCAACGCCTTGAGGCCATGGCGTCCCGCGCTCAGATATTCGCGCATGCGCTGCGCCGATGCCTGGATCAGCGGATCGTCCCGCGTCTTCAGGTCGATGAAGGCGTCGAGCGCGTCGTCGATCAGGGGGTCTGCGAAGGTATGGATCTGCAGGACGGTGCCGTCCGGGAAATGGATGTTGAACAGGCCCTGCAGCGCGCTTTGGACATGCGCGAACAAATAGGTGCTCGGCACGATCTCCCAGGCGTGGCCCCAGCAATCGTCGATGCAGAGAAAGGCTTCGGTTTCCGGCTCCCACGCGACAAGCGGGAGGTAATCCGAAAAGCTGTCCCGGCGGACGCCGTTGCGCAATTGCGCATAAGTGAGCCCGCCGCCGCTGCGGGTGCCGGGCGCCTTCATGGCTTCGGCTCCTGCCGCTGCTCGGTGGTGCCGGGGTAGTTATCGGCCGGTACGTCCTTGACCTGTCCCAGGATCGGGGCTTGCGGCGCGCGGCCCGGCGGGGAGACGAGGGTGCCGCCGACCACCCACACGGGCTTGTCGACGATCGAATAGACGTAGCGCGGCATGTAGAGCCGGTCCGGGCGCTGGCGATCGGCATAAGGGAGGATCAGCGTGCGGATCGTGCGCGCCGGCTTGAGCATCGGCGTCACCGGCGCTTCGATCAGGCCCTTGAGTTCGTGATAGACGCTATCCCGATAGCTGCCGTAGGCGCTGCCCTCCGGTGTCTGGACGCGCCCGCGCCGGGTTGCCTCGCGCTGGCGCTGATCGAGCAGCTTGCGGTCGTTCGTAACTGCCGGATCCGATTTGGAAGCAACGCCGGCGACCGCGTCTTCATAGGCACGCTCGGGATGGATGCATTGACCGTGATCGTCGTTCTTGCACGAGAACTTTTCGCTGTAGGGCGACATCACCGAGCCGACGGTCGCGCAGCCGCTGGTCGCGAGAAGGATGGCCGCGACGGCGATCGGACGCCAGCCGCGGGCGTTGAACTGACGCATGGCAGTTGCTCCTTGATGGATGGACGGCGGGCGCATCAGAACTTGGCTCCGACCGACGGCTTGATCTCGAGCGCGACGCCTTCCTGGATGACGACCACCACCTCCTTGGCGGCGCCGACCTCCACCACCGGGCCGGCCTGCCGCGCGAGGTCGAGATAGAAGTCGGTGAGCTTGTCCGATGAGCGCCCCAGGCCACCGGCAATGCCGGACTTGGCGGCATCGCCGGCATCGAGCGTGCGGACGCTGCCGAGCGCGGAGGTCGAGATATTGCCGAACGTGTTCTCGACCGATTGGGCAAAGCCCGAGATCGTCCCGGCGATGAAGGCGCGCGCGAGCGTCGCGCCCGCCCGGGTCACGACCTTGCCGGACAGACCCTTCTTGCCGTCGCCATCGACGAAGAAACCCTTGAGCGGCTGATCAACCACGGCGTGTTCGTCGAAATCGACGCACGAGATCGAGACGAGCTGCACCTCGACGCGTTCCTTCGCGAGGCTGCCGGTGGCGTTCCCCACGACGAAGCAGCCGGCGAGATTGGCCTTCACTTCGTTGGGCAGCACGGCTGGTGCCTGCACGCGGGCGATGATCGGTTCAGGGTTGCTGGTCGCGTCCCGGCTCGCCAGCGCGTCCACGCCGGTAAGCAGCCGGGCTTTCATAAAACCAGGAGGCAAATAGATCGTTCGGTTCGCTTTTTTTGCCTTGGCCCCGCCGGCCGCGCCTCCTTCCGTGCCGGTCGGCGTCGTCGCGGCGCCGATCGCGCCGATCTGGCGCTCCGTTGGCGGCGCCGGGGGCGCGGGCGGTGCGCTCGGTGGTGTCGGTGGCGCCGGTATCGAACCGGCTTCGGCGTTCGCCTCCGGCGGCGAGGGCGGATAAGCGGGCGGGTCGCCGGGCAACGCGGGCGGGAGATCGCTGTTATCCCCGGCGCCGGGCGCGGGCGTTGTCGCGGGCCGCCCGACATGGCCTTCCTCGATCGCGGTGACCCGGTCTCCGAGCAGATTCTGACCGTCGAGAATCTTCTGCAAATCGCCCCGCAACTTGACTTCAAGGCTGTCGCCGCGAAGGCCGGCGCCCATGTCGAGCTTGGATGCGGCAGGGGCGGCGGGGGCTTCTTTCGTGCCACTGGAGCTCGCCGTGTAAAGCCCATAGCCGAACAGCGCGATGATCGCGGCCACGCCCGCCTGCTTCGCGCGCAGCCGCTGCTCCGAGGTCAGCCGCTCCCATTGCATCCGCACGTCGAGCAGGGCCGGGCGATCCTCGGTTTCAGGTTTTTGCGCGGAGCGGGCGGTGTCGGAAGCAGGGGTGATGTTGTCGGTCATGGTGCGACCCTCCGGCGAACGATGATGAGCCGCGCGCTTTCGCCCGCCGCCAGGTTCAGGCGGTCGAGCGTGACCGCGAAGATGTCGGCGCCCAGGCTGCTATTGAGGAAGACACGTTCATCGAGCGCCGTTGCGGCGGTCGCCTCGACAAGATATTCGCTCGCCGACAGTCCGGCGCCCTCGACTTCAAGCCGGCGGCGTTCGCCGATGCGCACATCGGGAAATTCGGGGACCGAGAGCGCCGCGCGCGCCGGTGCGATTTCGGTGAAACTGGCCGGAACACGATCCTGCAGGATGCTGAGCGTGATCGAAACGGCGCGCTCCTCCTCGGCGAGCGGACCCAGCAAGCTGTCATTCTCGCGCGCGTGCTGGCTTGAGCCGGGCACCAGCGTCACGGTCTGGGCGGGAATATCGGCCGGTTCCGCATAGAGCGGGTAGATCGCCCCGTTGCACGACACGAAGAATTCCGAAGGGCTGGTGACATAGGTGCGCGTCTTGGCGCCCATGTCCTCGGTTTCGAGGACCAGGAATTTGATCCAGGCATCCGAGCCGCCGCGTTCGACCGCGAGGCCCTTTTCCGCCGAGAACTTCACATCCTCGATGTCGCCGCCGACGCAGACGATATGGTTGACGTCGCGGTTGGAGAGGCGGAGGCGGCTTGTCTGATCCGGCAGCGCCGCGATCGATTGCGCCGCCGCGGGACTCGCGGCGATCATGGCCGCCAGGGCGCAGGCAAGCGCCGGACGATTACCGGGTCTCGGCACTGAAATTCTCCTCGGAAAGGCTGGTCAGCCAGAAGCGGCCGTTGTCGACCACGAAGCGGATTCTGAGATCGCCCCGGAACTTGCGGATCACGCCGCCGATGACGCGGACCTTTTCGATCGGCGCGAGGATTTCGGTGTCCGTGTAGGTGACCGGCTTGTCGGTGCGGATATAGGTCGCGATCGAGAGCGTCGGGTTGTTCGCGAGCTCGTCGAGCAAACGGTTGAGGCTGTCGCGCAGCGCGTTGTAGGCGCTGGGATGCACCAGGCTCAGCAGCTCCTGAAACTGCCGGTCGGCGGAATAGGCCGAATAGGTGCCTGAAAGGCTGACGATGTTGCGCGTGATCGTGCGCAGATAACCCATCGATGGCTTGCTGCCTGTGACATAGAGGTCGCCGCCGGCCCCGAACGGCACGATGACGGTCCGCTGGTTCTGGTTCGAGGTGTAGATCACCGTGCCGAGGACCGCGGTGATCCCGAACAGGCCCGCGATGGCGAACTTGAGCAGCCGGTTTTCCTCGAAGAGGTTGGCCGAGCCCTGAAGGTAGCGGTGGAGATGCCAGCTCGGTCGCGTGTCCCCGATCATGTCGGGCGGGACCTTGCGCCTGAATGGATGTGCCATCGGACCTACTCGAAGAAGCGGGTCTGGGTCGGACCCGGATAGTGGCGGAACTTCAGCAGGCCCCAGCGCCAGGCGAGGTGCGGAATGAACCCCCTGGGTTTGGTGCGCTTCCACGGAATGAAGAGGAGAAGAGCGCCGATCAGCGCCCAGCCGATGATCCCGCCGACGATCACGGCGACGAAGATCGTCGACATGACCACGACGAATTCCTGACTGTCGAACCAGAGGATCTGGACCGGCCGGTGCAGGAACTGCGGCAGGCGTTCATCCATCGCCCTTCTCCCTTGCTTCATCACGCTCCTGCGTGACTTCCGAGGGATGACCATCACCCCCCGTCTCGGATGGCGCGGGCGGACCGGCATCGCCGGACCGGCGCGCCGAGGCTCAGATCAACATCCCGAAGGTTTGGAGAATGCTGTCCGATTTGATGAGGCAGACGGCCGCGACGATCGTCGGGATGCCCACCATGATGTTCGAGAACAGTCGCGAGACGCCGAACAGAAAGGCCGCGACGCCGCCGACAAAGCCGAGCGGGCCCTTCACCCCCTGGTTCACGACGATATCGTAGATATCGTAGCCGAGGTCGCCTGCCGCGGGCGCGGTGAAGGCGTGGGCGATCGTGGCGCTGGTGAGGGTGGCGAGCAGCAACAGGACTGCCGCGTCGATCGTCCGGAACGTCCTGTTTCGGAGAAGCTTGAGCATTGATGGTCTCCTTGGAAAAGAAGCCGTCCGGAAACATGCCTGCCGGCTGCGATCGCGATCGTGTCCGGCCGATGGCTGCGCTGGACGGCTTCTGAGCGGCCCAGCCACCGGCATCCCGGTCCTCGCGATCGCCATGGGCGCAGCCCCAAAGGGCGCGGCACCGGGCGATCGGAAGGCCCGCCAGAAAGGGAAGGAAGGGCGAGCGAGCGCGCCGGCGCGCCCGGCCTTCTCAATGCCGGGCATCGGCAGTCGCCTGCTTGGCATTGAGGAAGGTTTCGAGCTCGGCCTGCTGGAAACCGGAGATCAGCTTGCCGTCGACGAGAAGCGTTGGCGTGCCGGACACGCCCATCTTGCGGACGGCGTCCGCATCGTTCGCGACCTTCCTGGCACCCTCGGCGCACTTGCGCAGCTCGGCGGGACTCGCCCCGGCATACATGGCTTCGAATGCGGCCTTCTTGTCCGGCGAACAGAGGATATGCTCGGCTTTGGCCGCCGCCGTCGGATGAATGCCGCTGACGAAGTAAATGTAGCGCTGGACTGGCTTGCCCTCCGCCGCCTTGGTCGCCCAGAAACGATCCAATGCCCGGCAATAGGGACAGTCTGGGTCCGTGAATTCGATGACCTTGGGCGCGCCCGCCGGTCCGAGCACCAGCGCCTGCGCCGGATCGAGCGCGTCGAGCCGTTTGCGCGCGTTCGCGTCCTGGGCGAGCGCGGTAACGTTGACGCCGTTCTTGTCATAGGCCGCCGCGAACAGGAGATGCCCGCTCTCTGGAGCGAAATAGATGACGCGGCCGCCGGCGATCGCCTGGTAGATGGGGCCCTTGATCGGGGACGGACCGAACCCCTCGAAGGTCAGGTTCGTGAACGTCTGGCGAAGCTCGCGCTGCGCCTCTTCCGCTGCGGCAGGCAGCGGATCGGTCGACGTCGCCTCCGCGTCCTGCGCGAAGGCGGGAGCCGCGGTCGCCAGCATACCGGCGAGGATGAGGTTACGGGCGCGCCGCATCGACCGCCTCCCGGACATCATGGGTGTGCCCGTCGAAGAGCACGGCATCGAAGGCGATGGCGGAGCCGATCCGCACCGTTCGCGGCTGCGCCGGGCGCGCTGGCGAAGGGTTGTCGGCAGAGGGCAGGGGCGCCGCGCGAATGACGAAATCATTCCCTTGCTGGACCAGGGCGAGCTTGCTTTCCTGGCTGCAGGGATAAGCCTCCGCGTCGGCGCGATGGTCTTGGGCGCTGGCCGGCGTGGCCGCGGCTACAACGCTCGACGTCAGGAGCATCGCGGCAAGTGGCGGACAACACCGTCCGCCAGGTATCAGGCATTTCAACATGCACACCTCCCTGTGGCGCAAAGCACTGCGCGAGATTTTCAAAATGTTCTGGTCGCGGGGACTTCGATCGCGTCAGGCTTGAGCCTGATTCCCGAACGCTCCGGATCGCCTGATCAACTGGATGAGTTTGAAAACCGCTTCAACAGGGCGGGCACTGGATGAAGCATTTCCGCACAATCAGTCGCAATCGCATCCTTTTCGACGAAAATATGCCTTGCATGAGCTGTATCGACACAAAAATGCCGAAGAGTGCCCAAGATCGGCACTTGTGATATTTTGCCGGCGCGATAGCAGACAGTTCCATCCGGCACGCGCCGCATGACGTGGAAGTGGCAGGCATGGCCCGATCACGAACCTTCAAGCTGAGACTTTCTCCGGCGGGCTTCGACATGCTCGCTGACAGCCATTTCTGGCTCGTAAAAAGCACGCGGCGCCTGCTGGCTTGGGGCACGACTCTCCAGGTCGCGCTCGATTATCTTGAGACGCTTCCCGCCGCGACAGTCGCGCACCAGTTCGATCTTCTGGCGGACGCGGGTCTCAGCGGGTCCGAAGTGTGCTTCCTTGGAGCTCCCGAGACGATGAATGACGTCGCCGCGCGGATTGTGCGTAAAATTGAACATTTGAGTCCAGGAATGCCCACGCCGTCGCTGTCGCAGATCTATATTCTCGCCCTTCGCCAGCTTGGGCACGCGGATGCCGAAGAGGTTTTGCACGCCTATCTGCGGGTTGGTATGCGCTAGATTAGCGGCTCAAATAATAGCCAAATCGGAAGCATTTTCGAGAATAAGAACTATTGATGCCGAGAGGTGTTTGGTGAGCTGGCCAAGTGCTTTTCCGGTCTCAAAAATGTCCGCGACGAAATAAATGTGCGATCTGGCCAACTTGGCCGAACTTCTATTTGACTAAGGTGTATTCCACACCTAGTTGACACTTACGCAGATGTCTTGGCGGGCAAAATCTCCAAAAAAGGAGACGCGGAAATGTCGCATAAATGTGCGGCTTCCGGCGCCGATGGGCCGATCTCGTATCTCAAGGAGCTATCGGGTCGGCGAATAGAGGACGCGCGGAGGCGGGCCGGGCTGACACAGGTGCAGCTCGCGAAGGACCTGGGGATGGGAACGCGCTGGCTTCGCGAAATTGAATCCGGCAACCCGAAGTCGCGGTTGGAGGATCACCTGCGATGCGCTTATGCGTTGGGCCTCGCAACCGGCCATATCTTGATCCCGCTGATCTTCTATTCCCATGAAATCTGCTATCCGGCGCAACTGATATCCGGCGATTTGCGCGATCTCGAGCGGCTCTGCATCGAGACGATCTCCGACTACAATGAGCAGCTGGTCCGCCAGATCACGCCACATTGGCGGCGGACCACGGCCAGCGCGGCGTGACGATGGCGCAGCCCGGCCTTCAGGAAAAACTCTATCACGCGCTGCGCGACGATTTCCTCGCCGGAGCTTTTCCGGCGGGAACCAAGATCAACCTGCGCCGCTATACGCGACGCTACAGCGCGAGCATGACCCCCGTTCGGGAGGCGGCGTTCCGCCTGGTCGGCGAGCAGTTGTTCGAACCCCATCCCCAGAGCGGCTTCCGGATCTATTTGCCAGCGGCGGCGGAGCTGCACGCCCTTTATGCGTGGAACGGGCAGCATCTGCTGGCCGCGCTCCACGGAACCCATCCTTCGGTGCTCCACGACATCCTCAGGCCATTTCGCGCGCAAAAGAGCGGCGATGTCCAATCCTGCTATGATGACACCGTCGGCTTGGGACTGGTGACCCGTGCCGGCGAACTGTTTCGGGCGATCGGGATGGCGACCGGCAACAAGGAATATGCGCTTCGGATCGAGGCGGCGAACCACAGGCTCCATTATCTCCGCCTCGCCGAGACTCGCTTGTTCAAGGATTATGCCCGCGAGCTCGATCGGCTGGTGAAAGGCGACAATAACGACGTCGAAAATAACGTGCGTAGGCGCATCTTGACCTATCACCGGCGTCGGATCGAGCAGGTTGGGCCGATCCTCCAGCTTGCCCAATCATCAGGTCAGCCATGAAAATCAATCCGGTAGACGCGCCTGCCCGCCTATCGAGTGAAGATTTCTAAATATCGTTTTTATTCATTGTCTTATATCCTCGCGCAATGGGCCGGCGCCGCGATACGCTCCTGAAGCCGCCAATTCAGGCGGTGATCTGACAGGAGAGTGTCATGCGCAACGAAGAGCATCGTGAGGATCAGCTGATCGACCTCGGACAGGCCAGTGTCGAGACCAAGGGACCGGCCGGACTGGTCAGCGACCACAATGGCGGCAAGCAGATCGAGATCGGCCTGACCGACGACTGATCTCGATGGGCGCGCGGTGAGGCTGGGCCGCCGCGCGCCCTTTTCCCATGATCCGGGAGGCTGATATGGGTTTTCGGCTGAGGGACGATCTGCATTATTGCGTCGCTGGCCAGCGCGCGATCTTCCTCGACGTGGTGGCCGACCGCTATTTCACGCTTCCCAGATTCGCGGATATCGCGTTTCAGCGCGTGGCACGGGGCGCGCCCATCGGGGGCGATGACGAGTCCGCGCTTGCCTGGTTGACCCGGCAGGGCCTCCTCCTGCCGGACGCGGGCGCGGCGGTTCCGTGGCCGGGCGCCCCGTTGCCGCGCGCGCTCCACGACAGCTTCGCCGCCGCCGGTACAGCGGTCCCGCTGCAGGTCCTCGCGTCCGCGGTGCTGATGCAGATCAGGGCCGAGTGGATGTTGCGCCGCTGGCCCTTTGCCGATGTCATTTCCCGTCTGCGCGCGCTCAAGCCTGCTGGAAGCGGTCCAGCAGGCGCAGCGGAGGGGGCGAGGGTCGCCGCGATCGCAAGGGCGTTCCGGCAAACGCGCTTCCTTTTTCGACCTGGGAACCGCTGTCTTGCCCGCGCGCTCGGCTTCGCACTTTGCGCGTACCGCGCTCGTGTCAGCCCATCGCTGGTGTTCGGTGTGCGCACCAACCCCTTCGTCGCCCATTGCTGGCTGCAATCCGGCGATCGGATCGTGCATGATGATTCGGGCCAGGCGATGCTTTTCACGCCGATCATGGTGGTGTGAATGGCGCCCGAATATCTCCTCTTGGTGTCGGATGATCCGGTTCGAACCGCAGGGATCGCCGCCCAAATCCAGGTCCGGCTTGGCGTTCCGCCGGCCTATATGGACGGGAGGCTGGCGGCATTCCGGCGCGGTGCCAATGCCATCCTCGCCCTAGATTCGGGCGGTTGCGTGATTGGAACCCTATTCCACCGCTTCGGACCGCCACGGGCCATCGAGCGCCTCGACGACCCGGAGAGCCAGCGGATTCTCGCGAGCTTCGGCCGGGAGTTGGTGGATCGCTATTGGGGAGCATATATCGCGGCGATCGAGCATGAAGGGCTCGTTCGTGTGATCCGGGATCCCTCGGGCGCGCTGCCCTGCTATCATACCGGGTTTGATGGCGGTGTCGTCTTCGCCAACGACGCCGACATGCTCGTCGCCTCGGGTCTTGCCAAACCCTCGCCATCCTGGCCGGCGCTCGCGCGGGGCCTCTATGTGAAGGACCTGCCGAACGAGGAAACCGCGCTCGTTGGCGTCACCGAATTGCTTCCGGGAACCGCCTTCATCCGGGGAAACGATTATCGCGGCACCGCGGAGATCTGGTCGCCATGGAACTATGTCGTGGGCGGTGGCGAAGCGCGGGCGGATACGGTCGAAAGCCTGCGCCGAACCGTGCAGTCGACCGTGAGCGCCTGGGCTTCATGCTATGATGGCGTTCTGTGCGCCGTGTCCGGGGGACTGGATTCGTCGATCGTCGCTGCCTGTCTGGCGGCGGGGCCGCGAGCGCCCGAGCTGCTCACAATTTCGACGACCGACGTCGATGGGGACGAGCTGTTCTTCGCGGAGATATTGGCCCGAGGGCTGGGATGCGATCTGCGTGCCGAGGCGCTCGATCTGGCCGATATCGCGATCGATCGAGCCGCCGCGCCGCACCTTCCGCGGCCGGTCTCGCGGACGCAATCGCTGTCTTATGACAAGATCGTGGCGAGGGTCGCCGCTGAATCGGGCGCGGATTGCCTGTTCACCGGAAACGGCGGTGACAATGTTTTCGGTTTTTCCTATTCGGCCACGTCGATCTACGACCGGCTGCGCGGCGAAGGCATTGGTGGTGGGCTGTTGCGAACCCTGTCCGATATTTGCACCCTCACCGGGGCCAGCCCTTGGCAAGCGCTGACGGCTGCGGGGAAGGTGGCGCGTCGGCGATCGCCGAGATACCGGTGGAAACCGAGCCCCGAATTCCTGCATCCAGACGTGCTGGCCGACAATCAGCGGCGAGAGCCGGCGCATCGATGGCTTGCGGCCCCCGAAGACGCGCTGCCGGGCAAGGCGGTTCACATCTCCTTGCTGCTGCTTATTCAGCAGCATCTCCAGGCGAATGAGCGGACCACCGGCCTACCGGTAATCAATCCCCTGATGTCCCAGCCTGTCGTTGAAGCCTGTCTCAGGATTCCAAGCTGGGAATGGTGCGCGGGTGGCGTGAACCGCTCGATCGCGCGGCAAGCCTTCGCGACGCAGCTACCAGCGCCGCTGATACAGCGCAGGAGCAAGGGCACCCCGGAGAGCTTCTGCGTGGAGATCATCGAGGCGCACCGCGCGGCGATCCGTGACCACCTCGCCGATGGCACGCTGGCCGCGCATGGCGTCGTGGATGCCGAGGCAATAGCGTGCCGCCTCGCGGATGATGCACCAACCCTTTCTTCGACCCAGAGGCTTCTCGAGCTTGTCGAAGCCGAAGCCTGGGCGCGGACATGGGAGACCGCGGCCGAAAACGCGGCCGGACTGGTCGTGCCAGCGCGTTCGGTGGCGACTTCTTGACGCATGGCGGGATGAGCAAATGCTTGTCGCGCCGGGCTTGTGAGCCTATATGACAAAATGCCGATGCATGATCGGCGTTTTGCGAGGTTTGGGATGACGGCGGTAGCGCGAATTCAGGAACTGCTTGGCGGGGAGGCGATGACGGGTCCGCTGCACAACGAGCGGGATATCGTGCGCCTCGTTCGTCGCGGCGTTCCGACCCAGGCTGTCGATCATTTCCTGGTCGCCTCAGGCCTCAGTTTCAATGCGCTTGATCCGAAAGTGCTGAATCTCCGGACCTTCAGGCGGCGCCAGAAGGAGGCCCAAGTCCTGGAGCAGGACGAATCCGATCGGCTGCTGCGCGTAGTGAGCATTGTCGCCGCGGCCGAGGAAACCTTCGGCAGCTCTGACAAAGCGCAGCAATGGCTCAACCGCGAGAGCCGGGCGCTCGATGGGGAAACCCCGCTCGCCATGGCCGACACTGATCGAGGTGCGCGGTCCGTAGAGGCGCTGCTGGGGCGGATCGCGCACGGCATTGCCGCGTGATCGTTTATCGATTGTGCAAAGCGGTTCATGTCGCCTTGGACGGCGAGGGTGCTCGCCTCTGGGGTGGACGGTGGAATTCGGCGGGGCGGCCGATGGTATATGCGGCCGCGACGCCTAGCCTCGCGGTGCTGGAGGTGCTCGTGCATCTCGATTTGCCCGCAGAGCTGTTACCGAATGACATGCGGCTGCTCACCATCGAAATTCCTAACGATGCGGCCGTCCGGAGGCTTGATCCAAGTCCGGCCGATGAAGCTGCTTGTCTGGACGCCGGAGACGCCTTCCTCGATCGTGCGGATGCTCTGGTGATGCTGGTGCGCAGTGTCGTCGTACCGCAGGAATGGAATGTGCTGGTGAATGTCCGCCACCCGGATATGGGACGCATCATCGTGAGAAATGAAGAGCCGTTTCAGATCGATTCCCGCCTTTTGACGTGAAATTCAGCGCCTGGCTTCGACCCTCGTTCGACTGGTCTATTGTCGCTTTTTCGTGATGGACCGATGACGTGCGCGCTCATTTCAGGTGACGATCCCATCCCACGGAGATAGGCGCGATCCCCATCCAATCCGAGGAGAATCGAGAATATGAACAACAATGATATCGCCGAAAGGCTTGCCACCCAGCAGGGCAGTACCAAGGCCGATGCCCGCAAGGTGGTAGATGCCGTCTTTGCCATGATCGCCGATGCCGCCGCCGAGGGCGACGAGATCGCGTTGAACGGCTTCGGCAAGTTCAAGGTCAAGGACAGCCCTGCGCGCGAAGGCCGCAATCCATCGACGGGTGAACCCATCAGCATCGCGGCATCGAAGAAGCTGACCTTCAGCGTCGCGAAAGCGCTGAAAGACAAGCTTAACGGCTGATCGAGCCGAAGCGCGCGGCTTCCCGCCGCGCGCGCCTCCTGCTCACCGACGCCGGGAGATATTCGGCACTTCGGTCAGCGCGAGTCCAGGATGTCGGAATGGCGCGCCCGGAATGCGTCCCAGCGTTGCAATTCCGCTGGATCGGCCCAGCCGGGGCGCTCGCCCTTCAGCCAGAAATCGAACCAGGCGAGCGACCGATCATATAGGGCAAGCCGATGCGCCGGCTGCCATTTGATGTGATGCTCACCGGGGAAGACGTAAAGATCGACTGGCGCACCCGCCTCACGAAGCGCGGTATAGCCTTCAAGCCCGGATAGATACTCATCATCGGCGACCTGGAGCAGCAGTGGCGTTGAGATCGACCGGGCGTTCCGCGCGAGCGAGAATTGCTGCCAGAAGGCCGGCGCGTTGTCGGTCAGGGCCGGATAGCCCATGGCGACGAAGTCGCGCGCCGCCGCCGGACCCAGCGCGACATGGAAGGTCGGATCCCAGGGCGGGCTGCTCATCGCCGCGGCGGCGAAACGCCGGCTATGGACCAGCTCATATTGGAGCGTCGTCGCTCCGTCGCTGAGCCCAGTTATCCCGATCCGCTCTGGATCGACCAGGCCGCGATCGATCAGCTTCTGGATACCCGCGTCGAGAGCGGAAACGACACTTTTTCGATCGGCGAACCCTTCGAGATTGAGGCGGTCTATCTCCGCGCCATCCCTGCCGCCCCGCAAGACCCCGATCAGACGCGGCCGGTTCATGCTGAGGATCGCATAGCCGTGGTTCGCGAATAGCTGGATGGGATATTCATCGCCGGTCCCGCCGCGCAGGAAGCCGCGACTCTCATATTGGACGATGATCAGGGGATAGCGCGTGCCCGGCGCATAGCCGACCGGCAGAACCAGGTCGCCAAAAACCTCGATCCCCTCCGCATTCTTCCAATAGAGGCGCTCGATCGCCCCTTTCGCCAATCCGGCGACCTCCGGGTTGGGCTCGAAGATCGTCTCGAACGCGCGGCGGCGGTCGGAGAAGATGACCACATGGCGGGGGGACGATGCGCCCTCGCGCAGGCAAATGAGACCCGGATCGGCCGGCGCGCAGTCCGCCAGCACATCGTCCGAAACGAAGAGGCGGCGGGGCGATCCGGCGCCGGGCGTCCACTCGTAGAGACCGGTGGCGGACAACGCCCAGCCTTCCCGCTGGAGATACTGCACGCGCTTGCCGTCGCCGGACCACCACAGACGGATGATCCGCTCCCCGCAGCCCACGCACATGGTCGGGCGACCAGCTGGCCCGTCGGCGAGTAGATGGAGCCGTCCATAAGGACCCGGCCGCGTATCCAGTTCGGTCCAGGCCCGATCGCCGGCGGCATTTCGCGCGTAGGAATGGGCGGTCGCCGGTGCCCCTGACCGGTTCCGGACGAGCATGGTCTCCGCGTCCGTCGCCGCGCGCAAATCGCCCGTCGCCAGATCCATGACCTGCGCGGCGTCTTCGATCGGTGCGGCGGGAAAGGGCGCGGCGCGCGACATCGGCGAAAATCGATCATCGAAATGGTAACCCCGCAGGGCTTCCCGTTCGAGTTGAGCGCGGACCGACGCCAGGGCAGGGCGAAAGAGGAGGATGATCGCGCCGCCATCTTCGGTGAAGGCGAAGTCGTCGACGCCCACCGGGATATGGGTGATGGGCCGGCTTCCGCGACCATCCGCATCCGCGCGCCAAACCTGCGGGACGCCGCCATCCTGCTTGAGAAAGGCCACCCATGTTCCGTCCCGCGACCAGATGGGGTTTATGGGCTTCGGCATGCCGGTGGGAAAATCGGCCTTGCCGCGAAGATCATAGGATCCCCTGATCAGCGTCCCGCCATGATCGAGCACCACCGGCCGCGATCCGGCACGCAGGTCCAGGCCGATTAATGCCAGGCAATAGCTGTTGGTGTCCGGATCGGCTTGCCGGATCTGGAACGCGATCCGTTTTCCGTCCGGCGAAACGCCGATCGACCGCGCGTCGGGAAAGGCGAGATCATAGACCCCGATGTCCCGTAGCCGGACGAGCGCCATGGAAGAAAAAGGACGCTGAACAGGAGAATCAGCGCCAGGTTCGGGCAAAATCGTGTCGCAGCTCTGCGCGCGCGCGGCCGCCGGCGCGACCGCGAACATCAGGGCTCCCATGAACCCGGCGGCCGCGCGGCGCCCCGGCCTCACCATGATTTGGTTACCGTGAGAGAGATGACCCGTCCGGTGGCCGGGTAGTTGGTCGAGTCATAAGGCGGATCGGCCGGATTGGGATTGCGGATCCGCGCCGGCTTCTGGTTGAACAGATTGAGGACGGCGATGCTCGCATCGACTCCACGAAGCAGGCCTCCCGCCGCCGCCGAGCGCAAGCGCGCGATCAGATCGAACGACGTGAACGACCCCACCGGTTCGGCGGGCTTGAAGCGATCGTCCCGCACGCCCCCCAGATAGGTGGCGAACGCCGACAGGGTGAGATTTTGGCTCTGATAGCTCGCTCCGCCACGCGCCCGCCAATGCGGCGGATCGAAGATAGTACCCGCGAGATCCACCAGGGGCTTGGCCGCGTTTAGCTGCCGATCGCTCTCGAGATAGCTCGCCGAGCCGGTGAGCTCGACGGTTCCGCCACCAGGCACCGAGAAATGATAGGTGCCGGCAAGGTCGATGCCCTGAACCGATTGACGCGCGGCATTGCGCAGGCTGCCGTCGACGATCGCGCCGATCGTCGTTTCATCATAGGGCTCGCCGGTGAGATTTTCCACGCCGCGCGGCAGCCCGGCGATCACATCCGCCAGAGCCTGGCTGCTGGGATCGAGCGTGATCGCGTCATAATTGCTCGGGTCGGCAAACACTCCCACGATGCTTGTGAACGGGACGATCACGCGGTTCTTGAACCGGATATTGAAATAGCTCGCATCCACCCGGAGCCCCGGGATGAACGGGGGCTCGAAGCTCAAGGACGCGCTCCAGGTCCGGGCGCGTTCCGGCTGCAGGTCCGGGGTGCCGCCGGAGATATACAGCACGTTCCGATCGGGCGGGTAATTCGTGAAGATCACACCTGGGGCGAGAACCCCTTCGCGAATCTCGAATTGTTGATTGAGCGTGGCGGCCTTGAACGACTTGCCCCACGTTCCCTTGATCGTGATCGCGGGATGCGGCGCATAGACGATGCCCACTTTGGGCGTGGCGACGCCGCCAAGGCCGGCATAATTCTCATAACGTACCGCGCCGTCGATTTGCAGGCGGTGGACGAGCGGCGCCGCATTTTCCGATCCGATCAGCGGGAGCGCGACTTCGCCATAGGCATAGCCGATATGCCGGGCATTCGTGCTGTCGGCGGTCGTGGCGGTGATCCCGTCGCTGGTTTGCACGACGTTCACCCCGAGGCCGACCCGCCTGTAACCGCCGCCCAGCGCGACGCGCAGATCGCCGCCGGGAAGCCGGGCGAGCGGCCCTTCCAGCCCCGCTTCGAGGACGTCGAGGCTATTGTCGTATTTGAGCCGCGTCGCGGCCGTCTCCGCGCCGAGCGAGAAGGAACGCGATCGTATCTCGGTGTTGCTCTCGCCATGGGTGGCGGAAACAGACGCGCTCCATCCTCCGCCGAGTTGCAGGGCGAAGCTTGGGGTGATGGAAAAGCTCGTGACGTCCGGACGCGAGACGAGGCCGTCCGTGTAAACGTCACCGGTCGCCAGCGCAGGGAAATCGCTTTCGGAACGGCGATTGCTGAATTGCCCATCGACCTGGAATTCAACGTTACGCGCGATCTCCTGGTGCCCGGTCACGAGGAAGCTGATCTGCTTCTGCCTAGGCACGAGGGTCGCTGTGTCGTCGAGACCCGCCGTATAGGCGCGCTGGCGAGCGGAAATGCCGCTGTTATGCGAATAGTCGACCGTCGCCATCATACCGCCGGATCGCCAGCGGCCGCCGGTGACGACATCATATTGCTGCTCGAAATTGCCGCCGTCGGTCGATCCGCCGATCCGCGCCGATGTGGTGAGGCCCGTGAAGTCGCGCCGCAGCACGATGTTCGCGACGCCGCCGACCGCGTCCGAGCCATAAAGCGCCGACGATCCATCGGTCACGATCTCGAGCCGCTCGATCGCGGCGAGCGGGATCGCGGAAATATCGACCCCTTGCGCCAGGCCGTCATAAGCCAGTCGGTGTCCGTTGATCAGGGTGAGCGTCGCGTCGGAACCAAGCCCCCGGAGATTGAGCGTCGATGAGGCCGTCAGATTCTGCTGGCCGCCCTGGTTGCCACCGCCGGCGACGCCCGGGTTCTGACCGCCGCCGTAGTTTTGCGGCAGGGTCCGGGCGAAAGATCCGAGATCGTTGATACCCGCATCGTAGATATTCTCGCGCGCCGAGGCGACGGCGGGCGAGGCGGAAGGACCCCCGCGAATGCGTGAACCCGTCACGATGATGTCGGACGGCATGGACTTTTCATGCGCGGCTGGGCTGGGTGACGGCTTGCGGATCAGGATCGCGTCGCCATCCTCCGAGAAGACGAGCCCGCTGCCGGCAAGCGCCGCCCGTACGGCCTGCGTGGCGCTGAGGCGTCCGGCGATCCGCGGCGCGCGCAGGCCGCGCACGGCGTCGGCCGGAAAGAGAATCTCTCGGCCGGAAATTCTCCCGATCGCTCTCAGCGTGGTGCTGAGAGCCTGCTCCGGAAGGTTAAATTCCCTTGCATCTGGCGCCTGCTGTTCGACCGCCGCCCAGGCGTGGCCTGCGCCGAGCGTCGCGGTGACGCTGCTCGCCGCCAGAAGATGAAAGAAACCACGGCCTTTCGCACGAAACCCCACTGCACATCCCCTTGTCCCGGCCTCGTTGAGAGGCTCCTCGCGGGACAAGGACGGAGGGCGGCCGGATTTGCTGGGTCCGGCCGAAAATAATTATCCGGCGCGCAGCACGATGATATTCGCGCTCCGTTCTGCTTTGAGGTTGAGAAGAAATGCGAGGCGCCGCGCCAGCAACTCCGGATCATCGAGACGAAAGCGACCGGAGACACGCCGGTTGCCGAGCTCCCGGCCTTGGAGCACGATCCGGACAGGGCCGGCGCCATTCGTGACGGCAACCAGATCGGCGAGCCGAATTTCATCGAATTCGTGCATGACGTCGGCGCTGCTCTCCACAACGTTTTCCTCGGGGCGGACGGGCAGTGGGCCGCCGGTCTTGCCGATGGGATTGGGCATCATCACGATCGGGCCGGGTTCGTCGAACGATATCGCATCGTTGGTCGAAAGACGCCGCGCCGCCGGAAGAGAGCCGCCGACCGACCTTGGCGCCGCCACGACGTCGATCTCCCCGCGGATCAGCCGCACCGTGACACGGTGCTGCGGAGAAATGGCGACATCGAAGACCGTGCCGCGTGCCGTGATCATGCCACCGCCGGCATCGACCATGAAGGGACGCGCCTCATGGGCGACTTCGAACAGGCCTGCGCCGCGGAACAGGTGAAGCCGGCGACGCGCGCCGTCGAATTCTACCGTGAGAAGGCTATCGCCGCGAAGCGTCACGAACGACCCGTCGGGAAGGCGGGTGCGGGTTGTCTCGCCGGCCCTGCTCACCAATTCCATTGTCTGGCCTGGTGCCTGAACGGAGGCTAATTGTCCTGGTCGGCCGGGCAGGGCGATGTAGGATATCACCCCAACGCCCAGCATGCTGGCGACGACGAGACCAGCGGCGAACGCGAGCTTCGACCAGCGGGAGGAGCTGGAGGAGCTGGAGGTAATCGGCTCGGTTGCATCGGGGGCCTGCAGGACCTTGCCCATCGCATAGAGTTCGGCCGCCCGATTATAGGCGCTCATGTGCAACGCCCCCCGCGAGAGCCAAACCCGGAATGCTTGACGGAGCGCGTCGGCGTCCAGATCGTCCGGGTCCGACGGCTCGCCGGATCCGGTCTGGTCGCTCTCCGGCAGCCGGGCATCCAGCTTTTGCATGCGGAAGAACCAATCGGCAGCTTCGCGGAGCAACTGGTCGCGCTCGGGCGGCGTGTTGGGAAGATCTGGATCAGTCATCGTCGCGCAGCCCCTTGTCCAGTCGCACGATGGCCTCCGAAAGATGCCATCGCACTGTCTTCACGCTAATGCCAAGCCGCGCGGCGATTTCCTTATGGTCCAGATCCTCGACGCGACTCATCACGAATACCTGCTTCATCTTGGGCGGAAATCCCGCCACGATCTCGCGATACCGGTCCGCGATATCCTTGACCTCGAGCTGATAGGCAGGGTCGGCATCGGGGGCGGCTTCGATCGTGTCGATCAGCGCCGTATGCTCGGTGCGATTGATCAGCAGCCTCGACCGATCGACGATCAAGTTCTGCACGATCTTATTGAGGAACGACCGTGGACGCCGCAGCCGATCGAGCTGTCCCGATCGCAAAAGATGAACGAACGCGTCCTGTACCAGGTCACGCGCATCTTCCGACGAGCGCAATCGCCGAAGCAGCCATCGGGTAAGGCCTGGCGCCTCGGATCGATAGAGATCATCCAGGCGTGTGGAATCGTCCGGGAAATCCTCAGGGCGCGATTTCCGCGCATGGGGGCGAGCCACAGGCTCACCCGATCCATGTCGACCAGCGCGGGAGCGCCGGTGAATCGGATTGAAAAAGAGCAGGCACAACCAAGCCGTCCAGACAGGCCGGAGCAAGAAGCCGTGGCTGAAAGCCCGACCTTCATCGGTCGAGCGCGTGTGATGCCAGGCGAGATAGTCTCACAGGCCGAACCGGCATGGTCAAACCTGCAAAATCGCCATGCCGGATAAGCGGGATGCATACAACATAATATCGTTCCTCCGGACTTGGGTCGGGAGAGGGGATTGCCTGGTTCGGCGATCTCGAGCATCAAATCGGATCGCCAAGATTTCGCTCGGGCGCGATGCCGTTGATCAGGGTGAGATCCATGAGGTGATCGAAAACCTTGTCGAGCAGGGTGATCGAAAGCGCCGACAGCGAAATCAACGCCAGGCGCTTGTCGGATGGGTGCGATGAGCGCACCAGAAGCCCCAGCTCGACGAGGCGTTCTATGACGTGCTGCGCCGTTCGTGTCGGCACATTCGCCGCGATGCACAGGCTGGTGACGGAGATCACCTCATTGGGGTTGCGGCTATAGAGATCGAGAAGCATCTCCCAGGCCGGCGCGGAGAAGACCTCGCGTCCGAAGGCCTCGTTGACCGCTCGATTGGCGGCCATGGTCATCTGCACGACTGCCCGTCGGTTAAACCACGCTCTCACGGCTGCGGGAGAGTCGTCCATGATCTCATCCCGCGCCCGGCGATCGCGAGGCTTCGGATGGCGGTCTGCCGTCCCTCGCGCTGACATGCATAAGACCGTCCTCCAAGGAGCCTTCCAGGAGAAGGTGCCGTTATGTCGTGCGCGGCGATTGCACGAAGTTGGGACGAATGTGACAGTTCGGTGGCGGTTTACCGCCCAGGTCCGGACGCGATCGCCTGTTTCAGATCGACCACCGCCTCAGGCAGGCCGTTGGCAGCCTCCGCATCCGCATCATAGAGCGGAATGCCGTGCAGCGTGCCGACACGCCCGGCGGCACCAGTTCCGCCGCGTTGCGCAGCAAATGGGTGTTGAACGAGCCCGCGCGCAGGCTGCCCGAGATTCCGAGCAGGCGCATCATGATCGCGGCCGTGCCGAGATGCGCGGCATCTCTCCGGGCGCGACGGTCATCACATCCTGCCAGTCCGGATGCCTCTCGTACCGCGCGCGGACATAGGGGCAGAGCGGGATGATCCGGAAACCCTGCGCACGGGCATCGGCGATCAGGTGATCGACCAACGCGGCGGCGGCCCCCGTTCCCTTCAGGCTGTCCGGTGCGCCGGTATGATCGGCGCTGATCAGCTTGGGTCCGCGATGCGTGAAGGTCAGTTCCGCCTCGGCATCGATGCCGGCGACCTTGGCGACATAGCGGCCATGCCGGCCATCATCTTCTGTTGTGATCGTGATGTCGGTCATGCGCTTTCTCCCTGGCTTATGGCTGCCCCGAAGGTCAGCACAATCCGCTGATCCGGGTTGTTCGGTGCGGGCCATGCTCTGGCGACATCCTCGACCGGGACCTCGCTCGTCTCGGTGGAGATATGCCCGGCCGCGGCAAGATCGAGCACTTTCGCGATCGCCTGACGCATCGCCTCACCATGCGGGAAATTGCCTGTCCCGCTGCCGATCAGTTCGAGCCGCGAGCCGCGCAGGGCGTTCGACGGCAGGGCAATGTCGGGTCCCGCCATCTGGCTGACCGTGACGAACCGGATCGCGCTGTCGTCCGTGCTACTGTGGAGATCGGGCCGTGCGAGCTGGCCGATGAGTAATTCGGCAGTGCGACCCCATAGATAATCGACGATCACACCAAGACCGCGCTCGGCCTCCGCAGCGAAAGCGGCGGCGATGTCGGTTTCCGGGGCGGAGAGATCGATCGTGGCGTCGGCGTCCAGGCCTTCCAGCACTTCGCGCCGCCGACCGCAGGCAATCACGCGCCCCGCGCCAAGCAGGCGCGCCATGGTGACGGCCATCCGCCCCGAAGTGCCGGTCGCGCCAAGGATCAGGACATTCTCCCCGGCCTTCATCCGCCCCCGCTCGACCAGCGGGAGCCAGCCGGCGAGGCCCGGATTGACGACGGCGGCAGCCTCGGCGTCGCTCAGTCCGGCCGGCACCGGCACGGTCAGGCTGGCGGGCGCGCGCTGCGCCATCGCACCGAAGGGACGGCGCTGCGCCATGAAATAGACTCGCGCGCCATCGTCGAGCAGCCCGACCCCATCGAGGCCCGGCACGATCGGCAAGGTCTTCGGGCTGGAATAATGTTTGCCCGACGCGATCAACCGTTCGAGCTGTTTCACCGCCGCAGCGCGGACATGGACCAGCGCCTCTCCGGCTTGCAGATCCGGCTCAGGGAAGTCGCCATAGACGGGCGTGCTGCCCAGCGCTTCGAGGACCGCCGCTTTCACGCCGACTTCTCCGGCATCGGCGTGAACTCCCGGTCGTCACCGACCGGCAGCTTCATGCGCTGCTGCCGCCAGTCCTCGGCAGCCTGTTCAAGCCGCGCCTTCGAGGAAGAGACGAAATTCTACAGCAGGTAACGCTCGCCGATCGGTTCGCCGCCCAGCACCATGACCTGGCCCGGCTGGAGCGCCTGTATGCCGCCGCCGGATTTGCCGTCGAGCACCGCCATCTGGCCGGCGGCAAGGCGAGTGCCATCCACTTCGATCTCGCCGGTCGCGCAATAGACCGCGCGCTCGGAATAGCTCTGCGTGACGCTCCGCTGCGCACCGACTTCCATCTGCCAATGCTCATAGAAGGTCGGCGAATGAACTTTGGTCGCGGCGCGCAGGCCATCGACCGCGCCCGCGATCAGCCGTCCCCGGACGCCGCCTTCCTGCCATTCGGGCAGGTCCGCGCCTTCGAGATGATCGAAACTGGGCGCCGTCTCCTCATCCTCGACCGGGAGCGCGACCCAAGCCTGAATGCCATGCATATTGGCGCCGTTGGTCCGGGCATATTCGAGCCGCTCGCTATGCGTGATCCCGCGGCCTGCCGTCATCCAGTTGACCTCGCCGGGGCGGATTTCCTGTTCGAAGCCGAGGCTGTCGCGATGGGTGATCTGACCGGAATAGAGATAGGTGACGGTCGACAGCCCGATATGCGGATGGGGCCGCACATCCAGTTCGCGGGGAATGCCCGGTGCCAATTCGAGCGGGCCGAGATGGTCGAAGAAGATGAACGGCCCGACCATCCGCCGGGCATGGAACGGCAGGACTCGACCGACCACGAAGCCGCCGCCCAGATCGTGGGTGCGCTTGTCGATGATCCGTTCGATGCTCATGGTCTGCTTCTCCTTCATCCATCTTCATTGCCTTGCCCCACGCTCACTGGCAGCGGGGCAAGGCCAAGGCGTTACGCTCGGGCCGAATCGAGCACTTCATGCTCGGTTACGACCTGCTGTGCTCTGGCATAGCTTTCCATGAGCAGGCGATAGGGCGGGAAGATCTGCGTATAGACCTCGGCCCATTTCTCCGCATCGGCGCGGTTCCAGGTCTTCTGGATTTCCGAGGCGACGGCGGCGGTGTCCATCGGCACCACGCCGGCCTGGACCACGCGCGCCAGCGTGATCTCCTGCGCCATCTTGGAATAGGTGCCCGAGGCATCGACGACGGCGAACACCTTGTACCCGTCCTGCACCGCGCTGATCGCCGGAAAGGCCATGCAGACGCTGGTGATGGTGCCGGCGATGATGAGCGTCTTGCGGCCGGTCGCCTTCACCGCTGCGACGAACTCGGGATTGTCCCAGGCGTTGATCTCGCCTTTGCGGGCAACATATTTCGCGTGCGGCGCATTGGCGTGGATTTCAGGGATCAGCGGACCGTTCGGTCCCTGCGGCACCGAAGCGGTGGTGATGACCGGCATGTTGGCAAGCGTGGCGATCGACGCGAGCGCGCCGGCCCGCATCCGCAGTTCGGGCATCGGCATGTCGCCGATGGTCTGGAACAGGCCGCTCTGGTGGTCGATCAGCAGCATCGCGGCGTCATCGGGGTCGATCACCGGGCGCTGACCGTTGAAGTTGGCGGGGGTGGACATGGGAACGTCTCCTTTCGTTCGAGCGCGCGCCAGGGTTCGACAACGGCCATCAGGGCGGAGGCGTGCAATCCGTCGTGATGTCTTGAAAAATGTGGGCCCGGCTCTGGAGGTGGGGGGATGGAGCCGGGCCCTGCGTCAGGCCGCGGCGCGGATGAACCGGCCGCTGTTATAGTCGTCGATCGCCTGACGGATCTCCGCCTCGCTGTTCATCACGAACGGGCCATAGCCGGCGATCGGTTCGTCGATCGGTTCGCCGGTCAGGACGAGGATCGTCGCATCGCCATCGGCATGGATGCGGGCGGCATCGCCCTCGCGGCTCAGCAGCAACATCTCCGCCTCGCCGGCATGGTCGCCGCCGTTGACGGTGACATGGCCGCCGAGCACCACCAGCATCGCGGTGTGCCCTTCGGGCAGGTCGAGCGCCAGATCGGCATCGCGGTTCAGCCGCACGTCCCAGACGTTGATCGGGGTGAAGGTGCGCGCCGGCCCCTTGGCGCCGAGCAGATCGCCCGCAATCACGCGGCCAATGCCAGCGCCATCGGGAAGCTCGACGGTCGGAATGTCCGCCGCGGTGATGCCCTGATAGCCACCGGGGGTCATCTTGTCCTTGGCAGGCAGGTTGACCCAGAGTTGCACCATCTTGAACGGGCCGCCCGTCTTCGCGAATGCAGGCGAATGATATTCCTCATGGATGATGCCGCCGGCGGCGGTCATCCACTGGACGTCACCGGGACCGATGATGCCGCCATTGCCGGTTGAGTCCCTGTGCTCGACCTCGCCATCATAGACGATCGTGACCGTCTCGAACCCGCGATGCGGATGCTGGCCGACGCCGCGCCGGGCCGTCGTCGGCGTGAAGTTATGCGGCCCGGCATAATCGAGCAGCAGGAACGGGCTCACCGCTCCGCCGAGGCTGTTGTAGGAAAACAGCGAACGGACCGGAAAGCCGTCGCCGACCCAATGCTGGTTGGGATTGCTGTAGGTGCCAAGAACCTTCTTCATCGTGCGTCTCCTGCGCTCCACGGTGGAAGCGACTGTTGAGACACAAATAGCTCCGCACCAATCGATCGATAAGATTGTGGAATTGGACTGAGAGTCCTACCAATAGGACGATGCAGGACCTCAACGACCTCTACCTGTTCGTGCAATCGGTCGATCATGGCGGCTTCGCCCCGGCCGCACGGGCGCTCGGTATGCAGAAATCGAAGCTCAGCCGCCGAATCGGGCTGCTGGAGGATCGGCTCGGCGTCCGGCTGGTCCAGCGCTCCACCCGGCGCTTCTCGATCACCGAGATCGGTCAGGAATATTATCGCCATTGCGTCGCGATGCTGGTCGAGGCCGAAGCCGCGCAGAACAGTATCGACCAGTCGCGCGCCGAACCGTGCGGGATCGTCCGCCTGAGCTGTCCGACTGGCCTCATTGCCTTCCAGTTCGGCGACCTGTTCGCGCGGTTCATGGCGCTTTATCCCGATGTCGCGCTGCACGTCGAAAGCACCAACCGTCGCGTCGACGTGATCGGTGAAGGCTTCGATCTCGCCATCCGTGTGCGTCCGCCACCGCTGGAGGAAAGTGAACTGGTCATGCGCCGCCTCGATGTGCGGACGATCCGTCTTGTCGCCAGCCCCGATCTTCTCCGCACGCATCCTGTCACATTGCCCGCAGATCTCGCCAACCTGCCCAGCCTCGATTTCGGGCCGGCGCCCGGCGAGCATCGCTGGCGGCTGTTCCACCGCGACGGCGGCGCGGCCGAGGTGCGGCACGATCCGCGTCTCGTCACCGACGACATGGCGCTGTTGCGGCAGGCAGCGCTATCCGGCGTCGGGATCGCGCGATTGCCGACATTGGTGGTGTGGGACGATCTGCAAAGCGGGAGGCTCGCGACCGTGCTGCCCGACTGGCGGCCGATTAGCGAGATCGTCCATACCGTTTTCCCGTCGAGGCGCGGTCTGCTGCCATCGGTGCGGGCGCTGCTCGACTACCTCGCCGATGAATGTGCAACGCAGCGAGAACGCATCCTGGATTCCGGTCGGGAATGACGGCTACTGGGACAAACTGGCCATTCAGATAGCATCACCCGAATGGCGGCTTACGTGAAGGGTTCCGGGCGCCGGAGGCGTACGGAAGTCCCCGAGGCACGAACCCGCGGGCCCCGGGCGATGGCTATGGGGTTTTCGTTTTCCGGTTGGTCTTGGCGGGGTGGCGCCCGCGGGCGAGATGCGAGCGGATCGATGCGACCGGGCGCCGCGAGGGCTTGTCGCATCGAACCCGGCGAGGCGAAGTCGATGGATGTAGAGGCGCTCGAACGCTGCCGTTTGGTGTTGGCGCGATCAGCACCATAGGCCGCGGCACGATCGCTGCGACGGGTTGTCGAGGCAGGGCGTGCCGGGTCACGCCGCGATGTTCCGGATGGGTGCCGTCGCCGGTGGTCCGCGTGGCTGCCACCAGCGCGGCACGGTCTCGACGACGATCATGCGGCCACCACAGCACGGGCAACGCGGTCGGGGATCGACCGGCTCTTCCGGCTCGTCGGGTGCGGACGGCGGCGCGGCCGCGAGGAGCGTGCGGGCGCGGGCGATGCTGGCCTTGTGGGTGCTGCCTGCGAGCAGGCCGTAATGCCGGATGCGATGGAACCCCTTGGGCAGGACGTGGAGCAGGAACCTGCGGATGAACTCGTCGGTCGCTAGCGTCATGACCTGCTGCCGACCAGCACCCGCGCGGCGGTAATCCTTGTAGCGGAACGTGACCCCGCCCTCGTCGAAGCCGAGGAGCCGGCTGTTCGAGATCGCGACGCGGTGGGTGTAGCGCGAGAGATAGGCGAGCACCGCCTCTGGGCCGGCGAACGGGGCCTTGGCATAGACGACCCAGCGCTTCTTCCTGACCGGCGCGAGGTGCCGCAGGAACGCTTGGCGATCGGCGAGGTGCGCAAGGCGGCCGAAGAACGCGAGCTGGCCGGCATGGTGCAGCGCGACCAGCCGGGTCAGGAACAGACGCCGGAACAGCGCGCCCAATACCCGGACCGGGAGCAGGAACGCGGGCCGCGACGTGATCCACCGGCTGCCGTCGCGCGCGATGCCACCGCCCGGCACGATCATATGGACGTGCGGATGATGGGTCATCGCCGAACCCCAGGTATGAAGGACCGCGGTGATGCCGATACGTGCGCCAAGATGCTTCGGATCGGCCGCGATCGTCAGCATCGCGTCCGACGCGGCGCGGAACAGCAGGTCATAGACCAGCGCCTTGTTATGGAAGGCGATCGCGGCGATCTCCGCCGGGAGCGTGAACACGACGTGGAAGTAGCCGACCGGGAGCAGGTCGGCCTCGCGCTCGGCGAGCCAGGTCCGTGCCGCGGCGCCCTGGCACCGGGGGCAATGCCGGTTGCGACAACTGTTATAAGCGATCCGCCAATGACCGCAGTCGGTGCAGGCCTCGACATGGCCACCCATCGCAGCGGTGCGGCAATGCTCGATCGCCGACATGATCTGGAGCTGGTGCAGGCTCAGGTGCCCGGCATGTACGGCGCGATAGGCGGGACCGGCTGCGCGGAAGATATCGGCGACCTCGAGCGAGGCGCGCATGGCTCAGCCGGAGGCGGTCACCTCTGGCGCGAAGATGCCCAGCTTGTCGAGCGGGCTGGTCACCGCGCGCACCGTGCGTGTCGCGACCTTGGTATAGAAGGCGGTGTTCTCGAGCTTGGCATGGCCGAGCAGCGCCTGGATGATCCGGATGTCGGTGCCGTCCTCGAGCAGGTGAGTGGCAAAGCTGTGACGCAACGTGTGCGGGCAGACCCGCTTGGTGATCTCCGCCGCCTGCGCCGCCTCGACGACGATGCGATGGAGCTGCCGCGTCGAGATCGGCTTCATCGCGTGCTGGCCCGGAAACAGCCAGCCATCGCGGTGCATCACGCCCTGCTCGCGGCCGAGCTTCCACCACTGGCGCAACAGGACGAGCAGATCGGTCGGCAGCATAGCGTTGCGGTACTGGCCGCCCTTGCCGCGTTCGACCCGCAGCAGCATGCGCTCGCTGTCGATGTCGCGGACCTTGAGCATCGCAACCTCGGCGACGCGTAGCCCCGCGCCATAGGCGACCGACAGCGCGGCCTGGTGCTTGAGACAGGTGGTTGCGCCCAGCAGCCGGGCGACCTCGTCGCGGCTCAGCACCACGGGCAACTTGCGGATCTGCTTGATCCGCACCAACCGTCGCGCGAGGTCAGGCCGGTCGAGCGTGTGGGTGAAGAAGAACCGCAACGCCGCGACGATGCTGTTCATGGTCGGCACCGGCATGCCGTCTTCGCGCTGCCCGACCTGGAACCGGCGCAGATCCTCCGAGGTCGCCGTATCGGGAGGGCGGCCCAGAAACGTGGCGAAGCGTCCGACATCACGGATATAGTTGCGCTGCGTCTCACGACTGAAATGCCGTATGGTCATGTCGTCGATCAGTCGCTGGCGCAGCGGGCTGACGGGGGTGGCAACCGGGATAAGCTCGTTCATCGTTCGACTCCTCGCTGAAGGAGCCGAAATGCTCTGCCCATGCCGGACCGCGCTCAATCCACGCCCGCTCCTCTCGTTGACGCCGCCAACCCGCCGCACACACCAATCCCGCGCAGCGGGTTCGTGCAACGATCCAACTCAAGACGTTGCTCGCGGGCGCTTGTACGCTGAGAGCGAATCCTAATGAGAGTGTTCAACGAAGCTTTCAAACCGGTCATCCAGTCCGCGTGCCAACGAGAAAGCGCCGGTCGGTTGGCAAGCATGATTACGCTCCAGCTCCGCGAACTCGAGGCCGACGGCATCATCGACCGGATCGTCTATCCCGAAGTGCCACCGAAGGTGGAATACGAGCTGACCGATCTCGGCCGTTCGCTCGCGCCGGTCCTACTCAGCATGCGCGATTGGGGCGGCCGCTTGCAGGAGCTCGAAGCCGCCGCGTAAGTAGATACCCGCAGCCGCATTCAGCGCCGTCTCTACCGTTTGAGACGAACACGCAGCCTGCGCGCTCGTTCGCGGAATGCCTGTTCCCCGCCTTCCAGAATGTCGCAGACGGCCTTGCGGATATGCTCATCTTCGAGCCCGCCAGCAACATAGGTGATCGGCGGCAAGCCGCCGCTTTGATGCGCGCCGCATTCGGCGATGATGATCTGGTCCGCGTCGGTGTTGATGACGAGGTTGGCGTTGTGCGTCACCATGATCACCTGCCGCTTGGTCTTTGCGGCGATGAAGAGAGAGACTAACTCGTCGAAGACCGATTTCGGGTCGAGATTCTCCTCGGGCTGATCGATGATAAGCGGTCGATCATCGCCATCGTCGAGGGCCAGATAGAGGAGCAGCAAGACGATGCCGCGCGTCCCTGGCGAGAGCTTACGAATGTCGACGCCATCGTAGCCGATCTCGTAGCGAACCGAGATATGATCGGTGCTGAACAGCCAGTGTGCAAAGCGCTTCGACCATGTCCGAAACTCGGCTTGCTGGGTCGGCGCATAGGGCGCGTGGGCGAAGAGGTCGCGCGTATGTGTCGCAATGAAGCTCGACATTGCCACCTGGACGTCGGCCGCGCTTCCCGTTTCCCACGGGGCGCGCAAAGCCTTCTCAGCCAAGGCAATCAGCGAACCTCGGCCGTAGAACGGGCCAGCCTTGCGGCAATCGATGATATCGTCTTCGGCGAAATTGCCCCAACCGGGAACATCGACGACCCGCCTGACTGAGAAGCTGAGCTTACCCAATGTCCCCGGCGCAGCCGTAAGCCGCGCCATCAGCGGCGCGTAGAGCGCCGCCAGGGCATTCTGCTCGCTGACGACCGCATCGAACACCCGGCCATAGGCCGCTTCCCGCTCGGTTTGGAGCGTCTTGCGTCGCACGGTAGCGCCCTGAGCATCCAGCAGGCGAACCTCGATACTCTGCAGTTCGCTGTTTTCCTGGGCAATCCGCCCCGATAGCGCGGTGTATTGGCCGCGCACGACTTGATCCGCGCTGATGAGCTGCTCAAGGCGACCCATCTCGACCTGGATAAGGGTCAGCGGCAATTTCGAGAGGTCAACGCCATCCGCGATCAGCGGTACGTTCGGATCGGTCGGCGGCGGTGGCGGGACGCCCCGCAACTTGGCAATCTCCTGATCGGACCAGACGATATAGCCAGCCAAGGCAGCGTCAACGTCGCCCTTGTAAACGAGCAGGAAATCATCCCACTGCTTCGCATCGAGCCCGCTGTTCGTGTGGCGCGCCTGAGCCTGGCGCAGCAACTCTGGCGCCTTCGTTGCCTTGGTGCTCCGAACCTCATCCTGCATCGCGACGAACGTTCGGCGCTGATTCGCATATCGCTGGATCGTCGCATTGATCGTCTGCGCCGCCGAATTGAGCTGGGCGTGACGCGCTGCCTGCGTCTCCGTCCCCTTCACCACCAGCTTCGCAAGGTCAGCGGTATAGCCAGCGATCAACCCGCGCTTCTGCACGGCCTGGTTGCCGAGGGGCGTAACGAGAGCTTCCTTCTCGATTTCTTCGGCGATTCGTTCCGAAATCGCCGCGATGGCCTCGGCCTCGCGCTGGCGCGCCTGTTGGAACCGCAATGTCCAACGATCCCGCAATTGAGCAAAGTTCACGGCGCCGTCACGCTGATCGCGCGGGTGAGATTCGAAAATGACCCGCTCAATCTCGCCGATCAGGCCTTCAGACGCTCCCTTGGAGGAGCACAGTTCCTCGACAAACTGCTGCGACAGATATCGCGCCCGCTGAAACGAGAATGGGTCGTTTGCATCCCGCCCGTCGAGGAAGCGAGTGACCGTCGTCCCGCCGCCCCATGTAAGGGTCGCCGAAGCATTCCCGATCAACGACCGTGCCCGGACCAGGAACGAAGGACTGATATTTTCGTCAGCCTTCCAGGCAGCGGGCGCGATAGCGTCGCAGCCGGCAGCGATCATGTCGGCGAGCGCGGTCTTTCCCGACCCGCGCGCGCCGATAATGGCAACGAGGCCCGGATTGAGCGGCACGACCGGCGTCGTTGCCCAAGCTGCGCCCCCGATCGCCACCTCTGAAATAACCTGTGATGGCATCGCCGTGTGCGGCGGCTCCGTCCCCACATAGGCTCGGCCCGCCGGATCGATACACGCCTGACGCAACGCATCGAATGTCAGCGCACCCTTGATCCATGAGAAACGGTCTTCGACCGGATTGCCAACGCTTGCCTGATCGTGGGCATCACTACCGTGCAGGCAGGGCTTGCACCCCTCATAGCCCTCCTGCAGTTGCTCGATCGTCATTGCCCGCCGACCGAGCCAGAACTCACGCTGAGCGACACTGCTCGCGAAGATTATGTCGGCGAACTTCTCGATTTCCTGGCGCACCGTCGCATCCGCTGCTTGGCGAAGCCCCGAGGTTCCATCATCGGCGCCCCCTGCAACGGCGACGAGAATGTTCTTCTTCGCCCAATCGCTGTCCTTCAGCACCTTGCGCAATTGAGCGAAATTGACGCGAAACTGCGTAACGCCATGCGCCAGCGCGCCGCGATCGTCCGTCAGGGCCGGGTTCGCGCGGCGGCCGAGACGAATCAACTCCTCACGACTGCAATCGAAATCGTCATCATAAGCGTGGAATTGCAGTCGCTTAACGATACGGCCGACCTCTACCAGATGCTGGGGGTCTTCAGGACTGACCAAGAGATGAAGGTTCACATAGCCCTTGCGGGCAGTGACATCGAGCCGCAGCTCAATGTTCGGAAAGATTAGAGCGACATCTCGAAGCCGCCCCGCTGCCTTATACGCAAGGACTTGCGAGTAAGTATCAGTGACATAGTAATCTGTAGCAGCAAGCGCTTCGATCCTCGGCGAACGGCTCTCGATGGCAGTGATATAGTCGCCCCAAGGATCTGCGCCGCCAAACTGATTGTTCAGCACCGTCCCAGGAGCATGGATATGGGGCTCCCACCGACGCCATTCCGAGCCCCTCTTAATCATCTCATCTCCGCTGCTACTTCACCGTTACTTTGGTCTGCATAGCCGAGGCTTGGCAGAATTGCAGCCAAATGATTGAGGAGGATCAGTCTTTCTCGAACGTCACCAGCACGAGGTCAACCAGGTCCCGCCCGTGGTCGCTCACTGGATGCTCCAGATGTATCCGGTAGCCATCGCCTTCGTTCGCGCGCAGATCGCGCACAACCGACTGAAATGCGTCAAGGTCTGCGTGTGCCGAGCTGGCTGGCCGGAAGGATGCGCTGCCGTCCTTCCGCTCAACCCCGAAATTCGTGCCGTTTGCGATCAGATTGTCGATATAGCTCAAGCGAAGCTCCACAGATTTACAACCGGCCTTACACCTATCGTCGCCCGGCGGCCGTCGCCAATCACGATTTTCCTTTGCCCTTCGCTTTGCCGGGTTTGGGCTTCACTTTCTTCACGGGCACGGCCGGAGCTTTGCCTGTCGGAGGCCCGCCAGTGCCCTTCGACGCCTGCGGAACACCGTCCAGTTCCTGTGCAGCGAGGCGACGTTCCAGACGCACGCACATTTTTGTAATCTCGATCAGGACCGAGGCATCTTTCGCTGTCACCGACGGCGCCTTGGTCGCGCCATGGCCGGCAAGCGGTTCTGTGTTCCGTCGATTGTAGGTTTCGAGGATGTAGTCGAGCAGCGGCGCCGACAGTTCCGACCGCTTCTGATACCCAGCGAACATGGCGCCGAGCGATTCCTTCTCGACGTTCGGATTGTTGAAGACGAGCTTGGCCAATGTCTCGAACACCGTCGCGCTGGCATGAAGCACGCCGGCATAGTCCTTCTTCTCGAACCCCGTTTCCATCCGCTCGATCAGCACGCGGATATTGGGATGGTCGGCGGCGTCGTTCCCGTCCTCGATCTCCGTATCGGAAAGCAGCTTCACCGAGACATTCTCGTCGAAACCCTCTGTCTCGAAGCGGATCGAGCTGTTGTCCTCGCTCAGGATCGCGTTGACGGCATCGGTTTCCAACATCCTCTGTTCAAGCAGGTCGCCGAGGATCTCGACGAGTTGAGCCGTATCCGGCCGACGCATGACGAGTTCGGTTTCCGCGGCGTGCCAAGCGAATTCCTCTGACATGTACATGCCCATGTCATCCGGCACGAGCCGGTAGATCGGGAGCCCGAGAACCGTCCGGGCAGTGTTGATAATCTGGTTGCGGTTGATGATCTCGATGTTGCCACCGTCCCCATCACCGCCGCCATGCCGCACCTCGCAGCGTCGACGCACGAGGCGGGTCAGTTTCAGACGGGCCGCGTTGGAAACCACTTCGGTTTCAAGTTTTTTGCGCTCCGCCTTTGAAAGCCCCATGAAATACATCGCTTCAAACCATCCCATCGTCATCGCCCGCGTGTCCGGGCTTGAGCATGACAATGTAGGGCAGAAAGTCTTGATTTCGATATCGAAATGACAAAAGGCCCGCCGGTTCGGCGGGCCTTTAGATGGTTACAACCGCTGCTACGATGAGAGTGGGCAGAAGCCCATGAAGTCTCGATTGGGTGTAACGACCGATAGATTTGATGAACTCAGCAATCTTAGTCATAGGCTTTCTCCCTAGCGTTAGTAGTTTTTCGATAGTGAGATGAAGAAGGCCGTGACCAATGATTTCCGTAATCCAAGCTCCGATATGTGCGATTGCCCCTCCACTAGGGAACTCGTACTGCGTACATAGCATGTCAGCCCGCGTTTTTCAATATTCTCGGTCGCCAGATCGCCAAGAGGACCGGACCCGCCGCCTATGACCACGACCGCGACTGAACTGTGGTTGGAACGACATGCGCCAGGCTTTCGGAATCTGCCCGAACCCGACCGCCGTGTGATTTACGATTTTTCGCTTTTGTGGAGCCTGTTCGAGGCGCAGGTGATGGAAGGGCATGCCCAGGCAAATCGCATCCGTGACCGCGTCGATCTTTGGACAGGCAACGGCACGCTGCACGCCGACCAGTATGATGGCGAACTCGCCTGCTCATCGACGGCAATGACGAGCGCAGCATCGATGTCGGCTTGATGAGCCGTGAGGGCTAACTGCCTGTCCCATCCGAGCCGCGCTCATCAGAGCGAACTAGCGACAACCATCCCGTTCGATTGCCCGGCCTGCGAGAGCGCCCGCTCCCGCACCCAGGATCAGCCCCGTCCCGCTGGGTCTGTTCCACGGGCCGCCCCGGCCGATTTCACGGCCAAGCAGGCCGCCAAGAGCCGCACCGACGATGGTCCCGGTCGTGCCGGAACTACAACGGGCATAGTGGCGATACGGCGGGCTATAGCGATAGGCTGGCTGACGATAGTAATAATCGCGTGGGGCATAGGTGACATCGCGGTGCTCATAGCTACGATAGTCGCCGTCGCGATCATCCTCGTCTTCATAGGCGTCGCGATATCCGCCGCGATAGGTTTCGCTCCGGTAATAGCTCCCGTCCTCGTCTTGATAGCGTTCGCTGTAGTGGTAGGAACGGCCCTGCGCGGCAGCAGGTGTCGCCGCCAGTCCGGCAACGGCTGCGCAGCCGAGCGAAAGTGAAATGATCGCGGCCTTGAACATCGGAACCTCCTATCACGCCGATATGAGATCTGTATCTGCCCTATGCCCTGGCCATTTTCTGAATGCCGCCGTTAGCGAATGTTCAGGAAGTGAGGCCCCCCCGTTGAAGCCGCCCGATCAATTGCCCCGCAGCCCGGCGGGCGCTCATCTTTTGCGCGCCGCGATCCCGTTGAGCCAGTGCCACAAAAAAATGGCGGGTAGGCCCAGGCCGACCATCCAGTGCGTGACCGACGCCCAACTACGGGCGCCATCATCACCCAGATAATAGAGCAGGTAGCCGCTCAATATCAGGATGCCGAGTATCGTGCATAATGCGACGCCCGCGACGCGCTGGCGCGCATGGGTCCACCCCTTGGGGATATGCACCACGAACATGCCACCTATGCCGAGCAGTGCCGGGATCAGCGCCAACCCGTGCAGACGCATCAGCCACGGTTCGGCCGGATTGGTCTCCGGCCCGAACGCGCCCTGCACTCGCCCATAATAATGCAGCAATAGCCATCCGCAGCCACTGAGCCACAAGCCGCCGCCCGCGAGACACAGGAGCCACTTCTGCCATCGGGCAAGCCGCGCCGTACGCCGATACGGCATCAGCCGTTCCCCCGCAGATCACTTTCCCACAGCATCTCGCCACCGGACACACGCAGCATTTCCGCCGCAAGGCCCCGATCGGCCAGCGCGATCTTGGTCATCGCATCGGCGAGCAGACAGGTATCGGCGATGACCGTTACCCGTTCGTCGCACAGCACCGGTACGCCACCCGCGCCGATATGCGGACTCCATTCTCGCCCTTCAGCCTCGCGGCGATCGAGCAGATTGGCCGAACTCGCCATCGCTGCTTCGGTGAGCGACAGATGCTGCCGGACAAGGCCATCGGCGTCACGCAGGCCAATCGGCCAGCCGCACGCGCCGAATACCCTGAGATCCCCCCCTGCGTTGACACAAACCGCCGGAACGCCCGCCTCGCGCAGCACGGCAATTGCGCGATCGACGGCATGCCCCTTGGCAATCCCACCGAGATCGATCAGCACCGGACGGCGCAGCAGGACGGCATCCTCCCCGACGATCTCGATATCGGCGCAGGTGCCGAAGGCCACCAGATCGATGGCGGCGCTTTTCGCGGGAAGGAAGCCCGCGCACGCCAGTCTGGCTCCGACGCCGACATCGAAGAGGCCCCCGCTGGCGCGATAGAGGTCGAGCGCCTTGCTCAGGACGAAACAGGTCTCGCGATCGACGCGGACCACCTGTCCCGATACAGCGGCGCGCAGCCGGGCCAGATCGCTGTCGTCGGCGTGGAACGACATGCGCTCATGCACATGGCGGATCGCCGCGAAGGCCATCTCAACGCGATCAATCGCGCTGGCGGGAACGGTGATTTCGACGAAGGTTCCCAGCCATGGCTGGCAGCGCGTTACCCCGTCATCCGCGGGCGAGCCTGTTTCAACCATGCGCGAGCACGCTTTAGCTGCGTGCAAGTACGATGGCATAGGTCGCCAGCAGACGGCGCACACCGTCCGTCACATGCTTCGAGGACAGGGTCGCGCCGGAGATGTTCTTCACATCCTTGCCCAATTGCAGCGACTGGCCGGCCCGCTTGCCGGTGAATTGCGCCCGCCAGCGCGGATCGCGTACCTGGCTGCCATAGCTCTCGCGATAGTCCATGATCTCGACGGATTTCACCGCGCCGCTCGCATCGAGCGCCAGTGCGTAGGTGATGGTTTCATGCTTGCCGACCACTTGGTCCACGATGAACCAGCCCCCGCCCGATGCGCGCCATGCCTTGAGCTCCTTCGACAGCGGGCTCTCACCCGATGCCCTGCGGATTTCCGCAATCTGCTGCGGGGTCAGACTATGGAAGGCAGGATCGAAGGTCTCGCCGGGAAACATCGCGGACCGTGCCTGTTCGACCGTAAGATAGGTCGTGGCGTGAACCGCGCTCGGTGCGGCCAGGGCAGCCAGGAGGAGAGTATAGCGTTTCATGGGATTTCTCGCGCTCAGAACAAATAGCCGACCTTCAGGCGCACCCGCCGCCGCTCAAAATCGTTGTCGAGTGTATAGCCGTTGACGATAGCGCCGGGCACGGAATCGCCGTGGACCGTCGACCAGGGCAGCTGTTCGAGATAGCTCAGCGTGGCAAAGACTCTCCGCCCGCTGAAATGGATCGATGGACCGACATAATAGGCGCTGTTGGCAAGCTTGGCGAAATTGAGGCCGTTATATTCGCGCTCATTGTCCATCTCGACCGCCGCCGACCATTTGGGGCGAAAACGATACGAGACGCCGATCCCCAAATTGGTATCGGTTTCCTCCTGCCAGCTCCTTCGCATCGGATCATCGTCATTGGGGAGCAGGCGATATTCCGGCGCATAGGTAAAGTTCGCCGCCACAACGAGCCGATCGTCCATGAAGTTCTTTTGCAGGATCAGCTTGGTTTCGACCTCACGGAACCGCGCGCCATAGCTGGGCTCGACATAGAGCGCGACCCCGATGCCGTCCTTGTGCAGCAGCGGGCTGCGCACCCGCCAGATGGCTTCGGCGGAGAAGCCGGTGAAACGCGAATTGCTGTAATGCGCGCCGGGGGCGGGCGTATCGTAGACCAGCGGTTCGGGTGGCGCCGTCTCACCGAAGGGGCCATTGTGATAAGCCTTGGCCCAGGTGGCATTGGCATAAAGCGCGACCTGGAGATTGTCGGTCAGGCCGTATTCGATCTCGGTCCGTTCGTCGATCTGGGTGAAGGTGCCGCCATCGGTCTTCTGGCTTCGCAGCGTGGCCCATTGCTCGACCTCGGCCTTGCCTTTGGGGAGCGTGTCGGTGGTGTAGATATAACCGAATAGCGGTTCACCCGCCCAGGCCGGCGAGGCCACGCCCAGTCCTGCCGCACAAAGAATGATCCCGACCGATGCCTTTGGCATGGCTTCCCCCTACAGATTGATTCGCAAATGCGACGTATTCGCATTAGCGGCGGGCGTCATGTTGATTTTTCGTAATGTTGTCCGTCGACAGCGATGATCAGGGGTTATCCACCAATTCCAGTCTTGGGATCGTTCGTTTTCTAATCTCCCGCCGCGCACCTGACCGGCGGGGGACACCGGCAGCATCTGAACTCTTGCACGCCCGTCGAGGAACGCAGATAAAGGACGGGCCGAAAATAGAGCAGCAGGTCGGTAGTTCCTGCACCCGATCCATCGGGCTCTTCCCTGCCACGGCGTCGAACCGATCATGTCGGGGCGGCGCTACGTGTCTGGTCCGCGCTGCCTCGGATGCAAAACCGAGGGATTTGACAATGATCTTTGCCGTCGTTGCTCTAGTTCTTGCCGCTCTCTTTGCTGGAGCGGCCTTTTATATCAGCCTCGTAGAACATCCGGCACGGCTTATGCTGGAAGATGGGCCGATGCTCGCACAGTGGCAACCCAGCTATGCCAGGGCGTTGCCGATCCAGGCAGGCTTGGCAGTTGTGGGCAGCCTCGCGGGTCTCGCCTCGTGGTATGTCCTGCCGGGCGACTGGAGATCGCTTGCAGGCAGCCTGGTGCTCCTCGCCAACTGGCCGTTTACCCTGCTGGTCGTCATGCCGGTCAATAAACAACTCCAGGCGATGCAGCCAAGCCAGGCCAGCGCCACTTCCCGCCAATTGCTCCTGACGTGGGGAAAGCTCCATAATGTGCGAAGCGGTCTCGGAGTGTGCGCCATCCTGCTATTCGCATGGGAATTGTCGACAACTTGCTAGAGTCCGGACTCGCAACCACCAGATGACGGCGGCGGCGAGTGTGATCGCGGCCATGAAGTTTTTGATGTTGCGGTCAAAGCGGACAATTCCAAGTCCAGATCGAGTTAGGACCAAGCCTGGAGCGCAACCTCATTGCGCCGCTGAAACGTCAGGATCAACAGGCGAACATTTAAAGGCCAAGTGTCTACCATTGGCCGGTTCCGGAAAGTGAAGGCGGTATCATGGACGACCGGATTGGGACGCAAAGCCGCCTCAATATGGCAATCGAACACAGGTCAAAGCGGCGAGTGCGAAGCGGTTGCGTGGAGCTATGCGGCGGCGGCGGCGACCGAGATCGACACCCACGTTCCTTTCTATCGTGGGTTCGACGGCGGTGGCCTCGCGCTTCACGACATTGTTGCGACCGGTCATTACTTCGGTGTCCATGGCCTGGTCGCGGGCGGCATGACGGACCAGCCGCGCCGACCGCGCTCGCAAGCGCTATTCCCACAGATGCGGCGCTGGCTGCAGATATAGTTTCCGGCCGGTAGCCGGATCGCAAATAGAGCTTCCGGAGTCTCGCCATCCGCGCGGTTCATGCCGCGCAGCGCGACCGCATTGGCTTCACTTGCGCGTTCCCCGACAATTGCATCCGGCGACCGGTCCGGAAGGGGCTGCGCGGAGCGCACCGGCCATTCGCGCAATCTCACCACGCGGTCTGGCTCCGGCGCACGGGAGGAAGGGAGGGGGTGGGGGGCGGGTGGCCTGTGGTTGGGCCGATCTTTCGGAGACCGTCATCATGACCGATAGGGACACCCGCGCGCTTCTTGCCGAAGCCCTCGAATTCTTCAATGACCACCCGCGTTTCAGCCTCCGCCGAAACCGTGATCGCGACAGCTACGCGCTTGCCTCGCGCATCGAAGCCCATCTCGCGACATGGCGCAAGCCGGCGCATCCCGCCATCGAGGCCGCCCGGATCCGGTGGAACACCGTCGGCTTCCTGCGCGTCGATGACGATGAGCGTATCGTCGATGTCAGCACCGACGGTTACTGGGTCCGGAGCTGGATCCACGTCAATCCGGAGACCATCGGCGAGATCGATGACGCGATGCGCACCCGATACAAGGCCGCCGTCGAGGCGCTGCCGGATTTGATGCGCACCGTATTCCTCGAAAATATGCGTGAAAATCTCTCCTATCGGGAGATCGCCGCACGGCATGCGCTTTCGATCGATGAGGTCGAAAGTCTCCTATCCCTGGCATTGTTCAACATCGGCGCGACCCTTGATGCCGATTAATCTCTGAGTGGTTGATCGCGGCGAGCTCCATCCTTCGCCCCGCGCAATGCGCCCTCATTCTCGCCCCGCGCCTCGATCAGCGGGCAATCGCTGTGCCGTCGGTAGCGCGGCGCTCGCCCATCCCGATCAGCCATCTCGCTAGGGCAACCCATCCCCGCACAACGCCGTCATTTCCTTCCTGCCCCGATCCTGCACATGCGTCGGTCGCGTCCATCGGGACCGACCACGGCAATGTTCATCACGACCGTAGGCCAGGGACGAAACGCGCGGCGGGAGGAAAATCCGCCATGTCCCAATCAATCGATCTCGCACTCGAAAACGCGGGGGCCGATATCGTCAAACGCCTCGGTGGTCATTGGTCCAGGGAGCGGGCCACGGGCATGTGTCTATGCCCCGTCCATAACGACCGCACCCCCAGCCTGTCCGTCCGGGTCGGAGACCGCAGCCTGCTGTTCAAATGCTTCGCGGGCTGCGACACGATCGACGTGCTGCGCGCGATCCGCCGGCTCCGTCTCGATATCCCATCCCAACAGGGGGATGCCGCGCCAGCCAGACAATCCAGCCGGGAATGGACACAAGCCCGCGTATCGGAACTCTGGGACGGTGCGGTGTCCTTCGCGCGCAGCCCCGGCATGATCTATGCGCGGGGCCGGGGGCTGATCGGCAACCCGCAGAACCTGCGCTATCACCCGCGCACGCCGCTCGGCAAAGGCCGGGCCGTCCGCTTCCGTCCGGCGGTGCTGGCCGCCGTGCGCAGCGGCGAGCGCGTCATCGCGGTCGAGCGGCTGTTCCTCGATCCAGTCACCGGACTGCCGGCCGCGGATCTTCGCCCGCCCAAGCGCATGTTCGGCTATCCGCTCGATGGCGCCGTGCGCTTCGGTATGGCGAGCGATACGCTGGGCCTTGCAGAAGGCTGGGAGACCGCCTGGTCGGCCTATCTGCTGCTCGGATTCCCGGTCTGGGCCTGCCTTGGCAGCGAGCGCTTTCCACACGTCGCCATCCCCGATTCCGTCAATCACCTCTTTATTCTCCACGACGATGACCTCGCCGGCGAAATCGGTGCGGCCAAGGCGATGGAGGCGCACGCGCGGCCGGACCGGACGATCGAGCCGGTGCTGCCCGGATCAGGTTTCAATGATTGGAACGACCTGCTGCGGGATCAGCCTACGGCGGCGGCAAATGGAGGGGAGGGAGTGGGTTGGGGGGTGCGGAAGGCGGCCTGAAGGTCAGGCGAAGCGCCGCACAGGAGAATGAATATGACTTATCCCATCATCTACGTGTCCGCAGTGAACTGCCAGGTCGCCCCGGACAATGTCCGCAAACATTCGAATGCGGACGCCGATGCCCAATTCGAGGCGCATCTCGGCGAAGCCGGCATCGTTCTTCAGAACCTCATCGGCGTGCCGATCAAGCGGCGCAAGGGTCATTACAATATATATGCCGGCGGCCGCCGCCTCAGCCGTACGCTCGCCAATATCGAGAAGGGCGTGCTGCCCAATGACTTCCAGGTCCCGGTGATGGTCGTGCCCAGCTCCGAGGACGCGATCTCGATGAGCCTCGCGGAAAACTTCTTCCAACTCGCGATGAACCCGGCCGATGCCTGCACCGCGTTCCGCACGATCATCGAGAAGGAGAAGAAGACGCCCGCCGATATCGCCAAGCGGTTCAGCATCACCGAGAAATTCGTCGAGGGGCGCCTGCGTCTCGCCAACCTCGCCGAGCCGGTGTTCGAGGCGCTCGCCAAGGGCGACATCACGCTCGACATCGCCAAGGCCTATGCCAAGACCAGCGATACCGTCCGGCAGGCCGCCGTCTTCGAAAGCCTGGCGGGCACCTACTACGCCAACAACACGGGCGAGATCGAACGCCAGGTGACGGCGGGCAGCTATAACGGGGGGCATCCCAAGGCGCTGCTGGTCGGCCGTGACGCCTATCTCGCCGCCGGCGGCATTATCGACAGGGATCTCTACTCCGATGCCGAAAGCGAATTGTGGACCAACAAGGAACTTGTCGACGAACTCGCCGAACGAACGCTGGCCGAGGCCGCCGAAGCCATCCGTCAGCGTGAAGGCTTCGCCGAGGTTCGTACCCTTGCGTCCACCCATCTGCCCTACACCGCGACCATCGGACTTCGCCGGATCGAAGGCGTGCTCCCGCCGCTCAGCGAAGAGCAGGAAGCGCGTAAGGTCGCGATCGAAGCCGAGATCGACGAGATCGAGGAAGCTGCCAGCGACGTCGACGAATATAGCGACGAGCAGCTCGAAAAGATCGGCGCGCTCGAAGAGGAGCTGGGTGAGATCGTCGATCGTCAGCCGGTCTATGAGCCCGAGCAGAGGTCCAAGGCGCTCGCCTATGTCGTGATCGGCGAAGACGGCCAGCCGACGGTTCAGGAAACGCTGTTCATCGCGCCGACCGACGAGGATGAGGACGACGAGGCGATCGACGACGAGGCCGGTGACGATGGAGCCGATGAGAATGCTCAGGCGGAGACGGACACGCCGCGCAAGCCGAAGCTCAGTTCGAAGCTGATCGATCGGCTTGCGGCGATGCGGACCGAGTTGGTCGCGCTCCACGTCGCCAACGATCCGCACCTCGCGATGGATCTCGGCACGTTCATCATGGTCGAAACCGCGCAACGGAAATACGGCGCCTATGATCTGGCATCGACACTCAAGGCGCCCGAGCCCGACTCCCGGATCGGCAATTTCGTGACCGAGACGGCGGCGGCCGAGGCCTGGGCCAAGCTCGACGGCGATCTCGATCGCTCGTGGCTCGACACGGGCGATGTCGTCGCGCGCTTCGATGCCTTCCGCGCGCTGGACGAAGATATGCGTGCGAGCTGGTTCGCCTGGGCGATCGCGCGCACCCTCGAACCGGTGAACGACCACGACTCGGGCGCGAAGTTCCTCCGCCATATCGGGCGATCGCTCGACATCGATGTGGCACGCTGGTGGCGGCCGACCGCGCGGAACTTCTTCGATGGTGTGACCCGTCCGTGGATCCTCGACCTGTTCGGGGAAATCGGCGGCGCGGAACTCAAGTCTCGCTATGGCGCCGCCAAGAAGGCCGATCTTGCCGCCTCAGCCGAGAAGATCTTCGCCGGCACGGCGATCATCGAGGCGGAACTGCGCGACAAGGTGCTGACCTGGCTGCCCGAACCGATGCGGATCGAGGAACCGCAGGTCGAGGTCCGCGAGGATCAGCCGACCCGAGCGGAACTGGCTGCGGCGATCGGGCGGCGCGACGACGAGGAGACGCCGGTCACCGAGCCGGCCGCCGTCAACGACGCCGCCAACGATGGTGATAGCGACGGTCTGGCCGAAGCTGCCTGATCGGACATCTCCGCAACATCCATGGGCCGGGGCAGCGATGCTCCGGCCCTTTTTGCATCTCGTGCGGGATCGATGCTGGCGGCGACGCCGGGCGGTCCCGCGCGCCCTTTCGAAAGATAGTTCCATGACCGCACAGCATTCTGCTGTCCTCGACGCGCGCGCCGCTGACGCCGCCGCCAAGGCCGAAAAACTCCACCACGTTGCCATCATCCTCGCCCATACCCTTGCGACAACAGGAACCCTGTCCCGGCAGTTTCTGGCGCGCACCATGCGCGAGGCGTTCGGCGCCGACGACGCATCGGGCGCCTGGTCGATGCGGGACGCCTACGATGCGCTCGAAGCCGCCCAGGTCCTGTTCCTGCGCGACAACCCTGCCTCGCCGCTGGCGCAGGATAATCCCATCGCCATCCTTCGCGCACTCACTGATCTCGAACACAACCTGCCGACGCAGACTTACCGCACCGAGCATCAGGTCGACTTCCAGCAGTTCAGCACCCCGGTCGCGCTCGCCTGGATAGCTGCCCTGTGCGCGAAGACGACCGACAAGGATGTGGTGCTCGAACCCTCGGCCGGAACCGGGATGCTCATCGTGCTCGCCGCCCGCGCCGGTGCCGTGCTTCACCTCAACGAGCGTGACCCCTGCCGCGCAGCATTGCTCAAGAAGGTCTCCGGCCAACATGTCACCGGTCACGACGGTGCCGCGATCGGCAACTGGCTGCCGGCCAGCTTCGCGCCCGATGTCGTGCTCCTCAATCCGCCTTATTCGCGTAGTGAGGAGCGTGGCCGCGATCGTCACGCTGCGGCCCGCCATCTTCGCTCGGCGCTCGAACGCATGCGGCTGCATGGGCGCTGTGTCGCCATCATGCCGGGGAACTTCACCGCCGACGGTGCCGGCCGCGCCGGTTATGCCGCCGTCTGCGAAATGGCTCGCCCCCGCGTCGAGATCGATTTCGATGCACTGCTGTTCGCCAAACACGGCACCAGCGTCCGCGTCCGACTGCTGATCTTCGACAAGGGATGGAGCGGCCAGACCACGCGCATCGCGGTCGCGACGCTTGCCGAGGCGCTACCCCATGTGCTGGCCTTGCCCGACCGCTTGGGTCCGCCGTCATCACCGCCGCCCGAGATGGCGGCACCCATGCCGTCCCCGAGGCCGGTCTGCACCCGCAGGCCGGCCCTTTCTTTGTTCGCCAAAGGGAAGCCGTCCCGCACCATCGCGCCGCCGGATCGCGAGACCATCGATCTGACCGCCACGCCGGTCGCCTACGCCGTGCGGGAGCAACCGCTGCCGGCGGGCGAAGCGGCCGGTATCTTCGCGCCCTGGCGGCTGTCGCGGATCGAGATTCCGGGCGCCGCATCCCATCCCGATATGCTGGTCGAGACCCTGGCGATGGCGTCGGTGCTTCCACCGGTCCCGTCCTATCAGCCGCTATTGCCGAAATCGGCGCTGGATGCGCTCTCGGAAGCCCAACTCGAAACGGTCATCCAGGCAGGTGAGGCGTTTCAGCGCGATCTGCCGGGCGCCTATCTCCCCAACAAGGCCGGAGATCAGCTAGTCGAGTACGCCGACGGCCACACCTACCGTCAGGGCTTCTTCATCGGTGACGGCACCGGCGTCGGCAAGGGCCGCGAAGCCGCCGCCTGTTTCATGGACCAATGGAGCCGGGGCCGCCGCCGGCATTTGTGGATCAGCCTCAACGGGCCGCTCCTTCAGGATGCCCGCCGCGATTGGAGCGCGCTCGGCGGTCTCGACATCGACATCCAGCCGCTCGACGCGATCGCGCTCGGCGAGCCGATCCGTATGGCCGCCGGCATCCTGTTTCTCACCTATAGCGCGCTGCGTTCGGCGCGGGACAAAGGGCCTTCGCGGCTCGACCAGATCCTGGCCTGGCTCGGGGAGGATTTCGACGGCGTCATCGTTCTCGACGAATCCCATGCGCTCGCCAATGCCGCGCCGGGCGCGAGCGAATTTGGCGATGCCGTTGCGTCGCAGCAGGGGATCGCGGGCCTGCGCTTGCAGAACTCCCTGCCGCGTGCGTGTGTTCTCTATGTCTCGGCGACCGGCGCGACCACGCCCGCCAATCTAGGCTATGCCTCTCGGCTCGGTCTCTGGGGCGAGGGTTCGGCCTTTCCCACGCGGGCCCGCTTCACCGTCGCGATGGAGAAGGGCGGCATCGCGGCGATGGAAGTCGTCAGCCGCGATCTCAAGGCGACCGGACTCTATACCGCCCGGTCGCTGAGCTACGCCGGGATCGAATACGACGCGCTCGAACATAAGCTGACCACGGCGCAAATCGGGATTTACGACGCTTATGCCGATGCGTGGGCGATCATCCACGCCAACCTTCAGGCAGTCCTACGGGCCACCGGTGTTGTCGACAAGGTCGATGGCGCCACGCTGAACGGCCAGGCGAAGGGCGCGGCGCTGTCGCGTTTCGAATCCGCCAAGCAGCGCTTCTTTTCGCAACTCCTCATCTCGATGAAGATGCCGACGCTTATCCAGGCGATCGAGCAGGAACTCGCCCAGGGCCATGTCGCGGTGGTCCAACTCGTTTCGACGTCCGAGGCGATGCTCGACCGGCGCATCGCCAGCCTCACGCCGGACGAACGCGCCAATCTCGACATCGATCTCTCGCCGCGTGAGCAGCTGATCGATTATCTGACCAACGCCTTCCCGACGCGCCTGATGGAGGTGTTTCGGGACAATAGCGGCGAAGCGCGCTCGCGTCCCGCCATCGGCAAGGACGGTCACCCACTGATTTCTCAGGACGCGGTGCGGACACGCGACGCGCTGATCGAACGCCTATGCGCGATGCCGCCGGTCGCGACCGCGCTCGACGAACTGATCCGGCATTTCGGCACCGATCAGGTGGCCGAAGTGACCGGGCGGACCCGCCGCATCGTCACCGACGCGGCCGGACGGCAGAAGATCGAACGACTCAGTCCGCTCGCCCGCATCGCCGAGACCGATGCGTTCCAGAACGGCGACAAGGATATCCTGGTCTTCTCCGGTGCCGGCGGCACGGGACGATCCTATCACTCCGATCGGAACTGCCGAAGCGCGCATCGCCGGCGCGTTCATTTCCTACTTGAACCGGGCTGGCGGGCCTCCGCCGCGATCCAGGGGCTGGGGCGCACCCATCGCACCAACCAGATCACCCCGCCGATCTTCCGGCCGGTCACCACCAACTGCAAGGGCGAACGTCGCTTCATCAGCACCATCGCGCGGCGCCTCGACGCCTTGGGCGCGCTTACGCGTGGCCAGCGTCAGGCGGGCGGCCAGAATCTCTTCGACCCGGCCGACAATCTCGAAAGCGATTTCGCCAAGGATGCGCTCCATCAATGGTATCATCTGCTCCATGATGGCAAGCTCGCCAGCACGACACTTGGCGATTTCGAGGCGATGACGGGACTCACGCTCACGACATGCGAGGGCGGCGAATTGCTCGAGCGCCTGCCGCCGATCCAGCGATGGTTGAACCGGCTGCTCGCACTGCGCATCGCGACGCAGGACGCCATTTTCGAGGAATTTTTCGGTCTCATCCAGTCGCGCATCGACGCGGCGCGCGAAGCCGGTACACTTGATCTCGGCGTCGAGACGATCAGGGCGGTCCGAATCGACCTGCTCTCCGATATCGTGATCTATCGCGAAGCGAGGTCTGGAGCCGAAACACGGCTTCAGAAGCTGAACCTGCACCTGAAGCGATCCGTCACCACCTTCGATCGCCTGATGGCGGTTTGGGCCGGGACCGAGGATATCGCGTTTGTGCGCAATAGCCGTTCGGGCCGTGTCGCGCTGCGCGTGCCGTCTTGGTCGACGATGGATGAAGAGGGACGACCGATCCCGATGTGCCGGCTGATCCGGCCGACCGGGCAGGACCGCGCGGCACTGGAAAATCTCTCGCGCAGCTTCTGGACGCGGCTCGACGAGCCGAGCTTCCGCGCGCTCTGGGATGCGGAGGTGGAACAGGCGCGGGAAAAGGTCGATATCGAGACCGTCCATATCGCGACCGGGCTGTTGCTGCCGGTCTGGGACAAGCTGCCGGAAGACGATGTGCGGGTGTGGCGGATCGTCGACGAAGCCACCGGCGAATCCCGGCTCGGCCGCATCATCTCCGCGGACATGCTGTCGGCGACCGCCGCGAGCTTCGACGTCTCCGAGGCAATCAGGCTTTCGCCCGCCGACATCGTCGCGGCAGCCGCATCGGTCGATGGCGCGCCGATCGATGCCTTACCCGGCGCGCGCCTGGTCCGCGTGCGCGTCAATGATCAGCCTCGACTCGAAGTCCGCGGCTATCCGTTCGATCGGCTCGATTGGCTGAAATCGCTCGGCTGCTTCACCGAGATCATCAGCTATCGCACACGCCTGTTCGTGCCGCCCGACCGGGCCGAGACGATCCTCGCCGCGATGGACCCGGTAATGGTCTGACGCAAACTGGGCCGGTTACCGCCGGCCCGGTCCCTTTCCCTACGCGGGTGAACGATATCATCGTCCGCCTTCTACACCGCCGGCCTGGCGCAACACGTCTCCCAGGGCTCGCCTGTCGAGCGTACAGGCAGCGACAACCCGATCGTAGCTACGCTGCCCGGCGCGGCACATGAGCCGGTGGCCAAGCGTGATGAAACGCAGCCGTTGCTTCGCCGCTTGGCCGCCCTGTTCATGGAGTTCGGGCGCGTTGAAATCCACCAGCCGCACCTCGATCCACTGGTTCGGCCGCGCTGCCGGTCCGACGCACAGGCTGTCCCCGTCGCCGATATAGCGCACCACGCCGCTGAACTGGCTTCCCCGGGATGGAAGTGGCGCCGTGCAAGAATCTGCCAAGGCCGCCTCCGGCACGGCGAACAGCCAGACGATGCCGATGACGCCCGTCGTGCGCAATCTCCGGATCGGGAGGGGAGGGAGTGTGGGGCGAGTGGGTGATGGCGTGGGGAGTCCCGCGCCCCGCGCCCCATCCATCCACTGTATCGGAGAAAATCCCATGAATGTGCCTGCTCTATCCGCTGCGCGTCCGGCCTCGGGCGCCTATGCCGTCAACCTCTCGCGCGGTTCGTCCAACAGCCGCGTTTCCTCCGAATGGTTTTCGCGGCCCGACGATGAACGTTTCCTGTCGCTGGACGATCTTTACAAGTCCGTCCACGCGCGCAGCAAAACCTCTCACACGCGGATCGTCGAAAGCCGCGCCATCCGCGTCGAGGCGCGGCGCGATACGCCCGATCGCCTGGCGCTCATCCTGCCTGACAGCGATATGCCCGTCGCGCCGACTAACTGGTCCTTCGGCCAACTCTGCAGCATCGTCGGTGCACCGGCATCCTATCTGCGTGACCTGCCCGCGCCGCTGGCCGGAATCAATCTGCAGCACGGACTCCTCAATCATCGCGGCGAGCAGGTGAAGCTGCTCCAGACCGATACCGGCCGTACCGAGCTGCGCGCCGTTACCGGTCCCGACTATGGCCGCATCTGGGATCATGAACTGGTCGCGGCCGTAATGCGCTTCGCGGGCAGCGGGACCGGCGATACGCGCTGGAAAGTGCCCGGCGTGCTCGACTGGGGTGCGATGCGGCACAATCCTTATGTCGATGTGACCCGCGACACCACGACGCTTTTCGCCTCAGATCGCGACGTCTTCCTTTTTCTGGTGGATGATACGCATCCGATCGAAGCTGGACGTCTTCCCAACGGTGATCCCGATCTCTTTTTCAGAGGGTTCTACTGCTGGAATAGCGAGGTCGGCGCGAAAACCCTCGGTATCGCGACCTTCTATCTACGCGCGGTGTGCGCCAATCGCATCCTCTGGGGCGTCGAGCATTTCGAGGAAATCAAGATCCGCCACTCGAAATTCGCGGCTGGCCGCTTTGCCCAGCAGGCCGAGCCGGCGCTGGAGCATTACGCTGACGCATCGCCCAGCCGCTTCGTCGATGGCATCCGCACGGCCCGCGAACGCATCGTCGCCCGCAAGGACGAGGATCGCGAAGATTTCCTGCGCGCACGGGGATTTTCCAAGGCCGAGACCGCCAAGATCATCGAAACCGTGCTCGCCGAGGAAGGTCGCCCGCCCGAGAGTGTCTTCGACTTCGTGAACGGGATCACCGCGCTCGCTCGCTCGAAGACCCAGCAGGACCGTCGCCTTGATCTGGAAACCAAGGCTCGCGGCTTGCTCGAACGGCTCAACTGATCCGCATCGTCACAAACCAAATGCCGGATGATGCGCCGCCGCTGCGGGCGTCATCCGGTCCTATCTCGCTGCCAAAGCTCTTGGAGGGGAGGGAGGGAAAGGGGAGTGTGGTTCCGGAATTCGGGATCGCCGCACCAACACCGAAAGGGCCGCTCATGATATTCGACACATCTCCCTTCTACCGCCGGATTCAGGAAAATATCGACCGGTACGGTCAGTTTCTGATGGCGGTATTCCCGACCAGGGACGATCCTGGCCATCCGTTCGTCTATACGATCGGCAACGCCCTCAAGGGTTTGCCCGAACTCATCATCGTGGGGCCATTCGACGCTCAGCTTGCAGGTACGATCCTCAATAAGGTCGGCGAAATCATGCGCGCCGCGGGGCAGGCTCTGCCCGAAGAGGTCGACATGGGCGGCACGTTCCCCATCCGGACCCGGATCGCTGCCGCCGCCGCAAAGACCGAATGGACGATCCAGGTGGGCCGTTACCTCGAGCACGACGATTACACCGTCCAGCAATTGCTCCTGTGCGACCCGCAAGGCCGCTATCCCGGCGAGACCAGCATCGAGCCCAGTTACGATGTGCCGCTCATCTGACGTGGCTCAAAGGGCTGGTCGGGCGACGAATTTCCCGCGCCGGCCACCGCCTCCACCACCTCGCTCAAAATCCTTATCAGAAAGGACAGCTTATGGACGCCCCAATTTGCCCATTCCCCGTCATGACCAGCACCGATGCCCAAAGCATCGGCTACGCCCCGTTCAATCGCGTTCCGACCCTGCCGATCGAGATTCCGGATGGCGGGTTCACCCTGAGCACCAAAACCAGCGACGGGCTGCGCGTCACCTTCTATTTCGGTCCCTATGAGACGGGCGGTCCCCCGCGCTTCATCGACATTCAGTATCACGATGCGGGCATGACCGTGCCCGGCGCTGACGGCCAGCCCGTTCCGGTGTTTGACATGCTGACGATCGCCGAGAAGGGGCGCCACCCCTATGACAGCCGCAAGGCCGAGATTTCGGACAAGCCGTCGATCGCCGTGCTGCTTCTCGGCAGGCGTTCGGGCGCCGACTGACCCGCACCCCCGATCCCCATCATCAAACCCATCAAGCCCGGCCGTTGCGCCGGGTTTTTGCTATTTGAAGGAGGTATTCGCCATGCAACCCGACGATACCACGTCCGATGCGCCGGCGCTTCTCTACAGCCAGACCGAGTACGATGAGCGCGGCAACTTCCATTATCAGGGAGATCTTCACAAACCAGGCGAGCCGCTGGCATCGATCGCGGCGCGCGTCGAAGCCCATTTGCGTGTCATCTTCCCGGACTCCCGCTTCGCGATCCGCACCGAGACTTTCTCCGGTGGGCGTAAGATCATCGCTGAACTGCTCGATACGCCCGAGGATCTGACCGACCGGGATGCGAAGGACGCCTTTTCCACCCGCGTCAAGGACCAGATCGAGCGGTTCGGTTTTACCCGCTCCAATGTCTATCAGGACTCCCACAATTGCTCATTCTTCTGCGATGTCGGCATCGGGCAACCTTATTGGGCTGCTCTCGGCGCGCGGCGCGGTACGGGCAACGCGGTCAAATCGCTCGTTTCGCTGGCCGCCTTCAAGAAGCAGGTCAAACCGGGCGACCAGATGAAGCTGATCGGCGCGCCGGACGGATTTCGCACGCTCGGCGCGATCCGGACCGTCAAGGCCGTCCGCTCGAAGGACATCGTGTTCGAGGGACCCGTCTATCTCACTCTCCCGCGCGCCGCGCAGTTCGCCTGTGACGGCAAGCGCGTGCGGTTCGCGATCGGAAGCGAGCATCAGCCCGATGCTCATCTCCTCTATGAATGGACGCCTGCCAAGGCGGCGTGACGAACCCCCATTTACCGGTTTCCGGCGCGGATGGTCGGGCGCGTCGGATCATATGCCCGCACCTCGCGGACAGATCCCCGACCTTTCACGATCAGGAGAAACCTGCATGCAAATAGCCGATCTCGATACCGCGACGCCGGAACAGCTCGCGCCGATCCTCCATGCCGGGCTCAAGCGCCTCGGCCAGCTCGGCCGGGAAGCCGCGATCGCGCTGGCCGCGCTGGTTGAGGACGATGACGCCGATTTCGATGAAGCGGCCACCTGGGTCGAAGAGGTCGCCGCCGGCGCCTTGCCCGGCTGAACCAGCCTTCCGTCCATCTCAACTTTCACGAAGCCCGGCCATCGCGCCGGGCTTCGTGCTTTTTAAGGAGATTTTTCATGCACTCCGCACGACACGTCTATGAGTCCGCGCCGCTCGGCAGCCTGATCGCCTATTCGAGTGGCGAGCCGCGTCCACCCGAACGGTTCAAGCTCAAGCTGCGCGCCTGGGAAGGCGAAAACGGCACCGGCCGCCTGGTCGAACGCCAACCGGCCAGCGACACCTCGCCCGCGTACTTCACGCTCCACCTAGGCGATTTCGAGAGCGAGGGCGTCATCGTCATGGTGGTCCGTCGCCTGTTTAACGCCGACAGCCAGAAACCGTTCGAAATCGTCGAGGTGCCGAAGCCTGGCATGGTCCGCGTGCTCACCGGGCATGGGACACGCGAGGAGCTGCGGTTCCTGGCTCGCGACATGGAACAGGCCGAACGCTGGATGGCCGACAACCATTATTCGGGAATGCGCGCCGAGATCGTGCTCGATCCCGATCCGGTGGTCCTGTCCCCGACCCTGGCGAGGGCCGCGTGATGGCGGCCACTTCTGTCGGTCCGGACTCTCAAGAGGTGACGGGCGGCGCAAGCCGCCGTCACTTCGTCCATGTCTATGCCGTCATTCGCGCCAAGGTCGCGGTGAACGCCCACGATCATCGCGCGGCGATGGAAGCTGCCGACGAGGTGCTGTTCAGCAACGGGTTCGCGGTTCGCTTCACGCCGAAAAAGCTCGCGGTGCTCGACGTCGACTATGCCGAGGAGGTCACGGCCTATCTGGTCGACGAAGCCGACGATGAGGAATACGCCCGATCTCGCAACTACGGCCCGGATCACGAGCCGGAGGAGCCCCCGCTGACGGCTTTCTCGGTAGGCGAACGCGTCCTCGTTGTGCCGAGCCCCGGTCGAGGGCTGCAATACGTTGCGACGATCGAACGTCTCGGAAATAGCCGCGCGACCGTCCGGCCAGTCGATCGGGCCCTGTCGAAACCCGGTTGGTGCGACAGCCGCCGGGCGCGGTCGGTGAAGCTGACCTCCCTCATGAAAGTGGTTCCAGCCGCGACATCATAGCGCGGTGCTTCTGGTCCATGTCCGCTGGAGCGGCCGTACGCGACGTCGCCGCTCCAGCGCTTTCATCCTCTCATTTCATCGCCGCACGCGGCGCGGCCCGGAGAATCTTATCACCCAGAATCTATTCATATCCCGGCTTTCGCCGCGCCAGTTTACGCGCGACGAGGCCATTGGTTTCGCCGCTACCGAGCGCTGGCGCTTTCTCTCGCTTGAGGAGAGCGCGCTATTCCAGCTCCGTCAGGATTGCCCCTGCATACCGTTCAGTCGCTTCCAGGAAGGCATGAACCGGCTGCTCGGTCGTTCGGTATTCACCCATGAATTCGCCGATCCCGATGCACTCTGGGCCGAATATCTGGGCAGCGCCCCGATGCCGTCCACCGCCGCGATCCTCGACAGACTCGAGCGCAGCCTCGTGCCCGACCAAGGAAAGGAATGAACCGATGCGCCCCAAAATCCAAAAGACCGAAATGACCTTCACGTTCCTGCATCTCGCCGCCGACATTGCCGGGAACTGGTCGATCGATCAGATATTTCACGAATGCGATCATGGCGGTTTCGTCGGCGAGTGGACCAAGACGGTCAAGTGCGATGTCCCCGATGACAAAGTCGAAGACGAACTACTGGCCCTCGGCAAAGACGGCGAATTTTTCAACGATTTGCTGGGAGAATAGCCATGACTCATGTGATGTTGACAGTCACGTTGGAGATCGACGGCCCCGTCTCGATGGACGTGGTGGCGAGCAATATCGCCCGCGCCATCGAACATAGGCGGCAGGACGCAGGACTGTCCGCTGATGACGATGCGGGGGCGGTCCTGCGCGTGGTCGGAGTCAGGGAAGCGATCGGCATGCCGAAGCACCGTGACCTTGCCAACCTTCTCAATCGCGCGGCGGCCGTGATCGAGAATCCCGAGAGCGAAATCCGCTCGCATCGGGAAGAATTGATCGAAAATCTCTTGGTCGCCGCCAGCAAACTAAACGGTGGAGATGCCTAGGCGCGCTCGATGACAGGCTCTCAGCCGTCCCGACGCCTCGCCCATTCTCTCGCGCGCCCCGCGCCGGTTTCCGGCCAGGCGCTGCCCTTTCCCAAGGAGCATCATCATGACAATCCAACGCAAAGTGCTGGTGATCATGCGTTCCAGCCATCTTCACACCGAATACGTCGAAGTCACCGCCAAGGTGAATGTCATCGGCGATGCGACCAGTCCGATCGTCGAAGCCGATCTTGCCGCGGTCGAAACGCTCGCGCGCAAGGCACTGCGCGCGTGTCCGCCACTGCCCGGCCAGAAGGAAGCTGGCTTCGGCCCTTGGTATGATCCGGAGTCGGCCTTCGAGATGGAAGCTGTGCTCTGCGCACCGGTCGACGCCGGTCTGAACCGTGGGCAGATCGTGCTGGTCAAACCCGTCGCCATCGAGCCGGTCGCGCGATGGGGGAAGCATGGGGAGACGAACGATGCCTAAATATCGCGTGATGGTGCAGGCCGCCATCAGCGTCGTCGTCGATATCGACGATGCTGAGCTTGCCGTATGGCTGGCGGAACGCTTCGCCGAATGGCTTTCGCCGACCATCGAGCAGATCGACCAATATTGCGATGTTCATGAAGGAATAAGCACCGATACTGGCCCGCTTACCGTCGAGGGCGGCAGCATCGTCGAGGAGATCGGCGAATAAGCGCTTGGAGGGGAGGGGGAAGAGGGTTGGCAGGCAATGGATGGTCCATTGCCGATGGAGATCCGATCCATGGCCAATACCTATGTGCGAACCGCGTTCAAAATCCCCGTTACGACTGAGGAAGCCGAGCTTCTCGAGGAATGTTTCGAGGTCGCGGCTGAGATCGACTGCTGCATTCGCGGCGAGGAACTGGACGAGGCGAGAGCCTATTATGACGAACGCAGCGCGGGCTTTCGTGCGGCCTTCCCGATCCACCCCGACGAGAGCGATCCGTTCGCCGCTTTCCTCGATCTCTGGGACGATCCCGACTTTCCCCAGTTCGACGCCGACCTGTCGATCGGGGCCGCCGATGATAGTCCGGGCGCTGTCGCGTTGATCAGCGGTCACCAGATCGATGTGCGCGCGGTGGCGAACCTGATCCAGAAAGCTTGCCCATCGGCCCTGCCTTTCGGCTTTCAGTGGGCCTATTATTGCGATCGTTTGGCGCCGAACGAGCATGGCGGTGGCTATTTCGTCATCACCGGCACCGACATCATCGGCGGCTCCACGGGCTGGCTGATGAACGAGGTGCTGCAATCGCTCGAAGCGAAACGGCCCTGAGCGCAACTCGCCCCTGAACGGAAAATCGTCATGTCCATGTTGATGCCGGGCGCGTTCAATCGCGCTCTTCCGGCGCTGGCGATCGACGCCCGCGTCCGCGATGCGCTCGCCGATGGCGCGTGGGTCGCCTTCAATCTCTCCGGCGGCAAGGACAGCGGCGCGTCGGCCCATGCGGTGAGCGGGTTGCTCGACCGCATGGGCCACCCCCGCGACCGCCGTATCGCCGTCCATGCCGATCTCGGCCGCGCCGAATGGGAGACGACGCCCGTGACCGTGGAAGCCATCGCCGCGCATATCGGCGTGCCGTTGATCGTCGTGCGCCGTGGTGCCGGCGACATGGTGGCGCGCTGGGAGCAACGGTTCGAGAATGGCAAGACGCGCTACGAGGCGCTGGAGACCTATAATCTCATCGGTCCCTGGTCTTCATCATCGCTGCGCTTCTGCACCTCGGAACTCAAGGCTCAGGTGATCGGACCCGCCTTGGCGCGGCGATTGCGCGGGCAGACGATCATCTCCGTGGTCGGCATTCGCCGCGACGAGAGTCTGCGGCGGCGCAACACGCCGGTCTCGAAAATCGACCCCCGGTTCGCGAAGCCGGGCAACCGCCACGGAACGCGCATGATGCTCTGGCATCCATTGGTCGATTGGGCCGCCGACAGCGTATTCGCCTGCCACGCGCGGGGCGCAGTGCCACTGCATGACGCTTATCATATCCACGGCGCGACGCGGCTGAGCTGCCGCTTCTGCGTGCTCGCCTCGTTCCACGATCTCACCGCATCGGTCCGCGCCCCGGCCAATCTTGATCATTATCGCCATCTGGTCGGTATCGAAGCGGCGTCGACCTTCTCCTTCCAGCCGGCCCGCTGGCTCGCCGATGTCGCGCCCGACGCGCTGCCGTCCGATCTCGCCGCCGCCATCGACCAGGCGAAACGCGATGCGGGCGAGCGCCGCGCGCTGGAAGCGTCGATGCCGCCGGATTTGCGGTTCGTGAAGGGATGGCCGTCGCGCGTCCCGACATTGGAGGAGGCGGCCATCATCACGTCGGTGCGCGCGCCGATCCTCGCGCGCCATCGACTTCGCATTCTCTACCCCACCGCCTCGACCGTCCGCGATCGCTTCGCCGAGCTGATCGCGCTCAAGCCGGCGAACCGTGCCTGACCGGTCGAGCGGCCCATCGTTCCTCCAACACCGAAGGATCACCACCATGACGACAACCACCAAGGCGGATCATCTGGCACTGCTCGAACGAGTGCGCGCCGCGCTCGAAGCCCACATGCCGAATACCGACGAGATGCACACGCTCCTCGCCGACTTGGGCACCGGGATCGCCGCGATCGGCAAGACCGTCGTGCCCTGGTCCTTCTTCCTCTATGTGGGACAGATCACGCACCAGGGCGGCATCCTGATGCTCGCTGCGATCGACCATCACCATCTGCTGGCCCAGGTCGCGGATTTCTGCCGGCGTGAATGGGGTGAGATCAACCACCCGCGCGATCCCGCCGCGCTCGATGATGCGACAGCCGCTCGCGACTATTTCAATCGCCATCCTGAAGACCGGCTGCAGACGGCCATGCTGCACGTCGATCCCCAGACCGGCGTCGATCGCGAGGAACTGGAATATGGTGACTATCTGGTGCTGTCGACCAGCCATATCACCAAGGCGACCTCGTCCCTGCTCGACCAATGGGCGCAGATCGAACCGATGCAGTGTCCGCTCAGCGTCGCCAATAACCATTATGGCTGGTTCGTGTCGGCCAATCCGGTGCCCCCCGCCGACCAGGACAAGCTTCCCGCCGATCTCGCCGCCGCGCTGACCTTCGCCCGCGACCAGGGCTGCACGTATCTGCTGCTCGACCGGGATGCGGGCACCACCGCGCATCTCCCCGAATATGAATGGTGATGGCGGTGCGCTGCCGCCGCCGGTGATCGCGGCAGGGAGGGGAGGGAGTGGGAAATGGGGCGGGCGTGGGAGTGCGCCCGGACCTCAGGAGCATCGCCCATGTCCTACGATATCGCCTTCCGGTTCCAGCAGGCGCTCGACCCGTCCGCGCTGACCACCCTCGCCAACTGCCTCCATGGCCTGGTCGCCTAAGGAGACCCATCATGGACATCGTCGTGACCCGTTCCCGCATCGCGGGGACGCTGCCTTTCTATGAGTATCGCGCGCTCATTTCCGCCGAGGCGGTCGACATCGAGCGCCGGGTGCGGACCTACATCGTCAAGGCGCCCAAGGTCGCCGGGTCGATCCCGTGCCTGCGGATCGCACCGGTGATCGCGCCCGATCGCTTCTTCGATCTGACCGATGCCGGACGCGGCGCGCTCGCCGCCAATATCGGCGTGCTGGCGAAGCGGATCGAGACGCTGGTCGTGCGGATCATCTTTCCGGAAATGACCGCCGACCTCCTGCGCCCCGTCATCGCGATCGACCATGAACCGGGCGACGCCGCGATCTGGACCGACATCGATGATCTGACCGGCGCCTATGACCGGCTCGCGGCGGAGTGCGACATCCTCACCGCTTATGACGTCGGTCTGCGCCAGGACTGCGAGCGCCGCGCCGCCTGACGTGCTCGATCGGTTTCCCGGCCGATGCCACCGGGAGGGGAGGGGGGAGGGGTGGTTGCGACAAGGGTGTCGCGGCAAGCCCGGAGGCTTTCATGACCCTTCTTACCACAATCCAGACCACCGTTGACCAATCGCTGCTCACCAAAATCGGCAGGTTCTTCAACGGCAGCGTCACGGACGTCCTGACCGAGGCGATCCAGAACAGTCGGCGCGCTGGCGCGAGCCATATCCATATCGACCGGGTCGACCGAGGGTCTGGCCCGGTCCTCAGTATCCGGGACGACGGCAGGGGCATTGACGAGCCGGCGAAATTTCTGCGCCTTGGAGATTCCGGCTGGGATGCCGAGATCGCGCGGCGGGAAGATCCGGCGGGCATGGGCGTGTTCAGCCTCGCCGGACACCGCGTTACCGTGCGCTCTTACGCTGCCAAATTCGGCGCAAGCTGGCAGGTGACCATCCCGCCCGATGCCTGGGAAAGCGGCGAGCCGCTCGACCTTTCGCCGGCCTCGCTAGACAAGGGCACCGAAATCGAAATCGATCTCCCCAAGGCTTGGGCCGACCAGCTTGAAGAGGCGGTACGGGCCGCCGCGCGCTTCTGTCCGGTCCCGATCTCGTTCTGTGGAAAACGGCAGGTCCAAGAACAATTCCTGCGGGATGCGGTCCGGGTCGAGGATTGGAACGGTTGTCGGATCGGCATCTTCGCTGATCCGCACCGTCCGCCGCACGAACTGGTGCGGATCAATTTTCACGGTCTCACCGTTCCGTGCAGACTGCCACATATCCAAAGCGTCGATGATCATCGCGGCTGGTATGCCAAGGTCGACATCGTTGATGCGCCGCACCTCCAGCTCGTTTTGCCCGCGCGCAAGGAAATGGTGCAGAAAGAAGCTTTGGTGTCGTTGCGCGAGGCTTGCGAGGCAGCGATCTATCGCACCATCGCCCGCGAAGGATATCACCGGCTCGCGCATCGGGATTGGCTGCGCGCCAAGGACCTTGGGGTCTTGCTGCCCGACGCTGCACCATGGCTTTTCGCATGGAGGCCGCGCAGCGCGGATACCGACGATGATTCCCTTGGCGAGCGAGTCGCCGGCGAGCCGATGATTCTGATGCCAACGGCCGAGGCTCATATCGAGCAATGCGTCGCCCGCGCGCTCACCTCGGGGCGACCGCTTGGCGCGATACCGGTCGATCCTATCCGTGAATTCGCCGGCTATGCCTGGTACGATGCGCTACCGCGTGTGCTCAGCTGGAACTTCCGGATCGAGCGGGGCGATAATGATGTGCTCGAATACGGCGGGGATGGGCCGGTCCCGTCCAACCTCGATTCCGGACGCGTCGATGCGATCACGCTCGAATGCGCCGTGCGGGCCAATGGTGAACCTGAGGCATCCGAGGATGTAATGTGGTTGCCCGCCGATATTGTGATCATCCCTTCCGATTGCTGGTGTGGCCTGGAAGACGTCGCAATCCTGCTTTCCACTGACTGCGCCATCTCGCCGGCCGATCTCGCCTGCCTGCTGGTCGACGCCTGTTTCATATCAAGTGACGATAGCGACGCCGACAGCCATGAAACCCAGGAGACGGCGTTCGAGATGCAGGCGCGCTTTACCGCCAACCTGCTTTTGCTCGGCGAGGATACGGCGGTCATCGAGCGAGTGCGCGAGGCGATCCGTGAGCATGTTTCCTGGTTGATCCCCGATGACCGGATGATCGTCATGCGTGCCGTCAATTATAAGGTCGAAGCATCCTTCGCCGACAACGACGACGCGTCCGCGAGCAACGTCGCGGCATAGCCTTTCCCATTTCTACCAGGATCGGGCAGGCGTTTTGGCGCCTTGCCCGATCATATCGTCAAGGAAACTCCCATGAAAACCTATCGTCTCGATGCGCTGGTCGATGCTGCGACCCATGCCGTCAACGCTCTGATACCCGAATCCATGCTGCATGTCCTGGAAGCCAAGGAGCACCTGGATTTACTGGCCGATATCAAGGCCGCGCTCACGCCGCTCCTGTGTGATCTCGCCGACCGTGCGGGCGAATCCGCTGCGGGCCATCGGTCGAGAACGCGTCTTTCGACGATGGTCGCATTCGTGTCGGAACTTATCGAGACGCATATCGATAAATGCGAGCGCGAACGCACGGGTCCCGGTGATGGAGCTGCCGATATTGTCTCCGACACATTCGGAACGCGGGCCAATATCGCGAGCTTAGCCACGGCTTCGAACGAAGCGGAAAACGAGGCCTGCATTTATATCGTCCTTGATGACGGTGGCGCGTTTCGGCTGATGATCGAACGCACAGCGAAACTGTGACGGCGATCACCTGACCGCTTCGACACCGCGCCTGCCCCCCCAATCAAAGGAGGACATCAGTCATGGCTCACCCACTCGATATCGATCGTCGATGTACATTTTCGCACTATCTTGACAGCGAACAGGAGCGGACCGTCGTCGAAGATCTCCGCTTGCTCGATGCCGCCGGTGACCGGCCTGATGCCCGCGAGTTGGCGGATGCGTTCGAAAACGACATCTGGTTGTGCGTGACGCCCGACCCCGGGCCGGGCTGTTAGGATGCGTGTCCGCCCTTATCGCGTTTCGCGCGATCAGGATGGATGGATCGTGCGAAGCCCGGACGGATCCGCCGTGTATGATGAAGACTGGCGTTGGAATAGCCGCTCGACTGCGCGCGATGTGGCCCGGCAGTATAATGAGGCGATCGCCAGCCGTCTCCAGCCGAGCGGTAGTGCAGGCGTCGATGACGCCTACCGTTGAAACGGCGCCCCTAGCCAGCGGGGGACGTCGAATGCTGGCGTGCTGATGCGCCAGAAACCCGATCGCCGTCGTGGTCGGGTTTCTGGCGATCATATGAAGGCGCGCCGCCGCCGAAGCTCCAACCTCCGCCGCCAATAGGAAGGCATTTACCGATGCTTCTGCCATCTTTCACCAGCGAGAGGGCGCGCGCCTCTTTCCTGGCTCATCGCCTACGATCGCTCAAGGGACGCTTGCTCGCAGCCTGTTTCGGCGCTGGGGTTGACTCAACCGCGATGCTGATCGCGCTCTATCTCGCCGAAATCCAGCCGCAGGTTATCACGTTCGCTGATGTCGGCGGTGAAAAGCCGGAGACCATTGCCCACCGGGATCGGATGAACGCGATCCTCGCCGCATGGAACTGGCCGCCCATCATCACCTGCCGAAAAATTCCGCTCGCCTCAACCGGCTATGACGATCTTTTCGGTAACTGTCTCACCAATGAAACTCTGCCGTCTCTGGCCTTCGGCATGAAAAGTTGTTCCATAAAATGGAAACAGATTCCGCAGGACCAACTTATCAAGGGCGCGCGTTCCGGACCGAACGCGGCGCTGCCCCATCCTGTATGGACTGAAGCGGAAGGAACCGGTCAGCGCATCGTCAAACTGATCGGCTATGATTGCGGTCGCGCCGATCTTCGGCGGTCGCGGAATCTGCGGACGGTCGATGCCGATTTCGATTACGCCTATCCGCTACAGCTTCTCGGCTGGACGCGCGAAGACTGCATCGCGATCATCATGGACGTGTTGGGCGTCGACTATGTGCCGATCAAATCGGCCTGTTTCTTCTGCCCGGCTTCGAAAATCTGGGAGCTGTATTGGCTCGCCGCCCACCATCCTGACCTGCTCGAACGGGCGCTCCTGCTTGAACGCACCGCGCTCACAGGGCGACACAGTCGCTTCGATGAGGTCGAATTCGGCGCCACATGGGAGGAGCTTGTCTCGAACGCAGACCGTTTCCCGAGTTCGAATACAACCGTGGGCCTGGGACGCAATTTCGCATGGAATCAATGGGCAAGGGTCAATGACGTCGTGGATGACGAGTTTCGCGTTCGACGCGGCCGATCCGACCGGGCGCGCTTTCAGATCCGCGCTGCCGAACTGCGACGGTCCGACAATGCGGATGATGGCCGGCGTCAAAGCTTAACGCGACTGGCTGCCTGATGCGCGGATCGGCTCTCCGATTTCGCAGCCTGACACTTACAGCGTGGAGGGGAGGAGGCGGGAATGGGCGACATAGTGCGTGGGTCCGAATGGGCAACGCACCGCGTCCGTTCGCTCGATCATCAGGAGATTGCCATGCCCCCCACATCCGCCGCCATTCCAGATATCTACCGTTGTTGCGCCATTGTGCTCCACCATCGACGCGACTGGTGGCTGGTCGAATTCCCCGATCGTGACACCGACCCTATGCGTGCGCTTCCGCTCGGGCGGATGAGCGGCGCGCTGGTGCAATCGTTGCGGCGCCGCACCGGCGATGCCACGTTATCCGCCGAGATCGGGAACCTCTGTCCGGGCAGGGACTGCTGGTGCGGCGATTTCACCTTGATCCGGTCGAAGGACCGGGAAGACCGCTTCGACATCCTGGAGGCTCCCTGGAAAGCCAGGCCCGGCGAACTGGAGACGCGGCACGCCCGGGCCATCGTGGATACCACGGTCTTTCCGATCCCGCCCGGGTTCACCTCCGTTTTCGAATCGCTTCCGCCGATAAATGTTCCAGTGCTCGCGATCCGGGTGAGCGGCTAGCCCACAGGACGCGCATTATTCCTCCTCGATCACGACCAGGACCGCGCCGTTGAGCCGCGCCTGCCGACCTCCGGTCGCGCAGCGCCGTGGGCGTGCGCAGCCTGGTCCCCTCCCGACAAGGAACGGATCATGACCGATCATACCGAATCCCTCGAAACCGCGGCTTGCCTATGGGAAGCGGTGCTGAACTTTCGCGACGACCCATCGACGAACTCTGATTCCATCGAACGCACACTGGCGGTTCGCGCCACGTTCCGCGAGATCGGAACCGCCGCATTGCGCCTGATCGTCATCGGTTGGACCGACGCGGTCGAAGCCGATTGGCGCCGCGTGGAGGACGATTACCCCTTATGTTTTGATTGGGACTTCGTGCCCGAATGGATCGCCAGTCATGTCGACTGGTCCTCCTCAACCGGTCCGATCCTCCGATGCGACGCCGATGACGTCTGCGCTCAATATTATACCGCCGACGTGCCGATGACGCTGCAAGTGCTTTTGCATCCCGCGCGCAGCGAGGCCGATGCCCGCGCGGCGCTCCTTCCGATCCTGAAGGCGATCGAGCAGGCCCATCTTGAGGAGACTTGGGACGACAGTCTCTTCAGGGGCGCGCGCCTTCGCTTTTTGCCCCATCGCGATCGCATGGCCCTGGCTCCCCGCCGCAGGGAGCCGCCACAATGACCGGTCCTCAACCGCCTAGTGACGGATCGGATTTCGCGATCGGCGATCGCGTCAGAATTCGGCTGCGCCCCCGTGTCGGCGGCGATCGCTTCGCTGGTCGCATCGGAACCATTGTCCGGACCCATTTCGCTGGCTTCTATGTGCGGCTCGATATGTCGCCGCGCGAACGGGTCCAGAAAACCGAGTTGGTCGAAACGCAATATCTTGCCCCCGTCACGGATTGACCGCCATAACGAGGCCGAGCCGCGCGAGGGGGCCGCTATTTCCTGCGCGCGTCGGTTACAGGCCGATAGAGCTTGCCCCGGCCTTTCATCATCTCGGTGAGCCAGCACAAATGCGCCGCAGCATCTGCCAGCGGCGCGGTGCACACCAGATCGAACAGCTCGCGCTGATAGTCGAGGTTTCGCGCGAGGATATCCCGCAACCGGGTTCGCGCCGGGCTGTCATCGTCCTCGATGCCGCCATTGGCCTCCTGCGCCGCTTGCAGAAAAGCTTCCGCCAATTCCTGCGCCTCGTAATAGCCGCCATCGACATCTTCCTGCGCGGCGCGGCTTGCCAGTTTGCGCCGGACCAGCGGCAGGTCAGGATCGACCGCAGCATCGTAAAGCCCAAGATTGAGATCGAGGCTGGCGAGATAATCGCGGATCATGACATGCTCCTTGAGGGAGTGGACAGGAACATAAATCGAACAAGATTGCAATGCCAATCTCATATATGGCAGGAGCCAGCACATGTATGTTCCGATTTCAAAGCGCGCCGATGGACGTTGTTGGCTTCCAAAAGGGCGGACGTGGATGCGCCCAGACCTTTGCCGATGAGCACCAATGGTCTGCCGTTGCGGTTGCGCGGCACGCTCCGGATCGGGGAGCGTGGCCCCGTCCTCGAAACCGAGGATGGCCCCGTCTGGCGTCTCGAAACCAGCGATGATCTTGGTGATCGCTGCGATCAGCAGGTGCAGATCGAGGGGTTTCGACGCGGACCGGGATCCCTCGAATTGCTCTGGATCGGATCAACCGGCGATTGAGTAAGACGCCCCGGCAAGGAAAGGGGTAGGGCGAATGCCCGCCAAGGCGGGCACCGGGCTCTATCTCCGCTGCGCTCCGATCAAGCCCCCTTCGGGGTCTTGCCCGCTGACGCGGTAACGATCCCTTTCGCGGCGCTTGGGGCACCGTCTTCGCGATACCGAGAGGTCGCGCCATGGCGGTCCTCGGCGGGACGCCTCGGCCCGCCATCGATGCCGCACGCCGTCGTTCATCGCATCCGGAGCCGCCTTCGCAGTGTCTCTGCGTGGCAGACCCGGCCGCCGTGGTCGGTGCCAAAAATGTATTGGCCGCGAGCGGCCAATGCGTTTGTTTGTCAGGAAGGCACCTCAACAGAAATACCGGGCCGCAAGCGGCCCTACGGTTTCCACCGCTGCGCGGCGGAGCCTCCGTCATTTCTGTTGCCCACGACGGCCGCGCCTGCCCCTTGAGCCACGGCGAAGGCGGCTCCGGATGCGATGAACGACACCCACTGGTCCGTCCAGCATCGATCAAGATGGAATGCCTTCGGCATGCGTTTTTTTGAGGGGCCGCTACCGCGGCCATTTTTATTGGCTCAGGCTCACCAGATGCGATGAAATTCTGTCAATAAGACAATGAAATGGTAAAAATGGAGGGGAGGGGGTAGAAAGTAATTGCGGGAGGGAAATAGCTCCCAAGCGCAATTTGATTGGAGTAGGTGAAATGTTGGTAGGTGAATTTAAGTATAATGATGAGGTTGGCTTGCCGACTGGCTATGTCAGAACTTTCACCATGAATTACGATTACGTCGAAATGCATTTCATCCCGGAGGATAAGCGGTCTGAACGCTGGCCGATTTGCGAGCTTAAAGCATACAATATGGCAGGTCAGCTTGCACCTATCGGCTCCCTCTGGGAACGACCGATGGCGGATGGAACCCCCTACCTCGCGGGCTTCGTCGATGACCACCATGCGGGCGACGAAAAGCAAATGGCTTTCTTCGGCAATCAAACAGCCGGTTATGAGGTGCAATGGCGGCGCAACGCCCCGCAATCGAACAGCGGGAACGGCAATCAGCGCGGGGGCAATTTCCAGCGCGGTGGCCAGCGCCAGAATGGCGGTTTCTCCGGCCGATCTTCCGGGGGGTTTGCCGGAGGCAGCACCGCAGGGGCTGGCGGCGAATATGTCGGCGGCGGGCGTCAGCTTGACGATGACGTGCCCTTCTAACCGCTAGGACCGAGACGGGCCGGGGGAGCGCTGGAACGCTTCCCCGGACCCTGAACCGATAGCCCGACCCAAGGAACCTAAACCATGAGCAACAAACAACCGGCCTCCGCCGCCATTAGCAGCTTTGCGGACCTGCCGAAACTCTACGCGCGACTTCCCGACCACCTGCCCGACGACAGCGATGATATGACCGCCGAAATCGAGCATATGCAGGAAGGCGAAGGCTCCGCCATCACGCGCGGCGACCTTCGCAGGGATCAGGCGGCGCTTATCGTCACACCGGCCTTTGAGGCATCCTTTGGCGATCCTTTGCCGCTTACCATCATCGAGCATGGCGACGAACCGGGCGAATATTATATGCCCGAACCATTCGCCGCACAGGCGGAATGCGGCGGGATCATCGCTGCCATTTGCGACCTGTTGACCAATACCCGCCTTGAGCATCTGGCCCCGGAAATGGCGTGGGGCTTCGTCAACAGCCCGCATTTCGTCGCGGGCAAATTGCAGCGCGAGGAGGATCGGCTTGCCGACCAAATCGGCGACATGGCGCGCCGGATGGAGCCGGGTGAGGTGTTCAACAAGAAGCTTGAGGATAAGCAGCTTGAATGCCAATCGCTTGCCGAACAGCGCGCTGCGTTTGAGGCAATGCGTGACTATATGGCGGCGATGTATCGTGCCTGTTTCGGGCGTGCATGGTCGCCGTCGAAGGGATCAAAGGCAAGCGAGGTTACGAGCGCGAGCCAGATTAACGCACTCGACTTTCTGCGCGCCCGTGCCGAAAAGCGCCGGGAACAATATGATCCGCAAGGCCCTTGCGTCCTCATTTCCGGCCCCTTCGACTGGCACGATTGGAGAATCATTTTTGCCCGGCTTAGCCAGATCAAGCAGCGTATCCCGCATATGATTCTGGTATCCACCGGGGGCAGCATGGGTGTTCCCGCGATTGCTTCGGCATGGGCCGACAAGGAAGGTGTGCCGTGCGTCAATTATGGCCTCTATGGCAGGGGCAACGGACGTGCCTTCAAACGCAATCGCGAATTGGTCGCCAAGATCATGCCGGTTGAAGCCGTGTTGTGCGAGGGGTCCGGCATTCAGTCCCACCTTTATGACCTGCTTAACCCGGAGAGCGGGCGGCGCGTTCCGACTCATTTATTCTTGCGCGCCGATCAGGCACCGGATGACAGGCCGAAGGTCCCGAAGGGCTACCCTAAGAAGCCGATTAGGTGGCAGCGCGAGATTCTCCCCGATGTGCTGCCCGTTGAGGAAGCCTATTACTAACTTATCTCCACCCAAGGCTGCCTAGCGCGGCAACGATAAAGGCCGATGTGGGGCGTCCCGCATCGGCTTTTTTTATGCTTGGCAGACCGCGCCTGGCGGCGCGGCCTGCCAAGCGAACCCTATTCGCTAGGCGCATCGCCCGCCGCCCCTTGGGCGAACGCTGCCCCTTTTTTCTGACGACCATTGGACACGGCAGGCGTGGATGTGTTCGCCGTTGGCAGGCCCTTGAGAGCCGCAACCGCAGCGCCGCCGCCAACGCGAATCCCCTGCACCAGCAGATCGCGGAATTCCCGCTCGCTCAACCTTTCGACAGGCTGCTCGCTTACTAATTTCCCATACTGCCCGCGCAGCGCACGACGCACGGTTTCTGCTTCATTCGCAATATTGCGCTGATCGGCTTCCAGCTTCGCAAGCCGCTCGCGGTCATTCATCTTGGGCATGTTCATCTCCGTCATGGGATGGCCTGCCCGCCGCCGATCATTATCCGCAAAGGGGTCGCATAATGCAATGGCATCGCCCATCCAGCCTACGGACGATCAGCACCCAAGGCCCCGGCACAGCGATGACCCGCCATGCCGAGCGAGGGCAGGCGCAGCGCGCGGGGCGCTGCGGAGAGGTGACGCACGCCGGAGGCGGAGGGAATGCACCGTACGCACGGGTGCTGCGGGCGCGAATTTGGCGGATTTCTGCGCCTTTCCGATGGCACAACATGGCAGTCGGTTTGGCACTAAGTGACTGCCAGTGGCAGCCAGCCCACTATCTCTTTCCTACCAACCATCTGATCTTGTTTGGCACTTAGTGGCTGCCACCGGCAGTTTCGATAAATTCTTGAGATCGCTAGAAAATGCTGCTATCAAGACATCGCTTCATCACGTTCCAGGCGTGTCGGACAAGGAGTCCGCCGCTTGGCACGTATTACGATCCGCATAGATGACGACCTCTATGCGCGCCTCACCGTCCAGTCGCGCAGTGCCGGTCTCGGCCTTGCGACCTATTGTCGAGACATCCTTGATCGGTTCGAAGGGACGGACCCGTCGGGCTATCATGCTCGCTTCGACGAGCTCCACGCGACGGCTATCCAGGCCTTCGCAATCCTCGCCACGTCGGTAGGCGAGCGATCTCCTGATATCCTCCAAAAGGGACTGTCCGAAGCTCGCCGTTTGCTCCGCGACAGGGGGCTGCTCGATCCCGAGCAGGACCGCGCATGAGCATCTTCCGCCACGACACGCTCGGCTCCTGGACGCGGGGCGGCCAGGCGATCGTCCACAATGTCCGGATGACGACACAGGTCTTCTACCAGACCTTCCTCGCAGGGCTTGTAATCTGGATCGGCGGTATCGTCTGGTATGCGTTCGAAAAGTCGACCGACTATGAGCGCTTCGTCCTCGTGAAGCTTGCTCAGGCGAGCGTCATGGGGGATGCTGTTCCTGGCAACGCTACGCCGATCTTCTTCAAGACACCCGGCGGGCAAACCTACTGGATCAGCCCCAAGGATCTCCTGGCATCGGGCCTCGCCCATAGGACGCTCCGTGCCTTCGAGACCTACCTCCTGCATGGCGCCGCACTCTCCGGAATCTTCGCCCTCGCGATGCTCTTCTGGGCCTGGTTTTATTTCACCCGAACCGGAAAGGGGCTCGGATCAAACCAGTTCCTGCGCGGCGCGCGCTTCGGCACCGCTCGCCAGGTGCGCCGGTTGCTCTGGCGTCAACGGCGCGGCAGCTTCGATATCGGTGGCGTCAATGTACCAGATGCCTACGAGCCGGAGCATATTCTGATCTGCGGCGCCCCCGGCACGGGCAAGACCAACATGATCGTCAAGATGCTCGACGGCATCCGCAAGCGGAAGCGCCGCGCGATCGTGTACGATACCGCCGGCACCTTCGTTGAGAAATTTTATCGGCCTGGAATCGACGTTCTCCTGAACCCGTTGGATCGTCGATCCGATATCTGGTCGCCTTGGGTCGATGTGCCCCGCGATTATCACTATGACCAGATCGCGGAATCCACGATCCCAGAAAAGGGTGGCGATCCGTTCTGGGCGAAAGCCGCGCGCGGCACCCTGGTAGCTGTGTTGCGCAAACTGGCGGGTCAAGAACGGACCCTCGTATCGGTCCTACTCGATACCCTGCTTCGATCGAAGCTGCAGGACCTTGCGACATTTGCCGCGGGCACCGACGCCGCCGCTTTCATCTCGACCGAGGGCGAGCGAACCTCGGCAGGTATCCAGGCGGAACTCGCTTCGGTGATGCGCAGCTTCTCCTATCTGGATGACACCGAGGACGGCCTCTCCATCCGCGATTGGGTCGCCAATGAGAAGGACGATAGCTGGCTGTTCATCACGGTGAAGGCTGACCAGCTTCCCTCCCTTCGGCCGCTTATTACCGTCTGGCTCGACATCGCCATCAGCGCGATCATGAGCATGGTTCCCGACCGGACCCGTCGGCTCTATTGCGTCATCGACGAACTGCCGACCCTGCAGAAACTGCCATCGCTCTCCGACTTCCTTGCCCGTGCGCGGAAATACGGAGGCTGCGGCATATTGGGTTTCCAGAGCTACCCGCAGTTGGAAGCGACCTACGGTATCCAGGATGCCGCCGCCATCACCGGCTATTGCTCCACCTGGGTAGCGCTGCGCGCCAACGACACCCCCACCGCCAAGCATGTTTCGGAAAATCTCGGCCAAGTCGAGCAGGTCGAGGCGAACGAGGGGATGAGCTACGGTGTCAACGATATGCGGGACGGGGTGAACCTCTCCCGCATGCAGGTGACGCGACCGTTGGTCCTGCACACCGAAGTCACGAACCTTCCCAATCTGTCCGGCTATCTTCGCTTTGGCCGCAACCTGCCCGTGGTTCGCTTTGAGGATAGCTACAACCAGGTTCCGGCAGTCAGTAACGCATATGAGGAGCGTTCAACGCCTCCCCTACGGCTTGACCAGGCGGTATTACCGCCCGCCACGGTCCAGCCCCTGAAGCGGGTAAAGCCGAGCAAGCCGAAGCCCCCCAAAGAACTCAGTCTGCCTCTTCTTGAATTCGAACCCGTCAAACCGAAGGCGGATTTGCCGACGGAGAGCGAACCCCCGACAACAGCACCGCCATCGCCACCATCAGAGCCGGATGAGACACCGAGGGAGATTCCCGAACTCGTCCTGTTCGGAAAAGCGCCGGAGTTCCGGTTGCGGCAACATGGCCGACGGGACGGCGCTCGTGACGTGGCGAGGCCGGCATGATCCATCCTCGCCGCCTGAAGGGCAAACCCGCCAACATCGCCCGCTATTATACCGTAGGAGATTATTACACCAAAGGCGCCGACGAGCATTCGGAATGGGGCGGCAAAATCGCTGCCGAACTCGGTCTCGAAGGAAAGGTCGATACGGCTGTCTTCGAGGATTTGCTGGCTGGCAAAGTCGACGGTCAACAGCTCGGCCGTCGGCGCGCTGACGGTGATATCCAGCACCATCCGGGATGGGACTTCGCCGTCAATGCTCCGAAATCGGTATCGATCATGGCGCTCGTTGCAGGTGACGATCGGATTGCGCGCGCCCATGAACAGGCGGTCACGGTCGCGCTTTCTTATCTGGAAGAACATGCTTCGATGCGTCACCGCGTCAATGGTGAGGTTGTCGAAAAGACGACGGGTCGGCTCGTCTTCGCCCGTTTCACGGAACATGCATCGCGCGAGCTCGACCCGCATCTTCATACGCACGTAGTCGTCATGAACATCAGCAACGAGCGTGATGGCGCCCGATTCGTCAGCCTCGAATCCCGGGCAATGTATGCCGAGCAGATGGTCGCAGGGCAGATCTATCGCAACGAATTGGCCCATCTCCTGCGCGAGCGAGGCTATGAAGTAGAGTTTGACCCCCGGAGGGGGCTCTTCGAAATCCGCGGTGTTCCACGGGAACTCATCACGGAGCTGTCCCAGCGAGCCGAACAGATCGAGGCACATGCGCGCGAGCATGGCCTGACCGGTCAGGCCGCGCGCCGCATCTCCTTCTATGAAACCCGGGGGCCCAAGGAAAAGGTTTCGGCCGAGGATCTCCATCGGGGTTGGGAAGAGCGGCTCGGGATTCATGCCAGGGCTGTGCATGAAGCTTTAGCCGCAGCCGAAAAAGCGGGAGAGCGTCACATCGAGGTTTCTGACCAAATCGCAGCTCGGGCGACGCTCTTTGGGCTCCGGCAATCCGAGGGAAAGGAGGCCGTCAACAATCTCGGTCGGTTCATCCAGGTAGGGCTGGCCTCTCACGTTGGCGAGGTGCGACTGGCCGATGTTCGACCGTTGCTTGAGGCACATCAAGCCCGCTTCAAGCTTCTTGAGACGAGGCACCGGACAGGTGATGAGATCCATACCCGCGGGCGGACTACCTATCGGACCGCGCGCCTGGAAATCGCTTTGTCCGATCATCTTGCGTTGGCGATCGATGATGCCAAGCCGCTTGCGTCAATCGAAGCGATACGCGAAGCGGGCCTTGCGCATAAACTGACACGCGACCAGCGGACGGCTCTTTTTCATCTCGGTCGAACCAGTGATCGGGTGGTTGCGGTCTATGGTGTCGCGGGTTCCGGTAAATCGACGATCGTGGGTGCGCTCCGTGAGGCAGCCGGCAAGGATGCTGAACTGATCGCCCTAGCGCCGACCTCATCGGCGGCGGCCGAATTGGGGGTGAAAGCCGCGATTGAATCGCGCACGGTCGCCAGTCTGCTCGCTGCCGGTGGAGCGAAGCTCGACGATCGCCATGTCCTTGTCGTCGATGAAGCCGGGCAGCTGGGGAACCGCCAGGCTATCCGATTGCTCGAGATCAGCCGCGCCACCGGTGCGCGACTTTTCCTCTTGGGCGACACCCTTCAGACTGGTGCGCTCGAGCAGGGGAAGCCCTTTTGGCTGATGATGCGCCTGGGCATGTCGAAAGCGGAACTGCGCGAACCGATCCGACAGAAGAGCGACGAACTCGCGAAGGCGGTTACTCTCGCACGCAGGCAGAACTACGCTCCTTCCATCGGTGCTCTGGACAAAGTCACAAGCGGCGCCAGCAGCGACAAGCTCGCCGAGATGCTGGTGAAGGATTGGACCCTGCTGGAGCCGGAGCAGCGCGCGAAGACCAACATCCTCGTCCTGGAGAATGCCACACGCCTCATCGTCAACAGCAAGATACGCGACGTTCTCAAGACTGAGGGCGCGATCGCGGCGGAAGAGGCCAGGCTGTCGATTCTCGCTCCGTCAGGCATGACCGACCAGGAGAAACATTTCGCGCGGTTCTACTCCCAGGGGCAGGTCGTGGTCTTCTCGCGCGATAATGTCGGCCTCGGCATCGCGCGCGATGCCGAATACAAGGTTGTTGGCATCGCGCGCGACGCGCGGGGGCGACAGGTGGTTAACCTTGTCGACGAAAATGGGCGGACGATCCGTTGGGACCCCCGTCTCGGAAAGGCTTCCCAAATCAACGTTTTCAAGGAAGAAAAACGTGACATTGCTACTGGCGATCGCATTCAGTGGCGGCTCGTCAATAATGAATTGGGTATCAAAAATGCCGAGCGCGGCACGGTAGAGCATCTTGATGGCTACGTTGCGACCATTCGCTGGGACCGTGGCGGGAAGGTTCAGGAGGTTGATCTCGCCCGTCATAAGAATTGGGATTACGGCTACAGTGAGACCGTCTATTCCGCTCAATCGAAGACCTACGACTGGGTCTATCTGCTTGCGCCGATAAATTCGCTGTTGGTCACTGGCCAAAATTATTACACGGCCATCACGCGCGCACAATTTGGTGTCAGCCTCTGGACAGAAAATCTGGAGCGCCTTGCTGAGAAGCTAACCCAGAAGTCGGGGGTGAAGACATCGTCGCTCGAAGGGCTCGGTCGCGTCGATCGCGACAGCGTGAACGGCCGATGGGCTCGACACGGCGAGCGTTGGGACCGGTTGCGTGAGGAGCAGCGCACGGAGCGACAGGCTCGAAAAGAGCGATTGGCCAAAAGGCTTGAGCCGAAAATAGAGCCGCCACCCAGGGATTTCGCAACACTGCTTGCCGGTCGTGCTCAGTCGGCAGCTCGATCGATAGACCAGTGGATCGTCTCGATGCTCGATCGAAGCCGATCGGGCAACGAGGAGCATGAGCGGGCTGCCCCGACCCAGCAACCCGCCGCCGAGCCGGCGCACGGTCACGCCCAAAATCACGGAGGCGAGCATGACCGATAATAAGGTTCTCCGCAGGGCCGTCTTGCTGTTTGCCATCGGGATGGCGGCCGTCGATCCGGCGGCGGCTAAATCCGGTGTCGGCGGGGGCGGACACTCCCATCTATGGATATTCGTTATAGCGCTGATATTGATTGGCTTGCTCGCCCGTCGGATGAGAGGGCCAGCCAGTCATAGATGGCGGCGCCGACAAGCCCGGACTATGAACAGGCAATTGTCGGGGCGAGATCGGGATCAGCCTCCAGGCTTCGTCTTTGCCCGATTACGGGGTATGGATCCGCTTGCCTTCGAAGAGCTTCTTCTGGAGTGCTTCGAACGCAGAGGCTGCAAGGTCGTCCGCAACACCCGGTACACTGGTGATGGAGGCTTGGACGGTCAGGTCGTTATTCAGGGCCAGACCTGGCTCATCCAGGCGAAACGCTATGCTACCTCCATTCGTCCCGAGCATGTCGACGCATTCGCTGCTCTCTGCCGCGCGCGAAAGGTGTCTGGACTGTTCATTCATACCGGACGAACAGGGCCGACTACTCGCGCACTTGTGGAACGGCATGACCATATCGAAATCATTTCCGGCGAAAGATTGCTTGCCCTAATTCACGGCGGCGCGATCATGATCAGAGGCATGTCGCTGTGAGGGCGCGCGTCCGATCTGCCTGGCATTGCTTGATGGCCGGGATGTGCATGACAACGGTGCTTGAGCCAGCCTCAGCGGCGCATGTGCGATCAGGAACAGATGGGGCCGAGCGGGAAATCGCCCGATGCATCTATCAAGCATCGGGCGGTAAAGCGTGGCTGGAGCGCACCCTATGGGGGCTGCGTGATCAGGAGGCCGGCTGGCTGGGAGCGGAAGTCGTTAATAACGACGGAAGTCGCGATCTTGGCCCGCTCCAAGTCAACACATGGTGGGTGCCCAAGCTAGCCGCCATTACCGGGCGTCCCGAAGCTCGCGTACGCTGGTGGCTTACTCATGACGCCTGTTTTAACGTGCAGGCTGCACGGTGGATTTTCTTATCCGGCCTCGCGGTTACGCGAGATTATTGGCAGGCGGTCGGTGCCTATCATAGCCCGACCAACTGGCGTCAACGCCACTATGCAACGCTTGTAGCGTCGAAGCTCGTTTTGCGATTCGGCCCGAAAATTTTTGTCCGAGATGGTCGCCATGTCGCGCGATAACGGTGGTGGCGATGCCGGTATTAGCGACTTGGACATCCTCCTGCGGAGACGGCGCGGCGCCAAGGTTGCTTCTTCACGCCAGCCAGATCCTCAAGAACCTTCAAAGAAGAGAGATGCCCCGCCCACGACAGCCGCGGCAAATTCCGCATCAGACCTACCACTATTATGTGTGAGCATACTTAAGGCTGCTAAAATGTTAGATGTTGGAAGGACAAAGGTATATGCCCTCATTAACAGAGGGGATCTCGAAAAAACAAAAATTGGCGGCTCGTCCAGGGTTACAATCAGAAGCATCGAGGAATATGTTATAAGAAATTCTACTGTTCGGCGAGATGGCTCGTAAATACAATGATACATACGATAAAATTACGCGGCCTTCTTTGCACCTTCCGCCTGCCCATCGATCTGTGATTCGGCACTAAGAAGGTATTCGGCCCAATCAATCATGACGAATTTTCGCTTCTCGAAAGCATTCTTCCGTCGATAAGCTCGAGCCGTGGAATCTCCATACTGATGCGCAAGGGCATGTTCGATGACGGCTTCCTCATGGACGGTCATGTCGCCCATATAGTCGCGAAATGAGCTGCGCATGCCATGCACCGTAAAATGCCCAAGTTTCATGCGCCGCATAACCATTGTCATCGACATCTGAGATAGGGGTTTTCCCTTTTTCTGTCCTGGAAATACGAAATTATCGGGATTTATCTCTCTATTTAGACGCATGATCTGTAACACGTTGATGGCAGCCTGCGATAATGGAATTCGGTGCTCGATACGCATTTTCATGCGGTCCGCGGGTACTGTCCAAATCCCGGTCTTCAGGTTCACCTCTTTCCATTTCATCCCCAGCGTCTCGTTCGTCCGGGTGGCACAGAGAATTGTTAATTCGAGCGCGCGAGCCGCTGGGGCAGGGCGTTGTCGGAGCGCTACAAAGAAGTCTGGCAGGTCTTCGTAAGGCATGGCCGGATAATGGCCGGTGGCAAGCCGCTTCCGTTTAGGAAGGCGATGAATAAGGTTGCCTTCCCAGCGTGCCGGATTTTCCCATGGGCTTTGAATGTGACCCGCCGCTTTCGCCGCATCAAGAATGAGTTCGATCCTGGCGCGAAGTCGACCGGCGGTATCGGCGATCACGTTCCAGATAGGTCTCAATACGTCGACTAAGTCGTCAGCGGTTATGTGGTTGACCGGCTTTGCGAGCAGTGACTCGGCATGTTTTGTGATCGAATTATTCCACTGCCACCGATGTTTCTCGCTGGTCCAGCCTTCTTCGTGGGCAGCGATATAGATCTTTGCATATTCGAGGAATGTCGGCACGACAGGCGGGGTTTCTGCTTCTTCCTTGCTGATCTCTTCTGCCTTTTCTTCCTCTAGCGCCTCGCGTCTGAGCTCGATTGGGTCGAGCCCTTCTTTCTGCAATCGCCTTGCGGCTCCTGCCTGTTCGCGTGCTTCGGCGAGGGTGATTTCGCGAAAGGAGCCCAGCCCCATTTCGCGCCGTTTTTTTTCTTTAGTCCAGACGTAGATCCATCGCTTCGATCCGTCTTTGAAGACCCTGAGCCAGAGCCCTCCTCCGTCGCCGTACCAGCCGGGCTCCTTCGTCGCCTCTAGGCGGCGTGGCTTCAATTTATGAATCCCTCCAGCCATCGTTTTCGCTCTCATCTGTCTGCCCAACGTCTGGGCAAAGCCTACCGTCCGCTCCTGATTTGCGTCCTAATTCCCGTCCTAATTTTTGCGCGGATAACGCGGAACATATTGAAACGGAATTGAACGCTCTGGAACGTTTCTCTATACAAAACTATAGCAAAAACACGTGGTTATGGCAACGATCTCCATGGATTCAAAAGGGATAAAATATGCCAGTACGATCCCCCTCGGCTCCACCATTTCCAAATTGACCGCTGGTTTCTGACGCTGCTTCCCACCGCTGGTTTCTGACGCTGCTTCCCGCAGCCCCCAGGTCATGCGCTTGAAGCGGATTCCAATTCGCTCACGTCTCGCATCCCACCGAAATACGCAAAACGACGTATTAATAGATTGCCTGCCCGGCCCGATAAGCTGGCCATGCGGACAAACCCTCTGCTCGGATTGACCGGCGAATCGTCCTTCGACCGGACGTGCCGTCCAGGCTGAGCGAGGCCGCACATCGTGACAACGGGGTGGGGCATGGATGAAGACAATCGCTCGACGATGAGCAAGCGCGACCTGCTGGCGATGATCGGCCGAACGGCCGGCGCGACGGCGATGTACATGGCCATGAACAGCCTTGGCCAGGCACAGGCCTCGACGTTCAAGGGGCCGATCAAGCTGGAAGGCGCCCCCAAGGGGCAATCGGTTCTCATCCTCGGCGCTGGCGTTGCAGGCATGACGGCCGCGCTCGAACTCAGCCGCGCCGGCTACAATGTCCAGGTGCTGGAATATAATGATCGCGTGGGCGGCCGGTCCTGGACGCTTCGCGGCGGGGACAGCTATACCGAACTGGGTGGCGCCACGCAGCACTGCCAGTTCGCCCCCGGAAATTACATCAATCCAGGGCCGTGGCGCATTCCGTGGCATCATCACGGGCTCATCCATTACTGCCATGAGCTTGGCGTCGCTCTCGAGCCGTTCATGCAGGTGAACTACAACGCCTATATTCACGACACCAAGAAATTCGGCGGAAAACCGCAGCGTTTCAGGCATGTCCAGGCGGACTATTACGGCTATGTCGGCGAGCTTCTGTCCAAATCGGTCAAGAAGGGCGCGCTCGACGATGCGGTCTCCAAGGAAGATGGCGAACTCCTGCTCGAATCCCTGCGGAGCTGGGGCGGGCTCGACAAGAATTTCCGTTATGTGAAGGGACGCGAATCCAGCAATCGTCGCGGCTGGGACAAGGAACCCGGCGGCGGCCTGTCCGCCGAGCCCATTCCGTCCGACCCCATGTCGGTCGAAACCGTGCTTCGCTCCGGCATGTGGCGGCAGCTGGGCGGCAACCTGTCGTGGGATCATGAATCCACCATATTCCAGCCGGTGGGCGGCATGGGCATGGTCGCGAAGGGGTTCGAGAAGGCCGTCGGCCACCTGGTGCGCCTGAACAGCAAGGTGACAACCATCAAGCAGAGCGATGCCGGCGTCACCGTCAACTATGTCGACACCAAGACGGGGGCGAAAGGGACTGCGAGCGCAAACTACTGTATTTGCACAATCCCGCTGCCGATCCTCGCGCAAATCGAAATGAATGTCGGCCCGGACCTCGCCGCCGCCATTCGGGCGGTGCCTTACTCCACCAGCGTGAAGGTCGGCCTCGAATTCAAGCGGCGGTTCTGGGAGCAGGACGACAAGATCTATGGCGGGATCAGCTACACGGATCTGCCGAACAGTCAGATCAGCTATCCCAGCAGCAATTATGGCGCGACCGGACCCGGCGTTCTCCTGGGGGCCTATACGGGCGGTACCGCGGGCTACGAACTGACGGCCATGTCGCCGGAAGACCGGATCGCGCGCGTGCTCGATTGGGGCTCGCAGATGCATCCGCAATACAGGGCCGAATATATGAACGGCATTTCCGTCGGATGGCACCGCGTGCCCTGGGTGCTGGGTTGCTTCGGGCAATGGAACGAGGAGACCCGGGCGAGCCACTATAAGAACCTCTGCGCCATGGACGGCCGCATCATGCTCGCGGGCGAACATGCCTCCTATTACGGGGGCTGGCAGGAAGGCGGCATTACCTCGGCGATCGACGCAATCACGCGGCTCCATCAACATGTGCTGGCGAGTTAAGATCATGAAGATACACGCATTGGCTCTCGCCATGGCGGGAATGAGCCTGGGTTGCATTCCGGCTTCGACAGACGCGCAGACGAAAGTCGCTTCAAGCCCCGATGACGTCGCGGACGGCGCGTTCGTAGCGCGCTCGACATTCGGCGAACCGACGGGAGAAGCGCTCTTTCGGCGGGTTTGCGCGGCATGCCACATGCCGGACGCAAAGGGGGCGGAGGGTGCCGGCCATTATCCGGCGCTCGCAGCCAACCAGAAGCTGAAGGCTTCCACCTACCCCGTCTATGTCATCCTGCATGGGCTGAACGGAATGCCCGCCATTGGCGACATGATGACCGACAAACAGGTTGCGGACGTCACCAACTACCTCCGCACGAATTTCGGCAACAAGTATAAGGATGCCGTGAGCGAGGCGGACGTGAAGGGGGTGCGCTGACCGACAAACGTCTCCCGCATTGCAGCTGCTATAATTCACATGCGCCGCCCGGATATTCCGGTGCGGCGCTGGCTTTTTTCGATACCGCAATATGGGGGAGGGCTTCGCAAGGCCGGCGTCTTGAGGGGAATGGCGGACCCCGGGGCCTGCCGCATGAGCAGGAGCCGGGGCCTGTCGTCATTGCTCTCGATCTTGATGCCGCCCTGGGGCGGCTGTCTACCGCCCTATATCTCGTTGGCGCGGGCGAATTTGGCGATGAAGTCGCCGGCGCGGAAGGCCAGCGCCTCGATCGTCTGCGTGGGCTGGCCGCGGCCGGATGTCACCATGCTCGACCCGTCGCAGAGGAACAGGTTCTTCACGTCGTGCGTGCGGTGATATTTGTCGATCACCGAGGTCTTGGGATCGTTGCCCATGCGGCATGTGCCGAGCAGGTGCACGCCGCCGCTGGCCGCATCGACATCGCCGGGCACGATCTCCTTGGCGCCCGCCGCGTCCATGATCTCGACCGCGCGCTGCACTTGCCAGGCGGCATGCTTCATGTCGTCCGGATGGTCCTTGTAGGTGACGCGCATCGCCGGAATGCCCCAATCGTCCTTCAACTCGGGGTCGATGTCGACGCGGTTATTCTCCTGCGCCAGTGACGTGCCATGGCCTGAGCAACTCATCCAGTAGGTGTAAGATTCCAGATATTCCTTGAACCCCGGGCCCCAGGTCGGCGTCCCTTCGGGCACATTCTGGCCCCAGGTCAGCGGCCCGCCGGAGCGCGCGTCGAAGCCGCCGCCGCCATAGAAGCCGCGCTTCGGGTCACTGTCGTAATAATCGTGGATGACGCGCGTGACGTTGGCGCCCTTATATTCGTTGAGCGGATGTTCGAACCGGGCCGCCGCGCCGCCGCCCTTGTTGAACATGAGATAGCGCCCCACTGCGCCGCTGCTGTTCGCCAGGCCCTGCTCGAAGCCGTTGGTGGCCGAGTTGAGCAGCAACTTCGGCGTCTCCGAGCCGTTGGCGCAGACCACCACGGCGCGCGCTTTCTGGAACTGTTCCTTCCGGTCGCGGTCGAAATAATGGACGCCGGTCGCGCGGCCCTGCCTGCTCATGCCGATCCGGAACACATAGCTCTCAGAGCGCACTTCGCAGCGCCCGGTCGCTTCGGCCTCGGGGATGACGGTCCACACCGACGAGGACTTGGCCATGACCTCGCATCCGAATCCGCCGCAGAGACCGCATTGCGCGCAGGCCGGACGGTTCTTGTAGAAGATCGAGTTGATCGCCATCGGCGCGGGATAGGGGTGCAGGCCGAGCTTGCGCCCGCCGCGCTCGAACAATACGCCCGATGCCTTCACCGGCAGTGGCGGCATCGGATAGGGCTTGCTGCGCCATGGGTCGAACGGGCTGGAGCCCGCGAGCCCCGAGACGCCGACTTCCCATTCCACCTTGGTGTAATAGGGCTCGAGCTCGGCATAAGTGATCGGCCAGTCGACGAGGCTCGCGCCTTCGATGGAACCAAGCCGGCTGCCCTCGATGAAATCGATCTCATGCAGGCGCCAGAAATTGGCGTTGAAGTGCGCGCTGCTGCCGCCGACGATGCGTGCATAGGTCAGCGGGTTGCGGCCGGCGACGCGCTCGGCCTTCTGGCTGGGGTCGCGGCGGAAGCTCTGCGGATTGGTTGCCGGATTGTTGGTGATGCCCGAGAGCTGGCGGTATTTCAGTTCGTCATGTTCGAAGTCGCCCGGCTCCATGCGCGGACCCTGCTCCATCACGACGACACTATTGCCGGCGCGCGCCAGCTCCCGCGCCATGATACCGCCCGCGGCGCCGGAACCGACGACGATGAAATCGACTGTTTCGCTGGTCTTGTATGTCTTGCTGGGCATGGGGTGCGCTCCGTCAGGCCATGTAGGGCTTGGTGCCGGGATAGGGTTCGAACCCCGCATAATCCTGGTCGTAATAGCCAAAGGGCGGCGCCCAGACGTGGTTGTCCTCCACGCCCAGCAGCTTCCAGCCCAGATTGTCGTAATTGCCGCCATATTTGGGCAAGGCGATGAGGCCGACGATGGTCAGGCGTCTGACAGCGAGGAAGAAGGGCGTCTCCTCGACCTCGCGCAGCCAGGCGATCTGCACTGGCTCGCTCGCGGCGGAGAAAGGCTTCCCGCTGCCCAGCCGCTTGGCGTAGGACGCCTGGAAATCCGCCAGCCCCTTGCGGAAGGCCGGCAGCTGCGCCGCGAAGAAACTGCCGAGCGCATTGTCGATGAAGTAGATGACCTTGGCGTCACGCGCGCCGGGCGTTTCGCCACCGGGTACGATCAGGTTCGAAATGGCGTCGACCTCGGCCGCTTCGGCGGCCGTCAGTGTCTTGATCGTCGTCGGCCCCGGCGACATGTCCATATTATGCCCGACATGATCCGCTTGTTCGGCCGCTGCCGCGATCTGCGGCCAGTTGAGCGTGATCCACGCCACGCTGGCGAGGTTGCCGACCGCGGTCAGGAACTGGCGACGCGAAGGAATTTGTTCTGCCATAGCTACTCCGAATCCGGCCCGAATACGGGCGATTTCAGCGTCGCGAGGCATTGCGAGGGAATACGTCAAACAGCGCATTGACGCGGAGCCACCGGTTCGAAGGACATGACGGCGGTGCGCCCGGACGGCGTCGCCAGGCCGATTTCCTTGTCGGGCCGCAGCTATCTCTCCGTAAATCTGCCGCAGGACGTGCGGTTTTCTGGAGCAGCGTGCCGAATCCGCACCGCCAAGGGTTGGCGGCAAGAGGGCTGGGAGAAGGCCCGTCATTCCAGTCGGTTGAAGTGATCGGAGATGCCGATCGCCAACCTTTGACGAGGCGCGATTCAAGGCCAGATGCAAATTTATCACGCTGTGTCGCAGCATCGAAAAATGGCTGTTTTCTGCGGTGCAGCGACGATTTCGGCTTGTGGATAAGCCTGGCCGTGCCTAAGTGCGCCGCCAAGCGCGGATGAGAACGCTGACACGTCTGGTCCAGACGATCGGGACATAAAACCGATGTCAGGACCGGAACCACTCAAATCCGAAATCAAGTTTCTAGGAGAAGCCACATGAAGATTGTCAGCGCCGCGATCATCGCCGCTGCCCTGGTCGCCGGTTCGACCGGCGCCTATGCCAAGTCTCGCGAAAATGTCGCCGTTCGCGTTTCGACCGCCGGCGTCGATTTCAGCGATCCCGCTAGCGTTGCCAAGTTCCGCGCGCGCGTCGCCAAGGCGGCCGAAGCGACCTGCAATCCCGGCGACCGCATCGGCGCCGACATGTCGCCCGATTTCGCCTGCCGCAAGTCGATGGCCCAAGTCACCGAAGTGCGCATCGCGCAGCTGAGCGGCAAGTCGGATTCGCGCATGGCGAACGTCGACTGATCTGATCGCTTCCGGTTCAAGGGCGCGCTCTTCCAAGCGGGAGGGCGCGCCTTTCTTATTTGAGCGCGGTCGGCGTCGGTGGGGCCGGGGGAGGGTGCTGCCCTCAGGGCGCCTTGGCGACCATCGCCTCGATCTCGACAAGGATTGTCGGTCGGCCGAGCGCGGCGACCTGGACGGTCGATCGCGCCGGGCGATTGGGCTGCTCGCTGGTCCCGAAGAAGGTCTTGAACACGTCGTTCATGCCGGCCGAGTCCATGCGGCCACCGGGCGTCGGCGCAACGAGAAAGACGTTCATCTTCACGATGTCGCCCATGCCCAGGCCCATGCCTTCGAGCGTCGCCTTCATCTTCGTGAGGATGCTCCTGGTCTGCGTCGCCGTATCGCCGAACTCATCCGGCTTGGCCGGGTCGATCGGCGAGGCGGTGCTTCCCGAGAGCATGACGATCCGGCTGCCCGCGGGAATGTCGACGGAACTGGAGATGATGGCGGTCGGGCTTCCGACAACGCGCGTGATGGCCGGCTTGGGCTTTGCCGGCGTGGCGGCCTGGGAGGGAAATGCCAGAATGGCGGCGGCCGCAATGGCGGTGATCGGCTTCAAGGTCATGGATCCTGCTCCTCGCTGGACTGGTTTGCGGCGAAGCGGCCGGCGAACCGGCCGCTTCGAAATCGTCAGAATTTGAGGGCGAGGCGAGCATAATAATAGCCGCCCTTCGTACCGTAGGGGCCGAATGTGTAGGGCGCTCCGAGACTGCCCTGGCCATTGATGTAGGGCGAACGCCCGGCCTGCCATCCGGCCGCAGGGTTGGCGGCATTATAGTCGGCGACCAGCGGCGGGACCTCCGGGATCTTGTTCAGCAGGTTGTTGGCGCCGACCGAGAGGTTGATCCACTTGGTGATGTCGTAGCCCAACTCGAGATCGAAGATCACGGCAGGGTCCACGACTGCCCGGTAATAGCCGTTCGTCGCGCTGCCGATCGGCCGCGGCGTCGTCGAGAAGGCATTGGGCTGCACGAGCGAGGTGGTCTTGCTGTAGTAGGTCGCGCGTAGATTTGCGTTGAACGGGCCCTTGGTGAAGTTGATGCCGGCCACACTCTTGAACGTGGGGCTGGATTTCTCGATGATCGCCTGGGCCTGGATGTTGAACAGGGTGCCAAGGCGGTTATCGGTCACCTTCGTCTTGTTGTAGTTCGCGTTGAAGGTCAGATCGAATTTGCCGAAGCTCGTCGTGATCGGGTAACGCGCCGAGAATTCCAGGCCCCAGGTCTCGGTATCGATCCCGTTGGTGAAGGTCTGGATGCTGAGGCCGCCGGATTGCAGCACGGTGGGATCGAGCTGCTTTCCGCTGGCGGCGATGGCGTTCAGCACGAGCTGGTAAGGCGTCAGCCCATTGATCAACGGCGTCAGGACGGGCGTGCCGGGCGTGGGAAAGGGCTGCGCGTTCTGCCCCGTGATGTTGCCGGAAGACACGATGCGGTCCTTGATCTTGATATAATAGCCGTCGAGCGTGACGATCATGCGCGGCATCGGTCGCACCACGAAACCTGCCGAGAAGTTGGTCGACTTTTCGGGCTTGAGCGCGCCGAAGCCGGCGCTGGTCGCCCCTGGCGAGCTTGGCGCCAGTTGGATGGTCGCCGATGTCGGCGCAACGCTGGTCGCCGAATAGCCCGATTCAGGCAGGGAGGGCGCGCGGAAGCCGGTGCTCACCGTGCCGCGGACGGCGATGGTATCAGTGATGTCATAGCGGCTGGTCAACTTGCCGATGAAGGTGTCGCCGAAGTCGCTATAATTTTCGTAACGCCCGGCCAGGTCGACGCTCCAGTCGGCGACCGGCTTGACGATGATATCCGCGTAGACAGCCTTTGCGGTGCGCCCTATCGAGCCCGCGTCGCTCTTTGCATAACCGGGAAAGGCCTGGCCGCCTTCGATATATGTCGAGCCGGCGTCGCCCGCGCCGATCTGATAGGTTTCCTTGCGATATTCGCCGCCGAGCGCGAGGGTGAGCGGGTCCGACAGGCCGACTTCGATTTCCTTACGCAGATCAAGCGTCGTCGTGAACTGGGTGAACAGGAACTGGCCGTCATAGAAGTCGGTCGGCGAGAAGGCGCCGGCCTGTCCCGCAACGGCGGCCGCCGTCTGAGTGGCGCCGGCTCTACGGGCGGCGCTATAGGCGTTGAAGAAGCTGTTCTGCCACATCGAGGCGTTGAGCGACTTTGTCGTATAGACCTTTGCGAGGTCTTCCGAATAGCTGACGGCGAGATCCCAGTTGAAGCCGCCAAGATCACCCTTGACGCCGTTGGTGACCTGGAATTCCTGCTGTTTCACTTCGATGTGCGGGATCATGCCCGAAGCGACGGTCGGTCCATAGCAATAGGCCGGGTCGGTCGGCAGCGCGACGTTCGTGATCGGGTCCTTGTAACTTGACCCGGAGGTGCAGACGCGGCTCGGAACGCGATAGCCTTGGAGCGCATCGCCATGGCGGTAGGACACGTCGCCGAACGAATAGAGTTCGACGCCCCCGAAATCATAGCCGAAATTGTAGAAGCCGATGTTCAGCATCGACTTCGGCTGGCCCCCGTTGATGTGGGACGTGCCATTGTTGCTGACGAGCGCATTGTAGATCGACTGGAATCCGGCAGGCGTACCGGAGTTTACCGTGCCGTTGTAGTTTTTGACCGTAATCTGGCCCTCGCCGAGCGTGGTGACCTCGTTGCGGCGGTGGAACAGGCTGATGTCGAGATAGCCCGAGTCTCCGATGGAGAGACCGAAATTGGTGCTGGCGCTGTAGGTCGTGCCTTCGCCATCATAATATTGGCCGACACTGCCGGTGACCTTGCCGCCTGACGTGTCGCTCTTGAGGATGATGTTGATGACGCCGGCAATGGCGTCCGAGCCATATTGCGCGGCTGCGCCGTCCTGCAGGATTTCGATGCGCTGGACGATGTCCGGCGGAATGAGGTCAATGCTCGGCGATGCCGATCCGCCGAACGCGCCGTTGATCACCTGGAGAATGGAGTTGCCGTGGCGGCGCTTGCCATTGACCATGACCAGCGTGTGATTGGGGCTGATGCCGCGCAAGCGTGCGGACAATGAGAAGCTCGCCATGTCCGTGCCCTGGTTCTGGGCCTGGAAGGACGGAACGAGCTGGGTCAGCGCCTGATTGAGGTTGGGCTGCCCTACTTTCGAGATTGCTTCCGAGCCGATAAGCTGGATCGGCGCGGCGCTGTCCGCGGCCTGCATGCCGGTGGCACGGGTGCCCGTCACGATGATTTCGCCGGCCTCTGCGGCCGGCGCCTCCGGGGGTGGCGCCTCATTGGTCTGGGCATAAGCGATGCCCGGCATTGCGACAGTGGCGAAGAGCAGGGCGTGGATCAGCCTGCGGCTCGTAATCATAATCAGAGTCCCCCTTGTTTCGGTTTAGGCACTCTCCGTTTCGGGGTTGTTTTGTCGCGCTGCGCGGACTGGTTGTTGGATGCCGGCTGACCCGTTTGCCGGCTTCGTCACAGAGCCATGCCAGTCGATCAAAGGACTCTGGATTCGCACATACGCATTTTGTCGTATGGCGCGCGAAACGGCCTCTCCGTAGCCAGTTTGGACTATGAAAAGCCTCATTTTTGCCGCGCGCGCCAAGCGCCATCTCCGCCTCGGTCGCTTGATTTTGGCCGCATCGCTTACGGCGCTGTGGGCGGCCTCGCCCGCACAGGCGGATGTGGCCCGCATCAAGGGAAATCCCAACGCCCTGATCCTGGACGGTGTCCGGGTCGGCGGTGACATGGAAACCTTCTATCTCTCCGGGCAATTGGCCTCGCCGGTCGATCCCAAGAAGCCCATGGCCGAGGTCAAGAGCGTCGAGGAGATGGGCGACAGCAAGGCCCAGACGATCAGTGTGCTCGGCAAGATCAAGATCCTGCTCGAGGCGCAGGGCTACAAGATGTCCGACCTCATCAAGCTGACCCTGTTCGTCGCAGCCGACCCCCGGACCGGCAAGATGGATTTCGCCGGAGTCAACGACGGATTCAAGCAGTTCTTCGGCACAACCGAGAACCCCAACACCGTCGCGCGCTCGACCTTCCAGGTCGCGGCCTTGGTGGGGCCATATTATCTGATCGAGATCGAGGCGATCGCGGCGAAGAAAAGGACCAATGCGCTGAGCGACGCCATCATCGAGCGGTTCAGGATGCCGCTCGATCGGCAGGGCGAAACCAAGGGCATCGAGCCGGCAAAGGACGGAACGACGCCCGGCTTCCGCCCTGCCGAACGCCGCAAGCGCCCTTCACTGGTCGATAATGCGAATGGCGACCGCCGCCGCGGCTGAGCGGGTCTCGACGCCGATCTTGTCGAAAATGCGCTCCAGATGTTTCGTGACCGTGCGCGGGCTGATCTGCAGAACGTCGCTGATCACGCGATTGGGTTTGCCATAGCTCACCCATAGCAGCACCTGCGCTTCGCGATTGGTGAGTGGCAGCCGATCCTGCAGGCGCGCCAGATCGTCGTTCGGATTGAGCTCGTTGATGCGGATGAGCACTTCGTCCTCGCGATAGTGGGCGACCACCATCAGCTCCAGTTCGCCGTCTCCGTCAGTCTGTTTTACGCGCACCGAAGCGCCCGCCGTTGCGCTCATCGCCAGAAGCCGCTCGATCTGGCTGCGGATGTCGGAGGGCAGTTGCGGATTCTCGCGCCGCCAGTCGGGCGCGATGCGGCTGATCGCCTGCTCCGCCCGCGGCGTGCACCAGAGCAGATTGCCGCGTGCGTTGGTCGCGAGGATCAGCCGGTCGGTCGCATCGAGACTGGTGACGCTGGCCTGGACGGCGCGGCCCTGCGCCATGTGGACGCGCACCCGCGCGAGCAGTTCATTGAGATCGACCGGTTTGCGCACATAGTCCACGCCGCCGACCTCGAATGCTTCGACGACATGCTCGCTTTCCGTCAGGCCGGTCATGAAGATGACGGGAATGCTGGCAGTTTCGGGACAGGCCTTGATCTTCTGCGTGGTCTCGAAGCCGTCCAGGCCCGGCATGACCGCGTCCATGAGGATGAGGTCGGGCACGATGTTGCCGAGCAGTTCGAGCGCGGCTTCGCCCGAGGTCGCCACCAGGACCGACATCTCCGCACGTTCCAGCACGCTGGTCAGCATGCGCAGCGCATCGGGCTCGTCGTCGACGACGAGGATCGTGTCGGAATGGGCGGGCAATTGCGGGATCATCGATCAGGTCTTTCCGTCAGCAATTTCGCCATGCCGGCGAGGTCATAGCGGTCGAGGCAATCGTAGAGGCGGCGAACGAGCTCTCCGGCGTCGGGCGCGGCTTGCTCGAGCGCCTTGATCTCGTTTTCGATGCCGCGCGCATATCCGATGCGAAGATATTCCTGCAGTCGCGTCACATGGGGAAGGGCGTCCTCGCCGAAGGCCGGCTGGCCCAGGCGGGCGGGCGCATGCTCGGCTTCCGGTTCGCTCCATTCCCATACGAGGCCCAGCAATTCGCCGATCGTGTCCGCCAGCGTTTCGAACTCGACGGGTTTCACAAGGAAGCGGTCATAGTCCGGTGTTTCGAAATCGGGACGATGCAGTTCCTCGCTGTTGGCGGACAGCATGAGAATCTGCACCGCCTCGCCGAAGCGCGTGCGCAGTTCGGCGCCCACTTCCCAGCCCGACATGCCGGGCAGGCTGATGTCGAGGATGGCGAGATCGGGCGCGGTGTCGCCCAGCATGTCGATCGCGCTCTCACCGGAAGAGGCCGCGCTGACGGCAAGGCCGAGCGAGGTCAGAAGCTGCGCCATGAAGAAGCGCTGGTCGGTGTTGTCCTCGACAAGGAGGACGCTGCGCTGCCGCCCCTTGTAGCCGAGCGGCTTGCGGGCTGCGGTCGGCGCGGACACGCGGCCCGCCACTTCGCTCAGCAGCATGGTGATCCGGAAGCAACTTCCCTGGCCGACGTCGCTCTCCAGCTCCAACCGGCCGCCGAGAATTTCGACGATCGTCCGCGCGATGGCCAGACCCAGGCCGGCGCCGGACTTTGCACGTGTGCCCGAGGCCTCATGCCGTGCCGCGGCGCCCTGCTCGAAGCGCTCGAAGATGCGCTCATGATCCTCAGCGCGGATGCCGGGTCCGGTGTCGAGGACCTCGAAGGTCGCGATCTGCGCGGCATAGCCGACTTTCAACGTCACCGAACCATGCTCGGTGAATTTGATGGCGTTGGAGAGCAGGTTGATGAGCACTTGCCTGAAGCGGCTCGGGTCGAGCCGGACGACATCCGGCATGCGCGCCGGCGGCTCATAATGGAAGGCGAGGCCCTTCGACAGCGCGGACGGGCGCATCATCGAGACGATCTGGTCCATGAACGGCCCGAAGCGCACTTCCTCGGTCCGGACGCGCAGCACGCCGGATTCGAGCTGCGACATGTCGAGCAGACCCTCGACCAGATTGGCAAGATGCTCCGAGCAGCGCAGGATCACGCGCGCGGCCTCGCGCGCATCGACGCCTTCGCCGCGCTCGAAAAGCTGGGCATAGCCATAGATGGCGTTGAGCGGCGAGCGAATCTCGTGGCTCACATTGGCCAGGTAGCGGCTCTTTGCGATGCTGGCATTTTCCGCCGCCTGCTTGGCGCGCACCAGTTCCGTGTGTTCCTTGGCTGCCGCGTCGTTTGTCGGTTGGGTTGGGGCGTGACGAAGGCCGAACGAGGCGGCGAGGACAAGGCCCAGCAAATCCGCGCTCGTGAGGAGTTCGAGCAACTCATCGTCACCGTCCGCGACGACATCCAGGATAAGAAGGATGCCCGCGCCAATGCTGGCCACCAATATGAACACCAGAACCAGTCGAAGGGTGACAGCTTTGGCGAAGAAGTGTGTGGTATGCGGCATCTCCGGGATTTGGCCGTCGCTGCGGCTTTGCGGAGACGCCTGCATCGTCATGTGCGGATATGGCCGTCGGTCAAGCGCATGGCATTCGCCCATGCGGTTGGTCTTCCCTGTGCTGGCGACATTGTCATCGCACCCCCCGATCGCTGCCGCACAAAATTGTTGCGTTGCGGCGAAAGATGCAAGCGCCAATTTATGCTGCTATCAGATTTCTCGTTGCAATAGCGACATTTTGGTTGGTTTTGCTGTTGTTGCGTCGCAAAAATTGCGCGCGCATCGCAGCGGCTGGGCGGTTGGCGCCGTCAGATCAGCCCGGCGCTATGCCTTCGGCCTCGATCAGCCGCTCCCCGATCAGCGTACCGGTGATGCGCACACGCTTCTCGACATGGTCGACGGGCACACGGTGGAGTTGCAAATGATAGACGGCACCACGCTCGGCGCGCAGGGCGAAGCCCGCGCCGTCGCGGATGAGCGTGCCCTCGAGCTCGATATGGTCTCCGATGCCGGCCATGGCCCTGCATGAGCGGCAAGACTCGGCCGAAGTCAATGAAACGACGCCGGCGCCCTTGCATCTTGCCGCCAATGCGCCTTCAAAGGTGGCACGATGCGTCAGACAGGAGAGGATGATTGGCGAACCCGCATGAACTGATCGACGACCGGCCGGACGAAGGCGTGTTCCGCATCAACCGCGCCATGTTCGACGATCCCGCCATCTTCGAGCTGGAGATGCGGCACATTTTCGAAGGCGGATGGGTCTTCCTCGGGCTCGAAAGCCAGGTGACGAATCCCCACGACTATTTCACCATCAATATCGGCCGCGTGCCGGCGCTGATCCAGCGCGGCGGCGACGGCGTGCTGCGGGGCTTCGTCAATTCATGCCCGCACAAGGGCGCCCGGATCGCCCATGCCGCTTGCGGCCAGGCCCGGCAGTTCGTCTGTCCCTATCACAGCTGGACCTTCGACAGCGCCGGGCGGAACAAGGGCATCAAGTGGAAGCAGGGCGGCTGCTATACGCCGGGCTTCGACAATGACAGCCATGACCTGGCGCCATTGCCGGCGTTCGGCAGCTATAAGGGGTTCGTCTTCGGCAGTGTCACGGCGGATGTGCCGCCTCTGCTCGATTGGCTGGGCGAGACTGCCAAGCTGCTCGATCTGGTCGCGAACCAGAGCGAGGAGGGCGTCGAGTCGGTGCCAGGCTCCGTCACCTTCACCTATGAGGGCAATTGGAAGCTCCAGCTCGAGAACTGCTCGGACAACTATCATTTCACCTCGGCGCATCCGAGCTACATTCGCCTGCTCGAGCGCCGCAAGGCTGCGGAGGACGCGGCGTCCAACAGCTTTACCTCGGCGATGCAGTCACAGCGGCATTGGTCCGGCGAGGACGACGAGATCGTCGGAGGCACGTTCAGCTTCCCTTATGGCCATGTCCTCAATTTCGGCGTGGGCACGCCGACGCCGGTTTCGCCTTTGTTCGAGCGGTTCGATTGGCTGACCGAGACCGTCGGGGAAGCGCAGCGCGACTGGATGTTCAACATGCGCAACCTCACCATTTTCCCGAACCTGCAGGTCGCGGAGAATGCGGCAAGCCAGCTGCGCGTGATCGAGCCGATCAGCACCAACAGGACGCGCATGCGCACCTGGTGCATCGGTCCCAAGGGCGAGAGCCCGGCGGCGCGCAAGCAGCGCATCCGGCAATATGAGGATTTCTACAATCCATCGGGTATGGCGACGCCCGACGATACGGTTGCCTATGAGGACTGCCAGCGCGGCTTCGCCGGCAAGGTGGAGCCCTGGTTGCAAGGCTATCAGCGCGGCATGGCGACCCGCAAGCAAGGCTCGAGCCCGCTGGCGGACCGCATCGCGCTCAAGCCGGCATGGTCGATCGAAGGCAATTCCCGGCTCTGCGACGAAACCGTCTACCAGAGCTATTATCGCGAATGGGCGCGGCGCATGGCGGGAGCGCTGGCATGAGCGCGGAGGCCGTGACCCTGGGCACAGGGACCGTCGGGCAGACCGCCGGCCTTTCGCGCAGCCAGGCGGAGGACCTGCTCTACCGCGAGGCGCGGGCGCTCGACGAACGCCGTTTCGATGACTGGCTCGCCATGTACGCCGAAGATGTCGTCTTCTGGGCGCCCGCCTGGAAGAGCGAGACTACGCCGACGAGCGATCCCGAGAGCGAACTGTCCCTCATCTATTATGAGGGAAAACAGAATCTCGTCGACCGCATCTGGCGGCTGAATTCGAACCTCTCGAACGCGTCCGAGATTCCGGCGCGGGTCGTGCATATGGTGAGCAATGTGATCGTCGAGTCGGCGAGTGCGGAAGAGGCTGTCGTCCTCTCCTCATTCACCGCCCATCATCACGATCCGCGCAGCGACCGGACGCACGTCTTTTTCGGGCTTTACCGGCATGTGTTCAAATCTGACGGCAAGGACTGGCTGATCGCCGCCAAGACGATCACGCTGATGAACGACTGCATCCCCACGGTCGCCGATGTCTACATGCTGTGAGGCCGGAGTCCTGAATATGGCGGACGCTCGGCAAGGTGATCGCGGTTGAAGCAGGCGACGGCATGACCGCCAGCTTTGCCTGATCGCATTTTCCGAGCCGTCGGATAGGACGGACCATCTGACTTGAAAATGCGCCCGGTAAGGGACGGCGGTGTGAAAAGACCGCCGCCCGTTTCTCGGGACAATCAGTCGGCGCTGTCGCCAGCGCCGTCGGTCGCCGATGTCTCTTCCTCGCCATCGGACTCGTCCTGCGCGCTATCCTCGATATGGGCAACGCTCACGACATGCTCGTTGTCCGCAACATCGAACAGGCGCACGCCCGCCGAGCCGCGTCCGATCACGCGCAGGCTGCCGAGCCCGATGCGGATCAGCTTGGCCTGGTCGGTGACCAGCATGAGCTGATCCTGCTGCACGGCCGGGAAGCTTGCGACAACGAGACCGTTGCGTTCGATATTGTCGATATTGGTGATGCCCTGGCCGCCACGGCCGGTCCGGCGATATTCGTAGGCCGAGCTGAGCTTGCCATAGCCGTTGGCGCAGACCGTCAGGATGAACTGCTCACGGGCCTTGAGCTCTTCATAGCGTTCGGCCTCGAGCGAGGTGGTCGCGCCATCCTCGCGCTCGGCCTTCCATGGCGCGAAGCGGACATAATCCTCACGCTCCTCGGAGCTCGTCCCGACGCGATGGAGGATGGACAGCGAGATGACCTCGTCATCCTCCTTCAGGCTCATGCCGCGAACGCCGGTCGAGTTCCGGCTCTGGAACTCGCGGACGTCGTCGGCACGGAACCGGATCGCCTTGCCCTGCCGCGTGGCCAGAAGCACATCATCATCTTCGGAGAGCAAAGCGACGCCGATCAGCCTGTCGTCCGCGTCATCGCCCTCGAATTTCATGGCGATCTTGCCGTTCGACGGGACGTTGGCGAAGGCATCCATGCTGTTGCGGCGCACGGAGCCCTTGGCGGTCGCGAACATGACGTGGAGGTCTTTCCACTCCGACTCATCCTGCGGCAGCGCGAGGACGGTCTGAATGGTCTCGCCCTCGGAGAGCGGCAGCAGGTTGACCATGGGCCGCCCGCGCGTCGCCGGGCCGCCCTCGGGCAGGCGCCATACCTTGAGGCGGTAGACCTTGCCGTGGGTCGAGAAGAACAGCACCGGATTGTGCGTGCTGGTCACGAACATTTCGGTGACGACATCCTCGTCCTTGGTCGCCATGCCGGCGCGGCCTTTGCCGCCGCGATTCTGCGCGCGGAAGGTGCCGAGGGTCGTGCGCTTGATATAGCCCTGCATGGTCACGGTCACGACCATGTCCTCGCGTTCGATCAGATCCTCGTCCTCGATACCGTCGGCAGCGGGCGCGATGGTCGATTTGCGTGGGGTTGCGAATTCGGCTTCGATGGCGTCGAACTCCTCGCGCATGACCTCGAAGAGGCGCGCGCGGCTGCCGAGGATCGCGAGATAGCCTTCGATGGCGTTGGCGAGCCCCTGCAATTCGTTGCCGACCTCGTCACGGCCGAGCGCGGTCAGGCGATGCAGGCGCAGGTCGAGGATCGCGCGCACCTGAACTTCGGATAGGCGATAGATGTCGCTGCTCGATGCTGCTTCGGACGCGTCGACGATGCGCAGATAGGGGGCAACATCGGCGATCGGCCATTCGCGCGCGAGCAGTGCCTCGCGGGCGGCCACGGGGCTTGCCGAAGCGCGGATCGTCCGCACCACTTCGTCGAGATTGGCCACGGCAATGACGAGGCCGAGCAGGATGTGAGCGCGCTCGCGGGCCTTGGCGAGCTCATATTTCGTGCGACGGGTGATCGTCTCCTCGCGGAAACGCACAAAGGCTTCGATGATGTCGCGCAGGTTGAGCAGTTCGGGCCGGCCACCGCGAATCGCCAGCATGTTGGCGGGGAAGCTCGATTGGGCGGGCGTGTGCCGCCAGAGCTGGTTAAGGACCACGTCGGCCGTGGCGTCGCGCTTGAGCTCGATGACGATGCGCACGCCGTGCCGGTTCGATTCATCGCGAATATCGCTGATGCCTTCGATCCGCTTGTCCTTCGCGGCCTCGGCGATCTTCTCGACCAGACCGGCCTTGCCGACCTGATAGGGGATTTCGGTGAGCACGATCTGGGTGCGGTCGCCGCGGATCGTCTCGATCTCGTGGCGGGAACGCATGACGACAGAGCCGCGCCCGGTCTGGTAGGTGGACCGCGCGCCGGACTGGCCGAGAATGAGTGCTCCGGTCGGGAAATCGGGCGCCGGGACGATCTCCATCAGCTCTTCGATGCTGATCGCGCCATTGTCCATATAGGCCTTGCAGGCGCGCAGCACCTCGCCGAGATTGTGCGGCGGGATGTTGGTCGCCATGCCGACGGCGATGCCGCCCGCGCCATTGACCAGCATGTTGGGGAAGCGGGCAGGGAGCACGCTCGGCTCGTCGCGCGAGCCGTCATAGTTGGGGACGAAGTCGACCGTATCCTTGTCGATGTCGTCGAGAAGGGCGTTGGCCACCTTGGCCAGCCGCGCCTCGGTATAGCGCTCGGCGGCCGGCGGATCGGGATCCATCGAGCCGAAATTGCCCTGGCCGTCGATGAGCGGCACGCGCATCGACCAATCCTGCGTCATGCGCGCGAGCGCGTCGTAGATCGCCTGGTTGCCGTGCGGATGATAGTTGCCCATCGTGTCGCCGACGATCTTCGCCGACTTGCGATAGGGCTTGCCGGCGACGAAGCCGCCTTCATGGCTCGCCCAGAGGATGCGGCGATGCACGGGTTTCAGGCCATCGCGCACGTCCGGAAGGGCGCGCGAAACGATGACCGACATGGCATAGTCGAGATAGCTCGACTTCATCTCGTCGACGATGTTGACGGGGCTGATATCCGAAGGTTCGGCGAGGATGGTCTCGTCGCTGCTCAAGCTTATTCTCTTATGTCTGTGATGGGCGCAGTGGGTCCGACAGGACTAGCCGGGCGCACTGGCGAATGCCAGCAAAAAGGGGCTGACGGCTCCCTGTTCGGCGACCGGCGCGACCTGATTGACGCAATGTTGGCGCAAGGCGGGCGCTTGGCGATGACAAGGGGCTCGTGCGGGGCTATAGCGGCATTCAATCGTGGTTCACCTGCTGGCCGTCATGGGGAAAATCGTTTCGATCCCGAACGGTGTTCTGCCGTGCGTGCCGGCAATAGAGTCTGAGTTTGGAGGTTTGAGGATGCGTTTGTTTTCCACTGCGGCTCTGTCGTTGGCTCTGGTCGCGACTGGCGGTCTGTTCATGCCGGGCACTGCTCTGGCCCAGAAGAAAAAGGGCGAAGCAGCGGCGGCCCAGCCGGCCAAGCTCCAGGCGAGCCCCGGTTTCTTCAAGGTCGCCAAGCCGCTGCAGGACTTGCTGGCCGCGAAGAATTTCGACGGCGCGCTGGGCATGATGCCACAGGCCGAAGCGGCCGCGACGACGCCGGACGATCACTATTTCGTCGGCAACTTCTGGCTGAATATCGGCATCGGCAAGCAGGATCAGGCAACGCAGCTCAAGGGCGTCGAGATGATGCTCGCGTCGGGCAAGGTCGCGCCCGCCGATCTGGTGAAGATCGAAACGGCCGCGGGCGGTCTCTCGTCCAACCTCAAGAACAACGAAGCCGCTCGCAAGCATTACGCCGCAGCCATTGCGGCCGGTGCCGATCCGTCGGAGACCGAGGCTTTGCTCGCCGAGACCTATTTCGGCGAAGCCTATGCGCAGATCGAGGGCAATGGCTTCAGCGCTGCTGGTCGCGCCAAGGCGATCGAAGGTCTGCCGCATCTGCGCAAGGCGATCGACGCACAGATCGCCAAGGGCGTAACGCCGCCGCTCGGCTGGTATGAGCGCGGTTTCCAGACTGCGGTCCTCGCCCTCACGCCCGATGCGTTCGACTGGGCGAAGCTGACGCTGGCGCAGACCGACAAGGCGTCCGACTGGCGCATCGCGCTGCGTCTGCTGCAGGAAACCTACAAGGACATGGCGCGTCCGGCCAATATCGACCTGATGCGCCTGATGTATGACGCCAAGGCGCTCGCGAACGACTATAGCTATAGCGAGTTCCTCGATGCGCTGTGGAAGTCGGGCCAGCCCGGCGAGGTCAAGACGATCATCGAGAGCGGTCGCGCCAAGGGCGAGGTCAAGGACACGCAGTTCGCCGACTATTACAAGCTGGCAACCGACGCGATCCCGAAGGACAAGGCCGGCCTGGCCGCGTCCGAGAAGGCCGCGGCGGCCGCGCCGAACGGCAAGTCCGCCAGCCGTACCGCCGACGCCTATCTCGGCTATGGCGAGAACGCCAAGGCGATCGAGCTGTACAAGCTTGCCCTCACCAAGGGCAGCGTCGACAATGACGAGGTCAATACCCGCCTCGGCATCGCCCTGTCGCGCAGCGGCGATATAGCGGGCGCGAAGGCGGCATTCGGTGCAGTCTCGGCCACGTCGCCAGCCCGCAAGCAGATCGCGGAACTCTGGGGGCTCTGGCTGAACCAGAAGTCGAAGACCGGCGCGTAAGCCGCTCTCTGACATCCGGACGAATCGGAAACGGCCCGCCTGATGCGTTCAGGCGGGCCGTTTTGTGTCCAGGGCCGGCGCTCAGTCTTCGATGGGAACGCCCGGCAGGTTCTTCGAGGTGCGAATGGTGAGAGAGGTTTTCACGCTGGCGACATTGGGCGCCTGCGTCAGCTTGGTCGTCAGAAACTGCTGGAAGCTGCGAAGATCCGGCGCGACGACCTTGAGGATGAAGTCGATCTCGCCATTGAGCATGTGGCATTCCCGGACTTGCGGCAACTCGGCGACATAGGTCTCGAATGCCTGCAAATCCGCCTCGGCCTGGCTCTTGAGGCTGACCATCGCAAAGACCATGATCGAATAGCCGAGCGCTATCGGATCGACCTGCGCATGATAGGAGTTGATCAGGCCGCGCTCTTCCAATGTGCGCACGCGGCGCAAGCATGGCGGAGCGGTGAGGCCGACTTTGGCTGCAAGATCGACATTGGTCATCCGGCCGTCGTCTTGCAGCGCGGCGAGAATCTGGAGATCGATTTTATCGATTGCGGCGCCCGGCATCCTGTCGACATTTCCTTTCATGGCGGACATTGGGGGGTATAAGATAATTTCATGTGATTGCAATTGTCCCACAATGTAACGTCCCATTTTTTGTGGCTAGCGACGGTTCACACAGCCGGTTAATCCAAGCGCCGTGGGGGCCAACGGGCATAAAATGCGTTTCAATGATCTTTTGCGGACCGTTCTCGCTCATGGTGGCGAGGGGCTGGCTGCGGCCGTTACGCGCTGGCGCCAATGCATTGATCTCGTTGCGCAATATGATGTCTCCGGCGCCTCGACGGCGCACCGTTTGACGGAAGAGGAAGCTGAGGCCGTCTTTGCTGTGCTAGGCGAACTGTCCAGGCAGATCGGACCCGAGCAGCGAGTCGCGTCGATCGTGGAGCTTGGCGGCCGTCTTCGTTCGCTCCGGCTCTGCCGATTCCTGGCGCAGGATCATCCGGCGGTGGTCGCTGCGACCATGGCCCGTGCGCGGCTCACGGATGAGGTCTGGGCGTCGATCATTCCCGTCGTCGGCCCGCTGGCGCGCAGTATCCTGCGCCGCCGCACGGATCTCGGCGCGCTTGCGCATACCGCTCTTGCCCGCTTCGGCCCGAGCGATCTGGCGCTGCCGCCTGCGCCCAATGCCCGCAAGTTGAGCCCTGCCAACGATCTGGCGTCGGCCGAATCGGCTGACCGAACAGATGAACCGAGCGACATCGGCAAGATCGTCGAGCGAATCGAGCGCTTTACCGCCACGCGGATGCATCCGGAGCCCCGGAGCACCGGCGCCGCGCCGCTCGATCTTGGCCTCGACCAGGTCGTTGCCGGCCCGGCAGGCGCCATCGATGCCTTCAGCTTCGAGACCGACGAGAAGGGGCAGTTCAGCTACGTTCACGGCGCACCGCGCGCTGCCGTCGTCGGCCTCACGGTCGGCGCCGCGGCGCTCGACGGGTTGAGCGGCGCTGACGGTCAGGCCCTGGGCGCCTATCGCCGCCGGGCGGCCTTCCGCGACGCGCGCTTTGCCATCGCCAGCGGCGTGCTCGCCGGCGAATGGCGCATTTCGGGCGAGCCGCGCTTCGACCGGGCAAGCGGCCTCTTCCGCGGTTATTCGGGCAGCGCCCGGCGCGAAATGGCGCATGAGCAGCTGGTCCGGTCGAGCAATGGCGCCCACGACATCGGCGAAAGCCTGGCGGAGGCCCATGCCCCGGGGCCGAGCGACGATGGCGGTTTCGATTGGAGCGGCCTATCCGCCACCGGCGCCCGGCAGCTGATTCACGAATTGCGGACGCCGCTCAGCGCCATCTATGCCTATGCCGAGATGATCGAAGGCCAGCTGGTGGGGCCGGTCTCCAGCGAATATCGCGAGATTGCGGGGCAAATCATCGCCGACGCGCGCGAGCTGGTCGCCACCTTCGATGATCTCGACCTCGCCGGCCGCATCGCCCGCAACGAGGAGCGCGGCCATCCCGATCTCGTCGATCTCGCCGGTCAGTTGCGCGCCATCGTCCAGCGTTTCGCATCGGCCGGAAGTCATCGCATCGTGTTTGAGGCGGCCGGCGACGTGCCGCCTGTCTCGGGCGATCGCGAACAGATCGAACGGATGCTCGGTCATCTCGTCCGCGCCGGCTACGCAGCGCTGGGCGCAGACGAGCCGCTCGTGGTGCATCTGCGCCATCTGCCCGTCACCGGCACGCTGTCGATTTCCATTCAGCGGCCCGCGGCCTTGCAGGAGCATAGCGAGGCGACGCTGCTCGACCATGCCTCGCCGATCGACCAGATGCTGCCCGATGCGCCGCCGCTGGGCCTTGCGTTCGCGTTGCGGCTCGTGCGTGGCATTGCCGGCCGGATGGGCGGTCAGCTGCTGCTCTCCGCCGAGGCATTCGAGCTCATGCTGCCGGCGGCCAACCGCGACGAGCATGGGCGCGAGCAGGGCTCCTGACGCGGCGCACGCTGCTTGCCAATTTCAGGCATGGCAGCTAACCGGGCGGCACCGGTCTCATCTTCACCGGAGAATGGGATTGGGCCTGTAGCTCAATGGTTAGAGCTGGCCGCTCATAACGGCTAGGTTGCGGGTTCGAGTCCTGCCGGGCCCACCATTTTCCGCCGCTTTTCGGCAGACCGCGCGCCCCTCCCATCGACTGTCTTGATGAACGCTTCCGTTCATTCGCGCTTCAGCTTGGCGGGCGCATTGACTACATATGTGGTCTATGACTACGAATGTAATCGTTCGAATCGGTCGGGTAGGGGAGTTTGGGTATGGCCGAACGCATCAGTGATGCCGAACATGCCGTCATGGAGGTGCTGTGGCGCCGCGCGCCATTGACCGCCACCGAGACTAGCGACGCGCTGGCGCCGGAACGAGGCTGGAGCCTGCAGACGGTGAAGACGCTGCTCTCGCGGCTCGTGACCAAGGGGGCCGTCGCGACCGAAGCCGATGGCCGGCGCTACCTCTATCGTCCGCTTGTCGAGCGCGAGGATTATGTCGCGCATGAATCGCAGCGTCTCGTCGATCGCCTGTTCGGCGGACGCGTGACGCCGCTGGTCGCGCATCTTGCCGAGACTCAGCAACTCTCCGACGCCGACATCGCCGAGATCGAGGCCCTGCTGAAGGCGCTCAAGCCATGACCGCCTGGCTCGTCGAAACCCTCGTCGCGACGACCGCGCTGATGCTGCTGGTGCTTGCGATTCGCGGCCCCGTTCGCCAGCTCTTCGGCTCGCATGCGGCTTATGCACTCTGGCTGCTGCCGGCGTTGCGCATGATCTTGCCGCCGTTCGGCGCATGGCTGCCGGCCTCGACGCCGCTCAGCAGCGTCATGCATAGCTCCGGCGCCGCCGTCGGCCTGGTCCCGTCCGAGATCGTCGTGGAGACGATCGCCGGCGCCGCACCGGCTGCCGCAATGGAGGCAACGGCTGCGCCAGGCGCGACCTGGCCCGCCTTGCTCGCGGCGCTCTGGGTCGCCGGCCTGACGATCTTCGCGCTCCACCAATATCTCGCCTACCGGCGCTTCTGCGGGTTCATCCTGCGCGACGCGACGCTGCGCGATGAAATCGCGCCCGGCGTCATGCTGGTCAGCAGCCCGAAGGCGCGCGGCCCCATGGCCTTTGGCGTGCGCCGCCGCTTCATCGTCTTCCCGGCGGACGCCGAGAAGCGCTTCGATGAAGAGGAACGGGCGATGGCGCTGGCCCACGAGCTGGCCCACCATATGCGCGGCGACCTCATCGCCAATATCGGTGCACTCGCCATTCTGACGCTGCACTGGTGCAATCCGGTGGCGTGGACCGCCTATCGCGCGTTCCGCACCGACCAGGAGATGGCCTGCGACGCCGACGTCATCGCCGCCGTGCGCGGCAGCCATCTCGGCCATGCCTACGGGCGCGCCCTGGTCAAATCCGCGAGCGGCCATGAGTTCGCCGCGGCCTGCAATCTCACCACCGTCGATCGTCTGAAACGGAGACTTGCCATGTTATCCAACAAGAGCCCGAGCAACCGTCGCCGTCGGACCGGCATCGTGCTGGCCGGAGCGGTCGTCCTGAGCGGGCTCGCCCTGACGGCGTCCGGCGAAGGCATGGCCGCCCAGGTCGGAGCGAGAGTCAGCGATGCGCTGCCCAAGATCCCAGCCATTGATTCCAGGCTCGTGGCAAACGTCCTGCCTTCGCTCCCGGCGATTGCCGCGATCCCAACCCTTCCGGTCGCCCATGCCGCGAATCCCGACAAGGATAAGAACCAGGACAAGGACGAGTCCAAGGGCGAGCGCCGCGTAAAGACGATCGTCATCACGACGAACACCGATGGCGTGGCGCCGCCTGCGCCCCCGGCACCACCGACTCCCGATGCCGCACCGACACCGCCCGCGCCGCCGCAGGTCATGATCCTCCCGTCACCATCCGGCGGGGACGGCAAGCAGGTCCGGATCATTCGCCGCGTCACCAAGGACGGCAAGGACGTAACCGAGACCGGTCTGCCGCCGATGCCGCCACTGCCGCCCGAGGTCGAAATCAGCCAAAACTGCGACACTAAAGGCGAGCCGGTGACCTCGACCACGGAACAAAAGTCGCCCGACGGCAAGACGACGCGAACTGTTACTCGCGTCATGATCTGCAAGCGGTCCGTGGCCGGCGCCCGTGGCGAAGCCCTCAGCGGCCTCAGGGAAGCACGGGCCGATCTCGCCAGGGATAAGGGCCTGCCGGACAAGGTTCGCGACGAGGTGCTGGCCAATCTCGACCGCACCATCGCGCGGATCGAGATGCAGCAGGAGAAGGACCGGAAGTGAAAGCCGAGCGAACGCCGCCGCTCTCGATAAGCGGGGTGTCTTGAAAACAGGGGAAGAACCTGCACATGGGGAGTATGGCACCGCCGGCTCCCCATATTTTTGGCCCTCTTTCGCCCGATACGGGCCACGCCATGGCGCTTTCGCCGCTCGTCACCCGGATCCTGGCGCCCAATCCATCGCCCTTCACCTATGAGGGCACGCAGACCTATCTCATAGGCCAAACGGAGCTTGCGGTGATCGATCCCGGGCCGGACGAGGCGGCCCATCTCGATGCGCTCGTCGCCGCGATCGGCGGGCGCTCCGTCCGGGCGATCATGTGCACTCATACGCATCGCGACCACAGCCCGGGCGCTGCTCCGCTGGCGCGGTTGACCGGTGCGCCGATCATCGGTTGCGCGCCCTTGACGCTCGAGGATGACGGCCCGCGCGCCGACGCGGCGTTCGATCCGGACTATGCGCCGGACCAGGTCCTCCATGACAATGACACGGTTTCAGGGGAGGGCTGGACGCTGGCCGCCGTTGCGACACCCGGTCACACCTCCAACCATCTCTGTTACGCACTTGGCGCGGAGTCGGCCTTGTTCACCGGCGATCATGTCATGGGCTGGTCGACCACGGTCGTCTCCCCGCCGGACGGCGACATGACCGATTATCTCACCAGCCTCGAGAAGCTGATGGGCCGGGACGACACGATCTATTATCCCGCCCATGGCGAGCCGATCGCGCAGCCCAGGCGCCTGGTGCGGGGCACGCTCGGCCACCGGCGTATGCGCGAGGGGCAGATTTTGCGTCATCTCGAGCGGCACGGACGTTCGGCGATCCCTGATATGGTCGCGGCCATGTATGCCGCGATCGATCCACGCCTCCATGGCGCGGCCGGGCGATCGGTCCTGGCTCATCTCATTGATCTGGAACGACGAAATCTGGTGATTCCAGATCATGAGGGCTGGCGCGTTCGCGCGTCCCATTGAACCCGCAACGGTCCGGATTGCCGGCACCTGACGCCCCGCCCATCGCCATCTGCGAGGCGTTCTGTCGTTTCTCGCGCGTGCCGGAGCATTGCGGGTTGAACCGCAGGGCCGACGGGGCCATGTGCGAGGCATGAGCCAAGAAACGCGAATCCCGCCCGGCATCGACCTGCTCGCCGAGATCGGCCGCCTCCGCAAGGAACGCAACGCCGTCATCCTGGCGCATTACTATCAAAAGCCGCAGATCCAGGATCTGGCGGACTTTGTCGGGGACAGTCTCGAGCTTTCTCGAAAGGCGGCGGAGACCGACGCGGACGTCATCGCCTTTTGCGGCGTGCGCTTCATGGCCGAGGTCGCGAAGATCCTCTCGCCGCAGAAGACGGTGATCCTGCCGGACATGGACGCGGGCTGCTCGCTGGAGGACAGCTGTCCGCCCGCCCAGTTCAAGGCGTTCCGCGAGGCGCATCCCGATCACATCGCGCTCAGCTACATCAACTGCTCGGCGCAGGTGAAAGCGCTCTCCGACATTATCGTGACCAGCTCGTCGGCCGAGAAGATCATCAGCCAGCTGCCGAAGGACCAGAAGATCATCTTCGGGCCGGACAAGCATCTCGGCGGTTACCTCAAGCGCAAGCTCGGGCGTGATATGCTGCTCTGGCCGGGCGTGTGCATCGTCCATGAAAGCTTCTCGGAAACCGAGCTGCTGAAGCTCAAGGCGCAATATCCCGATGCGCCGGTCGCCGCGCATCCTGAGTGTCCGGCCTATATTCTCGATCATGCCGACTATGTCGGCTCGACCAGCGGTATCCTGAGCTATGCCAAGGCCATGCCGGGCCAGCGTCTCATCGTCGCGACCGAGCCGCACATCATCCACCAGATGCAGCTGGCCCTGCCGAACAAGGATTTCATCGGCGCGCCTGGCGCGGACGGCAACTGCAACTGCAACATCTGTCCCTATATGGCGATGAACACGATCGAGAAGCTCTACATTGCGCTCCGCGACCTGCAGCCGCGCATCGAGATGGATGAGAGCCTGCGGCTCGCCGCGAAGAAGCCGCTGGACCGCATGCTGGATATGGCGAGCGGGACGGTGGGCAAGGGCGATGTGGGGGCTCGGGACTAAAGGTCCCCTTCGTCATTGCGAGCGGCCAAAGGCCGCGTGGCAATCCAGACCGCGCGCGTCATCGACCTGGATTGCTTCGTCGCTTCGCGCCTCGCAATGACGAAAGCAGTTACACGCCTCCCGTCTTCCGCGGCGCGGTTTCCTTGAGGAACAGCGCGACGACGAAGCCCAGGACCAGGCTGCCGATCGTGAAGGTGAAGACATTCTGGATGCCGCTGGAGCCGGCGATCTGGCCCGCGATGGCCGGAGCCGCGCCGCCACCGAAGATTTCGCCGGCGCCGATGACAAGGCCCGCCACCGACGCGACCATGCCCACCGGTGCCGCCTCCGCCGCGACCGGCCCAGCGAGGATGGCCAGCGCCGAGAAGTTGAACAGTGACGCGAAGAACAGCAGCCAGAACAGGGTGCCCAGGCTGTCCGTGCCAGTGTGGGCGAACAGATATGTGAAGACCGCCGCCAGGATATAAGAGAACAAGGTCGCGAGCTTGCGGCCGATGAAATCGGACACGGTCGGCATGGCGAACTGCCCGATTGCGCCGCCGAAGCCCACAGCCGAGAAGACGAAGCCCATGTCCTGCGGCGAGAGCTTGAGATAATCGGTGAGGTAGCTGGGCGCCATGGCGGCCAGCACGAACACGCCGCCCATCGCGCACATCAGGGTGAGCATCGCCAGCGGCACGTTGCGGTGCCTGAACAGGTCGGCAAAGCTCGGCCGGGCGACATGCGCGCTGGCGGTCGCCGCCGGCGCGGGTTCGCGCACCACGAAGAACATCGCCGCTGCCATGATGAGGCCGGGCACGCCGACGAGCATGAAGACTGTGCGCCAGTCGGTGACGAGCAGCAGCTGGGTGGCGATGATCGGGCCGATGGCATTGCCCATCAGCGAGATCATGCATTGGAAGATGCCGTTGTTCATGCCGCGCCGCTTCGGGTGCGAGGCTTCGACAGCGACGGCAACGCCGATCGAGGCGACGGGCCCTTCGGCCAACCCCATCACCGCGCGGATGAGCAGCAGCGCGACGAGGCCGCCGGCGAGGCCGGAGAATGCCGACATCAAAGAGAAGATGATGACGGCGGGGATGAGGACCTTGCGGCGCCCGACCCGGTCGGACAGGAAGCCCATGGCGAACGCGGAGAGCCCCCAGAACACGGCCAGAATGCCGACGAGATTGCCGAGGTCCGCATAGCTCAGGCCGAGCTCGGCCATGAAGGTGGGGAACAGCACCGGCAGGATGAAGCGGTCGAGCCCGACGAGGCCGAAGGTCAGGCTGAGAATCAGGATGATCTTCCACTCGTAGCTGGTGTCCCAGCGCGTGGACGGTGCGTCTTGCGGCATGCTTCCCCCCTCATGTCCCGGCAAGGTCGGTGTCGGCTCTGCCGTTCACGCGCCCGCCTTTGTCTGCATGCCCAAGTCCTCACGCGGGCATCCCGTTCTATCAGCGGCCTCGGGCGTCGTCGATTCCCCTTGAATTGGATTCAATCCTTGTTTGACTGTCATGGCCCCGTGCCTAATGAGGCAGGGGACAGGGAGCTGTCCGGCTCTCGTGACTTGCCGAGAAGGACAGGCGCCTTGATCCTCCCCGATTTCGATATCGACGCGTTCGTCCGGTCCACGCTCGCGGAAGACCTGGGCGGATTGCCCGGCACCGGCGGGCGCGATGTCACGTCGGAAAGCGTGATCCCGGCCGACGCGATGTTCACCGGCATCATGGACAGCCGCGATCCGGTGACGGTCGCTGGCTTGCCGATCGCGGAAGCCTTCTTCCGTGCGCTCGACCCCGATGTCGAGATCGAGATTCTGGCGAGCGAGGGCGATGTCGTCGCGCCCGGCGCCGATCTGATGCGGATCCATGGCAAGGCGCGCGCCATGCTGACGGCCGAGCGGTCGGCGCTCAATACCGTCCAGCATCTGACGGGCATTGCGACATTGACCCGCGCCTATGTCGATCGCATCGCGGGCACCGGCGTCACACTGCTCGATACGCGCAAGACACTACCCGGCCTGCGCGTGCTCGACAAATATGCGACGCGCATGGGCGGCGCGAAGAACCATCGCATGGGCCTGTGGGATGCGGCGATGATCAAGGACAATCATATCGCGGTTGCCGGATCGGTCGGACAGGCGGTCGGAGCGGCAAGAGCCGCGCGGATCGAGACGATCATCGTCGAAGTCGACCGTATCGACCAGATCGAGCCGGCCATTGCAGCGGGCGCCACGCACCTGCTGCTCGACAATATGACGCCCAGCATCCTGCGCGGGGCGGTGACCCTCGTCGGCAAGCGCGTGCCGACCGAGGCCTCCGGCGGCATCAGGCTCGATAATATCCGCGAAATCGCCGAAACGGGCGTCGACTATATCAGTGTCGGGCGGATTACCCAGTCTGCGCCGGCCGCGGATATCGGTCTCGACTTTTCCCATGATTAAGCGCGGGCTCACGAAACGGGCCGGGCTCGCGATCATGCTGCTGCTCCAGACGGGGGCGGCGATGGCGGCCAATGGATCGACCAATGGATCGGCATGCGTGCTTCCGGCATTGACGCCCACGCCCAAGCCCTATGGCGCCAGCGAGCGCGAACCCAGGCGCGCGCTGCGCAGCACCGTGTTCACGCTCGCCATCAGCTGGGCGCCGCAATATTGCGCGACGGGCGAGGGCATGGGCGGCACGTTCGACCCGAGCCTGCAGTGCGACACCAGGGCCAACCGCTTCGGGTTCATCCTCCATGGTCTCTGGCCGGATGGCGACGGCAGGACCTGGCCGCAATATTGCAAGCCCGCCGGGCTGCTGCGTCCAGCGACGATCCGCGCCAATCTCTGCCTGACGCCGTCGGCGGATTTGCTACAGCACGAATGGGCGAAGCACGGCACCTGCGCCTGGCCGACGCCGGAGCACTATTTTGCGGATGCGCGGGCCGCGTTCGAGAAGCTGCGCCTGCCGGACATGGCGCCGATGATCGGCCGCGAGACACTGACCAACGGCGATTTCATCGATGCGGTCGTGGCCGCCAATCCGGCGATCCCGCGGGACGCCATTCGCATCGCGGCAAACCGCGAGGGCTGGTTTCAGGAGATGCGCATCTGCCTCAATGCCCGGCGGCGCTATATATCCTGCCCGGAGCGGGCTGATCGGCCGAACCGCTCATTGCGCATCCGGCCGATCGGTTGACCGATTACTTCTTGTAGGGCGTGAAATCGCCGAGGAAGACGGCGCCGGTCATGAAGCCGGAATAACGGTCGACCGTGCGGATCACGTCCTGCTTGCAGATCTGGCTGCCGAACCGGTCGATGATCAGGATATTGTCGGAATCCAGCGATTTCGGATCGTCGGGACGAGCGACATAGATGGTCGAACCGGCGTCGTAAACGATGGCGGTGCTGTCGATCACCTGCATGTTCTGGCCGTTGAACACAGCGGGAATACAGCTGACGGGCGTGCCGGCGGTGCGGCCTGCAATCAGCTTCGCGATCTTCGCTTCACCCTTGGCGTTGGTTTCGTTGGAAGCGGCGAGGGCGCCGGCGGCCGTGGCCAGAGCTGCAGCGGCGAGAGCGATTCGAGCGATTTTCATGGCGTATCTCCTTGCCCATCATGATGGACGGGTGCGACTGAACCATTGCTGACCGGTCAGAACCGGATATCAGCCGGGACGTTCACTCGCATGAACGACAGCGATGTTGCCATGCATGGCGCGGTTTTCAAGCCGTCAGTGCTGCCGAGCCGCCACTATCTGTTCGAGCAGCGCCTCAAAATCGCGGGCATAGCGCTCGGTGTCGAAGAGTGGCGCGGTCAGGCGATTTTCGGCGAGCTTTCCGCGGAGCGCCGTCAGCTTCGCCGGGTTGGTCGCCAGTTCCAGGGCAAGCGCTTCATAGGCTTCGTTCGTCTCCGTCACCAGCTCGGGCAGGCCGACGGCGTGGAGCAGGCTCGCCGCCACACGCGCGACGAAGCTGTTTCCGATCTTCGTGACGATGGGAAGACCGGCCCAGAGCGCGTCGCTCGCCGTGGTGTGCGCGTTGACCTTGAACGTGTCGAGAAACAGGTCGGCGCAGCGCTGGCGGGCGAGATGCTCGGCATTGGGCGCGCGCTCGGCGAAGACCAGGCGCGCGGGATCGATGCCCCGCGCGGCGGCTTCGCGCTTGAGGTTGGCGGCGGCCCATTCATTGTCCTGCAGCAGCCAGAGCACGCTGCCGTCGACCTTCGCCAGCAAGCGCATCCAGATATCGAATTCGGATGGCGTGATCTTGTAGTTGTTGTTGAACGAGCAGAATATGAAGCCATCTTCCGGCAGGCCCAGTTCGGCGCGGCTGAACACCTTGTCCGAGATGGCGCGATCGCGGTCGTTCACCTGATAGCTATGCGGCAGGTGAGCCAGCTTCTCGGCATAGAAGGGTTGATGCGCTTCCGGCGCGATGACCGGATCCGTGAAGATATAGTCGATGAAATCGGTGCCCATCGTGCTCGGGAAACCGAGATAATTGACGGCGATCGGGGCCGGGCGGTGCGCGAAGATGCCCGAGCGCGACGTTTCGGTGAAGCCCTTGAGGTCGATCGCGATGTCGATGCCGTGCTCGCGGGAGAGCGCGGCAATCTCGGGATCGCTCAGCGTTGCGACCTCGTGGAAGCCGTCGACGCAGGCCAGCACGCGCCGGCGCATGGGGTCGTCGGAATTGGGGCCGTACGAAAAGGCATGGATCTCGAACCGGCTCTTGTCATGCAGCTCGAGCAGCCGGATCATCAGGCACATGGTCGCGTGATTGTGGAAGTCGGCGGAAAAATAGCCGATCTTGATCTTGGCGGCTGCATTGCGCGGTCCGAAGCGCGCCGTGCGGCCGGCGCCATAGCGTTCATGGACCCACTGGCGCGCATAGACCAGCTGGCGCGCAGGATCATCGTCAATGGGCAGCATGTAGAAGGGCGGCACGACCTGACCGGCCAGGGCGAGCTGGGAGAGCGTTTCGCCCTGGGCGATGCCGCTCCAGTCGCAGAGGTGCGCCTTCATGTAGAGCGTCTCGGCCAGCGCCATGGCATAGCCGGGCCTGATCTCCAGCGCCTTCTCGAAGCTCTTCCGCGCGTCGTCGGGGCGCTTGAGGAATTTGAGCGTCACGCCGCGATTGTTCCAGGCCTCGGCCGAGCCGGGCTGGATCGCCAGCGCCTGGTCATAGCTTGCCAGCGCCTCTTCGAGCCGATTGAGGGCCTTGAGCGTATTGCCGCGATTGACGAACGCGTCGGCGAAAGCGGGGTTGAGCGCGACGGCCCTGTCGAAGTCGGCCAGGGCATCGTCGGGCCGGTTGAGATCCTGCAGCGTGTTGCCGCGATTATTATAGGTCTCGGCACGGCCGGGGGTGAGCCGGATGGCAGCGCCATAGCTGGCCAGCGCCTCGTCATGATGCTTGAGGCCTGCGAGCGCGATGCCGCGGTTCATATGGGCTTCGGCATAGGCCGGATTGAGCTGCAAGGCGGCATCGAAGCTCGCCAGGGCGTCCGTCAGGCGGCCCAGTTCGCGCAGGGCGTTGCCGCGGTTGTTCCAGGCTTCGAAATAGTCCGGTGCAAGGGCCACGGCGATATCGTAGAGCGCGACCGCACGCTCGAAGCGTCCGAGGCGGCTGTTGAGCGCGCCGGCGACATTGTGGAGCACCTCGCCATGCGGGAAGTCCTGCACCAGCATGTCCGCCCGGTCCGCGCCCTGTTGCCAGTGGCCTTGGCTGTAGAGTGCGACGAGGTTCGCCATCACGTCCTGCGGCGGATTCCGGAGAACCGGCTTCAGCAGCGCTTCGAGCTCGGCCTGCGCCTTCCTGTTGCCGGGAAAGCGCTCGAGCACGCCGCGCAGCAGCCGTTCGGCCTCGCCCGTGTCACCGTTGGCGGCAGCGCTCTGCGCCTTGCGGAATGCCTGGTCGACCGACATTTTCATCGGGCGGCGGTCCGCATTATCTCATTTTCCCGGCAGGCGAATGCGTCGCAAGCGAGCGTCATTTTTGGTCTGTCCCCATGAAGGCGCGCATCTGGTCCGTCGCGGTCACTGGGGAGACGATACAAGGGGGAGGGTTAAAACCGCGTTAGCCATGCGGTCCCCATCGATCGGATCGATCGAGTGAAGCGAACACAAATCATATGTATCTTAAGGAACATAATCCAAATTTAAGGCCCGTCTCGCTAACGCCTGTGGCGTGAAGGGGACGAACACCATCATGCTACATCGATATCGAACAGGATTCGGCCGGTCGGCTGGCTGGATCATTGGGCAGACGTTCATCGTCGGATTTGCAATGATGACGGCGCTGCTGGCGCCGCCCGAGACCGGCGCGATGCTTCTGCTGCCGGTTGGACATGGCAGCCCGGGAATCGCCTTGCAGAGAGCGCTCGAGACAGGCGCACGCCTGGAGGGTGCAGGTCCGATCGCCGGCACGTTCGTGGTCGATGGCGACCGCGGCCGTCTCGCGCCCCTCATGCTGAATGCCGGCGTCTTGATCCTGGCGGCACCGGCGCCCCTGTGCGGCCAGTCGCGAAGGGCCACGGCATGAGCCTGGTGCAGCGGTTGCAGGCCGTCTTCCTGTCCTGGGGATTTGAAGAGGTCGGGGAGGGGCATGGGCTGGGCTCGGCCAATCTGCTCAGACAGCGAGGCATTCTGATGATTGCCGCGCTCGGCTGGGTTACGCTCGCGGTGCTGGCCTGCGCCATGTGGGCCGGTGCACTGAAGACATACTGGACAGTGCTCGGTGCCGGCGCCCTGACCTGTATCTGCCCCACGATCATGGCGCTCCAGGCGCGCTATGACGCCACCGCCCGGTTCGTGATCGCCACGCTCGCGGCCGCCATGCCCGCCTTGCTGGTCTATGCCCTTCAGGGACAGTCCTGGCAGATGGATGGGCATATGTTCTTCTTCGTTGGCCTCGCCGCGCTGACCGTCTTGTGCGACTGGCGCCCGATCGCCTTCGCGTCGGTCCTGGTTGCCGGGCACCATCTGCTGCTGAACGGCGTGGCCCCCGGCTGGGTGTTCGCGGGTTCGGGCGATATTGGCCGCGTCCTCTTCCACGCGACTGCGGTCATCCTGCAGCTCGCTGTTCTGAGCTTCATCACGGTTCGTTTGCAAAGCCTGCTCGCGACCCAGGATGCGGCGCTCGTGCAGAGCCGGAACCTGGTCGAGCAGGCCCAGGAACAGCGCAGGCGTGCCGATACGGCTCTCGAAATTGCGCGGCAGGCCGAGGCGGAAGCCGCAAAGGACCGCGAGCGCTATCGCCAGGTCGAGGCACGCCTGGCCAGCGACCGGCAGGCGGAACTCCTCACCCTGGCGGAAAAATTCGAGTTGTCCGTCTCCAACATCGCCGTTGCGATCGACACCGCCGCGGGGCAACTGGAAGCGTCGGCCGTCTATCTCGACGACATGTCGAGCGCGGCAGGCCGGGAGGCTTCGGAAGTGGTTGCCGGCGCCGCGGATGCCAGTGGCGAAATCAGGCAGGTCGCAGAGGCCGTTCGCGCGCTCAGCCTCTCGATCGGATCGGTTGCGGCAGGCGCCGAGCAGCAGCGCGAGCTCACTCTGTTGGCAAAGTCCAGCGGCACCCAGAGCGTGGTCACGCTCGATGTGCTCGTCGAATGCACCGGCCGGATCGCGACATTCCTCGACGAGATCAAGGGAATCGCCTCCAAGACCAACCTTCTCGCGCTTAACGCGACGATCGAGGCATCGCGCGCGGGCGAGGCGGGTCGCGGCTTTGCCGTGGTCGCGAGCGAGGTGAAAAGCCTGGCCGCGGACGCGAGCAGCGCGAGCGACCGTATCGCCGACATTCTCTCGCGCATCACCCTGTCCGCGGGAGAGACGTCCAGTGCCTGCGTGAAGGCGACCGACGCCGTCGAGGAAGTCGCCCTCGCGGCCGGCGAGATTGCCAACGAGGTATCCGGGCAGAAGACCATTGCCGCTGCGATCGAGCACAGCGCCGACCGCGTTGCCAGCAATGCTTCGGCCGTCGAGCGTCGGGTCGGCCGTGTTGCTTCGACGATATCGGAAGCCGCCATGATGTCGGCTCAGGTCCGGCAAAGCGCCTCGGCTCTCTCGGTGTCCACCCGTGACCTGCGGGCCTCCACCGAGCGTTTCGTCAGCCAGCTGCGCGACGAAGGGACCTTGGTGGCATAACGGCCGGACCAGCGGTCCGGTGCTTTAATCATTGCTCGGCGCGGGTGCGCCGTCACCACTCGACGCAGCGTTGTTCTCGAGCTTCCTCTCCGGCCTGAAGCGGGCCACCGCGGGGATGGCCACCGATAGCATCCGAGCTTATGCCCATAGGGTTACACAGCCGCCGCATAAGTCATATTCCCGGGCGTTTCACATATGCGTTCCAAAATGTGCCTATCCCGATCCTCACAACCTGGGATTTGAGGACGGTTTCAGAAATCCGATTCGGGATGCATCGTCTCTCGCACGCGCGATGTGATTTTCCGTCACAAACCGGCGTTTGCGAGCCGGGCTGTGATAAACATACATATGATACAGGATATTATTCTCATCCATCACTCCTCCGACGTGCAAGGCTTGTGGAGGGCTGAAGCCGTCATCACAATCGCAGACTCTCCTCATATGGCCGGCGGGGCTCCTGCCTCGGTGTGAAAGCCATTTTTCCAAAATATTATAGTGATTTATCGGAGATAATAAGGATCCGCAGACTCTGTGCGCGCCTTATAGCTTTCCACTTTCCTCCTGTGGGCGCTCTCTGGCGCTCTGGGGAGATCGTTCAATGAGCACGGACGATTTCGTCACATAAGATACATGCTGTCGTTCTAGGCGCCCCGCGAATTCAAAAGGGGTATGTGAAATGAAGCCAGCAATTGGAATGCTCGTTCGGGCCTCGGCCCTGGCAAGCACAGCATTGATACTCGGCATGTCCGGGGTGGCCATGGCAGCGGAGGCTGGCGCTGCCGCCGATGCGGCGGCCGCTGAAATGCAGCAGGACGCAAGCGGCGCGCTCGCCGATATCGTCGTCACCGCCGAAAAGCGGCCCACCAGCCTTCAGAAGACGCCCATCTCCATCTCCGTGCTGGGCGCGAACGACATCCAGAACCGGCACGTCCAGTCGCTGCTCGATCTCAGCAACGGCGCGATCCCCTCTCTTCGCGTCGCGCCCTTCTTCTCGCGGAACTCCGCGCTGATCGTGAATATCCGTGGTATCGGCGTCTTGTCCGACGGCAATCAGCCGGCGCGTGACCAGGGTGTCGGCGTCTATGTCGATGGCGTCTATCTTGGCCGCCCGCAGGGCTTGGGCGCTGCGCTCTACGATATCGAGAGCATCGAGGTGCTCAAAGGGCCGCAGGGCACCCTGTTCGGCCGCAACACCGAGGGCGGTGCGGTCAGCATCACCACCAAGAAGCCGACCGGCGAATTCGGTGTCAACCTGATCGGCGGCATCGGCAATTTCGGCTATTACAAGACCGAGGCCCATGTCGATCTACCGGAGTTCCACAATTTCAGCCTGAAGATCGACGGCATCGTCACCGCCCGCAACGGGACGGTCAGCAACCCGCTGTCGAGCGCGTGGGGTTTCAACGCCTATCAGCGGCGCGGCCTGCACACGCAGTTGCAGTGGAAACCGTCCCCTGACTTTACTGCCAATTATTCCTATGACACGTCCTACGACGCCTCATCCTCGCTCTATCAGCAGGCGATCGAGGCGGGCACGCAGGCGCGGGCGCCGATCCTGCCCTTGCAGCCGAAGCGCGCCAAGTCCGCCACGATCGGTGTTCCCGAACAGCCCAGCATCGGCAAGAACTCCGGCCATGGCCTGTTCCTCGACTGGAAAGTCGCGCCGAACCTGACGCTCAAGTCGATTTCTTCCTATCGCGAACTGAGCCAGTCCCAGTTCGACAACGCCGCCGCGACCACCACGACCCTGCCCACGGCCCTTAAGGCCAACGGCCAGTTCGCCCGCTACAGCCTCGCCGAATTCTATCAGCATCAATACAGCCAGGAGTTCCAGGCGATCGGTGATCTCGGCCGGGTGCATTATGTCGTCGGCGCGATGGGCTTTCATGAGCATGTGCGCGACAACGCCCAGGCATTTTACACGATGCAGCTCAACGCCGATGGCACGGCAGCAACCGTTTTGCCGCTTCCGAGCGGCAATGTCGCTGCTATCCCGGTCAATGTGCCGGGCGCGGCGGTCGATCGCGCCAGCCGCATCAGCACGGACAGTTATGGCGTGTTCGGTCAGTTCACCTGGACGCCCGCAATCCTTGAAGACAATCTCCACCTCACCGCCGGTGCGCGGTGGACGAACGACAAGAAGAACGGCGAGCTCTATATCGTCAACAATAAGCTGCCCGTCGATGCCTATGGCGTATCGCGGGTGCTCGATTTCAAGAAAAGCTGGTCGCGTGTCGATCCCATGATCAACCTTGCCTATGACGTCGCGCGCGACATACACGTCTATGGCAAGTGGAGCACCGGCTATAAGTCCGGCGGAGCTAATTCCCGCTCCTTAAGCTATATGCCTTTCAACCCGGAAACAGTGTCGATCTTCGAAATCGGCGCCAAGACGGAATTTTTCGATCGTCACGTCCGGTTCAATATCGCGGCTTATACCGGCACGTACAAGGACATCCAACTCGACTTCGCGGCGCCCTATTATAACCTCGACGCGAACGGCAATCCGATAACCGCGGGCAATATTCGCACAACTCTGGATACCTACAACGCCGCGGGCAAGGGCCGGGTGAAAGGCGTGGAAGCCGAACTGATGATCGCGCCGGTCCGCGGCCTGACGCTGTCGGCTAACTATGCCTATACCTCGGTGCGCATTCCGGACACGTTCAATCCCTATCCGACCTATGTCGAAGGGAAGGGCATGGTGATCAACACCACGCCGATCAGGATTTACACCACCTATACGCCCAAAAACGCGCTGAGCGGGTCGATCGATTGGGAGCGGCCGTTCTCCGGCTTCACCCTGGCCGCCCATTTCGATGTCAATTACGACGATGGTTTCTACACCGCCTCCACCGCTCCCGTCTTCAAGGGGGATTCAAGCACGGTCTTTAATGGACGGCTCGCGCTGAGCGATATCGAACTCGGCTCTGGCGATGCGAAGCTGACCGTCTCGCTATGGGCGCGCAACCTGTTCAACGAACAACACAGATTCTACATTTCGGGCAATTCGGCCGCTGGCATGACCAGCTTTTTCAATGAGCCGCGCACCTTCGGCGTCGAAGCGCGGGTGCAGTTCTGATGAATCGGAGACATATCATGCGCATGCATATGAATATCATGGGCCTTGCACTGGCCCTCGTGACCAACCCGGCGCTGGCGGCTGTTACGGATGCCGTAGCCACTCGGCCTATGGGGGATCAGGTCCAGATCGATTGGAAAGCCCCCGGCGCAGTCGATGTCTATCTGGCCTATAAGCCCGATGCCGGCATCAGTGATGCCGCGCTGGTGTCCGGAAAGGACAAGGATGGCAAGGCGCTGGTCAAGGTCGATCCGGCCAAACGGCCCTATTTCCTGCTGCGCGATGCAGCGGACGGCTCGGTGACGGAGGTCGCGGAACGCTCCGTCCCGCTCGCGCAAGGCTCGAACTTCCGCGACATCGGCGGCTATGCCACCGCCGATGGCCGGCATGTGCGCTGGGGGCTGATCTATCGGTCCGGCGCGTCCGCGATGCTGACGCCGGACGATCTGGCCAAGGTGAACGCGCTCGGCCTGCGCAACATGGTCGATTTGCGCTCGGATGAGGAACGCGTTCTCGCGCCGAGCAAGATCGACGGCGTCGCTTATTCGGCGGTTGGCTATTCGATGACGGCGTTGATGGCCGGAATGAACAGCGGAACGCCGCAAAACGGCGTCGCCATCTATCATGGTTTTCCCAAGATGCTGGCGCCGCAACTGCGCATCGTGTTCGATCTGCTCAAGCGCGGGCAGGGTCCGATCGAATATAATTGCTCGGCCGGGCAGGACCGCACCGGTTTCACCACCGCGCTAATCCTGTCGGCTCTGGGGGTGCCGCACGAGACGATCATTCAGGATTATCATCTCTCCGTCACCTATCGCCGGCCGCAATATGAAATGCCACGCATCGACCTGGCGCGTTATCCCGACAATGCGGCAGCGCAGATGTTCGGGCGTTTCCAGGACAATCCCGCGATGCGCGTCGCCCAACCGCTCAAGGAAGCGGACGGCACGCCCTATTTGAAGGGCGCGTTCGATGAGATCGACGCGAAATGGGGGTCGGTCGACGCCTATCTCGAACAGGAGCTTGGCGTCACCGCTGCGGACCGCGAGGAACTGAGGCGGCGCTACCTGCGTTAAGTTGCGGCAATAGAGGAAAATGGCTCCGGGGCCCGGTTCCGGAGCCATTATTGACCGCAATCGATGCGTGTAGGGGGATCGCTGCCAAGATCGGGGTTGGATTATTGTTCCAATTCGATGAACGAAATCGGATGGGTTGGTCCCGGAATAAAAAAGGAAGACTGACCGGTTCGTCTTGCCACCCGGTCATTCAAGGGAGCGCAACCAGCCATTTCACCGAAGGGGGACTCGAACCGTTTGTCGCCATCCGCCGCCTAACCTATGCTATCGCGCAGACCCCACCGGCGTAGAACCGGCGGTCAACGGCGGTGGGTGGCGGCGTTAGCGTAACGTGGCGTAGTAGCCACGGCGGTTTTGGCGCGCCCGGCAGGATTCGAACCTGCGGCCACTCGCTTAGAAGGCGAGTGCTCTATCCAGCTGAGCTACGGGCGCTTGGGCGTGCCTTAGAGCATTTGAGGATCAAGGCGAACAAATCTTCGCCCGAATCTTCCTGTGCCGACTTGCCGCTTGCCACCCGGTGACCCCTCGATAGAGTGATGTCATGTCTGCCAAGCTCCAACATGTCGAAGCCGGCGCGCTGCAGGGGCGCCCGCTGCGTTACTATGACTTCATCATGGCGGCGTTCGTGGCGATCCTGCTGCTGTCGAACATCATCGGCGCCTCGAAGCCGTCGTTCGTCGTCCTGCCGGTGATCGGCAGCTGGACCTTCGGCGCCGGCGTGCTCTTCTTCCCGTTCAGCTATATTATCGGCGATGTTCTGACGGAGGTCTACGGCTATGCCCGTGCCCGCCGCGTGATCTGGACGGGCTTTGCGGCGCTCATCTTCATGGCGTTCATGGCGGCGGTCGTCGTGGCGATGCCGCCCGCCGGCGATTGGCCGGGCCAGGCCTCCTACGAGTTCGTGTTCGGCAATAGCTGGCGGATCGTGCTGGCTTCGATGGCGGCGTTCTGGGCCGGCGAGTTCGCGAACAGTTTCGTGCTGGCCAAGATGAAGGTGCTGACCGGGGGCAGGATGCTCTGGACCCGGACCATCGGCTCGACGATCATGGGGCAGGGGCTCGACAGTCTGATCTTCTATCCGCTGGCTTTCTATGGCCTTGCCGGCTGGCCGATCGAGCAGCTCGGCCAGGTGGTGATCTCGCAATTTCTCCTGAAGACCGGTTGGGAAGCGGTTCTCACGCCTGTCACCTACATCGTCGTCAATTGGCTGAAGCGCGCCGAGGGCCTCGACGTCTATGACGAGAAGACGGACTTCACGCCTTTCAAGACGGGGGTCTGACGACAAGCCTTCATGTCGAAGGCAGCCCCGAACGAATCATGGAACGAACGGCTTTCCCGGCGCGCCGCGATCTGCGCCGTTCAGTCTTCCAGGACGAAGCGGACGCCGGCCTCGGCATGGATCTTGGTGCTGTCGTAGATGGGCAGCACATTGGCGTCGACATTGACCACCAGTTCGAGCTCCGTGCAGGCGAGGATGACGGCCTGAACATCTTCCTTGGCGATGTCGGTCAGCTCCGATTTCATATAGCGCTCGGCCTCGCGCGTGACTTTGCCGGCGGCCAGCTCTTCATAGACCATGCGGTCGATGCGGGCCGCCAGTTCCTCGTCGCCGGGCAATAGCGTCGCGCCGCTCGTGCTGACCAGCTGCTGGCGGTAATGACGGTCCATCATCACGTTGCTCGTGCCGACCAAAGCGACGGAGGTGACGTTGTCCGCCTTGAGGCGCGCGCCGATCTCGTCGACGATGGGGAGCACGGGGATGGAAACCGCGGCGGCGACATCGCGGTGGATCTTGTGCATGGAGTTGGCGCAGATCATCAGCCCTTCCGCGCCGCCCGCTTCGAGCCGCCGGGCCGCCGCGGTCATCTGCACGAGGGCGCTGTCCCAGTCATTGGTCGTGACCGAGCGCGCCAGCTCCGCGAAGTCGAGGCTTTCGATGATCAGCGTTGCGCTGTGCAGTCCGCCGAGGCGGTCCTGCACGGCCCGGTTGATGAGCTCGTAATAGCGCGCGGTCGAGGTCCAGCTGAGACCGCCGATGAGACCAAGCTTGCGCATCAGTGACCCAGTGCTTTCACGATTTCCTCGACCATTTTCTTGGCGTCAGCCAGCAGCATCATCGTATTATCCTGATAAAAAACGTCATTATCGACACCGGCATAGCCTACGCCACCCATGGAGCGCTTCACGAACAGCACTGTCTTGGCGTTACCGACATCAAGGATCGGCATGCCGTAAATGGGTGATGTCTTGTCGGTCTTGGCGGCCGGGTTGGTGACATCATTGGCGCCGATCACGAAGGCGACGTCGGTCTGCGCGAAGCTGCTGTTGATGTCTTCCAGTTCGAACACTTCGTCATAGGGCACATTCGCTTCGGCGAGCAGCACGTTCATATGGCCCGGCATGCGTCCGGCGACGGGGTGAATGGCATATTTGACGCTGACGCCCTCGGCCTTGAGCATGTCCGCCATCTCGCGCAGCGCATGCTGGGCCTGGGAGACCGCCATGCCGTAGCCGGGCACGATGATGACGCTGTCGGCCTGCTTCATGAGGAAGGCGGCGTCCTCGGCCGAGCCGCGCTTCCAGGGGCGCTGTTCCTTGGCCTCGCCACCGCCTGCCGCGGTCTCGGCGCCGAAACCGCCGGCGATCACCGCCAGGAAGCCGCGGTTCATGGCCTTGCACATGATGTAGCTGAGGATCGCGCCGGAGGAGCCGACCAGCGCGCCGGTGATGATCATCGCGGTGTTCTGCAGCGTGAAGCCCATCGCTGCGGCCGCCCAGCCCGAATAGCTGTTCAGCATCGAGACCACCACGGGCATGTCCGCGCCGCCGATCGGGATGATGAGCAGGAAGCCGATCAGGAAGGAGAGGGCGACCACGGTCCAGAACAGCCACGGCACGTCGGTCGGTGCGGGGAGGGCATAGAACCAACCGATGAGGCCTAATATGGCGAGGAGCGTGCCCAGGTTGATGACATGACGCAGCGGCAGCAGGATCGGCTTGCCCGACATGTTGCCGTTGAGCTTGAGGAACGCGATCACCGATCCCGAGAAGGTGATGGCGCCGATCGCGACGCCGAGACCCAGCTCGATGCGGCTTGCATGGTGGATCTGCTGCGTGGCGGCATCGAGAATGCCGAACGAATCCGGGTTGAGATAGGCCGCCGCGCCCACCACCACCGCCGCAAGACCGACCAGGCTGTGGAAGGCCGCGACCAGCTGCGGCATGGCCGTCATGGCGATCTTGCGCGCCACGAAGAAGCCGATGACGCCGCCGATCAGGATCGCCCCGCCAAGCTCGGGCAGCGCGACGGCATCGTGTGTCGCCATGGTCGTGCCGACGGCGATGAGCATGCCGAGCATGCCGAGCCGATTGCCGCGCCGGCTGCTTTCCGGGCTGGAGAGGCCGCGCAGCGCGAGGATGAACAGGACGCCCGAGACCAGATAGGCGAAGGCGACGAGCGGGCTGACGGCAAGACCTTCCGTGGGGGCGCCTGCCATCACTTGCGCTCCTTCTTCTTGTACATCGCCAGCATCCGCTCGGTGACTGCGAACCCGCCGAAGATGTTGATCGACGCGAGCACGACCCCACCCAGCCCGAGCCAGTGCGCGATCGGGTTCTCCGCCTCGGCCGCCGCGATCAGCGCGCCGACGATGATGACCGAGCTGATCGCGTTGGTGACGGCCATGAGCGGCGTGTGCAGCGCCGGCGTCACCGACCAGACGACATAATAGCCCACGAAGCAGGCCAGCACGAAGATGGAGAGGATGGCGATGAAATCCATGTCGGTCCCCTGTCCGGATGCCTTTACTTGGTAACGCGCTGGATGATCTCGACGGCGTTACCCTCCGGATCAGTCACATAGATCGCCTTGATCCCGAGATCCTTCACCTCGGTGGTATCCACCGCAAGCGTCACGCCCTTGGCGAGCAGCGCCTTCCTGGTCGCCTCGAGGTTGGTCGTTTCCATCGTGAAATGGGTATAGCCGTGGAGACCGGCATGGGCCGTCGGCTTGGCGCGGACCGGATTGCTGTCGACGGCGGTGGGCGAGTGGATCAGCTCCAGCCGCTCATTGCCGAGCTCGAGCCAGCGGAAGGAGACACGGCCGCCGCCCACGCTGACATCCTTGACCAGCTTGAACCCTAGCTTGCCGACATAGAAGTCGGTCTCGGCCTTCAGGTCCTTGACGGAGACGGCAACCATGAAATGCTTGAGGGCGGGGGTCTGTGCCGCGGCGGGTACGGCGACCATGAGCGTGCTCCCCAGCGCGGCCAAGGTGGCGGCGGTCAGCGCGCGGGCGATCGTCTTCATGGTATGCTCTCCGTTCAATTCTTCAGTTTCTGGACCAGCTCGACGATGTTTCCTTCCGGATCGCGCATGAAGATGACGCGGATGCCGAGCGGCGGAATCGGCGTGATGGCGCTGGGCGCCGCGCCCTTGGCGGCCAGAGCGGCCCGGGCCGCGTCGAGATCCGGCACTTCCATGGTGAGCTGCACATAGCCCTGGATGGCGGCAGCGGGCGGCAAGGGCTTCTGCTCGCCGGGCTTCGATCCCGGCGCATAGACCATCTCGATGCGTTCATTGCCATTTTCGAGGAATCGCAACTTGCCGCCTTGGCCCATGGCCAACTCCTTGGCGACCTTGAAGCCGAGCATATCGCCATACCATGTCGTCATCTTGTCGATGTCTCCGACCGACATGCCGAGCATATAGTGCTGGAGGGAGGGGACGGCGGGCTGGGCGAGGGCGGGCGCGGCGAGGGCAGAAGCGGCAATCAGGCCGAGGGGCAGAAACACGGATTTCATTCGATGGACTCCTTGAGTTCCTTCCCATGCGGGACATGGGGAAGAACCATGCTCACCCCAGCAGCCTCTCGTTGACGACCTTGCCGTCCTTGGTGAGGCGGATGCCTTTCACGATCTCGTCGTCATCGGGAAGGACCGGCGCGCCCGCATCCTTGTCCCAATAGGCCGAGAGGAAGTTGAACAGGTTGCGTGCGAAGAGCGCCGACGTGTCGGCGGCGAGACGGCTCGGCACATTCTTGTGGCCGACGATCTTGACGCCATGCTTCTCGACGACCTCGCCCGCAACCGCGCCCTCGACATTGCCGCCTTGCTCGACGGCGAGGTCGACGATCACGCTGCCGGGTTTCATCGTGGCGATCTGTGCATCGCTGATCAGGCGCGGCGCTGCGCGGCCGGGGATCAGCGCGGTGGTGATCACGATGTCCTGCTTGGCGATGTGGCTGGAAACCAGCTCGGCCTGGGCCTTTTGATATTCAGGCGACATTTCCGTCGCATAGCCGCCGGTGCCTTCGCCTTCGATACCCTTCACGGCCTCGACGAAGATCGGCTTTGCGCCGAGCGATTCGATCTGCTCCCTGGTGGCCGCGCGCACGTCGGTCGCGCTCACCTGGGCGCCCAGGCGCCGCGCAGTCGCGATCGCCTGCAGGCCCGCGACGCCGACGCCCATGATGAAGACGCGTGCGGCCGACACGGTGCCGGCCGCGGTCATCATCATCGGAAAAGCGCGGCCATATTCGGCGGCGGCGTCGAGAACGGCCTTGTAGCCCGAGAGATTCGACTGGGAGGACAATATGTCCATCGACTGCGCACGCGTGATGCGCGGCATGAACTCCATCGCCAGCGCTTCCACGCCCGCCGCCGCATAGGCATCGACCCTGGCGCGCCCATTTTCTCCGGCACCGAACGGATTGAGCCCGCCGACGACCAGTGCGCCGGTCTTGGCGCCCTTGAGGGCCGCCGGATCGGGGCCCTGCACGCAAAGGACGATGCCGGCGTCCTTCAGGACCGCCGCGCGTGTGCCGATGCTGGCGCCCGCCGCCTCGAAATCTGCATCGCTGACGCTGGCCGTCAACCCCGCGCCGGATTCGACCGCGACCTCCGCGCCAAGCCCGATGAACTTGCGCACCGTCTCGGCGGACGCGGCGACCCGCTTCTCGCCAGGCGCTGTTTCTCTAAGGACCGCGATCTTCACGGCTGTGACCGGAAGGGGCCGTTATTTCGAGATGAGCAGGATGACCAGGAAAGCCACGATCGCACTGCCGATCGTCCCCCATGTCATCAGCGACACGAATCCTTTGAAGGTCGAGCGAGCGGCAACAATCTCTTCGTCGTGCACCATGTGTTCAGGCCCCTTTGTCATGCTTGAGCCCTGTCTAGCGGCAAGGTGCGCGCCCCTCAAGCCCGCCTCCGCCGCTGTCCCGATTTTTGGTGGATGAAGACGGACAGGCCGCTCGTTCGATCCAAAGCAGGTCTTTTTCGTCCCGCGGCGGCACGAATGGCACAGGGTTTAAGGGCCTCTTTACCCCGTTGGTCTATTCCCGCGTCGCGGACTAGCAGGACATATTTTCAATGAGTGACGCCGATACGCCCCTTCTCATGCTGGTCGACGACGAGCCTGCGCAGCGCCGCCTGAACATGGCGCTGGCCTCGCGTGCCGGTTGGAGGAGCATTTGCGCCAATAACGCCGACGATGCGCTGACCATGCTCGACACGCGCGAGGGGCTGCGCCTTGCCGCCGTCATCATCGACGACTGGACGCCGGGTCTCGAAGCCACCGCCCTGATTCGCGCAATTCACGACAAGCGCCCGAAGCTGCCCGTGCTCGTGCTGACCGCCAATGGCAGCGCTGCCCTGGCCGTCGAGGCGATGCGTGCTGGCGCCTTCGATTTCCTTATCAAGCCGATCGCGCCCGAAAATTTCCTCGCCGCGCTCCAGTCCGTGCTGTCGAGCCCGCGAGACCGGGGCGAACTGCGCCCGCTCACCGAAAAGATTCGCGCCCCGCTCGGCTTCGACGAGATCGTCGGATCGTCGCCGACCTTCCGCGCCGCGCTGGCCATCGCCGCCAAGGCGGCGCGTGCACGCGTACCCATCCTTATCGAGGGCGAAAGCGGTGTCGGCAAGGAAGTGATCGCCCACGCGATCCACACCGCCTCTCCCCGCGCCCGCATGCCGATGCTCACCGTCAATTGCGGGGCGATCCCGCCGAACCTGGTCGAGAGCGATCTGTTCGGCCATGAGCGGGGCGCCTTCACTGGTGCGTTCGATCGTCATGTCGGCAAGTTCATGACCGCCAATGGCGGCACCATCTTCCTCGACGAGATCAGCGAACTGCCCCTCGATGCGCAGGTCAAGCTGCTTCGCGTCCTGCAGGAAGGCGAGATCCAGCCCGTCGGCGGCCGCATGCCGGTGCAGGTCGATGTCCGCGTCGTCGCGGCGACCAACAAGCGCCTGATCGACGAGGTCGAGGCCGGCCGCTTCCGCGAGGATCTCTATTACCGCCTCAACGTCGTGCAGCTGACCATTCCGCCGCTTCGGGATCGCAGCGGCGACGTGCCCGCATTGGCGCGCCATCTGCTCGATCGCATCAGCGCCCAGCCCGGCATGCGCAGTCTGGGCGTCACCAGCGAGGCCATCGGTCTGCTCATGCGCCACGACTGGCCGGGCAATGTCCGCCAGCTCCACAATACGCTGTTCCGCGCCGCCGTGCTGTGCGAGGGCGATGCGCTCACGCCCACCGATTTCCCGCAGCTCTCCGACGAGCTCTATGGCCGCACCGATCCGCGCCCGAAGGCACCGCAAACGCCGATCGTGCGCAATGCCCAGGAAAACGGCATCGGGGTCACGCTCTACGAGACGAACGGGCATCTCCGTTCGCTCTCGGACATCGAAGCCGACGTCATCCGCCTCGCCATCGGCCATTATCGCGGCCGTATGACGGAAGTGGCCCGCCGCCTCGGCATCGGTCGCTCGACTCTCTACCGCAAACTCGCGGAACTGGGGATCGAGACGGCGGCTTGATCAGGCCGCAGAGAATGTCGGGAATGGGGTGGGGCGCAGTCATTCCCGGCCTTCCAGAAGGCGCCACACCACAGCGCTCTCTGGCACACCGCTCCAATTCAAAAAGGTATTGAGGCGAGCTTGATCGTCAAACGCATCGTCCGAAACGATAAGCGTGAAGTTCCCGGTAGGGACTCGATCATACAGTTGGAGCGCGAAACGGGTGTCATCAATCGTAAAAATCGCAGCAGAAAAGGCGTCGAGATCGTCGCGATCCTTTTCAAACGTCAGTCTCTGTCCAAGACAAGCCATGATTGATGCCGTTTCGATGGCTGCGATTTCCCGGCATAGCCCGGCTGGCCAATCTGCGAGTGGGGTTTGCATTTTGCATCATTAAACCAGCCGTGCTTAATCTGCTATGGCGTCGCATCCGGACGATCCGCTTTTTCCGCCGTCCTACCGGCGTCGCGTCATGTCATGATTCCGGCATGGTTCATTCTCAGTTGAAATATCATGCCGCCGGTCGATCCTCTGTGTCCGGCATTCGGTTAAAGGGAAACCCCGAAGGTGACGGTTGCGTGGCGTTACCTTTGTGAACTTCCGCCGGCGAGACGGCTCGAAAAGCGTCTTCAGGCGTCGATTGCCTCTTCCTCGACCTGCGCGGCATTTTCCTGGATGAAGGCGAAGCGATGGGCCGGGTTGGTGCCCATCAGCCGGTCGACCAGATCCTTGACTACGGCGCGGTCCTCATAGTCGGCGGGCAGGGTGACGCGGATCAGGCTGCGCACCTTCGGGTCCATGGTCGTCTCGCGCAGCTGCTGCGGGTTCATTTCGCCGAGGCCCTTGAAGCGGCTGACCTCGACCTTCTTGCCCTTGAGTTCGCCCTCGAGCAGCGCAATCCGCGCTTCGTCATTGGCGGCGTAGACGCTCTTGCCGCCGGTCACGAGGCGATAGAGCGGAGGCTGGGCGAGATAGAGATGGCCGCGCCGGACGAGGTCCGGCATCTCCTGGAAGAAGAAGGTCATCAGCAGCGTCGCGATATGCGCGCCGTCCACGTCGGCGTCGGTCATGATGACGATGCGCTCATAGCGCAGATTGTCGGGATTGCAGTCCTTGCGCGTCCCGCAGCCCATGGCCAGGATGAGATCGGCAATTTCCTGGTTTGCCAATATCTTGGCAGAGGTTGCTGAGGCGACGTTGAGGATCTTGCCGCGGATCGGAAGGATCGCCTGCGTCTTGCGGTCGCGCGCCTGCTTGGCCGATCCACCAGCGCTGTCGCCTTCGACGATGAACAGTTCCGTGCCTTCGGGGTCATCCGACGAGCAATCGGTGAGCTTGCCCGGCAGGCGGAGCTTGCGGCCGCTTGTCGCGGTCTTGCGCTTGATTTCCTTTTCCTGCTTGCGGCGCAGGCGCTCGTCCATGCGCTCCAGCACATAGCCGATCAGCGCCTTGCCGCGGTCCATATTGTCCGCGAGGAAATGATCGAAATGGTCGCGCACGGCATTTTCGACGAGACGTGCGGCTTCGGGCGAGGTGAGGCGGTCCTTGGTTTGGCTCTGGAACTGCGGTTCGCGGATGAAGACGCTCAGCATCAGCTCGACGCCGTTCATGACGTCCTCGGCCTGGATATCCTTGGCCTTCTTCTGGCCGATGAGGTCGCCGAATGCGCGAATGCCCTTGGTCAGTGCAGCCCGGAGCCCCGCTTCGTGTGTGCCGCCGTCGGGCGTGGGAATGGTGTTGCAGTACCAGCTGGTCGACCCGTCCGACCATAAAGGCCAGGCGACGGCCCACTCGACGCGGCCGGCACTCTCGGCGAAGTCTTGCGTGCCCGAGAAGAAGTCGATGGTCGCGCATTCGCGCGTGCCGAGCTGTTCCTTCAGATGGTCGGAGAGACCGCCGGGAAACTGGAAGACCGCTTCGGCCGGTGTCTCGTCGGCGATGATCGAGGGATCGCATTTCCAGCGGATCTCGACGCCGGCGTAGAGATAGGCCTTGGAGCGCGCCAGCCGGTGCAGCCGCGCGGGCTTGAAGGTGAGTTCGCCGAAAATCTCAGGGTCCGGCACGAAGCTGACCGTCGTGCCGCGCCGGTTGGGTGCGCCGCCCACTTTCTCCAGCGATCCTTGCGGAAGCCCGCGTGAGAAGCGCTGGCGATAGAGTTCGCGGTTGAGCGCCACCTCGACGCTCGTGTCCATCGACAGCGCATTGACGACGCTGACGCCCACGCCGTGCAGACCGCCCGAGGTTTCATAGGCCTTGCCGGAGAATTTGCCGCCCGAGTGGAGCATCGTGAAGATGACCTCGAGCGCCGACTTGTCGGGATATTTGGGATGCATGTCGACCGGAATGCCGCGGCCGTTGTCCGTGATCGTCAGGCGATTGCCCGTCTCCAGCGTCACCTCGATGCGCGTGGCATAGCCTGCGACGGCTTCGTCCATGGCATTGTCGAGCACTTCGGAAGCGAGGTGGTGCAGCGCGCGCTCGTCCGTGCCGCCGATATACATGCCCGGCCGGCGCCGGACCGGTTCCAGGCCCTCCAGCACTTCGATCGCGGATGCATCGTAGGATTGGGCGCTGCCGGGCTTCCCGCCGGCAAAGAGATCGTCGGACATGGCCGAGCTATAAGGGCAGGGGAGTCACCCGCGCAAGCGGAGACATCTGCCTGCAAAGTCGTGGTCGAAGCTAGATCTCGCGCCCTTCATCCTCACTGCGCAGCCATGGCAGGACATTGGCCGCGAATTGCTCCGGCTCGGTGATATTGCAGGCATGACCGCCGCTCGGCAGAACCATGCGGCGGCCTTGCGGCAGCAGGTCGCAAAGGCCCCGTGACACATGGCTGGGCACGAGGGCGTCGTCGGCGGTGGCGAACACCAGCACGGGCAGCTCGATCTCGGCCAAAGCCGGGCCGGGATGCCAGTCGCGCAGGGCCGCGATGCGCTTCTCGACCGTCGCACGGCCGGGAAACTGCACGAGGTCCTCGTTCGCTTCGGCTTCCAGCCGCTGGTGGTTCGCCGAGGTCCAGGCGGGCGGATAAAGGAAGATCGGCTGCGCCTGCAGATAGGCCTCGGGCCCGCTGTCGCGGAGCAGCGCAAGGTGCACGTCGAAGCAGCGCGCCGTGTAGGGATCGAGTTGGCCCCAGCCGTTGACGACCGCCAGCCGACCCACGCGATCCGGTGCGTGCATTGCCAACGCCAGCCCGATGAGCCCGCCCAGCGCATGCCCCATGAAATGGACATGGTTGATCCCCAACGCGTCCATGAGCGCGATCACGTCCTGCGCCATGGCCTCGACCGAGGTGGGCCCCGGCGGCTCGCGGTCGCTGCGGCCGATGCCGCGATGGTCATAAGCGATGACCTGGAAATGCTCGGCGAGGGCCGGAATGTTGGAGCGCCAATGGGTGGCCGATCCAGCCAGGCCTGGCGACAATATCAACACGGGAGCGTCGGCGGATCCGTGCGTCTCGTAATAGAGGCCGTCCGCATCAGCCATCGGGCAGTCTCTTGCTCTTGAGGGTCATGGCGGATCGTTCGGTCGCAGTTGCGAAACAGGCCGTGAATTTTCTTGGTGTGCAAGCCATAAAGAAAGCCGCCCGGTTGGGGGCGACTTTCATGTTTCCGTAGCGAGGAACTGTCCGGACAGAATGATCGGCGCTGCCGGAGCAGTGCCGACGCACATGAGCGCGGCGGCCGTCACGGCCTGACAAATCAGCGTGATGCGGATCGGGTCATCGCACGCGTTGCGTTGTCGGGCGCCTTAGCGGACGCGTGGTCCGCCATAGGGCAGCGGCGGCGGCGGACGGCGTGTCCCGCGCGGCAGCTGCGCCTGGTAGGCGCGACCGCAATGCTCGACGCAATAAGGGAAGCCGGGGTTCACCTTGTCGCCGCAGAAATGGAAATCGGGCTCGCCGGGATGGCCCATCGGCCATTTGCAGATCTTCTCGTTGAGATCGAGCAGACTGGTCTTGTCGGCAATCTCCGGGCTCGGCTTGGCCGGCACCAGGCGACGCGGCGGCGCGGGCGGGATCGGCTGCTGCAGCTCGCCGGGGCCCTGGCGCAGGAATCCGCCGGGTCCGACCGAGACGATGCGCGGCGGCGGTGGGGCGACGGACTGGGCCGGCGCAACGGTCTCGCGTGCGCTGGCTTCCACGGCGGCCGGCGGTGCCTTGGTCTCGACGATCGGCGCAGGGGCGGGCTTTTCCCGCGGCTTGGGCGCCGGGCGCGGCGCGGCGCTCTCAGCGCTCGGCGCGGCCTTGCGGGGCTGGGATGCCGCCTTGGGCGTGCTGTCGGTTGCCTTGACCGGCGACGGGCGCGCCTGCAGGCCGAGGCGATGGGCCTTGCCGATGACGGCATTGCGACTGACGCCGCCCAGTTCGTCGGCGATCTGGCTGGCGGTCATGCCGCGCTCCCACATCGTCTTCAACTGGTCGATGCGTTCGTCTGTCCAGGACATGGATCTTGAATTCCTTGCTAGCTGTCGGCCGCCATATGGGGTCGCGGGGGGTAAAGGTCAAATCATGTCGCATCGACGCGTTCCAATGCGATTTTCAATGCCATGATCCGCTCGCCCGCCCACCGGTTTTCCGTTGCGGCGCGCGACGGGAGATTATAGGCGAGCGCTCATGCCCGAGCAGCCCAATTCCCCTGCCGCGACCAGCCTCATCCAGCACGAGCCCGGCGTCCGCGTCATTCGCAACATCAACTGGGCCGGCATGGGCGCGCTCTACATGAAGGAAGTGCGCCGCTTCATGAAGGTGCAGCTCCAGACTGTCTGGGCGCCGGCGATCACGACCTTGCTCTATCTGGTCATCTTCACCGTCGCTCTGGGGCGCGGCGGCCTCAAGGTCCTTGGCGTGCCATTCTCCGATTTCGTGGCGCCGGGGCTCATCATGATGGCGATGATCCAGAGCGCGTTCCAGAATGCGAGCTTTTCGCTGCTCGTCGGCAAGATGCAGGGAACGATCGTCGATTTCCTGATGCCGCCGGTATCGGCCGGCGAACTGCTCATGGCGCTGGTCGCCTCGTCGATGACGCGGGCCATCATGGTCGGCGCGGCAATCTGGCTCGTCATGCTGTTCTGGCCGGGCGTCCATGTCTGGCCCGCGCATCTCTGGGCCGTGGTCTGGTTCGGCCTGATGGGGTCGGCGCTGTTGAGCTTCATCGGCATCCTGACGTCGATCTGGGCCGAGAAGTTCGATCATGCCGCGGCGATCGCCAATTTCGTGGTCGCGCCGGCGTCGCTGCTCTCCGGCACCTTCTATTCGATCGACCGCCTGGCGCCGCTGTTCCAGGGGATCAGCCACGCCAATCCGTTCTTCTACGCGATTTCCGGCTTCCGTTATGGCTTCCTGTCGGCCGCGGACTCCCACGTCATGACAGGCGCGATCGGATTGCTCGCGCTCAACGCCGTGCTGGCCTTCGCCTGCTATCGGGCGTTGGCGAGGGGCTGGAAGATCAAGGCCTGATCAGGCCGCAGCCGTTCAGTTCCAGCGCGTGGCGTCGAGCCTGTAGTCGCCATCCGGCAGCCGCTTGAACATCGCCGCAACGGCCGGATGGTCGATCGGTTCGCGTCCATCGTCCGCCACCAGGTTCTGCTGGCTCACATAAGCGACATAGCTTTGTTCGCCATTGTCGGCGAGCAGATGGTAGAATGGCTGGTTGCGGTCGGGCCGCAGCGGGTTGGATTCGTACCATTCCTCGGTGTTGGCGAAGACAGGGTCGACATCGAAAACGATGCCGCGGAAGCCGAAGATGCTGTGTTTCACCCTGTCGCCGATCCGGAATCGGGCATGAGAAACGCGCGGTGCGTCGGGAAGGCCGGCGGGAAGGGTATCGGAGGCAGCCCCCCGCTCGCGCGGCGGCTGCCCGTTAGAGGGCTGGTCCATGGCCTGCATGTAATGCCGCAATTGCGAAGTACAAGATTTCGACTGCGCTTCCCCGCTTGGCAAAGCGGGAATCATCGGCTAACAGCGCCCGCTCGACACGCCGCCGGTCGCCACGTTGCGCCGGGCAGTCCTCTGCGGAGAGGTGGCAGAGTGGTCGAACGCGCCGCACTCGAAATGCGGTTTACGGGCAACCGTAACGTGGGTTCGAATCCCACCCTCTCCGCCACGAGACTGGACGATGCCGTCCCGCCCATGCACCAAATTCGGCTCGAAATGGCCCGATTAACTAGCTTTCCATTTCGGTGCGCCATAAGCATCGCGTGATGCAGCCCAGTTACATCAAGTCTCACGCATCCCTGAGAGGGATCGCCGCGCTGCTGGTCGTGATCTATCACATGCAGTTCGGGACCGATGTCCGGCTTTTCTGGGAAGTCGATTTCTTCCGCCGCGGTTATTTGTGGGTCGACCTGTTCTTCATCCTGTCCGGGTTCGTGATCTCCTATACCGCGAAGCTTGGCAACCATCGCTGGCCCGAGATCAAGGCCTTCTGGCAGGCACGCTTCGCTCGCATCTACCCGCTGCATTTCTTCGCGCTGACCGTGCTGGTCGGGGTCATCGCCGTGGAAACGCTGGGGGGGCGTTGCTGGGCAAGCAATTGGTCGACCCGCAACGCTGGTCGTCCAGCAGCCTGACCACGCTCGGCCTCCAATATACGCTGCTAAATGGTTTTGGCGGCGAGGTAGGTTGGAACACGCCGACCTGGTCGATTAGCACCGAGGCGGTCGCCTATGCGCTGTTTCCGCTGATGGCGCTGGGCGGGCGCTGGCCCTATCTGGCCGCGGCGGCCGCCTTCTATCTCTGGATTGCAGCGACGACGGGCGTTCTCGATATCGTGAGCGGGGTTGCCATTCTGCGATGCCTCGCTGGCTTTTCGATCGGCATGGCGATCTGCGCCGGGCGCGACCGGATCGCTTCATCGAAATATCTGAGTGCCGCGCAGCTTACGGGCCTGCTCCTGGCACTGACCGCGATCGCTACCGGCTGGAACGACGTTTTCGCGATTCCGGGCTTTATCCTGCTGGTCGCCGCGACCTGGCCGGACAAGGGCGCGCTCTGCGTTCCTCTCAAATGGCCACTGCTCGTCTGGCTGGGCGAGGTCAGCTATTCGGTCTATCTCAACCATTTCTGGGTGCTGGAGAGCTGGCATGTCGTCGCGCCCCGGGTTCTTCCGCGCCTGGGCTTCGACCCTTATGCGACGCGGGCTATTGAGATGACGATTGGCCTGGCGGCGGTGCTTCTCGTTTCGCATGTGACCTGGCGCCTGATCGAGAGGCCGGCGCAAAAATATCTGCGCAACCAATGGGGCGTCAAGCCCGCTCCGGTCGGCGCCAACCCGGCGCCCTGACGCCTCAGGCGGCCGAACCTGCGCTCGCGATCTTGGCGGCGAGCTTGCGGCCTTCGCGAATAGCGTAGTTGGTGCCGCGGTCCTCGGGATAGATCTGTGCCATGGAGCATAGGTGCAGGCCCGGCAGCGGCCCCGCTTCATCCGGGATCAGGCTCGAATAATGCTTCTCCACCACCGGCTGCGACCAGCGCGCCTTCCAGACATGGAACGCCTTGATCCAGCTGCGGTCGAAGGCTGGGAACATGGTCTTGAGGTAAGGCAGCGAGTATTCCAGCACTTCGTCCTGCGACATCCGGTAGAGCGCCTCGGTGTGCGGGAGATATTTCGAGAGATAGACGACATGGTCGCCGGCATAGGTCTCCGGCCGCTCGAAATTGGTGTGCTCGATGACGCCGACGTAGGGGAAGCTGGGGTCGTTGACGTTGAGCCAGTAGGTCGAGCTCAGCGACCGGTCGAGCTGCAGGACCAGGCAGACATTGCCGAGATAGTCGATGCGGCGCAGCGCGGCGAGATAATCGGGCGACGCCCAGTCCTGGATCATGTCGGCAATGAGCGGCAGTGCGGGCGTGGCAATCACCTCGTCGCCTTCGACCTGGCCCCAGGAGCCCTCGACGACCCAGCGGCCGTCATCCTTGCGATGGAAGCGCTCGACCGGCGCATTGACGCGCACGTCGCCGCCGGCCGCCCGCACCGCGTCCGCCGTCGCTTCGGCGAGCCGCGCGAAGCTGCCCTTGAAATAAGCCAGCCGCTCCTCGCCCGCCTTGCCGCGCGATCCACCGCGCAGCTTGAGCTTGTTCCAGATCCAGACCGCCGAGATCTTCTCGGCATAGGGACCGAACTTGCCCTGCATGAGCGGCTCCCACATCACCTTGTAAACCCGCTCGCCGCCGAGCTTGCGCAGCCATTCCGCCGCGGCCTTGCCTTCGAGCTGCGCCCAGTCGGCGACGCGCCGGGCGCGCAGGGTCAGGATGCCGAGCTTGATGCGGTCGATGAAGGGCAGGGGCGTGAACTTGAGAAGGTCGAGCGGCGTGGAGAGCTTGAACACCGACTGGTTGTAGTAGACGCCGGTATTGGTCGGATTGATCACCACCTCGTCCGACAGGCCGAGGTCGGCGATCAGGCCCATCACCTCGAGATCGTTGGTGAACCAGTGATGGTAGAAGCGGTCGAGCCGCTCACCCTGCGTCTCGAAGGCGCCGGCAAGGCCACCGACATAGCTGTCGGCTTCCAGAACCGTCACCTTGTGGCCGGCGCGAACGAGGTCGAATGCCGCGGCAAGACCGCTGAATCCGCCGCCGATGATCGTGATGTCCCTGGAATTCGACGTCATGAAGGGGCTCGCTCGCGAGTTTGCGGAAGGCTGGACGGCTGCTTTGCGCTATTCCAGACCAGAAGGGCAATGCCGCCGATGACCGTCGCCGGCAGCCAGATGACGAGATGGACGAGAAGCGCGAAGGCTGCGGACGCAGCGGCGCTGTTGCCCATGGCCTGCGCTGCCTTGATGGCGAAGAAGTCGAACGTGCCGACATAGCCGGGCGTCGAGGGTAGCAAGGTCGCCAGCGTTCCAACCGGGAAGGACAGCCAGCCCGCGCTGGGCACGATCATGGCGGGAATGGCATGGGCGACGGACCAGAAGACCGCGCCCTCGAAACCCCAGGCGCAGGCCGACCACAAGACGAGGATGAGCATGCGCGGACCATGGGCGAGGTGACGCAGTGTCGCGAAGGCACGCTCGCTGAATTCGCCGAGCTTGCCGCTGATGCCGGGCGAGACGCGGCCAAGGATGCGCAGACAGGCGCGGGCGATCGGCTCGAACATCTGGGGGAAGAGCAGGACGGCCATGACGACGAGCCCGATGGCAACGAGCCCCGATCCGCCGATGCCGATCAACGTGCCGGCCGCGCCGCCCGTCAGCGGCAGGAACAGCAATGCGAGCCCGAACGCCATGAGCAGGCTCAGCAGGTCGAGCAGTCGTTCGACCACCAGCGTCGCTAGCAGCGTCGAGACCGGCACACCGAGATATCTGGAAAAGCCGAAGACACGCAGCGCATCGCCGGCACGGAACGGCAGGACATTATTTGCTGCGATCGAGCCATAGAAGGCGACCGAGATGGGCAGCCAGCCAAGACCGGGATTGTCGCGCACCAGCATGGCGCGCCAGCGCGCGATGCGGCAGCCATAGCCGCAAAGGAAAGCGAGGACGCCCAGCGCGACCCAGCCCGGGCGGGCAGCGGCCAGGGTGCTTGCCAATTCCGGCCCGTCGATCGTGAGAACGGCGAGCCAGACGAACAAGCCCGCGACGCCGAGACTGACCGCGAGTTGAACGATACGTCCGGGAGTCAATCGGGTCATCGGTGCTCGGACGGGGCGAACGACTTGGCGCGGGCCTTGCGCGGCAGCATCGCAGGTCCCGCGAATCCGACCTTTTCATCGACGATGTACAGCGGGCGGCGCTTCACCTCGCTGTAGATGCGGCCGATATACTCGCCGATGATGCCGAGCGAGAGCAGCTGCACGCCGCCCATGAACAGCACGGCGATCATGAGAGCCGTCCAGCCCTCCACCCATACCGAGCTGAAAATCCTGAGCGCGAGCGCATAGGCGATGCCCAGCATGGCGAGGGCGGCCGAGGTCAGGCCCAGGCCGACCGCGAGGCGCAGCGGCTTGGTCGAGAAGGACAATATGCCGTCCATCGCGAAGCGCACCATCTTGCGCAGCGGATATTTGGACTCGCCCGCGAAGCGCTCGGCGCGTTCATAGGGCAGGGCGGTCTGCTTGAAGCCGATCCAGGCGACCATGCCGCGCACGAAGCGATGACGTTCGGGCATGGATTTGAGGACTTCGACGACCGGCCGGCTCATCAGGCGGAAATCGCCGGTGTCGAGCGGGATCGGCACTTCCGAGAGGGTGTTGAGGAAACGGTAGAAGCCGCGCGCCGAGACCTGCTTGAATGCGCTTTCGCCGGCGCGCGATGTGCGCACGCCATAGATGACATCGAAGCCCTCTTCCCATTTGGCGATCATCTGGCTGACGATTTCGGGCGGGTCCTGGAGATCGGCGTCGATCAGGACGATGGCGTCGCCACCGGCGGCGTCGATACCGGCTGTCACGGCGATCTGGTGGCCGAAGTTGCGGGAGAATTTGACGATGCGCAAGTCCGGCATGGTTTCGGCGGCGGCACAAAGAAGCTCGTAGGTCTTGTCGCGTGACCCGTCGTCCACGCAGACAATTTCGAACGCATAGTCATGGAGGGTCTTGCAGAGCTGCGCCAGGCGGTCGAGCGTTTCCCCGATGACCTCCTGCTCGTTGTAGCAGGGGATCACGAGCGAAATCAGCTTCTTGCCCTGCGCCCGGAAGATCTTTTCGTGAATCAAGCCTGCCTCGTCCGCATCGTCATGACGGCTTCATCGCGCGATATGTCGATGAATTTACGACGTGATCCGATAAGGGGCATTGGTTAACGTTCGTTTACCCGGCCTGACCTTTCGCCGCTCATTTTCATGATTTCGGAGCGCTCACGACGCCGGCGATGAAAGGCTCGGCGCGGGTCGTCGACGACGGAGCGATGCCGCCTTAGGGCGGAGGGACCGGGCTCTCCTCGCTCATCGCTTCTTCTCCTCTTTGCCTGGCCCCTCATAATCGGCATCCAGTGGAATGTGCTCGCGGATAAGGTGGCGATGCGCCCGCGGCCCGGTCTATAACGGTCTGGCGAATAGGATTTTGGAGCGGTTGCAGGGCATGAAGACCCGGATTTGCATCATTGGCGCGGGGCCTGCGGGCTTGATGCTGGGACATTTGCTGCGGAGCGAGGGCGTGGACTGCGTGGTGCTGGAGCGCGCCGGTCCGGATTATGTGCTGGGCCGCATCCGTGCCGGCGTTCTCGAGAATGTGACCGTCGACATCATGGCCCGCCTTGGCCTTGATGCACGGCTGCGCGCCGAGGGGCTCGTCCATGATGGCTTCAATCTCGCTTATGGCGAGCGCCTCATCCGCATCGATATCGCCGCGCTGACCGGCAAGCATGTCGTCGTCTATGGCCAGACCGAGCTGACGCGGGATCTCATGGAGGCGCGCGAGGCGCGTGGGCTCGAGGTCGTCTATGAGGCGGCGGACGTGGCGCTGCACGATGTCGGGAGCGACGCGCCTTATGTCACCTATGCGAAGGACGGGCGGATGCATCGCATCGACTGCCGTTTCATCGTGGGTTGCGACGGGTTCCACGGTCCGAGCCGCAAGGCCGTCGCGGCCGTTGCCGGGCAGGCTTTTGAGAAGGTCTATCCCTTTGGCTGGCTGGGCATCCTTGCCGACGTGCCGCCCTGCAATCATGAGCTGATCTACGCCAATCACGAGCGGGGCTTTGCGCTCGCCTCGATGCGCAGCGAGACGCGGAGCCGCTATTATGTCGATGTGCCGGTGACCGAGAAGGTCGAGGATTGGCCGGATGAACGCATCTGGGATGAGCTGGCTATCCGCCTCGGTCCCGAGGCCGCGGCGCATATCGTTCGCGGACCATCCATCGAGAAGTCGATCGCGCCGCTGCGCAGCTTCGTCTTCGCGCCGATGCGCCATGGCAGCCTGCTGCTCTGCGGGGATGCCGCCCATATCGTCCCGCCGACGGGCGCCAAAGGGCTCAACCTTGCCGCCAGCGATGTGCTTTACGCGGCGGAGGCGCTGCTCGCCTTCTTCAAGCGCGGCGACGGCGACGCGATCATCGGCTATTCGGACAAGGCATTGGCGCGCGTCTGGAAGGCCGAGCGGTTCAGCTGGTCGCTGACCAGGCTTATGCACCGCTTCCCGGAAGACGGACCGTTCGAGCGCGCCATGCAGGTCGCCGAGCTTGATTACATCGCGTCGTCCCGTGCGGCGCAGACCGCCATCGCCGAAAACTATGTGGGGTTGCCCGTATGACCCCAGCCGTGATTGACAGGGGAGACGATCAGCATGACACGCGATGATTTCCAGCGCTATATCGACGCCTTCAACAATGACGATTTCGACGGCTTTTCGAGCTTCTATGCCGACGATGTCGACTTCAACCTCGGCGACCGCAAGCGGATCGTCGGCAAGCAGGGCATTGTCGACTTCTACCGGCCGGTCAAGGCGCACATCAAGGAGGATCTGCGCATCATCGACATCGCCGTCGCGCCGGACGGGATCGGCCTGCACGTCTACACCAAGTTCACGACCTTCAAGGACTGGCCCGACTTCGAGCTGTGGCCCACCATGGCCGGTGACGTGCGGGAGATCGAAAGCCTCGTGCTCTACAAATATAATGCCGACGACAAGTTCACTCACATCAAGTCGGCGCGCTTCCGGGAATGTTGAGGCGGAACCTCATCGATCGGAGCAAGGCAATGTTCCTGCGAAAGCAGGAACAGTTTAAACCCAGCCTTCGAGGATCTGGTCCGGCGGTCGGTCGCCGCCGATCCACATGCGGATATTGGCGATGACGCGTTCGCCCTGGCCGACGCGGCCTTCCAGCGTCGCCGAGCCCATATGGGGCGTCATGACGACATTGGGCAGCGCCAGCAGCCGCGGGTCGATCTGCGGCTCGAACTTCCAGACGTCGAGACCGGCTCCCGCGAGTTTCTCCTGCTCCAGGGCCTCGACCAGCGCTTCCTCGTCGACGATGCCGCCGCGTGAAGCGTTGATGAGATAGACGTGGCTGCGCATCAGTCCGATCCGCCGCCGGTCGATCAGATTTTCGCTTTGCGCGTTGCGCGGCGTGTGGATGGTGAGGATGTCGATGACGCCAAGCATCTCGTCGAGATCGGCATGCCAGGTGGCGCCCAACTCCGCCTCGATGGCGGCGGCTACCCGGTTCCGGTTGTGATAATGGATGGAGAGGCCGAAGGCCCGCGCGCGGCGCGCCACGGCCTGACCGATCCGCCCCATGCCGACGATCCCGAGCGCTTTCCCGCCGATGCGGTGGCCGAGCATGTTGGACGGGCTCCAGCCGTCCCACTCGCCCGAGCGCACCAGCTTCTCGCCCTCGGCCAACCGCCGGGGCACCGAGACGATGAGCGCCATCGTCATGTCAGCCGTATCTTCGGTGAGGACGCCCGGCGTGTTGGTGACGATGATGTTGCGCGCCCGCGCGGCGCGCAGTGCGATGTGGTTCACGCCCGCGCCATAGTTGGCGATGAGCTGGAGCCGCTCCCCCGCGCCGGCGATGAGGTCCGCGTCGAGATCATCGGTGACTGTCGGCACGAGCACGTCGCATTCGCGCATCGCCGCCGCTAGCGTTTCACGGCTCAGCTTGGTGTCATGCGGGTTGAAACGCACGTCGAACAGCTGCGCCATGCGCGCCTGCGTCTCGTCCGGCAGCTTGCGCGTGACGATGACGCGAGGTGTAGCGGGCCGGGAGCGCCTGGACATGATTGGCGAATGCGCTGTGCCCGCGGACCGGTCAAGGCCATTATGTCGGATGCGGACAGAGCGAGAGCCGATCTGGTTGATAGGCGGGGGAGGGCGTGGCAAGACGGAAGCAGCCGCGATGGCGCTTATGGAGAATCGCCAGGAATGACGGTGCGAATTGGAGTGACGGTTTTTTGTGCCCTCGGCACGCTGGCCCTGTCGGCCGCGGCGGGCGCCCAGCCGCTCAAGAAGCCGCCTTATTGGGCGTCGATCGCCAAGAGCGCGGCGGTCATGCGGGTCGGTCCCGCCAAGCGTTTCCCGGCGAACTGGGTATATCTGCGCCGCGACCTGCCGGTGCGCGTGGTCGAGACCTATCCCGACTGGCGCAAGGTGCAGGATTCCGACGGCACCACGGGCTGGTTCCACGTCCGTTTGCTCAAGGACGATCCGACCGGAATCGTGAAGGGCGGTCCAGCCGAGATGCACGACAAGCCCACCGCCTCCTCGCGCCTGCTGTACCGGCTGGCGCCCGGTGTGGTCGGCAAGCTCTCCGGCTGCGCCAGCGGCTGGTGCGCATTCAACACGAATGGAAAAGCAGGCTATGTCCTGGCGACCAGCCTGTGGGGTGCTGTCGATTAGGCCTGGCCCGGCCATTGAGTTCAGCCCTATCTCTCGATAGATAACGGCATAGACATGCTGCCGGCGGCGCGGGACGGCTGCATGGGGTAGAACAGACCATTGGTCGCAACTCGGGGGACTGCGCTTGCTCCTGTCGCGTAATTACGCGCCATCGGATGACCTGACTCCATTCATCAGGCAGCATTATGTGTTCGAGGCGCATTTGCCCGAAGGCTTCGAGCTCGTGGACAAGCTCATGTCCGAGACCGCCTTCATCCGTATCCTGCTGAAGGGCGACTGGGCGGCTGGCCTCCGCCCGGGCGAATGGTCGAGCTTCGGCGCCGTGCCGCTCATGGGAGCCAATGGCGTGCCCATGCCGGTTCGCGTGCGCGGGCCGTTCTACGTCGTGGGCATCGCACTGCGGCCCATGGGCTGGCGCAGCCTGTTCGATTGCCCGGCCAGCGACATTGCCGATCATGCCGTGCCGCTTTCCGAGCGCTGGGGAGCGCTGAGCGATCGGCTCCACCGCGACGTGGCGGCGGCAGCTGACGACCGGGGAATTGTGGATGCGATCGAGCATGTCGTGCGCCAGCGCCTGGCCGATCTCGGCAACCGTCCCCCGGTCGAGAGCATGGCCCGGTTCGAACATGTCGCCCGCCATGACAGCACCATGCCGGTTGCCGACGTTGCCGGCCTGCTCGGACTATCGACCCGCCAGCTCGAGCGCACCTGCAAGGCGACCTTCGGCCATACGCCCAAGGTGATCCTGCGCCGCAGCCGGTTCCTCGATACCTCTCAGGCCATGCGCGGCCTGGGCGAGCCCAGCACGGAACATCTCGCGGCCTTGCGCTATTTCGACCAGAGCCATCTCAACCGGGAATTCCGGCACTTCTTCGATATGACCCCGGGTCAGTTCGAGAAAGCGTCGACGCCTTTGTTCACGGCGGGTCTGAACCTGCGGGCGGAGGGCAGGGCCTAGCTGGTTGAACCGTCATGCTGAACTTGTTTGTGCTGAGCACGCCTGCGGCTCCAGCATCCATTGAAATGGCTCGATCGGAGTTCCGTCAGACAGGCTCGACCCTGAAACAAGCTGGCGATTATACCGTTAAGACAAGGAATAGGCTGTTCCCCGGCGCAGGCCGGGGTCCAAAGCGAACGGAGAGGTGCGTCCCAAAGCAGGCATTCGACGCTTCGCGTCGCGGCTGGGCCCCGGCCTGCGCCGGGGAACAGCGACCTGCCCGAACGGGATAATCACCAAACAAGTTCAGGGTGATGATGTTATCCGCGCGGCAGCGCTGACGCCGCCCGTGCGAGCGCTTCCACCAGGGCGGGATCGAGCGGTCCCTTGGGGACGATCCAGCTGCCGCCGACGCATTTGACGAACGGCTGGGCGAGCCACTCCGGCGCGCTGTCGGCGGTAATGCCGCCCGTCGGGCAGAAACGCGCCATGTGCAGGGGCGCCGCGAGCGCTTTCAAGGCAGGCAGGCCGCCGCTGGTCGACGCGGGGAAGAATTTGAAATGGGTGAGGCCCAGATCGAGGCCGCGCATGATGTCGCCTGCCGTCGCCGTGCCGGGCAGGAAGGCCGTGCCGGATGCGGTGGCGGCCTGACCGAGCGGATCGGTAAGGCCCGGCGAGACGATGAACTGCGCGCCGGCGTTCAGCGCGTCGTCGAGCATTCTGGGATCGAGCACGGTGCCCGCGCCGACCACGGCACCCGGCACGCTCGCCATTTCGCGCATGACCTCCAGGGCGACCGGCGTGCGCATGGTGACTTCGAGCGCCGGCAGGCCCCCCGCCACGAGCGCCTGCGCCAGCGGAACGGCATCCGCGATACGCTCGACCACGAGCACCGGAATGACCGGCGCCAGCCCCATCACCTGTTCCACCGTCAACGCCATCAATGATCTTCCCGAAATGCCGCCGCGGCGGCGCCAAACAGCCCAACTTCGTCCGGCAGGGCGAGCCGGATCGAGATGGCCTTCATATAGGCCTCGAAGCGGCCCTTGGCTACGAAGCGGGGATGGAAACCGCTCGACTTGATCATGAAGTCGTGCAGCCGCTCGGTGAGCTTGCCGGCCAGGACCACCGTCGTCGCGCCCTGCGCAAGCGCGATATTGCCCGCGACCGAGCCATAGACCAGACAGAAGCGCTCGAGCGCGGCGCGTGCTAGTGGATTGCTGCCGTCGAGCGCGGCCTGCCAGACTTCCGCGTCGGTGAGGGCCGATGCTTCCTTTTCACCGATGTCGGCGAAGGCCTGGTAAAGATAGTTGAGGCCCGGCCCGGAGACGATCCGCTCCGCCGAGATATGCTCGACCTTCAGCCGCGTCTTGAGGAAGCGGGCAATGCGCGCCTCGATCTGGTCGGCAGGCGCGAAGTCGATATGCCCGGCCTCGGTCGGGATGATCTGCGGGTTGCCGTTGTTGAAGACCAGCATCGCGACGCCGAGGCCGGTGCCCGGGCCTAGGACCGCGACGGTGCCGTTGCGCGGCAGTGCCACGTCCGGGCCGAACAGCGGCTCCATCTCGCCGAGCGACAGGCTGGCGACGGCATGGGCGACCGCCGCGAAGTCATTGACCAGCTTGACGGATTCGAGACCCAGTTCCACCGCGATGGTCTTGGGGCGGAACGTCCATTGGCCGTTGGTCAACCTGATTTCCTCCCCGACAATGGGCGAGGCGAGGCCGATCGCCGCGCGGTTCGGCAGTGCCTCTGCTTCGTCGCGGCTATAGGTTTCCCAGCAGTCGTTGAATGTCTCGAAGTCGGCGACCCGATATTTGCGGATCGGGCCGAGCACCGGACGTCCATCCTCGAACGTCGCACAAGCAAAGCGGGCATTGGTCGCTCCAATGTCGACCGCAACGATTTCCCTCACGCTATCCCCCTTGAGCGTCTGTTACTTCATCCCGACGTGGGTCACTGCTCATGTTCCATGGCCCAAAGGATGGGCGAGGCCCCGGCTTCCGCCAGATCGCTGTTCGCCCGGAACAGCGCGAAAAGCTCTCGGCCCGTGTCATAGGGCGGCGGCGGCGCATCGACCTGCGGGCGCGCTGCCCATTCCGCCGCGTCGACCATCGCTTCGAGACTGCCTTCGACGGCACAGACCCGCACCACGTCGCCGTCGCGCAGCTTGCCGATCGGGCCGCCGCCGAGCGCCTCGGGGGAAAGATGGATCGCGGCAGGCACCTTGCCGCTCGCGCCGGACATGCGGCCGTCGGTGACCAGGGCGACCTTGAAGCCCTTGTCCTGCAGCACGCCGAGCGGTGGCGTCAGCTTGTGAAGCTCGGGCATGCCGTTGGCGCGAGGGCCCTGGAAGCGCACGACCACGACGACATCGCGGTCCAACTCGCCCGCCTTGAAGGCCTTGATGACCTGGTCCTGGTCGGAGAAGACGCGGCACGGCGCCTCGACCGTCCAGCGCGAAGGATCGACCGCGCTGGTCTTCATGATGCAGCGGCCGAGATTGCCCTGAAGCAACGTCATGCCGCCATCCGCACTGAACGGGTCCGAAACGGGGCGCACGATCTTGTCGTCGCCCGGCTGCGTCGGCTGCGGATCCCATTGCAGCGCATCGTTCTCGAGCCTCGGCATCCGGCCATAGTCGGCGAGATCGGCGCGCGCGACGGTCAGGATGTCCTGGTGCAGCAGACCGTTGCGCAACAGCTCCGAGATGATCCAGGCCATGCCGCCGGCGGCGTGGAAGCGGTTCACGTCGTCCGGCCCATTGGGATAGACGCGCGCAATCAGAGGCACGACCGCCGAGAGTTCGGCGAGGTCGGTCCAGTCGATGCGGATGCCCGCCGCGCGCGCAATGGCGGGCAGATGGATCGCATGGTTGGTCGAGCCGCCGGTCGCGAGCAGGCCGATGGCGGCGTTCACGATCGCCTTCTCGTCCACGCAATGGCCAAGCGGACGGTAATCGTCGCCATCCCAGCCGATGGCCGTCACCCGATGCGTGGCAGCGCGGGTCAGCTCGGCGCGCAGCTTCGTGCCCGGATTGACGAAAGCGGCGCCCGGCATGTGCAGGCCCATCACTTCCATCATCATCTGGTTGCTGTTGGCCGTGCCGTAGAATGTGCAGGTGCCGGCGCTGTGATAGCTTTCGCTCTCGCTTTCCAGCAATTCCGCGCGGCCGACTTTGCCCTCGGCATAGAGCTGGCGGATGCGCTGCTTTTCCTTATTGGCAAGACCGGAGGGCATGGGGCCGGCCGGCACGAAGATCGTCGGCAAGTGACCGAAGCGCAGCGCTCCCATCAGCAGCCCGGGCACGATCTTGTCGCAAATGCCGAGCATCAGCGCGCCTTCGAACATGGCGTGGCTGAGCGCGACGGCCGTCGAGAGCGCGATGGTGTCGCGGCTGAACAGCGAGAGTTCCATGCCTGCCTGGCCCTGCGTCACGCCGTCGCACATCGCCGGAACGCCGCCAGCAACCTGCGCCGTCGCGCCGACCTCGCGTGCCGCGATCTTGATCGCCTCGGGGTAGCGGCCATAGGGCTGATGGGCCGAGAGCATGTCATTGTAAGCTGTGACGATGCCGATGTTCATGCCCAGCTCGTCGCGGATCGCCGGCTTGTCTATGCCCGAGGCCGCAAAACCATGAGCGAGATTGCCGCACGAAAGCTGGCTGCGGTTGGTCCCCGCATCCTTGCCCCGCTCGATCAGGTCGAGATATTTGCGGCGCGTATGCGCACTACGCTCGACGATCCGGCGCGTGACCTTTGCGATCGTGTCGTTCAACTCAGTCATACCAGCTCGCTCCGTCGCGTTCGATGAGGGCAATACCGGCGGACGGCCCCCAGGTTCCGGCGGCATAGGGCATGACCTTGAGGTCGCTTTCCTTCCAGCCGTTCACGATGCTGTCGACCCATGTCCACTGCGCCTCGACCTCGTCGCGGCGGACGAAGAGGGTCGTATCGCCCTCGAGCAGGTCGAGCAGCAGCCGCTCATAGGCGATGCGGCGGCGTTCCCCGGAAAAGGTCGTGTCGAGGCTGACGTCCAGGCCCACTTCCTCGACCTTCACCCCGTCGCGGTCCAGGCCCGGCCGCTTGGTCATCAGCATCATGCGGATATTCTCGTCGGGCTGCAGCCGGATGATGAGCCGGTTGGGCTCGAGCCCGCTCGATGCGTTGCGGCGCTTGAAGATGCTGTGCGAGACCGGCTTGAACTGGATCAGGATCTCGGACTGGCGATTGGGCAGGCACTTGCCGGTGCGCAGATAGAAGGGAACACCGGTCCAGCGCCAATTGTCGATATAGGCCTTCAGCGCCACGAAGGTCTCGGTGTTGGAGGGTTTGCCCAGTTCCTCCAGATAACCAGCGACAAGTTTGCCCTTAACGGCGCCGTCGCGATACTGGCCGCGGACGCTATTCGTTCGCACTGTTTCGGCGTCCATGGGGCGCAAGGAGCGCAAGACTTTGACCTTCTCGTCACGCACGGCGGTCGAGTCCATCTTCGCCGGCGGTTCCATCGCGATGATCGAGAGGATCTGCAGCACATGGTTCTGCACCATGTCCCTCAGCGCGCCCACGCCGTCATAATAGGAGACGCGCCCTTCTAGCCCGACCGTTTCGGCGACGGTGATCTGGACATGGTCGATCGCGGTCGAGTTCCACAGCGGTTCGAACAGGCGATTGCCGAAGCGCAGGATGATGAGATTCTGCACCGTCTCCTTGCCGAGATAATGGTCGACGCGGAAAATCTGGTCCTCGGCGAACAGCGCACCGATCGCGTCGTTGACCTCCCTGGACGATGGCAGGTCCTTGCCGATCGGCTTTTCCATCGCGATCCGCGTATCGGGTCCGACGAGACCCGTTTCCGCCAGGCCCTGCGCGGTCGGCGCGAACAGGGACGGGGGCGTCGAGAGATAGACGGCGATCGGACCGTCGCCGAGGCCCCGGGCGCGCGCCGCGAGCGCATCGAACTGCCCGGCATTGCCGGCTTCGACCGGGCAATAGCAGATCGTGTCGAGGAATGCGGCGATCCGGCGCTCGTCGTACATCTCGGCCGTCACGAAAGTCTTGAGCGCCTCGGCGATGGTCTTGCGGAAGGCGTCGTCGTCCATCGCGGTCCGGCCCGAGGCGACGATGTTGAAGGGCGAGGGCAGCAGCCCGTCGCTCATCAGATTGTAGAGCGACGGAAACAGCATCCGATGCGCCAGGTCACCTGTGGCGCCGAAAATGATGAGGGTCGCGGACTTATCGGACAATGTGCAACCTTTCCCCAGATACGGGTCTTCAAACGGGCTGCACCGCCTGCCCATAAGGGAGAGGATTGGCCTGTGCAATGGGGTGTGCGCCCTTTCGCAGTTGCAAAAGAGCATAGCCCTCCGCTTATCGCAATGGCGAAAGGTCGGGGGAGATGGTGTCATGGCTTGGAAAGCTGAAAGGCCTCGCCTATAGGCACCCACCACGCGGATGTGGCGAAATGGTAGACGCAGCGGATTCAAAATCCGCCGTAGCAATACATGTCGGTTCGAGTCCGACCATCCGCACCAGTTTTCCGAGCGAGCTCATTGGCTTGACTCGCGGCGCCGGGGACCGGTGCGCGGCGGCCTCCAATAATGGACCAGGCTCGCCCTGTGAAATTTGTAAGCCGCCTTATGATTGCTCCGGTCAAGCGCGCGCCATAATTTGGGGCGGGCGACGAAGAGCGCCGGTTCGAGGGAGAGGGATTCCGGTCCCGGCATGGAAGGCGCCAAAGGGATCGCCTGTCGTCATTCTCCGTCTGCCGCGCGTCTTTACATGACGCCCTGGTGCTGAGCACATGAAGCGCGCCGCAGGGCGAACCATCCGCAAGCGATGGAACTGCCGCGCATTGGGAGAGTGAAATGCAATCAAATGGACACCCGAAATCCGTGCGCCTTGTTTCCGGCGGGCGCCAGATCAGCTTGCTGGCCACGGCACTGAGCCTGCTGTGGGCGGCTTCGGCCGAGGCGCAGGGCAATCAACAGCAGGGCGCCGCGCCGAATGCGGACGAGTCCATCATCGTCACGGGTTCCCGCCTGGCACGCTCGACCTTCGATACGCCTACGCCCGTCACCGTGATGGGACAGGAAAGCCTCAAGCAACTCGGCGCCACCAATGTCGGCGTCAGCATCAACCAGCTTCCGGCCATGCGCGCCAGCACCTCGCCCGCGACCCAGGGATTCGGCAGCTTCAACGTCGGCGCCAACATCGTCAACCTGCGCGGCATCGGCGTCACCCGCAATCTCGTGCTGGTCGACGGGCGCCGCTTCGCACCCAGCACGCGCGAAGGCTCGGTGGACCTCAACCTCGTGCCGTCGAACCTTGTGTCCCGCATCGAGGTGGTGACGGGCGGCGCGTCCGCGGCTTATGGCTCGGATGCGATCGCCGGCGCCGTGAACGTCATTCTCGACAAGCGCTTCGAGGGGCTGCGCGGCCAGATCGACTATGGCCTGTCCGATGCCGGCGATGGCGACAATCTCCATCTCGGCCTGGCCTATGGCACGCGCTTCGCGGGCGATGCCGGCCATTTCATCATCGGCGGCGAATATGACGACCAGAAGGGCGTCGGCAACTGCTTCACGCGGTCCTGGTGCAAGCCCGGCGCCATCGTCACCAACACCGGCTTCGCGGGCAACGGCATGCCCAATCTGGTGCGCAGTAACGAGAATGCGGGCTGGTATTTCAATACCGGCGGCGTGGTTTCGATCAACAATAATGCGAGCGCGGGGACAGCGGCGATTCGCAACCTGAGGGGTACGGGCGGCATCACCTTCGCGCCCAATGGCGGCGTGCTGCCTTATACTCCGGGCTCCGTCCGCTTCGGCCTCAGCCAGATCGGCGGTGACATCTATCCAACCTACACCGACTCGAACATCACGGTGCCGGTCGAGCGCTACGCGCTGTTCGCCCATGGGGACTATGAACTGGGGAGCAACATCAACGCATTCCTCGAGGGCTCATACGGCCACATCAAGGGCACGCTGCTGCAGACGGCCTATTTTACGTCCGCATTGCCGATTTATGTCGATAACCCATACATACCGGCCGAAGTCCGTGCGGTCGTCGGCGCCGCGCCCGCGACGCCATCGCCCGTTCGCCCGGCGGCACCCGCCTTCAGCCTTGGCCGCGTATTCGACGACGTTGGCCGCGGCCTGAGCATCTCGGAGGCGGACAGCTACCGCGTCACCTCGGGTCTCGAAGGGCAATTGGGCGGTGGCTGGAGCTGGGATGCCTATTATCAATATGGCCGTACGGACCGGCTACAGACGGTGCAGAACAATCTCATCACCGGCGACCCCATGCAGGGGCTCGAAAGCTCGGCAAACCCGGCGTCGACCGCGACCTATGCCGCCGCCAACGCGCGCTTCTATTATGCGCTCGACGCCGTCACGGACCCGGTTACCGGCAAGCCAACCTGCCGCGCTTTGCTAAGCGCCAGTCCCGCCCTGCGCGCGGCGGCTGCGGGTTGTGTGCCGATCAATCTCTTCGGCGCAGGTAACGTGACCGATCAGGGCAAGAGCTTTGTTTACGGCACGTTGCGCGAGGACATCCGGCTGCAGCAGCATGTCGTTGCCGCAAACATTCGCGGCAATCTGGCCGACCTGCCGGCGGGGCCGGTCGCCTTCGCGGCGGGCGGCGAGTTCCGTGTCGACCGGATCAAGGTTTCGCATGACGCCCTGTCCAACCAATATGCCTACTTCCAGAATTTCGGTTCGGATTATAGCGGCCGCAGCAATGTGCTGGAGGGCTATGCCGAGGTCGGCCTGCCGCTCATCAAGGATGCGTCCTGGACCAAGTCGCTCAGCATCGATGGCGCGGTTCGCCTGACGCATTATGACATCAAGGGTTTCGGCAGCTATTTGCGCGTGAACAGCGAGAACAAGTTCACGCGCGGCACATGGAAGCTGAGTGGCCAGTGGGAGCCGATCGACGGCGTCCGCGTGCGCGTGACGCAGAGCCATGACATTCGCGCGCCCAATTTCGCGGAGCTCTATCTGGCGTCTGCGAGTGCCTTCACCGTGGTCACCAACCGGTTCAACACCGGCCAGACCACGCCGCCGGCTATCCTCAACGGCGGCTCGCCCAATCTGAGCCCGGAGAAGGCGGACACGACGACCGTGGGCCTGGTCCTGCAGCCTAAGGGCGCGCTCGACGGCCTGCGGCTGTCGGTCGACTGGTACCGGATCAATGTGAAGGGCTATATTTCCGGCGCGCCGGGCGGCACCCAGCAGATCATCGACCGTTGCTTCGCCGGCAACACGCTGGCCTGCTCGCTGATCAGCTTCGGCCCGAATCAGACCATCACGGAGATCCGCAACATCCAGCTCAACCTGGACCAGCTGATGACCCGCGGCATCGATTTCGAGGCCGAGTACAGGCTCCGCTTCGCCGCGGGCAATTCGCTCACGCTGCGCGCGTTGGCCACTCATGTCTCGAACATCCGCACCACGACTTTCGGCACCACGATCGACCGCGCGGGGCAGACGGGCGTCGCGGCCTCGACCTCGGCGCCCAACTGGCTGATCAACAGCTATCTGACCTACGATACCCCGCTGTTCACGGCGACGGTGCAGGGGCGCTACATCTCGTCCGGCAAATATGACGCGACCTATGTCGGCCCGGGCGACGCGGGCTATGCGACCACATTGGTCAACAGCATCAACAACAACAATGTCGGGAGCCGCTTCTACGTCAACATGTTCGGTTCGGTCCGGCCATGGGGCAAGGAGAAGGGGCTCGAGATCTTCGGATCGGTAAACAACCTCTTCAACTGCAAGCCGCCGGCGGCGCCGGAGACGCAGTTCTACACCAACCCGACCTATTTCGACACGATCGGGCGCTATTATCGCCTCGGCGTCCGATTCAAGTTCTGATCTTTGGGGCGCGAGGGCGGCGTAACGTCGCCCTCGCTCACAACGCGCTGCGGCGGACCTGGACTCCGCTCCGTCAGGCCTGAAGCGTCATTGCGAGCGATGAAGTCGCGCGGCAATCCAGGTCGATCGTGCCCAGCCCGCGATGACGCGCGGTGCAATATCGATGAATCAGCCTTTAGCCCTGGTCCGCCAGCCGCATCGCCACATCGTTCATGAAGCGCACGTCGTCGCCCTTGGCGAGCCATTCCGCCTCGGCGCCGATCGCGCCCAGCATGTCGGCGAGGGCGTCCATTTCGCTCTTGTGGTAATTGCCGAGGACGTGGCCGGTGACGCGATCCTTGTGGCCTGGATGGCCGATGCCGATGCGGACGCGGCGAAAGGGATTGCCGATATGGGCTTCGGTCGAGCGCAGGCCGTTATGGCCTGCGGTGCCGCCGCCGCGCTTCACCTTGACCTTCATCGGCGCGAGGTCGAGCTCGTCGTGGAAGACGGTAATGTCTTCGACCGCAAGCTTGTAGAAGTCCATCGCCGCGCGCACCGACCGGCCGCTGTCGTTCATGAAGGTGGCGGGCTTGAGCAGCAGGATCTTCTCGCCGCCGATCCGCCCTTCCGCGAACCAGCCCTGGAACTGCTTCTTGGGCGCGGGGAAATTGTGCATGTCGGCCACGACGTCGAGTGCCATGAAACCGACATTGTGGCGATGGAGCGCATATTGCGGTCCGGGATTGCCGAGGCCGACCCAGAGTTGCACCGCCCGTTGCTCCTTCTTGTCCAGTTACGAAACGGCCCGGGGCGTCCTTAAATGACACCCCGGGCCGCATGTCCATAGTCGTAGTGCGGGAGGATTATTCCTCGGCCGCGCCTTCTTCCTTGGTCGTATCACCTTCGCTCGACTTGAGCGCTGACGGAGCCACGATCGTTGCGATGGTGAAGTCGCGGTCCGTGATGCCAGATTCGACACCGCGCGGCAGCTTCACATTGCTGATGTGGATCGAGGCGCCGACATCGAGGCCGGTCAGGTCGATCAGGATCTCGTCCGGAATCTCTGCGGCGTCGCAGATCAGGTCAAGATCGTGGCGAACGATGTTGAGCACGCCGCCGCGCTTCAGGCCCGGCGAGGCGTCTTCGTTCTTGAAGTGCACGGGCACGTTGACGTGCACCTTGGCATGTTCGGAGACACGCAGGAAATCTGCGTGGAGCGGGCGATCGGTCACCGGGTGGAAAGCGACATCCTTGGCCAGCGTGCGGACGGTCTTGCCGCCGACTTCGACCATGATCACCGAGTTGAAGAAGTGGCCGGTGCCGAGCTGCTTGATGAGGAGCTTCTCCTCGACGTGGACGGCCTGCGGTTCTTCGTTGTTACCATAAATGACGGCGGGTACGCGGCCCTCACGGCGGAGAGCGCGGGAGGCTCCCTTGCCAGCCCGATCGCGTGCCTCGGCCGACAGCGTAAGCGTATCGCTCATAGCGTGTCTCCAAAAGCGTGATTGAGTACAGTCATTCCGCCACGCCTCCAGGGATGACCATGACGGAAGGCGGCGCGCATAGCGGCAAAGCCCGGGAAATGCAAGGGGAGGAGCCGCAGCGCAATGCCAGACCGGGTGCGCTTTTAGGGCATTGCCGGGATCATTGCACCCGAACCACCGTCCAGCCCCGCCTGGCGAGGCGCGCTTGAACGCTTTCGGGGCCGAGCAGATGTCCCGCGCCGACGGCCACGAATACCACTCTTCCGTTTTCCCGCAAAAGCTTGTCCACAGCCTGTGCCCAAAGTTCGTTGCGCTGGTCGATCAGCACGTCGCGCAAATGCGGAGAGCGAGCGAGCGGCTGCAGGAACTGCGCGTCGAGCGCTGCCATGTCGCCTGCCGCCCAGCTCTCGTAGAGCAGGCGGTATCGCCGCACGGCCTCGCCGGCTTCCGCGATCGACTGGTGGAGCAGGGCCGACTGGTCGGCGGGCGGCAGGGCGTCGAAGCGGCCGAGCTGGGCTTCGATCGTCTCCAGCCCGCGCACAGGCTTGCCGCGACCCCGGAACAGTTTTTCCAGCCGTGCTTCCGGCGCGTCCACGCTTGAAGCGCCGGTGTCGGCCGCCGCGCCGATCAGCAGCGCCGCGGCCCAGTCTTGATAACCATCGAGATCCTTGAGCGCTTGCGGCGATGCCCGGCGCAGCGCCTCGAGGCCAGGGCGGTCGGCTGCGCTCACCCGTTCTGCGAGAGGCAGCAATCCCGGCGAACGGCCCAGCGCCTCGAACACGCGCCGGTCGCTGCGCTCGGCCTCCAGTCCCGCCGCTTCGAGCACGAGCAGGTCGCTTTCCCCGGCCGCCTTCTCGATCTCCGGCGAGAGCCAGCGCGCGCCGGACGGAACCGCATGGATCGTACCGAACAGCCAGCCATGCCTGTCGCCTTGCGAGATGCGCCACAGGGCAGGGCGGGCTGTCACTGGCCGCCAATGCCAGGCAAGGGCCACCGCCAGCACGGCCAGCAGCAACACCGCCGAAAAGGTCCTCCGCCAGCGCCGATCGCGCGCCATGGTCAGAGCGATTTGACCAGCTTGGTCTTGATGTGGCGCACCTTGAGTGCGTCCTGCACGCTGCGCTTGCCCGCGAGATGGCCGGCGCCCACGGCGAGGAACACGGTGCCCGGCTTGTCGAGCCGCGCCTTGATCCAGTCGGCCCAGCGCTCGTTGCGGTCGAAGAGCAGCGTTTGTTGCAGCGCCTTGTCGTCCTCCATCGACTTGTTCATCGTGTCGGAGAGCTTGAGGGGGTCGCCCGCGGTCCAGGCGTCTATCATCTGCGCCAGCGTCTTCTCGACATTGGCCTGTTCGTTGATCGTCTCGACCAGCATCGAGATCTGCTGGTCGCTCGACAGCCCCTCGAAATAGCCGATCTGCTCCTCGGTCGTTTCAAGGCCGAGTACGGGCTTCTTGGCGGCGTCGGCATATTTGCGGAGCTGCGCCTCGACGCCCTGGGAGGCATCGTAGCCGAGCCTGGCCAGCGGGGTGCTGGTGATCGTCACGGCGGCGAACCAGGGCTTCATGCGCTCGACGACGGCGGACGGCAGCTTATAATCGCTGACCAGCTGCGTGAACTTGGGCCGGATGGCTTCGGGCAGTTTCTGCGTGAGGGGCGGGCCCGACACGTCGATCGCCTTCTGGACGACGCGCGCCTGCATGGCCGCGTCATTCTGGTCGGCGACTTCCATGACCAGCGTGTCGGAACTGTCGAACGCCTTCCTGATCGATCCCTGGAACCAGTTGATGCCCGGCCGCAGCAGATGGATCGTGCCGAACAGGTAGATCGTCGTGTCCTTGTCCTTGACGACCCAGAGCGCGGGCTTGGCAACCACCGTTTTCGCGGCAGCGGTTGGCGTGCTGTCCGCAGGCTTGGCTGGCGTCTGCGCGCTCAGCGACGTGGGCAGCAGCGCGAGCAGAGCGGCGAGCCAGGCGATGGACCGCGGACGATGAACCAGCACTCTTCCTACTCCCGCATTGCGTCGTCCCCGCACGTGTCATCGCGGCTTTGCTGGCCCAGCGCAAGTACACACGCCTCGGATATGAATGGTGTAAGGCCCGCCCACCGGTCGCGCTGCTTGACCGCTTGCCCCCCATGCGTCAAAGCGCGGCAGTTTCCCGGGACGACACTTTGCAGGCAAGGGACAGATGGTAGACGAGGCATCGAAGCCGCTGAGTTTTCAGCGACTGATCCTGACATTGCATGATTATTGGGCGGCGCAGGGTTGCGTGATTCTGCAGCCGTTCGACATGCGTGTCGGCGCCGGCACCTTCCATCCCGCCACGACCCTGCGCAGCCTCGGTCCGGACGCGTGGAATTGCGCCTATGTCCAGCCTTCGCGCCGCCCGACCGACGGTCGCTATGGCGAGAACCCGAACCGGCTCCAGCATTATTACCAATATCAGGTGATCATGAAGCCGAGCCCGTCGAACCTGCAGGAGCTCTATCTCGGCAGCCTCGCGGCGATCGGCATCGACCCGCTGGTCCATGACATCCGGTTCGTCGAGGATGATTGGGAAAGCCCCACGCTGGGCGCCTGGGGTCTGGGCTGGGAGGTCTGGTGCGACGGCATGGAAGTCACGCAATATACCTATTTCCAGCAGATGGGCGGCTTCGACTGCAAGCCCGTCGCGGGCGAACTGACCTACGGGCTCGAGCGCCTCGCCATGTACATCCAGGGCGTCGACAGCGTGTACGATCTGGTCTTCAACGATGCCGCCAAAGATCCCAGTGGCGCTAGCCGTCCGGCGGTGACCTATGGCGACGTCTTCCTCGAGAACGAGAGGCAGATGTCGAAGTGGAACTTCGAGATCGCCGACACCGACAAGCTGTTCCGCTGGTTCAAGGATTGCGAGGAGGAATGCCGCGCCAGCATCGCCGCGGACGCGCCGCTCGCCGCCTATGAGCAGGCCATCGAGGCGAGCCATGTCTTCAACCTGTTGCAGGCGCGTGGCGTGATCAGCGTCCAGGAACGCGCCAGCTATATGGGCCGCGTCCGCGACATGGCCAAGGGCAGCTGCGCGGCCTGGATGGCGCATAACGGGTGGACGGAATGATGATGAGTGCGCCTCACCAAATTCATCGTCATGCTGAACGCGTTTCAGCATCCATCGTGCCTCAGCCACAGAGCTTGATCGCGCAATGGACCCTGAAACAAGTTCAGGGTGACGAAGAGGGGGAGAAGGCATGACCGCCGATTTCCTCCTCGAACTGCGCTGCGAGGAAATCCCGGCGCGCATGCAGGCCAAGGCGAGCGAAGACCTCGCGCGCCTGTTCACCGGCAAGCTGGCCGAGGCCGGCCTGAAGCCTGGCGTGATCACGAGCTATGTGACGCCGCGCCGGCTTGCCCTCATCGCGCATGATCTGCCGCTCGCCACCGAAGCGGTGAGCGAGGAGTCCAAAGGGCCCCGCACCAACGCGCCCGCGCAGGCGCTCGAAGGCTTTCTCCGCAAGACCGGCCTCACGCAGGACCAGCTCGAGGATCGCGACGGCGTCTGGTTCGCCCATGTCGAGAAGCCGGGCAGGGCGACCGCCGCCGTGCTCGCCGAAGCCATTCCCGCCATCGTCCGCGCGTTTCCTTGGCCCAAGTCGATGCGCTGGGGCGAAGCCAGCCTGTCCACCGAGAGCCTGCGCTGGGTGCGGCCGCTGCAGGGCATTGTCGCGCTGCTCGGCGAGAATGTGGTCGATCTGGAGATCGAGGGCATTCGGTCGGGCGCCGCGACCATGGGCCATCGCTTTCACCATAGCGGCCCCATCACCATCGGGTCGGCCCATGATTATGTCGAGAAGCTGCGGGCCTGCCACGTCATCGTCGATCAGGCCGAGCGCGCGCGCATCATCGAGACCCGCGCCAACGCGCTCGCGCAAGAGGCGGGGCTCGAACTGGTTCCGGACGCAGGCCTCGTCGCCGAAAATGCCGGCCTCACCGAATGGCCGGTGCCGCTGCTCGGCATGTTCGATCCGGCATTTCTTGAGGTTCCGCCCGAGGTTATCCAGCTAACCCTCAGGATAAACCAGAAATATTTTGTGTTGCGCGATGGTGTCGGCAAGCTCGCCAATGCGTTCATCTGTACCGCCAACATCGAGGCCAGGGATGGCGGCAAGGCCATCGTCGAAGGCAATGGCAAGGTGCTCGCCGCTCGGCTGTCAGATGCCCGCTTCTTCTGGGAGCAAGACAAGAAGATCCCGCTCGACGTGCAGGCGCAGAAGCTGAGCCGCATCACCTTCCACGAGAAGCTCGGCACGGTCGCCGACAAGGTCGAGCGCGTTGCCAAGCTGGCCAGGTGGCTGGTGGAAGAGGGGATTGTGACCGTCACCCCGGTGGAGGCCGAGGTCCACGCTGTCTCGCAAGATGGCGCGGCATCTAAAATGGATCCCGGCCTTCGCCGGGATGATGAGGAAAGGGCGAAACTCGCCAACCTCGCCGAGCAGGCCGCCCGCCTTTGCAAGGCCGATCTCGTCACCGAGATGGTCGGCGAATTCCCTGAATTGCAGGGTCTGATGGGCGGCTATTATGCCCGCGCCGAGGGACTGCCCGATGCCGTCGCCGACGCCATTCGCGATCACTACAAGCCGGTCGGGCAGGGCGATGATGTCCCGACCGCGCCGGTGACGGTGGCGGTGAGCCTGGCGGATAAGCTCGATACGCTTGTCGGCTTCTTCCAGATCGACGAAAAGCCGACCGGCTCGAAGGACCCCTTTGCGCTGCGCCGCGCCGCGATCGGCATTCTGAGCCTCATTCTCGAAAATGACATCAGGGTTGAGATGTTTGATCTCATCACCGCGGCGGCCCATCATGGCCGTGGCGATGCTGGCCGGGATGTCGCCGGATTCATGTGGGATCGCCTCAAGGTCCAGCAGCGCGACGCCGGCGTTCGCCACGACCTGATCGACGCCGTGGGCGCCTTGCGCCAGACGACTGACAACTGGCTCGTCATTCGCCGCGTAAAGGCCCTCCAATCCTTCATCGGCACCGACGACGGCGCCAATCTGCTCGCCGGCTACAAGCGCGCCGCCAATATCCTCAAGAAGGAGAATTGGGAGGATCGCCATTTGGTCGGCGGTCCCACCGGCGACGAGGACGGCCTTGTCGCCGTCGGCGATCCGCGGGTGGCGGACGCGATCCGCGTGCATGAGGAGCGTTTTGCGCTAAATTATACGCCCGAGCCCGCCGAAGCCGCGCTCATGGCCGCGCTCGACGACGCCTGCCCGCGTGCCGATGCCGCTGTATCCGCAGAAGATTTCGGCGGCGCCATGGCTGCGCTGGCGACCTTACGTGCGCCGATCGACGCCTTCTTCGAAGCGGTGACGGTCAATGACGCCGATCCCGCCAGGCGCGAGAGCCGGTTAAACCTGTTGACCCGTATTCGCGCTGCGGTGCACAAAGTCGCCGATTTCTCGAAGATCGAGGGCTGAAACGGGTAATTTCTGCCGTTTCGGGCAAGCGAGACTTGAAACGAAACAAGCGGTCGTGGGATCATTCCCGAGTTGGGCGGGGCTCAACGGTTCGGAAAATGATCCGTCAAGAGTGAAGGGTATTTTCAGGCGAACCGGTTCCCACTTTTCTGAAAATGCCCGCCAAATCTGTGCAGGGATGGGGTTTAGACGATGACCAGATATGTCTACCGCTTCGGCGGTGGCGTCGACGACGGCGCAGCAGCGGGCGTTGGGGGCGACAAGAACCTCCTCGGGGGCAAGGGCGCCAATCTCGACGGCATGGCCGCGATCGGCTTGCCCGTGCCGCCCGGTTTCACCATCACGACCGAGATGTGCACCCGCTATTATGCGGACGGCGAGACCTATCCGGAGAGCCTGAACGCAGAGGTCACCGGCGGCATCGCGCATATCGAGGCCGTGACCGGCAAGCGCTTTGGCGATGTGGCCGATCCGCTGCTCGTCTCGGTGCGTTCCGGCGCGCGCGTCTCGATGCCCGGCATGATGGATACGGTCCTCAATCTCGGTCTCAACGACGAGACCGTGAAGGGCCTTGCTGCGGTGTCTGGAGACCCGCGTTTTGCGTGGGACAGCTATCGCCGCTTCATCCAGATGTATTCGGACGTGGTGCTCGGCCTCGACCATGGCGCTTTCGAGGAAGCGCTGGAGATCGCCAAGGAAGACAAGGGCGCCTATCTGGACACCGAACTGTCAGCCGAGGACTGGCAGGCGCTGGTTGGCGAATATAAGGCGATCGTCCAGCGTAGCTGGGGCAAGCCTTTTCCGCAGGATGTGCACGAACAGCTCTGGGGCGCGATTGGCGCGGTCTTCGGCAGCTGGCAGGCCGAGCGCGCCAAGGTCTATCGCCGGCTCAATAATATCCCCGGCGACTGGGGCACGGCGGTCAACGTCCAGGCCATGGTCTTCGGCAATATGGGCGACACGTCGGCGACGGGCGTGGCCTTCACCCGCGACCCCGCGACCGGCGAAAACGCCTATTATGGCGAATATCTGATCAATGCGCAGGGCGAGGATGTCGTCGCCGGCATTCGTACGCCGCAATATCTCACCCGCGCCGCGCGCGAGCGCGCCAACGCCAAGCCGCTCAGCATGGAAGAGGCGATGCCGGAGACCTTCGCCGAGCTGGCGCGCGTCTTCCAGATCCTCGAAACCCATTATCGGGACATGCAGGATATCGAATTCACGGTGCAGCAGGGCAAGCTCTGGATGCTGCAGACCCGTTCGGGCAAGCGCACTGCCAAGGCCGCGCTCAAGATCGCGGTGGACATGGCCAATGAGGGGCTGATTTCCAAGGAGGAGGCTGTCGCGCGCGTCGATGCCGCCGCGCTCGACCAGTTGCTGCATCCCACCCTCGACCCGAAGGCGGCACGGGACGTCATCGCCAAGGGGCTTCCGGCATCGCCCGGCGCCGCTTCCGGCATGATCGTGTTCACAGCCGACACTGCCGAGCGCCATGCCGAACTGGGCGAAGCCGTGATTCTGGTGCGCATCGAGACCAGCCCGGAGGATATTCACGGCATGCATGCCGCCAAAGGCATCCTCACGGCGCGGGGCGGCATGACCAGCCATGCGGCGGTGGTGGCCCGTGGCATGGGGCGCCCCTGCGTTTCCGGAGCGGGCAATATCGCCATCGACGCCAAGGCAGGCACGATGAGCGTTGGCGGCCGCACCTTCCAGGAAGGCGATATCATCACCATCGACGGCGCCAGCGGCGAGGTCATGGCGGGTGAGGTGCCCACCGTGCAACCCGAGCTGGCCGGCGATTTCGGCACGCTGATGGCGTGGGCCGACAGCGTCCGCCGCCTGAAGGTTCGGGCCAATGCCGAAACGCCGCATGACTGCAAGACGGCGCGCGGCTTCGGTGCGGAAGGCGTGGGTCTTTGCCGCACCGAACATATGTTCTTCGACGAAGCGCGCATCACGGCCGTGCGGCAGATGATCCTCGCCGACAGCGAAAAGGGCCGGCGCGAGGCGCTCGCCAAGCTGTTGCCGGAGCAGCGGGCCGACTTTGTCGGCATCTTCGAGGAGATGGCGGGGCTGCCCGTCACGATTCGCCTGCTCGATCCACCGCTCCACGAATTCCTTCCGCATGAGGATGATGAATTCGCCGAAGTCGCGAAGGCGGCCGGCGTGGGTGTGGAGACGCTGAAGCGGCGCGCCGCCGAGCTGCACGAGTTCAACCCCATGCTCGGCCATCGCGGCTGCCGTCTCGGCGTCACTTTCCCGGAAATCTACGAGATGCAGGCGCGTGCCATTTTCGAGGCGGCCCTGGATGTCGCCGGGACCAGCGGTCAGGCGCCGATCCCGGAGGTCATGATCCCGCTGGTCGCCACGAAGCGTGAGCTGGAGCTGATGAAGGCCGTGGTCGACCAGATCGCCGCGAAAGTGTTCGAGGAGCGCGGCGCCAAGGTCGATTATATGGTCGGCACCATGATCGAACTCCCACGCGCAGCGCTCATGGCGGGCGAGATTGCCGAGGCCGGCGAATTCTTCTCCTTCGGCACCAACGATCTTACCCAGACCACGATCGGGATCAGCCGCGACGATGCGGGACGCTTCCTGACGCAATATGTCGACAAGGGCATCTTTGCCCGCGACCCGTTCGTCAGCCTCGACACCGCCGGCGTCGGGCAATTGATCGAGATTGCGGCAGAGCGGGGCAGGGCAACGCGCCCCGACATCAAGCTCGGCATTTGCGGCGAGCATGGCGGCGATCCGACAAGTATCGCCTTCTGCGAGAAGACCGGCCTCGATTACGTCAGCGCCTCGCCCTATCGCGTGCCGATCGCCCGGCTCGCCGCGGCACAGGCGGCATTGGCTGCTCGACCGAAGTAAGCACAAAAAGGGGGTTGCCACAGGGAACGGGCGAGACTATCTGCGCCTCTCCCGCGGCGGCCCCGGCCTTCCGCGCGACGACATGGTAATGCACCCGTAGCTCAGCTGGATAGAGCATCAGACTACGAATCTGAGGGTCGGACGTTCGAATCGTTCCGGGTGCGCCATTTCAAAAGGGCCTTCCATCATGGAGGGCCCTTTTTGCGTTGAGACCGCAGAAGGAAGCCCTGGACGATCGGATCGCCCGGGGGCAGCGTTCATGTCGGCCGCTGCGCCTTTCTAGATTCCGATCCAGCAGGCCTGAATCGTCATTGCGAGCGACGCAGTCGCGCGGCAATCCAGGCCGATCTTGCCCGCCCCTGGATTGCTTCGCCCAGCTTATGCCAGGCTCGCAATGACGAGCGGTTCGACATCCATGGATCAACCTCTAAAGAAAGATGGTCGGCACTCACCCCGGACCGCGAGAGCCGCATGGCGTTGACGCAAGGGGCAGGGGCGATCGGCCTTCCCTATCTTTTGATGATCAGCGACGGCGGGCGCTTGCGCGGCACCCATTGCCCGCGGCCCGGGAAATTCTTCAGCACCTCTCCGTCCCACAGGCGCACGGTGCGGCGCTTGAAACGCCATTGGCCGTCCTCGCACTTGACGGCATGATCGTCATACCAACCGGTGAAGCGCAACACGTAAGGCGGCTCACCCTCGCATTCGGTGACGAAGGCGAAGCTGCGCATTTTTACCGACCCGTCGTCCTGCGGCGTATATTGGGTTTGCGTGACATGATGCTGCCGGCCCGGAAAACCGGGTGCGTTGCGGTAATGCTCGGCGATGCCGCGAATACCATCATGGCCTTCCCAGATGTCGGGATCGTCGAAGACTTCCTCGGTCATGACGGCGTCGGGCGTAAAGCAGGCCACGAGATTTTCGACCTCGCCGGTATCGAGCGCCCAGCCATAATTCGCGATCAGATCCTGCAGCGCGATTCGGTCTTCGATTGTGAGCGTCTGGCTCATTCTATCTGACATCCTCTCCATGAAACTATCCTGACCGCGCCGTGATAGAGCATTTCGGCCACAGCGGGAAATGTTTGCAACAATGTGTGCCCGAACGTTTCAATGTTGAAATCAACCGCACAACAACATCATGGAAAGGGCGGCGGTCAGCGTTGCGAGCGTTTCGCTGCTGTCGCGTTTACCTATCATAACGGATTTGACGAAGCGGGAGCCTCATGACTGCGCGTAATCACCTGATGCTGACTCTGCTTGCGGCCGCATCGCCATTGGCGCTGGCCGCTCCGGCCGTGGCCCAGGAGCCCACCGCGGAGGCGCAGCCGGCTCTCAGGCCGCAGACGCCGAGTTCGGCTCCCACGGTCAGTTCGACTGGCCTCAATGCCAATGAAGATCTCGCCGACGAAGAGATCGTCGTCACCGGTGCCCGTGAGCGCGGCGCCGTGGTCGGTGACGTCAAACCGGTTCAGCAGCTCGATGCCGGCGATGTGCGCGCGCTTGGCGTGAGCAATGTCAGCGACCTCATCAACGAGCTCGGTCCCCAGGTGCAGAGCGCCAGCGGCCGTCCGCCGGTCATGCTGCTCGAGGGCCACCGCCTTTCGAGCCCCAACGAAATCAACAGCCTGCCTTCCGAAGCGATCCAGCGCGTCGATGTGCTGCCTGAGGAAGTCGGCCTGCGCTATGGTTATGACGCCGATCAAAAGGTCGTGAACATCGTTCTTCGCCAGCGCTTTCGCGCCGTGAATGTCGAGCTGAATGGCCGCGTGCCAACCGCGGGCGGCGGCAAGAACGGCAATGCCCAGGTCGGCTATATGTCGATCCGTAACGGCAAGCGCTTCAACACCGATGTCCAGGTGCAGGGCCAGGAGCTGCTGATGGAAACGGATCGTGGCCTCACCGGGCAGGATTCCGCATTCCGCACCCTGTCGCCGTCCGACGCGCAGATCACGATCAACTCGACCTACCACCATCCGCTCAGCCAGCGCGTGGCCGGCACGCTGAACGGGCAGATCGTCACGGATCAGCAGGAAAGCAGGATCGGGCGCGTCCTGCCCGCGCTGTCGGTCAACATCCCCGCCACGAGCCCCTATGCGCCCGGCGGCATGGCAAGCCAGTTCCTGCCGACTTCCTCGCTGGGCGGCATGGCCCTCGAACGGTCGTCGAGCCGCTTCACCGCGCATGGCGGCTTCGGTCTGACACGCGATCATGCCAAGGGCCAGATGACCCTGACGGGCAATTACGATCATAGCTACACGCGGACCATTTCGGACCGTCCGTTCGACCTCAGGGCCTATGAGGAGGCAGTCGCGCGCGGCGATTCGACCGCCAATCCGGCCGACAACATCAACATGCTGTACCTGCCGGGCGCCGACGTTTCGCGCAGCTATACCGACACGGGTTCGCTGGACCTGCTCTACAACATGTCGCTCTTCCGGCTCGGCTCGAGCGACGTGTCCTTCACGGGGCACCTCTTCGGCTCGACGTCGACTTTCCGTGCCGATCGCATGAACGCCGGGGCGCTGACCCAGTCACGCGTGCAGCGGAGCATCGGCGGCATATCCGGCAACATCAACCTGCCTATCGCCGGCAATGGCTCCATGCTTGCCGAAAAGATCGGGCGCCTGTCGGTAAACGGCAATTTCAACTTCTCCCGTCTGTCGGACTTCGGTTGGATTCACACCTATGCTGTTGGCGTAAACTGGCAGCCGGCGCGCATCGTCAATGTGACGGGCAACTATACCAGGCGTCAGAATGCGCCGACCGCCTCGCAACTCGGCGACGCGATCGTCCAGACCGAGAATGTCCCGATCTTCGATTATGTCCGTGGCGAAACCGTCAATGTCCGGACGCTTTCGGGCGGCAATGCCGGTTTGAAAAATGGCGAGACGGAAAGCTGGCGCATCGGCGTTTCGGTGAACCCGCTCAAGGATCCCCAACTCAACTTCCAGTTCGATCTGAGTCAAAATCGCACTTCGGGCGGCATTTCGGCGCTGCCGGGCATCACGCTCGAGACACAGACGGCCTTCGCCAGCCGCTTCACGCGACTTCCGCTCGATCCGACCAACCCCGCCGACGCCGGCAAAACAGTGGGTCGCCTGACCCAGGTCGACTTGCGGCCGATCAACATCACGGAACAGAAAAGCACGCAGTTCCGCTGGGGTTTCAACTTCACGATGCAGCTCAAGACGCCGCAGAGCGAGATCCGGCAGTTCCAGGACGTGGCGCGCGAACGGATCCAGGAGCGCCTCAAGAGCGGCCAGCTCCCGCCCGATGTGGCGGCGCGGCTGACGCAAGCCTTGCAGAGCGGCCAGCTCGGCCAGGCGGGTCGGCCCGGACAGAGCGGCCAGACGGGACAAGCAAATCAGACAGGCGCCGCCAATGCAGCGCCGGCCGGTCAGGCACAGCAAGGCCAGCCGCAGACCGGACAGACCCAGTCGACCACGCCGGCTCAAGATGGTTCGCCCATCGTCGTTACGGGCACGCCCGGAAGCGGCGCGCCTCAAGGCGGCAATTTTGTTTTCCAGGGGCGTCCGGGCGGACCCGGCGGACCCGGCGGGCCGGGCGGCTTCCGTGGCCCTCCGGGCGGTTTCGGAGGCGGTGGTTTCGGCGGCTTTGGCGGTGGCGGCTTTGGTGGCGGCGGCAACCAGCGCACTGGCCGGATCAATGTCTCGGTCTATCATACCTGGCTGCTCGACAGCACGACCCAGCTCGCGCCGACACTGCCGGTCGTCGATCTGTTGAATGGCGGTACGCTGGGCGGCGGCGCCAACCCCTCGAAGCATCAGGTCCAGGTCCAGGCGGGCTATACGCGGGGCTGGCTCGGCACGCGCCTGTTCGTGAACTGGAATAGCGCAACGGAAAGCCTCGGCACCAGCGGGCCAAGCTCGCAGCTGCGTTTCGGCGCGCTGGCCTCGACGAATTTCCGCCTGTTCGTGAACTTCCAGCAGATGCCGAAGCTGGTCAACCAGGTGCCGTTCCTGCGCGGTGCGCGCCTGCAGTTCGGCATCGACAATATCTTCGACACGCGCCGCAAAGTGACCGATGCGACCGGGCAGACGCCCTATGCCTATTCGGGCCCCTTCCTGGATCGCGACGGCCGCACGATCAGCGTTAACTTCCGCAAGCTGTTCTTCTAGGCCGGATCGACATTCAGATGATGAGGTGACGAAGATGGTGGATTTTCGTGATCCGGAGCGTAGCGTACTTCTGGTACGTGAGCACCGGAAGAGGAGAAAGCCACCATTTGCAGGCCCTCAGCGCTAAATGTCGATCCGTTCTAAAGCAGGCTGACGACCTCGCAAGGAAGCGGGGTCGTCGGGCCGCTTTCGTTCCAATGTGTGAAAGGGCGGACATTGCCATCCCTTCGCCAGCGGGCGACGCGTGCCGGGTCGATCTCGCCATGGACCCACTGGCCTTCGCCCAAGGAGCCCAGCGCCAGAATGCCATCGTCGGGGGCATCGCCGTCCGGCGGCGCGAACAATCCGGCCGCACCGTAATTCTCGTCGAGGACCGGCGACCAGGGCGCCATGCCGACTGTCGGCGCTTGTGCGACGAAGCACTGGTTTTCCAGCGCACGCGCCTGGGCACTGATGCGCACACGCCAATAACCCTGCATCGTGTCCGTGCACGAGGGCGACAGGATGAGCGTGGCGCCAGCTTCCGCCTGCGCGCGTGCGATGAGCGGGAATTCGACATCATAACAGATGGACATGCCGATCCGTCCGAGCGCGGTGTCGAACACGCGGACCGGCCCTCCCGCCGCAATGTCCCATTTCTCCCGTTCGAAGCGGGTCATGACCAGCTTGTCCTGGATGCCGACCTTGCCGTCTGGCGTGAACAGGCGGGCGCGATTGACGGTGCGCCCGTCGTCAAGCGGGCAGGGGAGGCTGCCCGCCACGATATGCACGCCGTGAAGCGCCGCGAGCTGGGCATGGTGCGCATCGACCGCCTCGATCAGGCCGGCCACAAAGCCGATCGTCGCATGGAGATCGCCCATGCTGCGTGGATCGAGGGCGGCCAATTCCATCGCGGCATATTCGGGAAAGACGAGCAAATTCGCGTCTCGACCGGCCGCCTCGCCGACCCAGTGTGCGATCTTGGCCTGCCAGGCGTCGAAGCTTTCGAGCTGCTCGATGGGATATTGAGCGAGGGCGAGCTTGAACGCCGTCATAGTGCGCGATGCCAGAACTGCATGGGATGGGGCGTTTCCTCGGGCTGGTCGATGTCTTTCCAGTCATAATGCGCGACCATGCCGTCAAGCGGTGCATAGCCCCGCGCGCGCCAGAACGGGGCCAGATTCCTTGCACCCCCTGGGCGTAACGGATGATCGGCCGGACGGATGATACCGCAGAAGCAGGCAGAGGCTGCGCCGGAAGCGCGCGCCGCAGCCTCTCGATGGTCGAAGAAGGCGTGGCCGAGGCCTCGTCCGCGGTAGGCGGGCAGCAACACCGATTCACCGAAATAGCTGAGCGTCGCGACGTCATGGCCGGCATCCGCGAAGGGTTTGCTCAGCGCCCGTTCTTGTCCGGCCATCGGCGAGGCTGTGGCAACGCCGACGATCGCGTCGCCATCGCGGGCGATGACCAGGATTGCACCCGCATCTTCCAGGAAGTGTGCCAGATAGCGCTCCTCATAATCGAACGTGCCGTCATAGAGATAAGGCCATTCGCGGAACACGGCGATACGAAGCCGGGCGAGATCGGGCAAAGCCGCTGCGCGCGCCGCCGGATTGGCCAATGTCTCGACTGTCACCGCCATCAGGCGCTGACCTGTGCAATCCAGTCGGCCAGATTATAATAGACGGTGACACGCGAGATCAGGCCGTCCTGGAATTCGAAGAAACCGCCTGCAGGCAAGACGTAGCGCTGGCCTTTAGCGGGCGGCAGGCCCTCGTCATCGGCGAGATACTGGCCGTGCACGATGAACTCCGCCGCGCCGCGCGTGCCGTCGCCGCTCGCCATCAGCACGATGTTCTCGAGGCGCTCGGCATAGGTGCGCTCCATATGTTTGAGGAACGCGCGGAACTTGTCCTTGCCCGTCTCTCGACCGCCCTGATTGATGTCATGCGCCACATCGGCGCTGAGGCAGGCGAGCATGCCGTCATGGTCGCCGGCGTTGAACGCGTCATAATAATGCGTGAGCGTAGCGAGAGCAGCTGCGCGTTCCGTCGTGCCGGCGGTCATTTGGGTCCTTTCCTTACTGTCCCTTGACGGCTGCCCCTAACCCGATCAGCCCTCATCGCTAAGCGTAATTTTATTCCAAGGAGTCGTCCGATGATTGTCGGCACCGTGAAGGAGATCAAGACGCATGAATATCGCGTCGGCCTGACGCCCGAGAGCGTCCATGAATTGCATGCTCATGGCCATGACGTGTTGGTCGAAGCGGGCGCGGGGCTCGGCATTGGCGCGACGGACAATGACTATCGCGCGGCGGGTGCGCGCATCGAGCCCGATGCGGAAAAGGTGTTCGCCGCCGCTGACATGATCGTGAAGGTCAAGGAGCCCCAAAAGGCCGAGCGCGCCATGCTTCGGCCGGGACAAATCCTCTACACCTATCTCCACCTCGCCCCCGACGCGGAACAGACCGCCGATCTCGTGCGGTCCGGGGCGACGTGCATTGCCTATGAGACGGTGACCGACGCGCATGGCGGCTTGCCGCTCCTGAAGCCGATGAGTCAGGTCGCGGGCCGCATGGCGATCCAGGCCGGCGCGACGGCGCTCGAGAAGGCGCATGGCGGCCGGGGCGTGCTGCTGGGCGGCGTGCCGGGCGTGCTGCCGGCGAAGGTTGCGGTCATCGGCGGCGGGGTGGTCGGCTTCAATGCCGCGCAGATGGCCGCGGGCTTGGGCGCGGATGTGACGATCCTCGATCGCAACCCGGAAGTGCTGGAGAAGCTGGGCATGTATTTCGAGGCGCGGGCAAAGACGCGCTTCTCGAACAAGGCGAACCTCGCCGATTGCGTGGCGCAGGCGGATCTGGTGATCGGCGCGGTGCTGATCCCCGGGGCGGCGGCGCCGAAGCTGGTCTCCCGGGACATGCTGAAGACGATGAAGTCGGGCGCGGTGCTCGTCGACGTGGCGATCGACCAGGGCGGGTGCTTCGAGACGAGCCATGCGACCACCCATGCCGAGCCGACTTATGTGGTGGACGGGATCGTGCATTATTGCGTGGCGAACATGCCGGGGGCGGTGGCGCGGACGAGCACGTATGCCCTCAACAATGTGACGCTGCCGCACGCCCTGAAAATAGCCGATCTCGGATGGAAAGAGGCCATGAAACGTGACCCGAATCTGCTCGATGGGCTCAATGTGTGGAATGGCATGGTCACATGCCCGCCAGTGGCCCGGGAGCATGGCTATGATGTGGTGCCTGCCGACATCGCTTTGACATGACTTGATTCAGGTGAATCCGATTACATTAGGTAAATGCGGCCGGCAGGCATATGATCGGAGAGGGCTTCGTCTGCCGCATCCCGCCATGAATTGCTGTCGTTCTTGCGACACTGATGCTGGCCTCGCCCATGCACCGGAAGGTGTCGGAAGGTTCAATGCACAATATGGAGAATCATCTGGCCGAGATGGCGGCCAGGATGATCGACGCCGAAATCGCGTCGATCCTTCGCCGGTTGCCCGCACTCAAGGAGCGGGCGCCCTTTCACGATGCCGTTTTGCGTGAAGCCGAACGCCGGGGCCTCGCAATGCCCCGGACCGAACGTCAGCTCTCGTAGGCCTGCTTGATATCGACGGCGTCGATGATGAGGCCGCCCACGACGAAGGCGGCGAGGCAGCAACACAGGAACAGCAGCTTGCCGCCGATGCCCGGATAGTCCGTGAGATAATGCGCGCCGCGCGCGGTCGAACCGACCGCGATCGCATAGATGGCGAGGAACGCCTCGAATTTCGTGTTGATGGTGAAGAGGCGTCTGATCCGGTCCATTCCCACGACTCCGCAATCCTCGCACCAGCTACGGAAAAGGCTGGCCTTAATGGTTAACGCGTTCGAATCCGTCATTATTATCGACGCCTTTACCATGTTTCAGGCGGGCCCGCGAGTCAGAGCAGAGGCCGGAATTCCTCGACCACCTTGCGATAGAGCGTGCGCTTGAACGGCACGATGAGATCGGCAAGCTGGTCCGCCTCGACCCACTGCCAGGCCGCAAACTCGGGATGGTGGGTGTGGAGATCGATATCGCTGTCCTTGCCCTTGAAGCGCAGGAGGAACCAGCGCTGGATCTGGCCGCGATATTTGCCGCCCCAGATCCGGCCGACCAGCTCGTCGGGCAGGTCATAGGCGTGACGCTCGGCCGAGCGCGCGATGATGTCGACATGTTCGGGCGAAAGACCGGTTTCCTCACCCAGTTCACGGATCGCGGCCGTTTCCTCGTCTTCGCCGGGATCGATCCCGCCTTGCGGCATCTGCCAGGCATCGGGCTCGGCGACGCTCTGGTCCAGGCGTTTGCCGACGAACACCTTCCCCTCGCGATTGGCGAGCATGATGCCGACGCAAGGGCGATACGGCAAAGTGGACTTGTCGATGGCCTGAGGATGACTGGGGGGCTTCATCGGGAATGGGCTCCGGCGAACAGGCGGGGGGAGGGTGACTTGGTCATGCGACTGGCCGATGGCAAGTCGCGTCGCAAAAGGCAACGCTTTGGGTGGGGCGCAGCTTTTCTACTTTGAAGAAGGGCGCGCGAAGGACTAGTTGAGCGCCATCCAGTTTCCCATTCGAGTATTGCCATGGCGACTGCTGCCACTACCCAATTCCCCAGCGCGACCGCCGATGCCGCGCCCGAGGCCGTCGTTGTCCGCTTTGCGGGCGACAGCGGCGACGGCATGCAGCTGACCGGCGGCCAGTTCACGCTCTCGACCGCGCTTGCCGGCAACGACCTGGCGACCTTCCCGGACTTTCCCGCCGAAATCCGCGCGCCGCAGGGCACGCTGTTCGGCGTCTCGGCCTTCCAGATCAATTTCGGCTCGTCCGACATCACGACGGCCGGCGACGCGCCGGACATATTGATCGCGATGAACCCGGCCGCACTCAAGACCAACGTCGTTGATCTCAAGGCCGGCGGTCTGGTCATCGCCGACACGGGCGAATTCACCGAGCGCAACCTCGCCAAGGCCAAATATGAAGCCAATCCGCTCGAGGATGGCTCGCTGGGCCGCTGGCAGGTGCTGGCCTTCGACATCAGCGCGCTGACCATGGAGAGCGTCAAGGCGTTCGGCCTCGGCAACAAGGAAGCCCTGCGCTGCAAGAACATGTGGACGCTGGGCCTTGCGCTCTGGCTGTTCGACCGCAGCCGCCAGCCGATCATCGACTGGCTCAATGCCAAGTTCGCCAAGAGCCCGCAGCTGGCCGAGGCCAATATCGCGGCGCTGAACGCCGGCCATGCCTATGGCGAGACCGCCGAGCTGGCCGTGCCGATGAAGCAGCTCCACGTCGCGCCGGCGCCGGTGCCGGAAGGGCTCTACCGCACCGTGACGGGCGCCGAGTCCATTTCGCTCGGCCTGGTCGCCGGTGCGCAGCTGGCGGGCCTGCCGATGTTTTTCGGCGGCTATCCGATCACCCCGGCCAGCGCGATCCTGCATCACCTGACCCGGCTCAAGGAATATCGCGTCACGACCTTCCAGGCGGAGGACGAGATCGCGGCCATCGCGGCGGCGATCGGCGCGTCCTATGCCGGGCAACTGGGCGTCACCTCGTCGTCCGGTCCGGGCATCGCGCTCAAGGGCGAGGCGATGGGCCTCGCGATCATGACCGAGCTGCCGCTGGTCATCGTGAACTCGCAGCGCGGCGGCCCGTCGACCGGCTTGCCGACCAAGACCGAGCAATCGGACCTCTATCAGGCCGTCTATGGCCGGAACGGCGACGCCCCGCTGGCGGTCATCGCTGCGCGTTCGCCAGCCGACGCCTTCGATTGCGCCATCGAGGCCTGCCGTATCGCCACCCAATATATGGTGCCGGTGATCCTGTTGACCGATGGCTACATCGCCAATGCCGCCGAGCCCTGGCGGGTGCCGGGCATGGCGAGCTACAAGCCTTTCCCCGCGCAGTTCATGAGCGAGCCGCAGGACGGCGGCCTCAAGCCCTATGCGCGCGACGAGAAGCTCAAGCGCCCGTGGATCAAGCCCGGCACGCCCGGCCTCATGCATCGCATCGGCGGCATCGAGAAGGAAGTGAACACCGGCCACATCAACTATGCGGCCGCCAACCATCAGGCGATGACCGAGATCCGCCGCGACAAGGTGCTGGGTATCGCCAAGGGTATCCGTCAGGATGTCTGCCTCGGCAACGAGACCGGCAAGCTCGCCGTGGTGGGCTGGGGCTCGACCTTCGGTCCCATCCACCAGGCCGTGAAGCGCGCGCGCCAGAAGGGGCATGACGTGGCCCATATCCATGTCCGCCACATCTGGCCACTTCCGGAAAATCTTGGCGATCTTCTCAAGGGTTACGACAAGATTCTCGTACCGGAAATGAACACTGGCCAGTTCAAGACCGTGCTGCGTGACCAATATCTGGTCGACGCCAAGCCGCTCAACAAAATCTCGGGCCAGCCCTTCCGCATCGCGGAGATCGAGGCGGCCATCGAGGGGATGCTTGGATGAGCAGTTTAGTCGCTGAAAGGCTCGTTGATGTCGTCGTGACGAATGGGTGGCTGACGAATATCGGTGCGTTGGTCGCCTCTCGGCAAAACCCTCCCGGGCGTACTCCTTCCGCACAATCGCTTGAACTGGCGAAGCTCTGGAACCGGCTGAGCGTGGAAGAGGCCACGATTTTGACCGCCGATATCGTTGATTCGGCGACCTTCTCGGTAATCAGTCTCATCGATCACGATTTCAAGAATAGCGGTCTGCATGGCAGCTTCGAAGTCGACGGTGGGGCGAAAAAATTGGATAGCCGAGAACTCTGCGGCGAATTGATTGAGGCTTATCGCGCGCAGGTTGCTCCGCATGGAGTACTGCGTCTCGATCAGGCGGAGGGAAGCGGTAAAAATCATGAATGACATGACTACCCTGACGAAGACACGCGTCGAGACCACGGTGAAGGACTGGGAGACGGACCAGGAAGTTCGCTGGTGCCCCGGTTGCGGTGACTATGCGATCCTGAAGGCCGTGCAGCGCACGCTGGCCGATGTCGGCGCCGATCCGGCCAATACCGCGTTCATCAGCGGTATCGGCTGCTCGTCGCGCTTCCCTTATTATATCGAGAGCTACGGCTTCCACACGATCCACGGCCGCGCGCCGGCGGTGGCGACGGGCGTCAAGCTCGCCAATCCCGATCTCGACGTCTGGATCATCACCGGCGACGGCGACGCGCTGTCGATCGGCGGCAATCACACCATGCATGTGCTGCGCCGCAATCTCGATTGCCAGATCCTGTTGTTCAACAACGAAATCTACGGCCTGACCAAGGGCCAATATTCGCCGACCAGCCGCGAAGGCACCAAGTCGCCGTCGACGCCGTTCGGTTCGGTGGATCGTCCGGCCAAGCCGGCGGCGTTCGCGCTGGGGAGCGGCGCGCGCTTCGTCGGTCGCGGCTTCGATGTCTCGAAGAACCTGCCCGACGTGCTCAAGGCCGCCTATAATCACAAGGGCGCGGCGTTCGTGGAGATCTTTCAGAACTGCATCGTCTACAACAAGGACGTGTTCAACGACTTCGCCGCGCCCAAGGGCGCCGATGACCGCCAGCTCTGGCTGAAGGACGGCGAGCCGATGCTGTTCGGCTCCGAGAAGACCGGCGGCGTGAAAGGCCTCAAGCTCAATCTCGACCATCTCCACCTCGAGGTGGTCGATGTCGTGGATGGCGACTGGCAGGCCGCGGGCGTGATCGTCCACGATGTCAGGAATCGCGCCGTCGCGCATATGCTGATCGAGATGCCGTTCGGTGAATTCCCGATGGCGCTCGGCGTGCTGTACGACGATCCGCGGCCGAGCTTCGAGCAGGCCGTCGTCGAGCAGAATGCCAGGCTGGCCGCCGGCAAGGTCGCCGACCTGCAGAAGCTGGTCAGCAAGGGCGAGACGTGGACGGTGTCGGGCAAGGCGCAGACGGACGCGGCCGAGGCGGGCAGCGCAGGCAGCGGGCCGGAGCTGTAAGCAGCTTTCCTCGCGCCCCTTCAGGGGAGAGGATACGAAGCCTTATCGCGGAGCGATTAGGCGCAGTTGGAGAGGGGCGGCGTCTTCCCCGCTCCAAGTTTCGCTAGCCGGCCTTTGGCCGCCAAGCTGCACTATCTCGGCCAGAGTCACCTGCCTTTGGCCGACCCCTGAAGGGGCAAGGAAAGCTTGGCTTGACGGCGGCGCAATTCCCGTCTCATCCATCTCGTGATGGACAATTTCACCCATAGCCTGGCCGGATGGGCTCTTGGCCAGGCGGGCCTCAAGTCGAAAAGCCGCAAGGGCCTCGCCGCGCTGATCCTGGGCGCGAACATGCCCGACATCGACGTGTTCTTCGGTTGGGTGCCCTGGGCTCCGCTGGCGACGCATCGCGGCTTCACGCACGGGATCGGCGGCATATTGCTGATGCCGGCACTGCTGGCCGGACTGCTCTGGCTGCTGGACCGATGGCATGTATCGCGCGGAAAACCCTTCCCCAGCGGCCTGCCGATGCACGTGCCGTGGCTCGTGGCGCTTTGCTACATCGGCGCGCTCACCCATCCCTTGCTCGATCTGCAGACTACCTATTCGGTGCAGCTGCTTTCGCCGTTCAGCACGCTCTGGTTCCACACCGAGACGCTGTTCATCATCGATGTGTGGCTCTGGAGCGCGCTGGCTTTCGCGATATGGATGTCGCGACGACGGCAGGGGCGCGGCGAGGCGGACTGGATCAAGCCGGCGATGGTCGGGCTTGCCGCGGCTGGGGCCTATGTCGCCCTCAATGGCGCGATCAGCCTGAATGCACGCGCCATCCTGCTGCGGTCATTGCCGCCCGGACGCGCGCCCGACGTCATCATCGCCGGCGAGCAGCCGGTGCTGTTCTGGAGACGCGACCTGATCTGGAGGGAAAAGGGCGCTTTCGGGCGGGCAAGCTACGATCCGTTCCGTTCCTTCACGCACGTCGCCGATATCCAGCCGATGGTGCCCGACAATATGCGCGATCCGCTGGTGCGCCGGGCAGTGCAGGCCGATCCCGGCATCGCGGCCTTCATGCGCTGGTCGTTCATGCCTTATGCGGTGATCAAGCGGGAGGCCTGCCAAGCCGAAGTCTCGGTCGGCGACGCGCGTTTCGGCATACAGATGGGCCGTGGGCCGCTGCGCCGCGTGGTGACGCTGCCGCTCGACGGGCCGGAGTGCGGACCGCATCGGACGAACTGACCGAAATCAGCGCAATCGACTCATTGTGCTCGGCGCTCGGACACCCCAATATGGCCTCATGAACGTCCACAGCTCCAGCAGCGGCTTCCGGCGGGCGAAGGCCGAGCGCGCCGCGCGGCGTTACGGCAGCGCGCTCTGGACGCGGCTTCCGGTCCGGCTGTTCCTGCCGATCCTCGATCGCATCGACCGCGGGCTGATGAGCGGCTCGCTGGAACTGCACCTGCCCGACGGGTCGATCCGCATGATGGGCGGACGCGAGCAGGGTTTTACGGCGATCGTCCATCTCGACAGCTATCGGGCGCTGCTGCGGCTCGCGGCGGCGGGCTCGATAGGCTGGTTCCGGGCGTGGGAAGCGGAGGAATGGTCGAGCCCGGATCCGGTGGCGCTGTTCGCGCTGTTCATGGCCAATGCGCGCTCGCTGGGGACGGCGGCGCGCTCGCGAGGCTTTACGCGCCTGCTCGGGCGCCTGCGCCATGCCTGGCGGCGTAACAGCCGCAAGGGTGCGCGGCGGAACATCGCCGACCATTATGACCTTGGCAACGACTTCTACGCGCTGTGGCTCGACGAGACGCTGACCTATAGCTGCGCGCGGCCTGCCTTCCTCACCGAGCCGCTGGCCGACGCACAGCGGCGCAAGATCGGCGAATTACTTGACAGGCTCGATCTCAAGGACGGCGATCAACTCCTTGAAATCGGGTGCGGATGGGGCGGTCTCGCACAGCAGGCACTGGGGCGGGCGAAGATCGGCTATACCGGCCTTACGCTGTCACAGGAGCAGCGCGCCGAGGTGCTGACCCTGCCGATCATCGTGCAGGCGGGAGACGATGCTCAAGTTCTCCTGCAGGATTATAGGGATACCATCGGAACCTACGATGCGATTGCAAGTGTGGAGATGGTCGAGGCTGTCGGCCAGGACTATTGGCCCATCTATCTGGAGACGATCCACCGGCTGCTGAAGCCGGGCGGCAGGGCGGCCATTCAGTTCATCAGCATCGACGACGCGATTTTCCCGGCCTATGCGCGCCGCGCCGACTTCATCCAGCGCTATATCTTCCCGGGCGGCTGCCTGATCTCGGAGCGGCGCTTCCGCGCGCTGGCCGAGGCGCGGGGCCTTGAATGGACCGGGCAGAGCCGCTTCGGCCTCGATTATGCCTGGACGCTGCGCCAGTGGCGCGAGCGCTTCGACGCGGTGGTCGAGGCCGGACTGCTGCCGCGCCGCTTCGACGTCCATTTCGTCAATATGTGGCGCTACTATCTGATGTATTGCGAGGGTGGCTTTGCCGGACGCGGCATCGACGTCGCGCAGGTCACGCTGGTGAAGGTCTAGCCCGGATGTGGCGGAAGAGCCGCGTCGATCTCGTCGCGCAGACTTGCGATCAGACTGGCGACGGCCGGCAAACGCGCAACTTCCTCGTCGAGGATCGCATGAAAAATGGCCCGTTTCCATTGGTTGCGCCGCGCGACTGAGGTCATGGCCACGTCGCCGACGGTCGAGAGCAAGATGTCGATCATGCGCTCGGCGCCGTGCAGGCGGCCCCAGAGATAGTCGTTCTCGCGATAGGCGCGGCTGAAGAAGGCGCCGAAGCTGTTGAACTCGATGCCGCGCAGCGTCGCCGCCGCGCCGCCCTTGCGGATCGAGGTGGCGTCGTCGGGCGAGATGCGGTCGACCTTGATCGGGTCATATTCGTCGAGACCCTCGCCCTGGAGCAGGGGCAAGGTGGCGATGTCGTAATATGGGAAGCCGAGATAGGCACGCAGCAAGGCCCGCCGCTCGTCCGCCGCCAGGGCCATGAGCGCGTCGGGGAACTGCCGATCGAACCGGTCGTCGAGGCCGCGAAGATCGCGCAATCGCGCAATCGCGTCGATCGCCGCCAGCGGGTCGTCGGCCGCCTTGCGCGCCGCCAGCCGGCAGTCGGCGTCGAAAAAGCCGGGCGCTTGTGTTTCGGCATAGGCGCCGATGGTCTCGTAGATCAGGTCGCGCAGGGCTTCGCGGGCCGGCTCCGTCTCGTCGGCGGCCTTCCCGCGGGCTTCGGCGAGCGGAATGAGCTGGCGCGCCAGGAATCGCAGCCGCCGCAGCCGGAAATCGACATCATGATTGCGCAGGAACGCGATGAGGGCCGGGCTGGCGCCATCGCGCGTGCCATGGCCGCAGCGGTCGACACCGGCGGCGGTCAGCACCTCATGGAGCCGCTTGCGAAGCGCTTCCCGCCCCGCAGGCGACGGATCGCCGGCGAGATTGCCGAGCAGCTCGCCCAGGCTGTCGACAATGCCGGAGAATTTGAGCTGCGCATAAGCGGGATAGGCATAGCCTGCCGCGCGCGCCGCCTTGCCCTGCATGCGCGCGCGCCATTGCGCCAGGCGGGTTCGAGTCGGGCGGACGAGGAACAAGGTCCGGCCGACGGTCGCCTCGACGACGCGCTCAATGTCGGGGCGCATGGCTTCGACGATGCCTCGCATGCGGCGAATGCGGCGGCTGCGCCCCGCAATGGCGTCGAGATTGTCGCGGATCGGCTGTTCGCGGGGAAGATCGCTGAGAGCGCCGAATATGGTGCGAAAGAAGCCGGGGAGGCGAGCATGGCCGCTCTTGTCCCGCGGCCCTGGCGATGTCAGCCGGAAGCGGCCATGGCCGGGCGATGGCTGGATGTAGACGAAGCGCCGGTCGACCAGCCGCCGCGCGGGGCGATCCCTGAGCGCACCGATCGCCTGGGCGAAGGGGGCATTGGCGAGCACCGACCCGTCGATAAGCACGGCGTCCTCGGCCGTGCCGGTGGCCTCGTGGCGCGGCAATATGCGCTGGAGGAAAGCAGAACGGCCGGGCCAGGCGAGCTGGCGCTGGGCCAGGACCTTGTCGAGCTCGCGGACCGTGAAAGGCGGAAAGGCGCCCGGAAAGCTCGCCGTCGCACGGGCCGCGAAAACCAGTTCGGCCGGATGCGCCAGGCGGCGCGGACGAGCACCATGCGCGGAGAAGTTGATCGACAGGCGGTGCTCGGTCTCGCTGATCTCGGGCGGGCTGTTGAGCAGCAGGCGCTCTTCATGGCCGGAAAAGTCGGTGGCGGTCACGAACAGGTCGAGTGGATGGCCGTCCGGAATGAGTGGGGCGGTCGTCTCGCTGGCGGCCATGGCGTCAAAGGCGTCGAGCAGCAGGCTCGAGAAACCCACGCCGCCGAACGGCGGGGCGAACCAGCGCGCCCGCACGAAATTGGTGAGCTTGCGACGGACCTCCCGGCGCGTTTCCGGCGCGACGGTGCGCTCGACCGTGTCGCCGCGCTTGCGCATCATCAGCCACAGGACCGGCCGTGCCCAGAATTTGGTGAAGCGGGAGAGGGGACGGGCGTCCGGATCGATGAGCACATCGGCATCCGCGCCGCGCAGCCAGAGATCGGTCAACGGATCGATCGACTGGCCGGTTTCCATCGCATGGGCGAGGAACACGCCGTTGATGCCGCCGGCGCTGGCGCCCGAGATGATATCCGGCACGACGCGGAGCTTCAGTTCCGCTTCGGAGAGCGCGGTTTCGAGGATGTCGCGATAAACGGCCTGGCTCGGCGACGTGTCCGGATCGGCTTTCTTGCTGGACGTGAAGTCGCGGCTCGCCCGAGCGAGATGCCAGATCTCCTTGGTGACGCCGTGCATATAGACGGCAAGACTGACGCCGCCGTAGCAGACCAGCGCCAGCCGGAGTTCCTTCTCTCCCATGGCGGCAAGATGGCGAAGGGGAGGACGGTTGTCGACCCTTGGAGCGTTGGTTTTGCCTGCGCTGCGGGCTGGGTTCCCGCTTTCGCGGGAATTGACGAACAAAAATCAGATGCGCTGGAAGTTCGCCCAGATGGGGAGATGATCGGAAGCGCGGCGGGCTGAGGCGCTGTGATGCACGCCGCTTTCGGCGAGTTCCAGCCCGCCGCGCCAAAGGATGCGATCGAGCGCCGCCACGGGCCTGGTGGCATGGTAGCTGCGCCCGCATGACGCCAGGCGGTAATGGCGCGTGAAGTCGATCAGGCATCCGCGCCCGGCGGTCCATTCGTTGAGGTCGCCCATCAGGACAGTCGCGTCGACCGGATATTGCTGCGGCAAATCGAGCCAATGAACCAGCGATGCGGCCTGCCGCCGCCGCCAGAGCCCCGACAGATCGAGATGCATGCCGACGATGCGCAGGACCGTCTCGCCCGCCCGGAATGTCGCCGTGACAGCGCCACGGGGCTCGAGGCAGGGCAAGTGGATGAGGTCGTGGTCGATCAGCTCGAATTCGCGGCGAACGAGCAGGGCATTGCCATGCCAGCCCATGCTTTCCGTGCGAACGCCCAGCGGCACGGCCCGATATGGCGTGTGATGTTCGAGCATGAAGTCGGACAGAACCGCGGTACGCTTGCCGAAGCGGCGATCGGCTTCCTGCAGCGCGACGGCGTCGGCCCCGATTTCGTTCAAAACCTCGATGATCCGGTCGGGGCTGCGTCGCCGGTCCGTGCCGATGGCCTTGCGGATATTATAGCTGGCGACTTTGATCATCGTCATCTTCATCCGGCGCGCGCGCAACCATGACAAGCCCATTCTGCCATGGCCGGGCAACCGACGGGCCTCGCCGGTCGTTCCTGACATGAAAGGAGACGGGCCATGAGGATCGATCATGACGCGCTGGTGATGGTGGCGGACGGCGGCAAGATGCTGCTGTTCCGCAACGAGGGAGATGCGGACTATCCCGATCTCCGCGTCGAGGAAGCGGTCGAGAATGCAAATCCCAAGGATCGGGAGCAGCGCACGGACGCACCGGGCAGGGCCTATTCGAGCGTCGGCACCATGCGCAGCGCCATGGGCGAGACCGATTTCCACGAGCTGCAGGAGGATCGTTTCGCAGCGGACGCCGTGGACCTGCTCAATCGTCGCGCGCTCGACAATGCATTCGAGCGGCTCATCATCGTCGCGCCGCCGGCGGTGCTCGGCGAAATGCGCAAGCTTTACAACAAGGCACTGGGGGCGAGGCTGGTCGGGGAAATCGCCAGGGACCTGACCGGGCATCATCCGCCCGAGATCGAGCGCGCGATCAGCGGCTATTGATCCCGTCATCGTCATGCCCGCGAACGCATAACCCCGGGCGAGCGGCGCGCCATTCCGGCCTGGATAGCCTGGCGCGAAACGTCGTTCTCGCCCGTGCAGGGCGGACTGAGTTTCGGCGATTATACCCTATAAGACAAGGAATAGGCGTTCCCCGGCGCAGGCCGGGGCCCAGCCTCGACGCGAAGCGTCGAATCCCGCCATTGCACGCGCGTCTCCGTTCAACCTGGGCCCCGGCCTGCGCCGGGGAACAGCGACCTGCTCGAACGGGATAATCACCGGAATCTACTTTCGTTCCCTCTTCGTTCTGCTATGAAGGGGCATGGTCAAGCTGAAACGCCGCTTCGTCTGTCAGTCCTGCGGGGCGGTTTCCCCGCGCTGGCAGGGGCAATGCGAGGATTGCAACGAATGGAACTGTCTCGTCGAGGAAGCGGCGCCGACGACCTTCTCGGCCAGGCACGATCTTCAGGGCGGGGGCCGCCCGATGGCGCTGATCGGCCTCGATAGCGATGTGGCCCTGCCTCGGCGGACGGGGACGGGCCTCGCCGAGTTCGATCGTGCGCTGGGCGGCGGCCTGGTGCCCGGTTCGGCGACGCTGATCGGCGGCGATCCCGGCATCGGCAAATCGACTCTCCTCCTCCAGGTGGCGGCGACGCTGGCGCGCGGCGGACGCGACGTCGTCTATGTGAGCGGCGAGGAGGCGGCCGACCAGGTCCGGCTGCGGGCCCGGCGGCTCGGGCTCGGCGACGCGCCGGTGAAACTCGCCAGCGCGACGTCCGTGCGCGATATATTGACGACGCTGGGCGGCGGGCCGGCACCGGCCTTGCTCATCATCGATTCGATCCAGACCATGCATTCGGATCTCATCGAGGGCGCGCCGGGCACGGTGAGCCAGGTCCGCGCCTCTGCGCAGGAACTGATCCGTTTCGCCAAGCAGGGCAGCACGGCCCTGGTGCTGGTCGGCCATGTCACGAAGGACGGCAGCCTCGCCGGACCCCGCGTGCTCGAGCATATGGTTGACACGGTGCTGGCCTTCGAGGGCGAGCGCAGTCACCAGTATCGCATCCTGCGCGCGATCAAGAACCGCTTCGGCGGCACCGACGAGATCGGCGTCTTCGCCATGGCGGAGGAAGGGCTGACCGAGGTGGGCAACCCGTCCACCCTGTTCCTGACCCAGCGTGACGAGCGGATCGCCGGCGCGACGGTGTTTCCCGCGCTCGAAGGCACGCGGCCGGTGCTGGTCGAGGTCCAGGCCCTGACGGTACGGCTCGCGAGCGGTGCGACGCCGCGCCGGGCGGTGGTGGGCTGGGACAGCGGGCGGCTTGCCATGATCCTCGCCGTACTGGAGGCGCGCTGCGGGCTCAGCTTCTCGGCCTGCGAAGTCTATCTCAACGTCGCGGGAGGCTATCGCTTGTCCGATCCGGCGGCGGACCTGGCGGTGGCGGGGGCCTTGATTTCCGCGCTGACCGAGCGGCCGGTCCCGCACGATGCCGTGATGCTGGGCGAAATCGCGCTTTCAGGTGAAATTCGGCCGGTCGCGCACCTGCCGATGCGCCTGCGCGAGTCGGCAAAGCTCGGTTTCGGGGAAGCCTGGGGCCCTAAGTCGACGAGTGACATGGGCGTCGGCATGACGCAGCGGCATTTCGCGCGCCTGTCCGATCTGGTTGACCAGATGCTTGGGCGGCACTAGCTCAGCAGCCATGGCCACGTTCGACATCGTCGTCTTGCTTGTCGTGGGCGCATTCGGCGTCCGGGGCCTGATGAAGGGCTTCGTCAAGGAGGTGCTTGCGCTTTGCGCCGTCGTGGCGGGCATCGTCGCGGTTCGCCTGCTGCACGGCTCGGTCACCAATTGGGTCGCGCCGCATCTCGGCAGCGAATATGTGGCTGCGCTGCTGGCGCTCGTGCTGATCTTCGGCTCGGTCTTCCTGGCGACCAAATTGCTCGCCAGCACCATTTCCAGCCAGATGCGCAATGTCGGGCTCGGTTTCTTCGATCGCGTGCTCGGCTGCGGCTTCGGCGCCATCAAGGGCCTGCTCATCGTCATGGTCTGCTATGTCGGCTTCATTTTCGTCTATCACGCGCTCTACGGCCAGACATCGATCACGCCCGACTGGCTGCGGCTGTCGCGCAGCGATCCGCTGCTCAACGCCGGCAGCGAGGCGATGAGCAGCTGGGTCGCGCAGAACAGCCGCGACGGCGGCCTGGTCGGCTTCGGCGAGCACAAGGCCAAGCCCGACGGCGACGCGGCCCCGATCGACAAGGCCAAGCGCTGAGGCTGACGTGAGCGGCGCACTCTACAATATCGATGTGCTGCGGATGGCGGCGCGGGTCGCGGAATTTCCACCGCTGGCCGATGCGCCATTGCGCGAGGAACGGCGCTCGCCGACCTGCGGCAGCCGCATGACCGTGACGCTGATGCTGGGCGAGGACGGTAGGGTTAGGGCGATCGGGCTCGATGCCAAGGCCTGTGCGCTGGGCCAGGCGGCGGCGGCGATCATGGCGCTGGGCGCGATCGGGCGAAATGGCCCCGAGATCGCGGCGGCCGGCGAGGCCTGGCGCGCCTATCTGGCGGGCGAGACCGATACGCTCCCGGACTGGCCCGGCATCGGCCTGCTGGCGGCGGGCAAGGATTATCCCGCGCGCCATCCTTCGATGCGGCTTGCCTTCGAGGCGGCCAGTGCGGCGCTGGACCGGGCGGCGGTCAATGGCTGAGGGCCGGCTCGCCGGTCTCGCGGCGCTGAGCGCGGCGATTGCGGTCGGGGCAGCGGCATTCGGCGCGCATGCGGCGAGTTCGGCGAAGGCGGCCGAATGGCTGCAGACCGGCGGACATTATCAGCTGGTGCATGCGGTGGCGGCGTTGCTGCTGGTCCGCTGGCCGGGCCTCGTGCGGCCGGCACGGTTGCTGCTGGCGGGGAGCGTGCTGTTCGCGGCGACGCTCTATGCGATGGCACTGGGCGCGCCGCGCTGGTTCGGCGCGATCACCCCCGTTGGCGGCGCGCTGATGATCGCAGGCTGGCTCTGGGCCGCCTGTAAATTGTGGCGCAATTGATCGTCGGCCTGGGCTAGCGATCCCGGCTTTCGTCCAGGAACGCGGCGACGTCCGCGAGATCGACATTTTTCGCTAGGTAGGTCTGGCCGATGCCGCGCGCCAGCAGAAAGGGCAGGGTGCCGCCCGCCATCTTCTTGTCATGAAGCATATAGCCGACGAGCGTCTCGCCGCTGGCCGACACGCCCGCATCGGCAAGGCTGGCCGGCAGCCCGGCTGTCCGCAGATGCCCGGCGATACGGCCGGCCTCCTGGCCGGAACATTCGCCGCGGCGCACGGAATAGGCGAAGGCAAGGGCCATGCCCGCCGCGACGGCCTCGCCATGCAGCAGCCTGTCGGAAAAGCCGGTGTCGGCCTCAAGCGCATGGCCGAATGTGTGGCCGAGATTGAGCAGGGCGCGGCGGCCGGTGGTTTCGCGCTCATCCTCGGAGACGATGGCGGCCTTGGCGGCGACACTTTTGGCAATGGCATATTCGCGCGCCGCGCCGCTGCCATTGAGCAGGGCCGTGCCGTTCGCTTCGCACCAGCCGAAGAAGTCGGGATCGTCGATGAGGCCATATTTGACGATCTCGGCATAGCCGGCGCGCGTCTCGCGCGGGGGCAGCGTGTCGAGCGTATCGGGATCGATCAGCACCAGGGCCGGCTGATGGAAGGCGCCGATCAGGTTCTTGCCGGCGCGGCTGTTGATCGCGGTCTTGCCGCCGACCGAACTGTCGACCTGGGCGAGCAGCGTGGTCGGGATCTGGATGAAATTGCAGCCGCGCTTCACCACGGAGGCCGCAAAGCCGACGAGATCGCCGATCACGCCGCCGCCGAGCGCGATGACATGATCGCTGCGCTCAACGCCGAGCTCGATCAGTCGGTCGGTGAGTGTCTCGAGCTGGCTCCAGCTCTTGGTGCTTTCGCCGGGCGGAAGCTTGATGACCTGCGGGGCCGGGCCGACGGACGACAGCGCATTGTACAGCGTCCAGAAGAAGGGCTGGGCCGCGACATTCTCGTCCGTGACGATGACGAAGGGGCGCTTGCCGGCATAAGGCTCGAGCACTTCGCCTGCCCGCTCGAGCAGGCCGGGCTCGACGCGCACCTCATAGCTGCGCTCGCCGAGGGAAACAGGGACAGTCGTCATTGCCGGATCGCCTCGACAATGGCCTCGACCGTCGCGTCATGGGGCGAATCGGTGCTCCTCACGCGGATCGGGGCCTGTTCATAAAATGGGCTGCGCTCGGCGGCGAGGCGGGTGAGCACCTCGCGCGGATCCTTGCCTTTCAGCAAGGGGCGGCCGTCGCGGCGCGACACGCGGCCGACGAGAATCTCGATATCCGCGTCGAGCCAGATGGCGGTCGCCTTGTCGAGGATGAGGGTGCGGGTCTGCTCGTTGACGAACGCGCCGCCGCCGGTCGCGATCACCTTGGGGGTGCCGTCGATGAGGCGGGCGATCACGCGCCGCTCGCCGTCGCGAAAGGCGGCTTCACCATGGCGATCGAAGATTTCCTGGATGGGCATGCCGGCCGCCCGCTCGATTTCCTCGTCGGCATCGACGAAGGGCAGGCCCAGCCGCGCGGCCAGCCGCCGGCCGATGGTCGACTTGCCGACACCCATCAGCCCTACGAGGACGAGCGACGCTTTGACATCCCCTTCGGCATATTTATCGTTTCGCAGCATGACGAGCGCGGCTATACAGTCGCCTGCGCGTGTGGCAACGCCGTTCCGACCGCGCTCCCGCCGCTTAGGGCAAATGCAGCCGGTTCAAGAAGGACCATGAAGATCAGCCGCTACGACCCCGTCCGCCGCCGCCGCAGTCCGTTTTCGCTCCTGCTGATCCTCGCTGCCGTCATCGTCATCGGTGTGCTCGCGGCAGCCTGGATGAAGGGCGGAGAACGGCCCCAGCAGCATATCGAAATCGCGATTCCCGCCGAGCAGCTCGGGCACTAAGGCGTGGCCGTCCGGCTCAAGCGATGGCATGCGCTGATCGGCGCCGGCGCTGTGGCGCTGGCGATTCCCGTGCTCGCGCAAGCGCCCGAATCGATCCTGCCCGAAGGCTTCGGCGCGCCCCAGCCTGCGCCGCGCCAGCCGACGCAGCCCCAGCCGGCTCCGACCCCAACACCGACGCCGACCCCGCCGCCATTGCCGTCCGGGAGTCTCTCGGACCAGGCGGCAGAGACCGTGCCGGGCGCGCCGGGCGAAGGCAGCCTGCTCAATGAAGCCGAGGGCGAAACCATCGTGGAAGGCGGCGTCGACCTGCCGCCCGCCGCCCGGCATTCGCTGGATCGCATCGGCCCCCTGACGCCGGATCTTGGCGGCCTGGGCAGCAACGCCTTCGGTCATGCGGAGGGGCTCGACAAGGCGCGGATCATGGCGGCGACGCGCGCGCCGATCGCATCGCGCTGGGCGAGCATCCTGCTGCGCCGCGCCCTGCTCACGCAGAGCGACACGCCGGCCGGCATCGCCGGCGCCGACTGGGTCGCGGAACGGTCATGGCTGCTGCTGCGCATGGGCGAGGCCGACAATGCCCGGCTGCTGATCCAGGGCGTCGACAATGACCGCTATACGCGCCGTCTCTACGCGATCGCGATGCAGTCGTTGCTGGCCTCGGCCGATCCCGCCGGCATGTGCCCGCTGCTGCCGCGCGCGCGCGACTTCTCCAGCGAGCCGAGCTGGTTCATGGCGCAGGCCATCTGCGCTTCCTTCTCGGCCGATCAGAACAGCGCCACGGCCATCCTGAACCAGGCCGAGCGCCGCGGCATCGCCCGCGGCATCGACTATCGTCTTGCGGAAAAGGCGGTGGGTGCGGGCCCATCGAGCCGGCGCGCGGTCAAGATCGAGTGGGCAGGCGTCGATCGGCTGACCACCTGGCGCTTCGGTCTTGCCACGGCGACCAATGTCGCCATTCCGGAGGAGCTCTACGCGACTGTCGGGCAGCAAGTGCGGGCCTGGCAAGCGCGCGCGCCGATGCTGTCGTCGCTGCAGCGGCTGCCGGGCACGGTGGCGGCAACCCGGCTCGGCGTGTTTTCCGGCACGGCGGCACGCGGTTTCTATGATTCGTGGAACAGCGAGCCGGACGCCGAAGGCCCCGCGCAGGATATCGGCGACCTGCTCCGCACCGCTTATGCCGGCGAGGCCAGCGAAGAGCGCATCAAGGCGATGCACGATTTCTGGAGCCGCGATCGCGCGGACAAGGGACCGGCCGGGCCGGGCGGAGTTGACTATGCCGCGCTGCCCGTCATCGCGCGCGCGGCGGCGACGGTAAAACCGGAGGCTATTGCAGGCGAGGACACGCCCTGGCTGATCGCGGCGATGCTGTCATCCGGCTATGACCGCAACGCCGCGCGTTGGTCCGAGATTGCCGAGGGCCTGTCGGGCAATGCGCGCCAACGCTCATGGGCGATGCTGGCGACCGGCACGCCGCAGCCGCGCGTACCGATCGGCGCATCGCGGATTCGCGATTTCATCGGCGCCGACGAGAGCAAGGACGGGCGCGTCGGGCATTATCTGGTCGCCACGCTGGCGGGGCTCGACCGCATTCCTGCCGCCGACCTTGAGGGTCTGCTGCGCGACACGGGCATCGATCCGTCGCCGCGCGGGAAATGGGCGCGCGCGATCATGGCGGCGGCGAGCCGGGGCGAGAAGGGCACGGTTGCCTTGCTCGTGGCCGTGGGCTTGCAGACCAGTGACTGGAATGCCGTTCCGGCCCGCCATCTCTATTTCATCACCGCCGCGCTGAAGCAGGTCGGGCTCGATCCCTATGCGCGGATGATCGCCGCCGAGGCCATGGCGCGGGCAGGGTGACGAGGGCGGGATGACCGGGCTCGGGGACGCGGATCCGATCAGCCGGGCCGATGCGGCCATGATCGACCGCTATCTCGCAATGCTGGCCGCCGAGCGGGGCGCCGCCCGCAACACGCTGCTCGCCTATCGCAACGACCTGGAAGACGCCGCCGGACGCATCGGCAACCTGACCGAGGCGAGCGGCGAGACGCTGGGACGCCTGGCCCAGGGCTGGGCGACGCTGTCATCGTCCAGCCTGGCTCGCAAATCCTCGACATTGCGGGGATTCTTCGGCTTCCTCGAGGCCGAGGGCGTTCGGGCCGACAATCCGTCCGCTGCCTTGCCGCGCCCGGCGACCCGCCGGCCGCTGCCCAAAGTGCTGAGCCATGACGATGTCGAAGCGATGTTTGGCGCGATCCAGGCCCGACTCGATCGCACGCCACCCGATCCGCTCGACCTGCGTCTCGCCGCGCTCATCGAACTGCTCTACGGATCGGGCCTGCGTGCTTCCGAACTGGTCTCGCTGCCCTTGCGGGCCGTCTCGACCGACCGGCCCTATCTGATCCTGCGCGGCAAGGGCGGGCGGGAGCGCCTCGTGCCGATTTCGGACCGGGCACGCGCCGCCATCGCCACCTGGCGTCGCCATGTGCCCGAGGGCAGCCTGTGGCTGTTCCCTTCGGGGCCCAACCATCTCTCGCGCATCCGCCTGTTCCAGCTGGTCCGGGCGCTCGCCGCCGAAGCGGGCATCGATCCCGCCCGGGTCAGTCCGCACGTGCTGCGGCACGCCTTCGCAACGCATCTGCTCGAAGGCGGCGCGGACTTGCGCGCGTTGCAGGCGATGCTCGGCCATGCCGACATCGCGACCACGCAGATCTACACCCATGTCGACGCCAGCCGGCTCGTCGCGCTGGTGAACGCGCGCCATCCGCTCGTTGACCTCAAGCGCCCCGGCGCTTAACGCACCCCGATGATTTCTTATCTCGACTTTGAGAAGCCCGTGGCCGCGCTGCAGGCCCGCATCGATGAATTGCGCGAGACGGCCGACAGCGGTTCGATCGACATCGACAGCGAGATCGAGAAGCTCCAGCAGCGCTCGACGACCATGTTGAGCGACCTCTACGCCAAGCTGACGCCCTGGCAGAAGACGCAGGTGGCCCGCCATCCGCAGCGCCCGCATTTCCGCGATCTCGTGGCCGGAATGTGCTCGGATTTCATGCCGCTCGCCGGCGATCGCGCCTTTGGCGACGACCAGGCCATATTGGGCGGCTTTGCCACCATCGGCGGCCGCCGGGTCATGCTGATCGGCCACGAGCGCGGGAACGATACGGCCAGCCGGGTGAAGCATAATTTCGGCATGGGCATGCCCGAAGGCTACCGCAAGGCGATCCGACTCATGGAACTCGCCGATCGCTTCGGACTGCCGGTGGTGACCCTGGTCGATACGTCGGGCGCGTTCCCCGGCGTGCAGGCGGAGGAGCGCGGACAGGCGGAAGCGATCGCGCGCGGCACCGAAGCCTGTCTGGCGCTCGGCGTTCCGCTGGTTGCCGTGATCGTGGGCGAGGGCGGTTCGGGTGGCGCCGTGGCGCTGGCCGCGGGCAATCGCGTGCTGATGTTCGAGCATGCGGTTTATTCCGTGATCTCGCCCGAAGGTTGCGCGTCGATTCTCTGGCGCACGGCGGACAAGGCAGCCGACGCGGCGCAGGCGATGCAGGTGTCCGCGCAGCAGCTTTCCGCGCTCGATGTGATCGACCGGATCGTGCCGGAACCGGTCGGGGGCGCACATCGCGAACCGGCGGTTGCGATCGAAGCCCTGCGCAAGGCCATCCTGGCCGAGCTGCGCGATCTCGACGGGCTGAAGCCGGACCAGTTGCGCAAGCAGCGCGCCGACAAGTTCCTGGCGATGGGCGGCTGACGTCCGCCGGCATTGCAATCGGTTCCCGGCGGGCTATCCTCTTCCGGCACAAGGGGGGGCGAGACATGACGCGATTTCTGAAGCACTGGGGCGCTGCGCTGATCCCGATGGCTGGCGGCGTTGCGCTGCTGGCCCCGCAAGGCAATGCCGCTTCGACCAAGCCGGTCCAGACCGTCAGCGCGATGAGCGCCGCGGAGAAGGCGGAAGGCGCCAAGGCGCATCCCGAGCTGCTCAAGGAATTTGGCGGCCTCTATGCCGGACCCCAGGCCGCCTATGTGGTCCAGGTGGGGCGCAAGATCGCCGTCCAGTCGAGCCTTTCGAACCAGCAGGGCGATTTCACGATCAGCCTGCTCAACAGCTCGGTCAACAACGCCTTCGCCATCCCCGGCGGCTATGTCTATGTGACGCGGCAGCTGATGGGCCTGATGAATGACGAGGCGGAACTGGCCGGCGTGCTCGGCCACGAGATCGGCCATGTCGCCGCCCAGCATGGCAAGAAGCGCCAGAGCGCGGCCACGCGGAACACGATCCTGGGCGTTCTGGGACAGGTGCTGATCGGGCAGGTCGCCGGCGATAGCGGCCTCGGTGGCCTGCTCCAGAAGGGCATCGGCACCGGCGCGCAACTGCTGACGCTCAAATATTCGCGCACGCAGGAGTATGAGGCCGACGATCTCGGCGTGCAGTATCTCGCCAAGGCCGGTTACGATCCCGCCGCGCTCTCGACGATGCTGGCCAGCCTCGCGGCGCAGACCGCGCTCGACGGGCAGGTGAGCGGCACGCCCAGCAGCATTCCCGAATGGGCCAGCACGCACCCGGATCCCGGTGCTCGCGTCTCGCGTGCGCTGCAGAGCGCGCAGTCGACCGGTTCGAAGGCGACATTGCGCAACAAGGCGCTGTTCATCAGCAATCTCGAAGGCCTGCTCTATGGCGACGATGCCGCACAGGGCATTGTGATGGACCGCCAGTTCATGCATCCCGGCCTCAAGCTCAAATTCACCGTGCCCGAGGGCTATGCGGTCGACAACCAACCGGATTTCGTGACGATTTCGGGCCAGTCGGCCAAGGCTCAGTTCGGCGGCGGGCGCTATGACGGCAATCTCGATGCCTATGTCCAGGGCCTGTTCCAGCAATTGGCCGGGCAGGGGGGCCAGATCGGCGCCATCCCGCTGCAACGCACGACGATCAATGGGTTGGCCGCCAGCTATGGCAGCGCGAGCATGACCAATTCACAGGGCTCGCGGCTGACCGTGACCATCATCGGCTATGCCTATTCGCCCAGCACGGCCTACCAGCTCATGGTCGTGACCCCGCAAGGGCAGAGCATGAGCGATCTGGTGACGACGGTGAACTCCATGGCGCGCATGACCGACCAGGAGGCCGCCGGGGTCAAATCGCGCAAGATCCACCTGGTGCGGGTGCGGGCAGGGGACACGCCGGCCAGCCTTAGCCAACAGATGGCCTATGGCGATCACCAACTCGAGCGCTTCCTGGTCCTGAATGGGCTGAGGTCAGGCGACACGCTGACGCCCGGCACGACCGTGAAGCTGGTGGTGTTCTAGAGGCCGCTTGTCATTGGGAGCCCGGCATAAGCTGGGCGACGCAATTCAGGGACAGGCAGGATTGGCCTGGATTGCCGCGCGACTTCATCGCTCGCAATGACGCTTCCGCTCTGCTGGATCGGCCGCCAGGAAGGGACGGGGCTCGGGCCCGGAAACAAGAAGGCGGCCTCATTCGCATGAGGCCGCCTCTATGGCGCATGTGCGAAACGGCCGCTTTTAGTTCAGATTATTCGAAACGCTGTTGAACGTCGTCTGCAGCTTGCCGCCCAACTGGCTCATGGCGCCGACGGCGGCGACGGCGATCAGGGCGGCGATCAGGCCATATTCGATGGCCGTGGCACCCTTGCTGTTCTTGATCAGCTTACGAAAGAAGGCCATGGGGGGCTCCTCATCACATTCAGTGAACACCCGGCCCGAGTTTGAGCCAGCGTCGGTAAAAATACGCCCTGATCCTTTATGAAATCCTAAATGGGGTCCGGCATTCTGTAACGTCGGGTCGGTTAACGGCCGTGCACTTTGTTTCCTTCAATCCACAGAGCGACTTGCGGCGCTCCGGGGAAGAAAAAGGGGCCGGAAAACCAAAAGGCGACCGCGCTGTCGCGCGGCCGCCTTTATGAATCTGTACCGAAACCGAACTGGATTAGTTCAGGTTGTTCGAAACGCTGTTGAACGTCGTCTGCAGCTTGCCGCCCAAGCCGCGCATGGCGGTAACGGCAGCGACGGCGATAAGGGCAGCGATCAGGCCATATTCGATCGCCGTAGCGCCCTTGTTGTTCTTAATAAATTTACGGATAGCCATCATTGGAGGTCTCCTCAAACACATTCCAGCAAACACCCGGCCCTGAATATACATCCAGTGTCGGTTCCTAACCTACGTCCCCAATTCTTGATAAATTCCTAAAATTCTCAAAGAGATGTAAAGAACATATGCTTAACTACCGTTAACTGCATTTGCCACATTGCCCCACATCGCGTTTGTCTTCGTGGCGACATTTGAGAGCGCCGCCATCATCGCCAGGACGATCAAGGCGAGAATCAGCCCATATTCGACTGCCGTTGCGCCCTTGTCCGACGCGAGAAGTCTGCGAAGAATATGGATCACGGCCTAAGTCCCCTGTCTGGACATTGACCGGATTGTAAAAAAGGAACGCTTAACAAAGTGTGGAATGAGACTATCTCGAAGGACTTAACCGTCATCACCGTTGTTGCGGCAGCACTTGTTGACGATCAGTCGCGCGTTTTCGTGCAGCAGCGGCCGCCCGAAAAGACTATGGGCGGCCTGTGGGAATTTCCCGGCGGCAAGATCGAGCCCGGCGAAACGGCGGAGGCGGCGTTGATCCGGGAACTACGCGAGGAACTGTCGATCGACACCGATGCCGCGTGCCTGGCGCCTGCGACATTCTCGACCGGCATGATCGGCGATCGCCCCCTGTTGCTGCTGCTCTATGTCTGCCGGAAATGGCGGGGGCTGGTGATGCCGCAGGAAGCGCCGCAGGCGAAATGGGTGGCGACGCACGAGCTGTTCAGCCTCGACATGCCGCCCGCCGATCGGCCGTTGGTGGCGATTCTCGACGCCTTGCTCTGATCAACCGTCCTTGCGCTTCAACGCGTCGGCCAGCGAGACGGTGGCGCTGCCGCGCCGCGCCGGCCGCGCTTGATTGGGGGCGGGGCGCCAGCCACTGCCATGCAGGATGACGAAGCGCTCGCTGGTGCGCCCGTCGGCGTCGGCCATGCCGGCGAAGGCTTCGGCCGCACGCGCCAGGCCGATGCGCGTGAGCGGCGGCGGCGCGGAGGCAAGACACTGTGCGGCGCCCATGCCGCGCAGATCGGCAAGCAGCGTGAACAGAGATCCATAGCGCACGTCGAGCATTTCGTGGTCGGCGACCGGCATGGCGAAGCCGGCGCGATGGAGGAGATCGCCGAGGGCGCGCACGTCGACCTGGGGATGGAGCCTTTGCGCCGCGCGGTCGCCATCGGCGGCGATCAGCGCCGCGCGCAGCCTGGGCAGGGAGCCCGCGCCGGTAAAGCTGACCAGCATGAGCCCGTCCGGTTCCAGCGCACGGTTCATGGCGATGAGAGCGCCCGGCAAGTCGTTGACGCTGTCGAGCGTGCCGCAGCACAGGATCAGGTCGAAGCTCGCCGGAGGATATGGCAGCTGATCCTCCCGGATGACGGCACCCCCGGCAGCCCGAGCGAAGGCCGGCCCCGGATCGGCGCAGGTCACGGCGATGCCTTTCGCGCGCAAAGCGGCTGCAAGCCTGTCGTCAGGGCAGCCGATGACCAGCGCGCGCTCGAAATTGCGCGTCACATCGTCGAGGCGTTCCAGCATCTGCTCGGCCATGGCTGCATAGAGAAAGTCATGGGACGCGAAGCGACTTGCCGCCCGGTCGCGACGCATGGCCCGGCGGGACTCATCGAAAATGGATGGGACGGCACCCGGATCGCTCATGGGGCGGGCTTGTGCCGCGCCCGGCCGCATGGAACAAGCGGGATATGACGTGGATCGCGCGGATACGGTCTGTAGCGAAGCCCTTGCTGGGGCCGGTGCTGGATTATGCGCTGCCGCCACGCTGCCCGGCCTGTGGCGATATTGTGAGCGAATCCGGCGCTTTCTGCGGCCCTTGTTGGCAATCGATCGATTATATCGGCGACCCGCTGTGCAAGGTCTGCGGGGTGACGCTGCCGTCGCAGGCGATGGGCGACGAAGCGCAATGCGGCGCCTGCCTTGCCGACCCACCGCCATTCGAGCGCGCACGGGCGTTGATGCACTATGGCGAGGTCGGGCGCACATTGGCGCGCAAGCTCAAATATGGCCGCCGTGTCAGCCTGGCGCGGGTCATGGCCGCGCAGATGCAGCGCTTGCTGGCATTGCCGGGCGACGCCGACGCGATATTGGTGCCCGTCCCCCTGCATCGCTGGCGCATCTGGTCGCGCGGTTTCAACCAGGCCGCGCTGATCGGACGGCAGCTTTCGCGGGCGACCGGCCTCCCGCTGGAAACGGGACTGCTACGCCGGACGAAGAACACGCCGCCGCTGCATTCGCTCGGATTGCGGTCGCGCGCAAAGGCGGTCAGAGGCGCCTTTGCGCTGGCGCCGGAGGCACGAGCGCGGCTCGCCGGCAAGACCGCGATTCTGATCGATGACATCTGGACCACGGGCTCGACCGCGTCGGCATGTGCGCGGATGCTCAAAGGCGGCGGTGCGGCCCGGGTCGAGATCATCTGCTGGACCCGCGTGGGAGAAGCCGGCGACCGATCTCCGCCCGATTGACTTTGCCGCCTCGCGATCCGACATGAGTGCCATGAATATGCAGTCGAAGCGGCGCAGCCATGGCGCGCGTTGAAATCTATACCAAGGACTGGTGCGGCTATTGCGCGCGCGCCAAGCGGCTGCTCAGCGAGAAGGGCGTTGATTTCGAGGAATATGACATCAGCCTCGGCGGACCGCAGCGTATCGAGATGATCGATCGTTCGGGCGGCCGTGCGACGGTGCCGCAGGTCTTCATCGATGGTGTGCATATCGGCGGCAGCGACGATTTGGCGGCGCTGGACCGAGCCGGAAAGCTGGACGCGATGCTGGGTTCCTCCGCGGCTTGACCAATATGCGTGCCGCACTTCTGCAAATGACGGCCGGTATCGATCCGGATGCCAATGCCGAGACCCTGGTGTCCGCCGTTTTGGAGGCGCGGGCTGCCGGCGCCGACATGCTGTTTACCCCGGAAATGTCGGGTTGCCTGGACATGGACCGGTCGCGATCTGCGTCGGCGATCCGCGTCGAGGCCGACGATGGCGTGCTGGCGGCGGTGCGGGCTGCAGCGCGCGAGCATCGGCTCTGGGTGCAACTGGGTTCGCTGGCCATCGCCGATCCGGCAAGCGGCAAGCGCCGCAACCGCGCCTATCTCATCGACGATCAGGGCGAGATCCGGGCGCGTTACGACAAGATGCATCTCTTCGATGTCGACTTGCCGAGCGGCGAAAGCTGGCGCGAATCCAACAGCTATGTTGGCGGAGAGGGGCCGGTCCTGGCCGATACGCCATGGGGCAAGCTCGGCCTCACGATCTGCTACGATCTCCGTTTTCCGGCCCTTTATCAGGCCTTGTCCGGGGCAGGTGCGACCATGACGGCCATTCCGGCGGCCTTCACGGTTCCGACCGGCGAGGCGCATTGGCATGTGCTGATGCGCGCCCGCGCGATCGAGAATGCCATGTTCGTGATCGCGGCGGCGCAGGTCGGTCGGCACGAGGACGGGCGGTCGACCTATGGGCATAGCCTTGTCGTCGATCCCTGGGGCGAGATCCTGCTCGATGCTGGCGACATGCCCGGCCTGCATCTCGTCGACTTGCCGCAGGACCGGATTGAGGACGTCCGCACGCGCATTCCCGTCTTGCGCCATCGCCGGTCGATCGCGAAGGGGACCGCGGCATGATCAGCTTCGACCTCAAATGCATTCATGATCATGTCTTCGAAGGCTGGTTCCGTTCGAGCGGCGACTATGAGGAGCAGCGTGGCAGGCGACAGATTGCCTGTCCGGTGTGCGGCAGTGCGGACGTGGCAAAGGCCGTGATGGCGCCTGCGGTCGCCGCCAAGGGGAATCGGCGCGATGCTGCCACGGCACCGGCATCCATCGCCATGACCAGCGGCTCGCCCGACCAGGCGAAGCTCGAGGAAATGCTCGGCGCCCTGGCGAAGGCCCAGACTGAGATGCTGGAGAAGTCGCAATGGGTCGGCGACAAATTCGCCGAACAGGCGCGCGCCATGTATTATGGCGAAGCCGAGCAGGCGCCGATCCATGGCACGACGAATGCACAAGAGGCGCGCGCGATGATGGAGGAAGGCGTGCCGGTCGCGCCGTTGATCGTGCCGGTTGCGCCGCCGGAGAGCACGCATTAGAGCCGGCGCTGCGTGCACCCATAGCTCAGCAGGATAGAGCGTCGGATTCCTAATCCGAAGGCCACAGGTTCGAATCCTGTTGGGTGCACCATTTGGGAAAGTGTTCGAACGGGCGCTTTCCCAAATGCTGTGCTTCTGAAGGTTCGAACTTGTTCGGAGTCGAAGCGAAGCGGAGACCGCGAAGCGCCGATAGGTGCGAAGCAATCCTGTTGGGTGCAAGTCGCTGAAGGGGCTTGAAAACACCTTGGACGTCAAATTCAATCCGTATCTCATTTAACATAATATATATTATCGGACTTAGCGATGGACCAGCAGGCGACCGATATGGCGTCCCCCGACATTTCCCCTCTCGTCGCGATCATGGCGCGATTGCGCGATCGCGAGACCGGTTGTCCGTGGGATATCGAGCAGGATTTCGCGTCGATCGCGCCCTATACGATCGAGGAAGCCTATGAGGTCGCCGACGCCATCGAGCGCAACGACATGGCGGCGCTCAAGGACGAGCTTGGCGATCTCCTCCTTCAGGTCGTGTTCCACAGCCGCATGGCGGAGGAAGCCGGATTGTTTTCACTTTCGGACGTGATTACAGCGATTTGCGAGAAGATGGTGCGACGCCATCCGCATGTTTTCGGCCCGAATGGACATGGCGATGCCGAAGCATCGCCGGGCTGGGAGCAGATCAAGGCGGCCGAGCGCGCGGAAAAGTCGGGCGACGACAATTCGGCGCTGGCGGGCGTTGCCTCGGGTCTCCCGGCATTGGCGCGCGCGGAGAAGCTGCAGAAGCGCGCGGCGCGGGTCGGATTCGATTGGAATGATGTCTCAGCAGTTCAGGATAAGCTCATGGAAGAGCTTGAGGAATTGTCTTCTGCAACGACACCGGATCATGTCGCGGAAGAGATTGGCGATCTGCTGTTCGCCGCCGCCAATCTGGCGCGCCATCATCATGTGGACCCGGAAGCCGCGCTGCGCGCCGCCAACCTCAAATTCGAACGCAGATTCCGGGCGATGGAAGCAATGACGGGCCCAGTGCCCTTCCCCGACCTGTCGCTTGCCCAGCAGGAAGCGCTGTGGCAGGCGGTGAAGGCCGCGGAATAGGCGTGAGGCCGGTTCACCAGATTCCGATCCAGCAAAACTGAATCGTCATTGCGAGCGACGTAGTCGCGCGGCAATCTAGGCCGATTTTGCCCGCCCCTGGATTGCTTCGCCCGACTAAAGCCGGACTCGCAATGACGAGAGATTCAACATCGATGGATCGCCGGCGCGAATTGCCGCGAAAACCGTTCCCAATCCGCCGGATCGAGCCGCACCGACGCCAGGATCGTGCCGTCCTCTGCGACATCCTGATCAACGACTTCGCCATGCGCATGCAGCCATGCCAGGGCGGCGCCATTGGCGGGATCGACGGCGATTTCGTAGCGCCGATGGCCCTTCCCCAGCAGATCGGCCATGGCGCGTTGAAGGTCCGCAACGCCCTCCCCGCTGAGCGCCGAGACGATGACGACATTGCCTTCGCGCTCCGCCCGTTCCTCGATCGCGGCGCGATGGTCCGGATCGGCGATGAGATCGGCCTTGTTCCAGACCTCGATGACGGCAGGACCGGCTTCATTGCCGTCTATGCCGGCCGGCAGCGCGCCCAGTTCGCCGAGCACATCGAGCACGTCGGCTTTCTGCGCATCGGTGTCCGGGTGGGCGATGTCGCGGACATGCAGGATGAGATCGGCCGACAACACCTCCTCCAGCGTCGCCCGGAAGGCGGCGATGAGCTGGTGCGGCAGATCCGAGACGAAGCCGACGGTGTCGGAGAGGATCGCCTTGTCGATGCCCGGCAGCGAGATCTGGCGCATCGTGGGATCGAGCGTGGCGAACAGCATGTCCTGGGCCAGCACCTCGGCGCCGGTCAGGCGGTTGAACAGCGTCGATTTCCCCGCATTGGTATAGCCGACCAGCGCGATCACGGGCCACGGCGCGCGCTGCCGGCGGGCGCGATGCAGACCGCGGGTGCGCGTCACCTGCTCCAGCTCGCGGCGAATGCGCGACATCCGGTCACGGATCATGCGCCGGTCGGCCTCGATCTGGGTCTCGCCGGGGCCGCCGAGAAAGCCGAAGCCGCCGCGCTGGCGCTCGAGGTGGGTCCAGCTGCGCACGAGCCGGCCGGCCTGATAGTCGAGATGCGCGAGCTCGACCTGCAGCCGGCCTTCGGCCGTGGCGGCGCGCTCGCCGAAAATTTCGAGAATGAGCCCGGTCCGGTCGATGACCTTCGCATTCCAGGCCTTTTCGAGATTGCTCTGCTGGACCGGGGTCAGATTATTGTCGACGACGACCAGCTCGGCTTCGTCCATCGCGACATGAGCCGCGACCTGCTCGATCTGGCCGGCGCCGAACAGCGTCGCAGGGCGCGACTGGCGCACGCGAAAGGCGTGGGTTTCGCGGACATCGAGGCCGATGGCGAGGGCGAGTCCCCTCGCCTCCTCGAGCCGTGCGGCAACATCGCGCCGCTGCCGGCCGCCCTGCTCGGCATGGACGACCAGCGCACGCGCGCCGCGCGAAACCTCTTCCCTCTCGGTAAAATGTGCGATGGTTCCGGTCCCGTTGCCGCAAGGGCATAACCCGCCTGGATTGAAGCGGATCGTGCCCTCTTATCTTTCCCGCATTTTCCGAGTCTCAGGTGAATCCATCTGACTTGAACATGCTCTAGTCGAGCTCGGGATCCTCCCCTTCGGTCGAGAGGTCAAGGGGATGAGTCGGCTGAACCGTCGAGATGGCGTGCTTGTAGACCAGCTGGACGATGCCGTCGCGCTGGAGGAGCATGCAGAACAGATCGAAGGCCGAGATGTCGCCCTGGAGCATGACGCCATTGACCAGGAACATCGTCACCGGATTGTTCGTTTTGTGCACCGCCGAAAGGAATATTTCCTGCAGAAGCTTCGGCTTGCGGTCATTGGCGGAAAAGGCCGACTCGATCTTGGAGAGATCGATCGGGTGGGCGGGCATCACAGTCGAAATAGCGTGCTTGTAGACAAGCTGCGTCTGTCCGTCGCGGCGCAGAAGCACGGAAAAATTGTCGAACCAGGTTACAATTCCCTGCAGTTTCACGCCCTTGACGAGGAACATCGTCACCGGGGTCTTGCTCTTACGGAGGCTGTTCAGGAAAATGTCCTGAAGATTATTGAGCTTTTCGGCCATTTGTTACTCCGTTTATTGGCGGATCGCTGCCCGCATTGCGTCACGATTTGACGTCTCAAACCATCGCGGTCACCCGCGGCGGCACCAAGGTTAATAGGTTTCTCCGGCAAAATCCACAGACTTTGTCGCATTGCACAATGGAAACCTCGTTCAATTGTCGCGCGTGTCGCCGAGCCCCAATGACTTGAGCTTCCGATGCAGGGCCGAGCGTTCCATGCCGATGAACGCGGCTGTGCGGGAGATATTTCCCGAGAAACGCTTGATCTGGATCTTGAGATATTCCCGCTCGAAATTCTCGCGCGCTTCGCGGAGCGGCGCCCCCATGATCGCATTCGACAGGCCGACATCGTCGCTGCCGCCGGAAGCCTCCGCCGGCAGCATGTCGAGCTCGATCGCGCCCTCATGCTGGGCCGGCGCGAGAATGATCGTGCGCTCGACCACATTGCGCAACTGCCGGACGTTGCCGGGCCACTCGCCGGCCTGGAGCGCCGCCATGGCGTTCGAGGCCATGCGTGGCGACGGCAGGCCGCGCTCTGAGGCGAAGCGCGCGAGATAATGATCGACCAGCGTCGGTATGTCGTCGCGGCGTTCGGCGAGCGGGGGGATGCTGAGCGGTACGACATTGAGGCGATAGTAGAGATCCTCGCGGAAACGCCGCGCCTCGATCTCTTCCTTGAGATTGCGCGCCGTCGCCGAGATCACGCGGATGTCGACCTTCACCTGCCGCTGTCCGCCGATGCGGGTGAAACTCTGGTCGGTGAGCACGCGCAGGATCTTGCCCTGCGTGGTCAGGGGCATGTCGGCGATCTCGTCGAGGAAGAGCGTGCCGCCATGCGCCTGCTCCAACAGGCCGGGGCGAACGACGCCATCGTCGCTCTCGACACCGAACATCTCTTCTTCCGCACGCTCGGGCTCCATGCGGGCGGCCGTCACGATGACGAAGGGGCCGTCCGCCCTTCCCGACCAGTTGTGCAGCATGCGCGCGGCGACTTCCTTGCCGACGCCCGCCGGGCCCGTGATCATCACGCGGCTGCCCGTACCGGCGACCTTCTTGATCGTGGCGCGGACGGCATTGATCGCGTTGCTGGTGCCGGTGAGCTCTTCTTCCTGGCCGAAACGGGCGCGCAGCACCTGGTTCTCGCGGCGCAGGCGCTCGGTTTCGGTGGCACGGCCCACGACATGGAGAAGATGGCTCGATTCAAAGGGCTTTTCGAGGAAATCGACGGCGCCCTTGCGGATCGCGGCCACGGCCGTGTCGATATTGCCATGGCCCGAAATCATCAGCACCGGAATGCTCGCATCGCGCCGCTTGATCTCCTCGAGCAACTCGAGGCCATCCAGACGCGAGCCCTGCAGCCAGACGTCGAGCAGCACCAGCGACGGCCGCCGGGCAGCCAGCGCCTCCAGGGCCTCGTCGCTGCCGCCGGCGAGGCGCGTTTCGAAGCCCTCATCCTCCAGGACACCCGCCACCAGGTCCCGGATGTCGGCTTCATCGTCTACGATCAGAACATCAAGCGCCATGCAAAGTCTCTCTTGTTACCTCATCCTGGTCCTCGCCGCTCCCCTCGGCGAGCCGTGCCAGTCTCTCCATATCGAAACGCAGGCTGACGACGGTGCCGCCGCCGTCCGCGTCCGCAAAACTCATCGTGCCGAAATGCTCCTCGACGATCTTCCTGACGATTGCCAGGCCGAGCCCCGTGCCCTTGGCGCGGGTCGTCATATAGGGCTCGGCGATGCGATCCCGGTCGGCAGGCAAGCCGACGCCGTCGTCGGCGACCGAGAGAACCAGCTCGTTCTCCTGCCGCGCGAGAGTCATCGTGACATGGCCGATGGGCGCTTCGGGCGCGCCTTCCCCCTCGGCCGAGGGCTGCACCAACTGCCGTTGCTCGATGGCCTCGACGGCATTTTTGACGATGTTGGTCAGGGCCTGCGCGATCTGCCGCCGATCGCAGATCATCGCGACATCCTCGTCGACCGACTGGAAGCGGAACGCGATGGTGGGATGCGCGACCTCATGCAGGAACATGGCATGCCGGGCGATGTCGATCATCGCCTCGGGGCGGAAGACCGGCTTGGGCATGCGCGCGAAGCTGTTGAACTCATCGACGATGCGCCTCAGGTCGCTGACCTGCCGGATGATCGTCTCCGTGAGCCTGCGGAAGGTGCCGGGATCGGACTGGACTTCCTTGGCATAGCGCCGCTCGAGCCGTTCCGCCGCGAGCTGGATCGGCGTCAGCGGGTTCTTGATCTCATGGGCGATACGCCGCGCCACATCGGCCCAGGTCGCGCGGCGCTGGTCGAGCAGCTGCTGCGTGATGTCGTCGAAGGTCAGCACGCGATTGCCGCCGTCGGCGACCAATTTGACGGCCAATGTTCGAACCTCGGACCCGACGCGGATCTGGATGATGTCATTATCCGTGCCCGACGACATGAACTCGGCCAGTTCCGGGGAGATTTCGGAGAGCGGCCGGCCGACGGGCTGGATGCCCGGCTTGGCGAGCAGCGCCGTCGCCGAGCTGTTGAGCAGCTGCACCACGCCGTTCTGATCGGCGGAGAGGATGCCGGCGCTGACGCCCGACAGCACGGCTTCGATGAAGGCCCGGCGATTGGCGAGCTGATTGTTGGCCGACACGAGCGCGCTGGTCTGCGCCTCCAGCCTTTGCGTCATGCGGTTGAAGGCGCTGGCCATGGTGCCGATCTCGTCGCGCGTGTGCGGGTCGGTGACGCGCGCGGACAGGTCGCCTGCGGTGACGCGCCGGGCGGCGTCGACGAGCTCGCCCACCGGGCGGACAAGTCGATCCGCGACCAGCAGCGCGATCCAGACCGCAAAGCCCACCAGCATCAGCGCGCCCAGGAACAGGGCGATGTTGAAGGTGAGCTGCAGTCGGCGCGATTGCGATGTGAAATCCTCGTAATTCGCCAGCACCTGCTGGGCCGTGGTCATCTGGCGGAACGCGGACGCCTTGGAGTTGCGGGCCACATAGAGATAGGTCCGGGAGCGGGGATAGAATTGCACGATCGCCTGGATCTGATCGCGCTTGGGCTCGACGACGCTCGCCTCCCCCGCATCCAGGCGCTCGATGATGTCCGGCGTGATCACGTCGGCCGCGGTGCGATTGTCCGGATCGACCGCAGCCGCCGTGCGCGCCACGCCGTCCTTGCCGATCTCGATGATCGCCGACCGGTTCAGCTTGCGTGTCGCCACCTGATAGACATAGCCCTCGGCGAAGGCCTGGCTGGTGATCTTCGATTCCGTGAGATAGTCGCGCAGATCGCTTGCCATCGTGATGGTTTCGTCGCCGACCTCGCGCAGATTGTCCTGATAATAGCCGCGCGCCAGGTCGCTCGCATTTTCGAGCATCGAGCGTGCATCGGACGAGAACCAGAAACCCACGCCATATTGGAAAAGCAGCGAGGCGAAGATCACGACCAGCAGCACGGGCACGCTGGCGATGACCGAGAAGATCGCCACCAGACGAACATGCAGGCGGCCATCGCCACCGACCAGGCTTCGCGCGGCGCGATAACGGGCAATACGCTGGCCGACCAGCACAAGCAGGGCCAGGGCCGGCAGGAGATTGAGCACGAGCAGCAGCGCGACGATGGGCGCGCTCAGCAGGGTCTGATGCTGGTTGGGGTGCTCGACGAACCACCAGGTCAGGCCAGCGGTGAGGGCAAGGACGAGCAACATCAACGGCTCGGCAAGCTTGCCGAGTCGGCGCAACGTCGTCGGCCCTCCGCCCGATCCTTGGGCGGTGCCTTGCAGGCCCGTCACCTGATCCATCGTGACATGCTTACAACATGTCCGTGTTGCTGAAAACACGCTGGGTCAATAATTATGTGAATTAAAATTCATTTTATCGCAGATCATTGCCTGCGAAGAGGCGCCGCCGGATCGATATCGTAATGTGTGAGCTTCTTGCGCAGGGTATTGCGGTTCATCCCCAGCGTGGCGGCGGCGCGGATCTGGTTGCCATCGAGCGCCGCCAACGTTTCCCCGAGCAGCACGGGCTCCACCACGCCGAGCAGCTGTTCGTGGAGGCCGTCGGCGAGCACGTCGCTGCGCCCGACGGCGAGCAGGTCGCGCGCCCAGCGGCCCACGGCCTCGCGCACGTCATTGGCGCCGGCCAGCCGCACACTGGCCGCGGACGCGCCGGAAATCGCCAACACTTCCCCGATATGCTCGACATTGATCTCCTTGTCGCGCGTCAGCACGGTGAGGCGCTGCATGAGGTTCTGCAACTCGCGGACATTGCCCGGCCAATCATGCAGTTCGAGCAGGGCGGCGGCCTGGTCCGAAAGGCTCTTGCGCGGCAGCCCGTGCCGAGCCGCCAGATCGAGAAAATAGCGCGCCAGCAGCGGCACGTCGCCCGTCCGTTCACGCAGCGCCGGCAGCCGGATCGGCACGACGTTGAGACGGTAGAACAGATCCTCACGGAAGCGCCCTTCGGCGATCAAGGCCGGCAGGTCCTTGTTGGTGGCGGCGATGATGCGGACGTTGACGCGGACCGGCCTCGTGCCGCCGACCGTGGTGACTTCGCCCGACTGAAGCACGCGCAGCAGCCGCGTCTGCGCTTCCATGGGCATGTCGCCGATCTCGTCGAGGAACAGCGTGCCGCCTTCGGCCTGTTCGAACTTGCCCGCAGAACGCGCCAGCGCGCCGGTGAACGCGCCCTTCTCATAGCCGAACAGCTCGGCCTCGATCAGTTCGCGCGGGATCGCCGCCATGTTGATCGCGATGAAGGGGTGGTTGCGGCGTGGACCCAGATTGTGGATCGCCTCGGCAACCAGCTCCTTGCCGGTGCCGGATTCGCCGAGCACGAGGATGTTGAGATCGTTGCCGACCACGCGCGCGATCGTCCGGTAAACCTCCTGCATCGGCAGGGAACGGCCGTGGAGCGGCATATCCTCGCCGACGGTGCCGCTGTCCGTTTCGGCGCCGCTGCCGCTGGCCCGGATGCTGAGCGCCTCGGCGACAGCGCGCGTCAGCTCATTGAGATCAAAGGGCTTGGGGAGATATTCGAACGCGCCCTGCCCAGTCGCCCGCACGGCCGTATTCAGCGTGTTCTGGGCCGAGAGAATGATGACCTTGAGATTCGGATCGGCCTCGATCAGTTCGCCGACATCATCGAGGCCGTCGCCATCCGGCAGCATGACGTCGGTCACGAGCAGGTCGGGCTTGAAGGCGGCGAGCGCCGCCTGCCGCTCGGCAATCGAACCGGCGGTGCGCACGACATGGCCCTGGCGTTTCAATGCCTCGGAAATCACGACGCAGATCGCCGGATCGTCGTCCACGACGAGAATTTTGCCCATCAGGCGCGACATCAGCTTCCCTCCATCCGCAAAAGGATCCTGAAGATCGATCGGCCCCCGGCCGTATCGCGCTCATACTGGACGAGCCCGTTCATGTCCCGAACCAGCTTGTCGACCAGCGCCAGGCCAAGCCCCTGCCCGCTGCGCTTGTTGGAAATGAAGGGATTGAACAGCACGTCGCGGATGCTCTCCGGCACGCCGGGGCCGTTGTCGATGACCTGGATCTCGATCTGGAGCGGCGCGGTCCCCTTGCCCCTCGTGCTCATCACCGAAAGGCCATGGCGATATGCGGTCGCGACCTGCACCTTGCCGCCTTCGACCCCTTCCACCGCTTCCACCGCATTCTTGACGAGGTTCAGCATGATCTGGACGACCGCATCGCCATTGACGACCGCATAAGGCAGCGAGGGATCGAAGTGGCGGGTGATCGGGCAATTGCGGGCAAAGCCGGCCTCGGCGATCTCAAGGCTGCGGTCGAGGATCGGATAGATGTTTTCGGCCCGGCATTCGAGCGGCTGATTGCTGGTGAAGTGCTGCATGCGGTCGATCAGCGCGGCGATGCGATCGACTTCGTCGACGATGAGCTTGGTGAGCGGACGCAAGGCCTGTGCGGTATCGCCCTCGAGCAGCTGCGCGGCGCCGCGAATCCCCGAAAGCGGGTTCTTGATCTCGTGGGCCAGCATGGCGGCCGCACCCGTCGCCGACTTGGCCCCCATGGACGAGCGGCGAATGCCAATGGCGCGGCTCTGGCCGTGGACATGCAGCGCCACGACGCGCCAGCGGTCGTCGTCGGAGAGCGGATTGATGAGCACGTCCATGTCGACGGCCTCGTTGCGGCCGGCATGGACGCGGATGTCATAAGCGGAAAGCGGCTTGTCGGTGGTCCAGATGGCGCTATCCATCTGCGGATCGTCGACGCGCAGCACATGGCCGATCGCGCTGCCGAGCAAGGCCGAGCGCGCCATGTTGAGCAGGGATTCCGCCCGGGCGTTGGCGAGCGCGATCCGCCCCTCCCCATCGATCAGCAGCGTCGCCACGGGGTGCGCGGAGATGAGGTCGAGCGCATTTCTGGGCAGCTCGCCCGCCTGGGGCCGCGCCGCGTGGCCGGCCGACGGATGCTGCTCAGGCGGCATCTCTGATGGCTTCCGGCCTGACGGATTCCGGCGGCGTGGTTTCGCCGCGGGCGATCAGCGGTTCGTAGAAGCGCGCGAGCATGTCGAGCACCGTCATGGCGTCAGGCACCTGGTTGACGGCGTTGCGGAACTCCGCCGAGCCATGCAGGCCCTTGGTGTACCAGCCGAGATGCTTGCGGGCCATGTTGACGCCGGTCATCTCGCCATAATGCGCCATCATGGCGTGATAGTGGCTGATGATGAGCGCATATTGCTCCGCAAGATCGGGATCCGGGCGCGTCTCGCCCGTGGCCAGCCAGTGCATGACCTGGCCGAGCAGCCACGGCTTGCCATAAGCGCCGCGGCCGATCATGACGCCGTCCGCGCCGCTCTGCGCCAGCGCCATCTCGACGTCCGCTATGGAACAGATGTCGCCGTTGACGATCACCGGCACCTTCACCGCGTTCTTCACATGGCGCACGAACGCCCAGTCGGCTTCGCCGCGATACATCTGGTTGCGGGTGCGGCCATGGACCGTGATCATCTTCGCGCCGAGATCCTCGGCGATGCGGGCGAGTTCCGGCGCGTTGAGATTGTCGTGGCACCAGCCCATGCGCATCTTGACCGTGACCGGCACGTCGACGGCGTCCACCGTCGCCTTGATGAGGCTGGCGGCGAGCGGCAGGTCGCGCATCAGCGCCGAGCCGGCATCGCCATTGACCACCTTCTTGACCGGGCAGCCCATGTTGATGTCGATGATGGCGGCGCCGCGATCGGCATTGAGCTTGGCGGCTTCGGCCATTTCGGCGGGCTGGCAGCCTGCAAGCTGCAGCGAGACCGGTTCCTCGACCGCATCCCAGGCCGCCTTTTGCAGGGACTGACGCGTTTCGCGGATCATCGCGGGCGATGCGATCATTTCGGTCACGTTGAGACCCGAGCCATAGCGGCGCACCAATGTGCGGAACGGCATGTCCGTCACGCCGGTCATGGGCGCGAGGATGACCGGCGATTCGATGGTCACCGGACCGATCTGGATAGGAGCGAGCTTGGTCATGAGGTCTGGATCGCGATCGATTGCCCAAAAAACAGGCAGCGCCCTTAGCGCGAAAGCCGCCGGGCGGCAAGCAAAGCCGCTGGTCGGCGGGCAAAGCCTCCGCTATGCGCCCGGCGATGAGCACCACCCCTCGCCTCACTGCGATCGTCCTGGCCGCCGGTAGCGGTTCGCGCAGTGGCGCCAATGTGCCCAAGCAATATCGGCTGCTGGGCGGCAAGAGCGTGCTGGCCCACTCGGTCGGCGCCTTTCTGGCGCATCCGCGGGTCGATGACGTGCTGCTCGTCGTGGCGGCGGATGGCGAGGTCGATGTGCGCGCGGCCCTCGGGGCGCTTGGCGACCGGGTGCGCTTTACGGCGGGCGGCGCCACGCGCCGGGACTCGGTCGCCGGGGCGCTTGCCTTTCTCGCGGGCGACGCAAACCCGCCGCGCCATGTTCTCGTCCATGACAGCGCCCGCCCCGGGCTTCCCGCCGAGGTGATCGGCCGGCTCGTTGCCGCGCTCGATGATGGCGCGGCGGCGGCCATGCCGGTCCTGCCGGTGGTCGACACGCTGGTCGGGAGCGACGGCAATGTCGTCGACCGCGCGGCCCTGCGCCGGGTGCAGACGCCGCAAGCCTTCATATTCGACATCTTGCGTGCCGCGCATCTCGCCTGGACATCGCCCGACGAACCGACGGACGATGCCCAGATGGTCCGCGCGATCGGCGATGAGATTGTCCCGGTCGATGGTGACGCCCGGCTTGAGAAGATCACGCTTCCCGGCGATCATGAGCGCATGGAGCGTTTGTTGTCACAAAATCTCGTGAGCCGCACCGGCATGGGGTTCGACGTGCATCGGCTCGAGAAGGGCGAAGCGCTCTGGCTGGGCGGTATCCTCGTCCCACATAGCCATGGCCTGTCCGGACACAGCGACGCGGACGTGGCCATCCATGCGCTGGTGGACGCGATATTGGGCGCGCTGGGCGAAGGCGACATCGGCAGCCATTTCCCGCCCGCCGATCCGCAATGGCGCGGCGCCAGTTCGGACAAGTTCCTCGCCTTTGCCGCCGAACGGGTAGCGGCCCAGGGCGGTGTTATCGATCATGCCGATCTCACGATCATCTGCGAGGCGCCCAAGATCGGGCCGCATCGCGAAGCCATGCGCGCGCGCCTTGCCGATGTAATGGGCGTCGGGATCGGCCAGGTCAGCGTCAAGGCGACGACCACGGAACGGCTCGGCCTCACCGGCCGGCGCGAAGGGATCGCCGCACAGGCCGTGGCGACCATAAGGCTGCCCGGGAACCGATGATGCAAAACATCGTAAATGATCTTGGTGTTTGCAACGCGATGGGAGCAAGGTTGCCCCGATGACTGAAACGCCCTCGCCACCCCAGGCACTCCTGCCCGATACGCTGGTATCGCTCGCGCGGCGCGTCATCGACGCCAACAGGACACTCAATCGCAGGATTGCGGTGGCGGAAAGCTGCACCGGCGGCCTCGTGTCCGCCGCACTCACCGAAATCCCCGGCTCGTCCGACGTGTTCGATGCCGGGTTCGTGACCTATTCCAACGTGCTCAAGCATGATGTGCTCGGCGTCAGCGACGATGTGCTCGATACGTTCGGCGCGGTCTCCATCGCGACGGCATGGGCCATGGCGCAGGGTGCGCTCGTCAAGAGCGGGGCGGACATCGCCGTCTCGATCACCGGCATTGCGGGGCCCGGCGGCGGCAGCGAGATGAGGCCGGTCGGCACGGTCGTCTTCGCGCGCGCCGAGAAGGGCAATGACAGCGAGAATGTCGTGGCGGACCTGCGGCGCTTCCCGGACGAGGGTCGCGCCTCGATCCGGCTTCAAGCGGCGCTCTGCGCGCTCGAACTGCTGCTGCCCGAGGCCGACGGCGCGGCATAAAGCTCGGCCGCGCGCGCCTCGAAGGCGCTGGTCATTTTTCGGAACGCGCGGTCGAACATCTGCCCGGCGAGCATCTCGAACAGGCGGTTCTTGAACGCGAAATCGACGCTGAAATGGACGAGGCAACCGCCCTTTCCGTCATTTTCGAAGCGCCAGTCATTGCTCAGATGCTTCAGCGGCCCGTCGATATAATCGACATGCACATGGCCCGGCCGTTCCTTGACGACGCGCGAGGTGAAGGTCTCCTTGAGACTCTTGAAGCCGACGATCATGTCGGCGAGCATCTCCGTCCCGCTGTCCGAGCGGATGCGGATCGCGCTCACCCAGGGCAGGAACTGGGGATAGGCGCCGACATCGGCCACCAGGTCGAACATCTGCTCGGCCGTATAGGGCAGCGCCCTGACCTCGTCATGCCGGGGCATCAGATTTTTCCCTCGCCATGCGTCGGTTTCAAACCCACTTCGTCGTGCTGAACTCGTTTCAGCATCCATCTTCCTTATCGAACGAACGTTTGCGACGCGCGATGGACCCTGAAACAAGTTCAGGGTGACGGTGAAAGCAAGTCACGCCGTCGCCTTTCTCGCCAGTGCCGCTTCGCGCGCCGCCCGCATCTGTGCGAAATCCTCGCCGGCATGGTAGCTGGAGCGCGTGAGCGGGCTCGATGCGACCTGCAGGAAGCCCTTGGCGCGGGCGATCGAACCATAAGCCTTGAAGCTGTCCGGGGTTACGAATTCGATGACCGGCGCATGCTTGGGCGTCGGCCGCAGATATTGACCCATGGTCAGGAAATCGACGTCGGCCGAGCGCATGTCGTCCATGACCTGGTGCACTTCGAGGCGCTCTTCACCGAGACCGAGCATGATGCCGGACTTGGTGAAGATCGAAGGGTCGAGCCGCTTCACCATTTCGAGCAGCCGCAGCGAGGCATAATAGCGCGCACCGGGCCGGATCGTGGGATAGAGGCGCGGCACCGTTTCGAGATTGTGGTTGTAGACGTCCGGCCGGGCCGCGACGATCGCCTCGACGGCGGCTTCGTGCTTGTTGCGGAAGTCGGGCGTCAGTATCTCGATGGTGGTGTTCGGCGTCGTGCGGCGCAGCGCCTCGATCACCTTGACGAACTGCCCTGCCCCGCCGTCGGCGAGGTCGTCGCGGTCCACCGACGTGACCACGATATGCTCGAGGCCCATTTCGGCGCAGGCGTCGGCCAGGTTCTGCGGTTCGAGCGGATTGACCGGCATCGGCATGCCTGTCTTCACATTGCAGAAGGCGCAGGCCCGCGTGCAGGTATCGCCCAGGATCATCACGGTCGCGTGCTTCTTGGTCCAGCACTCGCCGATGTTCGGGCAGGCCGCCTCTTCGCAGACCGTCGCCAGGCCCTTGGCGCGCATGAGGTCGCGCGTCGCCTGATAGCCCGCGCTGACCGGCGCCTTGACGCGGATCCAGTCCGGCTTGCGCTGCTTCATGCCGAGCGGATCGGAGGAGAGATCGTTCATGGCGCCCAGATAGCGACCCAGCCTCGACCTTGCCAGTCCCGATCTTCTGCGGCAGAGGCATCGTCATGGTGACATTCGTTGACATGCTGGAGGGCTATCGCCGTTTCAGGGCGACAGGCTGGTCGAATCAGCGCGCCCGCTGGGATGAGCTCAAGGACGGGCAGAGCCCGCGTGTGATGGTCATCGCCTGCTCGGACAGCCGGGTCGATCCGAGCGAGATCTTCGATACCAATCCCGGCGAGATCTTCGTGGTGCGCAACGTCGCCGCGCTCGTGCCGCCCTTCGAGACGAATCCCGGCCGCCACGGCGTCTCGGCGGCGGTCGAGTTCGCCGTGCAGATCCTCGGCGTCCAGGAAATCCTCGTGGTGGGACATGGCTTGTGCGGCGGTTGCGGCGCGGCGCTGACGCAGGATCTGCACGGCGCCCCGCCCGGCGAAGGCGGATTCATCGCGAGCTGGATTTCCATGCTCGACGAGGCGCGCGCGCGGGTGGTCGCGGTGCATGGCGACGATCGCAGCAGGGTGGCGGGCCGGGCCATGGAGCAGGAAGCGGTCAAGGTCAGCATAGCGAATCTGCGCAGCTTCCCCTGGATCGCCGAGAAGGAAAAGGCCGGACGGCTGGCACTCAAGGGTGCCTTCTTCGCCATTTCCGATGGTATGCTCCACATTCTCGACGAAGCCGACGGCGCCTTCACGCCTTATGCGTGAGCCTGTCCGCATCCTATGCGATGCATATGAGGATTGCGCGGCAATGATCGCGAAGCGCCAGAACATCCCCGGGAACATCCCCGGCTCGAAGCCGATTCACCCGGTGGCGCCCGAACTGTCGTCAGGCTGATGCAATGGACATCGTCGCGAAGCATCTGATCATCAAGGGCCGCGTCCAGCGGGTCTGGTTTCGAGGCTGGATCGTGCAGTCCGCCCAGGCGCTGGGCCTCGTCGGCTGGGTGCGCAACCGCGCGAATGGCGATGTCGAGGCGCTCGTGCAGGGCCCCAGGGCCGATGTCGAGCGGCTGATCGATTTTGCGTGGCAGGGCCCGTCCGCGGCACGCGTCGACACGATCGAGGTCAGCGAGGCGGAGTGCACTGCGCTCACCAGCTTCGATCAGCGTGAGACTTTGTAGCGCTCTTCAACTGATCTTCCTGAACAGCAGCATGTCGCGCAATTGCCAGGTCGATCCCTCGTGGAAGCCGCTCTCGCCTTCCCACTCTCTCGGATTGCGATAGGTGCCGAAGATCATGTCCGGCAGCGGGATGTCGCCGTAATTATAGGCGTGCACGCCGCGCTGGTGGTGGATGAGGTGGCTCTCCGGGCGCTGGAGGATATAGCCGACCCAATGCGGCGTCTTGAAATTGGCATGCTGGAACATGCCGGGGATGGTGGCCAGCACCGCAACGACCAGCGTCGCCTCGGGCGTCAAGCCGACGATCCAGACCAGGCACAGCGAACTCAGCAGCGCCCAGCCCGCCATGTCGACAGGGTGGAAATAATATGCGCCCCAGATGTCCATGCGCTCGGCCGAGTGATGCATCTGGTGCGTCACGCGCCAGATCGGATCGAAGGCATGCATCGTCCGGTGCCAGAAATAGATGCCGAATTCGACGACGAGGAAGCCGACGATCACCTGCGCCCAGAATGGCAGGCTGCTGCCGTTGAACAGCTGATATCCGCCGAGAAAGTCATCCCACATGAAGGGCGCGAAGGTGCCGATGGCGAAATAGAGGATGAAGGATATAGTCCCCATCAGCCGCCAGTAGCGCACATCCGGAAAGGCCGTGCGCTTGCCGAGATGGTCCGTGATCACGAAGGTCACGAATATGCCCAGAACGATGTAGTGGTAGATGGTCATCGCCTTGCCCCCGCAAGCCATTGCCGTCGGGCGCAAAGCTAACACATTCAATTTGCGGGGTCCATGGGCGGCGGGGCGCACCGACAGCGCCCGATCGTTGGAGGTCCGGTTCGCGCCTGGTCCTCCAACGATCCCTGATCGCTTGTCCTATCGCGTCAGCTTCTTGTAGGCGAGACGCGTCGGGCGATCCGCGGCATCGCCGAGGCGGCGGCGCTTGTCCTCCTCGTACATCTCGAAATTGCCCTCGAACCATTCGACATGGCTGTCGCCCTCGAAGGCGAGAATGTGCGTGGCGAGCCGATCGAGGAAGAAACGGTCGTGGCTGATGACCACCGCGCAGCCGGCGAAATTCTCCAGCGCGTCCTCGAGCGCGCGCAGCGTCTCGACATCGAGATCGTTGGTCGGTTCGTCGAGCAGGAGGACATTGCCGCCCTCCTTGAGCATCTTGGCGATATGGACGCGATTGCGTTCACCGCCCGAGAGCTGGCCAACCTTCTTCTGCTGGTCGACGCCCTTGAAGTTGAAGGCGCCGACATAGGCACGCGTCTGGATCTCGTGCTTGCCGATGGTCATGAGATCGTGGCCGCCGGAGACTTCCTCCCAGACATTCTTGTTCGGGTCGAGATCGTCGCGGCTCTGGTCGACGAAGCCGAGCTTGACGGTCTCGCCGACTTCGATCGTGCCGCTATCGGGCTTCTCGACGCCGGTGATCAGCTTGAACAGGGTCGACTTGCCGGCGCCGTTGGGGCCGATCACGCCGACGATGCCGCCGGGCGGCAGCGTGAAATCGAGATTTTCGAAGAGCAGCTTGTCGCCATATGACTTGGTCAGGCCATGCGCCTCGATCACCTTGCTGCCGAGGCGCGGCGGTGTCTGGATGACGATCTGGGCCTTGCCGGGCGCGCGATTCTCCTGCTTCTCGACCAGTTCGTCGAACGCGCGGATACGGGCCTTGGACTTGGTCTGGCGCGCCTTGGGGCTCTGCCGGATCCACTCAAGCTCTTCCTTGATCGCCTTCTGGCGGCCGGCATCCTCGCGCTCTTCTTGCTCCATGCGCTTGGCCTTGGCTTCGAGCCAGTTGGAATAATTGCCCTCGAAGGGGATGCCGCGGCCGCGGTCGAGTTCCAGGACCCAGCCGACGACATTGTCGAGGAAGTAGCGGTCGTGGGTGACGAGGATGACGTTGCCGGCATAGTTGATCAGATGCTGCTCCAGCCACTGCACGCTTTCGGCGTCCAGATGGTTGGTCGGTTCGTCGAGCAGCAGGATGTCGGGCTTCTCCAGCAGCAGGCGGCAAAGCGCGATTCGGCGCTTTTCACCGCCAGAAAGATTCTCGACGGACCAATCGCCCGGCGGACAGCGCAGCGCTTCCATCGCGATTTCGAGCTGGTTGTCGAGCGTCCAGCCATCGACCGCGTCGATCTTCTCCTGCAACTCGCCCATCTCGGTCATCAGCGCGTCGAAATCGGCGTCTTCCGGCGGATCGCCCATGATCTCGCTGATCTTGTTGAACCGCTCGACGAGATCCGCGACGTCGCGGACGCCGTCCTTCACATTCTCCATCACCGTCTTCTTGGGGTTCAGCTGCGGCTCCTGCGGCAGATAGCCGACGGTAACGCCTTCCGCGGCCCAGGCCTCGCCCTGATATTCGGTGTCGATGCCGGCCATGACCTTCATCAGCGTCGACTTGCCGGCGCCGTTGACGCCGATGACGGCGATCTTCGTGCCCGGCAGGAACTGCAGGTGAATGTTGTTGAAGACGGGCTTCTGGGCGCCTGGGAAGGTCTTGGTGAGCCCCTTCATGACGAAGCTGTACTGGACGGCCATGGGAAATCGGTCCTCTTGGGAAGCTGAGAATCCGCGCCCGGTTAGCCGAGGCGGCGTGTCTTGGCAAATCGCTGCTGAGCGCGGCGAATGCCCGGATAATCGCGCTCCATTGCAAAGCGGATTGGTTGATATAGGCCTTGATTTCGCTGTTGCAGACGTTAAAGGGCGCCAGACGTGCACCCCTCGGGGCACGCGGAAACGCTATGGGAGCCAATATAATGAAGAAGTTCGCTGTTGCTTGCGCTGCTGCTGCGCTGATGAGCCTGGCCGCGTGCGGCGAGAAGCCGGCCGCCGAAGCCAATAACGCGTCGAACGAGGCTGTTGTGAACGCTGTCGAGAACCAGGCGAACGCCATCGACAACGCCGCGAATGCCACGAACGCCGCGACCAACGCGACGGTCAACGCTGCGAAGTAATCTTCTTCCGGTCTTTTAAGGACCGGTGGACCAAGAAGGGGCTGCGCGGAAACGCGCGGCCCCTCTCTTTATGCAGGGCTCGCAAGAGCCGGGCTTGAATGGGTGATTGCGGTCAAGTCTCCGCTTGTCTAAGCGGGCCCATGTCGGGGAGTAGCGCAGCCTGGTAGCGCATCTGCTTTGGGAGCAGAGGGTCGCAGGTTCGAATCCTGTCTCCCCGACCATGATTTCAAGCGAGTTCGCGACGAAGGACCGGATGCGTGAAAGTTGCCGTCCTGCTGCCCTGCTACAATGAGGAAGGCGCGATCGGCGAGACAGTGCGCGCATTCCGCGCGGCGCTGCCGGACGCTGCCATCTACGTCTACGACAACAACAGCACCGACAAGACCATGCTCGTCGCGGCGGCCGAGGGGGCGATCGTGCGCACCGAGCGCATGCAGGGCAAGGGCAATGTCGTCCGCCGCATGTTCGCCGATATCGAGGCCGACATCTATGTGCTGGCCGATGGCGACGCGACCTACGACGCGTCGGTCGCGCCCAGGCTGATCGACATGCTGCTCGCCAACCGGCTCGACATGGTGGTGGGCGCCCGCAAGTCGGAGGTCGAGGCGGCCTATCGCCGCGGCCATCGCATGGGCAACGCGCTGCTCACCGGCATATTGGCGCGGATTTTCGGCCGGACCTTCACCGATATCCTCTCGGGCTACCGCATCTTCTCGCGGCGTTTCGTGAAGAGCTTCCCGATTCTCTCGACCGGTTTCGAGATCGAGACCGAGATGAGCGTCCACGCGCTGGAGCTGCGCATGCCGGTCGGCGAAATGGTGACGGCCTATGCCGCGCGGCCGGAAGGATCGGTGTCGAAGCTCTCCACCTATCGCGACGGGTGGCGCATCCTCAACATGATCTTCCGCTTGGCGCGCATCGAGCGGCCCATCCAGTTCTTCGGGTTGCTGGGCGCGCTGCTCGCCTTGCTGGGGATCGTTCTCGCCATCCCGCTGGTCATGACCTATTTGCAGACCGGTCTGGTGCCGCGCTTCCCGACCGCGATCCTCGTGACCGGTCTCATCCTCCTGGCTTCGCTCTGCGTTTTTTCGGGCCTCATCCTCGACACGGTCGTGCGGGGGCGGCTCGAAGTGCGGCGCCTCGCCTATCTGGCGCTCCCCGCGCCCGGAGAGCATTGAAGCCCGCGCGCATGGACTTCGGCCCATGGACTTCGAAAGGTCGCGGCCCTACATGCGCGGCCATGAACCATCCGTTCGCCAAGATGCATGGGCTCGGCAACGACTTTGTCGTGATCGACGAGCGTGACGGGCCGGTCGCCATGACCGGTGCGCTGGCGCGCGCCATCGCCGATCGCAAGACCGGCATCGGCTGCGACCAGCTCATCCTGATCGGCGCATCGGACAAGGCGGATGTCGCCATGCGCATCTTCAACCAGGATGGCAGCGAGGTCGAAGCCTGCGGCAATGCGACGCGCTGCGTGCCCCTGTTCGTCGGCAACGACGTGACGATCGAAACCAGGGCCGGCATCCTCGATGCGCGGGCGCGCGACGGTCTCGTCAGCGTCGACATGGGCGAACCTCGCTTCGATTGGCAGGCCATTCCCCTCGCTTATGCGATGGACACGCTGGAGATGCCGGTGAGCTGGGACGATCTCCCTGCCCCGTCGGCAGCCAATATCGGCAATCCCCATGTCGTCTTCTTCTGCGACGATCCGGGCGCGATCGACATGGCGACGCTGGGGCCGCAGATCGAGCATGACCCGCTCTTCCCGGCCCGTGTGAACGTCAATTTCGCGCAGATCATCGGTCCCGACCATATCCAGCTGACGGTCTGGGAGCGTGGCGCCGGCTTCACCCGTGCGTGCGGGACCGGTGCCTGCGCGACGGCCGTCTGCGCGATCCGCCGCAAGCTGTGCAATGGACCGGTGCGCGTGAGCCTCGAGGGCGGCGATCTCGTCATCGACTGGGTGCCCGGCGGGCGGATCGTGATGACCGGTCCCGCCACCCACGTCTATGACGGCACCATCGACTTCGAGACGCTGGCCCCCGTCCCGGCATGACCGGTCCTGAAATCGTCACGCTGGGCTGCCGGCTCAACATCGCGGACAGCGAGGCCATTCGCCAGCAGCTCGGATCCCGGGACGATCTTGTTGTCATCAACAGCTGCGCGGTGACGGGTGAGGCCGTGCGCCAGACGCGCCAGGCGATCCGCCGTGCCCATCGGCGGCGGCCCGATGCGCGGATCGTCGTGACCGGCTGCGCGGCCCAGACCGACCCGGCGATGTTTGCGGCGATGCCCGAGGTCGCCCTCGTGCTCGGTAATGGAGAAAAGGCCGATTTTGCCGGCCATCTTCCGTTGGTGTCGAGCGAGCCGCAGGCAGCCGAAACGAACGGATTTGATGCGGAGAAGGTGCGCGTCGCCGACATCATGACGGTGCGCGACCATGCGCCGCAGCTGCTCGCCGCCTTTGCCGACCGCGTGCGTGCCTTCATCACGGTCCAGAATGGCTGCGACCACCGCTGCACCTTCTGCATCATTCCCTATGGACGTGGGCCGAGCCGCTCCGTCCCCGCCGGCGCCGTGGTCGATCAGGTCAGGCGCCTGGTCGATGAAGGCGTGCAGGAGGTCGTGCTGACCGGCGTCGATGTCACCAGCTATGGGCCTGATCTGCCTGGCAAGCAGACGCTCGGCCATCTGGTCGACCGAGTTCTCAAGGGCGCGCCTGCCCTGCCCCGCTTGCGTCTATCGTCCCTCGACGGCGTGGAGATCGACGAGCGGCTGTTCGACCTGATCGTCGGTGAACCGCGCCTCATGCCGCACGTCCATCTCTCGCTGCAGGCGGGCGACGACATGATCCTCAAGCGCATGAAGCGCCGCCACGACCGCGCGCAGGCCGTCGATCTCGTCGAGCGCTTCCATGCGCGCCGGCCCGATATCGCCATCGGTGCGGACATCATCGCCGGCTTTCCGACCGAGGATGAGGCGATGTTCGAAAATGGCCTGGCGCTCGTTCGGGAATGCCGCATCGTCCACGGCCATATTTTCCCTTATTCGCCGCGCGCAGGCACCCCCGCCGCGCGCATGCCGCAGGTCGATCCGTCGCGCATCAAGGCGCGGGCCGCCCGCCTGCGCGAGGCTTGCGCCGAGCAGCGCGCGACATGGCTCAGCTCGCTCGTGGGCACGCGGCAGGCCGTGCTTGTCGAGACCAGCGGCCATGCCGGCCATGCCGAGAATTTCGCGCCGGTGCGCTTCTCGGCGCCCCAGCCTGCCGGCGAGATCGTCTCCGTTCGCATTGCGGGGGTTGAGGATGGCGCGCTGATCGCGCAAGAGCGGGCTCATGTCTGACACATCCAGCTGGCGCGACCGGCTTTTCGGCGGCTTCAAGCGCACATCCGACAAGCTCGGCGAGAATCTTGCGGGCCTCTTCACCAAGGCCGCGCTCGACAACCAGACCCTCGACGAGATCGAGGAAGCGCTGATCGTCACCGATCTCGGGCCCGCTATGGCCGTGCGCATTCGCGACAGGCTTGCGGAGGGGCGCTTCAACAAGGAGCTGACCGAGGAATATCTGCGCGAGATCATCGCCGAGGAGATCGAGAAGGTCCTGGCGCCTGTCGCCAAGCCGCTCGAAATCGAGGCATTCCCCCGCCCGCAGGTCATTCTCGTCATCGGCGTCAACGGCTCCGGCAAGACCACGACCATCGCCAAGCTTGCGCATCTCCTGCAGGAGCAGGATTACGGCGTCATGCTGGCGGCGGGCGACACGTTCCGCGCCGCGGCGATCGGCCAGCTCAAGGTCTGGGCCGACCGACTCGGCGTTCCGATCGTCTCCGGCCCCGAAGGCGGCGATGCCGCTGGCGTGGTGTTCGACGCCGTCAAGCAGGCGACGGCGACAGGCATCGACGTGCTCATCGTCGACACCGCCGGTCGACTGCAGAACAAGCGCGAACTCATGGATGAGCTTGCCAAGATCCGCCGGGTGCTCGGCCGCCTGAATCCCGAGGCGCCGCACGATGTCGTGCTCGTGCTCGATGCGACCACCGGCCAGAATGCGCTCTCGCAGATCGAGATTTTCCAGGAGGTCGCCGGCGTCACCGGGCTGGTCATGACCAAGCTGGACGGCACGGCGCGCGGGGGCGTCCTCGTGGCCGCCGCCGAGAAGTTCAAGCTGCCGATCCATGCTATCGGCGTCGGCGAGACGATCGACGATCTGCGCCCCTTCGATCCGGAAGAGCTTGCCCGCGCCATTGCTGGAGCCGCTTATGCCCGCTGAAGACGACAAGGCCATGGATGTGACGATCGACGGCGGACCGGTGGCGCCGGGCCCCAAGGGCGAAGGCTGGCTGCCGATGGCGCTCGATTTCGGGCCGCTCTTGATCTGGTTCCTCTCCTATCGGGTGGCGCGCTGGCATTTCGGCGCGGCGGACAATGTGCAGAACACCATCGTCTCGACCGCGGCCTTCATGATCGCGATCGTCGCGGCGGTGCTGATCAGCAAGTGGAAGCTCGGCCGGGTTTCGCCGATGCTCTGGCTTTCGGCGCTGTTGGTGGTCTTCTTCGGAGGGCTCACCATCTATCTGAAAGATCAGCGCTTCATTCAGACGAAACCGACGATCATCTATGCCTTTTTCGCCTTGATGCTGATCGGCGGATGGCTGCGCGGCAAGCCGCTGCTGCGCTATCTGCTGCAGTCCGCCTATAATGGCCTCGACGACATCGGCTGGCTCAAGCTGTCGCGCAACTGGGGTCTCTTCTTCGTCGGCCTGGCCTTTGCCAACGAGGTCATGCGCACATTCCTCAGCTTCGACACCTGGCTCACCATCAAGGTGTGGGGCGTGACGGTCGCGACGTTCCTGTTCGGCGCGGCAAACCTGCCGATGATGATGCGGCATGGTCTGAGCCTTGGCCTCGAAGAGACTGAAAAGAAGAGCTGATCCTCAGCTGTTCCTGGACCAGCCATAGGCGCGGTCCACGCTCGCGACGATCAACCGGTAATAGGCATACCAGCGTTCGCGCCCCATATCGCGAACCGCCGCATGTTCGGCATTGGCTTTCCAGCCTCGCGCGCTCGCCTCGTCTGCCCAATAGCTTACCGTAATGCCGAGACCGTCGGCGTCGCGGACGCTGTCGATGCCGAGATAGCCGGGCTGTGTCCGCGCCAATTCGTCCATGCGAGCCGCGGCCTCGCCATAGCCCGCGCCGTCCCGATCCGTGCGCAACGCGACGAAAATGACGGCAATCGCGCCCTCTGGCGGCAAAACGCCCGGAATTCCGGTCATGTCGATCTCCCTGCTGCAACAAGGCCTCTTGCCACGCCTCCCGGTTTTTGCAACGGCGAGAGGCAGATGGAGAGCTGCCGCACATGACCGTTCACCGACCACCGGCCGCGCCGCGCGACCTGTTCTTTTTCCGGCAGTTCCTGAAATCCCCGGGCAGTATCGGATCGATCATTCCGACCTCGCCCGTCGCCATCCGCGCGATGCTCGATCCGGTCGACTGGAGCGAGGCGACGTGCGTGGTCGAATATGGACCGGGCACCGGCGTCTTCACGCGGGCCCTGCTTGCGCGCCTCGGGCCCGATGCCCGACTGATCGCCATCGACACCAATCCGGATTTCACGGCCTATCTGCGCCAGGCGATCCATGATCCGCGTCTCATCCTGATCGACGGCAATGCCGCCAATGTGGAGACGATCCTGGCGGTGCATGGCTTCACGCACGCGGATTATGTGATTTCCGGCCTCCCTTTCTCCACCATTCCCCAGCAGGTCGCGCAGAATATCCTCGACGCCACCGCGCGCGCGATCCGGCCGGGCGGCGCCTTCCTGGTCTATCAATATTCGCTCGGCATCTTGCCGCGTCTCGCATCGCGCTTCTCTCGCGTCGATCTGGGGCGCGCCTGGCGCTGTATTCCCCCTGCTCGCCTGTTCTACGCCTGGCGCGCGGCCTAGGCTTTTGTTGTCGCATCGCTTTTCGCGGAAAGCCGGTGCCCACTTTTCCGCGCGATGTTCTAATCCCCGCTGCGATCGCGCCACATGTTGAGGTGGCGCGTCACGGTGAAATCCAGCACCGCGACGAGCAGATAATCCCACCACCAGCGCAGGCGGCTGAAAGGACCGGCCATCGCCTTGTATGTGGCGTCGTCGATGGCGCGGCTTTCATGCGCCATCGCGTCGATGTCGCCGCGCACGGCGGCCGCGAAGGCCGGATCGTCGACCCGAAGCACCAGCTCGATGTTGAGGAAGAGGCTGCGCATGTCGAAATTGGCTGACCCGATATAGGCGATATCGTCGATGGCGATCAGCTTGGTGTGAAGCTTTTGGCGGCCATATTCGAAGATGGCGACGCCGGCGCGGATCAAGCGGCCGTAAAGGTGCCGTGCCGCCCCGATCGTCGCCGTATTGTCGGACTTGGCCGCCGTGACGATCCGCGCCGATCCCGCGCGCGAAAGGCGCGCGAGCCTCCGCACCATCGCCCATCCAGGCGAAAAATATGCTGCGGCGAGATCCAGGCGTTTCCCGGCCTGCAGGTCGAGCTTCAGCCGCTTGGCCCAGCTGTTGAGATGGCGCGTCGGCCCGCCCATGAGCCACATCGTCCTGCCCACGCCCGGCCGCCAGTCGCGCACCATGCGGTGCAGGGCCATGAAGCTTTGTTTTTCGTCCAGCGTCCACGCCGCGAGGTCGTCGAACCAGCGCTGCAACTCGGCCACCAAAGCCCCATCGACCTGCAGGCCCATGTCGCGCCAGCCCGCCGGATCGGTCTCCGGCGCGAAATAATCCTCCGCGATATTGAAGCCGCCCACTATGGCATGCCGGCCGTCCGCAATGACCATCTTCTGGTGGTTGCGGATGAGATAGCGGGTCGAGCGGCGCGTGCCGAAGCGCCCGAACCGCGCGCCCGCGTCCTTCAGCGGCCAGAAGAAGCTGTCCGGCGTGAAGGCCGAGCCAAAGGCATCGACGAGCAGCGTGACGGCCACGCCGCGATTGCAGGCGTCGATCAGCGCCTCCCGAACCTCGACCGCGCAGGCATCGTGGGTGAACATATAGAAATAGAGGTCCAGGCGATGGCGCGCGCCCGCGATCAGGGCATGAAGCGCGGCCAGACGATCGGGGCCGCCGGGAAGCAGGGTCAATCGATTGCCATCGACGGTGAAGCTCATCGCGTCGGGCTCGCCGACTGCCAGGTCCTGCTGCGTCATGCCGGCCAGGATGAGCGAAACAGGAGCTGCTGAACAGCGCTTTTCATTGACTTGAAGGCCCCCGCCTGATAGCGGAGCGCACTTTCCCGCACACTCTATGTAGCCGAGGAGCCAGATATGGCGCGCGTTACTGTCGAAGATTGCATCGACAAGGTTTCCAATCGTTTCGATCTCGTCCTGCTGGCCGCTCAGCGCGCCCGCGCCATTTCGGGCGGCGCAGAACTGACGATCGACCGCGACCGCGACAAGAATCCGGTCGTGGCGCTGCGCGAAATCGCGGACGAGACCATCCTGCCCGAGGATCTCAAGGCCGATCTCGTCGGTTCGATGCAGAAGATGCAGATCGACGACGACGATACGCCGGACGAGATCGGCTCGCTGTCGCGTTCGGCCGAGGCGCTTCGCCTCACCGCCGCCACGCCGCCGCGCAACCATAATCTGGGCGCCGATTACGACGGCTGACCGATCGCCCCCCGCAAGGGACATGATAGGCCCGGCGTTGCACTTCGCACCGCCGGGCCTTTCGTTTTCGGCCATCAGGGATGGAGCGGAATGCCCGGCTCGGCCTTCCCGGGGGCCACATCGAGCATGGCCGGCGTGATCGATGCATGCGCGACATGCGGCAGCGGCCGGCTGCGCAGGATATGGGACTGCACGAACGGCTCGACGATCGCTGCGATGCGATGCGAGCGGCCCGACCCGATGGCGAGATTATAATAGCTGTTGGCGATCACGTCAGCGATCTGGATGCCGGGGCAGCGCGAGCTGTCTTCCATGCGCGCCGTGCCGAAGCTCGCGAGCATGGCCGCGATATCGAGCCGCACCTGCTCCAGGACCAGCGCACTATAGCGCCCTTCGTCGACGATGAAGCTGGCGCAGCCGCCGCTCTCGGGCAGCCAGTCCTCGACAAGCTGCTTCAGGAGCGAGACATAGGTTTCGAAATCGGTCGGCCTGTCGGGCATATGGCCAAGCAAGCCGGTCTGCACGACGCGGATGCGGGCACGGCCGCGAAACCGCTCGAGCAGCTCGAAGAACAGCGCCCGCTGGACGAGATCGATCCGGCTGCCCTTCAGCTCGCCGCGCAGGCCCGTCACCGCCTTGAACCGCGCAAGCAGCTTCTCGGCATCGTCCGCATCGATCTCGACAGCCGCCATGGTCATGGCGCCGGCGGAGATGCCTCCGCTCTCATCGACATAGATGGGCAACGACGATCCTCCCCCTTTCCAGGACGCCCGGTCAGGCGTCCTGCGGCTCTTCGGCGCTGCCCTTGGCCGTCTTGCGGCGGCCCGTCTTGGGGATGGACGTGCCCGCGGTCGGGACGGGCGCAGGCCGTAGCGAGGCATCGTCACGATTCATTTCGCCCTTCTCCACCAGCGACTTGATCTCCTCGCCCGTCAGCGTCTCATATTCGAGCAGCGCGTTGGCGACGCGGTGGAGCTGGTCGATATTCTTCGTGATCACCTCGGTCGCGCGAGCATAGCCCCGATCGACCAGGCCGCGGATCTCGCTGTCGATGAGCAGGGCCGTCTCGTTGGACATGCTGTGACGCTGGGTCTGCGAATAGCCCAGGAACGTCTCGCCCTGCTCTTCTTCATATTCGAGCGGGCCGAGCTTGTCGGACATGCCCCAGCGCATGACCATCGCGCGGGCGAGCTTGGTCGCCTGCTTGATGTCGCCGGACGCGCCCGAGGAGACCTTGTCGTGACCGAAGATGACTTCTTCGGCGACGCGGCCGCCCATGACGGTGGCGAGATCGGCGAACATCTTGTCGCGATGATAGGAATAGTTGTCGCGCTCCGGCATCGACACGACCATGCCGAGGGCGCCGCCGCGCGGGATGATCGTCGCCTTGTGGATCGGGTCGGACGCCGGCTCATGGGTGCGGACGAGCGCGTGACCGGCTTCGTGATAGGCCGTCATCTTCTTCTCTTCCGGCGTCATCACGAGCGATTTCCACTCGGTGCCCATGATCACACGGTCCTTGGCCTGCTCGAACTGCGCCATGGAGACGAGGCGCTTGCCGAGACGAGCCGCCATCAGCGCGGCTTCGTTGACGAGGTTGGCGAGGTCGGCGCCGGCCATGCCCGGGCAGCCGCGCGCAATCGTGCGGGCGTCGACATCGGGCGCCAGCGGCACCTTCTTCATGTGGACTTCGAGGATCTTCACCCGGCCCTCGATGTCGGGCAGCGGCACCGTCACGCGGCGGTCGAAGCGGCCCGGGCGCAGCAGCGCGGGATCGAGCACGTCGGGCCGGTTTGTGGCGGCGATGATGATGATGCCTTCATTGGCCTCGAAGCCGTCCATCTCGACAAGGAGCTGGTTCAGCGTCTGCTCGCGCTCGTCATTGCCGTTGCCCAAGCCGGCACCGCGATGGCGGCCGACGGCGTCGATTTCGTCGATGAAGACGATGCAGGGCGCATTCTTCTTGGCCTGCTCGAACATGTCGCGGACACGGCTCGCACCGACGCCGACGAACATCTCGACGAAGTCCGAGCCCGAAATGGTGAAGAACGGCACGCCCGCCTCGCCCGCAATGGCGCGGGCAAGCAGCGTCTTGCCGGTGCCGGGCGAACCGACCAGCAGGGCACCCTTGGGGATCTTGCCGCCCAGACGCGCGAACTTGCTCGGATCCTTGAGGAATTCGACGATCTCCTGCAGCTCCTCGCGGGCCTCGTCGATGCCGGCAACGTCGTCGAAGGTGACGCGACCCTGCTTCTCGGTGAGCAGCTTGGCCTTGGACTTGCCGAAGCCCATGGCGCCGCCCGCGCCGCCGCCCTTCTGCATCTGGCGCAGCACGAAGAAGGCGATGCCGAGGATCAGGATGAACGGCAGCGACTGATAGAGCAGGATCATCCAGAAATTGGGCTGCTCTTCGGGCTGTCCGGAATATTTGACGTTATGCGCGTCCAGAAGTTCCGGGAGTTTGTCGTCCTTGACGGCGTTGGCGGTGAACTTGTCGCCATTCTTGAATTCGCCGGTGATGCGGTCGGGCGCGATCGCCACTTCCTTGACGTTATCCGCGATGACCTTGGCCTTGAACTCCGAATACATGATCGGCGTGCCCTTCTGCGACACGCCCTTGCCGTCGAAGAGGGTGACGAACATCAGGAGGGCCAGGAACACACCTGCCAAAATGAGGGCACTCTTGATCCAGGGATTGCCCTGCGGTTCCTTGTTATCGCTCATCATCTCTCTCTTTCGCGCCCCAAAATAGGACGTCCCCGCCGGAACGCAATGCTCGCGACAACAGATTACATCGCGTTACATCACGTTTTCCGGGCCGGTGCCCGCCGGATGGTCCAGCGGCCGCCGCCCGTCACGACACAGTCGCCGAGCGAAACGGCCTTACCATCGAAAAGTTGAACAAGCGCTTGATCGACGGTCGGACCGCGCGGAATTTCTGCATTTTCATTGATCGATGAAATCATTCTCAGCAGCAGCCGCCGCAATATGGCCGGCGGGAGGTCGGTTCGGTCGAGGACTAGCGCGTCGCCGTTCTCGCGCAGATGCCTTGCAACAATTTCGTCCGTCATCCAGTCGAGCGCCGCATCGGCCTCGGCCAGCGCCTCGACCGACCGGTTGAGCCGGCCGAGGTCGATGAGATCGAGCCCGGCCAGGCGCCGCCGCAGTCTCGCCCGGTCGAAGCGTTCGTCGGCATTGGACGGGTCGTCGACATAGGGCACGTCCTCGGCGTCGCAATAGTCGCGCAGGTCGGCACGGCGCATGCCGAGCATGGGCCGCAGGATCGCGCCGCGCCGGGCCCGCACGGCGGCAAGTCCGCCAACGCCCGAGCCGCGTCCCAGCCTCAGCAACACCGTCTCGAACTGATCGTCGGCATGATGCGCCGTGAGCAGCCAATCGAGACCGCGCTCGATCCGCCATGCCTCCAGCAGCGCATAGCGCGCTGCCCGCGCTTCGGCTTGCACGCTGCCGGAAATCGGTCTGTCCGGGCTCAGGATCGCATGCGGGACGTGATGCTCGGCGCACCAGTCCGCGACCATCTGCGCTTCCTCGCGCGCGTCCGGCCGAAGCCCATGATCGACCGTCGCCGCCTCGATCCGCCCGGGCCAGCACGCGTGCGCCAGCGCTAGCATGGCCATGCTGTCCGCTCCACCGGAGACGGCCAGGCCGAATCTGTCCTCGTTCGTGACCGGGCGGCCGATCAGCCGCGCGACCGCCTCGCCAAGCTGTACCGAAAGCTCGTCAGGCACCGCATTTCGCGCGGACTTTGCCCTTCGTCATCATGTCGCGGACATTCGCCGGCATGGCCGTTCCGAAATTGGAGTCCAGCTCCTCATAGGCTAGGCAGGCATCCTTGGGCTTGTTGAGCTGGATGAGCGCTTCGCCGACCCAGGCAAGGCTCTCCGCTGCGCGGTCGCCCTTGGGGCGCTTCTGGTAATTCTCGAACAGCACCTTGGCGGCTTGCGTCGGTTTTTTGTCATCGAGATAGGTGCGGCCCAGCAGATTGGCGGTCCGGCTCGCGACGGAATCGTTCGGATATTTGGCCAGCGTCTCTTCCAGCTGCGCTTCGGCCTCGGGATAGAATTTCGCGGTCCAGAGACGGAAGCCATATGTGTAGCCGTCGAGCGGCGCATTGCCCGTGCTGGGCTTCTCCACCGCGGCGACGGCCTGGGTCCGGGCAGCCGAGGCCGCCGGTGTCGCGACCGGCTTGGCGGCCGGGACGGCAGGCCGGCTCGCCGCCGCATTGCCCGTCCGTCCGGGCGGTGTCGCGGCGGGCGGCGCAGGCACGGAGAAGACCTGCGGCTCGATCGCCGCTTCAGGCTGAGGCGGCGGCGCGGCCTGGGCCTGCAGTGCCTGCAGCTGGGCCGTCAGCTTGATATTGGCGTCTTCCAGCTGCTTCAGCCTGAAGCCGCTTTCCTCGACCTGTCCGGTCAGGCGCGCAACCTGCGATTCGATGGCGCTGACACGCGCGGTCAGATCCGCGAGCGGAGCCGATGCGGGTGATCCGACCGGTTGGACCGGCGCGGCCTGGGGCGTCACGTCCGGCGCGATGATCTGGCCGGCGCCGCCCGGAAAGACCTTGCGCTGGACTGCCTGCATTTCCTTTTCGAGCTTGTCGACGCGACCCTCGACCGACCTGGGCTGCGCCAGGACGGGCGAGACGGCGACGAGTGCGGTCAGCGAGGTGGTCAGAGCGAGAAGGCGAAGCTTGAGGGCCATGAGCGAGGATCCTGATGATTGTCCCGCTAGTCCATAGTCGATCATACGCAATGGTAAAGCAGGCGTCGCGCGAAACGCATTCCCGGCAGGCCGACGCGAACGCTCAAGGCGTGGCGGCGTTCTGGGCCGCGCCGGTCGATGGTTGCGGCGGCGAGACCACAGGCTGGGCCCTCCGGATCGGCTGCCTCGGCGGCATGGGCGCCGGCGGCGCACCGGTCGCCGCAGCTGCATTGCCGGTTTCCACGGGCGCGCCAGCATTGTCCTCGGAGGCGACGGGTTGCTTCAGCCGGGCCAGCAGCGCCGTCGCGCTCACCGGTACATCGGATATGGTGCGCTCGGGCGGACCCAGTTGCGGAATGGCCTGTCCGCCGACGGTCACGGCGAGCGCGTCCGGGCGACCGGTGAGGATCATCGGGTCGCGCGCGCCGTCGGGCAGCGTATAGCTCTCGCCGCGCTTCAGCGTGCCCTCGTAGAGCCGCGTGCCGTCGGCCTGGTAGATGCGGATCCAGACATCGTCCGCCGCCGTCATGACGACAGGGCCCGTCACGGCTGCGGGGGCAGCCGCTGCGGCGTTGTTCGCCGGAGCGCTGGCGCTGTTGTCTTCGGCGGCGATCTGCTCGTCCGTCGGCGCGGTGGTCAGCTGCATGCGCCAGATGCCGTAGCCCGCCGCCAGGGCGATGGCGATGAGCGCCGCCGTCCAGGCCAGCCAACGCGGCGGAATGCGCGCCGGATTGACCGCTTCCTCGAATTCATAGGGGCTGTGGCCGAGACCGCCGGCCTCGCCGATTTCATCCCGGAGCTGCTGGACCAGTTCGGCCTCGTCGATCTTGACGGCCCTGGCATAAGCGCGCGCGAAGCCGGAGACATAAGTCGTGCCTGGCAGAGCGCTGAAATTGCCTTCCTCGAGCGCGGCGAGATGCCGCAGCGGCACGCGCGTCGTCTCGGCAATGTCCTTGAGCGTCATGCCGGCGGCCTCGCGCGCCGCGCGCATGCGTGCCGCAGCGCCACTCACGCCGCCACTCACGCCGCCACTCACGCCGAATGTCGCATCCTCGTCTGCCGTGATGGGCTGCTCAGACATTCTCTTGTCCGTTTTTCGTGGTTTACGCCCCGCCAGCTTGTCCCATGGCCTGTTGCATGATGTCAACGTGCTTCCTCGCAATAACGATGCGGCACGGAACGACGCGAATATGCGCCGTCAGTTGAATTCGACCCCGTTTTCCTCCGCCCATTTCAGAAGCGGGTCGCGCAGGTTGCCGATGCGGCCGCGCAGCATGTCGGGCATGGCGGCGCGCAGCGCAGCGAGATCGAGCGACCGAATCATCGCCTTGACCGGGCCGATGGAGGCTGGCGTGATCGAGAGGCGCTTTACGCCGAGGCCGAGCAGCGCCATGGCCTCCAGCGTCCGCCCGCCCATCTCGCCGCACACGCCCACTGTGACGCCGTGATCGTCGCATGCGCGGACGACGCGGTCGAGGAAACGCAGGATTGCGACGCTCAGCCAGTCATAGCGCTCGGCGAGCTTGGGATTGGCGCGATCGGCCGCGAACAGGAATTGCGTGAGGTCGTTGGTGCCGATCGACAGGAAATCGAGCTCGGGCAGCAGGATGTCCAGCACTTCGGCGAGCGCCGGGACTTCCAGCATCGCACCATATCTGATCGCCGTCGGGAGCTTCTTGCCGTGGCCGGCGAGCCAGTCCTTCTGCTGCTCGAACAACAGCCTGGCTTCCATATATTCCCACGGCTCCGAGATCATCGGGAACATGACATGGAGCGTTCGCCCCGCTGCCGCTTCGAGCAGCGCGCGCGCCTGGGCCTTCATCAGACCGTCCCGCTCGAGGCTGAGGCGCACCGCGCGCCAGCCCATGGCGGGATTTTCCTCCTGCTCGCCATCGTCCTGCCGCAGATAGGGCAGTGCCTTATCGCCGCCGATATCGACCGTCCGGAAGATGACGGGCCGCGGGCTCGCCGCGTCGAGCACATCCTTATAGAGCCGCTGCTGGCGCTCGCGCTGGGGCAGCGTCGCCGAGACGAGGAACTGGAACTCGGTACGGAACAGGCCGATGCCGTCCGCGCCGGTCACGTCGAGCGCCGCGACATCGTCGCGCAGGCCGGCATTGACCATGAGCTCGACGCGGACATCGTCCTTCGTCACCGCGGGCAGGTCGCGCATCGCCGCATAGGCCGCGCGACGCTTCTGGCTCAGCGCCAGGCCGGCCTCGAACGCCTCGTCCATCGGCGCCGACGGCCGGATGAAGAGCCGGTTCTGGTTGACGTCGAGGAGGAGGAGATCGCCCTCGTTGATGAGGCGCAACCCCTTCAGGCGACCCAGCACCGGCACACCCATGGCCCGCGCGACGATGGTGACGTGCGCCGTGAGAGAGCCTTCTTCCAGGACCACGCCCTTGAGGCGGCGACGGTCATATTCGAGCAGTTCGGCGGGGCCCAGATTGCGTGCGATGAGGATCGTATCCTGCCGCAGGCCGCTCTGGGCGGCGGTGCCGAGCTGGCCGGAGACGATGCGCAGCAGCCGGTTCGAGAGATCCTCCAGGTCGTGCATGCGGTCCTGGAGCAGCGGGTCGTCGATCTGGCGCATGCGCATGCGGGTGCGCTGCTGGACGCGTTCGATGGCTGCTTCGGCGGTGAGGCCGCTGTCGATCGCCTCATTGATCCGCCGCGACCAGCCTTCGTCATAGGCGAACATCTTGTAGGTCTCGAGGACCTCCTGATGCTCGCCATCGGTGCCGAACTCGGCCTGCCCCGCCATGCGGTCGATCTGTTCGCGCATCTTGGCGAACGCCGAATAGACTCGCGCCCGCTCGAGCTCGACATCCTCGGCGACCGTGTGCTCGATGGTGATGCGGGGCTGGTGGAAGACCGCATGGCCGCGCGCCATGCCCATGACGAGCTGGAGACCCGAGAGGACGGAAGCGCCGGTCTCCAGCGGCCGGGCCTCGGCGGGATTTTCGTCGACCAGGCCGGCATGGGTGATCAGTTCGGACAGGACCATGGCGACCGTCTGCAGCGCCTCGATCTCCACTTCCTGATAGGCGCGCGGATCGACATGCTGCACGCAGACCGCGCCGATCGCCTTCTCGCGCCGGACGATGGGCACGCCGGCAAAGCTGTGAAACAGCTCCTCCCCGGTTTCCGGGCGATAGGCGAAATCGGGATGCGAGGCCGCTTCCTCGAGGTTCAGCATGTCGACATTCTTGGCGATGGTGCCGACAAGCCCCTCGCCCATCGCCATCTTCGTGACGTGGACGGCGTCCTGATTGAGGCCGCGCGTCGCGAACAGTTCGAGCATGCCCTCGCGAAGCAGATAGATGGAGCAGACTTCGCTCGACAGCTCCTCGCCGATGATCTCGACGACCTTGTTGAGCTTGGCCTGCACATTGCTGCGCGCCGCCATCACTTCGTGGAGGCGTTGCAAGATCTTGCGTGCCGAGGCGGCGGCGCCTTGAGTTGCCAATTCGGGCGGCTGAGCGGTCATGAACGAACGCTATCAGAAACTGTGGAGACAGACCAATAGCGTCTCGTTCGTTTCATTCACTGAACTCGGCACTCAGCGCCACACTTCGCGCGCCGGTCAGCGGCCGCGACGCTCCAGCGCTGTCCTCGCCTCGGCCATCAGCGTGTCGATGATCTCGGCGACCGGCTCTTCCTTGGTGACCATGCCGACAGACTGGCCCGCCATCAGCGAGCCGCCGTCGACATCGCCGTCGATGACGGCGCGGCGGAGCGCGCCTGCCCAATAATGCTCGATCTGCAACTGAGCCTCGCCCATATCGACCTTGCCCTCGTCGAGCAGCTGCGCGACTTCGCGCTGCTTGGCTGTAAAGGCTTCGGTCCCGGCATTTTTGAGCGCGCGCACCGGAATGACCGGCAGGCGTGGATCGACCTGGACGCTCGCCGTCGCGTCGCGCGCCGACGCCCGGAAAAAGGCCTTCTTGAAATTGGGATGCGCGATGCTCTCGGTCGCGCAGGCAAAGCGCGTGCCGAGCTGGACGCCCGCCGCGCCCATCTCCAGATAGGCCGCGATTGCCTCGCCATGGCCGATGCCGCCGGCCACGAAGATCGGCAGCTCGTTCGCCAGTTCGGGCAGGATCTCCTGCGCCAGCACGCTGGTCGCGACCGGGCCGATATGACCGCCGGCTTCCATGCCCTCGATCACGAGCGCGTCGACGCCCGAGCGATGCAGCTTCTTGGCGAGTGCGAGCGCGGGCGCGAAGCAGATCACCTTCGCGCCGTTCGCCTTGATCGCCTCGATGCTGCCGCGCGGCGGCAGGCCGCCCGCGAGCACGATGTGGCCGACATCATGGCGGTTGCAGACCTCGATCAGGTCGAAGATCATGGGGTGCATGGTGATCAGATTGACGCCGAACGGCGCTTTGGCGAGCGCCTTGGTCGCCGCGATCTCCTTGTCGAGCAGCTCCGGGGTCATCGCTCCGCAGGCGATGAGGCCGAAACCGCCGGCATTGCTCACCGCCGAAACGAGATTGCGCTCCGACACCCAGCTCATCGCGCCGCACAGGATCGCGACCTTCGAGCCGAGAAAATCCGCGCCGCGCGCCATCAATGTCGTCAGGCGGTCGGTTGCCACAAGCGTGTCGCTCATCCTTGCTCCAAGGCTAAAGCAGGCCGAATATCGGCCCTGATCGTTATCGAGTCTTGCCCGGTTAGGCGACTGGAGCGCGAAGAGCAACGAGGGAGAGCAGCAATGGAAATGCGCAGGCTGGGGCACGGCCCCCATGTCTCGGCCGTGGGCCTGGGCTGCATGAGCATGTCCGGCGTCTACGGTCCCGCCGATCGGGGCGACGCGATCCGCACCATCCATGCCGCGCTCGATGCCGGCATCACCCTGCTCGATACCGGCGATTTCTATGGCATGGGCCACAATGAGCTGCTCATTGCCGAGGCGGTCAAAGGCCGTCCGCGCGATTCCTATCGGCTCAGCGTCAAATTCGGCGCGCTGCGCGATCCGGGCAATGGCTGGGGCGGCAATGATATGCGGCCCGAAGCGCTCAAGAACTTCCTCGCCTACAGCCTGCAACGGCTCGGCACCGACTATATCGACATCTACCGCCCCGCCCGGCTCGATCCCGCCGTCCCGATCGAGGAGACGATGGGCGCGCTTGCCGATTGCGTGAACGCGGGCTGGATCCGTTATGTCGGCCTGTCGGAAGTTGGCGCCGAGACCTTGCGCAGGGCCAGCGCAGTCCATCCGGTCTGCGACCTGCAGATCGAATATGCCCTGGTCAGCCGCGGGATCGAGCGGGAGATTCTGCCCACGGCGCGCGAACTCGGCATCGCGATCACGGCTTATGGCATTCTCTCGCGCGGATTGCTCAGCGGCCATTGGCATCCTGACGCCGCGAAGCCCGGAGACATGCGCGGCCATTATCCGCGCTTCAGCACCGGCAATGTCGCGGCGAACCTGCAGCTTGTCGAGCGCATGCGCGAACTTGCGCCGGCCTATGGCGCCACGCCGACGCAATTGGCCATCGCCTGGGTGGCGGCCCAGGGCGACGATGTGTTTCCCCTGATCGGCGCGCGCCGGCCGGCCCAGCTCCAGGAGGCGCTGGCGGCGATAGAACTCAGGCTGGGTCCGGACGCCATCGCGCACATCGGCGACACAATCTCGCCGGACAAAATCCATGGCGAGCGCTACGCACCGGCGCAAATGGCGCATCTCGACAGCGAGCGCCCCTGAGCATCATTTGACAAAATCACCATCAGCCTGAATTTATTCGCCCTGCTACAGACTGGATTCGACGGATCGGCTCGAGGGAAGTGAGAGTTTCATGCGCATCATCGCCATGACCGCGGCCGGCCCGCTGCAAGCTGCCCGGCAGATCTGAGCCGCGCCTCCGACGCATGTGAAGGGATTTCGAGATGGTCACGGCGGCGCAGCGTTGGATGATCGGGGGGCTTGCGGGGGCGCTGGCCCTGGCGGGGCCGCTTTATGCGCAGGCGGACCAGGACCGGAAGCCGTCCGCCCTCGCCCCCTCCTTGATCGCCGAAGGCGCGCCGAGGGCGGACGATGAAATCGTCGTCACCGGCAAGACCGAAGCCAGGCCCGCCGAAATCCGCGAGCAGGCGCGCATCATCACGCGGCAGAGCGCCAAGTATAATTATCCGCTGGCGATGATCCAGTCGCGCGTCTGCCCGGGCATCGTCGGCATGCCGGCCGCCATGGCGGAGATCATGGTCGACCGGATGCGCTTCAATGCCGAGCGTGTCGGGCTGACGCTTGCGCCCCTCGGCGATTGCACGCCGAACATCCTCGTCATCTTCGTGCGCAACGGCCAGGGTGTCCTCAAGGATCTCTCGAAAAAGCCATATGGCCTTCTCGACGGCATCAAGTTCGCGGATATGAAGGAGCTGCTGGCGGAACGCGGTCCGGTTCATGCCTGGCTCGTCACCGAGACGCGGTCGCGGCAGGGCGATACGATCCAGGGCAGCAACGAGTGGGACATGACCCAGACCCCCACGCTCAACATCGCGCAATCCCAGTCGCATATCTTCCTCGCGCACCGGATCGATATCAGCAAGGCGGTCGTCATGATCGACATCGCCGCGATCGACGGCATGGGCGTGGTCCAGCTCGCCGACTATGCAACCATGCGCGCATTTGCGGCGACGAACCCGGTGAAAGGCGACGCGGCGGTCTCAACGATCCTCGGCCTGTTCGATCCCGGCGTTGCGCGCCCGCGCGAATTGACGGATTTCGACCTCGCCTATTTGCGCACGGTCTATGAAGGCGTGGACAGCCTCAATGCGGCCTCCAAGCTGGCCTCGATCAACCGCAAGCTGCGTGCGGTCCAGGCCGAAGGCGGTTCGGCCAAGGGCGACGAATAGGGCCGCCTCGCGGGCAGCCCCTATCGTTTAGGCCCTATCGTTTAGGCCCCCATCGTTTAGAGGGCCGCGTTCAGAGATCAGCCGTCGAGGCCATAGGCCGTGTGCAGCACACGCACGGCAAGCTCAGTCTCGTCCTCGTCGATCAGCACCGAGACCTTGATCTCGCTGGTCGAGATCGCCTCGATGTTGATGCCGCGCTCGGCGAGCGTCTTGAACATCATGGCGGCGACGCCGGCATGGCTGCGCATGCCCACGCCCACGACGCTGACCTTGGCCACTTCGGCGTCGGTGATGATGCTCTCGAAACCGATGACCGGCTTCTCGCGCTCGAGAACGTCGATGCTTCGGGCCACATCGCTCCGCGGCACCGTGAACGTCACATCCGTCACAATGCCGCTATGCCCGACATTCTGGATGATCATGTCGACATTGATGGCGGCGTCGGCGAGCGGGCCGAAGATGCTGGCGACGATGCCCGGGCGATCGGGCACTCGCGTGAGCACGATCTTCGCCTCATTCTTGTCATGGGCGATACCGGTGATGAGCTGACGTTCCATGTCGCTTCCTTCGATTTCTTCTTCGCTGACGATGAGCGTGCCGGGTTCGGGATTGTCGCCGGGCTCGTCAAAGGACGAAAGCACCTGGACGCGGACCCTTTCCTTCATGGCCAGCGCCACCGAGCGCGTCTGCAAGACCTTGGAGCCGACACTCGCCAGCTCCAGCATTTCCTCATAGGTCACCTTGCCCAGCTTCCGGGCGCGGCTGACGATGCGCGGATCGGTCGTGTAGACGCCGTCCACGTCGGTATAGATGTCGCAGCGGTCGGCCTTGACCGCGGCCGCAACGGCGACGGCGGACGTATCGGAGCCGCCGCGGCCCAGCGTGGAGATGCGGCCGTCGTCCATCATGCCCTGGAAGCCGGGAATGACGGCGACCTGCCCTGCCTTCATCGCGGCGATGAGCGTCTCACTGTCGATGCTTTCGATGCGGGCCTTGGCATGCGTCTCGACCGTGCGGATCGGGATCTGCCAGCCCAGCCAGCTGCGCGCGTCGACGCCCATGGCCTTCAGCGTCATGGCGAGAAGCCCGCTGGTGACTTGTTCGCCCGATGCGACGACCACGTCATATTCCGCCGGATCGTAGAGCGCGCTCGCCTCCTTGCAGAAGCCGACGAGACGATCGGTTTCACCCGCCATGGCCGAAACCACGACAGCGACCTCATTGCCACGCGCGACCTCGGCCTTGACGCGGTTCGCGACATTGCGGATCCGCTCCATGCCGGCCATCGACGTGCCGCCAAATTTCATCACAATACGCGCCATGGACTTGCCGCGTGCCTTTCATCGACTATCAAGGGGTCATGAAAACCGGGCACTGCACTCACCCGCCTTCGAGACGGCGCCCTCTTAGTCAGCGAGACTGATGATGGCAAGCGAGCCAAAACTTGGCGCGCGCCAAGGCGAAGCAGGCCCAGGCGCCGGAACGATCAGCCCGGACGAAGCGGCGCATTTCGGTGCGCAGGCGGCCGACTGGTGGGATCCCGATGGCAACAGCGCCATGCTCCACAAGCTGGGACCGGCCCGCATGCGCTATATTCGCGAGGCCATCGACCGGCATTGGGCGGGCGATGCACGCGCCATGAAGCCGCTTGTCGGCATGCGCGCGCTCGATATCGGCTGCGGCGCCGGCCTCGCGTCGGAGCCGCTCGCCCGCATGGGTGCGATCGTCACCGCCATCGACGCCGCCGCGGAGAACATCGCGGTCGCGCGCGATCATGCCGCGGCCATGGGGCTTGCCATCGATTATCGGCACTGCGGCGTCGAGAGCCTGAAAGAACCGGCCTTCGATCTCATCGCGTCGCTCGAGGTGATCGAGCACGTGACCGATCCCGCTCTGTTCCTGAGCCATATCGCCCGGCTGCTGAAGCCCGATGGGCTGCTCATCCTGTCGACCCCCAATCGCACGCCGCTCTCGAAATTGATGATCGTGACGCTCGCCGAAGGGCTTGGCCGGATTCCCAAGGGGACGCATGACTGGTCGAAGTTCATCACGCCCGAGGAACTGACGGATCTGCTCTCGGCAGAGGGTCTTGCACCCGTCGAAACCAGGGGCATCGCATTCGATCCGCGCACCGGTTTCGTGATCAGCGGGCGCACCGATCTCAATTATATCATGAGCATCACGCGCACGGCGGCGCGGAACCCGACGCAGAACTGAGCAGTTTCCTCACCTCGCCCTCCCCAGCCCAACTCCCGGAACGCCATGGCAGACGCCTTGAAAAGCCCCCCCGAACAGCTTGCCGACCTGACGGCCGCCATTCAGCAGGTTCCCACGTGGATGGCCGAGCATTGGCTGCCCATTTTGATCGCGACCGGCATCGGCGTCGTAATCTACCTGGTGCTGACGCTCATCAGGGGGCAGGCCGTCCGCCTGTGCCGCAGGGGCGAGACCGGCAGTCATTGGGCGGCGATTCTGGGCGCGACCGCGCAGAAGACCGGCCATATCTTCATGGCGCTCGTCGCGGCACGCCTGGTCGCCGGCTATGCCAATCCGCCGCCGGCCGTGCTGACGACGATCAGGTTCCTCTACACCATCTCGGCGGTTTTCCAGGTCGCGCTCTGGGCGCGGGCCGCGATTCTCGCTTATGTCGATGAGCGCACCAGGGGCGAAGGCAGCAGCGAGACGCTCGCCAATGCCAGCAATCTCATCCGCGTGCTGGTCACGGCAGCCCTGTTCCTCATCGCGCTCGTCGTGGTGCTCGATAATCTGGGCGTCAACGTCACCGGCCTCGTCGCCGGCCTCGGCATCGGCGGCATCGCCATCGGCCTGGCAGCCCAGGGCATCTTCTCGGACCTCTTCGCCTCGCTCTCGATCATCTTCGATCAACCCTTCCGAGTCGGCGAGACGATCGACTTCGGCAAGGGGCCGGCGATCGTCGAACGGATCGGCCTCAAATCGACCCGCATGCGGGCGCTGACCGGCGAAAAGCTCATCGTCTCGAACGCACAGCTGCTGTCGAAGGAACTCGTCAGCTTCACAGGCCTGCGGAAGCGGCGTTTCACCTTCCCGTTCGGCTTCGTTTACGAAACGACCCCCGAGGATGCGGCGCGCGTGCCGCAGATCGTGCGGGAGGTGATCGATGCCAATGGCAAGGACGTTCATTTCGTCCGGGCCGGCTTCACCGCCTTCGGGCCGCAGGCGCTCGAATTCGAAGCGCAGTTCGACATCGAGGAAGGCGATGCCGGCGCCATCAACATCAAGCGCCATGAGGTGGGCATCGCCCTGCTCGAGCGCTTCAACGCGCTCGGCTTCAAATTTGCCTATGCCGCACCGGCGCCGACCCCGTTGGTACCGAACGCGCGCTCGCGCTGAGGCTGCGCCTTATTCGTAGGTGACCTTGCGGTAATAGTCCGCCCATGGGTGGTCGGCCTTGCGCTTGACCCGCACGATCGCCCAGATCGCGATCATCATGGCCAAGGCCGCAAGCGCGGTGAAAACCGGCCAGATCGACATGGGCGACATAAACAGGCTGAGCGCGGCCGTCCCCATCATGCAGGGCACGACCAGGAGACTCGCGAGAGCGGCTCTCTTGCGCTCCTTCTTGCGCGTCGGAGCCTTGATCCAGAACAGCAGACTACCCGATGCACCGATGTTGGCCGGGAGCAGGGCCAAATAGATATATGGCATCAGCCGGAGGTAATAGATCGTGATCGCCAACGTTGCCAAAGCGAGCAATATTGCCATTATTCGCGCAATCCGCACGCAGACCTCCAAAACGCCGTGTCAAACCTTGACGATATCCGTCGCGCCTTTCAGTGCGCCGGGGACTCACCCAAGGACCTCTTCAAGTCAAGAGATCATTCGGATCGTGGGGAGCATAGACCCCAAAGGTTACCAGCTTCCATCATGCCCTTCTCGGTCTCAAGCGCGCCTTCCCTGTCGCGTGCGAGCAGAAGTGCGCCATCCAGGTCCACCCAGTCGGCCAGTTGCCCGAGGAGGAACGCGGGCGCGATCCCCAGCGAGGTCGCCAGCATGCAGCCAACCATGATTCGCAGATTTCGTTCCCGCGCCGCGCGGGCCATCGCCAGCGCCTCGGTGAGTCCGCCGGCCTTGTCGAGCTTGATATTGATCGCCTGATAGCCACTGCCGGGGACGGGCATATCGGCAAGGCTCTGGCAGCTTTCGTCGGCGCAAAAGGGCACCGCCGCGCGTGTCTGCGCCAGTGCCGCATCCTTTCCCGCCGGGAGCGGCTGCTCGATCAGCGTCACGCCCAGCGCATCCAGCGATGCGGCCTCCGCGACCAGATCGAGCCCCGCCCAGCTCTCATTGGCATCGACGATGAGGGCGACATCGGGGGCGCCGGCCCGCACGGCGGCGACGCGTTCGCGATCGCCCTCGCCCGTCAGCTTGCATTTGAGCAGCTTGAAACCGCGACCGGCCGTCGCGGCCGCGGCCTTGCCCATGACTTCGGGCCTATCCAGGCTGATCGTGAAGGCGGTCGGCAGGGCCCTGGGCTCAGGCAGGCCCGCCAGTGCCCAGACCGGTTTGCCGGCGCGCTGCGCTTCGAGATCCCAGAGCGCACAGTCGAGCGCGTTCCGGGCGGCGCCCGGCGGCATCAGGCCACGCAACGCCTCGCGATCGAAGGCGTCCGCGTTGCCGGCAATCGCCTCGATGGCCTGCGCGCAGTCTTCGGCCGTCTCGCCATGATAGTAGATCGGCGTTCCCTCGCCGCGTCCCATAGAGCGACCGTCCGTGACCGTGCAGACCACGACGTCGACATGGGTTTTCGCGCCCCGGCTGATCACGAATGCGCCGGCCACGGGCCAGCGCTCGACGACCGCGGAAACGAGACGGATCACCGGACGCTGCGATCAGCCGCGCGGGAGATCGTTATGGGCGCGGATCCAGTTCTCGACCACCGGCGCGATCCGGCCGCGCCATTTCGAGCCGTTGAAGATGCCGTAATGACCGACATCCCGCGCAAGATGATATTGCTTGAGCGCCTTGGGCAGATTGGGCGTGATGTCGAGCGCCGCCTTGGTCTGGCCGATACCGGAAATGTCGTCATGCTCGCCCTCGACCGCCAGCAGCGCGATGTCGGTGATCGCGCCCGGATCGACTCGCGTGCCGCGATGCATGAGCTCGCCCTCGGGCAGGCTGTGCTTCTTGAAGACCTCCTGCACGGTCTGCAGGTAGAATTCGGACGTGAGATCGCAGACCGAGCGATATTCGTCGTAGAACCGCTTCGTCGCTTCCGCGCTCTCGTCGTCGCCATGCACGAGATGCTTGAACATCTGCCAGTGGCTGATGAGGTGATTGCCCAGGTTCATGGACATGAAGCCGGCGAGCTGGAGGAAGCCCGGATAGACCTGCCGGCCCGCTCCGGGATAGCTGAACGGCACGGTGGTGATCACATTCTGATGGAACCAGCTCAGCGGGCGTTCTTCCGCCAGTTCGTTGACGGCGGTCGGGGCTTTGCGCGTGTCGATGGGGCCGCCCATCATGGTGAGCGTGCGCGGCCGGCAGGGATGCTTTGCCGCCGACATGAGACAGGCCGCCGCAAGGGACGGCACCGAGGGCTGGCAGACGGCCAGCATATGCGCGCCCGGCCCGATATATTCGAGCCAGCTCGTCAGATAGTCGACATAGTCGTCGAGATCGAACGTCCCGGCCTCGAGCGGCACGTCGCGCGCGTCGGCCCAGTCGGTGATGTAGATATCGTGATTGGGCAGCAGCCGCGCGACCGTGCCTCGCAGCAGCGTCGCGAAGTGCCCGGACATCGGCGCCACGATCAGCAGCTTGGGGTCCTGCGCCTCATACCCCTCGCGCACGAAATGCCGGAGCTGGCCGAAGGTCTTGTTCGCTTCCACCGTTTCCGTGATCGCGACATCGACGCCGTCGATCTGGGTGCTTTCGAGACCGAATGCCGGCTTGCCGCGCGGTGCCGCGGCATGGGCAAAGACGTCGAGCGCCGAGGCCAGAAGCGGGCCGCCGCCGAAATAGGCGAAGGGATTGGCCGGGTGCTGAAGCAATCCAACGCCCGCGGACGCCGCGGCGCTCGCGCTCGCCAGCAGGTTTCTCTGAATCTCGTAAGCGTTATAGAGCATGTGATCCCCGCCTCATAATCTACGCTCTATAGACCAAGCTTTTCCATGTTGCGATGCAATAACGCCGAACATGGCGTCCCGCCCGCTAAAATTGCGTGAAAAGGTCGCAACCACAGATCGATGCGCCGCAATCCCCGATCGGTTCCCAAAGGCCATTCCAAGCGACCTTAAACTGTTCTACGTCGCCGCCATGGCTCGCCGACCCGTCAATCCCGCCTCAGATCCCTCGCAACCGATCGCGCCGCTTGGCAATTTGCGGCTCGTGTGGAGGCTGGCACTTCACTATCCGGGCCGGATTGCGATCGCGGCCATCGCGCTGCTGACCGCCTCGGGCGCGACGCTCGCCATTCCCTCCGGCTTCAAGCTCGTCATCGATCGAGGCTTTCTGGCGGGCGGCGGCGATGTCGGCCGCTGGTTCCAATATCTCCTGCTGATCGTCGTCATCCTGGCGGTGGCGACGGCTGTGCGCTTCTATTTCGTGTCCTGGCTGGGCGAGCGTGTCGTGGCGGATATGCGCCTGGCCGCGCACACCAATCTCCTGCGGCAGGAACCGGCCTTTTTCGAGGCCAATCGCCCCTCCGAAATCGCCTCGCGCATGACCTCCGACACGGCGATCATCGAGCAGATCGTCGGGACGACGGTGTCCATCGCCCTGCGCAATCTGATCACCGGCATCGGCGGCATCGTCTATCTCTTCACGCTCGCGCCCTGGCTCACGCTGATGCTGCTGATCGGGATTCCGACGGTGCTGACGCCGGTCATCCTTGTCGGCCGGCGGCTTCGCGCCCTCGCCCGCACCAGCCAGGATCGCCTTGCCGCCGTCGGCACCATCACCGCCGAAGTGCTGGGCGCGATGAAGATCGTCCAGGCCTTCGTGCAGGAGCCGCGCGAGACGGCGCGCTTCCAGGCCGCTGTGGACGAGAATTTCAGGACGGCCCGCAAGCGCTTCACCGTGCGCGCCTTCATGACCGCGACGATGATGTTCATCATCTTCGGCTCGATCACGCTCATCCTGTGGCGCGGCGCGCTCGATGTCGAGGCCGGCCGGATGACGGGCGGTTCGATCGCCGCCTTCGTGCTGACCAGCGGCGTGGTCGCCGGCGCCTTCGGTGCGTTGACCGAAGTCTATGGCGACTTGCTGCGCGGCGCGGGGGCAGCCTCCCGCCTGTCGGAGCTGACGAGCGCCGTGCCGGGCATTCGCTCGCCCGCGAACCCGACCCGGATTCCTGCGGCCCACAAGGCGCATCTGGTCTTCGACCATGTCGCCTTCCGCTATCCCACCCGGCCGGACACCTCGGCCTTGCTGGATTTCAGCCTCGACGTGGCGCCGGGCGAGACGGTGGCGATCGTCGGTCCCTCGGGCGCAGGCAAGTCGACGCTCCTGCAGCTGGCCGAGCGGTTCTACGATCCGCAGAGCGGCCGGATTGCCCTGAACGGTGTCGATCTGCGCGACGCCGATCCGGCGCAAATCCGCTCGATGATCGCGCTGGTGCCGCAGGAAACGGTGATCTTTGCCGCCAGCGCCCGCGACAATCTCCGTTATGGCCGCTGGGAGGCCACGGAAGACGAACTCTGGGCCGCCGCGCGCGCCGCCAATGCCGAAGATTTTCTGCGCGCCCTGCCGCAGGGCCTCGATACCGAGCTTGGCGAGGGCGGCGCCCGTCTTTCGGGCGGGCAGCGCCAGCGCATCGCCATTGCCCGCGCGCTGCTCAAGGACGCGCCGCTGCTGCTGCTCGATGAAGCGACATCGGCATTGGATGCCGAATCCGAGCGGCTCGTGCAGGATGCGCTGACGCGTCTCATGAAGGACCGCACGACGATGGTGATCGCCCATCGGCTCGCGACGGTCCGTGCGGCCGACCGCATCGTCGTCATGGATGAAGGCCGGATCGTCGAGACCGGCACACATGCCCAGTTGACGGCACGAGGCGGCCTCTATGCGCGCCTCGCGGCATTGCAGTTCACTGAAGTGGCTTGAGCGAAATAGCCCGCCATTCCCGCGACCCGATGGGCGACCACAGGTCAACGCGGAAACGCCGTGATCATCGCGCAATATTCAGTTGAATGGAAAGCCCGTTTAAGGGCGGATCGAACAGAACTGAATCGTCATTGCGAGCGACGCAGTCGCGCGGCAATCCAGGCCGATCTTACCCGCCCTTGGATTGCTTCGCCCGGCAAAAGCCGGGCTCGCAATGACGAGCGTTGCAACACAATGGATCTGCCTCCAGCCTCCCGCTTGCACCGGAATGACGATGAGGGAGGAGGCGAGCGCAGCAAGGATATTCGATCGCTCAGTGACGGATGACCGGCTCCGCGGTGCGCACGATGTGATCGAAGATCGCGGGATGCAACGGACTCTCGAACACGCAGCCGGCCTCGTGGTTCGCCACCCAGATCACACGCGCCTTGCGGCCGTCGAAGCCGGGGAACATCGCCCAGACCTCCATGCCGACACGCAGCTTCACGAAGCTGAGCAGGCGAAAGCCGGCCGGCGATAAATCGGTCACCTTGGTCCTGAACCAGGCCTCGCCCTTGCGGCGGAATTTTACGCCGATCAGCGCCGACGTGCGGGGATACCGCCTCGGATCGCGCTGCTTCGACTCGTCAACCAATGCGCTCATCGCGCCAGCTCCCGACAGATCGCGGGAAAATTACCGTTTGCGGCGTTACCAACCGGTTAATTCTGCCAGCCATCCGACGATCTGGCCGCGCCACCTCCATGCGAGGAAAGATCCATGAAAGCGACCGTCCGCCAGGCTTTCCCACCTAAAGATCGCTCCCGGCAGACGAGTACCGCCAAAGGCCAGGCCCAATCGGTCGGGGCAACAAAAAAGGGAGCCGAAGCCCCCTTTTCCGTGTCCTCCCGACGGCCAAATCGCCGTCGACGATCCGTCGATCAGAAGTTGCCGTAGCGCTCGTTGCCGATGAAGCCCATCTTGGTGACCTTCGACCGCTTGATGATGGCAAGCACGTCGTCGACCACGACATAGCGGGTTTGCGGATCCGGCTCGAACTGCAGCTCCGGCTCCGGATTCATCTTCGTGGTCGACTCGAGGTACTGCCGCAGCGTCAGTCGGTCGATCGGCGCGCCATTCCAGTAGATCGTGCCGGCGGCATCGATCCCGAGCTTGTTCTTCACCGGATCGATCGCATTGTTCTGCGGCGGCGTGTTCTGCGGCAGGTCGATCTTCACCGCATGGGTCTGCGGCGGGATGGTAATAATGAACATGATGAGGAGCACGAGCATGACGTCGATCAGCGGCGTCGTGTTCATCTCCATCATCGGTTCGCCGTCGTCGCGGCCACCACTCATTGCCATGAGTATAGTCTCCTAAAAGGCTTACAGCCGCTGCGCGACGAAGTCGCTCGGGTCAGGCTGCGAAATGAACCCAACCTTCGGGAAGCCGGCGCGCTGCATCGTGAAGATCGTGCCGCCAATGCACCGGTAGGGCGTATTGATGTCGGCGCGAATATGGACCTCGGGGAGGTCATCCGGCCGGATGTTCTGCACACCGCCGGCCTTCTCGATATCCTTCTTCAGCTTGTCCACCGCACGCGTCAGCAGGTCAGTGGCGTTCACCTTGCTGAGCAGCCAATAGACCTCGCAGGTGCCGTTGGCCGAAGCCCTTACGGTCAGCGAAACGTTTTCCGGCTTGGTCGTGGTGGGCTCGAAGGGAATCTTCGGAAGCTTGACCGCAACGTTCTGCACCACGACCGGAACAGCGATGAGAAAGATGATCAGGAGCACCAGCATGACGTCCACGAGAGGCGTCGTGTTGATGTCCGACATCGGGGTTTCGTCGCCACCCGATCCTGCACTAATGGCCATCGATCACATTCCTAACAAATATGGAGCGAAGTGCTTTCACCGTTCGGCGGACACGCCGCAGCGGACCGTGGGGATCCGCTGCGGAATGTCACGCCCGAACGGTCAGGCCTTGGCCGGAGCCGGCTTGGCGGCAGCGGCGGTCGGTGCCGCGGTGACGGCCGGACGGACGGCGCCGTTCGAAACCAGATAACCGAGCAGGTCGTTGTTGAAGCCGCTGAGGTCTTCGGCGATCGACTTGTTGCGACGCTGCAGCCAGTTATAGGCCAACACCGCCGGCACAGCCACGGCCAGACCGAGCGCGGTCATGATCAGCGATTCACCGACCGGACCGGCAACGGTGTCGATCGACGCCGAACCCGAAGCGCCGATCTTGATGAGCGCGCGATAGATGCCGATAACCGTACCCATCAGACCGATGAACGGCGCGGTGGCGCCGACGGTGGCGAGGAAAGCGAGACCGCTGCCCAGGGCCGAGTTGATCGACGCTTCCGAGCGAGCCAGCGAGGCGTGCAGCCAGTCATGGGCTTCGACCGGGTTGGTCAGCTTGCCGTGCTGGTCCTGGGCCAGGATGCCGTCGTCGACCAGCTGCTTGTAGGCGCTGTTCTTCTCGAGCTTGGCCGAAGCCTCCTTGAGCGAGTTCGCGGTCCAGAAGCGCTGGACGCGGATCTTCTTGGCCTGGCCGATCACCTTCTGTTGCTCGATCAGCTTCGAGAACAGGATGAAGAAGGAGAAGATCGACATACCCACCAGGATGATGAAGATCGCCCAGGAGATCACACCGCCCTGCTGCAGGGCCTCGAACAGACCGTACGGGTTCTTGCCGTCGGCGGGTGCCGCAGCAGCGGCGAGTAGGTTGAACATCATAAATTCCTCTCAAACAGTCAGATAAGAAGCCGACCCGGGCCCCCTTGCCCGGATCGGCGAAATTTCGATTACTGGATCTTCCAGACCACCTTGCGGCTGCTCTGCGTCCGCATCGGCCTGCCAGCCTGGTCGAGCGCGGGCGTGTAACGGCCCCGGCGCGTGATCAGGTTGCAAGCTGCCTCGTCGAGATCGGAGTTTCCGCTCGAACCGGTGACCCGGCAATTCTCGACGCGACCCTGCTCGTTGATGTCCCAGCTGATGGACACAGTGCCCTCAGCCTCGTCACGCAGAGCGCGCGGCGGATAGTCATCGTTCGTGATCCACTGACGCGGATCGCCCTTGGCACCAGCGGCCTTGCTGACCTGCGGAGCAGCCGGCGGCGGCGGCGCCGGCGGAGCCTGAGGCGCGGGCGGAAGCGGTGGCGGCAGCACCGGCGTCGCCTGGACCGGCGGTGCGGGCGAAGGCAGCGCCACTTCCGGCGGCGGAATGTAGACCGGCGGCGGCGGGATCGGCTGATCCGGCGGTGGTGGTGGTGGTGGCTCTTCAGGCGGCGGCGGCTCTTCGGCCACGTCCACGACGTTCAGCTGTTCTGCAGCTTTCTTGATATATTTGATACCAAGACCCGTCACGAATGCATAGCCAAGCACCGCGTGTACCAGAGCCACAATGATGATCGAAACCGTCCTACTCGACGATTGCGAATGATCAGCATAAGCCATTCAGCTACAACGCTCCCTCAACTCTTTATGGGCGGTCGCCCTTCACGCCAACCGGCGGATACGAAAATCCACAACACGCCGACCGCGCAAATTGGCCGCTCGGATTGGTTTTCAGGAGAAGTCCTATCGCGGCAAATCGCGCGAGGCAAACGCTTTGTTTAGATATACGAGCCGGCCCATTATCTGGCAGGATAGCGCGTCCGGAGCGAACCCCCCGATGAGGAAATGATGCGAGACAAAGTCAACGCAATCCCCCGCAGACTTAGAAGTCTAATGATTTCAGGCCTTGCCGCGGCGGCGCTTTCCGGATTGCAGCCCGCACCGGCTGCGACGGAAAAAGCGCCTGTCATCGTGGCCAAGCCGACTTATGCGCGCGTCGCGGACTTAGTCACCGCCAGCCCCGCCGTCGCCGTCGTCAGCGTCAGAAAAATGGCGCTCGTGCCGCCGGAGCGCTCCCCCGGCCTGGCGGCGGGTCATCAGCGCTTCCTGGTGACGGCCGATACGGTGGCGTTGATTCGCGGCAATGACGCGATGGCCCGGCAAGCGAGTTTCCTGCTCGATCTTCCGCTTCCGCCAAAAGCCAAGCCGCCGAAATGGGCCAAGCGCAATTTCCTGATTTTCGGGAAGGTCGAGGATCGGGTCGATTTCTTCCAGCTCCTTTCGAGCGATGCGATCGTCGCCTGGTCTCCCGATAATGAAGCCTTCGTCCGGGCGATCGATGGCGCGCTGCTCGCCAATAATGCCCCGCCGCGCATCCGCAGTGTCGATTCGGTCTTCCATGTCAGCGGCGCCATTGCCGGCGCCGGCGAGACTCAGATCTTCCTGACGACCAGCGACGGCAGCCCGATCTCGCTGTCCATCGTCAACAAACCCGACGAGCAGCCGCAATTCGGCGTTTCGCTCGGAGAGATTGTCGACGAGTCGGCGGCCCTGCCGAAGCCCGACACGCCGCTCTGGTATCGGCTTGCCTGTTTCCTGCCCGGCGAGCTCCCGGCGAAGGCCTTGGCCGGCCAGGCGCCCTCCGATGCGGCGATCGCGACAAAAGATTATGCCGCGTTCCTCAAGGCGCTCGGCCCCTGCGACCGGACGGCCACGCCCATCGCGTGAATTGCCGCCCTGACAGGCGCCCTTTCGCACCGCGGAAAGTGCGCCTATGGCACTTGCGCTTTTGCGACCCCATGATTCAAGGACTGCACAGATGAATGATATCGCCCCGCTTCGCCTCGCCATCGTCGGCCTGGGCACAGTCGGTGGCGGCGTCATTCGCCTCCTCGAGGAAAATGGCGCGCTGGTCGCCCGTCGCGCCGGGCGGGCGATCGAGGTCGTCGCCATTTCCGCGCGCGACCGGGGCAAGGACCGCGGCGTCGATCTCTCGCATTATGAGTGGGTCGACGATATGGCCAGCCTGCCGAGCCGTGCCGACATCGACGTGGTCGTCGAATTGATCGGCGGCGCCGACGGCCCTGCCCTCACCCTCGCGCGCCAGTGCCTTACGCTCGGCAAGCCCTTCGTGACCGCGAACAAGGCCATGATCGCCCATCACGGCCTCGATCTTGCGCACCAGGCCGAGAAAAGCGGCGTCGCCCTCAAATATGAAGCTGCGGTGGCCGGCGGCATCCCGGTCATCAAGGGCCTGCGTGAAGGCGCCGCGGCGAACCGCATCAAGCGGGTCTATGGCATATTGAACGGCACCTGCAATTACATCCTCTCGACGATGGAGCGCGAGGGTAAGGCGTTCAGCGACGTGCTCGCCGATGCCCAGCGCCTGGGCTATGCCGAGGCCGACCCGACCTTCGACATCGACGGCATCGACGCCGCCCACAAGCTTTCGATCCTTTCGAGCCTCTCCTTCGGCACCGAGATCGATTTCCCCTCGGTCGACATCACCGGGATTCGCCATGTCCTCGCCGCGGACATCCGCGAGGCGGCGGCGCTGGGCTTCAAGGTCCGGCTCGTCGCGCTGGCCGAATGCGAGGCGGAGGGCGGCAGGAATATCGGCCTCTTCCAGCGCGTCCATCCCATGCTCGTGCCGGTCGACCATCCCCTCGCCCATGTCGATGGCGCCCTCAATGCCGTCGTCGCCGAGGGCAATTTCGTCGGGCGGCTCTTCTTCCAGGGCGCGGGCGCCGGCGAAGGGCCGACCGCTTCGGCCGTGGTCGCCGACATCATCGACGTGGCGCGCGACGAATATGGCCCGGCCTTCGCCATGCCGGCCGAATGGCTGCAGCGGCAGGTCAAGGCCGATGCCGGCCAGCGCACCGGCCGCGCCTATATGCGGTTCCGCGTCAAGGATCGGCCGGGCGTGCTCGCCGAGATCACGGCCGCGATGCGCGATGCCAATGTGTCCATCGAGAGCGTCATCCAGCGCGCGGCGGTGGAGGACGAGGGCGCGCTCGTCGCGCTCGTCACGCATCAGGGCGCGCTTGCCTGCATCGACGACGTGCTGCGGCGCCTCGGCGGTTCGGACAGCCTCGTCGATACGCCGATGGTGATGCACATTCTCGACTGAAGCTTTATCGTTCCGATCATGCCCGTATGTCGGACGATTTGTCGACATTGGAGCATTCCTCCCCTATCCGGGCAGTCAGGTTTTTGGAGAAGGATGCCAGGCCATGGCCAAGCACAAGCAGATAGCCGCCAGTTCCATGCTCGACCGCGTGCTCGTGCTGGAGATGGTGCGCGTGACCGAGGCCGCGGCGATTGCCGCTTCCGAGCTGATCGGCAGGGGCGACGAGAAGACGGCCGACGCTGCCGCCGTCGCCGCCATGCGCGAGGCGTTCAACGATCTTGAGATCGACGGTACGGTCGTGATCGGCGAAGGCGAGCGCGACGAGGCGCCGATGCTCTATATCGGCGAGAAGGTCGGCGGCGCGCCCGGGCGCGGCCCCAAGATCGACATCGCGCTCGATCCGCTCGAAGGCACGACCATCACCGCCAAGGCCGGTCCAAACGCGCTCGCCGTCCTGGCTGCGGCCGAAAATGGCTGCCTGCTCAATGCGCCTGATGTGTACATGGAAAAGCTTGCCGTCGGCCCCGGCTATCCCGAGGGCATCATCGACCTCGCCAGGAGCCCGACGGAGAATATCCGGGCCATTGCCGCGGCGAAGGGCGTCAAGCCCAATGAGATCATCGCCTGCGTGCTCGATCGCCCCCGCCATGACAAGCTCATCGCCGAGCTGCGCAGCATCGGCTGCGGCATCATGCTCATCCCGGACGGCGATGTCGCCGGTGTGATCGCCACCACCAATCCCGAGACGACCATTGACGTCTATATGGGCTCGGGCGGCGCGCCCGAGGGCGTGCTGGCCTGCGCCGCGCTGCGTTGCGTCGGCGGCCAGTTCAAGGGCCGGCTCCTGTTCCGCAACGAGGACGAGCGCGCCCGCGCCCGCAAATGGGGCATACAGGATCTCGACCGCATCTACGATCTCAACGATCTGGCGAAGGGCGACTGCATCTTCGCCGCGACGGGCGTGACCGATGGCTCGCTCCTTGCCGGGGTCAAGCGCCGCCGCGACGGCAAGATGACCACCGAAAGCGTCGTCATGCGCGCTTCCTCGGGCACTGTGCGCTGGGTCAAGGGCGAGCACCGCATCAAGGGTTGAGCGGCGCGAGCGCACACATCGTCATTGCGAGGGACGAAGTCCCGCGGTGCTCCATGGAGCGGCTCATGGGCCTGGATTGCTTCGCCTACGGCTCGCAATGACGCAAAGTCTCTACTTCTTCAGCCGGTAGCCTGTCCTGAAGATCCACCAGATAATGCCGACACACGCCAGCAGCATGGCGGTCACGAAGGCCATGGAAATCCCGATCGAAACGTCGCCCTTGCCGAAGAAGGTCCAGCGGAAGCCGCTGATCAGGTAGACGACCGGATTGAACAGGGTGATCGTGCGCCACGGCTCGGGCAGGATGTGCACCGAGTAGAATGCGCCGCCGAGGAAGGTCATCGGCGTGACGATCAGCATCGGGATGATGCTCAGTTGCTCCCAGCTCTGCGCCCAGAGCCCCAGGATGAAGCCGAACAGGCAGAAGCTGACGGCGATCAGCACCAGGAAGCCGATCATGGCGAACGGATGGGCGATGGGCAGCGAAACGAAGAGGTGCGCCGTCGCGAAGATGACGAGCCCGATGCTGAGAGACTTTGTCGCCGCCGCGCCGATATAGCCCAGGATCGTCTCCAGCGGCGATACGGGCGCCGAATTCAGCTCATAGATCGTCCCGACCCATTTGGGCATGTAGATGCCGAAACTCGCATTGTTGATGCTCTCAGTGAACATCGACAGCATGATGAGGCCCGGCACGATGAAGGCGGCATATGGAATGCCGTCCACCTGCGTCATCCGCGAGCCGATCGCGCTGCCGAACACGACGAAGTAAAGCGAGGTGGTGATCGCGGGGACGATCAGGCCCGTCATCAGCGTGCGGGCGAAGCGGTGCATCTCGAACTTGTAGATGGCCGCGACGGCGCGATGGTTGAAGGTCATGCCGCCGCTCCCGCTTTCGGTTCGTGGACCAGGCTCACGAAGATGTCCTCCAGCGAGCTTTCCTGCGTATTGAGGTCCTTATAGCCGATGCCCAGCTCGGAAAGGCGCCCCAGCAGAGCCGAAATCCCGCTGTCGTCGGCATGGCTGTCGAACACATATTCGAGCTCATGCCCCTCGGCGAGCAAGGTCAGAGGCCAGGTCGAGAGCCCATCGGGAATGTCCGCCATCGGCTCGGCGAGCGCGATGCGCAGCGATTTGCTGCCCATCTTCTTCATGAGCGCGGCCGTCTCCTCGACGAGGATCAGTTCGCCCTTGTTGATGACGCCCACCCGGTCGGCCATTTCCTCGGCTTCCTCGATATAATGGGTGGTGAGGATGATGGTGGCGCCATTCGCCCGCAGCTGGCGGACGAGGTTCCACATGTCGCGGCGCAGCTCGACGTCGACGCCGGCGGTCGGCTCGTCGAGGAACAGCAGGCGCGGCTCGTGCGCCAGCGCCTTGGCGATCATCACGCGCCGTTTCATGCCGCCGGAAAGCTCAGCAATCTTGTTGTTGCGCTTCTCCCAGAGCGAGAGATCGCGCAGCACCGTCTCGACCACCGCGTCGTCGCGCGCCATGCCGAACAGGCCGCGGCTGAAGCGCACCGTGTCGATTACGCGCTCGAACATGTCGGTGGTCAGCTCCTGCGGCACCAGGCCGATCGTCGCCCGTGTCTTGCGATAATCGCGCACGATGTCGTGCCCCGCCACCATGACGGAGCCGCCGGTTGCGTTGACGAGGCCGCAGATGATCGAGATCAGCGTCGTCTTGCCGGCGCCGTTCGGCCCCAGCAGCGCGAAGATCTCGCCTTCCTCGACGTCGAGATCGATGGTTCCCAGAGCCTGATGCCCACTCGCATAGCGCTTGGACACACCCCGGACGGACAAGATGGCAGCCATGACAGCGAGCTATCCGACGGCGCCCCGGGATTGCAATCCCCTCGCGGCTCAAAAGCGGATGAAACTATGGCAGGCGCCGAATATGCGTCTTCTTCACCTTCCTTTCGTCACCCGGGCTTCCGCTTCTTCTATGGCCCGACCCCCAGAAGATAGCGGGATCCCGAATGAAGTCGGTGATTATAGTCTTGAGACAAGGATAGGCCGTTCCCCGGCGCAGGCCGGGGCCCAGTCTCGACGCGAAGCGTCGAGCGCGCGACTTCTCCAGCGTGACGACATTGGAGGAAACGCCCGCGACTTGCGCTGTCCTATGTCCACGCAGCCGTGCTAGCGTGCCGGCCATGACATCATGCTCACCTTCGTCACGCGCACACCATGATCGCTACGTGGTTCCGACCGGCGGGATTTTTCCCTCCTGGACCCGGAACTTTCAGAACCTTTGGGCGGCGATTGCCCCGCATTTCGGCGCGAGCGGCGCGGCATGAGCATCTTCGCCCTCGATATCGAGCAGTCGCTGACCGGCCGTCCCTGGCGCTGGCGCGGCCCGGAGCCGGCCGGCGCGGGCGGCGATCTGATCGACGACCTGCTCCGCGCCCGCGGCTGCCTCGCCGAACATCTCGTTCGCGAACGCGATCCCACGATCCGCGCCTTCATGCCGGACCCGTCGATCTTCCGCGACATGGAACGAGCCGCCGAACGCCTCGCGGCTGCCGTCATCGACCGCGAATCGGTGACGATCTTCGGCGACTATGATGTGGACGGCGCGACCAGCGCGGCGCTGCTGCTGCGCCTGCTCGCCGATCTCGGGCTCGAGGCCGGCGTCTATATTCCCGACCGGCTGATGGAGGGCTATGGTCCTTCGGGCGAAGCGCTGGTGGCGCTGGCCGAAGCGGGGTCCAGCCTCGTCGTCACCGTCGATTGCGGCGCCCAGGCTTTCGAAGCGCTCGAGGCGGCACGCGAGGCCGGGCTCGACGTGATCGTGGTCGATCACCACAAATGCGCGACCGCCCTTCCCCCCGCCCATGCGCTGGTCAATCCGAACCGTCTCGACGAGGATGACGAAGCGGCATCGCACGGGCATCTCGCGGCTGTCGGCGTCGCTTTCCTGCTGGGGGCGGCCTTGCTGCGGACCCTACGCGCGCGCGGATGGTTTCGGGATCGCCCCGAGCCGCGCCTTATGGACCTGCTCGATCTCGTGGCCCTCGGCACCGTCGCCGACGTCGCGCTGATCCGCGGCCTCAATCGTGCCTTCGTGGCGCAGGGCCTCAAGGCGATGGCCCGTCGCGGCAATATTGGCATCACCGCCCTGCTCGCCGCGAGCCGGCTCGAGCGCGCTCCGCAATGTTCGGACCTCGGCTTCGCGCTGGGCCCGCGCATCAATGCCGGCGGGCGCGTCGGCAAGTCGGACCTCGGCGTGCGTCTCCTGACCACGCAGGACCCCGACGAAGCGGCGCTCCTTGCCGCTGAACTCGACCGCCTGAATGCCGAGCGCCGCGCGATCGAAGCCAATGTGCAGGAGCAGGCCCAGGCCATGCTCGACGCGCTTGGCGCGCGCGCTGTCGGCCTCGTTGCCGGCAGGGGCTGGCATCCCGGCGTGATCGGGATCGTCGCGGGGCGGCTCAAGGAGAAGAGCGGACGGCCCGCCATCGTCATCGCGCTCGACGAGCATGGGATCGGCAAGGGCTCCGGCCGCTCCATCGGCGGCGTCGACCTCGGCGCCGCGATTCTGGCGGCCAAGGACGAGGGTCTGCTCATCGCCGGTGGCGGCCATGCCATGGCGGCCGGCCTGACCATTGCCGAGGCCGAGGTGCCGCGCCTCGCGGAATTTCTCGAGGCGCGTCTCGCAGCCGACATAGCTCGCGCCGCAGCCCGCCAAGCCCTGCTCATCGATCTCATGCTCGCGCCGGGCGGCCTGACGCCCGAGCTTGTGACGCAGATGGAGGGCGCCGGCCCCTTCGGCAATGGCTGGCCCGCCCCGCGCGTGGCGCTCGGGCCGGTACGGATCGTCAAGGCGGACATTGTCGGCACCGATCATGTCCGCGCCATCGTCAGCGGCGAGGATGGCCGCTCGTTAAAGGCCGTCGCCTTCCGTCACGCGCAAAGCGAACTCGGCCAGATGCTGCTCCATGGCGACCGCTCGCGCCGCTGGTGGCTCGCAGGCCGCGCCAGGATCGACGACTGGGGCAGCCGCCCCGCAGCCGAACTCCATATCGAGGACATGGCGCCGGTGTAATTTGACTGGGAGGCGGTGCCCCTGCGGGGCCGGCCGTTGCCGGTCCGACCACGGGAATCAGGGGTTCACGCATGGCTGTAAATGGTGACCCCTACGGGAATCGAACCCGTGTTTCAGCCGTGAAAGGGCCGCGTCCTAGACCGCTAGACGAAGGGGCCATCCGGACAGCGGCCGGGTTGGCCGCCGCAAAGATGAGGCGCCCCTTTAGGGGGGCGTTCCGGCTCGGTCAAGTGGTCCAACAGAGGGAAATAACGCGTTGTTTGATCGGTCAGCCCCATTTCGCGATGGCCAGCGCGACCAGGGCGGACAGGCCAAGCGCGGCCAGCGTCTCAAGCTGCGAGTGCATGTTCCAGTCCCAGAATTTGAGGCCTTCCAGCGCGGGCATGTTGGCGCGCCTGCCCTGCCCCACCGCTTCGATCCAGCGATATTCATGCTGGGTCACCTCCCGCATGATGCACACGCAAGCGCCCGCGAACCATCCGGTCCCGATGGCCGGCCTATTCGCCACGCCGAGCGAGCGACCGAGCAACCAGCTCGCGATCATCACGAGCAGGGCGATCGGGAAATGAACCAGCATGTCCTGGGCAACGGCCATCACGACCGCAGGGTTGCACGCCTAGTGCAGCGTCTCAAGCCATCCGCCAATCATGCGGCGTCCCGCCGCCACCGCCCGCGGACCGAGCGTCGTATGATCCGTGCGCAGCCGTTGCGGGCATTGGCCTGCCGCTTGCAGGGAGTCGGGCGATTGCGCGATCCAGTCGTGGATGCGCTCATCCTCGCCCATCTCCGCATGAAATTGCAGAGCCAGGATGTTGCGACCGCGCCGGAACGCCTGGTGTGCATAAAGCAAGCTCGATCCCAGCAACTCGACATTATCGGGCAGCGTGAAGGTGTCGCCGTGCCAATGCAGGACCGGCACATCAGCGATGGCACTGAGCGGATTGCCGGAAACGTCGCCTCTCACGGCGATGGCGTGGAAGCCGATCTCCTTGGCCGGACCGGCATAGACCTCTCCGCCCATCGCTGCGGCGATCATCTGTGCCCCGAAACAGACGCCCAGGGTCGGACGATCGGCCTCGAGCCGCCGCGCCAGGCGCTTCAGCTGGCAGCGGATCCAGGGATAAGCCTCCTGTTCATAGACCCCCATCGGGCCGCCCATCATGATGAGCAGATCGGGTTCGACCAGGTCGCGCTGCGAAAAGGCCGGATCGCTGACATCGATTCGGTCGATCTCATAGCCCGCCGCCTCGACTGGCTGGCGGTAGCCGGCCACGCCCTCATAGGGCACGTGGCGGATGATGAGCGCCCGCTTCATATGACCGATCTTGGCGCAACATGGTGAACGGAGCGTTTATCGGCCGTCCGGGCCATCATGCTCATAGTCCGAGCCTGCCCCAGAACTCGGATGCGCTGGCGATCGGAACAGCCGGAATGTCGGCGCCGACCGGGGAAAGGCGCCATGACGAATGCGGCAGCGGCGGAACATGATCCTTCGCCTTGCGAGCCTGTCGGTGCGATCGGGAAATCGTCTTGAGTGCCATGTCGTTTCTCCTCGAAGGAGCACGAATCCGGCGTGGTCGCGTAGGAGTTCGTGCGCTTTAGCCGTTGGTGACGCGGAGCAAGCTGATTCACATCAAAAGCCGCGTGTCTGGGCATCGGACCGAGTTCGATGCCGTCGACGCACTATCTCTGCCATTTCAATTGAGAATGAACAAGAAAGGGATCGTTCGCCTCGGCGAACTTTTTCTGTCGGCTCGCCGCACGCGATGACCGATCATGCTATGCCGATATAATGAGCATCCCGACCCGACCCGCCGTCCTGTTCGTTTGCCTCGGCAATATCTGCCGATCGCCCATGGCCGAAGGCGTCTTTCGCCTCGCTGCGCAAGAGGCCGGACTGGACGTCGAGGTCGAATCGGCCGGCACCGGCGACTGGCATGTCGGCAATCCGCCTGACCCGCGCGCCCAGGCGACCGCGCAGCGATATGGTGTGGACATCTCCCACTATGCCGCTCGACAGGTCGAACCGGGCGACTTCCGTCATTTCACGCATATCTTCGCGCTGGATCATCACAATCTTGCCGATTTGCGCGCCATCGCGCCATCGCAAGGCCAAGCGGAGCTCGCATTACTGCTCGATCTGGTCGATGGCCGCCAAGGTCAGTCCGTCGGCGATCCCTATTATGGCGGCGATGAAGGCTTCGAGCAGACCTGGGCCGATGTCAGCGCGGCTGCACAGGCATTGGTGAAACGACTTGGCGCCTGAAGTCCGCGACGAGGTCCAGCACGCGTGCGGCATGCTCTTTCCGGCAGATCAGCAGATCAGGCATATAGGTATCGGCGCGATTGTAGACCAGCGGACTGCCATCGATTCGCGAGCAATGCAGGCCATGCGCCAGGGCAACCGCGACCGGCGCACAGCTATCCCATTCATATTGGCCGCCGGAATGAAGATAGATATCGGCCTCGCCTCGGATGATGCTCATGGCCTTGGCACCGGCCGAGCCCATCGGCACGAGTTCGGCGCCGAGCGCTTCCGCTACGGCGATCGCCTCGGCTGCGGGACGAGTCCTCGAGACAGCAAGGCGCAGCACTTCAGGCGCCGGCGGCACAGCCACGGGCTTGCCGGTGCAGAGCACCTCGCCAAGTCCCGGCAGGGCCACCGCGCCGATCACGGGTGCGCCATCAACCGCGAGCGCGACATGGACAGCCCAATCGGTGCGCCCTTCCCCATATTCCCGCGTGCCGTCGACCGGATCGACGATCCACGTTCGCGATTTGGCGAGACGCGTCCCGTCGCACCGGCTTTCCTCCGAGAGCAGGCCATCGTCGGGCCGCTGCGCGCGGATAGCGTCCACCAGATAGCGGTTCGCGGTTTCATCGCCTGCCTTGCCCAGTGCCTTGCCTTCGAACTGGCCGGACCTGCGCACTGCCAGCAGCAATTCGCCGGCTTCGTGCGCCAGCGCCGCCGCCAGCTCTGCGTCGGTCACAGGTCCGGGCTCCAGATGCCGACGACGCGCTCGACAATGATGTCGGCGGCTTCCTCCGCCGTCATCCGCGTGGTGTCGATGCTGATCTCGGGATCAGTCGGCGCCTCATATGGACTGTCGATGCCGGTGAAGTTCTTGAGCTCGCCGGCACGGGCTTTGCGGTAGAGTCCCTTCACGTCCCGCGCTTCGGCATCAGCGAGCGGGGTGTCGATGAAGATTTCCAGAAATTCGCCGTCCGGCAGCATCGAACGCACCATGTCACGCTCCGCCCGGAAAGGCGAGATGAACGCGGTGATGACGATGAGACCGGCATCCGCCATGAGCTTGGAAACTTCGCCGACGCGGCGGATATTCTCGATGCGGTCGGCCTCGGTAAAACCCAGGTCCTTGTTGAGCCCATGACGCACATTGTCGCCGTCCAGAAGGAAACTGTGGCGGCCGAGCGCGAACAGCTTCTTCTCGACGATATTGGCGATCGTCGATTTGCCCGAGCCGGACAGGCCGGTGAACCAGAGCACGGCGGGGCGCTGTCCCTTTTGCGCGGCATGTGCATCGCGACCGATGTCCACAGCCTGCCAGTGGACGTTTTGCGCGCGTCGGAGCGAGAAATGCAGCATGCCGGCGGCTACCGTCGCGTTAGTAATCTTGTCGATCAGAATAAAGCCGCCCAGTGTTTTGTTCGGGCTTGTATGGCTGTCCGCATAGGGCTCGAACACGATCGGCTTGTCGGTCGTCAGCTCCGCGACGCCGATGCCGTTCAGCTGCAAGGTTTTCGCAGCCAGCTGCTCCATTGTGTTGATATTGATCTCATATTTCGGCTGCTGGATCGATGCGGACACTGTCTGGGTCGCGAGCTTGAGCCAATAGGCACGGCCGGGCTTGAGCGCCTCGTCGGACATCCAGACGAAGGTCGCTTCGAACTGGTCGGCGACCTGCGGCGGCGCGTCGGCGGCGGCGATGACATCGCCGCGTGAGCAGTCGATTTCATCCGTCAGCGTCAGCGTGACCGACTGGCCCGCAACCGCTTCGTCGAGATCGCCGTCCAGAGTGACGATGCGCGCAATGCTACTCGCGCGACCGGATGGCAGCACGCGCACGGGGTCGCCAGGCTTGACTGAGCCCGAGGCGATGAGGCCAGCAAAACCCCGAAAATCGAGGTTCGGGCGGTTCACCCATTGAACCGGCATGCGCAATGGCTTGGCCTGGTCGGCGCTGGTATCGACTTCGACCGTCTCGAGATGCTCGATCAGCACCGGTCCCTTATACCAAGGCGTGTTTTCCGAGAGCGCCGTGATATTGTCGCCCTTGAAGCCAGAGATCGGGATCGGCACGAAATGCTCGATGCCGATGCTTTCCGCGAACGCGGCATAGTCCTTGACGATGCCGTCAAACACGGCTCGGTCATAGTTGACCAGATCCATCTTGTTCACCGCGAGCACGATGTGCCGGATGCCGACAAGGTTCGCGAGATAGCTGTGCCGCCGCGTCTGGGTCAGCACGCCCTTGCGCGCGTCGATCAGGATCACGGCGAGATCCGCGGTCGACGCGCCCGTCACCATGTTGCGGGTATATTGTTCATGGCCGGGCGTATCGGCGACGATGAACTTACGCTTCTCGGTGGTGAAGAAGCGATAGGCGACGTCGATGGTGATGCCCTGTTCGCGCTCGGCGGCGAGACCGTCGACCAGCAAAGCGAAGTCGATCGCCTGTCCCTGCGTGCCGACGCGCTTGCTGTCGGCCTCCAGCGCGGCGAGTTGGTCCTCGAAGATCATCTTGCTGTCGTAGAGCAGCCGCCCGATCAGTGTGGATTTGCCATCATCGACCGAGCCGCAGGTGATGAAGCGCAGCAGCGACTTGTGCTGATGCGTATCGAGATAAGCGTCGATATCCTCGGCGATGAGAGCATCGGTTTTGTAGATGGGGTCCTGCACTTCCGACATCACACAAAACCCCGTTCACCCTGAGCCTGTCGAAGGGCGTTTCCTACTTCTTTAAGAACAAAACGAACGTGCTGCGACAAGCTCAGCACGAACGGCGCGTGGTTGGGCAAGGGAGAGATCATCAAAAATACCCCTCCTGCTTCTTCTTCTCCATGCCGGCACCGCCCGCATCCTTGTCGATGGCGCGGCCCTGACGTTCGCTGGTGGTGGTCAGCAGCATCTCCTGGATCACTTGCGGAAGCGTCGCGGCTTCGCTCTCGACTGCACCGGTCAGCGGATAGCAGCCAAGCGTGCGGAAGCGGATCGAGCGCATCTCGGGCGTCTCGCCGGGCTTCAGGGGGAAGCGCTCGTCGTCGACCATCAGCAGCAGCCCGTCGCGCTCCACAGTGGGGCGCGGCGCCGAGAAATAGAGCGGCACGATGGGCACGTCGTTCAGCTGGATATACTGCCAGATGTCGAGCTCGGTCCAGTTGCTGATCGGGAAGACGCGGATGCTCTCGCCCTTGGCCTTCTTCGCATTGTAGAGGTTCCACAGTTCCGGGCGCTGGTTCTTGGGATCCCAGCCATGGCTGGCGGTACGGAAGGAGAAGATGCGCTCCTTGGCGCGGCTCTTTTCCTCGTCGCGCCGCGCGCCGCCGAAGGCGACGTCGAAACCATAGAGGTTGAGCGCCTGCTTCAGACCTTCCGTCTTCCACATGTCGGTATGCAGCGGGCCATGATCGAACGGGTTGATCCCCCGCTCTTTCGCCTCCGGATTCTGGTAGACGAGCAGTTCCATGCCGCTCTCCTTGGCCATCCGGTCGCGCAACTCGTACATGGCCTTGAACTTCCAGGTCGTATCGACATGGAGCAGCGGAAATGGCGGCGGCGCGGGATAGAAGGCCTTGCGCGCCAGATGCAGCATCACTGCGCTGTCCTTGCCCACCGAATAGAGCATGACCGGCTTTTCCGCCTCGGCCACCACCTCGCGCATGATGTGGATGCTCTCGGCCTCCAGCCGTTCGAGATGGGTCAGCGTGCGAGTCATGCGTCGTGAAATCCTGAGCGTGTTGGCGCGCACAGATGGGCATGCGCGCAGCGTCCCGCTAGACTTTCGGCGTTCTGTTGACACGTGGCTTTTGCTTGGGGCGGGTGTGGCTGGGCTTTAGGGGGGACAGCGAACCGCATCGCAATCTCTTGTTCAATTGCCTGTCGTAACGCTGCTGCGGTGGCGGTGCGGCGGGTTTCGATCGGCACTTTGAGAGCCGCAGACGCCGGATCGCCCTGAACGCGCGGCAGGGCGTGCCGGTTCGTCGCAAATCGATTGCCTCGTTCGACGGGCCATTCGAAGAAGGAGGCACGGTTGGAGGGAAGAATGCCCGGTAAATTTAGTTTGATGATCAGCGCCTTGGCGATGGGCGTGACGGTGTTGCCGGCAGCGGCGCTGGCGGACGATCCGCGCGATCCTTCGATGCGCAGCGCCGCGGCGCGCGCCCGCGACAGTGCCGAGACGAAGCGGTTGAACCAGGGCCAGCTGGCCTATGTGCGCGACCGCGACGGCAAGATCCTCGGCGACCATCGGCGCGTGCAAGGCGAAATCGACGCGGCTTATGAGCGCGCGAACGCCGACTATGCGCGCAAGATGGCCGCATGGCGTCGCGCGGTCGCCGCCTGCAATGCGGGCGACCAGGCCTATTGCGACAACTGAGCCTCAGTCGCCGCCAGCCGCCTTCGCTTTCTTGGTGGCGGGCTTCTTCGCAGACGTCTTCTTCTTCGCCGGCGTCTTTTTCTTGCCCTTCTTCGGCGGACCCGCCGCGGCGCGCGCGTCGATGAGCGTCACCGCCTCGTCGAGGGTCAGCGCTTCGGGCTGGATAGTCTTGGGCAGGGTCGCGTTGGTCGTACCGTCGGTCACATAGGGACCGAAGCGACCGGCCATGAGCTTGATCTCGGCCTGGCTCTCCGGATGCGGACCGAGCACCTTGAGCGGCTCGGTGCCACGGCGCGCGCCACCCCGATTGGCGGCATCGGCGAGCTTCGAAACGGCAGCGTTCATGCCGGTCTCGAATATCTCGGCGGTGCTGCTGAGCTTCGCATATTTGCCGTCATGAGCCAGATATGGCCCGTATCGGCCTAGGCTCGCGGTGATCGGCTTGCCCGTCTCGGGGTGGTTGCCGATCGTGCGCGGTAGCGAGAGCAATTTGACCGCCCAGTCGAGCGTCAGTTCGCCGTCGGGCAGGTCCTTGGGAATGGACGAGCGCGCAGCCTCCTTGCCTGAGCCCATTTCAATATAGGGACCGAAGCGACCAGCCTTGCGAACAATGCTTTCGCCGGTGTCGGGATGCTTGCCGACCTCGTCAGTGCCATTGCCCTCGGCGCCCGCTCCTTCGGTGCCGCCGGGCTGGCCGAACTTGCGGGTATATTTGCACTCCGGATAGTTGGAACAAGCGATGAATGCGCCGAAACGCCCGCCACGCAGAGACAAGCGGCCCGTGCCGCAGAGCGGACAAAGGCGTGAATCGCTGCCGTCGGCCTTCTCGGGGAACAGCATCGGCGCGAGAAACTCATCCAGATCGGCAGTAATCTCGGACGGCTTCTTGTCCATGATCTCCGCGGTCTTGGGTTTGAAGTCGCGCCAGAAAGCCTCCAGCACGGCCTGCCACTCGGCGCGGCCGCCGGAAATGTCGTCGAGCTCGTCCTCGAGCCCTGCCGTGAAATCATAAGCGACATAGCGCTCGAAGAAGCGCTCGAGGAACGCCGTCAGCAGGCGTCCGCTTTCTCCAGCGAAGAAGCGGTTCTTTTCCACGTCGACATAATTGCGGTCCTTAAGCGTCTGAATGATCGACGCATAAGTGGACGGGCGACCGATACCGAGCTCTTCCAGGCGCTTCACCAGGCTCGCCTCCGAATAGCGCGGCGGCGGCTGCGTGAAATGCTGCTCGGCGTTGACGGCCTTCTTGGCCGGCGCGTCGCCCGCGACCATGCGAGGCAGGATCTTGCCGTCTTCGTCCTCGGCATCGGCGGAGGGATTTTTTCCGGAGCCGCGATCAGGATCATCGCGGCCCTCCTCGTAGAGCGCCAGGAAGCCGGGGAAGAGCACGACCTGGCCAGTTGCGCGCAAGCCATGCTGGCCGGTGCCGTCGTTCAGCTCCACGACAGTGCGCTCCATGCGGGCGGACGCCATCTGACTAGCCAAAGCGCGCTTGTAGATCAGCTCGTAGAGCCGCGCATGATCGCCGCTGCCGGCACGGTCCTTAGAGAAATCGGTCGGACGGATCGCCTCGTGCGCTTCCTGCGCATTCTTAGCCTTGGTCTGGTACTGGCGCGGCTTATCCGGGACGTAGCCGGCGTCATAGCGGTCCGCGATCGCCTTGCGGGCCGCGGAGATGGCGCTGCCGTCCATCTGCACGCCGTCGGTCCGCATGTAGGTGATCGCGCCATCCTCATAAAGGTTCTGCGCGACACGCATGGTGTGGCTGGCCGAGAAGCCGAGCTTGCGCGCAGCCTCCTGCTGCAGCGTCGAGGTGGTGAATGGCGGCGGCGGATTGCGCGTCGCGGGCTTGGTCTCGACCGAGGCGACCGTGAAACGCCCGGCCTCGACATCGGCCTTGGCGGCGAGCGCATCGCCTTGCTTGCCGATGCTCAAACGATCGAGCTTCTCGCCCCTCCACTTGACGAGCCGCGCGACGAACCCCTGCCCGCCATGCTCCATGTCGGCAGTGACCGACCAATATTCCTGCGGCTTGAACGCTTCGATCTCGCGCTCGCGCTCGACGATGAGGCGCAGCGCGACCGACTGCACGCGGCCCGCCGACTTGGCACCGGGCAGCTTGCGCCAGAGCACGGGAGACAGCGTGAAGCCCACGAGATAATCCAGCGCACGGCGGGCGCGATAAGCGTCGATCAGATCCTCGTCGAGTGCACGGGGATGCTTCATCGCCTCCGTGATCGTCGCCTTGGTGATCGCATTGAAGGTGACGCGCTCCACATCCTTGGGCAGCGCCTTCTTCTGGCGCAGCACTTCCTGCACATGCCAGCTGATCGCCTCACCCTCGCGATCGGGGTCGGTCGCGAGGATCAGGCGATCGGCCTTCTTGGCCTCGTCGGTGATCGCCTTGAGTTGACGCGCCTTGTCGCCATAATTTTCCCAGGCCATCGCAAAGCCGTCGTCCGGGTTTACGGATCCGTCCTTGGCCGGGAGATCCCGAACGTGACCGTAGGATGCCAGGACTCGATAGTCCCCGCCCAGATACTTCTCGATGGTCTTGGCCTTGGCTGGCGATTCGACGATGACGAGTTGCAAATTGATGCTCCGGAAATGCCCCTACGCGTATACGCGCGAGTCTGGAGAGCGGAATTGTGCCTCGTCAAGCGTCTGTCGAAGCCAGGCGAAGGCGCCTCTCATCCCAGGCTCACGCGTCCGCCCGCATGCCTCTGCAAGCGCCCGGCAATTTCCAATTCCAACAGTGCCGTCTGGACCAGCGCGGCCGGGAGGCCGGTCTGCCGGACCAGCTCGTCGACGCCGACCGGACTCATGCTCATGAGGCCCATAACCGTGCTACGCTCGAAATCGCCGAGATCGCTTGTGGCTGGTCCCTCATAGCTTCCGCGTGGCTCTCGCATGGCGCGCGGATCGATGCTGCTGATGGCTTCGATGACGTCTTCGGCTGACTGGACGAGGATCGCACCCTCGCGGATCAGGCTGTTGCAGCCCTGCGCGCGCGGGTCGGCCGGAAAGCCGGGCACCGCCATGACGTCGCGTCCTTCCTTGCCGGCCAGGCGCGCGGTCAGCAGCGAGCCCGAGCGGGGCGCGGCCTCGACCACGACGGTGCCTGCGCTCATCCAGGCGATGATGCGATTGCGCGCCGGGAAGTGGCGGGCCAACGGTTCGGCGCCAGGCGGAAGTTCGGTGAGCAACAGGCCCTGGGCCGCGACCTCCGTCTGCAGTCGGGCATTTTCCGGCGGGAAGACGACATCGACGCCGCAACCGATCACCGCGACGGTGCGCCGTGCAGTGGCGCCCATATGCGCGCTGGTATCGATGCCGCGCGCAAGGCCCGACACGATGACGAGGCCGCGCGCGGCGAGCGTGTGCGCCAGCTCGCGCGCGAAACGGCAGGCCGCGGCGGAAGCGTTACGCGCGCCGACGATCGCGACCGAGCGCTCGGCGGCAAGCGCCATGTCGCCTTTCGCGATCAACGCGGCGGGGCTGCTCTCCGCCTCCGCGAGCAAGGGCGGATAATCGGCGTCGCCAAGGAAGATGTGGCGCGCGCCAAGTCGCTCGACCTTCTCCATTTCAGCGGAGACGGCTCCGGCATCGGCGATCCGGAATGCTTGCGAACCGCCACGCGCCGCAAGGCCGGGCAGCGCATCCAATGCAGCCGCGGCCGTCCCGAACCGGGCCATGAGCTGGCGATAGGCCATGGGCCCGACATTGGCCGCACGGACTAGCCTCAGCCTGTCCAGGCGATCGGCTGTGTCGCCTCTCATTTCGGACCGGACGATCCCACGCGCGGCTCCTGCCCTTTGAGCAGGCGCTGGATATTGGGCCGATGCTTCCACAGCACGATGGCCGTCATCGCTGCGAGCGGCTGGAACAAAGCCATTTGTCCGAGCGCCAGCGCGGCGACGGGTGCGCTCAGCGCTGCAGCGATGCCGCCAACCGAGGAAATGCGCGACAGGCGGAAGGCGGTCAGCCAGACGACCGCGAAAATGAGTCCGATGGGCCAATGAAGCGCGAGTGATACCGCGAGCATGGTCGCAACGCCCTTGCCGCCCCTGAACCTGAGCCAGACCGGATAGCAATGGCCGATGAACGCCAGCACGCCGGCCAATATGCCGCCCAGCATCGTTCCCTGGCCGGGCAGCAGCCGCTCGCCGATGAACACCGCAGCCGCGCCCTTGGCGCCGTCGAGGATCACCGTGGCCGCCGCTAGCCCCTTGCGTCCGGTGCGCAGCACGTTGGTCGCGCCGATATTGCCCGACCCGATCTTGCGCAGATCGCCCGCGCCGCTCAGCGCCGTCAGAACGAGGCCGAACGGGATCGAGCCCAAAAGATAGCCGATCGCCATCACCAGCGCCGGCATCTGCCAATCCGTCACATCAGTCTCCTTCGCGGACGCAACTTGCCCGAGGCGACGCGCACGTCAAGTGGAGGTGACTCCGGATGGGGTACCAATCGCTTCCGCTTGGGCGAGCGCCGCGTCTCGCCTAAGGATAGCGGCGATGATCGACGAGAGGACCCGTGCAGCCCTGTCCCGGCTGACCGAGAATGAGCGCGCCTGCCTCGCACGGCGCCTCCAGCACCAGACCGCCAAGGAAATGGCGATCGATCTCGGCATCTCGCCGCATGCGGTCGAGAAGCGCCTGAAGATGGCGCGCACCAACACCAAGCTGGGCGTCTCGTCCTCGCTCGAGGCGGCACGACTGCTGGAGGCGAACGAACGGTACGGACGGGCGGGACCCCAGGCTTCGGACCTGGGCGAGCATCAGGACGAACGGCAGGAAAGTAGCGATCCGAGGCCGACATGGCGGCGGATCGCGCCCTATGCCCTGACCGGAGTCATCGCCATGAGCCTTGTCGTCATCGCCCTGCTGGCCTTAGCGCCGTTGAATGCGCCGAAAGGCGGGGTTGCACCGCTTCCAGTCGGCGCAGCAACATCGGTATCGGACGAAAACGCTTCTGCCTCGTCCGCCGAGGCCGCGCACGCCGTCATCGGATCAACGATCAAGACCTACAAGGAATATGAAGAGGAACGCGAGCGGGAAACGGGCCACAAATATGAGCGCCCTCACATGATCAAGGCGGCGCCGGAGACGGTAAAGGCATTTGTGAATGAAGTCTTCGACACTCAGGACAAGAATCATTCGGGCTATCTCGAACGCGCTGAGGCGCCGGCGACCTATGCATAGAGGTGATCCGGAAAGGCCCCCTCGGCGAGACGGGGCCCTATCCCGACACCAATGAACAGGTGACCGTCATGAAGGGGCCGTCCGCACAGGCCGCCTATCTCGCGACGATGGATAAGGATGCCGACGGCAGGGTCAGCCGCGACGAATTTCAGGCCGCGAACTTCCCGCGCTTCATGAGCTGGGGCGTGCCCGCCAATTGGCACGGCGCACCGAAGGCCACCGCGAAATAGCTGCTTCTCTACCGAGTTATTCCCGTGACAGCGGGAACCCAAAGACGATTGCGCGATATCCCCACCCCTGTCGTCCGGGGTTGCGTTTCTGCCGGGCTCCCGTCTTTGTGGGAATGACGAAGAAGGTAAGGCCGGTGACTTGCCTTACGCCGCGACCTGCGCCATCTCCGTGACGCGCGGCCAGGTCGTGCCCTGCATGCAGGGCAGTGCCTGCGCGCGCTCCTGCCAGGCAAGGATGTTGTCGCGCCCTTCGATCAGGCGTTCCCATTCCGGTGTCATGGCCAGGAAATCGATGTGCGGCGCCACCATGAGGTCGGCGAGAGTCAGAGTTTCACCGGCGAACCAGGGCTGGTCGCCGAGCAGGCGCGACAGCTCGGCGAAGAGCATGATCGCGCGCGGCATCGCCGCTTCGATGGCCGCAATGTCAGGCTCCAGGCCCATCAGCCTGGGCCCGATGATGCGCTGGAAGCCGATGATGTTGTTGCAGCCCTGGAAGAGATACCAGTCGGTGATGTTCATCACCTGATCCATGCGGGCGGCAGCGCGAATGTCCGTCGGCGTCAGAGCCGGCTCGGGCAGGACGCGATCGAGATAGCGCAGGATCGCCTGCGTCTCGTAGAGCGTGAAGCCGTCATGTTCGAGCACCGGCACACGGCCCATCGGATGCAGCTTCACATAGGGCTCGACCTTCAATTGGTCCGGCGCGACAGGGACCAGGCCAAAATCGGCATTCTTGTGAATGAGCGCCGCCAGCACGGCACGGCCGAACGGGCTTCCGGGAATGGAATGAACGAGAAAGGTCATGATCGTTTCTCCTCGGATATGGGTCAGTGCTGCGCAGCGACGGCGGCGTCCGTGAATTCTCCGAAGGCGGCGACCTTGCTCGGCCAGCCACCGCGCAGCTGGGCGGCACGGTCCTCGGCAATGGCGCCGAAGCCTTCGAGACGGCCATGGGTCAGCGTGACCCGCGTCCCACCGCTTGGCAGGGCCTCGAACGCGATATCGAGATCGGTATGGCAGCGCTCGTCATATTTCCAGCCTTCCCCGAGCTGCCAGTCGATCAGTAGGCGGCCGGGCGGATTCCAGGCGAGGACGGTGCCCCACATCGTCTCAAGGCCTTCGCCGTCGATCTCGTAGACGCGGCCGCCGGTCTTCGGTTCGATGACGATGTCGGCATGCTTCCGGGCGCCGACGGTCGAGCCCGGCCACCAGGAGCCTATCCGACCGGCAAACAGCTCGAAGGCGCGCGCTGGCGAGGCTTTCACCTCGACGGACTGGATAATGGGCGCGATGCTCATTTGCTCTTCTCCCTTTGATCTTCCTCATGCTGCTTATCGGCAAAGACCTGGAAGGCCCCGAGCGCCTGGCGCCAATGCGCGTCCAGCCATTCGCGCATCGCCCCGATCCCGCGAGGGTCGAGATGATAGATGCGCCTCGTGCCTTCGACGGTCTCGCGGACCAAACCGGCCTCCCTGAGGACCTTGAGATGCTGCGAGACCGCTGGCCGGCTGACCGGCATGTCCTTCGCCAACTCGCCAACCGCGATCGGCCGCTCGGCGACACGTTCGAAAATCGATCGCCTGGTTGGATCTCCGAGGGCAGCGAGGCTTCGCCGTGCAGCATTTATGTAATTCATGACTTACCGTTAGTTGCAGCTTACCGATTCGTCAAGGGGGCTATCTCGATAAGCAGAGGTTTCCAGCTCTATCGTTGACACCAGCCCACGCCCGCCCCCATTTACGGCACATGGTTCCGACCGACACCGCTACGGACGCACCCGTCCTGTTTTTCGATTCCGGCGTCGGCGGTCTTTCCATCCTCGCCCCCGCGCGTGCCCTGATGCCAGCCATGCCGATCGTCTATGCCGCCGATAATGCGGGTTTTCCTTACGGTACCAAGACCGACGCGGAGATTGCCGCGCGCGTGCCCGCCCTGCTCGGTCGCCTCGTCGAGCGCTATCGCCCGCGCATCGCGGTCATCGCCTGCAACACCGCCGCGACCGTCGCACTCGCCCATGTCCGCGCGGCGCTCGACATTCCGGTGGTCGGCACGGTCCCCGCGATCAAGCCTGCCGCGCTCGCCTCGAAAAGCCGCGTCATTGGCGTGCTCGGCACCGATGCCACGGTCCGCCAACCCTATGTCGATCGGCTCGCAGCGGAACATGGAGCGGATTGCACCGTCTTGCGCCATGGCAGCGCGGCGCTGGTCGCCTATGTCGAAGCGCGGCTCCGTGGCGCGCCTGCCGATCCCGCCGTTCCGGCCGATGCGCTGGCGGGCCTCACCGACCAGCCAGACGGCGGCCGGATGGATATGGTCGTACTGGCTTGCACCCATTTCCCACTCGTGCAGGATGAATTGGCGGCCGCAGCGTCCCATCCCATGACCTTCCTCGATGGCGGCGCCGGCATCGCGCGCCGCATCGCCTATCTGAACGGCGAGGCGCCTTGGCCGGCCAGTCCCTCGCCAGGTCAGGCCGTGTTCACGCGGCGCGGTGAAGATGTGGATGCGCTGGCGCCCGCGCTCGCGAATTACGGGCTGACGCAGGTCAATGTCCTGTGAGTGAATCGCAACAAGGGACAAAGGCAACTTAAGACTGGCGACTCCGGCCCCTATTCGTTAGAGGGCCGTGAAAAGGACGGTTTTGCGCGATGATGAACTACCAGCACGTCTTCAACCAGGCGATCCAACGGCTCCACGAAGAGGGCCGGTATCGCGTGTTCATCGACATTCTGCGCAACAAGGGTCAGTTCCCCAACGCCCGCTGCTTCGCCGGTCATAACGGCCCCAAGCCGATCACTGTCTGGTGCTCCAACGACTATCTCGCCATGGGCCAGCATCCCAAGGTGATCGCAGCCATGGAAGAGGCGCTGCACGACGTCGGCGCCGGCTCGGGCGGCACCCGCAATATCGGCGGCAACACGCACTACCATGTCGATCTCGAAGCCGAGCTGGCCGACTTGCACGGCAAAGAAGGCGCGCTGCTCTTCACCTCGGGCTATGTCTCGAATGAGGCCGCGCTCTCCACGCTCGGTAAGGTCCTGCCCGGCTGCCTCATCTTCTCCGATGAGCTCAATCACGCCTCGATGATCGCGGGCATCCGCAACTCGGGCTGCGAGAAGTTCGTCTTCCGCCACAACGACCTCGATCATCTGCGCGAACTGCTCGCCAAGGCCGATCCGGCCGCGCCCAAGCTCATCGCTTTCGAGAGCGTCTATTCGATGGACGGCGACGTCGCGCCGATCGCGGGCATCTGCGACCTGGCCGACGAGTTCAACGCGCTGACCTATTGCGACGAAGTCCATGCCGTCGGCATGTATGGCGCGCGAGGCGGCGGCATCACCGAGCGTGACGAGGTCGCGGACCGGGTGACCATCATTGAAGGCACGCTCGGCAAGGCGTTCGGCGTGATGGGCGGCTATATCGCCGCCGACAAGGTGATCATCGACGTCATCCGCAGCTATGCGCCGGGTTTCATCTTCTCCACCTCGCTCTCGCCCGTGCTGGTCGCCGGCGTATTGGCGAGCGTGCGCCACCTCAAGCAGAGCTCGGAGGAGCGCGACGGCCAGCAGGCAGCCGCGCAGTTCCTCAAGGATTCCATGGCCGATGCCGGCCTGCCGGTCATGCCGTCCGTCACGCATATCGTGCCGCTCATGGTCGGCGATCCGGTCAAGGCCAAGCGCATCAGCGATATCCTGCTCGCCGAATATGGCGTCTATGTGCAGCCCATCAATTATCCGACCGTGCCGCGCGGCACTGAGCGCCTGCGCTTCACACCGGGCCCGGCGCACAGTGAAGCGATGATGGCCGAACTGGTCGCGGCTTTGGTCGAGATCTGGGACCGACTCGAGCTGGAACTGCAGAAGCAGCAGGCGGCCTGAGCGTAGCCCTCTAGGCTGTATGTCATCGTCACCCTGAACTCGTTTCAGGGTTCATCTTTCGTCACCACGCCAGCCTTGTTTCGGTAGAACGGATGCTGAAACAGTTTCAGCATGACGAGAAATTATCCCGCCAATAACCCCTCCAGCGCCTCGCTCGTTACCGGGGGCGAGCGCAGAAAGCCTTGGTAGCAGGTGGCCCCTGCCCGCGCGAGCGCAGCCAGCTGGATCTCCGTTTCTACGCCCTCTGCAATGACGCCTAGGTCGAGCGAACGGGCCATGTCGATGATGGCGCGGACGATGACGCGGTCGCGGCCGATGGCGCTGATGTCGCGAACGATACCGCTGTCGATCTTGAGGTAATCCAGCGGCAGCGACTTGAGATAAGCGAGGCTCGAATAGCCCGTGCCGAAATCGTCGATGGCGACGGCGAGGCCGGCGTCGCGCAGTTGGCCGAACAAGGTGGCCGCCGCGTCCAGATCCTCGATCAGTCCGCTTTCGGTGAGTTCGACGGTGATCCGGGCGCGATCGAGGCCGGTCTCATCGATCATGCGCAGCAGCCCGCCCAGGAAATCCGGCTCCGCAATGTCCGCGGCGGTGATGTTGATGGCCAGGCGCAAGTGTGCGAGCGTGGCGGGCCATTGTGCGGCCTCGGCCAGGGCGCGGCCATGGATGTGATCGGACAGCGGCAGGATGAAATCGGCCCGCTCGGCTAGCGCGAACAGCACACCGGCGCCGATTTCGCCATAATGGGGGTGCTGCCAGCGCGCGAGAGCCTCGACACCGACCATACTGTCATCAGTCATGGCATATTGCGGCTGGAAGAGGATCTGAATCTGACCGTTGTCGAGTGCGTGACGCAGGTCGGTCAGCAATTGCGCTTCGTCGACGATGCCGCTCTCGCCGCCCGCCACCTTGATCCGGTTGCCGCTTTGCGGGCCGCTGCGCCGCGCCTCTGCCAAAGCGGCGCTGGCCCGGCGGACCTGCGCTTCGGCGTCCTTCTCCCCGGCGGCCGTTGCGATGCCGCAGCGGGCTGACAGACGGATGAGAAAGTCGCCGGCGTTGAAGGGGCGTGCGATCTCCGCGATCAATTCGCTGGCGAGCAGGCCCGCGCGCTCCAGCGGTGCGTCGGGAGCACCGGGCTCACCGGTCATGGCGACGAGGAATTCGGTCCCGGTCAGCCGCGCAACCAGTGTGTCACGTCCGCCCATCGCGTCGACCATATGCGTCAGCCGCACGGCGACACGGGCCAGCATGGCATCGCCGACCATACGGCCATAAGCGCTGTTCACCAGATCGAATTCGCTGAGACCGATGAGCAGCACCACGGCCTTGCGGTCGTCGGTATCCGCTCCCTCGAGCCAGCGCATCGCACCCTGGCGGTTGCAGAGGCCGGTGAGCGGATCGCGATCGCGCAAATTGACGCGCTGCTTGGCATCCAGTTCCTCGACCTCGCCGCTGAAGCCGCGCGGATCGGGATAGAGATGCTGAATGAGGCGCCGGCTGGGATGTCCCGGCATGGCGCAGGCGAATGCGGACGGCATGAGATCATCGACAGCATGGCGGATCGCCGCGATGGCTCCGGCGCGGTCGGCACGATCTAGTGCACGCACGAGATCGCTAATCGTCAGATGACTATAATCGACACCGGGCGCGGCAACACCGAAAAGATCCATCAGCGCCGGGCTGAACGACAATGTGCGCTCGGCGCCATTCCAGCGCCAGAACATGGCGTCGCTGCGCTGCACTGCGTGGCGGTTGCGCGCCGCGGCGAGGCCGCCGATCAGCCGCTCGGCCAGCTTGTCCGCGGAAAGCAGCGCGATCCGTAGACGAGCCTCGTCGATTTCGCCGTCGAGGATATGCGTGACGCCTGCCTCGATCAGCGCTGATATGCCAGGCGCAGCGGCATCCTCGACAAGAGCCAGCATGGCGCCACCCGATGCCTCGACCGCATTGCCGAGGCTGGCGGCCATCGCCTGCGCTTCGTCGGCATCGACGCCGCGCAGATCGACCAGGGCCGTGCGCGCGAGGCTGCCGAGATAGCGGCTCTCCGCACGCTCGCGGCGACGCGCGGCGACCGGTTGCCAGCCAAGCCGATTGGCCAGGCGCAAAAGATCGTCCCGGTGAAACGGCGACAGGATGAAAAGCGGCATGCCGTCCGAGTCTTCGAGCGACTCGTCTTCAGTCGGATTCCCGGGCGCGGAAGACAGGCTTTCAGCCGTGTTCACGATGGCGCGCTGCTCCTTCCGAGCTGCCTGAATGGCCCCAAGAGTTGCGTGATGCCCTTCCATCGCCTAGCTAATGGGTATGACCTTGGCAACCGCTACAGACGCGGCCGGTGCGCCGGCCATGCTCGACGGTCACGGACGGCTCATCGATTATCTCCGGATTTCGGTGACGGACCGCTGCGACCTGCGTTGCCGCTACTGCATGAGCGAAACCATGCAGTTCCTGCCGCGGCGCGAAGTGCTGACGCTGGAAGAGATTGCGGTCATCGCCGAGCGCTTCATCGCCCGCGGCGTGCGCAAGATCCGGCTGTCGGGCGGCGAACCCCTGGTGCGGCGTGATTTCGGGGCTCTGGCGCGCGCGCTGGGCCGCCATGTGCACGACGGCACGCTCGATGAGCTGACCCTGACCACCAACGGCACGCAGCTGGCACATCATGCCGGGATGCTTGTCGAGGCGGGCGTCCGCCGCATCAATGTCAGTCTCGACAGCCTCGATCCGGCGACCTTTGCCTACATCACGCGCGGCGGCGAGCTCGAGCAGGTGCTCGCCGGCATCGCGGCTGCGCGCCAGGCCGGTCTCAAGGTGAAGATCAACATGGTTGCGCTGCGCGGACTGAACGACGGCGAAGTGCTGCCGATGCTTCAATATTGCGACGCCAATGGCCACGACCTGACGCTGATCGAGACGATGCCGCTCGGGGAAATCGACGACGACCGTTCCGACCGCTACCTGCCACTCCACGAGGCGATCATGCCGGTGCGCGACATGTACGACATCGCGCCGGTGACGTATCGCACCGGCGGCCCCGCTCGCTATTTCGTGGTGTCCGGCCTCGATGCCAGGCTCGGTCTCATCACGCCGCTCTCCGACAATTTCTGCGCGGGCTGCAATCGCATGCGCCTCACCTGCCAGGGCCGCATCTATATGTGCCTTGGCCATGAGGACCACATCGACCTTAAGGCTGCGTTCCGCGAACACGGCGTGGATGGCATTGACACGCTGCTCGACCGGGCGCTGGCCACCAAGCCCAAGGCGCACGACTTCCATGTCGACAAGGGCGCAGCGCCGGCCACGCGCCGTCATATGAGCGTCACCGGGGGCTGAGCATGTCCTACAAGCTGGCGCTCGCCGCTTCGCCCACCGACGCAGCGCAGGATGCCGCCCGCCAGCTTCAGTCCGCCCGCGAGTTCGTGGACATGGCCGAGGCCGATATCGTCATTGCGCTCGGTGGCGACGGCTTCATGCTTCATACGTTGCATCAGATGCTGGAAGGCGACCGCATCCTCCCGGTGTTCGGCATGAACCTCGGCACGGTCGGCTTCCTCATGAACGATTGGGGCCTCGACGGACTCGACGAGCGGCTGCTCAGGGCACGCAGCTTCAAAGTCAATCCGCTTAGCATGCGGGCGACGACCGTCGGTGGCAATGTTTCGGTACTGCCCGCGATCAACGAAATCTCGCTGCTTCGCGAGACACGCCAGACAGCCTGGCTGGAAGTTTCGGTCAACGAGCGCATCGTCATTCCGGAACTGGTCTGCGATGGCGCGCTGGTGGCGACGCCTGCGGGCTCGACGGCTTATAATCTCTCGGCGCAGGGCCCCATTCTCCCGCTCGGATCCGGCCTTGTTGCCTTGACTCCGATCAGCCCGTTCCGGCCTCGGCGCTGGCGCGGCGCGATCCTGCCCGAGCGTACCCGCGTCACCATGCGGGTACTGGACCCGGTCAAGCGACCTGTCTCGGCCGTGGCCGACCAGCGCGAAGTGCGCGATGTCGCCTCGGTCGAGGTGGCGATCGATTCGGAGACGCCGCTCACCCTCATGTTCGACCCCGAACATGCGCTCGACGACCGCATCACGGCCGAACAATTTATCACCTGAACGCTCTTGCAATGTTCGGAAAGCCGCTGCTATAGGCCCTGCCTCGCCCGGCTAAGCCGGGCTGCTCCCTGATAGCTCAGCGGTAGAGCATTCGACTGTTAATCGAATGGCCGTAGGTTCGAATCCTACTCAGGGAGCCACTTTTCCACCATTCCAAATGGTTCATTGGTGGCGAGGGTCAGCTCGCCATTGGCCCCAGGTGCATTGAGACGCTGCCAAGATCGAAAGCGGATTCTACCGCTGGCGAGCGGTCTGCGCTTCCCTATCCCGCCGCGATCCGCCTCTCGGCGGCGACCTCGACCCGATGCTCCAGTTCGCCTTCAGCCCTCGCCCGGCGACCGTAGACCAGCTCGAACAACGGCCCGGCCATCATGGTCGTGACGATCGCCATCAACACCAGCATCGAGAAGAGCGTCGGGCCGATGATCCCTTTCTGCAAGCCGATGTTGATGATGATGAGCTCCATCAGCCCGCGTGAGTTCATCAGCGCGCCAATGCCCAGGGCGGTGCGATTATCCTCACCAGAGAAGCGCGCCGCGGCCCAGCAGGCACCGAATTTGGCCAGGATGGAGACGGCGAGAATGCCGAGCGCGATCAGCACCAGCTCGAGGGAATTGACCATGTCCATACGCGTGCTCAACCCTGAGTAGGTGAAGAACATGGGCAGCAGCAGCACGACCGCGAGCGGCTCCACCTTGCGCTTCACTTCCTCGGCAAAGAGCCCGCGCGGCATGCAGACCCCCAGGAGGAAGCCGCCGAAAATGGCGTGGATTCCGATGGCGTCCATCAGGAAAGCGGAAAGGCAGAACAAGGCAAGCGTAATAGCGAGCATTGTCAGGGTCATCTCGCCCCGCGCCTCCACGATGCGGCCGAGCGGCGCGAGCAGGCTCCGCCCCTTGAGCAGCATGAAGGCCGTGTAAAGGATCGCCCCGCCAATCGCGAGCACGGCAACGGCCGGACCGCCGCCGAAAGTCGCCAGCACGATGGCAAGCACACACCAGGACATCGCATCGTCGAAAGCACCGGCGGTGAGCGACAAGGTTCCCAGCGCAGAATTGGCAAGGCCGCGCTCGTTGATGATGCGCGCCAGCATGGGGAAGGCGGTGAGCGCGATACAGGCGCCCATGAAGAGAACCGCGTTGGACTGGCTGATGCCGGGCATGAACAGGCCATCTACATCGAGCAGCCAGGGCGTGATGACGGCAGCCAGAAGGAAGGGCGCCACGATGCCCGCCGCAGAAACCGTGCCTGCGCTCCTGGCCTTCGACTGGAAATGATCCAGGCGCAGCGTCAATCCGACGAGGAACATGTACAACCCGACGCCCAGCTGTGCTCCGGCATAAAGGACATTGCGGGTTTCCTTGGGAAACAGCGCGAGTTGGAAGTCGGGGAAGACCAGGCCAAGCAGCGAAGGGCCGAGCACAACGCCCGCGATCATCTCCCCCACCACTTGCGGCTGGCCGGCAAGCTTCTGCCCGAGCCAACCGAACAGGCGACAGGCCAGCAGGATCACGGCGAGTTGCAGGAAGAAATGAACACTGAAGTCCCCCGGCGTGAAGCTGGCGGCGGCATTGACCGGCGGCCCATGGGGGGCGAGCAGGTCGCTCAGGGTGGATCCAATGCTCTCCAACATCGCCTGCTACCTTCCCCCTTCGCGTCCATCAGACCTCATTCAGAGCCAAAAAGACGCATGAAATATCCATCCGATATCACCGGCTATCGGCAACAAACGCCGTGATGAATGCGGAGTCCCCGATCAATGATTGTCGCGCGGTAACCCCTTCGTCTGAGCGATCCGCTGATAGCGCTCCGCCCCTTCAAGGATGGCACCGCTATCCAACTGGCCGACCAGATGACGCTGAATCTCCTGCCATGGCGTCTGAGACGCCGGATAGGCATAGCCGCCGGCCGCGACCAGCGCAGCACGGCGCTCTGCCAATTCCGCGTCGGAGATCAACACATTGACGGTGCGCGTCTCCAGATCCATCCGCACCCTGTCGCCGGTGCGCAGCAAGGCCAGACCACCCATGGCCGCCGCTTCCGGGCTCGCATTGAGGATGGACGGGCTGCCGCTGGTGCCGGACTGGCGGCCATCGCCAATGCAGGGCAGCGCGAGCACCCCTTCCGTGATGAGATAGGCTGGCGGACGCATGTTCACGACCTCCGCCGCGCCCGGATAGCCCACCGGCCCGGCGCCGCGCATGAACAGCAGCGTGTCGGGCGTGATGCCCAGCGACGGATCGTCGATGCGCGCATGATAGTCCTCAGGCCCATCGAATATGACGGCCGTCCCCTCGAAGGCATTGGGATCGTCGGGATTGTTGAGATAGCGCGTGCGGAATTCCTCGCCGATCACGCTCGTCTTCATGATCGCCGCGTCGAACAGATTGCCCGAGAGGACGAGGAACCCCGCCTCCTTACGCACCGGCTGCACGAATGGCCGAATGACCCGCTCGTCGGCGATGCGCGCATCCTTGCAATTCCCGCCAATCGTGCTGCCGTTGACCGTCAGCGCGCCTTCGCGGATCAGGCCTTGCGCCATGAGCTGGGCGACGACGGCGGGCACGCCACCCGCGCGATAATAATCCTCGCCCAGATACTCGCCCGCCGGCTGGAGATTGACCAGCAGGGGTACCTTATGTCCAAATGTCTCCCAATCCTTGAGCGGCAGCTCGACGCCGATATGGCGCGCGACCGCCGCCAGATGGATGGGCGCATTGGTCGAACCGCCGATCGCGGAATTGACGACGATGGCGTTGTGAAAGGCATCCAGCGTGAGAATGTCCGAGGGCTTCAGATCCTCGTACACCATCTCCACGATGCGCTTGCCGGTATGATAGGCGCACTCCTGCCGATCGCGATAGGGCGCCGGAATGGCGGCGGAGCCGGGCAGCATCATGCCCAGCGCCTCCGCCAGCGAGTTCATGGTCGTCGCCGTGCCCATGGTATTGCAATAGCCGGTCGAGGGCGCGGACGACGCCACCAGCTTGATGAACCCTTCATCATCGATCTTGCCCGCCGCCAACAGCTCCCGCGCTTTCCAGACGATCGTGCCCGATCCGGTGCGTTCGCCCTCATGCCAGCCATTGAGCATTGGCCCGACGGAGAGCGCGATGGCCGGAATGTTCACGGTCGCCGCCGCCATCAGGCAGGCAGGCGTGGTCTTGTCGCAGCCGGTCGTGAGCACGACCCCATCCAGCGGATAGCCATAAAGCGCCTCGACAAGGCCGAGATAGGCGAGGTTGCGATCCAGTCCGGCCGTCGGCCGTTTGCCGGTTTCCTGAATGGGGTGGACGGGAAATTCGATGGCGATGCCGCCCGCCTCGCGAATGCCCTCTCGCAGGCGCTCGGCCAGCACGAGATGATGCCGATTGCAGGGCGAGAGGTCACTGCCGGTCTGGGCAATGCCGATGATCGGCTTGCCGGAGCGCAGTTCGGCGAGGCTCAGGCCGAAGTTGAGATATCGCTCCAGATAGAGCGCGGTCATGTCGATATTGTCGGGGTTATCGAACCATGCGCGCGAGCGTAGCTTCGGGGTGTCGGTGGTCATGGAATTCGCTCAGCGTGAAACGGAAAGGCGATAGATCATGTCGTGTCGATATGGCTTGCCGGGATCGACCCGGGCGGACACGAAAGCGGGCTGGTTCGGCGCATCGGGGAATTTCTGCGGCTCCAGCGCGATGCCGTCACCCATCCGATAGAGATGCCCCCGCTTGCCGACCAATGTCCCATCCAGGAAATTGCCCGTGTAGAATTGCACGCCCGGCTCGGTGGAGAGCACATCGAGCACGCGGCCCGAGGCAGGATCTTCCAGCCGGGCAACCAACTCGGGCCGGGCGGTCACCCCCTTGTCCAGCGCGAAATTGTGATCATAGCCGCGGCCATAGACGATCTGCTGATCCTTGCCGTCCCGCAGTCCATCCGCGACGCGCCGGGGCTTGCGGAAATCGAAGACAGTGCCCTGCACGGCGCGGCGCTCCCCGGTGGGGATGAGCCGCGCGTCAACCGGCGTGTAGTGCGCGGCGGGAATGGTCAGCCGCGCGTTCATCGCCCCATCCGGCGCGCCTTCTCCGGCGAGGTTGAAGATCGCGTGATTGGTCATGTTGACGATCGTCGGCTTGTCCGTCCGCGCTTCGAAACTGATGCCGAGATTGCCGGACTCGTCGAGCGTGTAGGTGACGGTCGCGTCGAGCTTGCCGGGATAGCCGGAATCGCCGTCGGGGCTGGTATAGCTCAGTACGACGCTCGCCTTCGGGCCGGATGTGACGGCCCCCACTGTCCACACGACCTTGTCGAACCCGCGCCCGCCGCCGTGCAGGCTGTTTGTGCCGTCATTGCGGTTGAGCTGGTATGTCTTGCCATCCAGCGCGAAGCTGGCGCCGGCGATGCGATTGGCATAGCGCCCCACGGTGACGCCGAAATAATTGGGCCGGGCAACGTAACCTGCCGCGTCGTCATAGCCGAGCAGCACGTCCGCGCGCTTGCCCTGTCGATCCGGGCCGATCAGCTTTTGTAGCGTCGCGCCATAAGTGAGGATCACGGCGGATACGCCATTCTGTGCGGTGAGCGTGATGGCGTGCAGCGGGGTGCCATCGGCAAGCGCGCCTGCCGGCGCCTGGCTTACCTCTGCCGCCTGCGCCGCGCCGGACGTCAGCGCCAGGACCAGCGCGAAACCGATCGCCAGCGCGCTGGCCATGAACGGAGTTTTGTCCTGCATCCTCATCCTTGTCGCTTTCCTTTGGCGCTGGCTCAGCTGGCGTCGTTGCGGGTTGGTTGCCCATTGACGAGCAGCTCAGCGCCATATAGTCCGACAAAAATAAGGAGTGCAAGCAGGTTTCCAAACTGGTCATGCACCCAGTCAGAGAGAGGAGCGTTATGCCAGCTGCGGTGCCTTCCAGCGAAGCAACAAGCGAATTTCGACCGAATTCCGGCATACGCTATGGCCCCGCACTCGCGCTACTGGCCACCCTCTTCTTCATGTGGGGCTTCATCACGGTCATCAACAACACGCTGCTGCCGCACCTGCGCAGTGTGTTCGACCTCAATTATACTCAGACGACTCTAATCGAGTCCGTCTGGTTCATCGCCTATTTCGTCGCCTCGATTCCCTCCGCCAAGCTCATCGAGCGGGTGGGCTATCGGCGCGCATTGGTCACCGGCCTGCTCATTATGGCGGCCGGATCGCTCGGCATGATGCTCGCGGCCAGCATTCCGTCCTATGGCGTAACGCTGGCCATGCTGTTCATCATCGCCGCCGGCATCACCCTGCTGCAAGTCGCCGCCAACCCTTATGTCGCTGTGGTCGGCAAGCCGGAGACAGCCTCCTCGCGTCTCAATCTGGTGCAGGCGATGAACTCCGCCGGGACCATGTTCGCGCCGCTGTTCGGCGCCTATCTGATCCTTGGCCGGTCAAAGGCCGGCACGTCGCTGGACGGCGCGCAATTGACTGCCGCCGAACGGCTGGCCGATGCCCATTCGGTGATCCTGCCTTATGGCATCGTCGCCGTCGTGCTCGTCACGCTCGCCATTATCATCGGCCGCTTTCCGCTGCCCGCCATGGGTTCGTCCAGCACGCGGGCGGCTCGGGCCGAGCGCAAGCATCTCTCGCTCTGGCGCCACCGCAATCTGGTGTTCGGCGTGCCGGCTATTTTCATCTATCTGATCGCCGAAATCGGCGTCGCCAATCTGTTCGTGAACTTCGTCAGCCAACCGGACATCGCCAATCTGACTCATGAGGAAGCGGGCCGATACCTCACTTTCCTGTGGGGCGGCATGATGGTCGGCCGCTTCCTGGGCTCGGCGCTGATGCAGAGGATCGACGCGGCCAAAGTGCTTGCCGCTTTCTCGATCGGCGCCTTTGCGGTGATGCTGGTCACAGTGTTCTCGCACGGGACGGTGGCGATGTGGTCGCTCATCCTCGTCGGCCTGTTCCACTCGATCATGTTTCCGACCATTTTCACGCTGGGCATCAAGGGCCTTGGCCCGCTGACCGAGGAAGGCTCCGGCCTGCTGGTCATGGCCATCGCCGGCGGCGCGCTGGTTATCGTGCAAGGCTGGATCGCCGATTCCTATGGGCTCCAGCTCTCCTTCCTGCTGACAGCGCTGTGCGAACTCTATGTGCTGTTCTATGCCCTGTGGGGCTGCAAGCCCACGGAATCCCTGCCCGCGCCGCAATTTGAGGCAATCGCAGCAGAAGACTGAGACCAGTTCTCCGCCTCTGCACCTCTTGCTCTGTGCCGCGCCTGCACCGTGCGAGGTAGCGCCGACTGAGTAAAATCATCGCCGGCCCATCGCAGCGTTGCATTTCGCGAAGCAGCCAAATATGTCTGAGTAATTAAAGGAACTTCCTCATGACCGAATTTCATTCGATCATTGCCGAAACCGGCGCGCCGTATGGCGATCCGATTCCCGTCCACGGCCTAGGGGACGTCGCCACTGCCTGCCGTGCGGCCGAGGGCGCCTTCGACATCTATCGCGCCACCGGCAAGGAGGAGCGCGCGCGCTTCCTCGACCGAATCGCGGAAGAGATCATGACGCTGGGCGACGCGCTGATCGAAGCGGCAATGCGCGAAAGCGGCTTGCCCCGCGCGCGTCTCGAAGGTGAACGGGGGCGCACCGTCGGCCAACTGCGCATGTTCGCCGATGTTGTGCGCAAAGGCCTGTGGCAGCAATTGCGCATCGACCCCGCCCTCCCCGACCGGCAGCCGACGCCCCGACCCGACCTGCGCTTGCGCATGATCCCGGTTGGCCCGGTCGCCGTGTTCGGCGCCTCCAACTTCCCGCTGGCTTTCTCGACAGCCGGCGGCGACACGGCCTCGGCCCTCGCAGCCGGATGTCCGGTGATCGTCAAGGGCCACCCCGCGCACCCTGTCACTGCCTCTCTGGCCGCGCAGGCGATCTCCACGGCGGTCGCGGCCTGCGGCCTGCCGGCCGGCGTGTTCAGCCAGATCGTCGGTCCGTCGCACGAACTTGGCGCCGCTTTGGTGCAGGATCCGCGCATTGCGGCGGTCGGCTTCACCGGGTCGCGCGCCGGCGGCCTAGCGCTCGTCCGGCTGGCGCAAGCGCGCGCCGTGCCCATCCCGGTCTATGCCGAAATGTCGAGCATCAATCCCGTGCTCTTGCTGCCCGAGGCGCTCAGGGCGCGCGGCGCGGCGCTGGGCACCGCTTTCGTGGGGTCGCTCACCATGGGCGCGGGCCAGTTCTGCACCAATCCGGGCCTGCTGATCGCCATTGACGGCGAGGGGCTCGATGCCTTCATCGCCAGCGCGACGAACGGCGTGGCGGCAGCACTCTCGCAGACCATGCTGACGCCGGGCATTCGCGATGCCTATGTGAGCGGCGTCGTCGCCCTCGCGGACCACGCCGATGTCGAGACGCTGGCCAGTGGCGATGCGGGCGAAGGCACGCGCGGCGGTGCAATCCTGTTCCAGACCACGGCACAAGCCTTCCTGGCCGACCCGCACCTCGCGCATGAGGTGTTCGGCGCCAGTTCCATCCTGGTGCGCTGCGCCGATGCCGACGAGGTGATGGCATTGATCGCCAGGCTGGAAGGTCAGCTTACCGCCACGCTGCACATGGATACGGCGGACGAGCCGTTGGCGGGACGCCTTCTCCCGCAGCTGGAGCGCAAGGTCGGCCGTATCCTCGCCAATGGCTGGCCGACCGGCGTGGAAGTGTGCCACGCCATGGTGCATGGCGGCCCCTTCCCGGCCACGTCCGATTCGCGCACGACCTCCGTGGGCAGTCTCGCTATCGACCGCTTCCTGCGCCCGGTCAGCTACCAGAACCTCGCCCCGTCGATCCTGCCCGCCGAATTGCGCGATGATGCGAAAGGCGATGGATCACCCCGGCTGATCGACGGCACCCTGACCCTGAGCTGAGAACAGACAATAATCGTCGTCGAGCGCGATCCGCGCCGCGACCGGGAGAGTATCCGATTATGGCAACGCGCCTCCTCCAACATCGCGCATCGTCCGGCGAAAGGGCCGTCATCCTCGCCATCGATGACGAAGCCTGGCTGCTGACCGGCACGACGAGTATTCGCATGCTGGCGACCGAGGCGATCGCTCAGGGTTGTTCGCTGCTGGAAGCCGCTCTCGGCCATGCGCGCGGCGCGGCCGTGGACCTTGCCGGCGCCTTCCAGGCGGGAGAGTTGCTCGCGCCGATCGACCATGACGACCCGGCGCACCTGTTGATGACCGGCACGGGCCTCACGCATCTCGGCTCGGCCGAAGGGCGCGACAAGATGCATCGAGAGGCGATGGCGGCCGAAACGCAGACCGATTCGATGCGCATATTTCTGGAAGGGCTGGCCGGCGGCAAACCGGGTGCCGGCGAGATCGGCCAGCAACCGGAATGGTTCTACAAGGGTGACGGATCCCAACTCGCCGGGCCCCATGATCCGCTGGAGATGCCGGCTTATGCCAGGGATGGCGGCGAGGAACCGGAGCTGGCCGGCATTTACCTGATCGGGCCGGACGGCACCCCCTGGCGGCTCGGCTTCGCCATCGCCAATGAATTCAGCGACCACGTGACCGAGCGCCATAATTATCTGTGGCTCGCGCATTCCAAGCTGCGCAAGGCGGCGCTTGGCCCGGAATTGCTGCTCGGACCGGCGCCTGCCCACCTCGAAGGCATCAGTCGCATCCGCCGGGGCGACACCATGTTGTGGGAAAAGCCCTTTCTCTCCGGCGAAGACAATATGTCGCACAGCATCGCCAATCTGGAGCATCATCACTTCAAATATGACCTGTTCCGCCGGCCCGGCGACGTCCATGTCCATTTCTTCGGCACGGCCACGCTCTCCTTCAGCGACGGCATAGCGACGCAGGAAGGCGACGTGTTCGAGATTTCGGCCGCACCCTTCACGCTACCCGTCTCCAACCCGCTGCGGCGCACGGTCGATGCCGGTGCGCGCGTAGGTATATTGTGACAGCGAATGCACCCATTCGGCTGGCCGTGGTCGGCATCGGCAAGATCGCGCGGGACCAGCATTTTCCTGCCATTGCCGGCAATCCCGATTTCCGGCTTGCCGCCACGGTGAGCCGCCAAGCCACCGCGTTGGGGGACGTACCGCACTTTGCGACGCTCGACGCCTTGCTCGACGGAGGCATGCCCCTCGACGCCGTCGCACTCTGCACGCCGCCACAGGTGCGCTATGCGTTGGCCGCGCGCGCCATCGGGGCGGGCCTGCATGTCTTCCTGGAAAAGCCGCCAGGCGCCACCCTCTCGGAGGTGACGGCGCTGCGTACGCAGGCGGGCGCCGCCGGTATCTCACTCTTCGCATCGTGGCATTCCCGTTACGCCGCCGGCGTCGCCCCGGCCCGCGCCTGGCTGGCGAACCGACACATCGACCGGGTGTCGATCATCTGGCGCGAAGATGTGCGTGTGTGGCATCCCGGGCAGGCATGGATCTGGGAGCCGGGCGGTCTGGGCGTGTTCGATCCCGGCATCAATGCTCTCTCCATCCTCACCCATATGCTGCCGCGCCCGGTCTTCCTGCAGGATGCAACGCTCAGTCTACCGGAAAACCGTGCCGCCCCGATCGCGGCCGACCTGCGATTGAGCGATACGGCGGGGACGCCGATTCACATGGATCTCGACTGGCGCCAGACCGGCCCGCAAAGCTGGGACATTTTCGTCGAAACCGATGCCGGCACGCTTCATCTGGCCAGAGGCGGCGCGGTGCTGACCTTGCCCACCGGCACGCAGCAGAGCGCGGATATCGAGTATCCGGAGCTTTATGCGCGCTTTGCCGACTTGATTCAGCAGGGGCGCAGCGACGTCGATACCGACCCGCTATGCCTCGTGGCCGATGCCTTTTTGCGCGGCAAGCGAATAACCGTCGAACCGTTTCACGACTGACGCATATGACTTGACCGGCAGCGCCGGGTTATGAACGATAGCGCTACCAAAATAGGATCGGGAGAGGCGTCAATGGGCATACTGACGGATTCGAAACTGAACGGCCGCTGCCTTCCGCGTAGCCACAAGCGTGCGCTGCACCGCGCTGGCACGGCCCTTGCCGCGGTGCTGATCGCTGCCCCAGGCCTGGCGGCGCCAGTGCTCGCGCCAATCTGGACCGATCATGCCGTCATCCAGCGCGATGCCCCCATTCTCGTCTCCGGGCAGGCCAGGCCACAGGAGCGGATCGACGGCGACCTGGGCGGCCAGAAATCCAGCGCCGTGGCGAGTGACGACGGCACCTTCACGCTCCGTTTTCCCGCCCGCCCCGCCGATGGCGCTGCGTTGACTCTGCGCATCACCGGCCCGGATGGTACAGGGCCGGACGTGCATGATCTCAAGATGGGCGATGTCTGGCTCTGCTCAGGCCAGTCCAACATGGAATTTGCTGTCGAGCGGGCACTGAACGGCGACATGATCGCGCGCATGGCGAACGATGTCGACTTGCGGCTGCTCCAAATCCCCAAGGATACAGCCGGCGTACCGGCGGCGACCTTCAAGATGCCGGTCGCCTGGGCGACCGCCTCTCCCTCGTCCGTTCCGAGCTTTTCGGCGGCCTGCTATTTCATGGGCAAGGAGCTGCGCGCGCAGCAAGGCATCCCGGTCGGCCTGATCCATGCAAGCTGGGGCGGTTCCCGCCTGCGGCCATGGCTGACGCCCGATGCCGCCGAAGCGCTTTATGGCAAGGCCGAAGTGGCGATGTTGCGCCAGCATGACAGCGATCCGTTCGGCGCCGTTACCGCCTTTGCGCCGCAGTGGGCCGACTGGTATCGCAAGGAGACCGGAGGGACGCAGCCTTGGACCGATCCCGCGCAGTTGAGCTGGGCGCCCGTACCCCGGATCGGCGTATGGAACGCATGGACCGGCACTCCGCTCGCGGCCAACGCCAACGGCACGGTGTGGCTGCGCCGGAGCGTGGTGCTGACATCCGCGCAGGCGAAGGCCGGCGCGACGCTCAGCCTGGGCATCATCGACGATATGGACATGTCCTTTGTGAACGGGCGGGCGGTCGGCAATACCTTCAGCTGGGACGAGGAGCGCCATTACCGCGTACCGCCCGCGCTACTGCGCGCCGGTGTCAACGAGATCATGGTCGCGATCAGCAACAGCTGGGACAAGGGCGGCTTCACGACAGGCGCCGACAAGCTGCAACTTGCCATCGCGAATGGGCCGACCATCCCGCTGGCCGAGGGCTGGCGCTACAGCATCGCGCCAGTGAAGAGCTTTCCGCCGCGCCCGCCATGGGACAGCAATGGCGGCATCGGCGTAATGCACAATCGCATGGTCGCGCCGCTCGGGCACATCGCGCTCAAGGGTGCCGTCTGGTATCAGGGCGAGAGCGATGTCGACGTGCCGGGCTATGCCGATCGCCTGCGCGCCCTCTTCGCCGGGTGGCGCCGCCAGTTCAGCCCCGGCATGCGCATGCTGGTGGTACAACTCGCCAATTTCGGCCCGCCGCAGACCGCGCCCGCCCCGTCCGGCTGGGCGACCATTCGCGAGGATCAACGCGCCATCGCGTCGAACGATGGCAATGCCGCGCTGGTGGCCGCCATCGACATTGGCGAGCGCACCGACATTCATCCGGCCAACAAGCCCCTGCTCGGCCAGCGCCTCGCCATGGCCGCGCAGGGTGTGGCGCTGCCGATGCCGGTTTCTGCCACACGGGAGGGTGGCATGATCCGCCTGCGCTTCTCGGGCGTCGAGAAGGGCTTAGCCGCCTGGAGCGGCCCGGCACCGCTCGGTTTCGAGTTGTGCGGCGCCGATCAGTCCTCCTGCCGCTACGCACAGACGCGGATCGACGGTGCCGACGTGATGCTGAGCGACGACGGCGCTCCGGCGACCCGCGTGCGCTACGCCTGGGGAGAAAGCCCGGTGGTCAATCTGTTCGACGGCAGGGCGCTGCCCGTGCCGGGCTTCGAACTGCCGATCGGGAACCGCTGATCGGAACGGGCCTTGCCAAACCAATTGGCGGATCGCCGCCACAAACGCTGCCATGAACCTACGGGGAGACTGATGATGAAACCTGCCGCTCTGGCCCTGCTTGCCACCGCCTGGACGCTACCTTTCCTGGCTCTCGCCCAACCGGCTGCGGCGCAGGCCCCGGCGAAAGATGCCATCGAGGTGCGGATCGACGCCACCAAGGCGGGCGCTAAGATCCACCGCAACATCTTCGGCCAGTTCGCCGAGCATCTCGGCACCGGCATTTATGGCGGTGTGTGGGTCGGCAAGGATTCCGCCATTCCCAATGTTCGCGGCATCCGCAAGGACGTGGTTGCCGCCCTGCGTGCGATCCGCGTGCCGCTCGTCCGCTGGCCGGGCGGCTGTTTCGCCGACGAATATCACTGGCGCGACGGCATCGGCCCGGCCAACCAGCGCCGTGCCTCGATCAATTCCAACTGGGGCGGATCGGTCGAGCCGAGCACCTTCGGCACTGACGAGTTCTTCGACTTTGTCGACCAGATCGGCGCCGATGCCTATATCGCGGCCAATATCGGCTCTGGCACGGTGAAGGAGGCCGCCGACTGGCTGGCCTATATGACCGCCGACCCGACCAGCGCGGCTGGCAAGGAGCGCGCCGCAAACGGCCATCCCGCCCCCTATAAGGTCAAATATCTCGGCCTGGGAAATGAGAGCTGGAGCTGCGGCGGCGCGATGCGGCCGGAATTCTACACGGACCAGATGAAGCTCTATGCCCGCTTCGTGCGCAACTATCATCCGGAGCAGGGCGAGAAGATGCCGGATGTCATGCAGCGCATCGCCGTCGGCCCGGGCGACGAAAACCTCGCTTATACCGAGGAAGTCATGAAGAGCTGGAAGGCCCATGACTGGGCCTGGTCGATCGAAGGCCTCTCGCTCCACCGCTATACCACTGGCGGCTGGCCTCCCTCGTACCCAAGCGAATCCTTCGACGAGAATGCCTATGCAAGGCTGATCAAGGAAACGCTGACGATGGACGGCTTCATCACCGCCAACGAGAAGGTGATGGACAAATATGACCCCGAGAAAAAGGTCTTTATCGCGGTCGATGAATGGGGTGCCTGGCTGGCGCCGATGGCGGGCACCAATCCCGGTTTCCTCGTCCAGCAGAACTCGATGCGCGACGCGATTATCGCCGCGCTGAACATCAATATCTTCGCACGCCACGCCGAGCGCGTGAAGATGACCAACATCGCGCAGATGATCAACGTGCTCCAGTCGATGATCCTGACCGACAAGGAGAAGATGGTTCTCACGCCGACCTACCATGTCTTCAGGATGTACGTGCCTTTCCAGGATGCCACCTTCGTGCCGGTGAGCTTCGAGGCGGGCACCTACACGCAGGGCAGCATCACCTTGCCCCGCGTGGACGCAGTCGCGGTGAAGAACATACAAGGCAAGCTGTGGCTCGCGCTGACCAATGTCGATACGCAGCGCGCCGCGCCCGTCAGCGTGGACGTCGCTGGTCTGGGCGTCCGTTCCGCCAGGGGCGACGTGCTCACGGCGCCGCGCGTCGACAGCGTCAACAGCTTCGCCGCGCCGAACACCGTCTCGCCTAGGCCAATCGCGGCGACGGCGCGCGCTGGCCGGCTGACGATCACCCTGCCCGCTCGTTCCGTGGCGGTCGTCGCGCTGGAGCCGTGACACCCCGCACGAACAGAAGAACGATGAGTGCGCCCCGGTCCGGCCGATCCCGGCGGACCGGGGCGATCATGCCGCCCGTGCCGAGACGAGACAAATTGGGTGGGAGCGGTCCCACGGTTGCGCGAAAGGCAAAACTCCGGTTATTTGGGATTGGCGGATGTCTAAGGACTTGCCGCATCCGGAGGCGTAACCATTTCCAACATCCCTGACATAACGGATCAGCACACTTCCCACGATGAGCCGGGCAGCGACTTTCCACGCTCGTCCAAAGGCTCGGGCCGGCGCCTGCGCGGCGCGGTCGCTCATTATCTGGGGTCTGCGATCGTCTCCGGCCGCATTGCACCGGGCGAAAGGCTGACCGGCGAAGTGGAGAATGCCGAGGCGCTGGATGTCTCTCGCAGCGCCTATCGCGAGGCCATTCAGGTGCTCACGGCCAAAGGGCTGGTTGAGAGCCGCCCCAAGGCCGGCACGCGCGTGCTGCCCCGCAGCCACTGGAACCTGCTTGACCCCATGGTGCTGGCCTGGGCCTTTGGCGGCGAACCGGACATGCACTATGTGCGCGACCTCTTCGAGCTGCGCGCCATCGTCGAACCGGAAGCCGCGCGCCTTGCTGCCGAGCGGCGCGACCGTAGTGATATTGCTGCGATGAAGGATGCACTGACGCGGATGCGCCGCTTCACGCTGGCGACCGAGCAGGGCCGCGAGGCGGACCGGGATTTCCACAGCGCCCTGCTGGCCGCCACGGGCAATGCCGTGCTGATGACGCTAAGCGCCAGCATGGGCGCGGCCGTGAACTGGACGACGCAATTCAAGCAGCGCTTGCGCGCGCTCCCGCGCGACCCGGTGCCGGACCATCTGCGCGTGTTCGAGGCGATCGCCGCAGGTGACGCGGACGGAGCCAGCGAGGCTATGCGCGTGCTCGTGCAACTCGCGCTCGATGATACGCGCACAGCCATGCAGAAGATGCTGGACGGCACGCCGCAGAGCTGAAGCGGCTCAACGGAGCAGCGCTGCCTCGCCCCAAGTCACCGGATCGGGAAACCGCTCCCAGGCGGGCGCGCGAGCGATCAGCTCGATGAGCTTGGTCCCTGTGACGGACACGTCCAGCCGTTGCGCCGCATCCCCGGCTCGCATCGGCTTCGAGCGCGCCAGAAGCTTGCCATCCCCATAGACGGCGAAGGTGACCGGCGATTGCCGCCCGCGTGCGGAATCATCCACACCAACCTGCGTCACGAAGCGACGAAAGCCGTCATTGCGCACCTCGACCCTGGAATTGGCCAGGATGCCAAGTCCGGTATCGAAATGCCGACCGGCTACGGACAGCGCCTGCCCATAAGGCGTCGTATCCAGCCGTGCACCGCCCCAGCCACCATATTGTGGACGCTCGCCGCCGCCCCGTGTCCCGCGCCATGGCAGGCTGGTGCGGTGCACCTGCGGATCGGCCTCAGGCACGAGAACGCCATCGACTGCCGGGTTCACGCGCGCCGGCTGCTCGGAGAGGAACTGGCCATTCGCCAGCCGGCGCTCGCCTTTCGCCAGGAAAAGCATCGTTTCATGAGGCTTGAGCGTGAATTTCCTCTCCCGGGTGAAGGTCAGCACACTACCTTGCCAGATCTCGGTCAGAGTGATCGGCCGGTCCGCCAGATATTTGAGGTGATCGGCCGTCAGCATAGCCTCCGTCGCCGTTGCCGTCCGGTTGAGCACGGCAACCGCCTTGTCGCCGCTCGCCAATGTCTTCACGAAGATCTGCACATCGTCCGAATCATACGCCAGCACGGCCTGATTTCCCGCCGGATCCTGGTTGAGCGCGATGACCTGCGGGTTACCGAGAATGGCCAGCAAGTCAGGCGACGCCTTGCGCAGATCGAAGCCGATCATCAGCGGCGCATTGACCATAGCCCAGAGCGCCATGTGCGAACGCGCCTCCACGGGATGCGCCATGTCGAACTCTCCCGTGCCGACGAACAGCATGTCCGGATCATTCCAGGAGCCGGGATGCGCATAGAGCGGACGATGCGCGACGCTGTCGAGATTGTGCAGCATGCGGTTCCAGGTCGGCGAGATATCCTCGCTGGTGCGCGACATATTGCCGACCGCCTTCGACCATGCGCGCGAATCCGCCGAACCCCAGAGGCAGAGCGAAAACACATAGTCATTGTCGACATTGTGGCGCACCAGGGCCTGACCGACCTCCTCATACAGAGCGCGGACCGCCGCGACCTTCGTACGGCCGAGCGAGTCAACGTCGATCAGCGGATCGAGCGCACGATACTGGCCGGCACGCACTCTGGGATCACTCGCGGGCAGACCGCGAATGCCGCAGGCATCCACCTTGATCAGATCGAAGCCCCACTCCGCGAAATAGAGCGCGATATCCTGATCGACATGGCCATAAAGCCCCACCTCCCGCTCCGCCACACTCCCTTCGGGCTGGTTGGGGAAAGTGGAGGTGAACACCTGACCGCAGGAATTGCGGCCGATATCGGAATAGATCCCCGCCTTCAGCCCCATGGCGTGCAGCCGGTCGGTCAATGACCGGAAGCTGGTGTTGCCATCCGCCGTGGCCGCCGAGGGGAATGTGCTGGTGCGGATGAGCATCCGCCCGTCCGACGCGCGCCGCTTCAGCCACCAGCCATCGTCGATATCGATGTAGCGATAGCCCTTCGCCGCCAGCCCGCTCTCCACGATGACCCGCGCGGAAGCCATCAGCTTGTCCTCGTCGATGTCGCTGGTAAAGGCGTTCCAGCTGTTCCAGCCCATCGGCGGCAGCGGCGCATTCCCATGCGCATAGACGCTCCAGCGCCCGGTCGCCGCCAACGGATCGGCTATGGGCTGCGCGCCGGCAGCGGTCGCCAGCGCCATGAGCGTGACGAGCGCACCGCACTTCCCCACCCGACGACGCACGCGGGCACTCATTTCTTCGCGACGGCGCCCGTCGCCAGATGGGCGCTGAAGAAGGGCAGTACATAGTCCTGAAAGCGGAAAGCGACATGGCTGGTATGCGTGCCTTGATAGAGGGTGAAGCTATTGGCGATGCCGTAGCTCTCCAGCACCTTGTGCAGCGTCTCCGTATCCGTCTTCAGCCCGTCCTGATCGCCCACGTCCATGGCAATCGCCGCGTAGCGCCGCAGATCCCCGATATGCTGGTCGACAAAGGCGAGCGGGGCATTGGCCGCCCACTTCGCCAGCACGGCTTTGCGCTGCGCGTCATCACCAGCGGGGAGATCGAGATAGAGAGGCGGCTTCTTCGGATTGGGCGACCAGGCCGCGCCGACGGCAAGCTGGGCACGCACGGCGAACGGCAGGCTGACAGAGTCCGCGGGTGATTTCATCGCCGCAACTTGCGCCAGACTCGCCTCGTCCATGCCGAACGCGTCGCGCGCCGAGAGACAACAGGGGCTCATGATATACAGCGCGCCGAAGACATCCGCGTGCTTCATGCCAATCCGCGTCGCGCCGTAACCGCCCATGGAATGACCGACCAGACCGCGACTGCGCCGGTCGGCAAGGGTGCGATAGTGGTTGTCGACATATTGGACGAGATCATGCGAGACGAAGCGCTCGAAGTCGCCCGTCGTCGCCGAACTCGAGTACATCGAGCCATTATGCACGGTCTTGCTGTCCGGAAAGACGAGGATCATCTCCTTCGCGCCTTTGGCCAACGCGCCCTCGACGACCTGCGGAACATGGATTTCCTTGATCCATTGCTCCGCGCCGATCGAATAGCCGTGCAGAGCATAGATGACCGGATAGCGGCGCTTCGGATTTGCCGTATAGCCGGGCGGCAGCACCACGATCACGTCGCGATCCGCCGCCTCCCCTTCCAGATTGCCGGCAATGGCCGCAGAATGGACCTTGATCCGCTGGACGGTCACTTTCGGCGCACCAGGCACAGCGGCCGGCGCTGCCGTCTCCATCTGCGCCTGCACAGCCGCAAGGGGCATGATCGCCCCGATGCCGGCGATCAACGCAAGACTCTTCCATGCTCTCATCGTCCTCATCTCCCCATGTCTCGCCAGACTTGTAGGCAACAAGAGGCCGGTCCAGCTATATTATCTGATTATTTAATTCAAAATTGAACCATTTTTGAATCTGATTCGATAGGCATTTTCAAGAATGATCGGGAGAACTCGAGTCCTGTCGAGGGACGGCACCGATTTTTATAACTAGAGTAAATCGACTACCCGCCGCGCAGTTGCTGCATCACCATCGCGCGAATGCGGCCGTAATTCCCCTTGTTGAACGGCCCGAGAACGCCATGTTCCTCCGGATCGAGATGCGCGAGCGGATGCCCATCAGGCCGGAAAACATAATGATCGAAGAAGGCCCGCCAGGCAGCCCGCTCCATGTCCGGCCGCTCGGCAATAGCGATCATCGCCAGCAGCATGGCGGTCATTGGGGCATCCACGCCATAAGAAAAGGCGTCCCACCAATAGTTGACCAGGACGTTGAGAGGCTCCAGCGCCTCGACTTGATGCCACCACAGCTTGGGCAGATAGAGGGCATCCCCCGGCAGCAGATCGACCACAATGGCCCTCTCGCGCACACGCTCGAAACGCGGATAACGCGGATCACCGACGGGAGCGGCGGCTGCCAGGCTGACCGGCGGCCCGGACAAGGTGCGATCGATCGGGCCGACGTAAAGGTCGGCCACCGTCTCCGGTGGAAACAGCGTGAAGCGACGCCGCCCGGCCACAACACAGGCAAGATTGTCGAATGTGTCATAATGACAGCCGACATAAGAGGCATTGCCGACCCAGAGGCGGGGGGCGATGTCTGCGGAGAGAAACGGCAGCCGGTTCTCCCGCTCGAAGCCCGGCACGTAGCTGCTGACGGGCAACGACCCCATATAGGCCGTGCCGTCGCCCGGCGTGCGCTCCCGGTCGAAGATCAAGGCCAGCCCTTCCCGCAGCGGCATGTCGCGCCGCTTGAAATTGAAGCCACCTAAGGTGTCGCCATAGAAATAGCGCCCGGCAATGGCGGGATCGCCGAGAAAGACCTCGCCCGGGCGATCTGTCGCGAACCGGCCCAGATAGGCGCTCAGTGCGTCAGGCGACTGCGCCGCGACCTTCTGGACCGGCCAATCCGCGCAGAGCCCGCGCAGGACCGCCGGCCGACATTGGTCGACGACGCGGCTCCGAAACGCGGCCATATCGGCGAAGCCTGCGCCATCGATCTCCAGATCGTCAGCCTGCACCTCCACCTCTCAGGCGCCGCGCGTAAGAAGACGGTTGCGCCGGTCTGCCAGCATGCCGACCTGCTTGAGAGAGCCGGCGATGCAATAGGCAAGTTGCAGGTCACCGCTCCGAAACAGGGACAGCACCGCCACATCGTCCAGCGCATGGAGCCGATCGAGGCTGACCGTATATAGCCCGACAAGATCCACCCTCTCCCCATCGTCGAAGCGCAGCGAAATATCGACCGGTTCGATCAGCTTGTGCCCGGTCAACGTTGCAATGAAGCGCTCGCCCTCGGCCAGCCCGGCGTGCAGCAAGCCCAATATGCGCTGAATCTGCCGAGTCGCCTGGGTTGGTCCGCCATCCTCCTCGAACAGCGGATCGCCAGCCATTTCGCTGATCCGCGGACTGGAGCGATCGATAGCGATGCTGTCACCGGAAATGAAGAACCCCTCGCGCTGCTGCTCCAGCGGACGGAATGGCGCCACCCCATTCTCCGAGTCGGTCAGCAGATTCTCGCCCGCCTTGAAACCGAACAGTGCGCCCGCATAGAAGCGCCCGGTCTCGGGATCCTTGGCAAAAAGAATCGGACAAATAGCGGCTGCAGACGGAAATTCCGAAGGCACCACTACGACAAAATGCTGCAGCGAAGGGGAAACGGGCCGCAACCGCAAATGGCGATGCGCCTGGGCGTCGAGAATCTCCATTGTTGCTTCCATGACGCAGTTTCCCTCCTAAAAACATTATCGTGGCCGTTTTTCACCCCGAGCCCGGGGCCTTCATCGCCACATTTTTCACGCCCGTCATCCACAAATCCAGCGACTGCGCGCCGCGACAGCGAACCGAAGTCGCCTTTCTATTTACACAGATAAATTATTCTTGATAGCGCTACCTTTTGTGGTTACTGTTCAACCCAACAAAGGAACAAGATGTCTGGAGAGGGTGTAGGCGTGCCCCATCACGCCATCAAGGGACCACTCTATCCACATCATGTTTAGCCGCGGCAGCAAATGGCTGCTTCGGACAATATCCGGGCCGGCAAACCGGCTTTCGGAATCAGCGACAATTGAGTGGAGGGGATTTATGAAAATTGCCGGGCCAAAGTTCGATCAAGACCTGAAGCGGCGCGGGCTGCTCAGGCGGACGTTGCTCTGCGCGCCCAGCGCCATCGGGCTGGTCGTCGCCGCACCGTCCGTCGCGCAATCCGCAACGAGCGCCGCCGACGCCAAGGACAATGAAGAGATCATCGTCACTGGCATTCGCGCCTCGCTCCAGCGCAACCTGGACATCAAGCGCGAATCCTCGGGCGTCCTTGACGTGATCTCGGCCGAAGACCTCGGCAAATTCCCGGATTCGAACGTCGCATCGGCACTTCAGCGCCTGCCTGGCATCGCGATCCAGCGCTCCGGTTCGCGCGGCGACGCCACCGATGTCAGCATCCGCGGTTTCGGCGGCGACTTCGTGCGCACGCTCTATGACGGCCGCCAGCTCTCGACTGCCACCGGCGGCCGCGGCATCGACTTCACCACGGTCGGCTCCGACTTCGTGGGTCGCCTGAGTGTCTACAAGACACCGGACGTCGAGCTTTCCACCAGCGCCATCGGCGGCACGATCGACATTTCGCTGCCCAAGCCGCTCGATCGCTCCGGTTTCCGGGCGGCCGCATCGGTCTCGGGCTCGCTGCAATCGCGCGACAAGAGCATCACACCGACCGCCGGGCTGCTGCTCTCCAATACCTTCGCGGACGACACGATCGGCGTGCTGGGCAGCGTTTCCTATACCCGCCGCGACACCAAATCGAACCAGGTATTCATCCCGGGCTGGATCGGCCAGCAAGGTCAGGTCGGCGGCGTTACCACATTGGGCGTGCTCCAGTGTCAGCTCACCACCACCTGCACCCCCACCGACACTGCACGCACCGGCACGGCGGCCTGGGCGCCGCAGCAGATGGGCATCAACCAGGCGACCACCCATGACGAGCGCATCGACGGTCGCATCGCGGTCCAATGGCAGCCGACGGACAGGGTATTGCTGACCATTGACGACAATTTCAGCCGTCAGACCGTGCGCAGCGAAACCTATGGCTATGCGGCCTGGTTCAACGGCGGCGACCTCCGCAACGTCAAGCTGGATGCCAACGGCACCGTGGTCGACTTTAACCAATTCGGCACGCCGATGGACTTCAATGCAAACCGGTCCAGCAACGTGTATGAATCCAATCAGGTCGGCGCGAACCTGAAGATCGATCTGATGGAGCATCTGACATTCGCGGCCGATGCCTCGTTTGCCCGCGCCACCCGCAATCCGAGCAAGGGCGGCTATAACGACAGCATGGACATCGGCTATGGCGGCACCAATGGTCCCACCACCGTGCTGGGCGCCAATACCGGCGTGACCATCCTGGGTCCGAGCGCCGACTATCTGCCGCAGATGCACGACATCGGCCCGGTTGGAAACGTCAGTCGCTTCCTCGACACCTCGGTTGTCGGCTCGCACGTCATCGTGCGCGGCACCAACTATAATTACGACACGGTGAAGCAGTATCGCGCGGCCATCGGCTGGGATGACGGCGGGTTCAGCGCCAAGCTGGGCGGCCAGTATATCGACGACAAGCTGTACCAGCAGTCCGATAGCACCTTCACCAACGGCGTGTTCGCCAGCCGTTCGGGCTATGGCACCTGTTCGGGCCGCACCGGTGGTCCCAGCGGCGGCATCTGCCCGCTGCCAGCCAGCGTCTATCAGGGCACGGTCGGTACGAACGGCTTCATCCCCGGCTATTCGGGCAATCTTGCGCCGGGCTTCTTCGTCTATGATCCCTATGCCGTGTACAAGCTGCTCGAAGCGAGCGGTGGCTCGGTTGCGCCTTCGTTCAACCCGGGCAGTGTGCTCGAGGTGCACGAAAAGACCTGGTCGGTCTGGTTCAAGACCAAGTTCGAGACCGAAATCGCCGGCATGCCGTTCACCATCGCGGCGGGCATCCGCAACGAGAGCACGCACCTTTCGACAACGGCGATCGGTCGCCGCCTGCTCGGCCTCTCAATCCCGGCTGGCGATCCCACGCTGATCCAGCCCGACCCGGCTCTCGGGCCGGCACATGATGGCTATTCGGCAACGACGCTTATCGCGAAGAAATCGGACTACAGCTTCCTGTTGCCGAGCATCGACGCGAAGCTGACCATCACACCCAATCTGGTGTTGCGCGCCGGTGCGTCCCGCACGCTCACCCGCCCCGGCCTCGCCAGCCTTCGTCCCACGGTCAATGTGGGCACGATGCGGGTCGGCAGCCTCTCGGCAAGTGGCGGCAACCCGGACCTGAAGCCCTATCTCTCGGACAATTTCGATCTCGGCATGGAGTGGTATTATCAACCCAACTCCTATCTGGCGATCAACGGTTACTTGAAGCACATCACCAACTTCATCGTGGGCGGCGTGACCCGTGGCCCGATCGACGGTGTGGTCGATCCGAGCACGGGCCAGACGGCGGTGTTCAGCATCAACGCGCAGATCAACGGTCCGGAAGCGACTGTGAAGGGTCTCGAAATCGCGCTGCAGCATGTCTTCGGCAACAGCGGCTTCGGCTTCCAGGCCAATGCCACGCTGCCGAGCACGAACCGCGATTATGACAAGGCCAATGTCGTCGGCGGCGGCTTCTCGATCACCGGGCTTGCCAAGTCGGCCAACTTCGTTGGCTTCTATGACAAGAACGGGTTCCAGATCCGGGCAGCGGTCAACTGGCGCGACGAGTATCTACTCCAGCTCGGCCAGGGCCAGGGCGGCGTCTATGGTGCCGAGCCGGTCTATGTCGACAAGCAGCTGCAGATCGATGCGTCGGCCAGCTATGACGTAACCAAGTGGGCGACGATCTTTGGTGAGGCGACCAACCTCAACAACTCGACCTACAGCACGCATGGCCGGTTCAGCAATCAGGCGCTGGATATCTGGTCGTATGGCCGGCGGTTCACCCTGGGTGTCCGCGTCCGCTACTGATCGAACGACAATCTCCGGGGAGCGCACAGGCTGCGCTCCCCGTTTTTTCGGTGTATGAGCGGCCATGGTCCATCCGGTTAAGAACATCGTGATCGTGGGCGGCGGCACAGCCGGCTGGCTCACCGCCGGTATCATCGCTGCCCGGCACAAAGGTCGTATTCCCCACAGCTTCACCGTCACATTGGTGGAATCGCCCAACACGCCCATCATCGGTGTCGGCGAAGGCACCTGGCCGACGTTGCGCTCCACGCTGAAGAAGATCGGCGTGTCCGAGACGGATTTCTTCCGCGAGTGCGATGCCGCATTCAAGCAAGGCGCGCGTTTTGCCGGCTGGACCACCGGCGCGCCCGACGACGGCTATTATCATCCGCTGGTGCTGCCGGAGGGCTTCACCCGTGTGAACCTGGTGCCGCATTGGCTGGCAAACGGCCATGCCCAGAGCTTCTGCGATGCCGTCTGCCCGCAAGGGCGGATCTGCGACGATGGCCTTGCGCCCAAGGCGATCACCACGCCGGAATATGAAGGCGCGGCCAACTACGCCTACCATCTGGATGCCGGCAAATTCGCGCCCTTCCTTCAGCGCCATTGCTGCGACACGCTGGGCGTGCGCCACGTGCTGGCGGACGTGCAAGAGGTTCTGCTCGCCGAGAATGGCGATATTCGTGCCATTGACACCGCCCAGGCTGGAGAGATCGAGGGCGATCTCTTCATCGATTGCACCGGCTTTCGCGCGCTCCTGCTCGGCGATGCCCTGGGCGTACCGTTCCGGGATTGCAGCGACGTGCTGTTCTGCGACACGGCACTTGCCGTCCAGCTCCCGTATGAGAGCGAGACCAGCCCGGTTGCCACCCATACGATTTCCACCGCTCAAAGCGCAGGATGGATATGGGACGTCGGCCTGCCTACCAGGCGCGGCATCGGGCATGTCTATTCCAGCCATCATATCTCGCAGGACGAGGCCGAGCGGGAATTGCGCGCTTATCTCGGGCCGGCGGGCGACGACCTGCCGCTGCGCAAGATCGGTATCCGCTCGGGTTACCGCGAAACCTTCTGGAAGCGCAATTGCGTCGCCGTGGGCCTTGCCGCCGGTTTTCTCGAACCGTTGGAATCCTCTGCCATCGTGCTCATCGAGCTGTCCGCCAAGCTGATTGCCGAGCAGATGCCGGTTTGCCGGGAAGTGATGGACATCATCGCCCATCGCTTCAACGAGACGACGCATTATCGCTGGGGCCGGATCATCGATTTCCTCAAGCTGCATTATGTGCTGACGAAGCGCACTGACAGCGCCTTCTGGCGGGACAATCTGCTACCGGAAACGATCCCCGACCGGCTGCAGGATCTGCTGCATCTGTGGCGCTACCAGTCGCCCTGGTTCCATGACGAGTTCGACCGGATCGAGGAAGTATTTCCGGCCGCAAGCTACCAATATGTGCTGTACGGCATGGGCTTCCGCACCGAAGTGGCACCCGAAACGCTGGCGCCCGATGCCGTTCTCGCTATGCAGGCGTTGCGCGAGAACGCCATGCAGACCGAGCGCTTGCGGGCTAGCCTGCCCCGTCATCGCGACTTGCTGCGCAAGATCAACGAATTCGGCCTCCAGCCGGTCTGAGCGCGCCGCGCGATGCAACCGGCCCCCGTGAATAAGCCTACGCCGATCACCAATTTTGGTAGCGCTATCCATTATGTGCTCGCGATGTTGCTCGGCACGACCGCGACCGCAAGCGCGCAGTTTCCATCGGCGGCTCCCATTCCGTCGATCAAGGATGCTGACCGTCCCAATTCCGAGCAGGCCTTCTCGAACGTCCATATCTTTCCCCGGCCCGATGGCATGCCGGTGGTGCTCCATGTTGCGCCGCTGGGCAAAGCCACTGGCGATGGAACGGCGGCGCGGCCATTCGGCACGCTCGCGCAAGCACAGGCCGCCGTCCGGCGGAGCAACGCGGACCAACCAGTGCAGGTTCTGCTGGCCGACGGCACCTATCGGCTCGATGCGCCGCTGCGGTTCGGTGTCGAGGATGGCGGCCGCAATGGCCACGTCGTGCGGTGGGAAGCCGCGCCTGGCGCGCACCCGACGCTCTCGGGTGGCGAGCGCGTGCAGGGCTGGAGGCTCGCAGACCGCAGCCGCAACATCTGGGTGGCGGACATCCCCAAAGGCAGCGACCCGCGCCAGCTCTGGGTGGATGGGCGCATGGCACACCGGGCCGCCGTGGAGGCCCCACGCACCGCCTTCGCCTTCTTCGACTGGGGCATCCGCATCGTCGACCCGGCCTGGCGGTTCCTCGAGCGCTTGCCCGATCAAGGTCGCATGGAAGTGGAAAGCACCGGCTTTTTCACGGATCGGCGCGCGGTCATCGATCATATCGAGGGCGACCGGATCATCCTGCGCCAGCCGGGATGGCGCAACAATCTGATCGGCTATGATACATTCGCGCGGCCGGTTTCAGGAGAGAAAGGCCGGTTCTTCGTCGCAAATGCCCTTGCCTTCGTGCGCGACGCGGGGGACTGGTTTGCGGACCCGGCCAAGGGCTTGCTCTATTATCGCCCGGAGGCCGGGCGACGCCCCGATCAGAACGAGATCGTGCTCCCCCGCCTTGAGATGCTCGTTTCGATCGGCGGGTCTGCCGACACGCCCGTAAAGGATCTCGAGTTTCGCGGCCTCGCCTTCCGGCACACCAGCTGGCGTGGGCCGTCAGGCGCGGAAGGCTATGCCAGCCAGCAAAGCGGCACCTATCTGGCGGGCGACATTCCGGACTATCCCGCCGACCCGATCCGCGATTGCAGTTGGGGGTGCGCCGCCTTCGAGCGTCAGCGCAACCATTGGCGCCAGCAGCCGGCCGCCGTGCAGGTCTCGGGCGCACAGCGCATCCTCTTCGCCGAGACCACCTTCGCCCAACTCGGGCAGATTGCACTTGGCATCGGCAACAATGCGGAGGCGAACAGCGCCGGGCCGGGCCTTGCCGTACAATCCGTCGAGGTGCGCAACTCGCGCTTCGGGCCGCTGGCCGGCGGCGCCATCATGGTGGGCGGCACCGCGGAAGAGGCGCACCACCCTTCCCGCCCGCAGATGGCGGTGCGCGATATCGTGATCCGCAACAATCACATCGAGACGGTCTCGCAGGATTATCGCGAGCAGGCCGCCATTCTGGTGACCTATGCAACGGGCGCTCTCATCCTGAACAATGACGTATCCGATGCGCCTTATGACGGCATCGATATCGGCTGGGGGTGGGGCACCAACGATCCGGGTGGCAACACCGCTTATATGAGCCGCGCGCGTGGCTATTATGACCAGCCGGGCAATCGCATCTACGAGACACCCACGATCCTGCGGGACACGGTGATCTTCGGCAATCGCGTCCACGGCGTCAAACGCTGGTATCCCGACGGCGGCGCCATCTATCATCTTTCCGCCGACCCGGGCGCGCTGATCGCCGAGAACCACATCTACGACGTGCCGGGCGGCATTGGCATCTATCTCGACGAGGGGTCGCGCTACGTCACCGTCCGCAATAACGTCATGGATGGCGCGGGCTTGTGGGTGAACCTCAATGCCCAGGACGACGCCCGTCCGCGCAGAACCAATATGGATAATATTGCTTCCGGAAACTGGTACAATTCCGGCAAGGCTAATGGCAACTGGTCGAGCTATCTCAACAACCGGCTGGTCGACAATGTCGCCGTCAAAGGCGACGCCTGGCCCGCTGAAGCCCGCGCCGTCATCGAGCGCGCAGGCCCGCGGCCGCCGGAGACGCGACCATGACACTGACTTCTTGCTTCCAACGGCTCCTGAGCCGCCACCCTCTTCGCCGCCCTCGCTGATCTGGAGACGCTCATGCCGACTGCCCTGCGACCCCATGCCGCCTGCCGCCCCTTGCTGCTGGCCGGCGCCGCCGTGCTGACGATCGCCATGCCGGCGCTCGCCCAGCAGAATGGCCCCTCTCCCGTCCGCGCGCTGGCTGACAGCAAGGCCGCGCAGATCGTCGCACAGCTTACGCCCGAGGAGAAGGTCGACCAGTTGCTCAATGTCGCGCCGGCTATCCCACGCCTGGGTATTCCGGCCTATAATTGGTGGACGGAATCGCTGCATGGCGCGATCGGTACGCTACCCACCACCAATTTCCCCGAACCGATCGGAATGGCCGCGACGTTCGATGCCCCGCTCGTGCAGGACATCGGCAATGTCATCAGCTTGGAAGTGCGCGGATTGCACACGCTGGCCCGGCAAACCGGGCGGCTCGGCCGCATCGGCACGGGCCTCGATACCTGGTCGCCCAATATCAACATCTTCCGCGATCCGCGCTGGGGACGCGGTCAGGAAACCTATGGCGAGGACCCTTTCCTGACCGCAAGGATCGGCAGCGCCTTCATCACCGGCATTCAGGGTCCCGATCCGGACCAGCCCGATGTCATCGCCACGCCCAAGCATTTCGCGGTTCACAACGGGCCGGAATCGACGCGGCATCAGGCGAATGTCTACGTGTCCCCGCACGATCTGGAAGATACCTATTTGCCTGCCTTCCGGGCCGCGGTGGTGGACGCCAAGGCCGGGTCGATCATGTGCGCTTATAATCGCGTCGACGGGCAGCCTGCCTGCGCCAGTGACAATTTGCTCAGGGAGCATCTGCGCGGGGCTTGGGGTTTCAACGGCTATGTGGTCTCGGATTGCGACGCGGTGGTCGATATCGCCGTCCATCACCATTACGCGCCGGATGCCGCCGCCGCCGTAACAGCGGCGGTACGCGCGGGCGTGGACAATGAATGCAATGGTCGCACGCTCAGCGACACCGCCGGTCTGGGCCAGCCTTATCTCGATGCCCTCAAGCGGGGCTTGCTGACGCAGAAGGACATCGACGCCGCACTGGTGCGCCTGTTCTCCGCCCGCCTGCGCAATGGCGACCTGCCGGGCGTCCGCGCGCCGGAAGCGATTTCGCCCGCGACGGTCGGCGCCCCGGACCATGGCGCGCTAGCCCTGGGGGCCGCCGAGAAGAGCCTGGTGCTGCTCAAGAATGACGGCACCCTCCCCCTGAAGCCGGGCGCGCGCATCGCCGTGATCGGCCCGCTTGCGGACGCGACGCGCGTGCTGCGCGGCAACTATTCTTCCGCGCTCTCCGGTCCGCCCGTGTCGGTGCTGGAGGGACTGCGCACGGCCATGCCCGGTGCCGCGATCCGGCACGTGCCGTTCAGCGAGACCTTCACCGATGGCGACCGTGTGCCTGGCGCCGCGCTGCGGACGCCGGACGGCAAGCCGGGACTGCTGGCGCGTTACTACAACCCCACGCAAACGCCGCCGGCGCGCTTCCAGCCCGGCACGCTCGACACCATCACCAAAGCAATGACATTCCAGGACAGGCCGGTCGTGACGCGCCGCGAGGCCGATGTCGCCGGCCGCAGTCTCGATCTGGCCGTCGTCTCGGATCATCATAAGGTGGTATGGACGGGCTTTCTCGTGCCGCCGGAGACCGGCACCTATCGGCTTGGCCTCTCCGGCTCGAACGGCGAATTGCTGTTCGACGGCAAACCCTTCGTCGATCTTGCCGGATCGAGCTGGAACAGCCTGCCGACCATGAAGACGATCCCGCTGGAGAAGGGCAAACGCTACCCGATCCAGGTGACGATGACCTCCCATTTCAACAGCGGGATCGATCTCGTCTGGAAGCGCGTCTCCGCCGATGCCGACGATGATCTCGCCCGTGCCGCCACGCAGGCCGACGTCATCGTCGCCGTGGTTGGCCTCACGTCCGATCTCGAAGCGGAGGAAACGCCTGTGAAGGTTCCCGGCTTCTCCGGCGGCGACAAGACGACGCTCGACCTGCCCGCCGAGCAGATCGCGCTGCTCGAAAAGGCGAAGGCGACCGGCAAGCCGCTGGTGATCGTCGCCATGAACGGCAGCCCGATCAATCTCGCCTGGGCGAAGGACAATGCCGCGGCGATCGTCGAGGCCTGGTACCCCGGCCAGAATGGCGGCCTCGCTGTCGGCAATGTCCTCTCCGGCAAGACCAATCCCTCCGGACGTCTGCCGCTCACCTTCTACAGGAGCATCGACGAGCTGCCGCCATTCGGCGACTATAATATGACCGGCCGCACCTATCGCTACTTCACCGGCAAGCCGGTCTATGGCTTCGGCTACGGCCTGAGCTACACGCAGTTCGCTTATGAGCCCCTCAAGGTGGACGCGAGCGGAGATGCCGCACGGGGCATCCGCGTCTCGACGACCGTGCGAAATACGGGCGGCCGGGCCGGCGACGAGGTGGCACAGCTCTACCTCAACTTCCCGGATGTGCCCGGCACGCCGCGCATAGCACTGCGAGGCTTCCAGCGCGTGAACCTGAAGCCGGGGGAGACGCGGGAGATCAGCTTCGACCTGTCTCCGCGCGATCTGAGTGCCGTGTCGCTTGATGGCGCGCGCCAGGTCTTCCCGGGCCGTTATCAGGTGACGATCGGTTCTGCGCAACCGGACAGCGGACTGCCCGCGCAGAGTGCGCTCTTCTCGATCGACAAGGGGGTCGCCCTTCCCAAATGAGGCTGGTCGGCCGCCGGCGGCCTGCCGCTGGTTGCCCTTAACCCAGCAAGGGAGCGACAGGCACGCGATACGCCCGCCCCGCCTTGAGCGACACCGCCAGGCGACGCGGCCCGAAGCGGACCACGCGATCGGCGTCGATGTCGCTGATGAGCATGAGCCGCGCGGGCTTGCCTGCCCGCCACGTCAGATCGAGCGCACAGGCGCCCCGTACCCGCAGCCCATGCACGCTCCCTTGCGGCCAGGCGCTCGGTAAGGCCGGCAGCAGCAGGATCTCGTCGCCCCGGCTTTGCACCAGCATCTCCGCGATCGCCGTCGTCCCGCCGAAATTGCCATCGATCTGGAACGGCGGATGTGCGTCGAACATGTTCGGATAGGTGCGCTCCGGTCCAAGCAGGAAACGGAGGATATCATGAGCATGGTCGCCCTCGCGCAGACGCGCCCACAGGCTCGCACGCCAGGCCGTCGCCCAGCCGGTGGCCTTGTCACCGCGCAGCTCGAGCGATTTGCGCGCGGCCGCTGCCAGTGCCGGCGTCGCATCGAGGTCGATCTGCTGGCTGGGGAACAGCCCGTAAAGGTGCGAGACATGACGGTGATGCGGATCGGGCGCCTGCGCGTCCCAATCCTCCTGCCATTCCTGCAATTGCCCTTGCGCACCGATATGGTCCGGTGCGAGGCGCGCGCGCAGAGCGCGCAGCTGGGCCGCGAAATCCGCGTCCGTGTCGAGAATGTCGGCAGCTCGTGCGGTCTGATCGAACAGGTCACGCAATATCTGCTGGTCCATCGCCGGGCCGGCGCAGAGCGTGATCTTGCCGTGGTGCATATTTTCGGGGGACAGGGACGGACTGGTGACGAGCAGGCCGGTACGCGGGTCGGTCTGGAGCGTATCGACGAAGAACAAAGCCGCACCCCGCATCAGCGGATAGACAGTCCGCAGGAACGCCTCGTCCCGCCCATAATCCCAGCGCTCCCACAAATGGGTGCAGAGCCACGCGCCGCCCATCGGCCACAAGCCCCAGCTCGCTTCATCGATCGGGGCACTGGCCCGCCAGAGATCGGTATTATGATGCGCCACCCAGCCACGCGCGCCATACATCTCCCGTGCGGTGCGCGCGCCACTCACCGCCAGCTCCCGTACGAGGCGCACTAGCGGTTCCACGCATTCGGGCAAGGCCGTCACTTCCGCCGGCCAGTAGTTCATCTGCGTGTTGATGTTGATCGTGTATTTCGATCCCCAGGGCGGATCGATGCTGTCGTTCCAGATCCCTTGAAGATTGCTCGCCTGGCTTCCCGGTCGCGAGGAGCCGATGAGCAGATAGCGCCCATAGTTGAAATAGAGCGCAGCAAGGCCTGGATCGTCCCGCGTCTGTGCCGCCTGGATGCGCTCGTCCGTCGGCAGGGCAGCGCCGCTGTCATCACCCAGATCGATCCGCACGCGCCGATAGAGCCGCCTGTGCTCCGCAATGGCCTCCGCCTGCAACTGCGCGAATGGGATCGGCTGGGCGGCGGCGATCCAGTCCCGAACCAGGGCATCGGGATCCCCGCTCACATCGTCAAAGCGGCGGAAGCTCGTGCCCATTGCCACCAGCACGGTAACGGCTCGCGCGCGCCGCACCACAATCCGATCCTCCTCGGCGGTGAGCGTACCGCCCTCCGACTGCACCTGCATCAGACCGGCAACCCGCAGCGCAGCCGCGACGCCATGTGCCGCGCGATTACGGCCGCGCGCGATGAGGCGATCACCCTGAGCCGTGACGGTCATCTCCTGTGCCGAGGCCAGCCGCACATCAAGGTCCAGCGTGCCTTCCCCGGAAATCGCATGGCGCACGACAAGCAACTGCTGCCGGGACGAGGCGAACATCGTCCGCTCATGGCGCACGCCATTGCGGATGAAGCGCGTCGTCGCGATCGCGCTGTCGAGATCGAGCGCACGCTCATAATCGCGTACTGGCGCGGGCGGCCCCGGCATGGTCAGGAACAGATCGCCAAAGCTCTGATAGGCCATCTGGACGAGCGGCGTTGCCATTAATCTCGCATTGGCGAGTTCATGAGCCTCAACGAAGCGCCCCTCGGCAATCAGCCGTCGCACATCCGGCAACGCCTCCCGCGCGCGCGGGTTGACCGGCTCATAGGGCCCGCTGCTCCACAGCGTATCCTCATTGAGTTGCAGGCGCTCGGTCTCCACTCCGCCGAAGACCATGGCGCCGATGCGCCCGTTCCCGATAGGCAGCGCCTGCGTCCATTCCTGCGCCGGTTGCCGATACCAAAGGCGATGCCCCGCACCTTTTCGCGCCCCGGCAGCAGCCAGGGGCGCCGGAACGTAGGCACCCGCCGCCAGCATCAACGTCCCTTCCAGTATCGTGCGACGCGTGACCATGAGCCGGCTCTCCTATTCTCTCGTTGCGGGCGTCAATGCGTCCAGACGTAGGGACCCACCACTGTACCGACGAAGCCGCCCGCCTCATGCGTGCTGAGGAAACGAGCATCCAACCCGGCAACCAATGTGCCCCTGCCCCCGGGCCCGGCATATTCGAATGCCATGCGGCCGCCATCCGCGCGGAGCGTGAGTGTCATCGGCCCGCGATTGTCGACCGGAGCAGAGGCGACCAGCCGGTCCTCGCCCTTCGCGCGCGTATACAGCGCCACCACGTCCTGCTCGCCCAGTCGGGTAAGACCGAAGAACAGATAGGACTGGTCGCTTTGAATCGCGGCAAGACCAGCGCGGTCGCCGGCCTGCTCCGGCGTGAAGGTGAGCGTGGTGCGGATGGTGGCGACATGATGCTGCTGGCGCCTGCCAAGGAAGGCCGGCGTGCCGGACTGATCCCCCAGCGCGGCCGCCGTGGTCAGGACGAGGTCGCCCTTGTCGAGGCGATAAAAGGGGGCTTTCGGCGCGCGGATGCCGACCCACTGCATCGCCAGCCGGTCCCCGTCGAACTCGTCGACATAGGCAAAATCACCGCTGGTCGGCAGGGCCGGCCTGCTTCCGGGATGCAGTGCCGCCGCCCTCTTGGCGAAGGGCACAGTCTTTCCACCGGGCAGGATGACCGGCCAGCCATTCTTCCATTCCACAGGCAGCAAGAAGGTTTCCCGCCCGATATTGTAGAAATCGTCGGCATAGGGACGAACGGCCAGGAAGGTTGCCCACCATTCGCCGGCCTGGGTCTGGACCAGTTCGGCATGCCCGGCCGACGTCACCGGATCGGCACGGGCGGGGTCGAGATCACGCTGGGTGAGGATGGGATTGCCGACGAACGGCACATAAGGTCCACGCAGCTTGCGGGAACGGAACACGACCTGCGAGTGGTTCACACTGGTGCCACCTTCCGCCGCCGACAGATAATACCAGCCATCCTTGCGCAGAATATGTGGCCCCTCGATCCAGACCGGCTTCCGGCTGATATCGACCCCGCCGTTGACAAGCTGGATGCTTGGGCCGACCATCTTGCCGGCACGCCAGTCATATTCCTGAAGCCAGATCGCGCGGTGACCGTCATAGCGGGGTGCCTCGGCCGGTGCGCGATTGTTGACGATATAGGCCCTGTCCCCTTCCCAGTAGATCGAGGGATCGATCCCCTCGAACGGCAGCCAGATCGGGTCCGACCAGGGGCCGGCGGGATTGCGCGCGGTGATGACGAAATTGCCCCGGCACTGCACGCAGGTGTTCACGATGTAGAACGTGCCATCGTGATAACTGATGTCCGGCGCAAATACCGCTTCCGACACCGCCCGCCCCGAAAGGTCGAGCTGACCCGGCCGGTCGATGGCGTTGCCGATCTGTGTCCAGTTCACCAGATCGGTTGAATGCCACACCGGCAGGCCTGGAAAATGCGCGAAGGACGAATTCACCAGATAATAATCGGCGCCCACGCGCGTGACCGATGGGTCAGGATAATAGCCCGAGAGGACAGGGTTGCGATATTGACCGGGCTGGACGATCACACATTCCTGCGTCCGGCCATCATAAGCAAAGCTGGAGAAACGCGCCTCGGGACCGGCGGTCGCCTGACCTGCCGCAAGCAGCAACGCCGCCGACGCTGCAAGACCGCGCAGGCAGACTTTGACCTTCATTTCCATCACCCTCTCCTGCTTCGGCCTGCCATTCGCGATGGACGGCTTCGTGTCCAAACCGATGATATGGTAGCGCTCCCAACATACATTGGCCAGCCTCTCCATATCATTCGATGACTTTTCGCAGCGAGACCGATCCAACGCGCAAGCCACCTTACGCTGAAACCCCATTGACCTGCTGGGCCACTAAATGGTAGCGCTACCTCAAAGCATCATCCGACGAGATGATGCGTGATAACAGAACTGCAAAGGAGAGCGACCTTGTCGAAACCCGTGATGATCCGGACGAGCCTCTGCCTGCTCGGCATGATGACAGCCCTGACAGCCTGCTCCAGCGAAAAATCCGATACGCCCGCGAACAGTGCGCAGAACGGTTCGGAGCCGAAGGCCGAAAACGGCAAGCGCTTCCTCTCCAAGCCTTTGGTCAGCGAGATCTACACCGCTGATCCCTCCGCTCATGTCTTCAACGGCAAAATCTATGTCTATCCGAGCCATGACGTGGACGCGGGCATTCCCGACGACGATCTCGGCAATCAATATGCCATGCACGATTATCGCGTACTGGAGATGGACAGCATTGGCGGGCCCGTGAAGGTCGGCTCGCCCGCGCTGGACGTGAAGGACGTACCCTGGGCCTCCAAGCAGATGTGGGCACCGGACGCGGCCTTCAAGAATGGGACTTATTTCCTGTATTTCCCGGCGAAGGACAAGCAGGGCATCTTCCGCATCGGCGTCGCGACGGGCAAGGACCCGATGGGGCCTTTCAAGGCCGAGCCTGACCCCATCCCCGGAAGCTACTCGATGGACCCCACCGTGTTCACCGACACGGACGGCAACAGCTACATGTATTTCGGCGGCATCTGGGGTGGCCAGCTCCAGAACTGGGCCGCCGGCAAATATGACGCCTCGATTGGCGTGACCGACCTGAAGGCCGACGACAAGCCCGCCCTCTCCGCCAAGGTGGTGAAGCTGGCGCCGGACATGAAGCACTTCGCCGAGAAGCCGCGCGACGCCGTGATCCTCGATGAAAAGGGCAAGCCGCTGCTCGGTGGCGACCATGACCGCCGCTTTTTCGAGGGCTCATGGATGTATAAGCGTGGCGGCACTTATTATCTCAGCTACTCGACCGGCGACACGCATTTCCTGGCTTATGCGACGAGCAAGACGCCCTATGGGCCGTTCACCTATCGCGGTCAGTTCCTGAAGCCGGTGCAGGGCTGGACCACGCACCACTCGATCGTCGATTGGGGCGGCAAGACTTGGCTCTTTTATCATGACACGCAGCTGAGCGGTAAAAATCACCTGCGCAACGTGAAGGTGACGGAGCTGCGCTTCAATACGGATGGCACGATCGTGCCGATCGATCCCTTCGTCGACTGACAAGCATGTTCCTCGGCATCGATATCGGCACGTCCGGCGTGAAGGCGGTGGTCATCGACCATCACGGCGTCGTCGTCGGTCAGGGCACGGCCGCCCTGACCGTTCAGCGCCCCCAGCCGCTCTGGTCCGAGCAGGATCCGGATGCATGGTGGGCCGCGACGACCGCCGCCGTGCAAGGAATCGACCCTGCCGTGCGCCGAGCCGTGTTGGGCATCGGTCTTGCCGGCCAAATGCATGGCGCGACGCTGCTTGGTGCGGACGACCGCCCACTCCGTCCGGCCATTTTGTGGAACGATGGGCGCAGCCATGCCGAATGCAGCGCGCTTGAGGAAGACACGCCTGCCTTCCGCACGCGCGGGGGCAATATCGTCATGCCCGGATTCACCGCACCGAAGCTCGCCTGGGTCGCCCGCCATGAGCCGGATATCTTCGCCGCCACACGCACCGTGCTGCTGCCCAAGGATTATGTCCGCCTGCAGATGACCGGCGACAAGGCCACCGACATGTCCGACGCAGCCGGCACATTGTGGCTGGACGTGGCCGAGCGCCGCTGGGCAGAGGATTTGCTGGACGCGACCGGCCTCTCGCAGTCGCATATGCCGGCCCTGTATGAAGGCACCGAGGCGACCGGCACGCTGCGATCGGACGTCGCGCAACTTTGGGGCATGTCGCCCGTGCCCGTCGCGGCCGGTGGCAGCGATAATGCCGCGGGCGCCGCCGGCATCGGCATCGTGCGCGATGGCGATGCGCTGCTCTCGCTCGGCACCTCCGGTGTCATCTTCATCGCCAATGATCAGTTCAAACCCAATCCAGATCGAACGGTGCATGCCTTCTGTCATTGCCTTCCTGCACACTGGCATCAGATGGCTGTGCACCTGTCGGCGGCGTCTTGCATTGACTTTGCCGCACGCCTCTCCTGTGCGACGGGCGCCGCCGACCTTTTTTCCCGTGCGGAATCAGCCGGGCCGGCGTCCGGTCCCGAGATTTTCCTGCCCTACCTCTCCGGCGAGCGCACGCCGCATAATGATCCGCAAGTGCGTGGCGCTTTCCTCAATCTCGACCATGACACCGGCCCCGAGCGGCTCGCGCAGGCTGTGCTTGAAGGCGTTGCCTTCGCTTTCGCCGACGGGCTGGACGCGCTGCGCGATGCCGGCAGCGACGTGCAGGAGCTTGCCGTCATCGGCGGCGGCGCGCGCTCCCGTTATTGGGGCCAGATCATCGCGGCCGTCCTGGGGACGCGCCTCGTCTATCTGAAGGGCGGTGAGGTCGGCCCCGCCATGGGCGCCGCTCGCCTCGCCCAGATCGCAGTCGAAGGCGGCACGGCGCGCGACATATGCGCCAAGCCTCCGGTCGCCCAGACCATCGAACCCGATCCGATCATTGCCGAGCGACTGGCGTCCAAGCTTGCGGCGTTCCGGCGCGCTTATTCTCAAATCCGACAAGGGAGTGCCTGATGGCCACCGACTATTTCGACGCAGTGCCCACGATTAGCTATAAGGGGCCGAATACCGACGACGAGCTCGCCTATCGCTGGTATGACAAGGATCGGGTGGTTCTGGGCAAGCGGATGGAAGATCATCTCCGCTTCGCCGTCTGTTTCTGGCACAGCTTCTGCTGGACCGGGTCCGACGTGTTCGGCGGCGGCACCTTCAATCGCCCTTGGCATCGCGGCGCCAATGACAGTGCGGCGGCTGCGCAAAAGCGCGTCGTCGCATTCGAGTTCTTCCGCAAGCTCGACATCCCCTTCTACTGCTTCCACGACGTCGACGTGATGGCGCAGGCGGAAGGTGTCGCCGAGCATCGCCGCTTCTTCGCCGAGGCCGTCGATCATCTGGAGCAATTGCAGGCCGCGACCGGCCGCAAGCTGCTATGGGGCACGGCTAATCTGTTCAGCCACCCGCGCTTTGCTGCAGGTGGAGCGACCAATCCCGATCCGGAGGTCTTTGCCTTTGCCGCCATGCAGGTGCGCGACGCCTTGGAGGCGACCTATCGCCTGCGCGGCGCCAATTATGTGCTGTGGGGCGGGCGCGAGGGCTATGAGACCCTCCACAACACCGACCTGAAGCGCGAGCTGGACAATCTCGGCCGCTTCCTCTCCCTGGTCATCGAGCACAAGCACAAGATCGGCTTCACCGGCACGATCCTGATCGAACCCAAGCCACACGAGCCGACCAAGCATCAATATGATTTCGACACCGCGACAGTCTATGGCTTCCTCAAGCGCTATGGCCTCGAGGACGAGGTGAAGGTCAACATCGAGGCAAACCACGCCACGTTGGCGGGCCACACCTTCGAACATGAATTGGCGACGGCGGCAGCGCTTGGCATCTTCGGCTCGATCGACGCAAATCGCGGCGATCATCAGAACGGCTGGGACACCGACCAATTTCCCAACTCCGTGGAAGAAATGACGCTGGCCATGATCGAAGTGCTGCGAGCCGGCGGCTTCACGACCGGTGGGTTCAACTTCGACTCCAAGGTCCGGCGTCAATCCATGGACCCGGTCGATCTGTTCTACGGCCATGTCGGCGGGATCGACACTGTGGCGCGAGGCCTGCTCAACGCAGCCGCAATCATCGAGGACGGCCGGATCGACGCGCTTCGTAGCCAGCGCTATTCCGGTTGGGACCGTAGCTTCGGGCACAAGGTGAGCGAGCTTAACCTGGCCGGCATTGCGGATCTGGCCGAAAACCAACGGCTTGATCCCAAGCCGGTCTCCGGCCGACAGGAGCGGATCGAAAACATCGTCAACAGGTTCATTTGATCCATGCACAGCCCGGCTGAGTTGCTGGCCGGGCTGTATGTGGCGAGAGCGGCCGACACATGGCGGAAGGCGCACGCTCCTCCGCGACGCCACACCACCTCCGCAACTGCGACTTACCGGCGGTTGGTACGCGCGCTGCCGCCGGCAACGCTACGAAAACGCGCAAACGCCTATCTTCGCTATTGCGGGAGTCGCGCGTTATTGAGACAGGGCTTGGTCAGACCCGTGTTCCCAGACAGACAAGGCAGTCGATGGTGACGAACAGCAGCCCCCCCCGGTCGTCGCGCCGGCAGAGTTCCGGTCCGAAGATCGAAGATGTCGCCCGTCTCGCAGGCGTCTCTCCGATGACGGTCAGCCGCGTCATCAACAAGGGCACCAACGTTCGGGAAGACAAGCGCAAGAAGGTCGAGGCGGCGATCGCCGAGTTGAACTATGCGCCCAATATCGCCGCGCGGGCACTTGCAGGGGGCGAGGATATCCGCATCGGCCTGCTGCATTCCAACCCGAGCTTTGCCTATCTCAGCGAGTTTCTGGTCGGCACGCTGGCGGAAACAAGCCGAACCGGCGCGCAACTGGTCGTGAAGGCCTGCAACGAGGAAGGCGAGGAAGAACAGGCGATCGAAGCGCTACTGCAGGGCCGCGTCGACGGGATCGTGCTGCCCCCGCCGCTCAGTGACTCCCCCTCCGTACTCAAGGTGCTGGAGACGGCCGGCGTGCCGGTCGTCGCCGTCGCGACGGGTCGCGCCCCGGAATGGGTGCTGTCCGTGAGCATCGATGACAAGGACGCCGCTCGGGCGATGACCGAGCATCTCATTCGCCTCGGTCATCGGCGGATCGGCTTCATCTCCGGGCATCCCAATCAGACGGCGAGTGCGGAACGTCTCGAAGGCTATCGCGCGGCGCTGGCAAAGCATGACATCAAGCCGGTGAAGGCTCTTGTCGTGCAGGGTTTCTTCACCTTCCGCTCAGGCCTCGAAGCCGCGACGGCATTGTTGGACCTGCCCGAGCCTCCGACCGCTATCTTCGCCTCAAACGACGACATGGCGGCGGCGGCCCTGACCGTGGCCCATCGGCGCGGGATCGACGTGCCGGAAACACTGACGATCTGTGGGTTCGACGATACCGCGCTTGCCGTCACAAGCTGGCCGGAACTCACCACCATCCGCCAGCCGATCACTGACATGGCGCAGCAGGCCGTCGCGTTGCTCATCAAGGAAATTCGCACGCGCAACGCTTCGTCCAGAGGCGTGGAGCATCCTCACGTCGTGACGCCTTATGCACTGATCGAGCGGGAGAGCGATGCTCCCCCGCCCGAGCAGCCCCCCGTTTAACCTTCCATCTCTTCCAGTTCGCGCCCCTTCGTCTCGCGCACCATCACGCGCACGAAGAAGAAGGAAAGCGCGGCAAAGAAGGCATAGCCGAAATAAGTGACCGCGAGGCCGGGGCTCACCACCAGGGACGGGAAGCTGACCGACACGAGCGCGTTGGCGATCCACTGGGCAAAACCGGCAACCGCCAGGCCCGATCCGCGGATCTGGTTGGGGAACATCTCGCCCAGCATCACCCACATGATCGGACCCCAGCTGAGATTGAAGAAGATCACATAGAGGTTCGCCGCGATCAGCGCGATGAGACCATTGCTGCCAGGCAGGACCACAGCGCCATTCGCGCCAGTCATTGCCGTCGAAAAGGCGTAAGCCACCGTCGCCAGCGTGACCGCCATGCCGGCTGAGCCAATGAGCAGCAGCGGCTTGCGTCCCACCTTGTCGACCAGCAGCATCGTCGCGATGCAGGCGCCGATCGAGAGCACTCCGGAGAGGATGTTGGTCTGGAGCGCATAATCCTCCGAAAAGCCCACCGCTTCCCACAGCGTCGCGCCATAATAGAAGACCACGTTGATGCCGACGAACTGCTGGAAGATGGCAAGGCCGATACCGGTCCAGACAATCGGACGGACGCGGCCCGTGGCGCGATCGATCAGGTCCGAGAGCTTGGGGCGATGATGATCGGCCGCGAGACTATCGCGGATTTCCGTCACCTTGCGGGTCGCCTCGTCGGTGCCGAACAGGCGTGTCAATACCGCGTGGGCACGTTCTTCCTTGCCCTTGGCGACAAGGTAACGCGGGCTCTCCGGGATGATGAGCAGTGCCAGGCTGTAGATCGCGGCGGGAATGCCCTGAAGCCAGAACATCCAGCGCCAGGCCGGAAGATCGAACCAGAGCGAGGCCGTCGATCCACCCGCGAACCGTGCCAGTACGAAATTGGCGACGAAGGCGCCGGTCAGGCCGGTGATGATCATCACCTGCTGGATGCTGGAGAGCCGCCCGCGAATGGAGGCAGGCGTCACCTCCGAAATATAGACCGGCGAAATGACGCTGGCAGCGCCGACTCCCAGCCCGCCGATGATGCGCGCGATGATGAACATCGCGGAGCCATTGGCCGCCCCGGCCAGCAGCGCGCTGAGCAGGAACAGGAGGCCGGCCAGCATCATGACGCCGCGCCGACCGATGAGATCAGACATGCGGCCGGCCATGAAGGCACCGACAGACGAGCCGACGAGGATGGCGCCAACATTGATGCCAATGCCCAAGGCACCGAGATCGAAAGCGGATTCCAGCCCCTTCTGCGTGCCGTTGATTACCCCGGAATCATAGCCGAACATGAACCCGCCGATCGTGGCGATTGCCACGATGGCAAAAATGAAGCCCATATTGGTGCGCTCCAAAGCGCCAGTCTCAGCCCTCATGCCCAACCCTCTCTCATCTTTCGGCTCGCCCTTTCCCGAGCGATCCCGAGCCTTCAACAATTTGAAGCTATCACCGGCCGTCCCGCCACTTGCGGATCGAAGGTGAAGACGTGGCCTGCCAGCGGCTGCTGCGCGCGTGCGGCGGCATCCAGCCCCTTGTGCGCGGTGGTCGCATAGGCCGTGCGCAGGTTCTCGCCGCCAAACGCGATCTTGGTGACGTTCGCGACAGGAAAGGCAATGGTCTGCATCAATTGCCCTTGTGGATCATAACGCCGCACGCCCCATCCGCCGAACAGCGCGACCCACAGACAATCCTCCACATCCACGACAGACCCGTCCGGCCAGCCGGCCCCTTCCTCGATGCGGATGAACGGCTCCGCCTCACCGGGATGCCCGGTCTCGTCCACCGCGACTTTCCAGATCAGCTTGCCCAGCGTGTCCGTGTGATACAGCACGCGGCCGTCGCCGCTAAGCGCCGGGCCGTTGGTGATGGCCACCGGCGCCAGTCCTGCCGACACGCACTGCTCACCGGACAGGCGATAGAGATGGCCGCACGGCGTCTCTTCGCGATCGTCCATGCTGCCAAACCAGATGCGACCGGCGGCATCCGTCGTCGCATCGTTCAGCCGGTTGCCGGGAAGATGCGGCTCGGGATCGAGAAAGGGCGTGAACACGCCACTGCGCGGATCGAACCGATGCAAGCCGGTGCGCACGCCGGCGATCATGTCTCCGCGCACGGATGGCAGCACCCAACCTATCTGATCCGGCGCCGTCCAATGATCGAGCACGCCGCTTCCGGGAATGTAGCGATAGACCTGGTGCGCCTTGATATCCACGAACCAGAGCGCATCGCCGGTCCACACCGGTCCTTCACCCAGCGTCATGCCGACCGGAAGAAGCGGTTCCACCGTCATGTCATCGCCATCCGGCATCAATGAAATATTCGTGGCCGCTGCACAATGCGCCATCGTCGGAGGCGAGGAACAAGGCCAAAGCCGCGACGTCGGCTGGCTGGATACGGCGCTTGAGGCATTGGCCGTTGAGAATTTCCGCCTCGCCCTCAGGCGTGTACCACTGCTTCTGCCTTGGCGTCTCGACATTGCCCGGCACGATGGCCGTCACTCGGATGTTGTCCGCCCCGAGATCGCGTGCCATGGCGCGGGTCATCCCCTCCACGGCAGCCTTGGCCGTCTGGTACAGGACGAGATCGGGCAGGCCGAGATGCCAGCTCACGGACCCGAAGTTGATGATGGCGCCGCCGCCCCGCGCCCGCATGCCGGGCACGAGCATCTGGGCCGCAAAGAACTGATGGCGCAGGTTGGTCGCCATCCGCTCTTCCCAATAAGCCGGCGTGACCTCCTCCAGCTTGTGGCGATCATCATTGGCGGCGTTGTTGAGCAATATGTCGAAGCCGCCCATCTCTGCCTCGAATGCGCTCACCGTCTCCCGCAACAGATCGAGATCGCGCAGATCGCAGCGGCGGAACTGCACGCCGTCGAGTTGTCCGGCGAAAGCTTCCCCCGGGCTTGCGTCAAGATCGACAAAGGCGACCTGCGCTCCCTGAGCCGCGAAGCCTCGGACCAGCGCCGCACCGATTCCGGTCGCGCCACCGGTGACGAAAACAGTCTTGCCCTTCAGGCTCGGGTAAATGGCCCGATTTTCCGATCGCGACATGGTCATGCCGTTCCCAGAAGGCCCCGGCGCTGGAGGTTGGCAAAGAATGCCCCGATGCCGATTCGCCAGGGCGGCGCATCACGCGAGGTGACGACCCTGTTTTCAAGCCGGCCCAGCTTGTCGGTTTCGATCGCAACGATGTCGCCGACCTTGTGGGTAAAACCGCGCCCGGCCTCGTCCCGATCCTGGACCGGTGCGAACAACGTGCCAAGGAACAAGGCGAAGCCGTCGGGATATTGATGCTCGCTCAGCGTCTGACGCACAAGTTCGGCGGGATCTCGACTGATCTCGGCCATGTTGCTGACACCGTTGAGAAGGAACCCGTCCTCACCCCGGATGGTCAGCCGCACTTCCGCCTGGCGCACGTCCGCCAGACTGAATGTCTCGTCAAACAGGCGCACCAGCGGACCAATGGCGCAAGACGCATTATTGTCCTTGGCCTTGCCGAGCAGCAGCGCGGAGCGGCCCTCAAAATCCCGAAGATTCACGTCATTCCCCAGTGTCGCACCCACAGCCTGGCCAGCGCCGTCGACCAGCAGCACGATCTCCGGCTCCGGATTGTTCCACATCGAATCCGAGCGTATGCCGATATCGGCGCCGTGCCCCACGGTGGAGAGAACCGGAGACTTGGTGAAGACCTCCGCATCCGGGCCGATGGCAACTTCCAGATATTGCGACCACAGGCCGTCCTCGATCAGCGCCGACTTGAGTGCGGCAGCTTCCGCCGTGCCCGGCACGACCGAGCGAATCTGGCCACCGATGCGGGCTTCGAGACGCTCGCGAATGGCGGCGGCGAGGCTCCAGTCTCCACGCGCCCGTTCCTCGATCACCCGCTCGATCGCTGACAGAGCGAAGGTGACGCCGCAGGCCTTGATGCACTGGAGATCGACCGGGCTGAGCAGTCTGACCGCGGCGGGATCGAAAGGCCCGAGCGACGCTCCGCCCCTGCCGGAGAAATCGCCTGCTTCCACGAGCGCGGATACCGTCGGCGCAACGCGCGACATATCAAGAAGTTCGCCGCGCAAAATGAGAATGGGACTGGGGCCTTCGGCCAGATCGGCCCGACCGAGGAACGCACCCTGCTCCCAATCGTCCGGCAGCCCCAGCCCGAACTGTGCAGGTTGCAACATTCCTTCTCCCCTAGACCCGCGCGATTGCGTCTGTTAGCGCTAACAATAACAATTGCCCTTGTTTGTCAAGCGAGGACTATCGATGCTTGGCGGCGGGAGATGGACAGCGTGACAAGAGCCGAAGGCACCACAATCTGTTTCGGCGAAATGCTGCTGAGGCTGTCCGCTCCGGCGGCCGAAGCCCTGTTTCAGCACGACCGGCTGGACGCCTGTTTCGTGGGTGCGGAGGCCAATGTCGCCGTGGCGCTCGCCAGACTTGGCAGGCCCAGCGCCCTCGTCACGACCCTGCCCGATAGCGCCATCGGCGAAGGTGCACTGGACACGGTTCGACGTGCGGGCGTGGATGTCCGCCATGTGCTCCTCAGGCCCGGCCGCATGGGCCTTTATTATCTCTCGCCCGGCAGCGGCCTTCGTCAGCCGGCCATCATCTATGATCGACAGAACAGCAGCTTCGCCCTGACGGGGGCCGAGGCCTATGATTGGCCGGCCGTGCTGGAAGAGGCTGCAATGCTGCACCTGTCCGGCATCACCCCTGCCCTGACACCCGAAACGCACGCCCTTTCACTGACGGCGATGGAGGCAGCCCGCGCGGCGGGCGTGCTGGTCTCGTTCGATGGGAATTTTCGCGCCTCCCTCTGGCAGCGCTGGTGCGCCGATCCGGCGCCGATTCTCGCCCGCCATGTCGCGCTTGCCGATCTCTTCTTCGGTAACGCGCGTGACATATCGCTGCTGTTGGGCACATCGCTCGACAATGGCGATCCACAACAGCGCCGGGCCGCCGCGCTGGCCGCCTTTGCCCGCTTTCCCAATCTGCGGCACATCGCCAGCACCCACCGTCGCGTCGTGCATTCCGGGTTGCACCATCTTTCCGCACGGATCGATACAGCAGACGATTTCTTCGAGACGGCCGAGATCGAGGTGAGCGGCATTGTGGACCGGATCGGCACCGGAGATGCATTTGCGGCCGGGGTGATCGCCCATTTGAACGAAGGCATCGAGCACGCCGCCCAAACAGGCCTCGCGCTGGCGGTGCTCAATCATTTCATCCGCGGCGACATGAGCCCCGTCACATCGGCAGAGCTTGCCGCATTCCAGTCCGGCGGCGGCGATGTGCGGCGATAGCTGGACGCAGGCGCGCACGCCAAGCGCCTTAGGGAACAGGCCTCCCCCCCATGAGACACTGGTTTCATCACATCGCGCCCATGCCTTTTGTCGCCATTTTGCGCGGGCTGGCGCCGGAAGACGCGCCCTCCGTCGGCGAGACTCTGGTCGGCGCCGGGCTGCGCTGCATCGAGGTGCCGCTCAACTCACCCCGCCCGCTGGAGAGCATCGCCGCTCTGGCTGACGCTGCGCATGAAAGCGTCCTGATCGGCGCCGGCACTGTGCTGTCCCCAGCCGATGTCGACAGCGTCGCGCAGGCGGGCGGGCGGATCATCGTCTCGCCCAACATGAACCCTCGCGTCATCCGGCGGACGAAAGAACTGGGCTTGCTCTCCCTGCCCGGTATCGCGACCCCAAGCGAGGCGTTCGCCGCCATCGAGGCCGGGGCGGACGGGCTGAAGCTCTTCCCTGCCGAAATGCACAATCCTGCCGTGCTCAAGGCCATGAAGGCCGTTCTGCCATCCGACATTCCCGTCTTCGCGGTGGGCGGCATCGGCCCCGACAACCTGACCGCCTGGCGCCGCGCGGGCGCGGACGGCTTTGGCATCGGCTCCGCGCTCTTCCGCCCCGGCATCGCGCTCGCCGAGCTGGATGAGCGCGCCAAAGCCCTGACCGCCGCCTGGCGCGCCGGCAGCTGAAGGTCGCGCTCCAGATTATGGATTATTGTATTTTCCAAGTCCTCAGCTGATTCCACCTGACTTGAAAATGCCCTAAGGTACGACCGAGCGCCGCACCTCAGTCTTCAACAGATCATGCGCCGCGTTGGTCAGTTCGATGAAGGACGACCCGGCCGGAATGACATATTCATTCTCGCCCCAGAAAAATGGCCAGTCCTCGTGGTTCTCGGGGAAGTCCGGCTTGATGATGAGCGCACCCGGGACAACGCCGCCAGCGATGAAGCTGAAATCCGCGCGGTTATTGCCATAGGCCACTTCCTTCGAGCGCGACCCGACGCCGGAGACGAAGGAAATGTCCGAGCCGGGATGATTGCCCAGCACATAGGCGAGACTGCGGAACACCGCGTCCGGCCGCACAATGTCCGGGAAGGCCTTGTGCAGCGCATATGTCGTCAGGCCATAATCGAGCACAGCTTCATTGCCTGCCCAGCCCCCGTCGGAGATCGGCATGCCATAGGGGTTTTTAGCCACAGCAGCCTCGCTCTTGGTCACCCACTCACGCACCAGCGGAATCATCGCCTTCCGATAGGATGGGGGCATCAGCGGCAGCGCCTCAGCCGCGACACTAGCTTGGAAACCGAAGAACCTGATGATGCTCGGCCACAGCTTTTCGATCTGGGCGGCATATTGCTTGTCCTTCGTCGCCTTGAGCAATTCCACCGCCGCCGTGAACTGCTCGGCTTCCACCACTCCTCCCGTGGTGTTGCCATGACGATAAATGTCGGGCGCATGGCCCTGCTCCTCCGCCCACACTCGCTTTGCGATCTCCAGCGCCTTGGCCGAAAGGTCGGGATCGAGCGTCTTGAGCGCCCGGCTGGCCGCCGCCAGCGCAGCAATTGACCCATAGTTCAGCGACGAGGACTTGGTGGTGAAGGCCCAGCGATCATCGGGCGTGCCGCTATGGTCGCCCTTCGCTTCATAAGGTGCGAGGGCGGGATCATAGATCTTGCCGTCCGTCTTGCTGCCAGCGTCGCCAAGATGGGTATATTGGCCGACATCCGGCTCCACGATGCCGTTGATCGCATGGCCCACCGCATCGAACTGTGCGACGAGCTGGAGCGTGCCATGGCGGATCTGCTGGAGCAGATCGGGCTGCCCATCCGGCACATGCATCTCGACCCGGCGTGTGCGATCGTCGATGGACGTTGTATCCCGATCAAGCCCGAACGCTTCCCAACTGCGCACCATCGAGCGGACGACGGCATATTGTGTCTGCGTGCGAATGTCGAAATCGCCGGCATCGAACCAGCCGCCCACGTTCAGGCCGGGAATATGCTCGCCCGGCTTGAAGCGCGTGTCCGTGGTCGGCCCCTGCGCATAAAGATCGAGATGCTCGTGATTGACCGGCGCCTGCCGCGCGTCGTCCATGTGGGACAGGCCGTGCCAGACGCGATAGGCCTCGTTCACCGTCATATGATCCATGGCCACCGGAAAATAGACGTCGAGCGTCGGATGCCAGGCGTCGCGATAAATCTCCGGGTCGATGCGGAACGGCGCGGTGCGGGTTTCCCCATAAGTCAGTACATACAGGCCCGGATTGTTGACCGCGCTGAAATCGAACGAGAGATAATGATAACGGAGATAATCGCCCCAGTCGGCCGGCATACCCGTCAGTACAGGCACCTCCCGGCCTGAAGGCTCGACGCGCAGAAGCTGCGCTTGAGGGCGGCGAGCATCGTTGCGATCGATCTCGATTGTCGCGACCTTCTGCTGCGCAGGCGCATAGCCCAGCTGCGAATGACCGATCGACGGCATGCGCAGCCAGCCTGGCATGGCGCTCGGCTCCAGCGTCCATTGCAGCACCACGCCGGTCTTGTTCGCGGGCAATATGGACCGCAGCACGAACCAGCCATTCTGCGCCTGATTGCGCCCATCATAGAGCGAGATGGGCGCTTCCGAGCGGATATGGACCCGGCGCGCGGCATCGGACGGGGCCAGCACAAAGTCATTCCCGCTCGCCATCGGCAGCGGTTCCGCACCCGGGCCGTCGCTGCGTCCGCTGGCGGCGTTGCGCTCGGGTGTCCGCACCATCGCGCTGGCGGGATAAAGCGGAAAACCACCCGCCTTGCCGTCCACCAGATGGCTTTGATGGAAATAGGCCGAGGGGAGAAATTCGAGATTGAAGCCCGCCTTGTCGACCAGCGAAGCCGGCAGGGCCTGGGGCAGTTCGACCGTCAGGATCACTTGAGCACCCTTCGGCACCGCGCGGATGATGTAACTGAAGCCGGCATCGGGATATTCCAGCCGCGCCTCAATGCCGCCGGACGCCGCATCGACCTTGCGCTCGACCAGCCGTCCGATCGGATCCCATTGCCCCGGCGTAGCCGACAGTCGCACATCGCCATTGGTGGCGATCCGCTGATCCTGCTGAATAATCTCGACGCCGCTGATCTTCGAGTCGGCGAAGAGACCATCATACCAGTTGCTGAACACAAGGACGTTGACCGCCGGCGCCTCGAGATACCCGGCCGGACCAAGCCGAACCGCTGTTTCCTGCGCCATCAGCGGGGGTGCCGAAGTCGCCATTAAAAGTATGACAAAACGCCTCAACAGCCCTTTACCTGCCATCATCCGCTCCCATATTTTGATATCGCTACCATATGATGGTTTCTTTTATATGCCTACCCCACGCATCCGGAAGAGCGCCTGACAGAACGTTTCCCGACATCGCGATAACGCCGTCTTCGATATAATTTGTCAGACAAGTTGACGACGTAACAAGGCGCCGTTTATGCTCGCGACCGCCAGGGTGAGATGGACAACGAAGGTCCGTAGCCCGCGATTACAAGCGCTATGACGGCGCAACCTGGAGGGGGTCATGCCTGAGTGCGTTCCGAGAATCGGCCGGCGAGGCGTCTTGCCGGCGTCCGCTTTTGCCGGAGCGGGGCGGGCATGGATTCGGCCTTGGCAAGGCGTGCACGACCAGCACCGGCTGGCTCGACTTCTCCGTGCGCAAGCTCGACATGCGCTGGCCGCTCACGGCGCGATAGCTGCCGCCTGCCCTTCAGCATTTCCCGATTTCGTTCACCGGAAGGAATGATCATGACCAGCCTCAAGGCCATGTCCCCTGCCCTGATTGCCGCTGCGCTGGCCATGGGTTCGGCCTCGCCCGCCCCGTCCATGGCGGCTGCCCCGACAGCATCCGACACTGCGCTCGCGCCCTATTTCGTGCCGGCGGGCAAGGGACCGATGGCGCCGGACGAGGACGGCTTCATCAGGCGCTGGCTGTTGCTCGAACCGATTGCCAAGCCCAACCGGACCAATTCCGGTTTCACCGGCATGTATGTCCGCCAGGCGCTGACCACCCCCTATTTCCCCGGGCAACTCATCCGCTTGCCCCGCGCGGGAGAGAAAGTGACGGTCGCGGGAACGCCGCTCGCCTGGCATGCGCTGGAAACGACCGGCTTCGACGTCAAGCTGTTCAACTTCGCGCAGTCGCTCGGCAAGACCAAATATGGCGTGATCTTCTACGCCGCGACGGTAATCGACAGCCCGCGCGAGAGGCCCAATGTACGCCTCGCTATCGGCTCCAATTCCGCCTCCATGTGGTGGGTGAATGGCGAGGAAACCGCCGGCCTGTTCAACGACCGCCGCATGGTGATGGACGATGTCGTCTCCCGCCGGATCACCCTGAAGAAAGGCCGCAATGTCATCTGGGGCGCCGTCATCAACGGGCCGGGCCTGAGCGACTTCTGCGTCCGATTCATCGACGAACGCGGAAAAGCCGTCACGGACCTCTCCGTGAGTGCGCTTTGACACGGCCCTTTTTCTCTTATCCTGCTGACCATGGTGATCGCATGAAGTTCCTGTCCACCGCAGCCACCGGCTTCGCCCTGCTTTTTCTCCAGGCGCCTGCCTTTGCCCAACTGGCGGGCGAACCCTTCATCCACGATCCATCGACCATCGCCGAGTCTGGCGGGAAATATTATACCTTCGGCACGGGTCGCGATGGTCTGGTGTCCGAGGATGGCTGGACCTGGCGCGCGGGTGGCAATCGGCCGGGTGGCGGCGTCGCACCTGACATCATCAAGATCGGTGAGCGTTATTATGTTGCTTATGCGGTCGGCGGCGGCGGTATGTCCGGCGGGCATGCGAGCGATGTCAAGATCATGTGGACGAAGTCGCTCGATCCTGCTTCGCCGGATTTCGGCTATCATGAAGTCGGCACGGTCGCCTCCAGCAACGGCATGGAGAATGCCGATGCGATCGACCCGGCCTTCCTCCTTGCAGCTGGGCGGCTATGGCTGAGCTACGGCACCTATTTCGGCGCGATCCGCATGATCGAGCTCGATCCGAAGACAGGCGCGCGCATGCCCGGCAACCAGCCAGTCGATGTGGCGATCGACATGGAAGCGACGGCACTGCTCTACCGGGATGGATGGTATTATCTGCTGGGCACGCATGGCACATGCTGCGATGGCCCCAACTCCACCTATAATATCCGGGTCGGCCGCTCGCGCGATCCGCTTGGTCCTTATGTCGACAATATGGGTATCCCGCTGCTCAAGGGTGGCGGCAAATCCGTGGTGACTGCGCGGGGACGGGATATCGGCCCCGGCCATTTCGGCCTCATCACGCTCGGCGATGGTGTCGAGAAATTCTCGATGCACTATGAGACGGACATGAACCGGGGCCGCAGCGTGCTCGGCATCCGCCCGCTGCTGTGGAAGGATGGCTGGCCAGTCGCGGGCGAAAATCTGCGCGCGGGCACCTATGAGATCGAGTCCGAACGGAGCGGCTATGCGCTGCAGCTCGCGACCGACTTCGTGCGGATCGATTTCGATGCGCGGCGCAGCTTTTTCGCCAAGCCGGGCGATCCCATCACAGCCGTGCCGGACCAGACGCTGGCGCAGGATGCGGCCGGATGGCCCGCCGGCAGGATCGCGGTCGACATGGGCGACTATATGGTGCGACCGCACCAGCTCTGGACCATCGCCCCGGTCGCCGAGGCCGGCGGTGTCATGGGCGCCCCCTATTACAAGATCGTCATCGCCGGGACCAATCGTGCTCTGGCGGCCACTGCCGATGGCGAAGTGGAAGCCGCCCCCGCCTTCACAGGAGCGACCGAGCAGCTCTGGCGCATCGACCAGCTGACGGATGGAACCTATCGCATCATGCCCAAGGCGACGCCCGGCGGGGCCGGCCCCGTGGCGCTTGTTGCCATGGGCGGCACGACCCCCACGCTGGCGCGGTTCGATCCGGCGAGCCCTGCCGGACGGTGGACGTTCAAAACTCCCTGAGCGTCAGGCCCGACGGACCGGATAACGATCAGTCTGCCAATGCCTAAGGGCTCGGCTGACCGACCATGCCTTCCCCTTGCCCTTCCCCTCCGGCTCGCTGCCTCTGGGCAAACGCGGTAACACCGGGGTGAAATGACGACTGTCCTGATTCTCTTTCTCATCGTGCTCGGCATCAATCTGCTGCCCGCTTTCGGGCCGCCGACCTGGTCGATCATCGTCCTCTACGGCCTGACCACCGATCTTCCGGTGCCGCTGATCGTGATCGTCGGCGCATTGGCGGCCGCGCTTGGGCGACTGCTACTTGCTTATGGGTTCCGCTATCTGCGGGATTATTTGCCGGCCAAGCAGAAGCGCAATCTCGAAGCCGCGAAGCATTTCATTGACAATCGGCCCAAAGGCGCACTGCTCGGCCTTGGGCTGTTTGCGCTCTCACCGCTTCCCTCGGCGCAGTTGTTCGAGGCCGCCGGTCTTGCCGGCGTCAAGCTGATGCGGTTCACGGCCGCCTTCTTCCTCGGCCGGATCGTCTCTTATTCGATCTATGCCGCGACTGCCGGCGTGATCCGCAAGTCGAGCCTGGGCGATGTGTTCGTGGAAACACTCACAAGCCCATGGGGGATCGCGCTTCAGGTCGGCATGATCGTGCTGCTCGCCGCGTTGACCCAGATCGACTGGGCGCGGCTCCTTGGAAACGATGACAAACATCCGCCCGCTGCCAAGTCGTGACGTCGCCGGTGAGCGGAAGCCCCGATGAATCTCACTCTCGAGTGGGATCGCATATCAGCCGGTGAGGACGGCGATCCCGATGGAGAGGTCGCTTGCCCTCCCCCCGTACCAGCCGTGCGCCGTTTAGGCCGCCTTGTCTTGGGATACCGTTTCGACCCTGTCCCAGACGGCGGCGAATTGGGGAACATCGAGATCGAAGATCGTTTCGAATATCTCGGCGAGATGGTCGGCGCTCGTGATCCGCGTCTCGTTGCAGCCGGTCGCGGTCACCTTGCGCAGCCAGTCATTCTGCAGGCTGATATAGCCGTCCTCTATATGCCGGAAGACGGCAAGGGCGTTGGTGAACGGCGAGCCGGCGTCCTGCATCAGCCAGCCTTGCATCGCCGTCATCGCCGCCTCATCGCTATAATCGGGCTTGAAGTCGATGATGCGGGCGATCCCCTGCGGATGATTGTTGAAGCGCAGCCATCCATCCGCGGTCCGTGCGATCGAGAAGTCGAACCCCCGTTGGCGAATGGAACCGACGTCGAGCGGAACTGGCGCGATGAGAGCATCCGCGGCGCCGACTTCGGCGAGATAAGGCCGGTCGAGATCGACGCGCAGGGTGAGATGGTTTCCGACGGCAATATCGCCGAGCTTCTCCCGATCGACGCAGCCGCACAAACGGGTGACCTGGAACCCCAATGCTTCGAGCGCCGCGCCGAAAAGGCCGTTCATCTCGAAGCACCAGCCGCCGCGCCTGCCCTCGATCATCTTCACGAAGGTGGCGGCCGGCGCGATCGATGACGGCCATCCCATGAAGGCGTCGAGCGCTTCCCAAGTGAAATTCAGGAGGTGGGCGCGTTGCAGCGCCGTCAGCCCCGCCAGATCGAGCGTCACTGTCCGGTCGAGGCCGATTCTTGCGAGATAGGCGTCAAGCTGCACAGCGCTCAGCCGCATATCATTCTGTTTCGATGCCATTTCGGCCATTCCTTTATATCCTCACGACTGGCGCCCATCACCACCTCTGCAAAGCTGCCGCTGCAAGAAAAACCGATGACGAACGAATGAACCATTCCGGCCTTCAGGGCCGTTCGATCTCGTTAGCGCGATCGAGGATGACGCGTTCCTAAATGAATGTGCAAAAGCTGCCCGCCTTCCTAAAACTTTGCTAAGCAAGGCCGGCGGATGGGGGAGGCGACGCTGCGGCTGGACGACGGGCTTATGGAATTCCTGAAGCGGCCGTTGATGTCCATCATCGCGGCCGTCGATGAGGAAGGACGTCCCGCTCCCGCGCGCGCCATCGGCTTTCATGTGCTCGAGGACCAGGAAACGATCGACGTCATCTTCTCCGGCTGGCAATGGCCGCGTCTCGAACCCTCGATCCGGGCCACGGGCAAGCTGGCGGTCACGTTCGTGAGCCCTTGCGACTATGTCACCTATCAGGTGAAGGGCGCCGCTTCCATGCGAGAGACGGATACGTGCGATCTCGCCCAGGCGGAACGGTTCATGGCGGACGCAACAGGCGCGCTCGAAAATCTGGGCGTGCCCTCCGCGATCATCGCACCCTGGCTGACCCCGCGCGAGGCCAGGGTCGCCCGTCTCGTGGTCAGTGAAATCTATATCCAGACGCCGGGACCTCAAGCCGGCATGATGACCGGCGCAAGGGCGCGATGACGCTGCGCCTCAGCGATCTTTCCGCCTGTTTCGAAGGTGTCATCCCCTCGGTCATCGCCACCGCGGCAGCCGATGGCATGCCGAACATCTCCTATCTGTCGCATGTCGTGCGGGTCGACGACGAGCATGTCGCGCTGTCGAACCAGTTCTTCGCCAAGACGGCCGCGAACATTCGCGCCAATCCCCATGTAACGCTGATCCTGGTCGATTGCTTTACCGGCGACCAATATCTTCTGGAGATCGGCTTCGTGCGCTCCGTCGATTCGGGTCCGCTGTTCGACAGGATCGCGCTCCAGCTTAAGGCCAGCAGCGCGCAGGTCGGGATGGAAGAAGTCATGCGGCTCCGCAGCGCCGATATCTTCCGGGTCCGTGGGATCGAACTGGTCCCCTCACCCGTCGATAGCCCACCCATCAGGGTCGCCCGGAAATCCGTGGACCTTCCGGCACTGGCCAGAGCGGTCAGGTCGATCGAGGAACAAGGCGACGCGGAAGGGATTATCGACACGCTGCTTCGCAGCATCGAACTGGACCTTGGCTATCGCAACGCGCTTGTCCTGATCCGCGACAACCATCGCGATTGCCTGATCACGACAGCGAGCATCGGATATCCTCGCTCGGGATTGGGGTCCGAAGTCGGTCAAGACGAGGGGCTGATCGGTACCGCATCGTCCAGCAGGCGGACGATCAAGGTCAGCGACATGAGCCGGGTACGCCGTTTCGGCGAAGCGATCGGGACCGATCTCGAAGGGGCCGAGAATATAACGCGCATCGTCCCCCTTCCGGAACTGCCCACGGCCATGAGCCAGATCGCCGTTCCCATGATCGCCCATGGCGAACTGATCGGCGTCCTCTTCGTGGAAAGCCCGGACAGAATGGCCTTTCGCGACGAGGATGAAGCCGCCTTGGAAATCCTGGCCAGCCAAGCCGCAAGCGCGCTCGGGACAAGCGAGCGGGATCTTTCCATAGTTCCCGGCCATGCTGCCCCACCCGTACTTAATGCCAAAAGCGGACAAGGCATCCGCGTGGCGCATCACGCTCTGGACGACAGCATCTTCGTCGATGACGCCTATATCGTGAAAGGCATTGCCGGCGCGCTGCTCCGCCTGATGCTGGAATGGCATTTGAACGAGGGGCGGAGCGAGTTTTCCAACCGGGAACTGCGACTGGCGCTTGCCACCCGAATGCCGGAGATCAAGGACAATCTCGAAACCAGGCTATTGCTGCTGCGCCGGCGCCTCGAAGAAAAAAAGGCGCCCATCCGGATCATCCGAATCGGTCGCGGCCGACTTCGCCTCGAGGCATCGGGTATCCCTGCCTTCGTCGAAGCGCGCTCGCGCCTGTAACTCAGCCCGGCGACAAATTCACCGCACCATGATCGACACCACCCGCAGCTTGTCGCGGCCATAGACGGCAGTTCGGTCTATTGCTTTGCCCGGACAACTTGCGCCGGCGAACCCTGGAAGTTGCTGCCCGCTGGGATCGCCTCGCCCTTCATGATCAGTGTGAGCGGCCCCAGATCCACTTCGGCGCCGATATCGGTGTCATACAAGACCGTCGATCCGGCGCCGATCACGGCCCCGTCCCCGACGACGATGCGCCCGACCTTCATCAGCCGGTCCTCGTAGAGGTGCGTCTGGAGGCAGGCGTGATTGTTGAGCACGACATCGTCGCCGATGGTGACGCAGTCGAACTCGGTGATGTCGGCACTGTCGAGATAGGCGCCGGTGCCGGTCTTCGTCCCGAACAGGCGCAGCGCGACCGGCAGATAGGGCGTGCCGCGCAACAGGTCGAGCAGCGCCTTGCCCGCCATCGCCCAATACATCACGGCCACCGCCTCGGTCCGCAGCGCCCACCAGCTCCACATGGGCTTCATCGTCGGGCGATAGCGCCCCATCATCACCCATTTGTAGAGCGCGCCGACAAGCAACTGGACCACCCCCATCAGCGTGCTCGCAATGACGCAGATCCAGAGCGCCTTGCCCCAGTTCGCCTCGTCGAACACCGGCGAGAGGATCACCATGATGATGGTGATCAGCGTGATGAACAATGCCGTCGGAAAGCTGACGTTGAACGCTTCGAACAGGGCGCGGCCCCATTGCATCGCCCGGCTCGGCGCGAAGGTCTGGCGGACATCGTGTGCGAACTTCTGGCGCGTCGGCAGGCGGATCGGCGGCGAGCCGAACCAGGTCTCATTCTCCGCGACATGACCACCGGCGGGCGGCTTCGATCGCACGCCGATCAGCGCGCCGCTCTCGATCCGGTAGCCTTGCGGGACCACAGCCTCATTGCCGATGAACACATGGTCGCCGGTTTCGACGGTATCGAGTACCAGCCAGCCATGGCGCAGCTCATCATCGCCCAGCACGACATCGTCGGCTATAAAATTGCCCGCGCCCAACGTGATCAGTTCGAAGCGTCCGGCGAAGTTCGCCGAAACCTCGGTCCCCTTGCCAATCCGGCAGCCCATCAGGCGATACCAGTTGCGCATATAGACCGTGGCGTAGAGCGACGACAGCGTATCGAGCGCGGTCTCGATCAGCAGCCCCACCCCCCAGCGCCGCAGGTAGAACCAACTCGCGATCGGATAGCGCCCCGGACGCACGCGCGGCAGCACCAGCCAGCGGCACGTGACGATCAGCGCCAAGGTGAACGCGATCAATGCCGCCCCCGCCGAGAGGGCCAGGATCGGCATGTACCAGAGATAGGAAATGCCGAGGAGCGGATTGACGAAATTGTCGAGCCATTCCATCAACCGGAAGGCTGGCACGACCGGTACGATCGAAATCCCCGGCAGAATGAACAGCATGGCGAAATAGGCAAGGCCGCGCAGTATTCGTCCCGCCATGGTCTGCCGCGGCACGGATAGCGGCGCCGGCGCGGCCAGACCGACTTTCGCCGCGGGCGACCCGTCCCACACTTCGCCCGCGGGAACACTGGTTCCAGCGGCAATCGCAGTGAGGTCCGCGAGTTCGGCGCCCACGCCAACCACGACGTCGCCTTCGAGCGTGCAGGACGAACCGATAAGCGCATCATGGCCGATGTCGATGCGGCCGATCTCCATCCATGCGCCGGTTATCCGGGCATTGCCGAAGACGACCTTGCTGCCGGTGGAGACATGATCGCCGAACGAAATCAGATCGATCGCACCCGCGTCAAAATCGGAGATCATCACGTCCTTGCCAACCCGCGCGCCGAGGGCGCGGAGGTAGAGCGGCAGGATTGGCGAGTTCTGCATCCATTTGAGGTGGACCAGCGTCAGCATCCGCTGCACCAGCCAGACGCGGTAATAATAGCTTCCCCACAAGGGATAGCGGCCTGGGCGGGTACGCCCGATCAGCAGCCATTTGGCAGCCAACGCAAACAGCGCCAGCGCTACATTGACCCCGCCATAGGCTGCGAACACCAACCCGATGTCGAGCAGGAACCAGCTGTCGTCCGGCGAGACCAGCGTGTAGCCAATGAAGATCGCCAGCCAGGGCGCCGATTGCATCAGCAGCAGCAGCGGCATCGCCGCCAGCTGACCGAGACCGCACAGCCAGCGCCGCCAGCGGGCGGCTCGTTCACGCGGTTCGACGGTCCCGACCGCGCTCGGCTCCGCCGCATCGATCAGGCCGGCCATGCCGCGCAGGGTTCGCCCTTCATATACCTGCCCGAGCGTCATCGCCGCCAGGCCGGGTTCGCGCCGGGCGGCCGAGACGAATTGCGCCGCGAGCAGCGAATGGCCGCCAAGATCGAGGAAGAAATCCGCGTCGAACGACAGGGCCTGGCCGGGGAATAAAGGCCGCGCCAGTTCCAGCAGCCGGGCTTCGGTGTCGGTCTCGGGCACCGCCTCATCGCCCGGCGGCGCGGTCTGGACAAGCGGGCGCGCCGCCAGCGCATTGCGGTCGACCTTGCCCGAAGCCGCCAGACGCGGCAGCGCCGCGATCGTCTCGATCGCGGCAGGCACCATATAGGCGGGGAGCTGCGCGCCGAGTGAGGTCTTCCAGGCCGCCACATCGGGTTGGTGACCGGCCGTCATGACGACATGGCCGACGAGCTGGTCGATGCCCGTGGTGCGGTTCACCACCACCGCCGCCTGCGCCACGCCCGGCTCCCGCGCCAGCCGCGTCTCGATCTCGCCCAGCTCGATGCGAAACCCGCGCAGCTTGACCTGATCGTCGACCCGTCCCCGGAACAGCAAGTCACCGTCCGCCGTCATCTCCACCGCGTCGCCGCTGCGATAGAGGATCGGATCGCGTCCATCCTGGCCGAACGGATTGGGGATGAATTTCTCGGCGGTGAGGTCGGGGCGATTGACATAGCCCTGGGCGACGCCCGGGCCGCCGATCAGCAGTTCGCCGACCGCGCCACGATCGACCAGCTTGAGGGCATCGTCCACCACATAAGCCGACATGTTTGCGAGGGGACGGCCGATCGTCACCGGCTCGCCGGGTTTCAGGTCGATCGCGGTCGCCACCACGGTCGCCTCGGAGGGGCCATAGCTGTTGACCAGCCGGCGTCCGCCAGTCGCGAAACGGTTAACCACCGCTTCCGGGCAGACCTCCCCGCCGACGATGATCAGGCGGACATCGGGCAAATCGTCCTCGATCAATCCCAGCAGCGTGGGCACGACATCCATCGCAGTGACGCCACTGTTGCGGATCAACGCGACCAGCCGGTCCGGATCGGCGAGAACGTCCGCCGGGCAGATCCGCAGGGCGGCGCCCACCAGCAGAGGCAGCCAGATCTCCTCCAGCGAAAGATCGAAGGCGACTGATCCCGACTGGAGCATCACGTCGTCGGCACGCAGGCCATATTGCACTTCGGCCGCGCGCAGGAAGTGGCAGATCGCCCGGTTGGGAACGAGAATCCCCTTGGGCTGCCCCGTCGAGCCGGAGGTATAGATGACATAGGCAGGATCGACCGAGCCGGCTTCGCAATCGCTTGCGAGGGCCGCACCTTCAGCCAGTTCGGCATAGCTCCAGACCGGCGCGGGGCCTTTCAGCCGTTCGGCCCAGTCCGCCGGGCTCACGACACCAACGGCATCGAGATCGGCCAGCCCGGCGGCGATCCGGGCGACCGGCGCATCGGCATCGAAGGGCAACCAGGCCGCACCGGAGAGTGCGATCGCGATCTGGGCAATGATGACCTCACGCCCGCGCGGCATCCACAATCCGACGAACGTGCCGGGCCGCGCGCCGCGCGCCTGCATCGCCGCGGCCATCCGCCACGCCTGCGCGTCCAGCTCGGCATAAGTGAGCACGCCCGCATCGTCGATCAGCGCCGTGCGATGGCCATGTTCGCGAACGGTATCGGTGAAAATGGATGCGAGAGTCTCCTCCCGCAAAAGTTCCGGCATTCGTGCGCCGTGACAGATACTTTTCAGCGCAGCCATGCACTTTCCCCACAATATTCTTTCCAAACTGCGACCGCGGCAACCTTGTTGCCACTCATCTCACGCAGCTCGACGATCATCTCGGCTTGTCCCGCAGATAGAACGGTCAGTCTTTCGCGGAGCACCAGCCGCCAGTCAACCGGCGGACGCCAGACATCGTCGGCCAGCTTTGCGCAGGCTTCCTTGATCGCCCATGCCACACGATCAGCGCCGGGCGAACAGATGCCGATCGAAGCCAGCGCCTGTCGATCCGCCGCGCTCACGAACCCATCGTCGAGCGGACCGTCTGCAGCCGTTATTTCAACCACATCGAGGCCGATCGGCGCGTCGCTGATCGCCAGCCAGGAACTCTCGCCGACATGGCTCAGGCTGAACCAGGGACCACCATCGAGCGCCGGCTTGCCAGTGGCGCTTTGCCTGAACGGTGCGACAACCGGTCGTCCCAAGACCTCCGTCAGCGCCAGTCGCAATCCGCCATGTGCGCGGGCATGATTGCGCCGGCGCGAGGGATTGGCGATCCGCGCATTGCTCGCCCGCTCATTCTCGTCGGCAAAGCGAGCAAAAGCGTCAAGGCACGACGCTTCCGGGAAGTCGGCAAGATGAATGAGGCGAAAGTCCCTCAAAATCGCCTCACACAATTCAACCCCTGCCCAGTCTCGCAAGAGAGACAAGATATGGTTATGCCGCAGATCGAGGGCGCGGTGAAGGCAAAGACGGAGGGGAAATATCCCGCCCGCCGCGTGACTGGCTCGATAGCGCCCGGAGTCACTTTGGTCGGCAGACCTTCATCACATATTTTCGCGAGATTGCGGCGCGGTACGCCTATTCCAGTGAGACCCTGCGTTCCGATCTCGCCACGCGCGATGGAGCCAATTTTCGTCCGGACGATTCGATGCCGATCGGGACAACTTCGGCTGTCATAGGAATTCCGTGGATGCCACCCTGCGGCCAATGATGTAGGGGCTGGGCAATGCCCACGGCGTACCTCCGCCCCCCTGCAGGCCTGCCGTCATCCTTTCAGCGATGGGGCGCGGCTTATGCCTCGCTGATCATTTTCCTGACCTCGACGGCCGGCGCCGCGATTGCGCGCCATTTCGACAGGCCGGTCAGCTCGGCGCTGGTCTACATCCTGGGGGTTACGGTGATCGGGGCCCTTTCCGGGCTTCGCGGGGGCCTCATCGCGGCCATCGCCGCATCGCTGATCTACAATTTCTTCCTGGTCGACCCGATCCTGCAGTTCACTGCCAATTCGGCGGACGAACTGGTGCCGTTCATCGCATTCAATGTCTCCGCGGTCATCTCCGGCCTGCTCGCTGGACGCCTCAACGATCGCGCACGGATCGCCGAGCGTGCGCAAGCCCGGCTCAATGTGCTGCTCACCGTGAGCAGCCGACTCCAAAAGGTAGTGCTGCTGCCCGATCTCGTCACCGCCATGAACAGCGCCGCCATCCGTCCCTGGCTTGGCCGGCTCGAGCTCTATGACGAGCGCGGCCGTCCGCTCGGCATGGCACCGGCGGACGCCGGCTGGGCCGATCTCGTCGACACTCATCTCGACTGGCTGACCTTTCGCTCCGAACCGCATAAGGCCACGCTCTACCGGCTCGAACAATCGGGCGGCACAATGGGCCTCGCCATCTTCGGCGATCCCGAAGATCCGTCCGACAGCCGCCTTGTCGACATGGACGCGATCGTCGCACTGCTCGCCATGACACTGGAGCGCTGCCTGCTGCTTCAGCAGCTCAGCCAGACCGAAGCGGTCCGGCGCTCGGAAGAGCTCAAGACCGCCCTGCTCTCCTCGCTTTCGCACGATATGCGGACGCCGCTTTCGGCCATTTCCGCCTCCGCTTCGAGCCTGCTGTCGCTGGCAGACGATCTCGATCCTGCGGTGCGCGTGAAGCTGCTGCAGACGATCCAGGACCAGGCGGCGCGTCTCGACCGCTACACGGCCAATCTCCTCGACCTTGGGCGGTTGCAGGGCGGCATCGACGTGAACCAGCTCGTCGACGTCGATGTCGTCGACATTCTCGGCTCGGTCCTGCGTTCGGTGCGCACGGCAACGGATACGCATGTCTTCGCCAAGCAGTTCGAGGCCAGTTCGGCGCTCGTCCGGGCCAATGCCGTGATGGTCGAGCAAATCTTTCGCAACATCATCGACAATGCGGTGCGCTATAGCCCGGAGGGCAGCACGATAGCGCTCAGGCTCGGTACAAGCGGGAGCGAGGTCAGGGTGGATATCATCGACCAAGGCTGCGGCGTGCCCAAAGACGAACTGTCACACCTGTTCGATCGCTTCTACCGGTCGAGCCGCACCGCACAGCAGGAAGGCCAGGGCCTCGGCCTTTCGATCGCCAAGGGGTTCGTCGAGCTGTTCGGCGGTTCGATCGCCATCGACAGCCCACATGCCGGCGGCATGGGCGCGCATGTCCTCGTCCGCATGCCGCTCAGCGCCGCCTTATCGGGAGATGTCCGTGGCTGAGCGCATCCTCGTCATCGACGACGAACCCGCCATCGCAGGAACGCTGGACCCGGTGCTCGCATCGCAGGGTTATGCCGTACGGACGGCGAGCACGGCCGCCCAAGGCCTCGCCGCCGCCCAATCGGAGGCCTTCGACATCGTCCTGCTCGACCTCGGCCTGCCCGATGCCGACGGCAAGGATCTGATCCGCCAGTTGCGTGCGCTCAACCCCATGGCCATCCTGGTCCTCTCGGCCCGGCACCAGGAAACCGAAAAGGTCGCCGCGCTCGACGAGGGCGCGGACGATTTCATCAACAAGCCCTTCGGTATCGACGAATTGCTCGCTCGCATTCGTGTCGCCTTGCGCCGCCTTACCGGCGCGGAACGGCGCGCGACGGAATTTCGCTCGCGCGATCTCGTCATTTCCTTCGAGCGGCGGCTCGTGCGGTTGATGGGAGAGGAGGTCAAGCTTTCGCCCAAGGAATTCGACCTGCTCGAAGCGTTGGCGCGCAAGGCGGGACAGGTGGTGACCCATCGCCGCCTGCTTCTCGCGGGCTGGAAAGACCCCAATATCGATGGCCAGTATCTGCGCAGCTACATCGGCCTGCTCAGGCAGAAGCTGGAAGAGGACCCGGCCGAGCCTCGCATCATCCTGACCGAATCCGGCGTGGGATACCGGCTCGCCACATTGCCGGTGAACTTATAGCGCCAGAGAACACCGGCCCGGAATGCCGACGCACATTGGGGTTTGCGCGCCTTCACTCCGAGCCAGACCGGCGGGGTTTACACCGATCCGCGCATCATGGGCGCTTGCGCAAACCTGCGTACCCACGGGATTCCCACACCACCATAGAAAAGCCGTGGTAACGCCCCATTGTCGCCCTGCTCTATTCGGGAACAACCGACCGGGGGGTACAATGCATCTTCATGCTCTCAGTCCGTCCGGGCGGCCCAGTTTCCTTTTGCCTCTCGGGAGTGTTGAATGGCTGTTCGGACCTTTGTTCTCATGAGCGTCGCAGCGATCGCCCTGGCCGGTTGCACCAAGAAGTCGACGACTACGGCCACCCTGCCCTCGGCGCCTGTGAACACCGCAGGCGAGAGTGAGCCGGCCGGGCCGTCACAGCTTTCCAATGCGCCCGTTCCGGGCAGCCATGCCGATTTCGTCGCGAGCGTCTCGTCCGACCGCATCTTCTTCGGCACCGATGGCTTCGACGTCGATGCGGAGGACCAGGCAATTCTCCGCAGCCAGGCAACCTGGCTCGCGCGTTACCCAAACAAGCAGTTCACCATCGAGGGCCATTGCGACGAGCGCGGCTCGCGCGAGTATAATATCGCTCTCGGGGAACGCCGCGCCAATGCCGCGAAAAACTATCTCGTCTCGCTTGGCATCGATGTCTCACGAATCACGGTGATCAGCTACGGCAAGGAGCGCCCCTCGGCGCTCGGCTCCGATGAAGGCGCATGGGCGCAGAACCGCCGCGCGGTGACGGTCACCATCGACTGACACCGGGAAGCGCCACAGCTTTTCAAGTCGGATGAGCCCATCAGACGACTGGGAACATGCGATCTGGAGCGCGTTCGCGCTTCGGGGTGAGCCGGGATCCTGAACACACAGCCCCCGGCTCACCGAACTCCCTATATATCCGATGCCGCGAACCGCTGGGCGGAGATAATCGTGTTCTCCAGCAGCATGGCGATCGTCATGGGACCGACGCCGCCGGGCACTGGCGAGATGTAGCTCGCCTTCTTGCGCACGCCTTCGAAATCGACATCGCCGACGATGCGGCCGTCGGGCAGGCGATTGATACCAACGTCGATCACCACGGCGCCAGTCTTGACCATTTGCGACACGATCAGGTTCGGGACGCCTGCGGCGACCACGAGAATGTCCGCGAGCATCGTCCATTGACCGAGATCGCGCGTCTTGGCGTGGCAGATGGCAACCGTCGCGTCGCGCGCCATCAACATGAGCGCCATCGGCTTGCCGACGATATTGGACGCGCCGACCACCACGACGTTGCGGCCCTCGATCGGGATGTCGCTATATTCCAGCAGGTGCATGACGCCATAGGGCGTGCACGGCGGGAAAATCTGCCGCCCGACGACCAGCGCGCCGACATTGTAAAGATGGAAGCCGTCGACGTCCTTTTCCGGCGCGATGGTTTCCAGCACCTTGGCCATGTCGATATGCTTGGGCAACGGCAGCTGGACAAGGATGCCATGCACATTCTGGTCGGCATTGAGCTTGCCGATAAGGACCAGCAGTTCCTCGTTCGAGATCGTGGCCGGCAGGCGATAGCTGATCGACTTGATGCCGACCGCCTCACAGGCCTTGACCTTGCGGGAGACATAAATCTCCGAGGCCGGGTCTTCACCGACGAGCACGACCGCGAGACCCGGCGTCACGCCCTTTGCCTGTAGGAGTTCGACTTGCGCCTTCTGATCGGCGCGCATCTTTTTGGCGACGACCTTGCCGTCGATGATCTTGGCACCGGATTGTTCGACTTTGAGTGCGGTCATGGCGTGGCCAATGCCTTTCGATGGTATTTTTCCCAAGGCGCGGCAGACACATGGCCCCGCGCCGTTCCGCGGCCTAGATAGGAGCAGAACCCCGCCGCGTCGATAGTTTACACAGGGACTTAAGGCAGGTCAGGGTGCGGAAACATCGCCGGATGACGCCTTGGCGAGCCGCTTTTTGATTTCTCTGGGAATGGCGCCGATCTTGGCCGAAGCTGGCAGGTTGCCCTGGCTTTTGTAAATCGCGCTCAGATAGCCAAGGTCAAAAGGGGTGAGTTCGCGCGGTGCGGGTGCGCTCTTGTCGAAGAGCGCCAGGATCGTGCTCGCGGAGGAATCGCCGTCGACCGGGCGCGTGCGGGCGAAGGCGCGCATCGTCGCATAGTCCGCAAGCTGGACCACCGACATGCCGTCGATCGCCTTTATGTCGATCACCACCACCGACTGGGCGATATCGAGCCGGGCCGCCAAGAAAATGTGAGAATCCGAGATGGTCGTCTGCACCACGGGCGGATCGAACATGCTCTCGCTTTTGGCGACCGGCATGCCATCCCGGGTCCTGGTCTGCGTGCTGCTCCAGGCATGAACCGGGCCGGCATCCGCGAGCATGTCCTTCACGTCCGAATCGGGTACGTCGCGGAAAACCCAGGGCTTTGAACGCGCCAGCGCCTGCGCTTCCATCTGACCGTTCAGGACGAAAGCGATCAGGATATTGGGCCGGCATTGCCCCTCCTTCGCCGGCTTGAGCCCGACACGCTCGGCATTCCAGCGAATGCGATCGACGATGATCCCGGCGATGTCCGCCGGAAGCCCCATAACGCCGGGACAGACCCTTTCCTGAAGCTGGGCGAGCGGCGCGGCGAAGAAATCGTCCATCCTGGTGATGGCCCTGGCTTGCTTCTTGACCTCTTCCGGCTCCGGCAGCGCCTTGCCGGTGACGACGATTTCATCGTCCGGCATCCCCACGCGCATCTTCACGAGATCGTCGGGCGTGATCTGTGCTGGAGCAGGCGCCGCCTGCTTCTGATCCTGAGCTTGCGCGGACCACGCGAAAGGCAGTGCGCACGACAGCAGCGCGGCGGTCCACAAGAGTCCACAAACCCGCATCAACGAACCTCCCAAGTTCAGTCGCGAATCGCGGTTCCAGCTCCCCAACCGGCTCCTTGTTGACAAGGCCTGCCATAGGGAAAGATCGTCGGCCAGCCCAATATAGCGGCAATAGACCGGCGCACGGGCGGTGTTTTGCGTTCAAAAGCCTCGAAATCAGACAATCTTTACGGCCGGCGTTTAAGCGCAATAGGGCTTGGCGGAAGCCGCAGCCTCATTGACAGGGCGGCACCGGTCCAGCCAGGTGCGCACGGCCATCGTCGTGGAGGAGCAGAAAGTCGCGATGCAATGAAACTTGCCTATCTGCTCGGCACATATCCCCTCCCCAGCGAAACCTTCGTTCGCAAGGAAATCGAGTCCCTTGAAGCGTTCGGCCAACCCGTCGTCCGTTTCGCCGCGCGCGCATGGGACAGTCAGGTCGTCGACCCCAGCGACATCGCCGAACAGGGGCGGACCGACTATCTGTTGAGCGGCCGCAAGGGGCGGCTCTTTGCCGATGCGCTGGCGACGGCCTTGCGGCATCCCCTGCGCAGCCTGGCCATGCTGCCGAAGATCTGGCGGCTCTACCGCAATGCCAGGAAGACGCCGACGGTGTTCGCGGCCTATGCGCTGGAGGCGCTGGCCTTCCGGACGCGCACGGCGCGGCTCGGCCTCGAGCATGTCCATTGTCATTTCTCGAACAACGCCACCGCCATCGCCATGCTAGCCCATGGCCTGGGCGGCCCGACCTACAGCTTCACGGTCCATGGACCGGATGAACTGGTCGACCCGAAGGCCCGTTCGCTCGGCATGAAAGCGCGGGGCGCGGCATTCGTCGTCGCCATCACGGCCTATTGCCGGAGCCGCATCCTCGATGAAGCACCGGACGTGGCTGACAAGGTGCAGATCATCCACTGCGGCATCGACCCCGAGGATTTCGCCTTCGATGGCGCGGCGCCAAACACGTCCCGGATCGTCTGTGTGGGGCGGTTGTGCTTCAACAAGGGGCAGCGCCACATTCCAGCGGCAGTCGCGAGGGTGAAGGATGAATTCCCCGACATCGTCATCGACCTGCTCGGCGGCGGCGACGATGAAGCACTGATCCGCGAAGAGATCGCCAAACATGGTGTCGAAAGCCAGGTGATCCTGCATGGCTGGGCCACGGGTGCGCAGGTTCGCGAGACGATCCGTCAATCGCGCGCACTGCTGTTGCCGAGTTATGCTGAGGGGTTGCCGATCGTCATCATGGAAGCGCTCGCCATCGGCCGACCGGTGCTGACGACCCGCATCACGGGCATTCCCGAACTGGTGGATGCCGGCTGTGGCTGGCTGTTCGAACCGGGCGATGTCGATGCGATTGCAGAGGCCTTGCACGGCGTCATGCGCGCCAGCAGCAGCGAGCGTGCCGCGATGGGCGCCGAAGGGCGGCGGCGTGTCGAGGCGCGGCACGATCTACGTAAGTCTGCCGCGCAACTGCTTGGCGATTTCAAGGCCGCTGCCGGCGAGACGTGAGCCAAAACGAAAGGGCCGGCAACGAGGCCGACCCTTTCCATGATCTCAATTAGCAACTGATGCTCAGGCGGCGTCGCTGCCGGCCTTCCGCTTGGTGTCGGCGAAGACGCGGATCGGGTCCTTGGTCCCGCCGACCACATCCTTGTCGACGACCACTTCGGTCACGCCTTCCATGGTCGGCAGGTCGAACATGGTATCGAGCAGGATTGCCTCGATGATCGAACGCAGGCCACGCGCGCCGGTCTTGCGCTCGATGGCGCGCTGAGCGATCGCGGTCAGCGCCTCATCGGTGAACGTCAGCTCGACATTCTCCATCTCGAACAGCTTGCGATATTGCTTCACCAGCGCGTTGCGCGGCTCGGTCAGGATCTGGACCAGCGCCTTGATGTCGAGATCCTCGAGCGTCGCGATGACCGGCAGACGGCCGACGAACTCGGGAATGAGGCCGAACTTGAGGAGGTCCTCCGGCTCGGTCTGCTTCAGCATCTCGCCGGTACGACGCTCATCGGGGGCGGCGACATGCGCGCCGAAACCGATCGACTTGCCTTCCAGGCGGTCGCCGATGATCTTCTCGAGGCCGGCGAAGGCGCCGCCGCAGATGAACAGGATGTTGGTCGTGTCGACCTGGAGGAACTC